>NZ_JAOXLP010000001.1 GCF_025791835.1 Roseomonas xinghualingensis
ACCGAACAGCGTCAGTGGGATGGAATTCCCATCGTGCAGACACTGGTGGAAGAAGTGAGGGCAGTCTGCACCGAAAGCGGGGCGCCCTTTATCCTCGCTTGACAGCCCCGGGGGGGGCGCCCCCCGCCCCCCCGGGGGGGGGGCCCCCCCCCCCCCCCCCCCCCCCCCCGGGCCCCCCCCCCCCCGCCCCGCCCGGCCGAGGCGGCGAGCCCCGCGCTCCGCCGCCTCGGCCGCCTCCGCATCCGCGCCCGCCTCGCCCTTCTCTGGGAATCCCTCTGGCCCCGCGCCTGGCCCATGCTCGGGGTGATCGGCCTCTTCCTCGTCCTCGCCCTCTCCGGCGTTTTCCTCCTCCTTCCGCCCCTGGGGCATCTCACCCTGCTCGCGGTGCTGATCTCAGGCCTGATCGTCACCCTGATCCGCGCCGCACGCGGCTTCGCCCTGCCCGGCGACCCGGAAGCCGACCGCCGCCTCGAACGCGCCTCGGGCCTTCCCCACCGCCCACTCGCCACCCTGATGGACAAGCCCGCGGGCGGCGACGCCACCGCCCAGGCCCTCTGGCGCGCCCATCAGGCCCGGGAAGCCGCCCGCATCCGCAAGCTCCGCGCCGGCACGCCGCGTCCCGGCCTTGCCGCGCGCGATCCGCGCGCCCTCCGCACCGGCCTTGCCATCGCCCTCATCGCTGCCTTCACCATGGCTGGCTCGGAAGCGCCTGAACGCCTCCGCCGCGCCCTCTGGCCCGAAGGCTCCGCCGCAACCCCCGGCCTCGCCACCAGGCTCGAAGCCTGGGTGACGCCGCCCACCTATACGGGCGCCCCGCCGGTCTTCCTCGATCCCGCCGGCGGCAACGTCACCGTTCCGGCCGGCAGCCGCCTGCGCGCCGCCCTTTCCGGCGGTGCCGGCACGCCCGAACTCCTGCGGGACGGCGCTCCCCTCGCCGCCTTCCAGCCGCTCGGCCCCAGCAGCCACAGCGCCGAGGTGCCGCTCGACATCGCGGGCCGCCTGACCATCCGCCAGGGCGGCCACGATGTCGCCAGCTGGTCGATCGCGGTGCAGGCGGACGCCCCGCCGCGCATCGCCTTCTCAGAGCCACCCGCCCAGGCCACGCGCGGCCTCGCCACCCGCCTCCCCTGGCGTGCCGAGGACGATTGGGGCGTCGCCACGGCCGGCGCCGAGATCCGCCTCGCCGCCCGCCCCGATGCCGCGCCCCTCACCGTGGACCTCCCCCTCCCGCCCGGTCAGGCCAGGTCGCCACGCGGCGTCGCGCAGCCCAACCTCTCCGCCCATCCCTGGGCCGGCCTGCCTGTCCGCATCACCCTCCTCGCCCGTGACGGCGCCGGCCAGGTAGGCCGGTCGGAGGAAGCTTCCCTCACCCTGCCGGAGCGCGGCTTCAACCACCCGGTGGCCCGTGGCCTGATCCTGCTGCGCAAGGGCCTTTCCCTCACCCCCGACCAGCGCCGCCCCGCCATCGAGGGCCTGGACCGCCTGGCGGAGAACCCCGACGCCTTCGAGAACGACACCGCCACCGCCCTCGCCCTCCGCTCCGCCCGCACCCGCCTGGATACCGATACCCGCCCCGAAGCCGTGGGCGAGGTGCAGCAGACCATGTGGGACACCGCCCTGGCCCTGGAGGAAGGCCGCGCCGACCGCACCGCCCGCGCCCTGGACGAGACCACCGACCGCCTCCGCGAGGCCCTGCGTGAGCGCCAGGAGCAGGAGCGCGAGCGCGCCGGGGCCCAGCGCCGTGAAGCGGAACAGCAGCGCCAGCAAGAACAGGCCCGGCGCGACGCTGACCGCAACCAGCCTCCTGGCACCAGGGAGAACGACCAGGCCCAACAGGAACAGGCACGGCAGGAACAGGCCCAGCGGGAGCAGGATCAGGCCCAGCGCAACGCCGAACGCGATGCCGCCCGCACGGAGACCGACCGCCGCATCCAGGAGCTGCGCGAGGCCGTCCGCCGCCATCTCGACGCCCTGGCCGAGCGCCTGCAGCGCGAGAACGGCGAGAACCCGCCGCCCCAGGGCGCCGCCCGCCCGCAGGACCAGCGCGAGGCCCAGCGCCGCACCGAGCGCATGCGCGAGCAGAACCAGCAGGACCGCCCCGAGGACGCCGAGCGCGAGCTGGCCGAGCTGGAGCGCATGCTGGAGGAGCTGGAGAACGGCCGCATGGCCGAGAACCAGCGCGAGGAGCGCCGCCAGCGCCGCGAACGTGGGCAGCAGCAGATGGGCGTGATCCAGGACATGGTCCGCCGCGAATCCCGCCTGCTCGACAGCGCCCATCGCCGCGCCGAGGCCGACACCGACCGCCAGGAGCGCGAGCGCCGCCAGAACTACCCCTGGAACCGCAACCGCGCGCCCGATTCCCCGGGCGAGCCGCAGACGGACCCCACCGCCGAGGCCCGCACCCAGCGCGCCCTACGCCGCGCCCTGGGCGAGCTGATGGCGCAGCATGGCGACCTGACCGGTGAAGTCCCTGCCCCGCTCGGCCGCGCCGACCAGGCGATGCGCGAGAGCGCCGAGGCCCTTGGTTCCGGCGCCGACCCCCGCCCGCACCAGGAACGCGCCATCCGCGAGTTGTCCGAGGGCGGACGCCAGATGGCCCAGCGCATGCAGCGCCAGTTCGGCCGCTCCGGGCAGCAGCAGCCCGGCGAGGGTGAGGAAGGCGAAGGCCAGGGCGATGCCATGGCCGACGGCTCCGAGCAGGGCGGCGAGGGCCAGGACCAGATGGCGCAGCAGGGCGAGGGCCGCGACCCCCTCGGCCGCCGCCTGCGCGAAGGCACCGGCACCTCCGAGGAAGGCGGCGACACCCGCGTGCCAGACGAGGCCGAGATCCTCCGCACCCGCCGGCTGCAGGAGGAGTTGCGGCGGCGCCATGCCGAGCGGGAACGGCCGACCCAGGAGCTGGACTATATCGACAGGCTATTGAGGCTGTTCTGAATGGCCCCCGGAGGCTCTGCCTCCGGACCTCCGCCGGGGTGGCAGCGGCCACCCCGGACCCCGCGTCAGGTTTTTCCGGGAAACAGCGGGATCAGGCAGCGCCGCAGGCAAAACACCTGGGCCACGCGGGCTGCCATGCCAGTCGCCTGAGGTCGTGGACCTCAGGCGCACCCAAAACAGATCGCGGGGTCCGGGGAGCCCGCTGGCTCCCCGGTGGGGTTCCAGGGGCAAAGCCCCTGAGGCTGCCCGCCTCAGGGCCCAGGCCCGCTCCCCTTCGTCGGTCCCGGCCACAGCAGCACCGGCATCCGCGCCACCGGCATCCGCGCCACCGCCAGGCTCCGCCCCTCCAGGGTCAGCGGCACCTCCAGCTGGGGCGGTTCCCCTTCGGCGGGCGGGCGGGCCAGAACCCCCACCACGCGCCGCGCCAGACCGGCGTTGCGCGGCGTGATCAGCCCATCCTGAGCCAGCGCATCCAACAGGGCCTCTGCTCCCGTCAACCGCAGCGTCCCGGCGCCCATGGGCTGCAGCTGGTCGTCCAGCGCAAGGGTTGCGGCCGTCCGGGCGGTCACGGGGCCGAATTCCAGGTCCAACTGGCGCAGTTCCAGCGTGCCGCCGGCATCGCGCCACATGGCGGCCCGGTGGGTGGGGTTCCGGCCCCCCGGCAGCGGGCCAGTCAGGGCTGCATCCAGGCGCAGCATCGCCACCTGCCGCCCCAGCGGCGTCGGGGTGGGCAGGGTTACGTCATGCGCCCCCCCCTGCAGGGTGACAGCCGGCTCGCCCTCGATGGCCGTCATGCGGCTGTCGAATGTGAGATAGGCAGAGCGGATCTCGAGGCCACCGGAGGCGGTACCGATGCGCAGGCGGCTTGCCTCGAACTCACCGCCGCGTGGGATGACATTGGCCTGGAGCGGCAGCACCGCCGTCAGCCGGTCGGCGGCAAAGGGTACTTCCACGGCACCGAGGCGCAGGCGCTGTGGGCCGCCAGCGGCGATCCGCAGCTCGCCCGGGCTGTGCAGCGCCACCCGCAGCGTCACGGCCCGCGCCGACCACTCCAGCCCGCCGGGCAGGCTGGCGCCCCCGCCCAAGAGGCGGAATTCCGGCAGCCGCAGCGTCGCCGTGAAAGGCCAGCCGCCACGGACGGGCACCCCGTGCTCGATCCGCCATCCCTGCTCCCGGCGCAGCGTCGCCCAGGCGTCGTAGCCAGCCTGCAGGCGCCCCGCCATCCAGTTCCAGACGAGCATCTGAACGATGGCGAGCAGCACGATCAGCCCGCCCGCCATCGGCAGGAGCCGGCCCGGCCGGAACCAGGGATTGGGCCGGCGGATCCGCTTGGGCGGCAAGGCAGGGGCAGGTTCGGTTTCGCTCACGGCGTGGCATATGACCCTGTCACACCTCCCTTGCCCAGAGCGCCGGTGTGGGGCGGCGAGGAACAGCCTATGTTGCTGTGCCGCACCATGATTCCCAGAAGCCCCGCCACCCCCTCCCCCGGCCTGCGCGAAGCCCCTGCGCCAGATCCGGGTATTCTGGATCCAGGCACATTGGATCCCGCACCGCTGCTGGACACGGACGGGTTCCTCTACGTCTTCGGCTACGGTTCCCTGATCTGGAAGCCGGGCTTCGCCTTCGAAGCCACCCATCCGGCCCTGCTGCGGGGCTTCCATCGCCGCTTCTGCATCTGGTCCCATCGCTATCGCGGCACGCCGGAGGTGCCGGGCCTCGTGCTGGGCCTGGATCGCGGCGGTTCCTGCCGGGGGATCGTCTTCCGGGTGGCCGCGTCCCGTGCCGCCGAGGTCCTCGCCTATCTCGAGGAGCGGGAGATGTCCGGCGACGTCTATCATCGCCGCCTTCTGCCGGTGCGCCTGCTGGATAGCGGGGCCATCCGCAGGGCCGTGACCTTCGTGGCCGACCGGCGGGCCGGCGCCTATTGCGGCCCACTCCCGCCAGATGCCGCGGCGGCGGCCATCGCGCGCGGGCATGGGGTGATGGGCCCGAACCGGGACTACCTGCTCAACACCGTTTCGCATCTGCGGGAACTCGGTCTGCGGGATGCCGGGTTGGACCGCATCGCGGCGCTGCTGGAACCCTCGGGCTGAGGCCTTCGGATCTCATTTTCCTGCCGCAACATCAAAAGGATTCACGGCGGTCTGGCTCTTCTGGGTGATGCCCGAGGGAGACAGGGAGGGGCCGATCAAGTTTTCCCTCAATTTATCCACAGGAGGGGCAGTTGACTCGCTCTCAGGCGCCCCAGAGTCCGCGCTTTGTTCCACGGACTCCTGGGATTCCCGTTAAAATCCCCACAAGTCACTGAATTATATAAGTAATTTTTTGTCCACAGCCTCATCAAACCCTTTGGAATCCCAGACTCCACAAGGTCTTGCCGAAGAGTCTTCCGGCGGGATCGAAAGCTCCGCGTCCCGCTATTCCACCAACTTGTCCACACCCCCCGTGAGTCGTGCGGAAGCCTCCGCCACGGCAGCCTCCGCACGTTTCATCAACTCGGGGCGGGGCAGGCCCGGGGGGATCGGCGGCAGGACAGCCACGGTCAACGTGCCCGGCTGCTTGGTGAAAGCACGCTTGCCCCAGAACCGGCCGGAATCCGTCGCCACCGGCACCACGGGCAGGCTGGTGGCGGAGGCCATGGCGGCGAAGCCAGGCTGCCAGGGCTGGACCTCGCCGGGGGCGGAGCGGGTGCCCTCAGGGAAAATGACGACCTGGTACCCGGCATCGGCCGCGGCCCGGGTGGCACGGACCAGCCGCTTCAGCGCGGCGCCGCCCCCTTCCCGGTCCACGGGGATGGAATGGACATGCCGCGCCATCGCCCCCCAGCCCGGGATCCGCATCAGCTCTTCCTTCATCACATAGGCCGGGCGGGGCAGCAGCGCGTGCCAGACGATCGTGTCGAAGGCCGACTGGTGCTGCGCCGCGATCAGCGCAGGGCCCGAGACGGGCAGGTTCTCGATCCCCGTCACCCGCAGCCTGATGCCGCAGAGCCCCCGCAGCAGCCACAGCACGGTCCTGGCCCAGGCGCGCAGATAGCTGTGCATGACGCGCGGCGGGAAGGCGAGGAGCGGGAGGCCGAACAGCACTGTCAGGGCCGTGACGCCGAAGAACAGCAGGTTGAACAGCGCGGAACGGATGGCTTTCACGAGCGAATTTGCCTCGGTTGCTCGGTAAGGACTGAAAGACCCAATGCTGCCCCCACCAGTTTCGCGTATTCCTTCAGCATCGCCACGGGCCGCGCGACGAAAGGCGCCACCGGATGCGGGTGCAGGGCCACTCCCGGCAGGCTGCGCCGCAATTCCAGCAGCGCGCGGGGCATGTGGAAGCTGGCCGTCACCACGGTGATTTCCTGGATGCCGGTTTCCCGCACCCATGCGGCGATCTCCCGCGCATTGCCACGTGTGCTGGTGGCGATCCGTCCGATCGAGACGCGCGCAGCCAGGGGTGCCGGATCGATCCCCACCTCCCGCGCCACCTCCCCCAGGCTGGATGCCGGCCCGACGCCGGAGACGATCAGCCGCGCCCCCGGCCGCGCGGAGAGCAGCAGCAATCCCGTCTCCACCCGGTCCGGCCCGCCCGTCAGCACGGCGATGCCCGGTACCTCGGGCCCCGGCGGGCCGGGATGGGCGGCCTGGTGCAGGAACCAGAGGAAGCCGCCCGAAATCGCCAGCACCACCAGCCCCATCAGGACCGAGAGCAGCGGGAGGCGCCGAAGCGCGGGGCGGGTGATGGACATGCCGGGCGTCACGGAAGCCGGCGCAACCAGCGCCGGACGGTGGCCTGGGCCGTGCCCCAGCCGATCAACGCGGCGGCCGGGGGCAAAAGGGCGATCGTGACCCAGGGCACCCCGCCAACCACGCCGGCCGGATCCGTGCTGCCTGAAAGCGGCAGGGCCATCCCGGCCAGGGCCGCCAGGGCCGGCACCGCCAGCGCCGTGCCAGCCAGCGCCCCGAGCCCCGCCAGAAGGGCAATCCGGCGGGCGAAGCGGCCAGCGATGACGCGGTCGGTCGCGCCAAGGTCATGCAGCACGTCGATCGCCTCCCGCCGCGCGGCCAGGCCAGCATGCGTCGCCACCGCCACCACCGCCACCGCCACGCCCACCACCAGCGCCAGAACCGCCAGCGCCACGCCTTGCACCGAGCGCGCCAGGGCCGAAAGCCGCGCGACCCAGAGCCCATGCGATTCCAGTTCCGCGCCGGGCACCGCCTCCGCCAGCCGCTCAGCGAGGCGCGGCAGGCTCTCGGGCGCGGCGGCCAGCCGCAACTCGATCACGCCGGGCAGGATGTGCAGGGGCGTCTCCCCCAGCCAGGGGCGCAGCAGCTCCGCCACGCGCTCCGGGCTCACCGCGGCGGCATTGGCAATGCCGGCATCGCCGCGCAGCAATTCAAGCGCCTTTTCCATCCGCTCCTGCGAGGGGTCAGGCACCTGCACCGTCACCGCGGCGGCGGCGCCCGCCTGCCATCGATCCGCCAGCCGGTCCGCCCCGCGCGCCCCGGTCAGCGCCAGCGCCGCCAGCAAGGCCATTGCCGCCACCAGCCCCGGCAGCAACCGGTCCGAAAGGGCCCGGCGCAACCCCAGCGGGTCACGCGCCACGCGCCGGCGCCGCTCAGCCATGGTCGCCTCCGGCCGGCCGGACGCTCGGCCAGATGTTCTGCGCGGCCCGGCGCATCGGGCGGGGCGGCTGGGAAGCGGTTCCGCCGGACGCCGGATATTCCACCCCGTCCGGCCCCTGCGCCCAGGCGGCCTGCCCCTCATGCGGAGGCTCGTCCACCCAGCCGGCTTCCGGCTCCGCCTCGGCGATCCCCTCTGGCGCGAAACTGTCGGACAATGGATTGGCGGAGGGAATGGCGAGGGGATCGGCCCCAGGCAAACAGGCTTCGGGCGTCCAGGCTTCAGACGGAGAGGCCAGGGACGGATCCGCAGGGGAAGGATGGGCAGCCCCCGGATCCATCTGGCCAGGATCGGGCTCGCCCTCCCAGCCCTCCACCAGATGGTCCGGCATGGCATAGGGCCAGGGGTCCAGGGCCACGATCCGCCCTGCCTCCACCTGCATCACATGCCCCGGATGCTGCGCGATCAGCTCCCGCGAATGGGTGGCGACCACCACCGTGGCACCCAGCCGGTTCATCTCGGCCAGCAGCACCAGAAGCCGCCGCGCCTGCACCGGATCGAGATTGCCCGTCGGTTCGTCCGCCACCAGCAGGGCCGGGCGCGTCACCACGGCACGGGCGATGGCCACGCGCTGCTGCTCGCCACCCGAAAGCTGCTGCGGCAGGGCATCCTCGCGCCCCTCCAGCCCCACCCAACGCAGGATCTCGGCCACATCCGGGCGCAGGCTGGCCTCCGCGCGCCCGGCCAGGCGCAGCGGCAAGGCCACGTTGTCGAAGGCGGTCAGGTAGGGCAGCAGGCGGAACTCCTGGAACACCGCCCCGATCCGCCGCCGCAGCTTCGGCAGGTCCGCCCGCCGCGCGGTGGAGAGCGGCACCCCCAGCACTTCCACCTCGCCCCGTGTGGGTCGCTGGGCGAGCATCATCAGCCGGAGCAGCGAGGTTTTCCCTGCCCCCGATGGCCCGGTCAGCCAGGTGAAGGACCCCTGAGGCAGGGTGAAGGAAAGGTCGCGCAACGTTTCCCGCTCACCCCCCTGACCGGTGGGATCGGGGTAGCGCAGCCCGACCTGGGAGAAGCGCACCATCGCCGCGATGTGCCATGCCGAGGCCTCAAGGGCCAGGGTTGGAGGTGACGGTGGGTCCGGGAAGCCTCACCGGCCATTCTTCTATATGGCTTCGGGGCTCATCATTCGCGCGAGCCGTTGCCTTAACCCGGTCAAGACGATCATCCTAAAGCCATGCGCGTAGCCTGCCCCGAATGTACCGCCGAATACGACCTGCCCGACACCCTCGCCGCCCGGCTGGGCGAGGGACGCACCGTGCGTTGTGCCCGCTGCGGCACCACCTGGGCCCCAGCGGCAGGACAACCGGCCGAGACGCCCGCGGCGCCTGGGCCGCACCCGGAAGCCCCGCTCCCCGTGGCGCCCATGCTTCCCGCTGCGCCCATGGCTCCCGAAGCAGCGGCCGCGCCTGTCATTTCCAGCGCGCCGGCAACGCCTGTGTCGCCCGCGATGCCCCTCCGGGAACCCGCCCTCCCCGCTCCGGCCGAGCCCGATCCTTCGAATGCCCTGGCGGATCTTTTCACGGCGGATGAGCCGCTTCGCCGCGCCTCCCCGCCTGCCCCACGGCAGGGCGCGCACCCCGCGGTGCCGCCCACCCCGCCCATCGCCACGGCACTTGCCTGGACCGCCTCGGTCGTCGCGCTGCTCGGCATTGCCGCGGCCGCCTGGCACTGGCGCTTCGATATCGTGGAGGCCTGGCCGCCGGCGGTACGGGCCTTCATGGCGCTCGGCCTGGGCTGATCCTTTCCCCCTGGCCGGGAAGGACAGGCTGGCGCTAGCCTCCGTTCTCAAAGAACAACGGAGGAATACGGCCCATGAACCGTCGTGCCCTGCTGCGCCTGCTGCCTGCTCCCGCCCTTCTCTCCACGCTCCCCGCGCGGGCGCAGCAGGCCGAGGAATGGCCCTCCCGCAACGTTACCATCATCGTCCCCTTCGCCCCCGGAAGCTCCTCTGACATCGTCGCCCGCGCCATCGCGGGCCCCATGTCCCAGGCCACCGGCAAGACGGTGGTGGCCGAGAACCGCCCGGGCGCAACGGGGGAGCTCGGGGCCCGCATGGTCATCCGCAGCGCCCCGGACGGCCACACACTGATGCACGCGCCCATCAGCACATGGGCCATCAATGTCGCCCTGCGCCCGAACCTCGGCTACGACCCGGTGAAGCAGCTCCACGGCATCACCCAGACCGTCCGCACGCCGAATGTGCTGGTGGTGAACCCCGCCCAGGTCCCGGCTAATGACCTGACTTCCCTCATCGCCTGGCTGAAGGCCAACCGCGCCTCCTACTCCACCTCCGGCGTCGGCTCCTCCGACCACCTGACGATGGAGATGTTCAAGCAGCTCACCGGCACGGACATCACCCATGTCCCCTATGCCGGCGGCGCCCCGGCCACCACGGACCTCATCGCCGGCAACGTCCAGCTCTCCTTCCAGAATCTCGGCTCCATCGCTCCCCACATCGCCGACAACCGCGTGAAGCCGATCCTCATTACGGCGGAAGCGCGCCATGCCCTGCTGCCCAACGTCCCCACCGCCGTGGAAGGCGGGCTGAAGGACCTGGTGGTCTATTCCTGGCAGGCCCTGGGCGGCCCGGCCGGCATGTCACCCGCCCTGATGCAGCGCATCCATGCCCAGGCCGTGACCGCCCTCCGCACGCCGGATGTGGCGCGGCGCATGAACGAGCTCGGCTTCGAGGTGGTGGGCAGCACGCCGGAGCAGTTCGCGGAGTTCCAGCGGGGCGAGATCGACCGTTGGCGCCGGGTGGTGGAAATCGGGAAGATCACGCCGGCCTAGCCGTCTGTGGCCCGGGGGGGCTTCGCCTCCCGGAGCCCGTCACATTTTCCCGAGAGCGGTCAGGTGGGACGAGGCCACCCCATATCCTACCGTCCCATGACCGCACTCATCCTTCCCGCCCCCCTGCACAGGCGGATCGACGCCACCGCCCAGGCCCTGCTGGAAGCGCCGGGCCTCCCGGCCATCGATTTCAGCCAGCCCCCTGGCGAACCGGCCCTGATCCCTGCGGATTCCATCTCCTGGAGGATCTTCCGGAATCCGGCATCGCTGTTCATTGGCGGCGTGGCGGCCGTGATTCTCGAGCTGGCCGAACCGCGCGTGCGGAGCGGCGTCTGGGAGCATTCCTCCTTCCGCGCAGAGCCGGTGCGGCGGCTGCAACGCACCGGCCTTGCCGCCATGGTCACCGTCTATGGCGCCCGCAGCGTGGCGGAGCGGATGATCGCCGGGGTGGTGCGGATGCATGACAAGGTGACGGGCAACACGCCTTCCGGCGCCGCCTACCGCGCCAATGACCAGGATCTGCTGGACTGGGTGCAGGCCACCGCCAGCTTCGGCTTCACCGAGGCCTATAGCCGCTATGTCCGCCCCCTTTCCGCCGAAGAACGCGACCACGCCTTCGCCGAAGGCGTCCCCGCCTCCCGCCTCTACGGCGCCGTCGGCGCGCCGACTTCGGACGCGGAATGGCAGGCCATGCTGGAATCCATGCGGGACAGGTTGGAACCCTCGCCCATCGTCTTCGAATTCCTCGCCATCATGCGCGACGCCCCCGCCTTACCGGCGCCGCTTCGCCCCGTGCAGCGCCTGCTCCTGCGCGCGGCCGTGGAGATGACGCCAGGCTGGGTGCGGGACCGGCTGAGACTGACCGCCCGCCACGGTTTGCGCCCCTGGGAAAAACCCGCCATCCGGCTGATCGGCCGGGCATCGGACCGGATCATGCTGCGTGCCAGCCCCGCCGTGCAGGCCAGCCTGCGCCTCGGGCTGCCAGCGGATTACCTGTACCGGTAGCCTGCCAGCCCCTCAGGCGGCCAGCTTCCGCGCCGTGGCCGCCGCCTGCCCCAGATCCTCGACGAAGCGGTCGTATTCCCGCGCCTTCGCCTCTGCATTGGGCAGCCGCAGCAGGTAGGAGGGATGCACGGTCGGATAGAAGGGTCGCCCCTCCGGATCGCGCAGCAGCGACCCGCGCAGCTTCGTCACCGGCATGGCGCGGCCCGAGACAGCCCGCAGCGCCGTCGCCCCCAGCGTCACGATCAGCCTGGGCTGCACCAGTGTGATCTCGCGCTGCAGGAAGGGGCGGTAGAAGGTGATGTCGCCCGCATCCGGCGACTGGTGCAGGCGACGCTTGCCGGTGGGCGTGAATTTGAAGTGCTTCACCGCATTGGTGACATAGGCCTCATCGCGCGGAACGCCCGCCTCTTCCAACGCCTTGTTCCACAGCCGCCCGGCGGGGCCGACAAAGGGCCGGCCCTGGATGTCCTCCTCATCGCCCGGCTGCTCGCCGATGAACATCAGCAGCGGGTGCTGCGGCCCCTCGCCCATCACGGGCTGGGTCGCATTGGCCACCCAGGGCGGCAGGTCGTTGCGGGCGAGCAGGTCGCGGCGCAGGGCAGCCTGGGCTTCGGCGTAGTCGCCAGGGTCGGTCGGCAGGTCGGCAGGCATGTCCGTTTCAACGCCCATGCCGCCACGCAGATGCGCGGGCAGATGCAGCGGCCTTTGCCGGCGCCCGGCGGACAGCGTCGCGCCCCGGGCCACCATTTCCGCCACCCGCTTCGGCGCCTCGGCCATCAGCCGCGGGATGTCCTGCGTCTCGGGCAGGTTGCGCCAGTACTTCTTCGGCATTTCCGCCCGCATCGCATCGGGCTTGAGCCGCGCCGGATTGAAGATGGAGGCGAAATAGGCACGCCACAGAACCTCCGCCGCATCCTCGGCCGGCGCATCCGAACGCCGCGCGCCAGGACCGAAGCGCAGCTCCTCCCCATACCAATGCGCGGAAATCCGCGGCGTCAGGATCGACCAGTGCAGGCTGGCGAAACGCCGGACGAAGAAGCCGGCCTCGGCGCGCAGGATGTGATGCTCCGGCTCATACCAGGCGACGAAGCGGGATTGCGGTAAGGCAGCGTGCGGCGCGGAGAACGCGCCATCCTCCACGCGCACCTCACGGAAGCGCAGGAAGGCATGCATCTTGTGCGCGTCTCGCCGCACGGCGCGCGCCATGGCCTGGGCGCGCGCCACTTCCGGATCGGCCGCGTCATCCAGCAGCCCGCGTTCCGATTGAAGCCGGTGCAGCAGCGAATGCAGCAGCGCGAACCGCTCCGGATCATGATGCCGTGATGCCAGCCGCGCCAGATCGGGGAAATCGCGCGGCACGCGTGGCGGCGGCGCATCGGGTGGTGGAGCTGGTGGCGATCCGCCACCGAACAGCGGCACCTGATCGCCCTCCACCAGCCAGGACACATCCGCGGGCGCCACCCCCGCCATCAGCAGCGCGCGCGATGCCTCGCGCCAGCCTTCGAAATCATCGGGCGCATCAAGCGTTACGCAGACAGGGCTCATGCCGTGCCTCCCTCGATGCACATCGTCATGTCGGTTTCTCACGGCACCGTGATTCTTGCTCTGGCCACAGCGGCATTACCCCTGCACTCGTCGCAGGCCAGGGCGGTCTCCGTCCCAGCGGCCATCGCGGACTGCGAACCTGTCCACGGGCCCGGGTCGCAGGCAGGCCCTGCCCGCGTCCCTGACACCGAGGGGAGACATCAGTAAGCCATGCGGACCACCTATCGGATCGCCGCCCTCGCGGCCGTGCCCGTCGCCGCGTTTCTTGCCGCGGCGCCCGCCGCCCGCGCGCAAGCGCCTTCGACACCGACTTCCGTATCCACCACCGCGGAACTGGCTGCGATCTGCCTGCCCGACGCCGCAGGCGTGCAGCGCCTGGAGGCCATCGCCTATTGCCAGGGCTATGTGACGGCCTTCGGCCAGTATCACACCATGATGCACCCGGCGGGCAGCCGCCGGGCTCAGCTCTACTGCCTGCCGAACCCCACCCCCAGCGTCGCGGAAGCGGCCATCGCCTTCGCGAACTGGGCGAAGCAGAATCCGCAATACGGCAATGCGCCCGCGCCCGAGGGATTGCTGCGCTGGGCCCAGGCCACCTATGCCTGCCCCGGCACGGCAGCACAGCCCGCCTCCCGTAACGCCCGCTGAGATGAGGAAGACCATGACCCTTCGTGTGACCCGTCTCGCGCTT
This sequence comes from Roseomonas xinghualingensis, assembly GCF_025791835.1. Lineage (GTDB taxonomy): Bacteria > Pseudomonadota > Alphaproteobacteria > Acetobacterales > Acetobacteraceae > Roseomonas > Roseomonas xinghualingensis. The sequence continues at coordinate 13,637 of NZ_JAOXLP010000001.1, forward strand.
CCCCTCGTCGCCGCGCTCTCCCTCGGCGCCTGCGAGAATGCGACCCGAACCGAGCGCAATGTCGGCACCGGCGCGCTCGGCGGCGCCGCGCTGGGCGCGCTCATCGGCTCCTTCAGCGGCGATGCCGGCTGGGGCGCGCTGGGCGGCGCGGCCCTCGGCGCCGGTGCCGGCTATCTCTACGAACAGTCGGAGCGGTCGCAGGACCGCGCCTACTGGCAGGGCCGCCAGGACGCGCGGCAATACCGCCGCTGACGCAAGGGGAGGGCATGGGCCAGCCGGCCCGTGCCCGCCATGCCCCCGGCCAGGACACCGCATCAGGCCAACCCAGCGCCCGGTGAGAGGAGCGGCTGGCTGAAAAGCGGTAACTGGACGGGCCGCGCCACCTTGCCGGCGGGGATGATGGCATTGCGCTCCGCCAGCCCCTCCTTCGGCAGCAACAGCGAGCGCAGATCGGCGCGATCCAGCAATCCGCCACGCGGATGATGGTCCAGCGCCATGACGAAGGGCGCCACCTTCCGCAGATTCACGCGCAGCCGCGCCAGATCCTGCATGCGGAAGGCCCGCACGCGCCGCGCGGCCACAATCTTCTCCACCGTCTTCGCGCCCAGCCCCGGCACGCGCAGCAGCATCTCGCGATCCGCGCGGTTCACATCCACCGGGAAGATGGCGCGATGCTTCAGCGCCCAGGCGAGCTTCGGATCCACCTCCAGGTCCAGCATCCCGCCCTCGCCCCCCGCGATCACCTCCGGCGCGGTGAAGCCGTAGAAGCGCAGCAGCCAGTCCGCCTGGTAGAGCCGGTGCTCCCGCACCAGCGGCGGCGCCGTGGGCGGCAGAAGCGAAGATGCGTCGGGGATCGGCGAATAGGCCGAGAAATACACGCGCTTCAGCCGGTACGAACCATAGAGATTCGCGCTCGTATCCAGGATCGTCGCATCCGTGGACTCATCCGCCCCCACGATCATCTGCGTGGACTGCCCCGCCGGAGCGAAGCGCGGCGCGGCGGCACGGCGCCCGCCCGACATCGCCACCTTCACCACCGCCGCCTCGTCCCGCGCCTCCTTCGCCACATCGATGCGCGTGCGCAGCCCCGCCATCGCGACACGGATGGCGCCCAGATCCTTCTCCGGCGCCAGCGCCTTCAGGCTTTGTGCCTGCGGCAGCTCCACATTGATGGAAAGCCGGTCCGCATGCCGCCCCGCTTCCGCGAGCAACTCCGGATCGGCATCGGGAATGGTCTTGAGATGGATATAGCCCTTGAAGCCATGCGTCTCGCGCAGCTCCCGCGCCACGCGCACGATCTGCTCCATCGTGTAGTCCGGCGAACGAATGATGCCGGAGGACAGGAACAGGCCCTCGATGTAATTCCGCCGGTAGAAGCTCAGCGTCAGTTCGACGATCTCGCGTACCGAGAACCGCGCGCGCCGCACATTCGATGATGCCCGGTTGATGCAATAGGCACAGTCGAACACACAGGCATTCGTCAGCAGCACCTTCAGCAGCGAAATGCAGCGCCCATCCGGCGCATAGGCATGGCAGATTCCCATGCCCTCCGTGCTGCCCAGCCCGCCGTCGCGGCTGTCCCGCTTCTCGGTTCCCGAGGAGGCGCAGGATGCATCGTATTTCGCAGCATCGGCGAGGATCTCAAGCTTCTCGCGCAGCTCCATGAGGCACCTTCGGACAGGCCCCTGGATATGGCTCCGGGCCCCCGGAAGGCAAGCACAAAACAAGAACAATAAAGCGGTGGGACCCAGGAATCAGCCACTTTGCCTCATCGGGCCTGCCGCATTTGCATCCGGTCAACGCTTGGGAAATCCCCCGCGTGGGACTATGTGCTGCACCGCATCAGCCGCCGAGCAGAGGTCCATGCCCGATAACACCTATCCGCAGCTTCACTTCATCTGGGGCGGCATCTTCACCGACGCGACCTTCAGCACCCTGGAGCCCGGCTCCGAGGAGAGCTACGGCCCCTATCACGACGTCCAGACCGCCGATCGCGTCTGGAACGAGAAGGCGCGCCGCAATATCGACATCGCGAACCACCGGCTTTTCGTGATCTCCGTCCCCCGCCCCGGCGGCACCAAGGTCGCCTGAGATCAGGCGCGCCCGCCGCTCGATCCAAAACGGAACAACCGCCTGCGCGGAACTCGGCAGCGTCTTCACCTGAGGAGAGTTTTCCTCAGAGAAGCCGTTCGATCTCCCCGGCGATCTTCTCCGGATTGGTGGCGGGCGCGAAGCGCTTCACCACGCGCCCATCGCGATCCACCAGGAACTTGGTGAAGTTCCACTTCACCGCCTCGGTCCCCAGCGCCCCCGGTGCCTCATGCTTGAGATAGCGGAACACCGGGTCCGCCCCCGCCCCGTTCACCTCCACCTTAGCGAAGACCGGAAAGGTCACGTCGTACCGGGTGGTGCAGAAGGCCGCGATCTCGGCGGCATCGCCGGGCTCCTGCCGGCCGAACTGGTTGCAGGGAAAGGCCAGTACCGAAAAGCCGCGCGGACCATAGCGCCGCTGCAGCGCCTCCAGCCCGGCATATTGCGGGGTGAAGCCGCATTGGCTCGCCGTGTTCACGATCAGCAGCACCTGGCCGCGGTAATCGGCCAGCGGAGCCATGCCGCCGCCCGGCAAAGGGGCGGACAGGGCGAACACCCCCGGAAGGGCATCACCGCCGGAAAACCGGGCTTCCGGGCGCATTTCCTCGCTCAAGGCGTGAGCTCCAGCCGGAGCACGCGGCCACGGGCCTCATCCGTCAGGATGTACAGGAACCCATCGGGGCCGGGCAGCACATGCCGGAACCGCGTCTGGCCCCACAACAGGCGCTCCTCGCCCACCACCCGGTCGCCATCCATGGTGAGCCGCACCAGGCCAGGTGGACTCAAGGCGGCCAGGAACAGGTTCCCGCGCCATCCAGGAAAGGCTGCGCCGGTATAGAAATTCCCGCCCGAAGGGCTGACCGCCGGTGTCCAGTGCCGCAGCGGCTCCTCGATTCCCGGCGCGCTCGCCTGCCCCGTGCCGATGGCGCTGCCATTGTAGTCCCGCCCATAGGAGACGAGCGGCCAGCCGTAATTCGCACCGCGCCGCAGCAGGTTCACCTCATCACCGCCACGCGCCCCGAACTCGATCTCGATCAGCGATCCCGTGGCCGGATTCACCGCGAGCCCCTGCGGGTTCCGGTGCCCGTAGGTAAAAATCTCCGCCCGCGCGCCCTCGCGCCCCAGGAAGGGATTTCCCTCCGCAGGCCGCCCGTCGCGCTCCAACCGCAGCACCTTGCCGGCCAGATCATCCAGCTCCTGCGACCGCATCTTGTCCGAATACCGGTCGCCCGTGGAGAGATAGAGCTTCCCGTCCCGCCCGAAGGCGATCCGGCAGCCATAATGGTTCCACCCGGAGGATTGCGCCGGCGTCGCGTCCAGCAGCGTCGTCAGCCCTTCCAGGCGCGTCGCATCGGCTGAAAGCCGTGCCGTCACCAGCCGCGTGAGCGTGCCGTCCGGCACCGATGCGGCCTGGCAGAGATAGATCTGCCGCGTCTGCTCAAAGTCCGGGGCCAGGGCCACGTCCAGCAGCCCGGCCTGTCTCTGCACCACCACCTCGGGCACGCCGGCGAGGGGAGCCGAGACACCCCCATCCCGCCCGATGATCCGCAGCCGCCCGGGCCGCTCCGTCACCAGCAACCGCCCATCCGGCAGGAAGGCGGCGCCCCAGGGATGCTCCAGCCCCGTGGCGAAATCCCGCACCCGGAAGCTGGCGCGCTCGCTCCGCACGACATCCTGCGCCGAAACGGAGCCGGCCGCGCAGGCGGCCAGCCCCATTCCCAGCAGCAGCGCAAGGAGACGCGCGGCGCGCAAGGCGATCAGGCCCTGGCGGCCAGCGCCTGATCCACCCATTCGCGAAGCTGGCTGCGCGGCATGGCGCCCACCTTCGTCTCAACGGGCTTGCCATCCTTGAACAGGATCATCGTCGGAATGCCGCGCACCGCATACTCGTTCGGCGTCATCGGGTTCTCGTCGATATTGACCTTGGCCACGGTCAGCTTGCCGGCATAGTCGCGGCCGATCTCGTCCAGGATCGGGCCGACCATGCGGCAGGGACCGCACCACTCGGCCCAGAAGTCCACGAGCACGGGGCCGGAGGCCTCCAGCACGTCCTTCTTGAAGCTGTCGTCGCTGACAGCTTTGGTGTTCTCGCTCATGTCGTCTCGATTCCGAATGGAGCCCCTGCGAAGGGGATTAGGCCGGAAAGTCGGGACTGCGGCGGCAAGGGTCAAGCCTGGGCCGAGGTCAGGTCGGCGTGAAGCCGGGGCTTTGCCCCTGGAACCCCACCAGGGAGCCAGTGGGCTCCCCCGCCGAGGGGCCGGAGGCAGAGTCTCCGGGGTCGCTGTCACCCGAACAACCCGCCTCTCCCCCGCCCCGGCGGAAGATCCGTCACCCCCGCCGCCCGCGGGTTCCACCACCAACCCCCGCCCGGCCCGACCCTGACCCCCGCCTGGAAGCGCGGCGCCGGCACGTAACGCGCTTCCCCTGCCAGGATGGCCTTACCGTGTGGCGTGAGCCCATGGGGCGCATCGCGCGAGACCAGTCGCCGGGTTCCGGTGGAAAGCCGCTTCAACAGGTCCCGCGTGATCAGGTCAGTCACATGGAACACCGGATCGGCCTTCCGCAGATGGCGGAACAGCGCGCCTTCATCCGCCGCCCCATCGGCGACGCCCTGCATCAGCAGCCGCTCGGTCAGCCCCAGCCCATCCGTCACCCAGGGCAGGTCCTGCAGGTGCCGCCGCATGGCGCGTGCCAGATGGGGGAAGGGCAGGGCGCGGCGGGAGAACCGGTCCAGCGCCGTCGGATCGGGCGAAACGAAGGCCTGCCAGACCTCCGCCCCGGCCTCCACGGCGGACCAGGGCAGCGGCTCCGGCACCAGCGCCTCCAGCTCCGCCTGGGGCAGATCGGCGAAGACGCGGCTTCCACCGGCGGGCATCAGGTGGAGCCGCCCGGCCAGCACAGGCATGTCCGCCAGCAGGGAAAGCAGGCGGATCAGCACCGCCTGGTCCCATAGGTCGTGCTCGAACCAGAGCAGGATGCGCTCATGCCCGGAAAGCTGCCGCAGGGTCGCGTATTCCGCATCCAGCCGCGCCCGCACCGCCGCGACGTCGTGCCCGTAATGCCCCGCCACAAAGATGGCGCGGCGGGAGATGTAGTCGGGCAGGAACTCCCCTTCCGCTGGCCCCTGGCAGACCGGATCCGCGAGGCAGAAATACTCCCCCGGAATCCGGCCCCGCAGGTCGTCGCCGCAGCGGATGGAAGCGGTTCCTTCCATGAGGCCCCTCAGAGTGCCCGATGCGCGATGTCGCGCCGGCAGAAGCCGCCAGGCCAATCCAGCGCATCCACGGCGGCATAGGCGGCCTCGCGCGCCGCGCGCAGGTTGCCCGCGATGGCCCCGATGCCCAGCACGCGCCCGCCCGAGGCCACCACGGCCCCATCCGCCCCGCGCGCCGTGCCCGCATGGAACACCCGCACGCCGGGGATGGCGGCGGCCTTGTCCAGCCCGCCGATCGGATCGCCCTTCTTCACCGCGCCCGGATAACCCCTCGCCGCCATCACCACGACCAGAGAGGGATCGGCCGACCATTCCAACTCCACGCCGGACAGGTCGCCGCGCGCCGAGGCCAGCAGCGCCGGCAGCAGGTCGCTCCGCAGCCGCATCATCAGCGCCTGGCACTCGGGATCGCCGAAGCGCACGTTGAACTCGATCACGCGCGGCCCCGTCGCCGTCAGCATCAGCCCGACGAAGAGCACGCCCCGGAAGGGCGAGCCGCGCCGCGCCATCTCGGCCAGCACCGGATTGACCACCCGCGCCATCACCTCATCCCGCATGGCATCGGTGAAGGCCGGCGGCGGGGAATAGGCACCCATGCCGCCCGTGTTCGGGCCGGTATCGCCGTCACCGACGCGCTTGTGGTCCTGTGCCGCCGCCAGCGGAAGCGCCCGCTCGCCATCGCAGAGGGCGAAGAAGGACGCCTCCTCCCCCATCATGCATTCCTCGATCACCACCCGGGCGCCGGCCGCGCCATGCACGCGGCTTTCCATGATATCGGCGATGGCGGCCTCGGCCTCCTCCAGCGTGGCGGCCACCACCACGCCCTTGCCGGCGGCCAGCCCATCCGCCTTCACCACGATCGGCGCGCCCTGCTCCCGCACATAGGCGCGGGCGGCGGCAGGATCATCGAAGCGCTTCCAGGCCGCTGTCGGGGCGCCCGCGGCATCCAGCACCTCCTTGGTGAAGGTCTTGGAGCCTTCCAGCATGGCCGCCGCCTTGCCTGGCCCGAAACAGGCGATCCCCGCCTCGGCGCAGGCATCGGCCAGCCCCAGCGTCAGCGGCGCCTCGGGCCCCGCCACCACCAGATCCACCCCGTTCTCCCGCGCGAAGCCGACCAGGGCGGGAATGTCCTCCGCCCCGATGGCCACGCATTCGGCATGAGCCGCGATCCCCGGATTGCCCGGCGCGCACCACAGCTTCGTCAGCAACGGGCTCTCCGCGATCCGCCATGCCAACGCATGTTCGCGGCCGCCGCCGCCGACCAGAAGAACCTTCATGCCCGCACCAATCTCCTGAACCGTGGGGCCGCCTTATGCCGTGGAAGCCGCCGCGCGTCTGCGCCTTCGATGCTCTTGGCGCCGGAAAGAAGCCCGGCGGATTCTATCGAAATCGGAACGTCCAATATGGTACGTATTCAGCACGGAACTCGGAAGGCCCTGCCGATGAGCACCTCCGCATCCACCGCCGCACCGGATCTGCCGGCGGCCAAGGCCCGCCAGATGGCCGCCTGGTCCTCCGGGGACTACGCCGTCATCGGCACCACCCTGCAGATCGTGGGCGAACGCCTCTGCGAAAACGTGAACCTGCGGTCCGTGGAACGCGTGCTGGACGTCGCCGGGGGCAACGGCAATGCCAGCCTCGCCGCCGCCCGCCGCTTCGCCGAGGTCACCTGTACCGACTACGTCCCGGCCCTGCTGGAGCGCGCCCGGGAACGCGCCCAGGCGGACCGCCTGCCCATCACCTTCCAGGTGGCGGATGCCGAGGCCCTGCCCTTCCCCGATGCGAGCTTCGACGTGGTGCTCTCCACCTTCGGTGTGATGTTCACCCCGGACCAGGAGAAGGCGGCCGCCGAGATGCGCCGCGTCTGCCGCCCCGGCGGCAAGATCGGCCTGGCGAACTGGACGCCCGGCAGCTTCATCGGCCAGCTCTTCAAGCTGATCGGCAGCCTCATCCCGCCCCCGGCCGGGCTGCGCTCCCCGGCACTCTGGGGCACGGAGGAGCATTTGCGTGCCCTTTTCCCCGGCGCCGCCATCGAGGCAACGCCGCGCCTGTTCAACTTCCGCTACCGCTCCGCCGCCCATTGGATGGAGGTGTTCCGCGGCTTCTACGGCCCGGTCCACAAGGCCTTCCTCGCCCTCGACCAGGCCGGTCAGGAAAAGCTGGAACGCGGCATGCTCGACCTGCTGGAGCAATCCGACCGGGGCAAGGGCCGGGGCCTGGTGGTGCCTTCGGAATATCTGGAGGTGGTGATCCGGCCCGGATAGCGGCGCCCAGCCGCCCGGCGGCCATGCGCGCACGAGGAAGCTCCAGGCTTCGTTTCTTACGCCGCGTCGGCCGGAGCAGGCCTCCACGCCGGCCAGTGGCCGGTCATCCAGCGGCCGCGTCGTCAGGACAATCGTGGGCTTGCCGGCACAGGGCCAATCGCCAAGGCGCCGGATCGCGTCATACGTCCCACGCCCCATCAGGATCGCATCGATACCGGCGAAGAAAGCCCCGAAGCCGAAATCCTCAGCCGAGTAATCCGCTGCCAGTCATCAACGACCCGTCCGGACGCGCGATCTTGCCGTCCAGGGAGACGCCCATGTGGCAATGCCAGATTGTGCCGCCCATGGAATCGCCCCGTCCCTGGCGAGGCCTTCACTCAGGCTGTCAGCGGGAAGAATACGCAGAGCCCGGCTCCATGACCCTGCTCCACCTGCGCCGTCCGCCCACCGATCTGCTGCACCAGCCGCCGCACCAGCTCCATGCCGGAACTGCCGGGGCGCGGCGGCCCCATGCCCACCCCGTCGTCGCGCACGCAAAGCCGCGCCTCGCCACCTGGCGGCACGGCGAACTCCACCCGGATCGTCCCGCGCCGCCCATCCGGAAAGGCGTGCTTCAGGGCATTGGTCACCAGCTCGTTCACGATCAGCCCCAGCGGCACGGCGCGAGCATGTGGCAACTCCACCGGCTCGACCTGGGTCTCGATCGCAACCCCCTCCCGCCGCTCCGAGAGATTGTTGCAGAGCGCCCGCAGATATTCGGCCAGATCGATCCGCCCGACGCCACGATCAAGGCTCAGCAGGTCCTGCGCCACCCCGATCGCGCTCACCCGGTCCAGCACATGCCCGAGGACCCGGCGCCCCTCGTCATCCGCCAGCCGGCGCCGCTGCATGACGAGCAGCGCCATGATCAGCTGCAGGTCGTTCTTGCTGCGGTGCTGCAACTCGCTCCGCCACATCCTCTCCTGCGCCAGCAGCCGGGCATGGCCGGCGGCCCCTATTCCCTCCTCCATCCTGGTCCGGCCACGGAGCGCCAATCCCAGCATGCTCCCCAGGGCCAGCAGGAAATGCACGTCGTCAGGCCCAAAGGAAAACGGGGCCTCGCTGTCCACCTCCAGCACGCCCCAGACATCCCCATCCACCACCACCGGCACATTCACCAGTGAGATGATGCCGTGCTCCCGCAGCGCCGGCGCGTAGCGGAACTCCCGATCATGCGAGGCATCCCCGATGAGGTTCGGCGTGCGCGTGCGCAGCGCCTGACCTGCCGGCGAGGCGAGATCAGCGCCCAGGCTGACATGCCCCACCACACCCTGCTTCCATCCCACCCCCGCAACGATCAGCAGATCCGCCGTCTCCGGCCGGTACCGCATCAGCTTCGCACGCTGGATTCCAAGGCCTCTCACCGCCTGCACGCAGGCAAGCTGTGGCAGTTGCTCAGGATCGCCGCCATCGGCCGCCATGCGGCCAAAATCGCCCAATGCCTCCACTTGGCGCCGTAGTCGCGCAAGTTGCTCCTCGGCCGGAATCTCGGGGACATTCATGGGCATGAAGGGGCATCGGCTCCTGCTGTTGTCCCCTCGGAATGAGGAAGAGGGGCCTTAAGTTTCCACCGCCCTCGTGGCGCCCGGCCCCCTGAGCCGCCATAATCCCTGGATGGACGGCACGCCGAGCAACATTCCCGAATACAGCGTCTCGGAAATCTCCGGCGCGGTGAAACGCACCCTGGAGAGCGCCTTCGGCCGCATCCGCGTGCGCGGCGAGATCTGCGAATTCAAGACCTATCCCTCCGGCCACTCCTATCTCTCGATGAAGGATGAGAGCGGCACCATCCGCGCCATCATCTGGCGCGGCGCGATGTCCAAACTTTCCGTGAAGCCGGAAAACGGCGTGGAGGTGATCGCCACCGGCAAGATCACCGCCTCCGACAAGCGCTCCGACTACGCGCTGCAGATCGAGAAGCTGGAATATGCCGGCGAAGGCGCCCTCCTCGCCCGCATCGAGAAGCTCCGCCTGCGCCTGGGCGCCGAGGGCCTTTTCGACGAATCCCGCAAGCGCCCCCTGCCCTTCCTGCCCGAGGTAATCGGCGTCATCACCAGCGAGAAGGGCGCGGTGCTGCACGACATCCGCACCACCCTCGCGCGCCGCTTCCCCCGCCGCGTGCTGCTGATCCCCGTGGCGGTGCAGGGCCAGGGCGCCGCCGAGCAGGTGGCGGCCGCCATCGCCACCATGGGCCGGCTCTCTCCCCTCGGCTCCATCCCGCGCCCCGATGTCATCATCGTCGCGCGCGGCGGCGGCAGCCTTGAGGACCTGATGGCCTTCAACGAGGAAATCGTCGTCCGTGCCGCCGCGGCCTCGCCCATCCCCCTCATCTCCGCGGTGGGGCATGAGACGGACACGACGCTGATCGACTTCGCCTCCGACCGCCGCGCCCCCACCCCCACCGCCGCCGCCGAACTGGCCGTGCCAGCGCGCGAGGAACTCCTCGCCGCCCTCCACCAGCGCGCCACCCGCCTCGCCCGCGCCGGGCATTCAGTCCTCCAACGTGGCCATCTGCGCCTCTCCCGTGCCTCCTCCGGCCTGCCGGATCTTCCCGCCCTCATCGCCGCCGGCCGCAACCGCGTGGAGGATCGCGGCCATCGCCTGCAACTCGCCCCACGCGCCCTGATCGCTGCCAAGCGCCGCGCGCTGGAATCCACCGCCGCCCGCCTGCCCCGCCCTCAGGAAGCCATCGCCCAGCGCCGTGCGGCGCTCGAACTGCTCAAGCTCCGCATCAGCGGCGGCGCCCAGGCCGCGATCGCCCGCAAGGGACAGGCCCTGGCCCGCATCTCCGATCCCGTGCCGCTGCTACGCGGCCGCCTGCGCGAGCGCCGCACCGCTCTCACCGCCCTCACCGCCCGGCTCGAAGGCGCCTCCTACCAGGCGCTGCTGGAACGCGGCTTCGCCCTGGTGCGCGACAGCAGCGGGCAGCCGGTCACGGCGGCGGCGGATGTCGCGCCGGGGCAGCGGCTCACCCTGCAATTCGCGGATGGCAGCGTGAACGTGGCCGATGAGCGTGCGAAGAAGCGTGGCAAGGCAACCGCCGCGCAGGAAACGCTGCTTTAGGAAGAGCACAGCCGGGGAGAACATCTCCCGAGCCCCCTTCTATCCTGCAAATCTGCTGGAGCATTGATGAGCAATCGCGCGACCACCCTCTCCCGCCGCGCCGCACTCGCCCTTCCGGCCCTGTTGCTTGCAAGGCCGGCGGCAGCCCTCATCCTCCCCGAGCGCGTTTCACAGGGATCGCTGGTCACGGGACGCGCTGATCCAGGCACGCGCGTCACCTTCGAGGGACGCAATCTCCGCGTCTCCCCGGATGGCCTCTTCGTCTTCGGCCTCAAGCGGGATGCTGAACCGCAGGCCACCCTCACCATCACAGCGCCGAATGGCCATCGTGAGGAACGCCGCATCACGGTCACCCCGCGCGAATGGGACATCCAGCGCCTGGAAGGCCTGCCCGGCCGCATGGTCACGCCCGATGCCGAGGCCCTGGCCCGCATCCGCGCGGAGCAGGAGCGCCTGAACGCCGCCCGCCGCACGAACACCGCCACCCCGCATTTCGCTGAAGGCCTCGAATGGCCCACGCGCGGGCGGATCAGCGGCGTCTATGGCAGCCAGCGCATCCTGAACGGCCAGCCCCGGGCACCGCATCTCGGCCTTGATGTCGCCGTGCCCACCGGAACGCCATTGGCGGCCGCCGCCACGGGCCGGGTGACTCTGGCAGGCGACCTGTATTTCACGGGAAACACCTTGCTGATCGAGCATGGCCACGGCGTGACCACGCTCTACGCCCATATGTCACGACTGGATGTGCGGGAGGGCGAGGCCGTCTCGCGCGGTCAGGTGATCGGCGCCTCGGGCGCCACGGGCCGCGTCACCGGCCCGCATCTGCATCTCGCCCTTTTCTGGCTTGCGACCCCCGTGGATCCCCGCCCTCTGCTTCCCTGATTCAGGCGACGCCCGGCCGCACGCCCATCATGGGAGAGGGCGGCATGGCGGGCATCGAGGCCGGGCCGGGCCGCAGCGCCGGCAAGCCGCCGCGCGGCTCCACCAGCCGGGGCTCGGCACGGATGCCCTCGATGGCGGATCTGGCCGCACCGCGCAGAAGCACGCGGGGTGGGAAGTAATCGCGGCCGGGAAGCGGAACGCGCATGCACTCAAGCTCCAAAGTAGGACCAGGCGCCCGCCTTATGCCGGCAAGAAGCCGGCAGGCATGAGGGGCGCCTGTCACGCGGACAGTGTTGTCGCGGCCCGCGGCAAACAAGCCGCAGGCTCGTGACAAGACGGTGAAGGATCTATTTTCTCCGCCGCGCCCTGAACGCCCGGTCCCACTCCCCGTTGCGGCAGGCAGCCGCCTCTTCCGCCAGTGGCACGAAGGGCGGTTAACCTATACTTCATCTTTCGTCCCGAAATTGGGACTCATGTCGCTACCCACCCTGCTTGAGGTGCCGCTCGTCGCGATCTTCTCCAGCGACGACGACGCAACCGCCGCCATCACCGCCACGCATGCGGAATTGCTGCGAAGCCCCGCGCCCGGCGTCGTGCTGCTGCGCCCGGTGCACGGCCTGCGCGAACGCCTCTACGCGGCTGGTGCCAAGCTGGTCGTCAGTTGACCATACATCCATGCCAAGACCGGAGCCCGGCGGAACCGGGCTCCGGCATGTCCTCTCAATCCCGCCTCAGAGGATGAAGTCGCTCGCCGCCAGCGTGTGAATGCCAGGAAGCTCGATCTGGAAATCGGCCTTGGCGTCGCCATCCACATCGCCCTCGATCATGGTGTCGTCCCCCACCAGGATCGCGTGCAACTCCCCCGCCTTGCCGGTGAAGGCGGCATTGCCCATGAAGGCAAAGGCCTGATCGCCGCTCGCCTTGGACGAGGCATCGATCGCGGACAGGTCAATCCGGTCGCCATCCATGAAATCGACGATGACGTCACGCCCACTGCCCAGGCGGGAGTCCAGGAGCTGGGTCAGGACGAAGATGTCATTCCCCTCATTCCCGATCAGCCGGTCGCTGTCCAACCCACCGATGAGGCGGTCGTCGCCATTGCCACCGGTGAGTGTGTCCTTGCCGGCGCCGCCCTTGATGAGGTCGTTGCCCGCGCCACCAAGAAGCGCATCCGCGCCAGCTCCGCCATCCATGTCGTCGTCGTCCGAGCCGCCCTCCAGCCTGTCATTGCCATCGCCGCCCAGCATCACATCCTTGCCCGGCCCGCCTAGCAGCACGTCGTTCGAGGCGCCGCCATCAAGCAGGTCATCGCCGGGGCCACCATCGAGCAGATCCTTGCCGTTCTCACCCAACAGCGTGTCGTTGCCGCTTCCGCCGTCCAGGCTGTCATCATTGGTGCCGCCATTCAGCATGTCGTCGCCGCCATTGCCCAGCAGCACATCCGCACCGCCCAGCCCGCTGAGCGTCTCGCTGCGGGAGGTGCCCGTGATCATGTCCGCATTGCCCGTACCAACCAGCTCCGTCGGGTCGCCCTCGACAGGAAGCGGGATTACGGGCTTGGCCGGATGGTCCTCCACCAGCGTGCCTTCGCCGGCATTGCCGCCCGTACCGGGGGGAATGTCCTCGTCGATGATGGGCGCGACATCCCGCTTGAGAAGGCCCGCATTGGCCGTAACCTGGAGCTTCAGGCCTGATGTGCCAGCAAGCGTGTAGTCATAAGGCACATCATAATCCGTGGTCGATTTGCCATCGGCCGCATTGGCTTCGTTCTTGCCGAGCTTGCTCCAGGTGACGTCGATGAACTGGTTGCCGCGGAGATTCCAGTAGCCGATCTTCTGGCTGTCGACACTGACGATCGGGTCCTTCACATCCTCGAAGATATTATTCTCGATCAGGCCCTCGGCACCCATGCGCAGATTCACGCCGGAGGCTTCCACCTCCTTGTAGACATTGTTGTAGACATGGACATAGCCGCCGCGGACACTGGGCACGCGGGATCCGATATCCTCGAAGTAGTTGTTGTTGAAGGTAAGATAGCGTCCGCCAGTGTCGGTATCGGTGAAGCCGTTCAGCGAAACCTTGTAGTGGTCATGGAAGTAGTTGTTCGAGACGGTGACGTATTCCACGCCCTTCTTCGTATCGACCAGGCCATCGAAATAGTCCTTGTTGACGTCCTGTGCGTCGTAGAACTCGTTGTGATCGATCCAGACGTTATGCACCCCGTTCTCAAGCCCGATGGCATCGCCCTCGCCACCATGGACGCTGTGTATGGTGAGATTCTGGAAGATCAGGTTGGAGGAACCTCCCTTCACCTGAAAGCCGATGCCGTCGAACTCCGCCCCATCGCCAGCGCCGATGATCGAAAGGTTGTGAACATTCTTGAGCGTGATGGCGTCGGCGCCCGTATTCTCCGGGGTGATCTCTCCATCAACATAGATCGTCAGTGGCGTGAGGCCTGACCGCGTGACGGCCTCGATGAGTTCCTTGCCGGTGGAGACGGTGACGCTTGCTCCACCGGCACCACCCGTGGTGCCGCCGTTCAGCGAAGCGAAGCCATGAGCCTGGGTAGCCATGATCCACAAACTCCCTTCATGCGCAGGCAAGATCTGCACAACCTGTTAACGGATGCGGGGCACCGCTTCTCAGCAGGGAAGAACACGAGCCGATGTGACGCGGCGCATTCGGTTACACGCCCCAAATGGCTTTCACGCCGCCGGGGATGGTCAGGAGCAAATCACTGTCGGTAGCGAACAACCTCTCAGCTTTGAGCTTGCCGGATCCTGCATCCCGGCAGGACGGCTCCCACCCATCTCAAGGTCAGCAGTTGGGTTATCTGCAGACACTCAACCGAGGGTTGTTTTTTAACATTTTTCGCTCGCCTTGGTTTCGTTCTTCCCGGGTACTGCTCGCGTCAGGGTGATGCAGAAGGCTTTCATCTAAGCCGCCGCAATGTGGTTACCGGACGCCGCGGAAAGCGCCCTACCCCGTCACTGCCCGCGCGGCACCATCGGCCACGACGCGCCCGTCCTCCATCGCAACGATCCGGTCCGCGACATCCAGGATGCGCGGATCATGCGTCACCAGCAGGATCGCGGCACCGCGCGACCGCGCGAGGTCACGCAGCAGATGCACCACCTCCTGCCCGCTCGCCTTGTCCAGCGCCGCCGTCGGCTCATCCGCCAGCACCAGCCCGGGCGAGGCCACCAGCGCACGCGCCACGGCCACGCGCTGCCGCTGCCCGCCCGAAAGCTGCGACGGCAGCTTGTCCGCATGCTCCGCCAGCCCGACCGAGGCCAGCATCTCCCCCGCGCGCTCCAGCCGTTCGCGCTCACCGGTGGCGCCGTCCATCTCCAGCGCCATCGCCACATTCTGCCGCGCGGTGAGGAAGCCCAGCAGGTTGTGGCTCTGGAAGATGAAGCCGATGCTGCGCCGAAGCGCCACGCGCTCCGCCTCCCGCGCGCCCGCCAGCTCGTGCCCCAGCACGCGGCAGGATCCCTCCTGCACGGCGCGCAACGCCCCCGCCAGCGTCAGCAGCGTCGTCTTGCCGCTGCCCGAGGGGCCGGTGAGGATCACGATCTCGCCCGGCGCCACACGCAGATCCACGTCCCGCAGCACCTCGCGCCGCAGCGCGCCCTCGCCATAGGCGTAGGTGAGGCCTTTGACCTCGACAGGGTTCGCCATCATCAGAACATGTCCGCCGGATTGGCATCGCGCAGCTTGCGCATCGCCAGCAGCCCCGCCCCCGCACACATGCCGAAGATCATGCCGAACACCGCGAAAGCACGGCCTGTCGTCATATGCAGCGGCAGGAAAGTGGCATCCGTCACCACGCTATAGAGAACAGATGAGGCGATCGCCCCAGGCACGAAGCCGGCGAAGGCCAGGATCACCGCCGCCCCCAGCACCACGCGCGAGAGATGCCCGTTGGAATAGCCCATCGCCTTCAGCGTCGCGTATTCCTTCAGATGGCCCGCGATGTCGCTGAACAGGATCTGGTACACGATCACCATTCCCACGATCAGGCCCATCAGGCTGCCGAAGGTGAAGATGAAGCCGATCGGCGTTCCCTTCTCCCAGTAGTCCCGCTCATGCGCGCGCAGCTCCGCCTGGGTCATCACCGATACATCGGGCGGCATGATCGCGCGCAGCGCCGCCTGCGCCTCCCGCAGGTCCGCCCCTGGCTTCAGCCGGATCGCGGCCAGATCGACCATCGTTCCCGGCCGTTGCTTCACCACGCGCTGGAAATTCAGCTCCGACATCACCGCATTGCCGTCCGCGCCGAAGGAGGTTCCCATCGAGATCGTGCCCACCATGCGCATGTCACGGTTGCCGATCTGCGCGGGAAAGGCGCCGCGCTCCTCGAACATCTTCCCCACGGGCCCGAATTCAGGGCGTGAGCGCGTGTCGAAGGCGAAGCTGTCCGGCTGCTTCAGCGCATCGCGCAACGGCGCGAGGCCGGGCAGATCCAGCACCCCCGCGTCCACGTCGAAGCCGATCAGCTGGATGGTGCGCCGCCGCCCCGTTTCCGGATTCCGGAAGCTCGATTGCGTCAGATACACCGGCACCGCCGCCTGCACCTGTTCCACACCCAGCGCCTGCGAAACCCGCACGCGCGGCATGGGCTCCGGCCGGAAGGAGGCGAGCGTCATCGGGCTCATCAGGAACAGGTCCGCGCGCATGGAGCCGATCAGCGTCGTCGCGCTTTCGAACAGCGCCGCGCGGAAGCCAAGCTGCGTGAAGACCAGCACGCAGGCGAACATCACCCCCGCGATGGCCGAGGCCAGCCGCGCCTTCTCGGACCACAACTGCCGCCAGGCAAGCCGCAGCGCGAGGCCGGAGGAAGCCAGCAGCCCCGGCGGGTGCGCCACCTCCCGCACCCGGCCGCGAATGTCGCTGATCGCGTTCATGGCCGGATCGCCACCTGCACCTGCATGCCGGAGCGGCGCATCAGCGCCTGCCGCGCGGCTTCGTCCAGCGTCAGCCGCACCTCCACCGTGCGCGCATCCACCGCCGCCACCGGATCCGTGCCGGCCTGGGTCGTGCGGCGCACCACCCAGCCGATCTCGCGCACGGTCGCGTTGTGGCGCGCATCCTCGCCCGGCACGATCACCTCGGCCGGCGCGCCCGGGCGCAGGCGTGACAGATCGGTCTCATAAACATCGGCCACGACATCGAGACGCGACAGGTCGCCCATCTCCAGCACGCCCTCCGTACCCACTGCCTCGCCGGCACGGGCGATGACGCGCAGGATGGTGCCGGCGGCCGGCGCATGCAGCCGCGCCAGCTTCGCATCGGCCCGCGCCCGCGCCAGCCCCGCTTCCGCCGCCGCCAGATCCGCCGCGGCGCGCGCCACATCCTCGTGGCGAGGGTTGCGCAACGTCTCCAGCTCCGCTTCGGCGGCAGCGCGCTCGGCAGTGCGCTGCGCGGCCATGAAGCGGTTGCGCTCCGCCTGCGCCGCCGCCCCCGCGCCGGATGCGACCAGGGATTGCGAGCGCCCCGCCTCGCGCCGCGCCGTCTCCTCGGCGGCGCGCAGGGCGGTCACCCGCGCCTCGGCCGCCTCCACCTCGCTCGGGCTGCCGCCCGCGCGGGTGCGCTCGAAATTCGCCTGCGCCTGCGACAGGCGCGCGGCAGCCTCGGCCACCGCCGCATCGCGCTGCGCGGTATCGGAGAACTCGGCCAGAACCTGGCCTTCCGCCACCTCATCGCCCTCAGCCACCAGCAGCTTCTCCAGCCGCGCCCCGGCATAGGGGGCGGAGAGCCGCCGGATACGCCCGGCGGGCTCCACCCGGCCCAGCGCACCCACGCCCGCCGGCACCTCGACAGCGGCTTGCGGTGCGGCAGGCGCCGGCGCGAAGGGGCCGATTTCGGCGGCCCAACCACCAATACCGGCCACGACCAGCGCGGCTCCGATCCAGCCCAGGGGCTTCAGGGCGCGCTTCACGACACGCCCTCCAGCAGCCCGTGCAGCGTCTCGCGCAGCCCGGCCATCTCCTCGGCGCCCGGTTCGTAAAGCTGGAAAAGCCGGGTCATGAACAGCCCGTCCCCCGCCAGCATGATCGCGGCGGCCACGCCCGGCGGGACACCATCCGCTACCGCCTCTGCCCGGACACGGGCGAAAAAGGCGCGGATCGGATCCAGCAGCGCGGGATCGTGGTGGAAGGCCGCCAGCAGCACCGCGGCCGTGCGTGCATGGGTTTCACGGATGCCCGGCTCATCGAAGGTGAAGGCGAGGCAGGCCCGCAGCGCCCGGCGCGGCCCTTCCGGCTGGGCGGCGACGATCGCCTCCCAATCCGCCGTGACCCCATCCGCCAGCCGCTGCATCAGCGCTGCCAGAAGCGCCTCCTTGGAGGCGAAGTGGTAGAGCAGCCCGCCCTTGGAGACCTTCGCCTCCCGGGCGGCGCCCTCGATCGTCAGGGCATGGACGCCACGGGCGCGGATGATCGCCTCGGCGGCGTCGAGGACGCGGGTCTGGACATCAGGGCGGGATGGGTCGGAAGCCATGCCCCTCAACTGTACCGTCCGGACGGTTTTTCAACCGTCCGGACGGTTGGCTCCGGAAAATGTCAGCTGGCCTGGGCTTCTTCCCGATCGTCCGGGCTGGCCGGACCGATGTGGTCAGCCATCCACTCACCCCAACGCAGCGACCCTCTCCGGGTCATCAGACCGGCCTATGCCGGCTCCAGCACATGGATGACGCGGCTGGCGATCAACTCGCGCGACGCCTTGCCATAGGCCACCATATGCGGGGCCGCCGCATGGGCCTTCAGCGCCTCGGGTGAGGCCCATTTCTCGATCACCATAAAGGTGTCAGGCCCGATCGGCGTCTGCGCCGGCCCGAAAAGCGGCCGATCCACAACCGGCCCGTATTCGATGCACCCGTCCTCGGCCAGCACGGCCGGCATATTGGCGCGGAACAGGGAAAGCAGCGCCTCCCGCTGGCCTGGCTTCGCTGTGATGACGGCGACGACATGGATCATGGGCGTTTCCTCGCTCCGGTTCTGGACACCGGCAGGCTAGGCCCGTGGCATCCAAGCTGGAATGCACCCCGCCCCATTCAGCACCCGTGGAACCCGCCGCCCGGCAGGGGCGCCAGCTCCAGAACGCCCAGCACGCGCAACGCCCCGCCCGGTTCCACTACCGCAAAGGACCCCTCCGGAAACGCCCTTCCACCCACCGCCGCCCCGGCCAGCATGATCAGCGGCGTCCGGTGCCCCACCAGCATCCGGTTCACCCCCGGTGCCACCGGCGCCGAAAGCAGCCGCCGGTGGCCCGCCATCACCTCCTCCAGCCGCCCGCCCGCATAGTCATCGGCCAGGAGGTCGTCCGTCACCCGCACCCGTTCCGCCCCGAAGGCGATCTCCGCCGTGTCCCGCGCCC
Source organism: Roseomonas xinghualingensis (assembly GCF_025791835.1). Lineage (GTDB taxonomy): Bacteria > Pseudomonadota > Alphaproteobacteria > Acetobacterales > Acetobacteraceae > Roseomonas > Roseomonas xinghualingensis. The sequence goes on from NZ_JAOXLP010000001.1 coordinate 32,567, forward strand.
GGAATACCGGCCCCGCCAGCACCGGCTCCTCCAGCCGGATGCCCAGTTCCGCCAGCCACCGCCCCACCGCCGCCGACTGCTCCCGCCCCATGGGAGAGATGTTCCGCTGCCCCGCCCGGTCGCCCACACGGAAGCTCCGGTCACAGGGTTCGCCCCGCGTGTCCGCATGGCGCATGAACAGCACCAGCCCGCCCTGGCGGAGCCGCGCCACCAGCGCATCGCCCTCCGGCGTACCGGGCCGGATGGGCACCAGCTCCCGCGCCGTGGCAGGCGGGGCCGCCAGGAGGAAGCCGAGGGAGAGAAGGGCGCGGCGCGTCATGCCCGCCATCCTGGCCCGTCCCTGCACATCCGTTCCACCCAAGAAGCCCCCATGCGCAGGCCGCCATTCCGGTGGCCGCCCCTTTCGGCTAAGCCCCCGCCATGCGCTACGTCTCCACCCGCGGCGAGGCCGCCCCCCGCGACTTCGAATCCGTCCTCCTGGCCGGCCTGGCCGAGGATGGTGGCCTCTTCCTGCCGGAGAGCTGGCCCATCCTCCTGCCCGAGGAATGGGAGGCCCTGCGTGGCCTCCCCTATCCGGACCTGGCTGCGAACATCATCGCCCGCTTCACCGGCGACTGCTTCGAGGAAGGCGCCCTCCTGGCCATGTGCCGCGACGCCTATGCCGGCTTCAACACCCCCGCCGTCGCGCCCCTGGTCCAGCTGGACGAGCGCCGCTTCGCGCTGGAGCTGTTCCACGGCCCCACCCTGGCCTTCAAGGACTTCGCCCTCCAGCTCCTCGGCCGCATGTTCGACCATGTGCTGGCCCGGCGCGGCGAACGCATCACCATCGTCGGCGCCACCTCCGGCGACACCGGCTCCGCCGCCATCGAGGCCTGCCGCGACCGCGCGAGCGTCGATATCGTCATTCTCCACCCCGAGGGCCGCACCAGCGCCGTGCAGCGCCGGCAGATGACGACCGTCCTGTCCCCCAACGTGAAGAACATCGCCGTCAAGGGCGACTTCGACACCTGCCAGGACATGGTGAAGGCCATGTTCAACGACGCGCCCTTCCGCGCCGAGATGAACCTCTCCGCCGTCAACTCCATCAACTGGGCGCGCATCGCGGCGCAGATCCCCTATTACGCCTACGCCGCCCTCAATCTCGGCGCGCCGGACCGCGAGGTGGCCTTCTCCGTCCCCACCGGCAATTTCGGCAATGTCTTCGCCGCCTGGGCCGCGCGCCGCATGGGCCTGCCCATCTCCACGCTGATCATCGGCTCCAACCGCAACGACATCCTCGCGCGCTGGATCGGCGCCAATGACATGTCCGCGCAGCCCGTGGTGCCCAGCCTGTCGCCCAGCATGGACATCCAGGTCTCCTCCAACTTCGAGCGCCTGCTCTTCGAGTTGCTGGGCCGCGACGGCGCGAAGACCGCCGCCACCATGCGCGCCTTCCGCGAGACCGGCACCATGCCCGTGCCGGACGCCGCCTGGCGCAAGGCCACCTCCCTGTTCCGCGCCCTCGCCGTCTCGGACGAGGACACCATCGCGGAGATGCGGCGCCTCCACGCGCAGGGCTATCTCGCCGATCCCCACACCGCCGCCGGCACCGCCGCAAGCCACGCCCGCGCGCCGGACGACGCGTCCACGCCCATCATCGTCGCCGCCACCGCCCATCCGGCGAAGTTCCCGGATGCGGTGGAGCAGGCCACCGGCACCCGCCCCGGCCTGCCGCCGCATATGGCGGATCTCTATGAGCGCGAGGAACGCTTCACCGTGCTGCCGAACGACCTCGCCGCCGTGCAGTCGGCGGTGCGGGCACACGCGCGGCGGAACAGGTAGAAGACCAGGGGCGCTGCCCCTCGATCCAATCAGGGATCGGCGGCCATCACACGCCGCCCTGGTTTCGCCTGGCCTCTTCGTTCGCGGCGGCAGCACGCCCGAGTTCGTCCAGCAGGTCGTCCTCGGGCATCTCCGGAACCTCGGCGTCGCTCCGTGGCAGGCGCCCCTGCGGGCAAAGCTTCTCGACGAAGGCTGGCAGCCCGCGGGCGAGATCCGCGAGCAACTCCTCCTCGCGCAGGCCAGTCTCGCGGGAGACGACGTTCAGCACCTCCCCCGAGAAGGCACGGCGCAACTCGTCGGGCTGGATCTCCGCATTGGGCCCGCGGTCGATCCAGCTGTTCACCTGCCGTGTCAGCCCGGCGCCGTGCAGGGTATCCACCAGCGTCTGCAATCCCTGAGCACCGCCCTTGCCACCCGTCAAGGTGGCGACGAGGGCAGCGAGCGCCATGGTCGGGCTGCCCCGCTCGCCGGTCGGCACGCCACCGACGCCCCCATGGGTCATGCCGCCCCCCATCAGGCCGCCCACGACGCCGCCAATCCCGCCGCCGCTCAGCACGCTGCTTATGATGCGCGAAAGGACATCCACGCCGGCCATTGCAGCCTCCCAACGAACGTCGCGGCGCCAACGCGGGGCACAGGGGGAGGGTTGCCGATCCTGGAGGCCAGAAGATGCACCCCCCGGAACAGATAGAGGGCACACCGCAGCGATCCAGCCCGAACTGTTCCAGTCCCAGCCGCGCTGCTAGGATGTTCCCAGATAGGAACGGAGGTGCGCATGCCTGGAATCCGGCACGCAGCCAGCTTCATGCTCCTGCCGGCGCTGCTTCTGGCGGCCTGCGCCCAGCTCCCCTCCGCCCCAGGCGCCGCAGTCACTCCCGCCACTCCTGAGGAGGCCCTCTACGCCTGCCAAATGCGGGGCGCCGCGGCGGAGGATCAGTACTACTGGCCCAGGCGCTCCCTCGGGATCGACGGCGCGATCGCCAGGGCCCAGGTCACCGATGCGTGCATGAAGACATACCGGCGGACCGGCATGGTGCCACGCTGACCTGCCGCCACCCGGCGCGCTGAACAACCGGGCGCACCCGTGTTGTGCCCCAAAGGGCCAGCCCCCTAAGCTTCCCGGAGGAAACGTACAGGACCGAGAAAAACATGCTTGCTTCCCGCCGGCGGTTCGTCGGCGCGGTGATGGCCGCGTCAGCCCTCCCCTTCTCCGCACGCGCCGATGCGAACTGGCCGAACCGCCCGATCCGCGTGGTCGCCTCCTACGCGCCCGGCGGCGGGGTGGATGTGCCGACGCGCGTGGTGGCCGAGCCGATGGGCCGCTTCCTCGGCCAGCCGCTGGTCGTCGAGAACCGCGCGGGCGCCACGGGCTCCATCGGCGCAGGCGCCGTCGCCCAGGCCGCCCCCGATGGCTACACCATCCTGTCCGATGCCTCCGGCCAGGCGCTCAACCCGGCGCTGATGCCCAATCTTCCCTTCGACTATGCCAAGGCCTTCGCCCCCGTCGGGCGCCTCTGCACCCTGCCACAGGTCCTGGTGGTGCTGCCGAAAGGGCCGGAAAGCCTGCGCGCGCTGCTCAACCGCGCGCGGGAGGTGAAGGGCCTCACCTACGCCTCCTCCGGCATCGCCTCGGGGCCGCATCTGGCAGGGGCGGTGCTGTCACGGCGCGCCGATCTGGGGCTGGTGCATGTCGCCTATCGCGGCTCGGCCCCGGCCATGCAGGATGTGCTGGCGGGCGCGGTGGACATGGCCTTCTCCACCACGCCCCAGGCCGTGCCGCTGATCCGCGAGGGCCGGCTGCGCGCCCTGGCCGTCACCACCCGCGAGCGCCTGCCCTTCCTCCCCGATGTGCCGACCATCGCGGAGCAGGGCTTCGAGGGCTTCGACGTGAATGACTGGGTGGCGGTCTGGGCCCCGGCGGGAACGCCCGATCCTGTCCTGGTCCGCCTGAACGCCGCCCTGAACCATGCCCTGGCCGACCCCGCGATCCGGGACCGGCTCCTGAACGGCCTTGGCGTGCTGCCCACCGGCGGTAGCCGGCAGGAACTGGCGGAATTCGTCGCCGCCCAGCGCGTGGCGATGCGCGAGGTGGTGCGGGCGGAGAATATCCGCCTCGAATGATCCCTGCCTGAATGACTGCGGTGAGGCGGAGCCGAAACAAGGCTCCGCCAGCCGGGCCTATTTTAGCTCCCCATGTTGAAGTCGGCTGTGAAGAACGGCACCTAAAGGCCCTGCCCGGCCGTCCGGCCCCCGAGTCGCGACCCCTGGGCAGGCGCCCGGCCGCCCGCCGGTGACCACAGGAGAGCCGGAGAGGCGTCGGCATGGGGGTGCTGCTCGCGGCGCTTGCGCTGCTCGCTTTCGCCGCCGTCCTGGTCATCGCGCATGGCATCCCCGTCGAGGCGCCGCCGCCCGCAAAACCCGGAAAAGCGGCTGAGGCCCCCAGCCTCACCCCCCGCCAGTTCGAGCAGCATTGCGCCGATGTGCTGGCCGCGCGGGGCTGGTCCGTCACGGTCGGGCGCGGCTCGGGCGACCAAGGGGTGGATGTCCTGGCCCGCAAGGGCGGGCGCAGCGTGGTGCTGCAATGCAAACTCTATAGCCGCCCCGTCGGCAACAAGGCGGTGCAGGAAGCCCTGGCCGGGTGCGGCTATGCCGGGGCGGATGGTGCCGCGGTGGTTTCCAACGCCGCCTTCACCGCCGCCGCCCATGCGCTGGCCGCGCGCACAGGCGTGCTGCTGCTGCATGTCTCGGACCTGCCCCGGGCCGATACGCTCTTCCAGTTCCCCGCCAACCCCGCGCCCCTGCCGGCCGAGCCGCCGACCCGCGCCCGGCGCCGGCGCGCGCGGCAGCCCGCCAGGACGGCCGGCTGGCGCCTCCCCGGCCCCGCCATCCCGGCCATGGTGCTGGCGGGCTTCATCCTGCTCTGCCCCCGCATGGCCCCGGAAACGCCCGACGCGCCGCCTCCGGGCGCCTCTCGCCAGGCCCTTCCGCTGCCCCCGCCGGCACCGCCGGCCCCCTTCCGCCAGGCATCCCGCTGAGCCGGTTCGTGCTCACGCCTCGCACCTTCAGGACGAACACCCTACATTGGGACCAGGAAAAGCCCCCTGTTCCCGGAAGCCATCCCCCAAGCATGACCGAGCACACCCTGGCCGCCGCTACCGACCCCGCCCTGAATGGTGGCGCCGTCCGGCTCACCCGCCTGCCCAACGGCCTCACCATCGTCTCCGACACCATGACCCGCGTGGAGACCGCCTCCATCGGCGCCTATGCCCATACCGGCACGCGGGATGAGGAGGCGCATGAGAACGGCGTCTCCCACTTCCTCGAGCACATGGCCTTCAAGGGCACGGAAAAGCGCGACGCCCAGGCCATCGCGCGCGAGATCGAGGCGGTGGGCGGCCATCTCAACGCCTACACGGCCCGCGAGACGACCGCCTATTACGCCAAGGTCCTGAAGGAGGACCTGCCGCTCGCCGCCGACATCCTCGGCGACATCCTGACGCATTCCTCCTTCGCCCCCGAGGAGGTGGAGCGCGAGCGCGGCGTGATCCTGCAGGAGATCGGCCAGGCGAACGACACGCCGGACGACATCATCTTCGACCACTTCCAGGAAACCGCCTATTCCGGCCAGCCCATGGGCCGCCCCACCCTCGGCCCGGCCTCGATCATCGAGAAGCTGCCGCGCGAGGCGCTGACCGGCTACATGCGCCGCCATTACGGCCCCTCCCGCATGGTGGTGGCCGCCGCCGGCGCCGTGGAGCACGAGACGCTGGTGGAACTGGCAAAGAAGCACTTCGCCGACCTCCCCAGCATCGACCAGCACCAGGCCGAACCCGCCCGCTACACGGGCGGCGAGTTCCGCGAGGAGCGCGACCTGGATCAGGTCCACCTGCTGCTGGGCTTCCCCGGCCCCGCCTATGGCGACCCGATGCACTACCCGACGATGCTGCTCTCCACGATCCTCGGCGGCGGCATGTCCTCCCGCCTGTTCCAGGAGATCCGCGAGCGCCGCGGCCTCGTCTATTCGGTCTATTCCTTCCACTCGCCCTACCGGGATGCCGGCCTCTTCACGATCTATGCCGGCACCGGCGAGGATCAGGCCGCCGAGCTGATGCCCGCCACGCTGGAGGAACTCCGCCGCGTCCAGCACGACGTCACCGAGGAGGAGCTGGCCCGCGCCAAGGCCCAGCTCCGCGCCTCCGTGCTGATGTCCCTGGAATCCACCGGCTCGCGCTGCGAGCAGCTGGCGCGCCAGCTTCAGGTGCATGGCCGCATCGTCCCGGTGGAGGAGACCAAGGCGAAGATCGCCGCCGTCACGGTGGAGCAGATCCAGCAGGCCGCCGCCCGCGCCTTCCGCTCAGCGCCGACCCTCGCGGCCCTCGGCCCCGCCGGCCGCGTGCCGCGCCTGCCGGAAGTGGCCGAAAGGCTCGCCGCATGAGCATGAAGACGGAGCGGACAAAGGCCGACCCGCGCGAAACCCTCGCCGCCCTCGTCTCCGCCGCCCGCGCGGCGGGGGCGGATGCGGCCGATGCCATCCTCGCCGCCGGCGCCTCCCTCTCCGTCCAGATGCGGCTGGGCGAGGTGGAGAATGTCGAGCGCTCCGAGGGCTTTGACATCGGGCTGCGCGTCTTCCTCGGAAAGCGCCAGGCCATCGTCTCCACCACCGATGCCGATCCGCGGGGCTTCGCCGCCCTGGCGGAACGCGCCGTCGCCATGGCCCGCGCCGTGCCGGAAGACCCCTATGGCTTCCTGCCGGAACGCGTCCCCGCCCTGGCCGACCTTCCGCTCGACATGGATGACGGCCAGGAACCGGATGTTGCCGCCCTGACCGCCCGCACCCGCCGTGCCGAGGAAGCCGCGCGCGCCATCAAGGGCGTGACGAATTCCGAAGGCGCCGATGCGGGCTGGAGCCGCACGGTGATCGCCCTGGCAGCCTCCAATGGTTTCGCGGGCACCTATACCCGCAGCGGCCACAGCCTTTCCGTCACCGCCGTCGCCGGCCAGGGCACGGGGATGGAGCGCGACTACGACTATTCCACCGCGACGCATCTTTCGGATCTGGATGATCCGGAAACGCTCGGCCGCACCGCCGGGGAACGCGCGGTGCGCCGCCTGAACCCCATCCGTCCCGCCACCGCGCGCCTGCCGGTGCTTTACGATCCGCGCGTCGCGGGCTCGATCCTCGGCCATCTCACCAATGCCGCGAACGGCGCCGCCATCGCGCGCGGCACCAGCTTCCTGCTGAAGAAGATGGGCGAACGCGTCATGGCCCCCGGCCTGACGATCCGCGACGACCCGACCCGCCCGCGCGGCCTCCGCTCCCGCCCCTTCGACGCGGAAGGCATGCCCACCGCGCCGCTGGCCATCGTCGAGGACGGCATCCTCAACCACTGGATCCTCGACTGGCGCTCGGCCCGGCAGCTCGGCCTGGCATCCAATGGCCGCGCCTCGCGCGCCGTGGGCGGCCCGCCCTCGCCTTCCACCACCAATCTCTGGCTTGAACCCGGCCCGCTTTCGCCGGAGGCCCTGATGGCGGACATCAGGGAGGGCCTCTACGTCACCGAGATGATCGGCAGCAGCATCAACAGCCTGACCGGCGACTACAGCCGTGGCGCCTCCGGCTTCATGATCCGCAACGGCCAGCTCGCCGAGCCCTTCTCCGGCGTCACCATCGCCGGGAACCTGCTGGAGATGTTCCTGAACACCACCCCGGCCAATGACCTCCGCTTCCGGCGCGGCATCGACAGCCCGACGCTCCGGATCGAAGGCCTGACCATGGCCGGCGCTTAAGCCCGGAGGCTCCGCCTCCGGACCTCCACCGGGGCGGCAGCGCCGCCGCCGCGCGGGCGGGCCTGGACGGTGCCGGGTGGTGTCGGATCTGGATCTCCCTGCGCCGGGGCGCTTCGCCCCTGGGAGCGTCGCCGGAGCTGCTGCCAGACGTCGTTATCGCGGTTGTAGAAATCGGGGCGAAACTGCAACGCCCCGTCGGCATCGGCAAAAGCGGTCTGGTAGGCCACGAAAACCGGGACCGGCTTCGCCAGCTTGTGCCGGGTCGTGCCGCCGGGCGCGATCATCTCATCGATCGCGTCGAGAGACCGCTCCATCAGCATGGCGGTGAATTCATGGGCATTCTGCACCCGGATGCATCCACGGCTGACGCGGCGGTTATCGCGCCCGAAGAGGAATTGGCTCGGCGTGTCGTGCAGATAGACGTCGAAGCGGTTCGGCATGTCGAGCATGATCTGGCCGAGTGCCGTGCTGGGCCCCGGCAACTGCTCCACCTCGCCATTGGGCCGCATGACCATGTTGTGACGTGCCAGGTATTCGGGATCCTGTTCGATCTTCGGCAGGACTTCCGCCGCGGCGATATCCCTCGGGATGACCCAGGGAGGATTGAAGAAGCTTGCCTCGATCATCGCGTGGAACTCGGGGCTCTGGTTCCGCTCATCCTCCCCTCCCACAACGACCCGCGTTGAGAAGACAGGCCTGTCGTCGCGGTAGAGGAGCAGGTGCTGGTCGGCGACATTGACCCAGACGCGGTCCGCCGGCAGCGAATGCGGCAGCCAGCGCTGGCGCTCGAGATTCACCTCGATCTTGCTCAGGCGCTCCGGCGCAGCGCCCCTGGAACCATTCGCTCGGGCGTCCCGCAACGCCTTGCGCAGGGCATTGTAGGCCGGCGTCGCCGGTGCCAGCGCCTCGATCGCCACCCCGGGGTCGCGGCTGCCAATGGCCCTATCGAGAGCCGCGGGAACATCGACCGGCCCGGGCGCCAGGGCCTCGCTGTCCTTGCGACGCTCGGCCGGAACGGCGCCACGCGCCAGCGCGTCGGCATAGGAGAGGAAGGCGTCCGACAGCAAGAATTCGCGATCGGCAGGCGCCAGCTCTTCCCGGCGCCGCAATTGCCCGGCGTGAAACAGATCCGGATCGAGCCCATGGTCCCCGGCGCGCAACACGGCTTCCACCAGTGAATTCGCCTGTTCTGCGTGGGTATTCCATACATGCTGGGTGCCGCGCCGCGCATAGAAGCGCCGCAGCAGGTCGGGATTCAGCCGTTCGCCCGGGATGGAGAACCCTGGCGCTTCGTTCCGGCGCTTCCCGAGTTCCGTGTTGCCTTGGGGGATCAGTATTTCGCGATCACGTTTTGCACCGCAGGCGGAAAGCCCACATGCCGCAAGAAGAGCAATTGTGCCGCGCCGGGGCAGGTGAACCCGAGCAGATGTCATTGGCTCCCGGCCTTCCAGTCCGATTTCACACCGTGGCACTCCCTTCTTTTCTGGCCTACCCGAGCAAGCGCCAGTTTAAGTTTGCCAAGATCTCGCCTTCAATTTAATCATTTCGACACAGCAACATAACGGGAAGAAACCGATGTTCGCCCTTTCCATGCCTGTGGCTCGCCACAGGCTGTTCCGCAATGCGGCCGTGGTTGCCGTCGTGGCCCCCGTGGCGCTGCTCGCAGCCTGTGCTCAAGAGCCTCCGCCGCCACCGCCGCCGACACCGGTCTATGTGGCACCGGCTCCGGCTCCGCCTCCGCCGGTGGTTCCGCCAGCACGAGGCTAGTCAGCAGGGCAGGGCGGGCCGGGCGGGCGGCGCCGGCTTGCCGCAAGCGCTGCGCCGCCTGTCGTTCTAAAGTCGCGGCCGCTCGCTCAGAATGGCTGAAATACGATCACGCCCGCGACTGAAAAAGGCGGGCCTTCCAGTAATCACCCGGACTGCGTTGCAGCCTCACGGAAAGCGGACACAACGCTACGAATGGAGCCGCGTGACAGAACGGCGGCGCTTCTGCCTGTCTAACCAACCTCATCAGACGTAGTTGCGCAGGCGCTGCCCTGGCAGCAGGTCATAGGGCGACTTCCAGCCGGGCAGCGCGGTGATGCGTGAAAACCAAGCCAATGTTGGGGAAGCGCCCGCGAGATCGTACCCGCTCTCGTCTCGCGGAAATATCAGCTAGCCGCACATCGACAAGCCAGCGGCGGTCGGCACAGGCGCCGGAAGGCCAGCGCATCCACCATCTCCAACGGCCGGTCCACGCCACCTGGCCGATCAGCCAGCGCAGGATCTCCGACAAACAGGGCCGAGTACCCCATCACGGATGCAACGAAGATCGGCAATATGGCCAGGCCGGCGCGCATGCCCGTTACGGCCAAGCAAGCATCCGACCAGGGAGAAACCCCATGAAGCTCGGCTTCTTCACCATGCCGATCCACCCGCTGAACAAGGATTGGAGGCAATCCCTGCGTGAGGACCAGGAGGCCTTCGTGCTGGCGGACCGGCTGGGCTATTCGGAAGCCTATGTCGGGGAACACTCCACCGACGCGGCGGAGAACATCACCTCCTGCATGATGTTCCTCTCCACCTTGGCCGGGCAGACGAAGCAGATCCGCCTGGGCACCGGCACGGTGAACATGCCCAACACCCATCCGGCGGCAGTGGCGGCCCAGGCGGCAATGCTGGACCATATGCTGGATGGGCGCTTCATTCTGGGCATCAGCCCTGGCGGGCTGCTTTCGGATGCCGAGGTCTTCGGCAATCTCGGCGCCGACCGCAACGCCATGTTCCTCGAATGCATCAACCAGGTGCTGGAACTATGGACAACGGAGCCGCCCTATAACCTCGATGGCAAGTTCTGGAAGGTGGGCACGCCCAGGACCTACCTGCCCGAAATCGGCCAGGGGATCATCCCCAGGCCACTGCAGCGCCCGCATCCGCCCATCGTCGTCACCGCCGTCGCCCCCTTCTCCAAGGGCGTGACGGAAGCGGCGGCGCGCGGCTGGGATCCGATCTCGGCCAACTTCCTCATGCCGGCCTGGGTGCGCAGCCACTGGCCGAAATATGTGGAAGGCTGCGAGCGCACTGGCCGCCCCGCCGATCCCGCGAACTGGCGCGTGGCGAAAAGCATCTTCGTGGCCGATGACGACAGGACGGCGCGCGACTACGCGACCGACGCCGACAGCCCCTACACCTACTACTACCGCTCCCTGCTGACGAAGCTGGTCCGCAACGGCCGCGCGGAGCTGTTCAAGGAACGGCGCGACATGCCGGATGAGGAGGTGACGCTCGATTACGTCACCAACCACCTGGTCTTCCACGGCTCGGTGAACAAGGTGGTGGACCAGATTCTCGCCTTCCGCGAACAGGTCGGCGATTTCGGCACGCTGCTCTATGCCGGCAAGGACTGGCGCGATCCTGTGCTGGGGCGCCGCTCCATGGAACTGATGGCCGAGAAGGTGATGCCGGCGGTGAATGCCGCCATCGGCACCGAGGTGGTGCGCGTGACCGGAGAGGCCGCGGCATGAAAAAAGAGGCGCCGGGGATGCCCCGGCGCCTCTTCCGCTTCAGCCCAGCGCAAGAAACCTCGTCAGCGCCCCCTCACCCGCGGCCCCAGCACGGCCCGCACCGCGCCGCTGCAAGGCGCCGGCACCCCCAGCGCCTCGCCCATCTCCGCCACCGCCCCCGCCAGCCAGGGCAGCTCCAACTTCCGCCCCGCCTCCACATCGTGGTGCAGCGAGGAGGTCATGTCCGGCGAAACCGTATCCACCCGAGCCATGGCGGTTTCCACCGCATCCGCCGGCAGCGCCACGCCCTTCGCGCGCCCCACCGCCACGGCTTCCTCGATCAACCCGCGCAGGAAGGCCCGCGCATGGGGATCGCTGCGGATCGGCCCGATCGGCATGCGCGCGGCGGCGGTGGCCGCCGAGAAGCCGGAGAGGAAAACGAATTTCTGCCAGATGGCCACCGCGATATCGGGCGGCACCTCGGCATCGATCCCGGCCGCCCGCGCCGCCGCCACCAGCGCCTCCACGCGCGGCGAGGAAGGATCGGGGCCATATTCGCCCACCACCATCCGCTGCATGGCCCCGGTCTGCGCGATCACGCCCGGCCGGCCGATATGGCTGCCCACATAGGCCACGCCGCCGATCACCGCACCATCCCCGAAGGCGGCACGCAGCGCATCGTCCTTCGTCACCCCGTTCTGCAGGGACAGGACGGCCGCGCCACGCTCCACCAGGGGACGCGCTGCCTCGATGGCGGCGGCCGTGTCCGCCAGCTTCACCGCGATCAGCACCAGGTCAGCCCGGCCCAGCGAGGCGGCATCCTCCACCACCTCCACCTTCGGCACATGCACCAGCGGGCGGCCGTCATCGCGCTCGATGGTCAACCCCTTCTCCCGCATCGCCGCCAGATGCGCCCCGCGCGCCACGAAGGCGACCTCCGCCGACCCGGCGGCCGCCATCAACCCTCCGTAGAAGCCGCCAACCCCGCCCGATCCCAGCGCCACGATCCGCATATCCATTCCTCCCGGCCGGGGAACTCCGCACCCTGCCTCCCGCATGCTATCGCGGATCAGGAAACCCGGAAGGAAACGGCCGATGCCTTTGAAGATCTATGGCTGCCTGCGCTCGCGCGCCACGCGCCCCGTATGGGCCGCGAAGGAACTGGGCATCGCCTATGAGATCGTCCCGGTCATCCAGGCCTATCGCCTGCAGGACCCCACCGCGCCCGACGCCCCCCTCAACACCGCCAGCCCCTCCTTCCGGGCGATCAACCCCAACGGGCTGATCCCCTCGATGGATGACGACGGCTTCGTCATGCACGAATCCCTCGCCATCAGCCTCTACCTGGCCCGCAAGCATGGCGGCCCGCTGGCCCCCCAGGGCCTGAAGGAAGAGGCGCTGGCCGGGATGTGGACCCTCTGGGCCATGGGCATCGAGGCTGACTGCCTCTCGATCCTCCAGAAGCGCGACCCCGAAGCGGCCGCGAACCGCCTCCGCGCCCCCTTCGCCGTGCTGGATGCCGCGCTGAAGGCCAATGGCGGCCATGTCGTCGGTAACCGCTTCACCATTGCCGACATCAACCTCGCCGAGGTGCTCCGCTACGCCCAGCCCGCCAGGGCGCTGTTCGAGGCGGCCCCGAACATCCAGGCCTGGATCACCGCCTGCCAGTCCCGGCCGGCCTTCCAGGCCATGATGAAGGAGCGCGAGGCGGAGCCGGCCTGACCCCCCATGAAAACCTCTTCCTTTCGACTATATTACATGCTTGTGAGAAAAACCCTCGGGAGGACCACCCCCATGCGCCGCCGCGCCCGTCTCCTGGCCGCTTTCGCCACTCTGGCGCTTGCCCTGGCCCCCGCCATCGCCGACGCCCGCCCGGGCGGCGGCGGCTCTTCCGGCAGCCGTGGCAGCCGCTCCTACAGCGCGCCCCCCAGCACCCGGACCTCGCCTGGCACCGCCACGCCCTTCAACCGCACGGAAACGCCGCGTCAGGCCCCCGGCATGGGCCAGACCGCTCCGCGCCCCTCGCCCTCCTATACCACCCCCAACCGGGGCGGGATGTTCGGCGGCGGCTTCATGAGCGGCCTGATGGGCGGCCTGCTGGGCGCCGGCATCGCCGGCATGCTCTTCGGCAGCGGCGCCTTCGGCGGCATGTCGGGCGGCGCGGGCTTCCTGGGCTTCCTGCTCCAGATCGCCATCATCGCCGGCATCGTCTGGCTGGTGGTCCGCATGCTGCGCAGCCGCCGCGCGGCGGCCCCCATGGGCGGCCACGCCATGGCTGGCGCCGGCCCCCGCGGCTCCGTCCCCGGCACCTATGCCCGTGAGATGGACGGCGGCACGAGCCATGGTGCGATGGGAGGCGGCAGCGCGGCCGCCCGCCCGGTGCAGGTCGGCCAAGCCGACTTCGCCGCCTTCGAGAGCCTGCTGGTCAGCGTCAACGAAGCTTGGTCCCGCCAGGACATGGCCACGCTGCAGCGCCTCTCCACGCCGGAGATGGCCCGCTACTTCCAGCAGGACCTGCGCGACCTCGCCACCCGTGGCTGGCGCAACGAGACGCGTGACGTCCGGCTGGAATCCGGCGACCTCTCCGAGGCCTGGGCCGAGGACGGCGTCGAATACGCCACCGTCGCCATGCGCTTCAGCCTGGTGGACGTGACCCGTGATGCCAACGGCCAGGTGGTGGAAGGCGATCCCAACGCCCGCCAGACCACCACGGAGATCTGGACCTTCGTGCGCCGCCCGCGTGAGAACTGGCTGCTCTCGGCGATCCAGCAGGCGGCTTGATCGCTACGCAGGGGGCTCTGCCCCCTGCACCCCCGCCGGGGAGCCAACGGGCTCCCCGGACCCCGCGTTCTGTTTGTGTGAAACGCGCCTGAGGCCCACGGCCTCAGGCGCTTTCGTTTTCAGCAGCCGGGTAGCGGCCTGCGGCGCTGCCTCCCCCAAAAAACCTGACGCGGGGTCCGGGGTGGCCGCCGCCACCCCGGCGGAGGTCCGGAGGCAGAGCCTCCGGGGCCACAGGCGCCTAGATCAGCCCCTTCAGCCGCAGCAGCCCGAAGGCCGCCATGCTCATCGCGTCCAGGATCACCCCGTCGCGCAGCATCGCCTCCACCTCGGCCAGCGAGAAGTCGCGGCAAACCAGATCCTGCTCCGTCTGCTCCCGCGCCGTCTCGCCGCGCGTCAGATCGGTGGCCAGGAAGACATGGCCGCGCTGGTTGCAGTAGCCGGCGCCCTGGAACATCCCGCCCGCATAGATCATGCGCCCGGCGACAAGTCCCGTTTCCTCGCGCAGTTCGCCCGCCGCGATATGGGCGGGATCGGTGCCGGGCCGGGTCTCCCACATGCCCATCACGAATTCCCACATGCGCCGCTGCACCGGGTAGCGGAACTGCTCCACCAGCGTGACGCGTCCGTCCTGGACCGGCACGACAACGACGAAATCCGAACGCTCCACGACGCCATAGAGGCCCTGCGACCCATCGGCGCGGCGGATGATGTCCTCGCGCACCCGCGTCCAGGGATTCTCGTAAGCGACGCGCGTGGAAAGCGTTTCGATCGTCACGCCATACCCCCGTTGATGGAAATCACCTGGCCCGTGATGTAGGCCGCGCGGTCCGAGGCCAGGAAGGCCACCAGCTCCGCCACTTCCTCCGGTCTTCCTGCGCGGCGCGCGGGAACCATCGCGCGGATCTGTTCCTTGCTCACCGCCGCGTCCACCGCCGGGCTTTCGATCACACCGGGCGCCACCGCATTCACCGTCACGCCGCGCGGCGCGCATTCGATGGAGAGCGACTTCACCGCCCCATGCAGCCCCGCCTTCGCCGCCGCGTAATTCGCCTGCCCCCGGTTGCCCATGATGCCTGACACCGAGGAGATCGCGACGATCCGCCCGCGCCGCGTCCCGATCATCGGCAGCAGCAAGGGCTGCACGAGATGGAAGAAGCCGTTCAGCGAGACATCCACCACCGAATGCCATTGCCGCGCCGACATGCCGGCCATCGGCGCATCGTCATGCGTGCCCGCATTGTGCACCACGGCCTGCACCGGTCCCGATTCCAGCAGCTTCGCCGTCGCCGCTTCGCAAGCCGCCGCATCGGTCAGGTCAAAAACAACCGCCTCCGCGCTGCCGCCCGCCGCCACGATCTCCGCCGCCACCGCCTGTGCGCGCTCCGGATGGCCGCTGCCATGCACGATCACATGATACCCATCCCGCGCCAGGGCACGGGAAATCGCGGCGCCGATCGGGCTCGCGCCGCCGCTGACGATCGCGCGGATCATGCGCCCTCCGGGATGATGATGGCCGCCTGTCCCGACAGCAGCACGACGCCACCCGCCGAAACCTCGAAGACATAGACGAAGCCGCGCGCCGCGCGTGACAGCGCCCGCGCCTCCACGCGCAACTCGTCCATGATGTCGTCCAGCCGGGAGGCATGCATCGCCACGCCGCGCAGGCTGGCGAGATAGCCCGGCTTCTGCGCCTCGCCGCCACCCGTCAGCGCGCCATGCGCCGCCACGGCCTGCAACGCATATTCCACGCCGCAGACGGCGGGCAGCATGCCATCCCGCCGCAACGGATTGTCCGCGTCACGGTGCGACACCGCCGCACAGGCGATGGAATCCGCGTCATGCGCCACCACGCGATCCAGCAGGCGCATCTTGCCCGCATGGGGAACCAGCGGCGTCACGCCACGCTTCCCCTCGCCGTCAGCAAGGCTCCACCCCCAGGACCACCGCCCCGCCATCCACCAGCGGCAGCCCGATCCGTGCCGCCTGTCCCAGCGCGAGAGCCTGCAACAACGGCAGTGCCCGCGCCGCAGGATTGCCCGCCATCAGCGGCGCCAACACCCCCACCGAACTCGCCTCCGCCTTCTCCGCCATTTCCACGGAAAGCGTCACGCCAGCATCTCCGGGCACCAGCACCAGCGCCACGGCGAAGGCCGCATCGGTGAAGCGCTGCGAATCCAACGGTGGCGTCAGCGGCGCGTCATAGGCGCAGAA
The DNA here is from genome assembly GCF_025791835.1 of Roseomonas xinghualingensis. GTDB lineage: Bacteria > Pseudomonadota > Alphaproteobacteria > Acetobacterales > Acetobacteraceae > Roseomonas > Roseomonas xinghualingensis. Next base: position 48,649 of record NZ_JAOXLP010000001.1, read on the forward strand.
CAGCACCGGCACCTGGCGCGACACCACCGCCGCCACGGCCTGCACCAGCCCCATGGGGAAGCTGTCGTCATGTCCGCCCAGGCTGACCGAGGCGCGCGTCGATCCCGCAGCAATCCCCCAGTATCCGGCGGCCGCATTATGCACCGAGTTGTGGAACTGCGTCGGTGAGATCGCGCCACCCGGCGTGGAGAGCGCATCCAGGATCGCCCCCACCACCACCCCGTCCCCATTGGACGAGGCGAACACTGTCTCCAGCGTGTCCGGCGCCAGCCCCGAAGCCGCGGCAGCCTCCGCCGAAGCCGCCAGCGCCAGCCGCACCGCCATGCTGGTCCGCCGCCGCTCCGTCGCCGGCAACGCGGCTGGCGGCAGCACCACCACCGGCCCCGGCTCCCAGGGCACCTCTCCGGCCAGCACGGCCCGGCTCTCGTCCCAACCCGGCAAGCCCGGGCCGAGCAAGCCCACGCCTGCGATCCCACATCTCACGAAACAACAGCCCTCACGCGTGACCGATGACGAGGGCGCAGTTGCTGCCACCGAAACCGAAGGAATTGCTCAACACCCGCCGCACGGGCACGGCGCGGTTCTCCACCGCCACATCCACACCGAAGCCGGGATCGGGCGTCTCCACGGCCAGGCAGCCCGGCACCAGCGCATCCTCCACGCAAAGCGCCGCGATCGCCGCCTCCAGCGCGCCGGACGCGCCCAGCGTATGCCCCGTCCAGCCCTTGGTGGAGGAACAGGGCACGCCAGTGCCGAAGATGGCGCGTACCGCATTCCCCTCCATCGCGTCATTCGCGCGGGTGCCGGTGCCATGCAGGTTCACGTAATCCACGGGCAGGCCGCCCGCCGCCACCAGCGCCGCGCGCATGGCGGCGATGGCCCCCAGCCCCTCGGGATGCGGGGAGGACATGTGGTGCCCATCCGCGCTCGCCCCGGTGCCCAGCAGCACCACGGTGCCCGGCGGCGCATCCTCCTGCCGCATCACCAGCGCGAAGCCTGCCGCCTCGCCGATCGAAATCCCGTCCCGGTCCACCGCGCAGGGACGGCAGGCCCCCCTGGAAAGCAGCTCCAGCGAATTGAAGCCATGCAGCGTCATCCGGCACAGCGTGTCCACGCCGCCCACCACCACCGCATCGGCCAGCCCCGCCGCGATCAGGGACTGCGCCTCCAGGAAGCTCCGTGCCCCCGAGGTGCAGGCGGTGGAGATCGCCGTCGCCAGCCCACGCAGCCCCAGCCGCGCCCGCACATAGCGCGGCAACGCATAGAGGTCGTGCGTATGGGTGAAATCGAAATCCGCCGGCAGCGCCCCATCGGCGCCGCGCCGCGCATAGGCTTCCTCCGTCTGCGCAATGCCCGAAGTGCTGGTGCCCAGCACCACCGCCACCCGATGCGCCCCGAAGCGTGCGGCGGCCTCCGCCACCGCCTCCGCGAAGCCATCCTGCCTCAGCCCCAGCTCCGCCAGCCGGTGGTTGCGGCAATCATAGCGGGACAGCGCCTCCGGCAGCGCCACCTCCTCCAGCCCAGGCACGCGGCCCACCCAGATGCCATCGGGCATCCCTGGCAGGTCACAGGGCGCGAGCCCCCCGCGCCGCGCATGCAGCGCATCACGCGTGGCGGCCAGGCCGGTACCCATGGCGCTGACGGCCGTGAAGGCCGGAATGGCGAGGGCAGGAAGCATCGAGGACATCTGGCTTCTCTATCGCATCAGGCAAGGCGGATGTGCAGCCGGGACTTGGCCCGATCAGGGCGAAAGCCGGGCCGAACCGGGGCTTCTTGGCGCCAGCAGCAGCGCCAGCCCGAAGGCCGCCGCCACCCCCACCGAGACGGTCAGCCCGATCCCCCGCAACACCGGCGTCTCGCAGAGCGCCAGCATCCCGAAGGTCAGCAGCGTCGTCACCGTGCAGGTCAGCACCGCCGCCAGGGTGCTCGCCGCCGTTGCGGCATCGCTCTCCCGCCGCCCCAGGAACAGCGCATAATCCAGCCCCACCCCCGCCATCAGCAGCAGGGCCGCCAGATGGAAGGGCGTCAGCCGCGCTCCGATCGCCGAGAGCACCGCCAGCACCACCACGACAGCCCCGGCGATGGGCGCCATCCGCCGCAGCGCAGTGCCAAAACCGCCCAGCCCGGCCGCCAGAAGCCCCAGCACCGCCAGCGCCCCGACCCCGCACCAGATCAGCGCCCCCCGCGTGGTGGCCGCGATCATCCCCTCCGTCTCGCCCTTCACATCCACGAAGAGCACGGAGGCATCGCCCAGCCCCGCCACCGCCGCCCGCACCGTCCCGGTATCCTGCGCCCCGGCCAGCAGCCCCAGCCCGAGCCACTCATCCCCGCGCCGCGACAGCAGCGGCGACAGCCGCGTGGAGATCATCGGCGCCACCGCCAGCCCGGCGGAATCCAGCAGCGGCAGCCCCTGGCTTTCTTCGATCGCGTCCAGGAAGGGCGCGAAGGCCCCGGCCCGGAAAGGCAGCCCCTGCATCGCCTCCGCCAACCGCGCCTCCAGCACATCCCGCGCCGGAAGCACCGCCTGCCGCGCCGCCTGCGCCTCCCGGCTCGGCAGATACCGGCCCGGCAGGTCCACCCCGCTCAGCCGCCCATCCGCCAGCAGCGGCGCCAGCGCCTCCCGCACCCGCTCGGAAGCCCGCAGCACCGCCTCCTCGCTCGCGCCGCGCAGCGCCACCAGATGCCCCACATCCGGCGCGCCCAGCTGCGCGCGCAGCTCCGTATCGAGGTTCCGCTCCGCCTCCGGCACCGGGCTCAGCCGCGCGATGTCATCCTCCCAGCGCGGCAGCCCGCCCAGGGCCAGCCATCCCAGCGCCAGCGCCACCACGCCAGCCGCCACCACGGGCCGCCCGCTCAGCCAGCCCAACCCGCGCATCAGCGGCTCCGGCAGCGCCCGCGCCACCACGGCCTCGCCCGGCAGCAGCCAGGGCAGCACCCAGCGCGTCACCGCCACGCTCACCAGCAGCCCCGCCGCGCCGAACAGCCCCAGCTGCGCCAGGCCCGGAAAGCCCGAGGCCATCATCGCCACCAGCCCCAGCGCCGCCGCCCCCGCCGCCAGCCGCAGCACCGGCCAGATCCGCCGCGCCGCGGCCCCCAGCGCCTCGCCCCGCTGGCGTCCCGTCAACAGCAGGATCGGATAATCCACCGCCACGCCGAGCATCGTGACCCCGAAGCCCAGCGCCGCCCCCTGCACCCGCCCGAAGACCAGCGCCACCGCCAGCGCCCCGGCCAGCACCCCCGCCAGCAGCGGCACCCCCGCGACGAGCAGCATCGTCACCGAGCGGTACCGCCACACCAGGAACCCCAGCAGCAGCACGCCGGAGAGGATCGCCATCCGCTCCACATCCGCCTTCACCGCCGCCGCCGCGCTCGCCGCGAAAACCCCCGGCCCCGAAAGCAGCAGCCGCGCGCCCTTCGGCTCCGCCGCCGCGAAACCCGCCCGCACCGCCTCAGACGCCTCCCGCTGCGCCTCCACATCCGTGCCCAGCGCCTGGCTCCGCGCCACCATCAGCGCCCGCGGTGGCCCTTCCCCGCCCGCGAACCACACACCCTGGCGCATCTGCACGCCACTGCTGCCCAGCCATCCCTTCAGGAGATCGAGGAACACCCCCGGCGGATCGGCGAAGCCCAGCCGCGACAGCATCCCCGACATCGAGGACCGCAACCCGTCCAGCAGCGCCTCCAGCTTCCCCCGAAGCGCCGGCACCTCGAACATCCCCGGCCCCGTAGCGGGCGAAAGCAGATAGCGATAGCGGAACAGCAGCGTCTGCTCCGCCTCGGTCAGATCGGCGGTGCCGTTCCCCACGAAGGTGAAATGCCCGCTCTCCCGCATGGCGTCGCCCATGGCGCGCGAAACCCGCGCCAGCTCCGCCTCATCCGTGCCCTCAACGCCCACCAGCAGCAGCGTGGTCGCGGCGCCTTCCCGCAACTCGCCCAGCAGGAACGCGGCCTCCGGCGTCGCGGCGGGCGGCAGGAAATCCGCCATATCCGTGCGGATCTCGATGGCACGGAACAGGAAGAAGCCCAACACGGCCAGGAACAGCAAAGCCAGGACCGGGCGCACCGCCCCTCGGACGCCCTTGAGAACTGCCATGGAAGAATGATTCACGGGCGCGGCGAGATCCGCATGACGGAGGATTCATTCCCCACCGTCTCGAAGCGGCGGATCATGCCGCCGGAACCCCGGATCTCCACCCGCTGCACCACCGCGCGCACCCGCACGGACAGCGGCGACAGGCGGATCGTCCAGTCCGGCACCGATCCCTCGAAAGACACCTCGTAATGCCGCCGCAGCATCGGCAGGTCGCCCGCCAGCGTGGAACGGATCGCCTCCACCATCGCCCTCACCTCCGGCGCCTGGTCGAGATTCACCTCCTCGCGCATCCCGCGCTCCGGCCGCTCATAGACCAGCCGGTCGCCCGAAACCGTCACCCGCTCCTCGAAAGGCTCCACCACCCGCTTCTCCAGCGTGGAGGGCGCCTGCCACAGCAGGGTCCCACGGCTCGGCAGCATATCCGCCAGCCCGGCGATCGCCTTGCTCTCCTCGAACACCGCCTCGGTGCGCCGCGTGGCGGCCAGCGCCGCCATCACCGCCTCCAGCCCGCCCCCCTGCGCCCATGCCGGGCGCGCCACGAAGGATGGGGCCAGGAAAGGCAGCCCCAGCACGGCCCGCCGCGCCACCACGCCCTGCCCGGAGGAGGAGGGGACATCATCCATCTCCTCCCAGAAATCGTAGAAGTTGAACCAGTTCCCCGGATAGGCCCGCGCCACCTCTTCCAGCCGCGCCGCATAGCGCATGGCGCTCTCCCGCAGATCGGCCTCCCGCGTCGCCCGGTTCAGCACCACCTGGTCGGCGAAAGGCTCGAACACGATCTCGTAGCGCCGTGGCCCCTTCCAGATCCCGAAGGCCAGCATCACCGGCGCCTTCAGCACAGCGGCCAGGATATGCGGCCCCGCCGGGAAGGGCGCGACCGCCCCCAGGAAGGGCACCGGCACCACCCGGTCCTCCCCCACGGCCGGCCGGCGATCCGCCAGAATGCCCACCAGCCCCCCGCGCTCCAGGCATTCCTTCGCCCGCAGCATGGAATCCGGCTGCCCCAGCGGCACCACCAGCTCCGCCTTCTCGCGCGACAGCGCGCTGAACACGGCATTCGCCAGCGCCGCATTGGCCTCATACATGAAGGCCATCACCTCCACCGGACAGCCCCGGTCGGCCAGGGCCCGCATGGCGGTGAAGCTGCCCAGATGCGCGCCCAACAGCACGCAGCCATGCCCCGCATCGATCCGCGCATCCAGCTCATCGAGCCCGGTGACGCTGATCTCGAAGCCCTTGGTCTTCCCTTGCAGCAGATAGACGCGGTCCAGCATCGTCGCCGCGAAGGCGAAATACTGCCGCCATTCATCGAGCCATCGCGGCCGGCGCCCCAGCGCACGCCGCTGGAAACACCGCACCGCCTCCCGCTGCCGCGCGGGCGCGGAAAGCATGAAATAGGCGGTCACCGGATAGAGCAGCACATAGGAGACATGCCACCCGGCATTCCGTGCGATCCAGGCCATCAGCCGCAGCGCCGCGCCACCCCGCTCCCGCTCCTTCAGCCAGCTCATGCGCGTACCGCCGTCATGCGGCCTCGATTTCGCCCTGGAAGGCCAGCGCCCCGCCCACATGCCCCGTGAAGGCCAGCCGCCCCCCCGGCGTGCGTCGCAACGCGATGGAAACCTCCTCCTCCGGCCCCACCGGCCGCAGGAACTTCGCCCCCGGCACCCTGGCGGCCACGCCAAGCCCGGCGCCCCGCGCCGCCTCCATCACTGCATCCAGCAGCATCACGCCGGGCACGATGGGATGCCCAGGGAAATGCCCCGGAAGACAGGGATGATCCGCCGGAACCGTGAAGCGTGCCTCCCACGGCCCCTCGTTCACGGCCCCCCCTCGCCGGGCAGCGCATCGCGCAGCGCCTCCAGGCTGCGCCGCGTGATCTTGCCCAGCTCGTTGCGCGGCAGCTTCTCCACCAGCACCACGGGGCGTGGCAGGAACACCGCCTCCACCCGCTCGCGCAGCGCCGCCACGATGTCCGCATTCGTCCGCCCCGGCGCCACCACATAGGCCGCCAGCCGCGCGGAGGGATTCTCCTCCAGATCACTGGGTGCGAGGAACACGCCGTCCTCCACCCCCTCGATCTCCGACAGCACCCGGTTCAGCCCGGCCAGCGAAGCCCGCTTGCCGCCCCGCTTCACCATGTCCCCGCGCCGCCCGATCAGGCGGAAGCGCCCATCGGCGCTGATCTCCACCAGATCCGCCAGCGGCACCGGCTCCGGCAGGCCCGGCACCAGGGCCGAAACCGCCTCCACCTCCTCCACCCGCAGCGCGACCCCGTCATAAAGGGTCCACTGCTCTCCCTCGACAGTCCGGCGGCTGGCAATCGAGCCCATCTCGGTCGCGCCATAGATCTCCAGCACCGGCGCCTCCCAGGCCGCCTCCGCCGCCGCCGCCAGGGACGGAGCCAGCGGCGCGGTCGCCGAGATCACCGCATCCACCCCCGAGATTCCGCCCGCCACCAGCGCGCGCATCTGCAGCGGCGTCGTCACCAGCACCCGCCGCCCCGGCGCGGCGGCAATCGCCTCCGCCACCTCCACCGGATAGAAATGCGGCCCGGAATGAATGGCCATGGGCGCGCGCAGCGGCAGCACCATGGTCGTCTCGAAGCCATACATGTGCTGCGCCGGCACGGTGCCGATCACCGTCGCCTGATCCGCCGCGTCATCCAGCCCGAAGCGCGCCGCCGCCGCCCGCGCGGCGGCCACCAGCGCCGCCCAGGGCTTCTCATGCGCCGCCGGCTCCCCGGTGCTGCCAGAGGTGAAGCCGATCGCCGCCACCCGCGCCTCGGGAATGGCGAAATTCTCTCCCTCGCCCCCACCCCATGCGCCCGCCAGGATGGAGGGGATCACCGTCTCCACCCCGTCCGCGATCGCGTAGGTCCCCGGGTATCGCCCCGCCAGCTCCCGCTGCCGATGCGCCGAGCGATCCGCCGAAAGCAGCGTCACCTGCCCCCGAGCCAGTGCCGCCCCGAAGCCTACCAGCGCCAGATACCGGTCCGCGCAAAGGTTCAGTGCATAGGGTGCATCCGGCAGTCGCGCCGCCAGCGCCGCCACATCCGCCAGATACCGCCCGGCCGTGACAGGCACGGCTCCGCGCCGCGCCAGCACGTCGCCGGGCGCCCGATCCAGGAAGGAAATATCACCCATGCCGCGCCCGCTCCGCGCGAAGGATCGCCCCCAGCGTCTGCGTCGGCCAGGCAATCCCGCCCGAGGGGAACATCACGCTCCGCACCACATGCTCTCCCAGGAACAGCGCCAGCAGCACCACATCCGGCACCAGCCCCAGCTCCACGCCGCGCAGCAGCGCAGCCAGCTCCACCACCGCCACCAGGCCCAGCACCACCGCCCAGAACCAGGTCAGCCCCCGCGCATAGCCCGCGCATTCGGCAGGATTGCGGCGCTGGTCAAAGCGGATGTAACGGGCGATCAGCGGCTCCCGCCCCGGGCGCAAGGTACGCGCGAAGCCAAAGGCGAAGCCGATGCAGGCCAGCGCCGGCAAAACCGCCCAGAGCAGCGCCACCACAGCCCCGGAACCGCCCGGCCAGGCCTCCTCCGGCACCATCCAGATGATCAGGAAGGGCAGCATCGCGGCCACGCGCCAAAGCGCCCCGCGGCCCTCGGCAGTTCCCAGCCGGCCCAGGGCGGGCATGTTCAGTTCACCCGGTTCTTCTCGATATGGGCGGACAGGGCACGCAGCGAGGCGAAGATCCGCCCGTTCCGCTCATCGTCCGAGCGCAGCTGGAAACCGTATTTCCGCGAGATGGCCAGCGCCATCTCCAGCGCATCGATGCTGTCCAGCCCCAGGCCCTCGCCGAAAAGCGGTGCCTCCGGCTCGATCTCATCGGGCTTCACCTCAAGCTGCAGGGCGCCGACGATCAGCGCCGCCACCTCCGCTTCCAGAACCGTCATCGCGGTCGTCGAAGTCACGCCACTCGTCTCCACCCTGGTCCCAAGCCTTGTCTTCCGGATAAAGCACACGCGATGGTGAAGCGCCGCATAAAACCTCGATGACCGCGCGCCATTCCCGGAAGGGCACGCTAAAGGACCCGCCCATGGGCAGCAACACGCATGCTTCGCCCCATGAATTCGCGGCCGGTTTCGCCACCCTTCCCGCGCGCCTGACCTTCACCGCCGATATCGAGCGCAATCCCGCCGACCCCACCGGCACCCGCCACCTGGCCGCCACCGCCACCCTGCTGGACCTGCTGGACGAGGCCGGCGCCCGCGGCACCTTCTTCATCCTGGGCGAGGTGGCCGATGCCGCCCCCGGGCTGGTCCGCGGCATCGCCGCCCGCGGCCATGAGGTGGCCTCCCACAACCACAGCCACCAGGCCCTGGAAGCCCTCGGCCCCGCCCGCCTGCGGGAGGAAGCACACCGCGCCCGCTGCACTCTGCAGGATCTCTCCGGCCAGCCCGTCCCCGGCTTCCGCGCCCCCTACTTCTCCCTCACCCCCGCCACCGAATGGGCCGCCGACACGCTGCTGGAGGTGGGCCACAGCTATTCCTCCTCGGTCCTGCCCGCCCGCGCCTTGCTGCATGGCCATCCTACCGCCCCGCGCCGCCCCTTCGCCTGGGCCGGCGGGCTGCTGGAACTCCCCGCCCCCGTCACCCGCCTCGGCCCCATGGGCCTCGCCATCCTGGGCGGCATGTATCTGCGCTACCTGCCGGGCTGGGACCTGCGGCGCCTCACCCGCCGCCTCGAAGGCCCGCTGGCCTGGACCTACTGCCATCCCTACGACATCGACACGGCCGAGCCCTTCCACCGCTGCCCGAAGCTCGGCCTGCTCAGCAGCTTCTTCCTCTGGGCCAATCGCGGCACCACCGCCCGGCGGCTGCGCCAGCTTCTCCAGGGGCGCGTTTCCATCCCTCTGGCCGAACGGATGGAGGAGGCATGGGGCATGGCCAGGGAGCCTGCCCCTGAGCCGCAGACGAAGCCCGGAGACGGACCCGCCTCCGGGACCGCCCAGCCAAGCGGAACCACCAGGAGCGCCCGCATCGCCTCTGGCCGTTAGAAGGACCGGGCGGAACCCGCTGCCAACCGCCTCATGCCGCGCGCTCCGCCAGCAGCAGCACGTTCGGGAAGGGCGTCCCCTCCCAGCACGGCGACACGCTGCAGCGGAACCCCGCCGCCTCGAACCGCGCCACCACGGCCCCCACCCGCATGGGCTTCACCGCCGCCCCGTCCCGCCGCAGCGCGCGGCCCGCATGTTCCATCGCCATGCCGAAGGCACTGCGCCAGCCGCGATCGGGATCGAAGAGGCGCATCACGATCCGCCGCCGCGCGGCGCGCGCCATCCCATCCAGCACCGGAAGCTGGGCCCCATCGGGAAGCTGGTAGAGCACATCCGCCATCAGCGCCGTGTCCCCCGCCGGCACCTCGGCCCGCGCGAGATCCGCCGGGGTGAAGGAAGCGGGAAGACCCTGCGAGGCCGCATTGGCCTCGGCCACCTTGACGGCATCGAGATCCAGCCCGGTCACGCGGGACGCCCCGCCCGACAGCAACAGCGCCAGCCCGAGCTGCCCACGCCCGCAACCCAGATCCACCACATGCCCCAGCCCCCCGGCGCGATGCGCATAGGACAGGATGGCGGTGGTGGCCGGATCGCGGCGGAGCTTCGATGGCACGAAGTTCCGGGTGAAACGGGATGCGCCGTCATAGCGCCGCGTCACGGCGGGGATCAGCGCATCAAGGTCGGGAAGGGCATGTGGAAGGCCGTCAGGCATGGAAGCAGCATGCCCGGCCCCTCCCGATCCGGCAACGCAACCTCCTCCCACCCCTTCCCCCACCGGCCATGCGGGGGCACCCTCCCGCCCCAGCCCAGGAGGAGAACGTGCCGATGGCCGAGAACGAACTGATCCATGAGGTGAAGGAAGGCGGAATCCTCCTCACCACCCTGAACCGCCCCAAGGCGATGAACGCCTTCACCTTCGGCATGTATGAAGGCCTGGCCGCCAAGGCCGCCGAGATCGGCAAGGATCCCGCCATCAAGGCCTGGATCATCACCGGCGCCGGCGAGAAGGCCTTCGCCGCCGGCACCGATATCAGCCAGTTCACCACCTTCACCACCGCCCAGCACGCGCTGGACTACGAGGAGCGTATCGGCCGCGTCCTCTCCGCCATCGAGGAATGCCCCAAGCCCACCATCGCCGCCATCAACGGTGCCTGCACCGGCGGCGGCGCGGGCGTCGCGGGCGTCTGCGACATCCGGATCGCGTCGGCCAACATGCGCTTCGGCGTGCCTATCGCCCGCACCCTCGGCAACACGCTCTCGCTCGGCAACTACGCCCGCTTCTCGGCCCTGCTCGGCCCCGGCCGCCTGCTGGAGCTGATCTTCACCGCCCGCCTCGTGGAAGCCGAGGAAGCCAGGTCCCTCGGCCTCGTCACCGAGGTTCTGCCCGACCAGGCCGCCCTGCTGGAACGCGCCGAGGGCCTGGCCCGCACCATCGCCGGCCACGCGCCCCTCACCCTCCAGGCCGCCAAGACCACCCTCAAGCGCCTGCGCGAGAACGCCATCAAGGGCGCCAATGCCGACGATATGGTGGCGCTCACCTTCACCAGCGCCGACTTCAAAGAAGGCGTCGCGGCCTTCCTCGAGCGCCGCAAGCCGGTCTGGACGGGCAAGTAGCCCCCAGGAGGACCCCGCCGGGGAGCCGCCAGGCTCCCGGCCACCGATCTGCTTTTCAGGCGCGCGCGGACAGGGCGCCGCCATTACTTCCCGCCTTGGGCCGCGCCACGATCAGTCGCCACCGGCGAAGCCCCCTGCGCGGAGGCGCCGGATCGTCCAGCCCGCCCGGCAGCCTGCCGCGCCGCACCGGCCTGCACCGAAGCCGCCTCGAAGACCACCAGGGGCTGGGCACACACATCCTGCCCGCGCATGAGCGCCTCCCGCCCATCCGCCACGACCAGCCGCAGGTCCATCCTGCAGGGCGCATCCGCCTTGCGGCGAAACCGCTTCTCCCCGCGATTGGCCAGCGGCTGCCGCAACCGGTTCCGCCCCCGCGCGCCCAGGCTCCCCGCCTCCGCCACGACCAGCCGCACGGCCTCCTGGCCGGTGAGGTTCAACACCCGCCAGGAACTGCCCTGTGCCTGGGCCGGAGCGATGAGCCAGGGGAGAAGAAGAATCGGAAGGAAGCGCCACATCACGGCAGTGTGAGGCCGGGTGCGCAACGAAGAAAAGGGGCGATGCGTCCCCAGGGACGAAGCCCTGAGGCACAGCCTGTCACCCTTCGGTCGGTGCGACCCGCCCGATCGCCCATTGCACATGGGCCGAGCCGGCCTCGGACGTGACCACCACCTGGGTAGTCGGCCGGGCCTCCCCGAACATCTGCACGCTGTCTTCCACCGAAAGGCGGCCGCCACGGGCCCGCAGCCGCCAGGCGCTGCCGGAGGGCAGGCGCAGGAGGACCGAGCCGCCATCCTCATGCAGGGTGGCGGCGACGTTGTGGTGGAGGTGGAAGCGAACGGCGAAGCCAGGCGGGCTTTCGGCCTCGATGATGTCCTCGCCGCGCAGGTCGTCGCCGGATTCCGCCAGGTAGAGGCGGCGGCGATGAATGGCGCCAAGGGGCTTCTTCCAGCCGTCATGCGTCGCTTCGAGCCACTGGGCACCGCTGGCCTCGTGGCGCTCGGCATCGACATGCTCGGGGCGGCGGCCAAGGCCGTCCTCGGTCAGCTCGCTGCTGTTGGTGTCGGCCAGGGTGAGGGTGGAATGGGCGGCGGTGGCGCGCAGGGCGTCACGCCAGGCGCCTTCGGCGGCGGGCGCCGCGCCGCAGTTCACGATCAGGCGGTCGCGGCCGACCGACATCTCGAAGGAGAGGGTACCGGCATGGTGGTGCCGGTCGGCCCCGTGGGGCAGGCCGTCCGGGGGGGTGGCGCCCTTAGACGAGGGGGGCGGCCCGCAATCGGCGATGACGAGGGTGCGCCCGGCCTGCAGGCGCTGGAAGCCGGCATCCCCCAGGATGAGGGGTGCGCGGCCGCGGGCCTGGGCCTGGGTGAGCACCAGGTCGAGCAGGCTCGCCGCCTCCTCCCGCGTGCCGTTGAAGGCAGCGAGGCCGCCATCGCCATGGCGGAACAGGCGCAGCGCGGGGGCGGCGCGATCCAGGGCATGGGCGAGGTGCGGAGGTGCCTCGATGCCGGCACCGTGGAGGAGGTTGCGGATCTCGATGAGATCCTGCAGCGCCAGGAGGAGGGTGCCGGGGCTGCGCTCCACATGGGCGCCGTCGGGCATGATCTGGCGGTCGATCTCGGCGGGCAGGAGCTTCAGGCAGCGGGAGAGCCAGGGCTCCTCCTCCAGCGCCACGGCAGCGGCCAGCGCGCCCTTCAGCGCTACCAGGGCCCCGCGATGGCGGGCCTCGGCGGGAAGCTCGGGCATGAGGGTGCGGACATCGGAGGCCAGCCGGACCATGAGGGCGCGACGGAAGCCATCCTCCGCCGTGGCGGCGATGAAGTCCCAATGGCCGAGCCAGGCGGAAAGGCGGGCACCGACCACCTCCGGCGTGGTGGCGACCGGGTCTGTCGCGGGCGCCTCAAGCCAGGCGCGGGTGATGTCGCGCGCATGCATCCGCGCCGCGTCGGTGCCCAGGGCGCGCAGGTCCCGCAGCCAGGAGAAGCCGTGCAGCGCCGCGCGCCAGGTCGGGCTGCCGGCGGTGGGACCGAAGGCGGAGGGGTCATCGGGCAGCGGCCGGACGGTGCCGGCCACCTCCAGCTCGCCCTCCAGGAGATGCTGGCCGCGTGCGGCGTCCCCGGGCCAGAGATCGCGGAAGGCACGGGATGGCGCCTCGGGCACGCGGATCGGCTTGAGCCCGGCGAGGGTGCGGCGAGCGCCGCGCAGCCAGCTGCCGTTCATCCCGCCTTTTCCTCATTGCCCTGGCCGCGGATCGCCCGGATGGCGGCGGCACGGTCCTTGGCACCGAAAACGGCGGTGCCCGCCACCAGCACATCGGCCCCGGCCTCGATGCAGAGGGGGGCGGTCTTCGCGGTGACGCCGCCATCGACCTGGAGGCGGATGTCACGGCCGCTGGCGTCGATCATGCGGCGAAGCGCCGCCATCTTCGAAAGCTGGCTGTCCAGGAAGGACTGGCCACCGAAGCCAGGGTTCACCGTCATCACCAGGATCAGGTCCACGAGGTCCAGCACATGCGCGACACTCTCCACCGGGGTGGCGGGATTGAGCACCACGCCGGCCTTCTTGCCCAGGGCGCGGATGGTCTGGAGCGAGCGATGGAGATGCGGGCCGGCCTCGGGATGAAGGGAGATCAGGTCGGCGCCGGCCTCGGCGAAGGCGGCCAGATAGGGATCGGCCGGTGCGATCATCAGGTGCACGTCGAAGGGCATGCGGCTCTTCGGGCGCAGCGCCTTCACGATGGCCGGGCCGAAGGAGATGTTCGGGACGAAATGGCCATCCATGATGTCGAGGTGGAGCCAGTCGGCGCCAGCGGCCTCAATGGCGGCGACCTCCTCGGCCAGCCGCGTGAAATCGGCGGCCAGGAGCGAGGGGGCGATCAGGACGGGGTTGGGGGCTGCGCGTGTCACGCTGGGGGTTATGCGGCAGTGGGATTGGGGCATCAACTCGGGGAAATGCGCTGATTCGGCCGCAATGGTTCAAATCGGCAGGGCCGTGGTGCCCTTCACCCGCTCCATGGCGAAACGGCTGGTGACGTTGCGCAGCCCAGGGACGGCGGCGGTGAGGCGGCGGTAGAAGGCGTCATAGGCGGGCATGTCCTCCACCACGACGCGGAGGAGGTAGTCCACGTCACCCCCCATCCGCCAGCATTCCAGCACCTCGGGCATGGTGGAGACGGCCTGCGCGAAGGTGTCGATCCAGGCGGCGGAGTGGTCCCCGATCTCCAGCGCCACGAAGACGGAAAGTGGCAGCCCGACCTTCGCCGGGTCCAGCAGGGCGACGCGCCCGGCGATGATGCCGGCCTTCTCCAGCCGCCGGATGCGCTTCCAGCAGGGGGTGGGGGTGAGACCGACCTCGGCCGCGATGGCGGCCAGGGAAAGGGTGGCATCGCGCTGGATTAGGCGGAGGATCTCGCGATCGGTCAGGTCCAACTCTGGCTGGGTGGCCATGGGCAAAATCCATCTCTTCCAAAGCGAAAATATAGCCGTAAAATCTTTGTGTTGCGGTGATAATCAGGGTGGCGGAGAAAATCCAACTCCATTCCGATGTTGGGCCGGATTTCCGCCATGCGTAACCTCCCCCGCCGCCGCCTCCTCGCCCTCGCGGCGGCCCTGCCGGCGCTCGGCGCCATCCCGGCGAGCGCCCGCCCCGCCTGGGCGCAATCGCAATCCCAGGCCGCCTGGCCCGATAAGCCCGTGCGCATGATCGTGCCCGTGGCCCCGGGCGGCAGCCTCGACATCCTCGGCCGCACCGCCGCGCGGGCGCTGACCGCGCCGCTGGGGCAGTCGGTCGTGGTGGAGAACCATACGGGCGCCGGCAGCAACATCGCCTTCGACCTCGTGGCACGGGCCAAGCCGGATGGGCTGACCCTGCTGGTCGGCTCCGACCCGCTGACCATCAACCCGTCGCTCTATTCCCGGATCGGCTTCGATCCCGTGCGCGACTTCGCGGCCATCGCGGAGCTGGTGCGGGCGCCGCAGGTGCTGGTGGTGAAGAACGGGCTGGAGGCGAGGAGCCTGGCCGAATACCGCCGCCTGGCGCAGGAGCTGGGGGGCTCGCTCACCCTCGCCAGCCAGGGGAATGGCAGCATCGGCCATCTGGGCGGCATCCTGCTGGGCCAGACCCTGGGCTTCAACACGACCCATGTGCCCTATCGCGGCGGCGGCCCCGCCGTGGTGGACCTGGTGGCCGGGCATATCGACAGCCTGCTGGTCACCCTGCCCGCCGCCATCGAGCATATCCGCGAGGGCCGCATCCGCGCCCTGGCCGTGACCGGCCTGAAGCGCAGCCCGGCCCTGCCGGAGGTGCCCACCGTGGCCGAAAGCGGCTTCCCGGGCTTCGAGGTGGTGACCTGGCAGGGCCTGCTGGCCCCCGCCGGCACGCCGGAGCCGATCCTGGACAGGCTGCACGCGGAAATCCGCACCGCCTTCGCCAGGCCGGAGGTAAGCGACAACCTGACGGCCCAGGGCTTCGAGCTGGCCTCGGGCAGCCGGGAGGAATTCACCAGCCTCGTCCGCGCCGAGGCGGCGCGCTGGCCGGCCATCGTGAAAGCCTCCGGTGCGCGGGTGGACTGAGGCTGCCCGGCGGGCTCCGGAAGGGCCCGCCCCGCGCTCAGCGCCGCAGGAACACCGCGCTGGCCATCCCGAAACCCGCCAGCTGGCCCGCCACCAGAAGGAAGGCCAGCCCATAGCTGCCGCTCCAGGTCACCAGCAGGGTGAAGGCCAGCGGCCCGCAGATCGATCCCACGAAACCGAAAAGGCTGGCGGCGGAGGTGACGTCGCTGACCAGATGCGGCGGCGCCACGCGCGCCAGTTCCGCCATGTGCACGCCGTTCCAGCCAATGGCGGTAAAGCCCGCGAGCGCCGCGCAACTGTAAAGCGCCCAGGAGCCCTGGTCGCCGGCCAGGACCAGCAGCCCCACCGCCAGGGCCGACACCACGGCCTGCACGGCGAGATGCCGCAGGGCATGGCCGATGCGGTCCGCCACCCAGCCCAGCGCCACGCGCCCCAGCATGCTCGCACCCTGCATCACCGCGACGATCCGCCCGGCCTCGGCCAGGGAGGCATCATGGCGCGTGACCACATAGGTGGCGGTGAAGGCCATCAGGCAGGACTGCATCATCGAGAAGGAGGCGCCGAGGCCCGTCAGCAGCGGCAGGGAGGGATGCGCGCCCAGGTGACGAACGGAGCGCACCAGGACCGCCGGGGAAAGCAGCGCACGCGCCCAGCCCGGATGGCCCTCCCCCCTCTGCCCATCCAGCGGGCGCCGGAAGGGCTGCACCACCAGGATGGTGACCAGCATCACGGCGATGATGGTCCAGAGCGTGACCGTCAGCCCCTGCGCCAGCACCAGCGGCGCCACGATCAGCCCGGCCAGGGCACCGCCCAGGGGAACGCCGGCCTGCTTGATGGAGAAGATCAGCGTACGATGCCGCGGCGGCGCGGCGCGCATCAGGATCTGGCTGCCCGCCGGCGTATTGGGGCCGACGCCGAAACCGATCGCCAGCGCACCCAGCAGGCCGAGCACCCCCAGCGGCTGAGACAGCACGAGAAGCCCGGCCGCCGTGCAGGCCAGGCCGATCTGCAGCGTGCGGACCGCCCCGTGATGGCCCAGCATCGGCCCGCCACAGGCCAGGCACCAGCAGATGCCGACCGATGTCATGGCGGAAACGAGGCCGATGCTCTCCAGCGGCAGCCCGGCGCGCGCCATCAGGGGTGGACCCAGCAGTGGAACGGCCATGGAAGCGAAGGCACTGACGGTCTGTACGATCAGGGTCGCGACCAGGGCGCTGACCCACAAAGGCAAATTCAATGTCCGCTTCCACCCTTCCGCCCGCCCCATCCTGCACGCGGCGGGCGCTTGCGGGGATTGTGCCCGCAGGGGCGTATAGCGGCTAGAGCAGGGCGGCTCAGGTCGCGCCTCAGGTCACCGGCAGGCGCACCACGAAACGGGCGCCGGCGATGCTGCCATCGGCGTTGCGGCGGTTCTCGGCCATGATGCGGCCGCCGAGCCCCTCGACGATCTGGCGGGAGATCGAAAGGCCAAGGCCCGAGTGCTGGCCGAAACGCTCGCCGCTGGGCCGCTCGGTATAGAAGCGGTCGAAGATGCCTTCGAGCTTGGCTTCGGGAATGCCGGGGCCTTCGTCCTCGACGGAGATTTCCGCCATGGCGCCGGTAAGGCGGGCGCGGACGCGGACCACGCCATTGGACGGCGAGAAGGAGACGGCGTTGCCGAGCAGGTTGCGGAACACCTGCACGAGCCGGCCCTCCACACCGCGGACGACGAGCTTGGCGGGCGCGTCGATCTCCATGACCGGATCGTTCTCGCCGCGCGTGGCGCCGTGCAGCTCGACCAGGGTGGAAAGGATGGGGGCCACGTCCACCGGCTCGGCGACCGAGCGGGACAGCTCGGCATCCACGCGGGAACTGTCAGAAATGTCGCCGATCAGCCGGTCCATGCGGACCGCATCCTCGGCGATGATGGCGAGGAGCCGCTTCTGCTGCTCGGGGTTCTCGACGCGGCGCAGGGTCTCGATGGCCGAGCGCACCGAGGTGAGCGGGTTGCGGAGCTCATGAGCGACATCGGCGGCGAAGCGCTCATTCGCGTCCACCCGTGCCCAAAGGGCATTGGTGCCGCTCTGCAGCGCGCGGGCGAGGATGCCGATCTCGTCCTGGCGCTCCATCAGCGGCGCGGGCACCGAGCCGCCGCGGCCCTTGCCCGCGCGCATCGAGGCGGCGGAGGCCGCGAGTTCCAGCATCGGCGAGGCAAGGGTGCGCGCCAGATAGATCGAGAGCGCCACGGTCAGGACCAGCGCCATGGCGAAGAGCACGAGGACGGAGCCGCGGATCTCCATCACCCGCTGGTCCACCTCCCGCGCCTCACGCGTGAGGAGGACGATGCCGACGGGCTGATTGGCGCGGCGGGCCGGTTCGGCCACCGAAACGAGAAGACGCCCATCCGAGGTGCGGCGGACATAGGGGTTCACGCCGCCTTCCAGGGCGAGGCGCAACTCCTCCCGCCGATCCGGGCCCAGATCGGGCTGCCAGTCGAAGGAAGCGGCGCCGGGCGTCTCGTCCACCACCACGGCGGGGCCGTGAACGCGGGGGCGCGGGAACCATTCTAGCACCATCTCATAGGCGCGGCTGAGCAGGCTGGCCATGGGGCCGGGCTGCTCCGGGGGCTGCAGGGGCTCGGTGACGATGGCGCCGCCGGGGCCCTCCCGCACACGGCTGTCGGCCACCAGCAGGCCGTTATTGTCGAAGAGCTTGGCCTGGGTGCCGGGGCTGGGCTCGGTCAGGCGGCGCAGCAGGGGCCGGGCAACCTCGGGCAGCAGGGTAGCGCGGTCGTCCTGGATGCGGACGCCGGCTTCCGCGATGCCGTTGGCATAGATGCGGGCCTGGGTGCGAAGGCCCTGGACCTCGGCGGCCAGGAGCCCGTTCTGATACTGGTCCAGATAGAGCAGCGTGGCGCCCAGCAGGAAGGGCGGCAGCATGTTGACCAGCAGGATACGGCGCAGGAGCGTCGAGACGCGCCGGTTCGTGCCGCGCCGTTCCAGGGGAACGGCCGGGGGAAGATCGGTCGCAACAGGGCCGCTGGCATCCGGCATGGGAACCACCATAGGACGATATCGGGCCGACGGTGAGCCCATGGGGTGGCGATGTCATGGCGGCGGCCCCAGGGGCGCTGCCCCTGGAACCCCGCCGGGGAGCCGCCGGGCTCCCCGGACCCCGCGATCTGTTTGTCTGGAAGCGCGCCTGAGGTCCATGACCTCAGGCGACTGACATGGCGGCCGCGCGGCCCAGGTTTTTTGCCTGCGGCGCTGCCTGATCCTGTTGCTTCCCTGGAAACCAAACGCGGGGTCCGGGGTGGCCGCTGCCACCCCGGCGGAGGTCCGGAGGCAGAGCCTCCGGGGGCAGCAGCCGCTACGCCTCCTTGTACCGGTATCCGATCCCGTAGAGCGTCTCGATCTGCCCGAAGCTGTCATCCACCGCGCGGAACTTCTTGCGGACGCGCTTCACATGGCTGTCGATGGTGCGGTCATCCACATAGATGTTCTCGCCATAGGCAGCATCGATCAGCTGGTCGCGGTTCTTCACCATGCCGGGGCGGACGGCCAGCGCCTTCACCAGCAGGAATTCGGTGACGGTCAGCTGCACCGGCTTACCCTTCCAGGTGCAGGTGTGCTTGGTCTCGTCCAGCACCAAGTCGCCGCGGGCGATGACGCCGCCCTGCGGGGTGCCGGAGCCTTCGGCGCGGCTGGCCTCGTTGCGGCGCAACAGGGTGCGGATGCGCTCCAGCAGAAGGCGCTGGGAGAAGGGCTTGGTGATGTAGTCGTCCGCGCCAAGGCGCAGGCCCATCAACTCGTCCAGCTCGTCATCCTTGGAGGTCAGGAAGATCACCGGCATCCCGCTGCGCTGGCGGAGGCGCTGGAGGAGCTCCATGCCATCCATGCGCGGCATCTTGATGTCCAGCACCGCCAGATCCACCGGCCGGGCGAGCAGGCCCTGCAGGGCGCTTTCGCCATCGGTATAGGTGCGGACGGTGAAGCCTTCCTGCTCCAATGTCATGGAGACGGAAGTAAGAATGTTACGGTCGTCATCCACCAGGGCGATGGTGTGCGGCATCGGCGTCCTCAAAGCTTGGTCCGGGTGGACTACTGGACAGGACCCAGGGCTATAGCATCGGGCCAGATTGTGGCGGGAGGATGCCATGCCGGAAGAACAGGGGGGAGAGGCGAGCGGCCGAACCGGAACCGGGCGGGCGGCTGCGGCCGATCAGGGATTTATGGCCCGGCGTATCATGCGGGCCGCGGCCTCGGCCAGCCTGGCGACGGCCGGGGAAAAAGGCCAGCCTTTCGTTTCGCTCGTCACCCCGGCGGTGGCGGCGGATGGGGCGGTGCTGCTGTGGATCTCGACGCTGTCGGAGCATACGCGCCAGCTTTCGCGCAATCCGCGCTGCGGGCTTCTGTTCCAGGGGGCGGCGGATGGACCCAACCCGCAGACGGCGCCCCGGGTGAGCGTGACCGGGTGGCGGAGCGCATCGAGGATGACAGGCTGAAGGCACGCTGGCTGGCCCGGCATCCCTATGCGGCGATGTATGCCGGGTTCACGGATTTCGGACTCTGGCGGATCGTGCCGCAAGGCGGGCTGATGGTGCTGGGCTTCGGCCGGGCGAACCGGCTGCGCGCGGCGGATCTGGCGCCAGATCCAGCGATGGTCGCGGCGCTGGAGGAAGTGGAGGCGGAGGCCCTGGCCATGCTGAACGGCATGCCGGAGCGTCTTGCCGCCGCCGCGCGCGGCCTGGGAGGCAGAGATGGCACATGGCGCGCGGCCAGCCTTTCGCCCGATGGTTTCGATCTGGTGGATGAGGAAGCCGGGCGGGTCCTGTTCCTCGGTTTCCCCGGGATCGTTCCGGATAGGACCGATTTACTAAGTGCACTGCAACACGCCCTCCTCCCGCGATGACTTAAGTAACGGTCCAGTTACTTGTTCAAATAGCGAAGTTTGACGTATTTTCGCCCCAGCCGGTGGTGATATCTGAAGGGCATAATTAAGCCCGGCCCCTGACGCCCAGGGGCATGTGCCAGCCGGAGGCATTTGCCGACTCATGATCGAACTCAGCACCGCCCGCGCCCTGACCGGCACCGGCGTGTCCGCACCGAAGACAGTTCATGCCAACCTCACCGCCCCCGGGCTGACCACCCATGCC
Source organism: Roseomonas xinghualingensis (assembly GCF_025791835.1). GTDB lineage: Bacteria > Pseudomonadota > Alphaproteobacteria > Acetobacterales > Acetobacteraceae > Roseomonas > Roseomonas xinghualingensis. The sequence goes on from NZ_JAOXLP010000001.1 coordinate 69,069, forward strand.
CTGCTGCGCGGCGAAGGACGTCTCTCGGCTGATGGCGCGTTCATCGCAGTGACGGGCCAGCACACCGGCCGATCCGTGCAGGACAAGTTCGTGGCCGACGACCCCGAGGTCTCGAAGGAGATCTGGTGGGGTAAGGTCAACCAGAAGCTCGACCCGGCGAAGTTCGATACCTTCACGGCGCGCGTGCGTGACCATCTTGGCAAGCGGGAAGAGCTGTTCACGCAGGACCTCTACGCGGGCGCCGATCCGGAGCACCGCATCAAGGTGCGCCTCGTCACGCCGAACGCCTGGCACGCGATGTTCGCGCGCAACATGTTCATCCGCCCGCCGGTGGAGGAACTCGCTTCCTTCGAGCCGGACTACGTGATCCTGCACGCCCCTGAGCTGGAGGCGAACCCCGCCACCGATGGCGGGCGTGAGGGCAGCACCACGATGATCGCCCTCTCCTTCGCCAAGAAGGTGATCGCGATCGCCGGCACCTCCTACGCGGGCGAGATCAAGAAGAGCATCTTCACCGTCATGAACTGGCTGCTGCCGGCCAAGGGCGTGCTGCCGATGCACTGCTCGGCCAATGTCGGCAAGGCGGGTGACACGGCGCTGTTCTTCGGCCTGTCCGGCACGGGCAAGACCACGCTCTCCTCCGACCCCGAGCGCGCGCTGATCGGCGATGACGAGCATGGCTGGTCCGACAAGGGCGTCTTCAACTTCGAGGGCGGCTGCTACGCCAAGGTCATCAAGCTCTCGCGTGAGGCCGAGCCGCAGATCTGGGACGCCGCCCACCGCTTCGGCGCGGTGCTCGAGAACGTGGTGGCCGATGAGCGCGGCAATCTCGACCTCAACGACGGCTCGCTGACCGAGAACACCCGCGCCTGCTACCCGATCGAGTTCATCCCGAACACGCAGCCGGGCGGCATGGGCGGCCTGCCGAAGAACGTGGTGATGCTGACGGCCGATGCCTTCGGCGTGCTGCCGCCGATCAGCAAGCTGACGCCCGCGCAGGCCATGTACCACTTCATGTCCGGCTACACCGCCAAGGTGGCGGGCACCGAGAAGGGCCTGGGCAAGGAGCCGCAGGCGACCTTCTCCACCTGCTTCGGCGCCCCCTTCCTGCCGCGCCACCCCGAGGTGTACGGCAAGATGCTGGCCGAGCTGATCGAGAAGCATGGCGCCCAGGTGTGGCTGGTGAACACCGGCTGGACCGGCGGCGCCTATGGCACAGGCAAGCGCATGAGCATCCAGCACACCCGCGCCCTGCTGCGCGCCGCGCTGGACGGCTCCCTGACCAAGGCCGAGTTCGTGCAGGAGCCCTTCTTCGGCCTCTCCATTCCGAAGGCGGTGGACGGCGTGCCGGCCGAGGTGCTGAACCCGCGCGACAGCTGGGCCGACAAGTCGGCCTATGACACGACCGCCAAGAACCTGCAGTCCCGTTTCGAGAAGAACTTCGAGTCCTTCGCCGGCACGGTGAGCGATGAGGTGAAGAAGGCGGCGATCAAGGCCGCCGCCTGAACCGCCAATCCGGCGTGACATGCGAAAGGGGGCCTCACGGCCCCCTTTCTTCATTCAGGGTTCCCGTTCCCCCGCCAAACGGCCGTTCACTCCGCCTTCAGGTCCAACTCCCGCGCCTTGCGGCCCCAGAAGGCGTATTCCTCCTTGATCTCGCGCGCGAACTCGGCGCGGGGACGCTCGGCCGCAAGCTCAAGCCCGTCCCGCTCCAGGCTGCGGGCGAAACGCGGATCGCGGATGGCCTTGTTGGCGGCGGCCTCCAGCCGGTCCATCTCGGCCTCCGGCACGCCGGCGGGGGCGAAGATGCCGTGCCAGCCAAGGATGACGATGCCGGGCAAGCCCGCTTCGGACAGGGTCGGTACATCCGGCAGGGAAGGCAGGCGGCGCTCACCTGTCACGGCAATGGCGCGAAGCCGGCCGTCGCGCGCCAGGGGCACGGCGGGCGGGGGCGAGGAGAAGTTCATGGTGACGCGGCCGCCGACCACGTCCTGCAGTGCGGGCGCGGTGCCGCGATAGGAGATGTGCTCCATCTCGACCCCGGCGGCCTCGGAGAAGAGCAGCCCCGCCAGATGGTTGTTCGAGCCGACGCCTGCCGAGGAATAGGTGAAGCGGGCGCCCGGCGCCTTCCCCGCGACGATCAGCTCCCGCAGGGTGGTGGCCTGCACGCGCGGATCGATGACCAGGACATATTGGTAGGAGCTGGCCTTCGCGACCGGGGCAAGGGTGGTGGAGAGATCCACCCGGTCGTTCCGCTGCAGATGCGGGTTCACCACGATGTTGGTGGAGACCGCGAAGAGCAGGGTGGTGCCGTCCGGCCGGGCGCGGGAGACGGAGACGGCGCCGACATGGCCCGCCGCACCGCCGCGGTTCTCGATGACCACGTTCTGGCCAAGCGCCTCCATGAACAGGGGCGCGAACTCCCGCCCCACGATGTCCGTGCCGCCGCCCGCCGCATAGGGCACGACGAGGGTGATCGGGCGGCCCTGGGCCGAGGCGCGGGTGATGACAGCCGGCGCCGCGAAAAGCGGCAGGAGGTGGCGGCGTCGCATGGTCGTTTCCATCCCGATTTTACCGCAGCAGGCCACGGGCCCGTTCCGCCCGCAAGCGTTCTTCACCGGATAGGGTGCGGCGGCGGGGCGCATTGCCCGGGTTCCAGCCTGTTCCTCGGCAGCAGGCTGTTCCGGCTGCACGACGTGAAGGCGGCGGGTATCCGTGTCGGGCTCGGCAGCGACATGGCGCCGGAACGGCGCTGCCCAGGCTGGGCGCCGGGCGATAGGTCAGGCGGATGGCGGTGAGCGGTGAGCGGGTGGCGTGCCCCACCTATGTGGCAGGCCGCCTGGCCCAGGACCGCGGCAGCTCCTGAAAACAAGCCGCCCCGCCCGCATGACGCGAACAGGGCGGATGATCCAGCCGGATGGCCTCAGCGGCTGCGGCGCGCCGGCGAACGGGCGGGAGCCGGCGCGGGCTCGGGCGCGGGCGCCGTGGCGGCGCTGGCCGGGGTGATGCCGCGGGACTTGTCCAGCTCGTCGTACATGCACTTGTTGATGGCAAAAGGCGTGCCCTGCGGGAACCGCTCCTGGCAGACAGGGCGGAAGGCTTCCTCCGGCAGAGGAGCAACAGTGGGGCTCGATGGCGTGGCGGAGCAGGCCGCCAACATCGCCAGCGACGGCAACAGCGCGGCCTTGAGGATCGTCTTGGTCACTGGTTCGTCCTTGGATAGGCCCCGTATCTCCGGTCCGCGGGCGGGGCGGAGGCTCTTCTAGGGCGGCATGCGGTGCTCGTCACCGGGGGTTTTCCATGACTTGCACGGCGAAATTGCGTCTGGGGCTGAACTGTGTTCCGGCGGTCGCGGGGTGATCGTTCCGGATCGGCCGGATTGACGAGGAGCAGCGCTTTCCACACATCCTCGCGACCATGCGCACCGCCCTCCTCGCGACGACCCTCCTCCTCTCCCTCCCGATTCCGGCCCTGGCCCAGTCGCCCTCCCCGCCCACGGCGGCGCAGGCCGAGGAAGGCTTCCGGGTGCTGAACCGCACCGGGCAGGCAGCGACCGCGCTCTTCGCCGTGCGAAGCGGCCGCCCGGATTGGGGTAGCAACCTGCTGCCGCGCAATCTCGATGATGGCCGTGCCTATCGGCTACGGCCCAATGCCCAGGCGGGCTGCCGCTTCGACGTGAAGCTGGTGCTGGCCGATGGCCGGGAAGCGGTGGCCCGTGGGCAGGACGTCTGCGCGCAGCGCGACGTGTCGCTGGATGCCGCCGCCATCGCTGCCCCTGGCGCGGGCGGGCAGCCCTCCCCCAACGCGCCGACGCCGCCCCAGGCCCTGCCCCGCCCCGGCGCCCGCGCGGCCACGGGCACCGGCTTCCTCGTGGCCGGGGAGCGGGTGCTGACCAACCGTCATGTGGTCGAGGGCTGCAACCGCGTGCTGGTGCGCGCGCCCGATGGCCGCAACCACGCCGCCGTGCCGCCCGCCCGCACCGATGCCAAGCTGGACCTGGCCGTGCTGGCCGTGCCGGGGCTGAACGGGCCGGTCCTGCCCTTCCGCCAGGACCCGCCGGTGCGGCGCGGTGAGGGCGTCGTGGCCTATGGCTACCCGCTGAGCGGGCTGCTCTCCTCGGATGCCAAGCTGACCCGCGGCGAGATCAACGGGATGGCCGGGCTGCGCGACAACCAGGACCAGTTCCAGATCAGCGCGCCCGTGCAGCCGGGCAATTCGGGCGGGCCGCTGCTGGACATGCAGGGAAATGTGGTGGGCGTGGTCGTCTCCAAGCTGAATGCCCAGGCCGTGGCGGGGCGCACAGGGGATATCGCGCAGAACATCAACTTCGCGGTGAAGGGCGAACGCGCGGCGGCCTTCCTGCAGGTGGCGGGGGTGACGCCGACGCCCGGGCGCAGCAACGGCCAGGATCGCAGCGCGGCGGATGTGGGGGAGATCGCGGCGCGGTCCACGGTGTTCATCCGCTGCGAGAAGTGACAGGCAGGGAGGCGCCATCCGCCCTATCCGGCGGATAGCGCCCCTCCCCCGCGAGGCGTATTCTCCCCACGATGTCAGAGCCCAAGCCCAAGCCCCGCGTGGCGCTTTTCGTCACCTGCCTTGTGGACCTGTACCGCCCGACGGTCGGCTTCGCGGCGATCAGGCTGCTGGAGGAGGCGGGCTGCCAGGTGGAGGTGCCCTCCCTCCAGACCTGCTGCGGCCAGCCCGCCTACAACACCGGGGACCGGGCGACGGCGAAGGACCTGGCCCGGCCGGTGATCGATGCCTTCATCGGCTATGATTTCGTGGTGGCGCCCTCCGGCTCCTGCGCCGGGATGATCGCGCATCACTATCCCAGCCTGTTCGAGGACGATCCCGATTACCGCGGCCGCGCCGAGGCGCTGGCATCCCGGACACATGAGCTCACCGCCTTCCTGGCCGATATCATGGGCCTGGACACGGCACGGGCACCCTATGACGGCGTGGCCGCCTATCACGATTCCTGCTCGGGCCTGCGGGAGATGGGCGTGAAGGCTCAGCCCCGCCGGCTGCTGGCGAAGGTCCCCGGCCTGACGCTCAAGGAACTGGCGGAACCGGAACTGTGCTGCGGCTTCGGCGGCACCTTCTGCGTGAAGTACCCGGATATCTCGACGCGCATGGTGTCCGACAAGGTCGCCGATATCCGCGCCACCGGGGCGGACACGCTGCTCGCCGGCGACATGGGCTGCCTGCTGAACATGGCCGGCCGCCTGAAGCGCGAAGGCAGCGAGGTGCATGTACGCCACGTGACCGAGGTGCTGGCGGGAATGACCGCGGATGTGGCGCCGATCGGAGAGGCGCCGGAAGGGCTCTGAGGCTCCCGCGGAGGCTCTACCGCCGGGGTAACGGCGGTCACCCGGATCGCGCACCGGATCTTCGCCATGGGGCGGCAGCATCCACCGCTTTCCGGAATCTGGCTGCGGTATCAGCGACCTGGGTTGGATCAACCCGCCGGGCGTATCGCTCCACCAAGGGGCAGGGCCAGCCGCGCTTCCGGGGCGGCCCGCTTATCAAAGGGCACCCGCACAAACCTTTGGAAGCATGCCCGCGTTGAGCAGGGATGTTTGCTTGGCCGCAACAGACCGCGCTCCGGGGAGCACGCCATGAGACGACCGGGATTCGCCAGGATCGCCAATGCGCTCATTGGCCGGGTTGAAAAAGCTTCATCACTCGACCGGCCGGGCTACGCCGCCGACACCGCCATCGCGCGTCCCGCTCAGATCGCGGGATCTCCGGCCGAGAAGGTTGGCAACGCGCTCCATGGGACCTGGTACGGCCACCCCCTTCATCCGATGCTCGTGACCCTCCCGATCGGTGCCTGGACTCTCGCCTTCGGGCTGGATCTCCTGGCGATGCTTGGCGTCCGGTCCAGGGGCATGGAACGCGGCGCCGACATGGCCCTGAAGGCAGGCGCAGCCGGTGCCGTCGCGGCGGCAGCGGCGGGAATGGCGGACTGGCAGCACACCAACGGGCGCGACCGCCGGATCGGCACGGCTCATGCACTCGTCAACAGCACCGCCCTCGGGCTCAACCTGCTCTCCATCGCGCTTCGTGGAGGCGGCGACATCCGCCGCGGCAGGCTGGCCAGCGCCGCCGGCTGGGCCTGCCTGTTCGTAGGGGGCTATCTCGGCGGGCACATGGTGTATCGCCGCCAGATTGGCGTGGACCATGCCGACCGCAGCCCGGAACCTCGCGATTTCCAGGCGGTTCTGCCCGTCATGGAACTGGAGGAGGACCGGCCGCGGCGCGTTGAGGTCTGGGACGAGAACACCCGGCAGAAGATCGGCGTGGTCCTAGTCAGGCATCAGGGACGCGTCCATGCCATGGGCGCGCGATGTTCCCACATGGGTGGGCCGCTGGACCAGGGCTGGGTTTTGAAGGGCGCGCTGGTCTGCCCCTGGCACGGGTCCAGCTACGACCTGAAAAGCGGATGGCCCACCAGCGGGCCTTCAACCTGCCCGCAGCCGCGCTACGAGGTCCGGGTCACGAAGGGCATGGTGGAGATCAGACGGGAACAGGAGCCCGGCGACGAGGTCGTCACCGCCGCGGATGCGGCCAGGCAACCGTCAATGGCGCTGCAGCCGGAGGCCGCCGTCTCCCTCGGGGGCAGGAAAGCCGATGAAGTCCTGTTCGAGCACCATGAGCTGATCCGGCGCCTCTTCGAGGCGATCAAGAAGACGCCCCGCGATGATCCACAGCGCCGTGACCTGATGCGGATTCTCGCCTCCGAGCTGGAAATCCACGAGTATATCGAGGACCACATCTTCTATCCCGCGGTCCAGCCCATCAGCGAGGATGTGCCGATCGCCCATTCTGAGCATCGCCAGCTATCCGACCTGCTGGCGATGACCTTGAAGCTGAATACGGCAAGCCCGGAATTCGAGGAGCACCTGCAGGCGCTCCATGCCGCCATGGATCATCATGCCGGTTCGGAGGAACGATCGATGTTCCGGGAGGCACAGCGGCTTGGCGATGCCCGCCTCCGGACATTGGGGCAGGCGCTGGAATCAATGCTGGAGGAGCAGAGGACCTCACGCGCCCGGCGCATGTTCCGTGACCTGAAGATCAGGCTGTTGGAAGGGGTCTAGGGAGATCCCGGACCGCTCCCTCACCCGTCGCCCATCCGGAAGCGACGTGGCTGCTTACAGCAGGGGAAGATCGAAACGGACGTGACCGGCCAGAGGCCGTTCGGTGCCGGCCGAACACCAGGCGCTACCTGAGTTGACTGTCCTTGCTGCCTCTCCGGTTGAACCCAATGTTCACCGGGCGGCGATCAAGAGCCGACTGGCAAGTGACGCAGGTTCGCACTCCGGGGAGCGCGGCGCGCCGCGCTGCCGGAATCTCGTCGCCACACTCCAGGCAATGCGTTCCTCCATCCCCCGTGGGGAGGTGGGCACGCGCCCTCAACACCCCATCCGTGACGGTGTCGTCGATCTGATCCTGTACCGCACCGTCCGGAGCCCATCCATTCGCCATTGTCGCCACCTGACCTGATTGGCGTCGAAGCAAGTACAGTTGGGAACGCCAATGGAGGCTTCAATAAGCACTGGCGCGAAGGCAAGGTTTCGACGGCGTTGTTCTTGCCCATCTCGGCCGGCGGGGTTCCAGGGGCAGCGCCCCTGGTCAGCCCCCCTTCGGTCTCAACACCCAGACCCGCCCCTTCTCCCGCATCTGCCCGGCGGCGGCGCCGGCCTCATCCCCCCAGCCCCAGAACAGGTCCGCCCGGGCCGGCCCACGGATCGCGCCCCCGGTATCCCCGGCCACCACCAGCCGCTCCAGCTTCTCTCCGCTCAGGGGATGCCGCGTCGTGATCCAAAGAAGCGATCCCAGCGGCGTATGTGCCCGGTCCACCGCCACCGACCGCCCGGGCGTGAGCGGCGCCCCCAGCGTCCCCGCCGGCCCACCCTCGGCGGGCAGGTCATCCCTCCAGCCGAAGAACACCCAGGACGGATTGCCCTGCATCAGCGCCCGCGCCTCCTCGGGCGGCGCCTCCTGCAGCCAGGCGCGGATGGACTGCATGGAGACATCCTCCCGCGCCATGGCCCCGCGCTCGATCAGCAGCCGCCCGATCGGCACGTAAGGGTGCTGGTTCTTCCCGGCATAGCCGAGCCGGCGCACGGTTCCGTCCGGATAAACCCCGCGCCCCGAACCCTGGATCTGCAGGAAGAAGGCATCCACCGGATCGGCCCAGGCCAGGATCTCGCCCGGCCATTCACCCCGCGCCACGGCGGCCTCGATCCCTGCCCGGTCCATATCCGGCGCATCGGGGGCAGGCGCCAGCAACGGGGCGGTAAAGCCAGGCGCGCGCACGGGCGAAATCCGCAGCACCGGCTCGTAATAGCCGGTGATCAGGCCCTCCCCGGCGGAAGCGGGCTCGAAATGCGCTTCCAGGAAGGCCCGGGCGGCGCGCTCATCCCCGGCGGGCAGCCGGGCCGCCTCGGCGCAGGCCGCGGCAAGGGGCCCCGGGTCCCTCATGGCGGTGCAGCCCGCCTGGAAGGCCGGAACAGCTTCGGACACGCGGTCCCGGTCCCAGCCCGGAAGGTCGCAGCCGGGCAGCAAAAGAAAAAGGGAGAGCCGGAGGCCGCGCCTCCAAACCCTCCCCATGGATTGCACTGGAACCTTCAAGCGGCAGGATTACGCAGAACGGGTGCCCACCAGCTTCCAGGTGGGATCGGCGTTCTGCACATCCCGCTGGAAGGTCCAGATATCGGTCAGCTCGGTCACGGCATCGGCACCGGCCACGGGCTTGCCGGCCGCATCCGTCGTCAGGTTCACCTGATCGGACACGAAGCGCACCGTCACCTCGGCGATGGTGCCGCGCAGGTCCGCGCCATCGATCACCGCCTCGCGAATCTCGCGGATCTCGGTCCGCTGCACCTCGCCCTTGGCCTCGCGCTCGCTGATCGCGCCCTCGAAGCCCGCATAGGTCTCGTCGGACAGCAGGTCACGCAACAGCGGCCGGTTACCGGCGGCGAAGCCCTCCACGATCATGCGGAAAGCGCCCTCGGCCCCATTCAGGAAGCCAGCCGGATCGAAGCTCGGATCGGCGGAACGGATGCGCGCCAGCGCCTGCCCCACCGGGCCCCGCGCATCGGGCACGCCGCGATGCGGCACCGCCGGTGCCGGCACGGCATCAGTCCCCACGGGTGCCACCGGAACGGGCGCACGCTCGCCCGGTGGGCGTTCGAAGCCGGTTCGCCGTCCCAGCACGCTGCGCAGGCGCAGCACCAGGAAGGCTGCCACCATCCCGAACAGGATCAGATCAATCGGGAAGCCGCCGCCCTGCATCATAATCTCCTCATGACATAACAGTTAGGCGCGAGGTGGCCCCGCCGCAACAGCGCGATCCATTGTGTGACCCGCCTTCGACCGCTACCTGCATCCGCCGAGACCGGAGGACCCGCCCATGATCCTGCTGCGACACGGCCAAAGCGAGTTCAACCTGCACTTCAATGCCACGCGCCAGGATCCAGGCATCGAGGATCCGAAGCTTACCCCGCTCGGCCATGAGCAGGCGGAGGCGGCCGCCGAAGCCCTCGCGCGGGAAGGCGTCACCAGCATCCTCGCCAGCCCCTATACACGCGCCCTGCAAACGGCGGCCCCCCTGGCCCGCCGCCTGGGCCTGCCCGTCCATGTCCAGCCTCTCGTGAGAGAACGCTTCGCCTTCGCCTGCGACATCGGCTCCCACCGCGACATTCTCGCCGAGGCCTGGCCCGAGCACGATTTCGCCCATCTCGACGCCATCTGGTGGCCCGAGGAGGAGGAGCCCGGCGATTCCGTCATCACCCGTGCCCGGCACTTCCGGCACGAGATGCGCGAGCGCCCGGACTGGACCCATACCGTCGTCGTCTGCCACTGGGGCTTCATCCTGGCCATGACCGGTCAATCCCTGATGAACGGCCAGTGGATCCGCATCGACCCCACCGAGGATGGTCCCGAGACCGTCTCCTGGCACCACGGCTAGGCCGCCGGCCTCCCGCCTGACATCCCGCCCCGCCGCGTGCTACCCCGCCCCGCGAACTGCCAGACAAGGCCCCAGAAACCATGTCCGACCTGCCGCCCCTCCCGAACCAGCCGCCTGCCGGCGCCCCGGATGGCCAGCCCCAGGGCCCGCTGATCGTCAATCTTCAGTACGTGAAGGACCTCTCCTTCGAGGTTCCGGGCGCGCCTGAGATCTACACCTCGCTGCGCGAGCAGCCCCGCATCGACGTGGCCCTTGATGTCCAGGCCCGCGCCTTGCAGCAGGGCGGCAACGTCTTCGAAGTCACCCTGCAGATCCGCTGCGAGGCCAAGACCACGGAGAACGTGACCGCCTTCATTGTGGAGCTGGCCTATTGCGGCATCTTCACCGTGAACGTGCAGCCGGACGTGCTCGAGCCCGTGCTGCTGGTCGAGTGCCCGCGCCTGCTCTTCCCCTTCGCGCGCAACATCCTCTCCGACGTCACCCGCGACGGCGGCTTCATGCCGGTGGCGCTGACGCCGATCGACTTCGTGGCCCTGTGGCAGTCCCGCCGCGGCCAGCAGCAGGCGCAGGGCGGGGCGCCGGAAGGAACGATGCTGTCCTGATGACGCATCGGGGCCGCCCCTAGCCGCGGTGGCCCCGGAGGCTCTGCCTCCGGACCTCCGCCGGGGTGGCAGCGGCCACCCCGGACCCCTCGTCAGGTTTTCAGCGAAACAACGGGATCAGTAGCGCCGCAGGCAAGCAACCTTGGCCGCGCGGGCTGCCATGCCAGTCGCCTGAGGTCATGGACCTCAGGCGCGCTTCCAAACAAAAACAGATCGCGGGGTCCGGGGAGCCCGGCGGCTCCCCGGGGGGGTTCCAGGGGCGGCGCCCCTGGGGCCGCCAGCGATCACCCCATCAGCACCCCATGCTGGCGCAGGAATCCCAGCAGCGGCAGCAGTGGCAGGCCGAGGATAGCCGCGTATTCGCCCTCCACCCGGTCGAAGAGATGGATGCCCGCCCCTTCCAGCCGGTAGGCGCCGACGCTGGACGTCACCGTCTCGCCTTCCAGCGCCAGATAGGCGTCGATGAAGGCATCCGAGACCGGGCGCATGGTCAGCCGCGGCGTCGCGACATGCTGCCAGATGCGCTGCCCGCCCCGCCAGCAGAGCACGGCGGTGACGAGTTGATGCGTCTGCCCGCGCAGCGCCTCCAGATGCCCGCGCGCGGCCTCGACGCTTTCCGGCTTGTCGAACCAGCGATCCCCCAGCACCAGCATCTGGTCGCAGCCGATCACCAGCGCCTCCGGCCGCCGCGCCGCGATCCGGCGTGCCTTGGCCTCCGCCAGCATCATCGCCGCATCGGCCGCCGAATACCCCTCGGCGCGGGCGCTTTCCTTGATCGCGCCTTCATCCACCGCGGCCGCGATCGCCTCGAAGCGCAGCCCCGCCGCCTCCAGCACCGCTTTCCGTGCCGCTGAAGCGCTGGCCAGCACGATACCCGGCTCTTCCGCCTGAAAGCCCCTCATTCCCATCCTCGACAGTCAAAAACAGAAGGGATCCGGGGGTGCCTCCCCCGGCTTCTTCCCTTTTCCCTATCGCGCCGGCGGCCCCTGATTGGCCCCATGCGGCGTCCCCGGCGGCGCCGACCGCGCATGCCAGGCCTCCATCAGCTGCAGCACCGTCGCCGCCGTCTCCTCGATGCTGCGCCGGGTCACGTCGATCACCGGCCAACCACGGGAGGTGCAAAGCCGCCGCGCCGAGAGGATTTCCGCCTTCACTGCGTCCGGATCCACATATTCCGTCGTGTCCTGCCGCACCCCGCCCTGGCCGATCAGCTTCAGCCGGTGGCGGCGGATCTCCAGCAGCGCATTCACCTCGATGGTCAGCCCGATCACCGGGCAGGGCGGGTCATCCAGTTCCTGCGGCAGCGACGCGCCGGGCACGATCGGCACATTGGCGGCCTTGATGCCGCGATTGGCCAGGTAGAAGCAGGTCGGCGTCTTGCTGCTGCGGGAAACGCCCACCAGGCAGCAATCCGCCTCGGCGATCCCGGCCGTCCCCTGCCCGTCATCATGCGCCAGCACGTAATGCATGGCATCGATCCGGCGGAAATAATCAGCATCCAGCACATGCTGGGCACCGCGCTTCTCCCGCGCCGCCTCGCCGATCGCGCCCTGGAGCAGGTCGAGCGTCTGGTCGAGCACCGACAGGCTGGTCACCCCCAGCCGCCCGCAGAACTCCTCCAGGCTGTGCCGCAGGGACTTGTCGGCCAGGGTGAAAAGCACCGGCCCCGGCTCCGCCTGGATACCCTCCAGCACCTGTTCCAGCTGGAAGCGCGAGCGCACGAGGAACCATCGGTGCTGGATCACATGCGGATCCTCGAAGCGCGCGAGGGTCGCGCGGGCCATCGAGTTCAGCGTTTCCCCCGTGCTGTCGGACACAAGGTGAAGGTTCGTGGTGCGTGGCATCGCCCGAACCCTAGCCCAAGCCACCGCGCCTGGGGATGCCCTGGGTATGACTCGCGCCCATGACGTGAGTCCTGGGGATTGAATCCGCCCCTCCGGAGGTCGCCATGAGTCACGGGGACGGTGAGTCACGACTCACGCCACCCTGGATGGAATCTCCCGCCCTGACTCTGAGTCGTGAGGGGTGAGTCGCCGACTCGCATTCGATTAGCGAGTCGCGTAGCCCTCCAGCCTGTGGAAAACCCTCGGGACGACAGGGGACGCCGATTGCGTCCACAGGACTCACAGGGTCCCTCTACCTCCCCTCCTTTCTTAAGAATCCTAATTAGAGTGAAAGAGGCCCGATGGACCGCGTGGATAAGCCCTTCCTGAGAGCCCTGGCCGGCGAAGCTGTCTGGCCGCCCCCCATCTGGCTGATGCGCCAGGCCGGGCGATACCTGCCCGAGTACCGCGCCACGAAGGAGAAGGCGGGCGGCTTCCTCGAGCTGTGCCTGAACCCCGAACTATCGGCCGAGGTCACCTTCCAGCCCCTGCGCCGCTTCCCCATGGATGCGGCTATCCTCTTCACCGATCTCCCCATGCTGCCCTGGGCCATGGGCCAGCCCCTTCGCTATGGGCAGGGCGGCGATGACGGTGTCGGACCCATCCTGGAACCGGTGCGCGACGCCGCCGCGATCGCCGCCCTGCGTCCGCAGGACGCCGCGAAACGCGCTGCCCCCATCATGGAAACCGTCGCCCGCATCCGCGCGGGGCTGGAGAAGGACCATCCCGGCACCGCCCTGATCGGCTTCGCCGGCGCCCCCTGGACCACCGCCTGCTACATGGTGGATGGCCGTGGCGGCCACGGCTTCCCCGAAACGCGCCGCATGGCCGGGGAAAACCCCGCCCTCCTCGAAACCCTCTTCGCCACGCTGCTGGACGCCTCGGAAGCCTATCTCGTCGCCCAGGCCGAAGCCGGCGCCGAAGCCCTGATGCTGTTCGACTCCTGGGCCGGCCTCCTGCCCCCCGAAGGCTTCGAACGCTGGGTCATCCAGCCCACAGCAGCCCTCACAGCCCGCCTCCGCGTGCGCCTGGGGCCCGACTACCCGCTGATCGGCTTCCCCCGCCTGGCGGGCGCCGGCATCCCCGCCTACACCGCCCGCGTGGGCGTCAACGCGGTGGGCCTGGACGAAACCGTGGACCTGAAGGGCCCGCTCCCCTCCAACGTCACCCTGCAAGGCAACCTGGACTCGAAGATCCTGGTCGCCGGCGGCGAGGCCCTGCGCGCCGCGACTGCCCAGATCCTGGACGCGATGCGCGGACGGCCCTTCATCTTCAACCTCGGCCACGGCATCACGCCGGACACCCCGCCCGAACACGTCGCCGCCCTGGTCGAGCAGGTGAAGCGCGGGTGACCCTGGGAGGCCCTGCCTCCCAGACCCTCCGCCGGGGAGCCAGCGGGCTCCCCGGACCCCGCGATCTGTATTTTGGTGGTGCGCCCGAGGTCCACGACCTCAGGCGACTAGGAAGTCAGTTCGCGCAGCTGGATAGAACAGGCCGTGGCTCAGTCTTCTGCCGGGGCGCCCCGTGAAAATCCGTTGTCCATTCGAGCCCTGAGCGGAGGTCCCTCCGGTCATGAGGCTCGATGGCCGGATGTGGCCGGAAGCGGAGTAGCAGCTTTTCGGGCGAAGGCCCGTCAAAGTGGACGGAGAGGAAGGGCTAGCGCCTAGCGGGGGGCGGCCCGTCCTCTCCGGGCACTGAGGCTACGCTTTGGGTGGTGCGTTGATGACGGCCTTGATGCGCTCCGCGAGCTTTTCCAACATGAACGGCTTGCCGAGCACCTGCATGTCAAGCACGAGGTTCTCGTTCTGCAGCACCGCATGCTCCGCGTACCGATGATGAACAACACCTTCGCGTGCCACCTACTCGCAGCCCACGGTTCCGAGATGCTGGTACCACATCAACGCCAGGCGGCCGTCCGGCTTCAACCCAGACGGGCAGCGTACCGACCCCAATCGTGCGCATTTCGGAACGTTGATCGGTGCATCCCGTTAAAGGCGCATGACGAACGGCACCTGGCTCCCTGAGCCCTATATCCTCGCCTTCACGGGCTTCGGTGTCCTCATCGCCCTGGTTGCCTGGCTGCCCCTGGTCCTCAAGCGTCTGCCGCTCTCGCTGCCGATCGTTTGCATCGCGCTCGGTGCGGCTCTGTTCTCCTTGCCACAGGTCACACTGAGTCCGCTGCCGCTCGATTATCCGGAGGTTACCGAGCGGTTCACCGAGTTGGTGGTGATCATCGCACTCATGGGTGCTGGCCTGAAGCTCGACCGCATCTTCGACTGGCACCACTGGGCCGTGACTTGGCGGCTGCTGGGCGTGACGATGCCACTCGGCATAGGCGCCATCGTGCTTCTCCTCGGCTGGGGACTGGGATATCCCTGGGTGGCAGCTCTCCTGCTGGCAGCCAGCCTCGCGCCGACAGACCCGGTCCTCGCATCCGATGTCCAGGTCGGCCCGCCCAAGACAGGACAGGAGGACGAGGTACGTTTCGGCCTGACCTCGGAAGCCGGGCTCAACGACGGCCTGGCCTTTCCCTTTGTCCACCTCGCCATTGCCCTCGCTGCCGCGGCCAGCAGCGGCGAACCCTGGTTTATCGACTGGATCACCTACCGGGTGCTGTGGGAGATCGGCGGCGGTGTTGCAGCCGGATGGCTGATCGGCCGCGCCTTTGGTTGGCTCACCTTCCACGTACCGGCCGATACCAAGCTGGCGAAGACGGGTGACGGGCTGATCGCACTCTCCGCAACCTTGGTTTCCTACGGGTTGACCGAGATCGTTCACTGCTACGGCTTCCTCGCCGTGTTCGTTACGGCGCTTGCGTTCCGCAGCACGCACCGGGAACACGACTTCCAAGTCCAGATGCATGAGATGACCGAGCAGATCGAGCGCATTGCCATGATGGTCCTGCTCCTGCTTTTTGGCGGCGCACTGGCACGGGGCCTCTTGGCGCCAGTCACCTGGCCCGATGCCGGTGCTGCGGCCGTGATCCTGCTGATCATTCGCCCGGTGACTGGCCTGATCGGCCTCATCGGCTTCAAGGCGGACTGGACTGAAAAACTGACGCTCGCCTTCTTCGGCATCCGCGGGGTTGGTTCGTTCTACTACCTGGCCTACGGCCTCAACCACATGGAACTGGCTGGGGCCGAGAGGCTCTGGGGGCTTGTAGGGTTGATCGTGCTGATGTCCGTCCTCCTGCACGGGCTTACCGTCACGCCCATCATGCGGTTCCTGGATCGTTCGCAGGGCCGCGATCCCGATGTCGATGAGGCGACGCCGCCTCCGGGACTGAAGGGACCCGCAAGCCGCTGAAAGCATAAGGTCCGAGATTTGGGCCGATGGTAAGCCAACGCACTGGATGGGATCAGTGTCTGATCGGGCGTGGCGCATCATCCAAAGTCAGCAGCTACGCTCCGGAAGAACGATGTTGATGCTGACATCCAAGCACTGCGACGGCTGTCGCCTTGCGGTTAGGCGCCGACACATCGCGTGCCAGCTTCATCGAGCCTCCGGCTATGCCACTGCACAGTTGGCAGCCACTGGCAGGGCTTGTGACATATCTTGGGCCGACCGGCTCATTCTCCGCCCCTGTCCCTCCTTCTGAGCAGGCTGTGCCGAATCTCTGTGCTCCAGCTTCTGCAGCCCAAAGGCAGCCGGCGGTTGACGCCCGCTTTGCGGAAAGCTGCTGATCCATCTGAGTGACGGAGGTGGGCGCAAAGCGAAATGCCCCCAGCATCCCGAACCCCACGACCACTTCCCCGACGTAAAATCCGCACCCCGCGCCCAACAAAGCGAAGCCCCCGACACCACATCTTTCTCCGATGGACGCCGGCCACCGGAAGGCCACATGAATCCCCCATGCGCCTCCCCCGCCGCGCCCTCCTCGCCCTGCCCTTGGCAGCCTGCACGCCCCAGCTCATTCCCGCCGGCCCGCCCATTGGCGAACCCGCCCTGGCCGGGGACGCGCTGGTGATGGAGGACGGCGCCCGTCTCCCCCTGCGGGCCTGGCTTCCGGCCGGCGCGCCCCGCGCGGCGATGCTCTGCCTCCACGGCTTCAATGACAGCCGCAACTTCATGATCGAACCGGCCCCGGTGCTGAACCAGGCCGGAATTGCCCTCTACGCCTATGACCAGCGAGGCTTCGGGGCGGCTCCGCATCGTGGCGTCTGGCCAGGCACCGAAACCCTCACGGCCGATGCCATCACCGCGGCCCGGTTGGTGAAGGCCCGGCATCCCGGCATCCCGCTCTTCCTGCTGGGCGAGAGCATGGGCGGCGCCGTGCTGCTCCTGGCCGCCGCCCGCCGCAATCCGCCCCCGGCGGATGGCTATGTCCTGCTGGCGCCCGCCGTCTGGGGCCGCGCCACCATGCCCGGCTTTCTGGTCGGCCTGCTGGATTTCCTGTCCCACACCGTCCCGCGCGTCGCCGTCGCCTCCAGTGCCCCGGGCATCATTCCCACCGACAACATGACCGCCCTGAACCGCATCTCGCGGGACCCGCTGACCATCCGCGAAACCCGCGTGGATGCCGGCAAGGGTCTAGTGGACCTGATGGACGACGCCCTGGCGGCCGCCCCGCGCCTGGGCGCGCGCACGCCGCCGATGCTGCTGGTCTATGGCGCGCGGGACCAGCTCGTCCCGCCCATGGCCACCCGCGCCCTGCTGGACCGCCTGCCATCGGGCCTGCGGGCGCGCATCGCCTACTATACCGGCATCCACCACATGCCACTGCGCGACCTCCAGGCGCAGACGGTCATCGATGACATGCTCGCCTGGATGGAGCGGCCCGCGGCCCCGCTTCCCTCCGGGGCCGATTCGGCGGGCCTCGCCTGGATCAGGACACCCCTGCCGCAGTGGTGACGGTCAGCCTCCGCGCTGCCCCGCATAATGCCGCACGAAGCCGGCGCCGATCTCCACCAGCCGTTCCACCAGCACCTTGCCCGTTTCGGCACTGGAAAGCCGCGGATCGCCCGTCCCCACCCCATCCGGTGAGGGCAGGTCGTATTCTGCCGGTACGTTCACCTCATGTCCCTCGAAGGAAACCGCCCCCCAGCCCATGAAGGGCAGCCCCAGGCAGGTCGGCGTCTCCTCGCGGGGTGCCGGCACCAGATCCGGCCGCATCCGCTCCGGCGTCAGATACAGGGCGATGCTCGCCAGCGGGTCGGCCCCATGCCCGGCCGCGCGCCGCGCGCGTTCCGCGCCCATCACCTCCGGCAGCAGCGCCCCCGCCACCTTCCAGAGGTAGAAGCAGGGAAAAACCCCCTTTCCCGCCAGCATGAAGCGCTGCGTCACGTCATGGATCACGGGCGCATTCCCGCCATGGCCGTTCAGCACCACGATCCGGTCCAGCCCATGGCGCAGCAGCGCCTCGATCATCTCCGTCAGCACAAGGCTGAAGGCCTGATGGGACAGCGCGATCCCGCCCGGCATGGAACCGAAGAAATCCGCCTTTCCGAAAGGCAGCACCGGCGCCACCACCGTCTCCGTCCCGGCCTCCGTCGCCGTCCGCGCGATCCGCTCCGCCATCAATTCCGCCAGCAGGTAGTCGCCCATCGGCGCATGCGGCCCCTGGTCCTCATGGCTGCCTAGAGGCAGCAGGATCACCGGCTTGCGGGCATAGAGCGCGCGCGCCTCGCCGCCCGTGATCTCCCCCATCCTGACCTTCATGCGCCGCTCCTCCCGCAGATGCCCAAGCTCTGGCCGCAGACCCGGGCGGAGGCAACTGTCCGAAGCCATGAACGTTTAGGGAACAGTATCCGAGGGAGATGCCCGCATGGCCAACAAGGCCCCCGACCACAATCCGAAGACCGACCCCGAGCCCGGCTCTAACACCGTCAAGGACCCGGACAACTGGACCACCGGTGACGAACCCATCACCGGCGCCCAGGCCTCCTACCTCAAGACCCTGTCCGAGGAAGCCGGCGAGCCCTTCGATGAAAACCTGACCAAGGCTGAGGCCTCCAAGCGGATCGACGAACTGCAGGAAAAGACCGGGCGCGGAAGGTAAGGCCGGACCAAGCCCAGCCTATCCGCACGGGTCCTTCCCATCGCGCCAGTCGAGCAGCGCCCGCGCCGCCTCAGAAAAGCCGGGCGCAAGCACGATCGCCGCGCGCGCCCCGCCCTCCCCGGGCCGCCATAGATCGGCCTCGCGTCCCTGCTCCCGCCGGGGCGCCACAGCCTCCACCGTCTCGCCCCGCATGGCACGAAGCAGCCCGATCGCCTCGCCATCCAGGAGCGCGGCGCAGCCCGGCAGCAGCAGGAGCGCGAGAAGGAGCAGGGAGGTGCCCATCGCAGGGCGGACATGGCTTCCGCCAACCCCCGATCAAAGTCCACGAAGCGAAGACAGGGGCAAGGTCAGGGGGGCCACCCACTCCCACACAGGCCCCGCGCGTGGCAGGTTCCTCCCCCATGGCCCTGCTCCGCGAACGCCGCTTCCTGATCCTGCTTGCGCTCGGCTTCTCCGCCGGTGTCCCGCTGCCCCTGGTGGCGGGGCAGGTGCTGCGCCAGTGGTTCACGGAATCCGGCCTGTCGCTCTCCAGCATCGGCCTCACCGCGCTGATCGGCCTGGCCTATTCGCTGAAATTCCTCTGGTCCCCCGCGCTGGACACGGTGGCGCCGCCCTTCCTCTCGCGCCTGGGCCGGCGCCGCGGCTGGCTGCTGCTGATCCAGCCCCTCCTGATCCTCGCCATCCTCGCCACCGGCTTCAGCGACCCCACCACCGGCCCGGCCACCACGGCGGCGCTGGCGGCATTCGTCGCCTTCCTCTCGGCCAGCCAGGACATCGTGGTGGACGCCCACCGCATCGAGATCCTGGAGGAGAAGGAACAGGGCTACGGCCTCGCCTACTATGTCTGGGGCTACCGGCTGGCACTGCTCGCCAGCGGCGGCGGCACGCTGTGGCTGGTCGGCGCGCTGGGCTGGGGCGGCGCCTATGCCTATGCCGCCGCGCTGATGCTGATCGGCGTGGCCGCCACCCTTGCCTCCCGTGAACGGCCCGCCATCGCCACCCCGTCCCTGCCATGGGGCGAGCGCCTGCGGATCTCGGTCGTCCATCCCTTCGCCGATTTCATGCGCCGCCCCTACTGGCTGGCGATCCTGCTCTTCGTCGCCCTCTTCAAGCTCGGCGAGGCGCTGGCGGGAGTGATGACCACCCCCTTCTACCGCTCCCTCGGCTTCACGCGGGAGGATGTGGCGGCGGTCGGCACGGTCTTCGGCCTCTTCGCCACGCTGGTCGGCGCGCTGGTCGGCGGCTGGGTGGTGGCACGGCTCGGCACGGCAAAGGCGCTGGTCTTCACCGGCCTCGGCCAGATGCTCTCCAACCTCATGTATGTCGCCCTCGCCCATGCGGGGCATGACATGCCGATGCTCTGGGCCCAGGTCGGCATCGAGAACTTCACCGATGGCTTGGCCGACGCCGCCTTCGTCACTTACCTCTCGGGCCTTACCAGCCGCGCCTTCACGGCCACGCAATACGCGCTGCTCTCCTCGCTCGCCGCAGTGCCGTTGCGCACCCTCGGCGCCTCCTCCGGCTGGCTCGCGGAATCCCTCGGCTGGCCCGGCTTCTTCCTCATGACGACCGCCGCGGCCCTGCCCGCCATGGCCATCATGATCTTCCTGCTCTGGCGTCTCCCTCCCGTCCGACCTGCCCAGGTCGTGGAACCCATCCTGTGAACCCTGCCATGATCTGGACGCCCCTCCTGCTGGTGGGGAGCAACATCCTGATGACCTGGGCCTGGTACGGCCATCTCAAGCGCCCCGCCTGGCCGCTCTGGCTG
This sequence comes from Roseomonas xinghualingensis, assembly GCF_025791835.1. Taxonomy (GTDB): domain Bacteria; phylum Pseudomonadota; class Alphaproteobacteria; order Acetobacterales; family Acetobacteraceae; genus Roseomonas; species Roseomonas xinghualingensis. The sequence goes on from NZ_JAOXLP010000001.1 coordinate 89,299, forward strand.
GCCATCGTCATCTCCTGGGGCATCGCCTTCTTCGAATACTGCCTCGCCGTCCCCGCCAACCGCATCGGCTATGGCACTTTCACCGGCCAGCAGCTGAAGGTGATGCAGGAGGTGATCACCCTCGCCGTCTTCGCCGGCTTCTCCGTCGCCGTGCTGGGGGAACCGCTGCGCTGGAACTACCTTGCCGCCATGGCCTGCCTGATCGCGGCGGTGGGCTTCATCTTTCTCAAGGTGGACTGACCCTTCGCTTTCCGGGCCATGAACGGGAGAACCGCAAACTTGCGCATGTTGCAGCATCCAGCCCGCCTGGTGCCGCTGGCGTTCCTTCTCGCCATCGTGGCGGGAACGGCCGTCCTGATGCTGCCGATCTCCCGCGCCGGAGCGGGTGGCGCCCCATTCCTGACAGCCCTGTTCACCGCCACCTCCGCGGTGTCCATCACAGGGCTGAGCGTCGTGGACACGGCCACCTACTGGTCGGGCTTCGGGCAGGCCGCGATCCTGGCGATGATCCAGCTTGGCGGCCTGGGCATCATGAGCGGGGCAACCCTCCTGGGGCTGCTGGTCGCCCGCCGGATGCGGCTCAGCACGCGTCTGGTGGCCCAGGCGGAAACCCGCAGCCTCGCCCTGGGCGACGTCACCAGCGTGCTGAGATTGGTCCTGCTGGTGACGATCAGCGCCGAACTGGTAACGGCCGTGGCCCTCACGCTCCGGCTGCACCATGCCTATGGAGAGCCCTGGCTGGAAGCGGCCTGGAACGGCCTGTTCCTCGCCATCTCTGCCTTCTGCAACGCCGGCTTCTCGGTCTATCCCGACAGTACGGTGAAGTTCGCGCCCGACTGGCTGATCCTCGGCCCCATCATGGTGGCGGTGATCCTGGGCAGCATCGGATTTCCCGTGCTGCATGAGTTGCGCCGGAACCCGCTCCAGCCGGTGAAATGGTCGGTGCACACCAAGATCACGCTCCTCGGCTCCGCCGTGCTCCTGCTTGTCGGGCTGCTGGCGACCCTGGCCTATGAATGGAACAACCCGGCAACGCTCGGCGCGCTCGATCCGGCGGACAAGCTGCTCGCATCGGCATTCCACTCCGCGATGACCCGCTCGGGCGGCCTCAACTCCCTCGATATCGGCCAGATGCGGCCCGAGACCCTCGTGATCAGCGATGCCCTGATGCTGATCGGCGGCGGCAGCGCGAGCACCGCCGGCGGCATCAAGGTCACAACCTTCCTGGTGCTCGGGCTGGTGATCTGGGCCGAGATCCGCGGCGAGCCCGATGTCACCGCCTTCAGGCGGCGCATCTCCCCCGATGTCCAGCGGCAGGCCCTGACGGTCGTGTTGCTGGCCGTCAGCATCGTGGGGATCGCCACCCTGCTCCTTCTGAGCATCACCGACTTCTCCCAGCAGCAGATCCTGTTCGAGGTCATCTCCGCCTTCGCGACCGTCGGGCTATCAACCGGCATCACCGCCAGCCTGCCGCCATCCGGACAGTTCATCCTCGTGGTCCTGATGTTCCTCGGGCGGGTCGGAACCATCACCGTCGCAACAGGCCTGGCACTGCGGAGCAGGCAGAGCCCGTACCGCTATCCCGAGGAGCGCCCCATCGTTGGCTAAGAACGCATCACCCGGCAGCGACAGCGTCGTGGTCATCGGCCTCGGCCGGTTTGGCGGCGCCGTCGCGGAATCCCTCGCCCGCATCGGCCATGATGTCCTCGGAATCGATCAGGATGGCACGCTGGTGCAATCCTGGGCGGACCGGCTCACCCATGTGGTGCAGGCGGATTCGACAAGCAGCGAAACGCTGCGCCGCCTCGGCGTGCATGAATTCGAAAGGGCGGTCGTCGGCATAGGAACTGACCTTGAGGCGAGCGTGCTCACCGTGCTGGCGCTCAGCGAACTTGGCATCAGGGATATCTGGGCCAAGGCACTCAGCTCGAAGCACGGCCGCATCCTGGAACGCACGGGCGCGCACCACGTGATCTATCCCGAGGCCGCGATGGGAGAGCGCGTCGCGCATCTGGTCACGGGCAAGATGATCGACTTCATCGAGTTCGACGACGGCTTCGCGATCGTCAAGACACGCGCCCCGCGTGAGGCCATCGGCAAGACGCTCGCCGAATGTTCCCTGCGCGGCAAATACGGCGTCACCATCGTTGGCGTGAAGCGGCCGAGGACCGACTTCACCTATGCCACGCCCGAGACGAAAGTCGAGCAAGGCGACCTGCTGATCGTATCCGGCCCCACGAAGCTCGTTGAGGCCTTCGCGGCCGTCACCTGACCCGGGCCCGCGCCACCCAGGCCCGTGCCGCCGTCCTCAATCCTCCGCGTCCCCGCCCCCCGGCCCGCGCTCCAGCCGGCTCCGCACCGCCGTCAGCTCCTCCAGCCAGCGCTCCAGCATCGCCCGCAGCCCCTCGGGCGTGACGCCCTCCACGCTGTCATGCCGCGACACCACCACCCGGTGCTCCTCCGGCAGCTCCACCCGCGCCCAGCGGGTCAGCCCGTGCAAGGCCAGCGCCAGGGCCAGCGCATCCCCCTCCTCCACATTGATGGCGAGGGAGAAGACGATCGTCCCGTAATGCCAGGCGAGGGCCGGAGGCTCCTCCTCCTCCACCGGGTCCATCAGCTCCACCTGGAAGGGCAGCGGCGCGCCGTGCTGCACCAGGAAGGCGGGCGCGGAATCCTCGTCCTCCGGCTCCCCCTCCACGATCTCCAGCCCGGCCTCCCGCAGCAGCCCCTCCACATGGATCGGCCGCAGCCCCTCCATGAAGGCCTCGGCCTCGCCCAGCGCCGTCTCGTGGATGATGGAGGCCGAAAGCGCGTGGGAGATCTCCCAGCCAAAGGCCCTGGTCAGCGCCTCCAGCATCGTCCGCGCCAGCGAGGCGCAGCCCGCCTCGTCCAGCGGCGGCAGGTCGCGCGACCAGTCCTCCCGCCCCTGCGGCGCCAGGGTCAGCCCCAGCTCCTTCAGCACCGCCCCGCGCTTGCGCGGCGTCACGGGCAGCTTCGCGAAGGCCCCCTTCGGCGCGAACCGCCCGGAGGCCACCTCCAGCGCGCTGCTCGCATAGGGCGCGGAGAACACCTGCGCATAGGCCGCTTCCCCCGCCCCCGGCAGCATCGCCGAGACGGTGAGGAACCGCATGTCGCCCAGCGCCCAGTCGATCCCCTCCGTCTCCGGGTCCCAAAGGCAGGTGGCCATCACCGCGCGCGTCAGCTTGCGCAGCACCTCCCCCTGGGAGGCACGGGCGCCAGGCCTATGCAGCGTCCAGCTCCGGGTCCGTCGTTCCATGGTCATTCAGAAAGACATTCAATCGTCACCCGCCCATTCTTGGGCCAGGAAGGCGGATCGCCAAGTGGCCCCCGAAGCGCCGCCTCCGCGGCACTGGACAGCCCTCCCCCCAAAATGGTCCTCACACCGCCATGACCCCTCCGCAAAACAATGAGGGCGCCCTCGTCCTCTTCTCCGGCGGCCAGGATTCCACCACCTGCCTCGCCTGGGCGCTCGACCGCTTCGCCCGCGTCGAAACCATCGGCTTCGACTACGGCCAGCGCCACCGGATCGAGCTGGAATGCCGCGCCCGCCTGCGCGAAGGCCTGCGGGACATGAACCCCGCCTGGGCCCCCCGCCTCGGCGAGGACCACACGGTCGGCCTCTCCGCCCTCGGCGCCATCTCCGACACCGCCCTCACCCGCGACACGGCCATCGCCATGGAAAAGGATGGCCTGCCCAACACCTTCGTTCCCGGCCGGAACCTGATCTTCCTCACCTTCGCCGCCGCCCTCGCCTACCGCCGGGGCCTCCGCCACATCGTCGGCGGCATGTGCGAGACGGACTACTCCGGCTACCCCGACTGCCGCGACGACACCATCAAGGCCCTCCAGGTCGCCCTCAACCTTGGCATGGCCAGCGGAACGGAAAGCCGCTTTGTCCTGCACACGCCCCTCATGTGGATCGACAAGGCCGAAACCTGGCGCCTGGCCCAAAGCCTCGGCGGAGACCCGCTGGTCCGCCTGATCGTGGAGGACACCCACACCTGCTACCTCGGCGAACGCGGGCCGATGCACCCCTGGGGCCATGGCTGCGGCACCTGCCCGGCCTGTGACCTCCGTGCCTCAGGCTGGAAGCGCTTCGCGGACCAGCCGGCTTCCTGACCACACCTGGGAGGCTTTGCCTCCCAGACCCTCCACCGGGGTGGCAAGGGCCACCCCGGACCCCGCGTCCGCCTTTCGCTGGCACCTAAAAGATCGGTCGCGATATATCTTGAAACGAGATATATCGCGACTATATCGGTGGCATGAGAAACAACCATCACTGCGGCTCAGGCCGCCACTTCACCGCCCCCACCGACCTTTCCGGTCACTGCCATGGGGGCCAACGCCGCCATCACCACCGTTGTCATGACCACCAAGGGGGCCGCCATGGCCGTCGCGGCGGCCGCCACGGCGGGCGGCTCTTCGATCACGGGGAACTCCGCCTCCTCGTGCTCGCCATGATCGCGGATCAGCCGCGCCATGGTTACGAGATCATCAAGCTGATCGAGGAGCGCATGGGCGGCAGCTACAGCCCGAGCCCCGGCGTGATCTATCCGATGCTCTCCTGGCTCGAGGACATGGGCTACGCCGTCGTCGAGACCGAGCAGGCCGGCCGCAAGCGCTATCGCCTCACCGCCGAGGGAGAGACCTTCGTCGCCGCCAACCGCGAGGCTGTCGATGCCCTGTTCACCCGCATCGGCCCGGGCGGCCGCGAGGCGCTGCCCGCCCCCGTCACCCGCGCCACGGAAAACCTCAAGCTCGCCCTGCGCCTCAGGCTCAGGCGGGGCCCGCTCGACCCGGCGGCCGCCGAGGCGATCGCCGCCGCCCTCGACACGGCCGCGCAGGCCATCGAGCGCAGCTGACCCCGAGGATCAGCCAGGAGGGAGCCCCCGCCGGGGCAGCAAGGCCATGGCGGTTCCCGGCGCCGCTCACGCGGGGATGGGAGCAGAGTGTGAAACCGGGCTCCTCAGGCCGAGCGGCCCGGACGCCTGGCTGAACCAGAAGCCAGCGGAACAATCCGGAAAGTCACGGCTTGCAACCCATCCCATCCTGCTTCGACGTCATTCCCTGCCGCGGGAGAACCTGCCCGGTACAGGGCCGCAGTCCGGTGTGGCGTCGGGCGGATCGCGTTAGATACGGCTTCCCCTGCGAGAGATGCCGCTGATGCCCCCCTTTGCCTCCTTGCGCGCCGTGTGCGCGCCGCAGTGCCCATGAGTGCGCCCCGGCTGGAATGGACCGAAGGTACCGCCGCCCATGACGCGGCCTGGCTGTCCGGGTCGGGCGCTCTCCCTCCCCGCCGCGTCGAAGCCGTCGATGACACGGTGCGCGCCGACGATGCTTTCCGCCTAGCCTGCGAGGGCGTCGGGCTGCTGTGGCGCGGAGACTTCCAGAACGCCAGGCAACTGCTCCAGGCACTGGCGCGCCGCCTGGACAAGCGTGCGGCACGCAGCCGCCTGCCCGATGACATGCCCATGCGCGAGCGCTTCAACCGCTATCGGCAAGGCCAGGCGCTTCGCGCGCGCATCCTGGGCATGGTGCTGATCCCGCTCGATGCGGCCCAGGCGATTCCCTTGCGGCGCGCCCCGGATGTGCGCGCGGCCTTGCATCACGCGCTCGACCTGGCCGTGGGCGAGGCCGTGATATCGCTGCGCGAGTTGCAGGGCATGGTGGGTGCCTATGAATGGCACCGCAAAGGCGTGCCTATCGCGGCCCTGGGAGGCGCGACAATTCACCCGGACTTCGGCGTGTTCTCGCCGATCCGCGGTGAATACCTCGACCTGGTCGCGCATGCGCCACTGCCGGTGGGCGGGACTGCCTTCGACATCGGCACTGGCACCGGCGTGCTGGCAGCCGTGCTGGCCCGGCGCGGCGTGCCGACGATCATCGCCTCCGACCTGTCGCCGCGCGCCCTGGCATGTGCACGCGCCAATATCGAGCGGTTGGGCCTGTCCGGACAGGTCGAGATACGAGAGGCCGACCTGTTCCCGCCGGGGCGCGCCGCCCTGGCGGTCTGCAATCCACCCTGGTTGCCGGGCAAGGCGTCCTCGGCACTGGAGCAGGCGGTGTATGATCCAGAGAGCCGCATGCTGCGCGGCTTCCTGGACGGATTGGCGGAGCACCTGTTGCCGGGCGGGGAAGGCTGGCTGATCCTCTCCGACCTTGCGGAACATCTCGGCCTGCGCAGCCGCGACCAGTTGCTGGGCATGATCGAGGCCGCTGGCCTGGTGGTCATCGAGCGGCTCGATACCCGGCCACGACATGGCAAAGCCTTCGATGCCAACGATCCGCTGCACGCCGCGCGGCTTCAGGAGGTAACCTCGCTCTGGCGCCTGGGTGTTGCGCGGCCCTGAGGACAGCGAGCGCGCGAGCAGCGCGGTTGGACAAAGCTGGCTTCTTTGCGCGACGCGCCCGGGCTCCTATGCCCTGACCGCTGACAGGACTTACGAACGCAGGTCTTTCTTCGCCGACCGGTACACCCTCTGCGTCATCGCCTGACGGCGGCGTTCAACCTCCTGCGCCATCCGGTCTTTCGTCACTCCCAGCGCCGCCAGTTCCCGGCTCAGCTTCTGGAAATGCGCCCAGCGGCCGGGGTCGAGGAGGCCCTCGTCCAGCGCGCCGCGCACCGCACAACCCGGTTCGCTGCCGTGCCCGCAGTCGCGAAACCGGCAGTTCCGGGCCAGCTGCTCTATGTCGTCGAAAACGGTGCCGAGGCCCTCATCCGCGTCAATCAGGCCCACTTCGCGTATGCCAGGCGTGTCGAGGATCAGCCCTCCGCCAGGGAGCAGGACGAGTTGGCGATGGCTGGTGGTGTGACGCCCCCGGGCATCCGCCGCGCGGATATCCTGGGTCGCCATCCGTTCCTCGCCCAGCAGGGCATTCACCAGGGTGGATTTGCCGACGCCCGATGAGCCAATCAGCACACAGGTCTCGCCCGGCGAGATGTGATCCTTCAAGCCGTCCAGGCCGAGACCCTGGCGCGCTGAAACGACGAGCACCGGGCAGCCCGCCGCCAGGGTGGCTATCTCGGCGGCCTGGCTCTCGGGTTGCTCGCACAGATCGGCCTTGGTCAGCACCACCACCGGCCGCGCACCACTCTGCCAGGCCGCCGCGAGGAAGCGCTCAAGCCGGCGCGGATTGAGGTCGGCGTTCATCGAGGTGACGACGAAGACGACATCGATATTGGCGGCGATGACCTGCAGTGTCTGCACGCTGTCGGCCGCCCGCCGCACGAAGGCCGTGCGGCGGGGCAGGACGGCATGGATGGTGGCTGTCCCTTCGCCGGCCTTTACCGACAGAGCTACCCAGTCGCCAGCGGCCGGATGGCCCGCCTCCCGAGCCTCGTGGCGCAGGCGGCCGGAGAGTCTGGCGCTCAGGTTGCCGCCATCCGTAACCACCAGATGCGCTTCGCGCTGCTGGATGACGATACGCCCGGGAATGTGGCCGGCGCGCGCATGCGGCTCGAAAGCCAGCCGCAGCGTATCGGACCAGCCATACTGCTCAATCAAAAGCGACACTCTCACATGGGGGTGGGCATCCTAGCACCGACCGGGCGGCGTACCGACCAATTTGGGCTGTGGCCAGTTGCAAGGCTGTTGGCCCGGCACTGCGCGGGTCGCGGTGTATTGCGCCGAGGATGGCGTGCCGCCATGCCTTGTTCAGGAACTGGCGGCTGGGCCAGACGAGCCTGCCGGCGTCCCCTGGGGCGTTTCCGTTCGCCTTGGCTCACTCCAACCGCTCCAGGCTGTTGTTTGTAGAGCATCGTCACCCGTTCCGGTGATCCCACCGGAACGGGATCTGCTCTAGGCCCTGCCGTTGTGGGATGGCCTGTCACCTATGCCGGAAAGACAAAGTCCTCGGCGCCGAGTTCATTGACAGCAAGCCCCAAGAACAGCACTTCGTTGCCCGAGCCAAGGTCGAGAACTGCACCGAGATTGCTCTGGCTGATATTCGCGAGTGGGTCGAAGCCCGCGTCGAAGCCTTCCAGCACAACCAGGTCCTCGGTGCGGTCGAAGTCGTTGATTCTGTCACTTCCTTGCTCATAGGCGCGGGAGGTGAACCGATCCGCGCCACCAAAACCGGACATGTCGTCATCGCCGGCCCCCCCGTCGATCGTGTCAGCGGCATTGCCACCGATGATCGCGTCGTTCCCGGCGTTTCCAGCCAGGAAGTCGGAAGCGTGGTCCGCAATCCCCTGATTGGCGACGGCCCGGATCAGGTCATCGCCGTCTCCGCCAAAGATCGTGTCGGCCGCGATGTCTCCACCACGAAGGAAGTCATCGCCGCCTTCCCCAAAGACGACGTCCCCGTCGGGATCATTCCAGATGACCGAATCATCGCCGTCACCGGCCAGCACGGTATCGCGTCCAGCCATGCCGCCGACTGAATCGTCGCCGCTTCCGGCGAGGATGACGTCATCGCCAGTACCGGTGTTGATGTTGTCATCCCCATCGCCACCATCGAGGAAGTCATCGCCAGCGCCGCCACTGATGGTGTCCGAATCGTTGCCGCCGAACAGGAAGTCGCTCAGTTCAGCCCCGGTCAACGTGTCGCTGTCATCAAAGCCATAGGCGACCAGGATTTCCCCTGGATTGGCCGTGAAGGTGTCGGGTCCGTCAGTTCCAAACTCAAGCCGGATGGATCCAGACATCGCTCGTTTCCTCTTTTAAGGGCTCGCGAATGTCGCGCCAGGAATGCCGGCGATTGTGAGAGGCAGCGTCAGAAAACGCGGCCCGTGGGGTCCGGTCCGCGAGTAACCGCCCGCGGTAGCGAAGGCTGCATAGTGCACACGCCAATGTCCAGAAAAAATTTCGATTGTATAACGTTCTCGAAATTCGGCAAGAGTGTAGAACGTCAAACTGAATCTCGGAACTCGACGCTACGCTTATGCCCGGCGGTTCCGACTACGCGCTCTCCGCCGACTTCGCCCGCCGCTTCCCCTTCGTGGAACTGGAACTGCTCTTCCCGCTGATGGAAAATGTCAGCCGCGTGGCGCAGTCCGGGACCGCCGATCCGGGCGTGATGTGGTCATGACGGGCTCCGCGCCATAAGGCCGGAAAAGGCCACGGGCTCCACCGGTGGAGAAAGCCGGGAGAAGGCGCTCACTCCGGCCCGGCATCCCAGCGCGCCCCCGCATCCAGCGGATAGACCGGCCGCGGCAGCCCCGTGAACGGCGTGCGCGTCAGCACCGGGCTCACCATCCCCGGCCCATCCACCTCATAGATCCGGTCGTCGCTCGCCAGCTGGTCGAACCCCGCGCGGAAATGCCCGCGCGACTTCACCACGATGCAGCGCATGGCCTCCAGATCCACGCCCATGATCTCGGCCATGGCCGGCTCGTGCCACTGCCGCCGCCGGGACCCGAGCACGACAAGAATCCCGCTCCCCTCCAACTCCAGCAACGCGGCCGGACCCAGGTCGAAGCTCCGCCCCGCATTGGTCCCGCGCCGCCCGACGCCCTTGCCATCCGAAAGCCGCCGCACCACCGCCGGCGCGGTGAAACGATCCGCGAAAGGCGAAGGCGTGCGGTTGAACACCGCCTCGATCCGCGCCCCCTCCCCGGCCGCATGAACCTCCTCCGCCAGCACAGGGTCCACGAAGACGCCAAGCACCACGCCCTTCGCCCGCGCCGCATGCAGCGCCGCCAGGATCGCCGAGGTATTCCCCCCGCCACCCCCGCCCGGATTGTCGGCGACATCCGCCAGGATCATCCGCGGCTTCGCGGGGTCGTTCCCCGTCGCCACCGCCTCCGCTGCTGCTTCCTCGATGGAGGTGAGATTCATGCGGAACCGCTCGCGCTCCGCCCAGAGCCGCCCCGCGATCGCCTCCGCCGCCGCCCGCGCCTTGGCGCCCTGCCCGGGCTTCGCCGAAGCCCAGACGCAAAGCCCGCATTTCGGAATGTCGGAATAGACGAAGCCACCCGTTACCGAGATCTCCAGCAGGTCCGGATCGCTCTCCCGCAGCCGCGCCGCCTCGCGGATCGCCTGGGCATAGGGAAGGTCGCCGCTGCTCAAAAGCGTCACACTCGGCGCCACCATGGGCAGGCGGATAAAATGCGTCTCCGGCCGCCCCATCCCGCCCAGCCGCGCGCGAATGGCATCCGCCGCATCCGCCGCCCGCTCCCGCATGTCCACATGCGCATTGGTCCGGTAGGCGATCTGCAGATCCGCCAGCGCGGCCTGCCGGTCCGAGACATTGCAATGCAGGTCCAGCGTGCCGACAACCGGCACATCCGGCCCCACCACCTCGCGCAGCATGGCCAGTACCGCGCCGTCAGTATCCGCCTCCTCGACGGAACGGCTCGCCCCATGGGATGCGACATAGACGGCATCCACCGGCCCCGCCTCCTCCAGCCGCCGCCGCGCGATCGCCAGGAATTCCGGAAAAAGCCCCGGCTCCATCATCCCGCCCGGCGGCGCCGCGATGACAATCAGTGGCACCGGCTCCCAGGACCCGGTCGCATCCATGCGCTGGTAGAAACCGGGAATCTCCGCCGGCAGCGCCGTCACGGGCGCCCGCCCACCCTCGGTGATCGCCTCGCCCTCAGCCCAGGAAAGCTGCTCGAAATCCCGCCGCTTGGTCAGCGGGGCATAGGCATTCACCTCCAGATGGAGGCCAAGGATCGCGACGCGGGGCGGGGCCAAATGCAGCTCCTGTGGGGATTGGAGCTACAGCCTCGGCCGGGAAGCGCGCCCTGTCGAGATGGCCCACCCAGCCCGGTCAACGAGATGGCCCGGCGGGCAAGGCCATCTGGCTTCAGGGACATGAGGACCGGCCCCAGGATCGTGCCGCCGCATCCGGCATTCTCCCCATCCGTAATCCGGATGGACAAGGCGGTCACCAGAGGCCTGGACGGGTCGGGCACGGTTTCCGGCCCCTCCACGACATAGGGATCACCCCGCCGCGCCTGGCAGGCCATAAGAGGATTCAGCACAGAGCGGTCGCGCAGCGCTTCCCCATTGTCCCACTTCTGCATGGCGGTCAGCATCGCCTGCGGGTCCCGGAACACTTCCAGCGCCTCCAGGGGCATCACGCCCTCATAGGGCAACGGAATGCCATAGGCCGTGGATCCGCCGCGTTGGGAGGCCGGCGGCGCGCGATACTCCTGCCGCCCCCTGCCGCGCTGCGCCGCCCAGGCGGCAACGGGGCGCCCGACCCGGTCGCGCGGCCGCGCGCTGTAGATCGTGACGCGTCCTTCGCTCTGCAGACCCACCTCGACGGTGCCATCCTCGAGATGAACCGCCACGATCGCCGCTTCCCGGTCCGCCGCATGGGGCCGGCCGCCTTGCATCACCAGGAATGGGCCCTGCACCTCCATGGGGCCGCGCACACCGAGATTATCCCTCAGCCGCTTCAACCCCCTCTCACCCATCAGGGCGGAGAGCGCGGGCGCCACAGCCGGATCGCCCAGCAGAAGCTCCGTCTCATAGCTGCCCGCCAGCCGCGCGAGATGGCCCGATCCACGGCCCGACCCGATGGCCGGTCCACTGGCCGGTCCACTGGCCGGTCCACTGGCTGGTCCACTGGCCGGTGGCGGCGCTGATTGGGCCGCGCGATCGGTGCCACAGGCGGCGCGCCACGCGCTCACGGCCTGGGCTGCACCGCGAAGGTTGATCTGGTAGCTGCCCGTCCGCGCCGAGATCCGCATCGAGGCCCCTTCGGCAAGCGCGGTGAAGAGCGGGTCGGCGGGACCGGTGGGGATGGTGGCGATAGCGCCGGAAGGGCCTTCCTCCACCACCGCGCGATAGGCGAAGCGCCTCTGGCCCACATGCAGGGCGATATCCACCCGCTGTCCCACCAGCGCCGTGGTGCGGGCATGGTCTCCCGGCAGGAGGATCGTCATTCCCCCGGGCTGCCCCGCGCCGCAGGCCGCGTGGAAGGCTAGGTCGTCATGCGCGCCGCAACTCGGGCAATGATCGTAGAAGAGGGTACCCCGCCCCGCCCCACCCTCGCCGCGCCAGACGCCCTGCGCCTGGGCCGCCTGTGGCAATCCGCACCAGGCCGCCATGGAGACAAGAAAGACAGGCAGCCGCCTCAGCATCCGCCCCGCTCCCGAAAGGATAGTTCCGAAGCAGTTATGAAACGGCGGGATGCGACGCCACAAAAGAAAAAGGGCCGCCCCTTGCGGGACGGCCCTCCTTTCATCCGATCCCGAAGGATCACTCGTCGGAAGAAAGGTTCCGGCGGCGGATGGCCGCGCCGAGGATGTCGCCGAGCGAGGCACCGCTGTCGGTGGTGCCGAACTCCTTGACTGCCTCGCGCTCCTCCTCGATCTCCTTGCCCTTGATGGTCAGGGCCAGGCGGCGGGCGGCGCGGTCCACGGCCGTCACCTTCGCATCGACCTTCTCGCCGATGGCGAACTTCTCGGGCCGCTGGTCGTTGCGGTCGCGGGCCAGCTCGGCGCGGCGGATGAAGCCCGTGAGGACCTCGTCAACCTTCACTTCGATGCCGTTGCTCTCGACCTTGGTGACCACGCAGGTGACGACGTCGCCCTTGCGGACCTTGTCCAGCACCTCGGCGGCCGGATCGGCCTCGAGCTGCTTGATGCCCAGCGAGATGCGCTCCTTCTCGACGTCGATGTCGAGAACCTTCGCCTTCACCATGTCGCCCTTGTTGTACTGGGTCATGGCCTGCTCAGGCGCCTGGTCCCAGGACAGGTCGGACATGTGGACCATGCCGTCGATCTCCGGGGCCAGGCCGACGAACAGCCCGAACTCGGTGATGTTGCGGATCTCGCCCTCGACGATGGTGCCCGGCGGGTTGGCGTCCATGAACACCTCCCACGGGTTACCCTGAGCCTGCTTGAGGCCCAGCGAGATGCGGCGCTTCGGCTCGTCCACGTCCAGGATGACGACGTCGACTTCCTGGGAAGTGGCGACGATCTTGCCCGGATGGACGTTCTTCTTCGTCCAGGACATCTCGGAGACGTGCACCAGACCCTCGACGCCCGGCTCCAGCTCCACGAAGGCGCCGTAGTCGGTGATGTTCGTCACGCGGCCGGAGAACTTGCCACCCACCGGGTACTTGGCGGCCACGCCCTCCCACGGATCGGACATCAGCTGCTTCATGCCGAGGCTGATGCGCTGCGTCTCCGGGTTGAAGCGGATCACCTGCACCTTCACGGGCTGGCCGATGGTCAGGGCCTCGCTCGGGTGGTTGATGCGGCGCCACGCGATGTCGGTGACGTGCAGCAGGCCGTCCACGCCGCCCAGGTCCACGAAGGCGCCGTAGTCGGTGATGTTCTTCACCACGCCGTCGAGAACCATGCCTTCCTTGAGGCCCTGGATCAGCTCAGAACGCTGCTCCGCACGGGTCTCCTCGAGGACAGCGCGGCGCGACACCACGATGTTCCCGCGGGCGCGGTCCATCTTCAGGATCTGGAAGGGCTGCGGGGAGCCCATCAGCGGGCCAACGTCGCGCACGGGGCGGATATCGACCTGGGAACCGGGCAGGAACGCCACGGCGCCGCCGAGATCGACGGTGAAGCCACCCTTCACGCGGCCGAAGATCACGCCATTCACGCGCACGCCGGCCTGGAACTGCTTCTCGAGGGAGGTCCAGGCCTCCTCGCGGCGGGCCTTCTCGCGCGACAGCACGATGGAACCGTCACGGTCCTCGTAACGCTCGACGAACAGCTCGATCAGGTCGCCCGGCTTCACCTCGGGCTTCTGGCCCTGGGGCGCGAACTCGCGCAGGGGCACGCGCCCCTCGCTCTTGAGGCCGACATCGACGACCGCGACGTCGTCATCGATGCGGATCACCTTGCCCGTGACAACGGAGCCCGCGAAGCCGGTATCGGCTCCGAGAGTGGCGTCGAGAAGGGCCGCAAAGTCCTCGCCGCCGGCGCCCGGCCGGTCGAGGGTGGTGGCAGAAGCCATGTAGCGATGTGTTCCTGGATGGCGGCGCGAAACGCGCTCGCCGGGGTCCTGCGCCCCTTCCCGTCTGGCCGCTCCTTCCCTCGGGAAGTGCTGAGTCGGCCGGGATGGCACGTCTTGCCCGGATTGGCCAGGCCGCTGGGGGAAACATCCGAATGCGGATGCACGACCGCGAGCAAAGCCCTCGGCCACGAGGGTTATCTACGCGCCCGAGGGCCGCAAATGCAAGGGGAAGGAGTAGTTCGCTCCACGAAATGTTTTGACCGCCAAGCCAGTCGCCTCGCGGTGGTTCCTGGGAGCCCTGCTTCCGCAACGCCGCGGCGGATCAGGACAATCCTGCGCCCTTGTTCAGACCCCGAGCCTGGCCTGCACCAGCAGCCAGGCCGCCCCGAAGGCAGCCTCGGCATCCAGCCCGGTCGTGTCCAGCAGCACCGCATCCTCGGCCGGCCGCATCGGCGCCACGTCCCGTGCCGCATCCCGCGCGTCCCGCACCGCCATCTCGGCCGCCACCTCCTCCAGCGGGACCGATTCGCCCCGGCCCTGGCGCTCCAGCCACCGCCGATGCGCCCGCGCCTCCGCCGAGGCCGTCACGAAAAGCTTCACCCGCGCATCCGGGCAGACCACCGTGCCGATGTCCCGCCCATCCATCACCGCCCCGTTCCGGGCGGCGAAGCCGCGCTGGAACTCCAGCAGCGCGGCGCGCACGGCTGGCTGGGCCGCCACCTGGCTCGCCCCCTGGTCCACATCCGGCCCGCGCAGGTCGCCCCTCTGCAGATCCTCGGGCTCCAGCGCCCGCGCCGCCGCTTCCGCCACGGCGGGATCGGTCGGCGATCCGCCGCCCAGCAGCACCCGCCGCGCCACCGCGCGGTAGAGCAGCCCGGTATCCAGGTAAGGCAGCCCCAGCTCCGCCGCCAGGCGCCGCGCCAGCGTTCCCTTGCCCGCAGCCGCGGGGCCATCGACCGCGATCACCACGGGGGCCGTCAGCCCCTCGGGCGAGGGCGCGCCCGGCGCCGTTCCGCTCAAGCCGCGCCCCCGGCCGGCACGATCGCCGGGCCGCCCGCGATCCGGTTCATCATCGGGATGAAGCCGGGGAAGGAGGTGTCGATGAAGGCCGCGTCATCCACCGAAACAGGCCGCTCCGATGCCAGCCCCATCACCAGCGCCGACATGGCCAGCCGGTGGTCCATATGCGTCTCGACCATCCCGCCGCCCGGCGCCCGCGCGCCCGTGCCGGTGACGATGAGGTCATCCCCCTCCACCACGGCCTGCACACCATTCACCGAGAGCAGCGCCAGCGTCGCCGCCAGCCGGTCGCTCTCCTTCACCCGCAGCTCCGCCAGCCCCCGCATCCGCGTCGTCCCGCGCGCGAAAGCCGCCGCCACCGCCAGCACCGGATATTCATCGATCATCGAGGGCGCACGCTCCCCCGGCACATCCACCGCGCGAAGCTCGGAGAAGCCGGCGGTCAGGTCCCCCACCTTCTCCCCGCCCTCAACCCGCTCATTTGAGACGGTGAGCTTCGCGCCCATCTCCTCCAGCGTCCCGAACAGCCCGGCGCGGAGCGGGTTCAGCCCCACCCCTTCCACCGTCACCGAAGACCCCGGCACCAGCAGCGCCGCCACCAGCGGAAAAGCCGCCGAGGACGGATCCGCCGGCACCACCACCGGCGCCGCCCGCAACTCCGGCTGCCCCTCCAGTTCGATGACGCGCCGGTTCCCATCCGCCTGCACGCGAACGGTCGCGCCGAAATGCCGCAGCATGTTCTCCGTATGGTCGCGCGTCGCCTCGCGCTCCGCCACGCGGGTCGTCCCGCGCGCGCAAAGCCCGGCCAGCAGCACCGCCGACTTCACCTGCGCCGAAGGAACCGGCACCTCGTAATCCAGCGGCAGCGGATCGGCCGCCCCCTCCACCGCCAGCGGCAGCCGCCCGCCGGCCCGCCCGGTGAACCGCGCGCCCGTAGCCGAGAGCGGATCCGTCACCCGCTTCATCGGCCGCTTCCGCAGCGAGGCATCCCCCGTCAGCACCGCGAAGATCGGATGCCCGGCCAGCAGCCCGCAGATCAGCCGCGCCGCCGTGCCGGAATTGCCCATGTCCAGGACATCGGCCGGCTCCACCAGCCCGCCCACGCCGCGCCCGGCCACGCGCCAATGGCCCTCGCCCACCCGCTCTACCTCGGCGCCCAGGGCGCGCATGGCGGCGGCGGTGCGCAGCACGTCCTCGCCCTCCAGCAGCCCGGTGATCTCGGTGGTGCCCACCGCCAGCGCGCCGAACATCAGCGCCCGGTGGGAGACGGATTTGTCGCCGGGAACGGTAAGGCGGCCCTGCAGCCCTTGCCGGGGCTTCGAGGCCCGCATCGGGCCGGCTGCCGTGTGCGTATGGTGGTCGGGCATCGACGGCACTTTTATTACTGGGGACGATGGCCTGGGCGTTTGACACGCTCCTGCCCCCATGGCAATCGGCCCCGCCCTTCCGAACCCCCCGGTCCGAGCCTCGCCCGGACCCATCCGAGGCTTCCCTGATGGCCCTTGCCGAACTCGGCCTCAAGCGGACCTGCGTCGCCTGCGGTGTCCGCTTTTACGACCTGACCAAGAACCCGGCCGTCTGCCCGAAGTGCGGGACCGAACAGCCAGCCGAGCAGCCGCGGGCCCGCCGCGCTGTCGCCGCCCTGCCGGAGGAGAAGCCCCGCAAGCGCGTCGCCGCGGTGGAGGGTGCCGACACCGACGACGTGGATGTGGAGGTCGATGACGCGGACGCCGATGTGGCGGATGACGCGGACGACCTGGACGACGCAGACGAGGACATCGCCGACGAGATCGGCGTGGAGAGCCCGGACCGCGACGAGGAGGAGCGCTAGGCTCCTCGACTTCAGGGGGGCGACTCCAGGGGGCTCCGGCCCCCTGGTCCCCCGTTTCCAGGGCCTCGCGTCCTGGCATGGCCCGCGAAGCGGCTTCCCGCTTCCGGGCGATCCCGCCCCGCTCCCCGGCGGGCGGCCCTATTCTCCGCGCAGCCGGTGCCAGACCGCCAGCGCGGCATCGTAAGGCAGCGCCGGCACCTCCCGCAGCCGCCAGCGCCAGTCACTGAAGCCAGGGCCCGGCCTGGCGGCCCGGCCGCGCCCCAGGCGCAGCCCCATCAGCCGCAGCAGCATCGCGCAACGCCGCAGGTGGTATCCGGAGGACACCGGATGCACCCGCCCCTCCCAGCCCCGCAGCAGCCTTGCCACCGCGCGGGCGGAGGAGAGCGTATCCGTCCCGGTCGGCTCCTCCAGGATGCGCTCGGGTGCGATCCCCCAGTCCCGCAGCAGCTTCGCCATCACCGCGGATTCGGCCGGCCCGTGCAGCCCCTGCCCACCCGTCGGCACGAAGAGCGGCTCGCCCCCCAGGATCTCCCCCAGCTCCACGGCCGCCGTCACCCGGCGCCGCATGGTCTCGCTCGGCCGGGAATCCGGCCGCACCGCCGCCCCGAAGATCACGATGGCGGGCCGCGCCCCGCCGGGCGCGAGGGGGCGCCCCGCCTTCCCGCGATGTGCCTCGCGCCCGCTCACGCCCGCCCGCTCATGCGGCACTGGGCGCGGCGAGAAGCAGCCGGTTCATCGGCTCCATCGCCATCCTCAGCGCCGCCATGTCCCGCGCCACCTGCGCGGCCGGGGCACCCCCTGCCTCCACCTCCCGCGCGATCTCGGCCAGGCTCCGCCGGCCATCCACGCGCGACAGGATCGCCCCCGCCAGGGGCGGCACCGGCAGCATCACCCGCAGCCCGTCGAAGGTGACCGGCAGGGCACCGCCCCGGATGCCCTTGGCCCAGCCCGCGCCATCCCCGCTCCGCATCACCGGCACCGCGGCGGGATCGTTCCAGTCCGGCACCGCCACCGGATCCTCCGCCCGCGTCAGATAGGCGATGTGGATGCCCATGTTCCCCGCCAGCGCCTCGGCCAGCGCCGCGCGCTCGATCATGCTCATCCCGGCCGTGCGGGCGCGCAGCTTCGGGTCCGGCAGCAGCGGATCGGGATCGTAGCGCAGCGGCTCCACCAGGCAGGCGATCCGCATCCCCTCCCCCTCCACCAGCGCCGCCAGCTGCGGCACGGTGAAGGACACGTCGCGCGGGTTCAGCAGCAGGTCATAAAGCCCCGGATCGCCCCCGCCCTGCGGCAGCGGCAGGTGGTCCGTGATCCAGGGATTCTTCCGCAGCCAGGCGGTCTCCGGCAGATGCCGCATCACCCGCTTTGCGATGTCCACCCGCGCGGCCGGCGCCTCGCCGGAGGGCGCGATCATCCGCATCGCCTCCTGCAGCATGTACACGCCCGTGCGCCCATGCGGCGCATAGACCATGATCCCCATGCCGCCGCCCGGCGCCACAACCCCCGCCAGGTTCCGCAGCCCGGTGGCCGGATCGGGCAGGTGATGCAGCACCCCGCAGCAATCCACGTAGTCGAACAGCCCGAGATCCGGCAGATCCATGATGGAACCCTCGACGAATCGGATATTCGTCAGCCCCCGCGCCGCCGCCCGCGCCTCGGCCACCTTCCGCGCGGCGCCCGACCGGTCCAGCCACACCACCTCGCCCGGCCGCCCGGCCCAGGCCATCTGCTGCGCCAGCATGATGGCTCCGTCCCCGGTCCCGCCCCCGGCCACCAGCGCCCGCAAGGGCTGCGAGGCCGGCCGCCGCGCGCCGAAGATCCAGTGGTCCACCTCCAGCAGATGCGAGGGGCTGCCGATGATCAGCCGCTTCGCCTCGTCCCGCGGATCGCGGGCGGGATAGGGAAGCGCCTCGTACTGGGCGGCAAGTTGGGCGTCGGTCGCGTCCTGCATGGCCGGGAGGGATAAGGCCGCCCGCGCCCGCTGCCAAATGCTCCGGCACCGCCGCCTTCGCGAAACAGGACGCCGGGGGCCCTACTCCGGCACCATCTCTCCGGAACCGCCCTTCTCCGCCGGAAAATCCTTCAGTTTCGGCAGCCCGTCCCGCATGCGCAGCACCGTTTCTGCGTAGTTCAGATGCACCTGCGGCACGAAGGTGAAATCGGGGATGGCGGCGGCGAACACATCCACCAGCCCGAGCGTCGGATGCTCCGCCATGACATGCCCGCCACACAGCCGGCAGAACCGGCGGTGGGTCATCTCCGTCTTGTGGTAGGTCGCGAGATGCTCCGCGCCCCTGGTCACCTCGACCGCTTCTGGCAGCCAAAGGGTGAAGGCGTTGACCGGACCACCCGACCACGATCGGCACGACCGGCAATGACAATAGCCCATGGCCTGCGGCTGCCCGGTCACCCGGATTCCGACAGCGCCGCAGAAGCAGGCACCCAGATACGAACCGGGCAAGGCTCCCTCCCCCGTCTCCTGACGCCGGGTGGAATTTTAGCCGATCTGCCCGGGGAAAGGAGCCCGGATCAGCCGCGCCTACCCGCCGCCCCACCGCCTCGCGCATCTGTGACCGGCAGGTGCCGGGTGTGACGTGGCTATCGGCCCCGCATGAAGAGTCTTATGGGATTCCCATCCGGACCGGAGCACTTTCCAATGGGCCCCTGCTCCGTGAAGGCCGCGAGGAATCATTCCCGCCCGCCAGGACCACGGCCTGAGCGGCCATACCGCCGCATGCCGGCTTTCATGGGCCGGGCTCCCGATGGAAGGCGCCCAAATCCAGGCGGGACCAGCCACGATCCAGCCGCTTTCGGGCATCAAGGATGCGTCGGAACGGCAGCCCGCCCTATCCGTTATTTTTCACACCAGTTTTTCACAGGGAGACAACGGTGAAGCGTGTATCGAAGTCCTGCTTGCTCGTGCTGGCGATGGCCACGAGCCTTGCGGCCTGCACCAACCCCTATGACCCGGGCCAGCGCGCCCTGGGCGGCGCCGCGATCGGCGCGGGCAGCGGTGCGGCGCTCGGCGCGGCGGTCGGCGGCGGCCGGGGAGCGGGGATCGGCGCCCTGGCCGGCGGCGCGGTCGGCGCCGTCACGGGCGCGGCCACGACACCGCAGCCGGCCTATGGCTATGCGCCGCCCCCGGCCTATTACCCGGCCCCGCAGCCCGGCTACTACGCAGCCCCGCCGCCCGCCTATTACGCGCCTCCTCCCCCACCGCCGGTCTATTACCGCTACTGATCGCGGCGATGCCGCCGGTTCCAGGACCGGCGGCATCACCCCTGATGGAATCGCTGCCGCGGGCGACGCGCCTGCAACCCAGTACCGAAATGTCACTAAAACGGTCTTGAAGCGACCGGGGCTGCTGCCCAACCTTCATTCCAAGGGGACAACCGCGATCACCCCGTGAGGCCTCGGCTGAAGCATCGCGTCCGCACCTCCAGACCATTGGGAGAGGACGCAACATGCCAGCGCCCGACACGATCACCACGGTCCAGCTTTCCCGCCTCATCGGCCTGCCCGACGCGCCGGCCCTGCTTGACCTCCGCGTGCCGGAGGACCATGCCGCCGATCCCCGGCTCCTCCCCGCCTCCATCCGGCGCGACCACCGCGACGTCACCGCCTGGGCCCCGGCCTATGCCGGCCGCTCCGTCGTCGTCGCCTGCCAGCGCGGGCTCAAGCTGAGCCAGGGCGCCGCCGCCTGGCTGCGCCATCACGGCGCCCAGGCCGAGGTGCTCGAAGGCGGCTTCGAGGCCTGGGCCGGGGGCGGCAACCCGCTGCTCCGCCCAGACCATATCCCGCCGCGCGACACCCGGGGCCGCACCGTCTGGGTCACGCGCTCCCGCCCGAAGATCGACCGCATCGCCTGCCCCTGGCTGATCCGCCGCTTCGTCGATCCGGACGCGGTCTTCCTCTTCGTGGCCCCCTCCGAGGTCCGCCCCGTCGCGGACCGCTTCAACGCCACCCCCTTCGACATCGAGGACGTGTTCTGGAGCCATCGCGGCGATGAATGCACCTTCGACACCATGATCGAGGAATTCGGCCTGCACTCCCCGGTCCTCTCGCAGCTGGCGCTGATCGTGCGCGGCGCCGACACGGCCCGCCCCAACCTCACCCCGCAATCCGCCGGCCTCCTCGCCGCCTCCCTCGGCCTGTCGCGCATGTATCGTGATGACCTGGCCCAGCTCGACGCCGCCATGATCCTGTACGACGCTTTCTACCGCTGGCTCCGCGACGCGGCGGCCGAAACGCATAACTGGCCCGCCCCGAGCCGCCCCGGAGCCCTGGCATGAGCGATACGACCATCGGCATGGCCACCCGCGCCCCCGCAGCGCCGGATGTCGCCATGCCCTCCTTCGCCGAGGCCTTCCGCGTGTGGCTGAAGATCGGCCTGCTCTCCTTCGGCGGCCCCGCCGGCCAGATCGCGCTCATGCACCGGGAGGTGGTGGACGAGCGCCGCTGGGTCTCCGACGCTCGCTTCCTGCACGCGCTGAACTTCTGCACCCTGCTCCCCGGCCCCGAGGCGCAGCAACTCGCCACCTATCTCGGCTGGCTGCTGCATGGGGTGCGCGGCGGCATCGCGGCAGGCGCGCTCTTCGTGCTGCCGGGCGTGGCGGTGATGCTCGCCCTCTCCATCCTCTACGCCACCCTCGGACAGGTCCCCGCCGTCGCCGCCCTGTTCTTCGGCCTCAAATGCGCCGTGCTGGTGCTGGTGGTGGAAGCACTGCTCCGCGTGGCCCGCCGCGCGCTCCAGACGAAAACCGCCTGGGCCCTCGCCGCCGCCGCCTTCCTCGCCCTCTACGCCTTCGGTCTGCCCTTCCCCGCCGTGGTCCTGGCCGCCGCGCTGATCGGCTACGCCGCGCCGGATGCCTTCCGGGGCGGAAACCACGGCCAGGCCCAGAACGGCCCGCCCGCCCTGCTGGACGCCGTGCTCGCCGCCGACCCCACCCGTCCCGCCCGCTTCGCCGCCAAGGCCTGGCGCGCCGGCTGGGCCGCCCTCGCCCTCTGGCTGCTGCCCGTGGCGGCCCTCGCGCTCCTCGGAGGCGGCGTCTTCGCCGATATCGCCTGGTTCTTCTCGAAAATGGCGGTGGTCACGGTCGGCGGCGCCTATGCCGTGCTCGCCTATGTCGCCCAGGAAGCGGTGCAGGGTTACGGCTGGCTCACCGCCGACCAGATGCTGGTCGGCCTCGGCCTCGCCGAAACCACTCCCGGCCCTCTCATCCTGGTGCTGCAATTCGTGGGCTTCCTGGCCGGCTACGGCCCGGGCGGCCTCGCCTGGGCCATCCCCGCCTCGCTGCTGACGGTCTGGGTCACCTTCGCCCCCTGCTTCGCCTTCATCTTCCTCGGCGCCCCCTATGTCGAACGCCTGCATTCCAACCGTGCGCTGACCGGCGCCCTGGCGGCGGTGACGGCGGCGGTGGTCGGCGTCATCGCCAACCTCGCCCTCTGGTTCGGCCTGCGCGTCCTCTTCGGCGAGGTGCGCCAGCTCCACGCCGGCCCGATAACCCTCGACATGCCGGTCCCCGCCAGCCTCGACTCGCTCGCCCTGGCCCTCGCCGCCCTGGCCGCCGCCTGCCTCTTCGCCCTCCGCCTCAGCCTGCTGCGAACCCTGGGCATCACCGCCGCGCTGGGGTTGGCCGCGAAGCTCGCCCCCGGCTGAAACCCTCCATTTCCCGCCGCAACCGCAAGGAACGGTGCAGACAGCGGTCCGTCATGCCGTAGTTGCGGTTGAAGCATGGGCACCATGAGGACTATCTGCGGGGCCATGATCCGCTACGCCCCTGCCCTCGCGGCCCTGCTGCTGGCCGCCACCCCGGCTTTTGCCCAGCGCAACGCGTCCCAGAACGGCCCACAGCGGCTCGGCACCTTCCAGGACTGGACCGCCGCGACCCACCAGGAAGGCAGCAACAAGGTCTGCTACGCCTTCACCCGCATGGAAGGCCGCCAGAACGCCCTCCTCACCGTCACCCACCGCCCCCAGGGCCGTGACCAGGTGGCGCTCCGCATCGGCCGCTCCTTCCCCCGCAATGCCGAGGTGAAGGTGGATGTCGGCAACAACGACCTCGACTTCTACACCGCCGGCGACAACGCCTTCGCCCGGGATGGCCGCGCCACCGTCGCCGCCTTCCGCAACGGCCGCGAAGCCGTGGCCAAGAGCCCCGGCCCCAACAACCGCAATACAACCGAGACCTTCTCCCTATCCGGCTTCACGGCCGCCTATGAGGCGATCTCGAAAGAGTGTCCCCCCCGCCGATGAACGCCCGCACCCCGATCTCCCTCGCGCCCGCTGACGCCCTCACCGAGGCCGAGCGCACCCGCATCCTCGCCAAGTCCGCGATCTTCGCCCCCCCGGCGCAGATCGACGAAACCGGCCGCCGCGACCTCGTCGGCCTCTCGCGTGAGGAACTGACCCAGGCGGTGGTCGAGTTCGGGGAAAAGCCCTTCCGCGCCAAGCAGATCTGGCACTGGATCTACCACCAGGGCGTGCGCGACTTCAGCCTCATGTCCAGCATCGCCAAGCCCATGCAGGCGAAGCTGGCCGAACGCTTCACCATCTCCCGCCCCGAAGTCGCCACGGAACAGACCAGCACCGACGGCACCCGCAAATGGCTCTTCCGCATGCGCGACAAGCAGCAGGTGGAAACCGTCTACATCCCCGAGGATGACCGCGGCGCCGTCTGCATCTCCACCCAGGTCGGCTGCACCCTCTCCTGCCGCTTCTGCCACACCGGCACCCAGAAACTCGTCCGCAACCTCTCGGCGGGCGAAATCGTCGGCCAGTTCATGGCCGCGCGCGACAGCTACGGCGAATGGCCCACGCCGCAATCCGAATCCCCGCGCCTGCTCTCCAACATCGTCGTCATGGGCATGGGCGAACCCCTCTACAACTACGAGAACCTGGCGACGGCCCTGAAGATCGTCATGGACCATGAGGGAATCGCCCTCTCCCGCCGCCGCATCACCCTCAGCACCTCCGGGGTGGTGCCGATGATGGACCGCGCGGGCGCCGAACTCGGCGTCAACCTCGCCGTCTCCCTCCACGCGGTCACCGACGAACTGCGCGACGAAATCGTCCCCCTGAACCGCAAATACCCCATCAGGGAACTGATGGCGGCCTGCCACCGCTACCCCGGCGCCTCCAACGCACGCCGCATCACCTTCGAATACGTCATGCTGGACGGCGTGAACGATTCCGAGGCCGAGGCCCGCGAACTCGTCCGCCTCCTCCACGGCCTGCCGGCCAAGGTGAACCTCATCCCCTTCAACCCCTGGCCGGGCTCGCCCTACGCCACCTCAAAGCGCGCCCAGATCGAACGCTTCGCCAATATCCTGAACGACGCCGGCTACGCCTCCCCCGTCCGCCGCCCGCGCGGCAAGGACATCATGGCCGCCTGCGGACAGCTCAAGACCGAAAGCGAACGCGCGAAAAAGGCCCCCGCAGCCGCCCCCGCGGCCTGAAACCGGCCGCCTGAACGAAAGAAGCCAGGGGGGAGGAAATCCCCCTGGCCCACCCCTCCCGCCACAACCCGCGCCCTCAACGGCGGTCGCGCCACAGCGGCCGTGAACGGGCCGGCGCGCGCAGCCAATAGGCCAGGTCGCGCAGGAAGCGTTGTAACGCACGCATCCCTGAACTTGCTCCTTCCGAACATCGGATCGGAACGGCATCTCACCTGCAGGCCGTTTCCATGTCGCAACATAACCGGCAGGCGATCTATCGAATAGCGCCTGACAAGAACGTGGGCAGGGAACTCATAGGAAAAACACGAACAACCATCCCGCCCCTCCCCCGTTCGTGCCACGACAAACGGGGACCCAACTTGCCCGAAACCCGCTTCGTCGCCCTCACCATCATCGCCGTCGCCCTCATCCTCGCCCTCGCGCGGATGACCCGCATCCCACCCTCCGTCCTCTGGTTCGCGGGCGGCCTCGCCTCCATCCTCCTCCCCGGCCCCGTCCCGCCCCTCCGCGTGGACCCGCTGATCGTCCTCGGCCTCCTCCTCCCGCCCCTCCTCTACGCGGGCGTCTCCAGCCTCTCCCCATCCCTCCTCCAGCGCGCCGCCTGGCGCGGCGTCGCCATGGGCGCCTTCTGGACCCTCGCCCTCACCGCCGCCTGCGGCTACGGCGCGCACCTCCTCCTCCCAGGCCTGGACCCCGTCGCCTGCATGGCCATCGGCGTCGCCGCCGCCATCGCCGAACCCCGCGTCCTCACCGAATCCGGCCTCGACAAACGCCTCCCCCCGGCCCTCGGCGAAGCCCTCTCCGCTCAGCTCGCCAGCGCCCCCCTCCTCGGCGTCTCCCTCTCCATCTTCACGGCGAAATCGGTCGGCGGCCCCTTCCCCGGCCTCCCCGCCATCGCTGGAACTCTGGCCTACGATGTCTTCGCCGGAGCCGGCGTCGGCATCGCCCTCGGCTTCGCCATGGCCCACCTCCGCCGAAGGCTGGACGCCCCGCAGGCCGAAACCGCCCTCTCCCTCGCCACCCCCTTCGCCGCCGCCATGATCGGCGAAGCCATCGGCGCCTCCCCCATCGGCCCCCTCATCGGCGCCGGCCTCGTCATCGCCTGGTGCCACGCGAAGGACGAAGCCTCCGGCCTCTGCATCGCCTCCCCGGAATCCCGCCAACTCACGAAAGACCTCTGGCGCGCGCTGGACGCCGTCCTCACCGGCGCCCTCTTCTTCCTGATGGGCCGCGCCCTGCCCGAAGCCCTGGCCGGCGCCCAGAGCCTGCCCTGGCTGACCCTCGCCACCGCCGCCATCGCCCTGATGGTGCTCTGCTGGGCCGTGCAATTCGCCCTCTCCTGGGCCGCCCTGGCCCACCCCAACTCACCCCCCATTCCCAGGGAAGGCGGCGGCCGCGTCGCCTCATGGCAGGGCGCCGCCCTCATGGCCGGCGGCGCCGGCCGCAGCGTCGTCGCCCTCGCCGTCGCCCTGGCCGTGCCCATCACCACCCCAGCGGGCGAGCCCTACCTGGCGCGGGACGCGGTGGTGGCCGTGGTGGCGCTGATGGTGGTGGCCTCGGCGGCGCTGCAATGGGTGGGCGTGCCGGGGCTGGTGCGCTGGGTCAGGCCGGGGAATGAAGCATAATTGGGTAGTTTTTGTCCCAATCGCCGAACATTAGCCGCCTAGTCCTCTAGTCAAAGGGCACTTCTAAGCTGAAGGTCGTTGCGGACAGCATGCGAATCGGTCGTAGACGATAACCATAGGCTCTGCACCGAGATAATCAGGGCAATTGAAGGGGGAAAGCGGTGAAAATTGAACTACATATGCCGGACAAGAAAAACGACCTATCAACTCATTATAGGAAGGCGTTTTCTGAGGCGTCAGAGCTTTTCGTTGTTGTGGCGTATCTTACAGAATGGGATAAAACATTACCTCAACTCCCTGCGCGTTCTAAGTTCAGACTTATCGTCGGCAAAGATTTTGGTATAACCCGAAAAAATGCTTGCCAAGATGTGCTTGATTGGCTTCCGGCAAAGAGGAGCTACCAGTTCATGGTGGCCGATCACATTGAGGGATTTCATCCCAAGGCAGCCGTTTGGAAAACCCATGATAACAGACACTTTGCAATTGTAGGATCATCAAACCTGACGCGAGCCGCATTTAGTTCGAATTTTGAAGCGAACGTTTATACAGAAATCTCGGCAGAAATATACCAAGAGGCACGAAACTGGCTGAATGAAATTGAAAAAAAGGCCGTTATCGTTTCTGAGGATTGGTTGAAGAAATACCGTGAGGCACCAAGATCTTCAAATGGCAAACGTCCGGCGAAAAGTAATACAGATGGGACGAAGCCAGTAATAAACATAAAGCTTCCCCTCCCCAAAGGCACAATGAAAATAATTCAGACAAGGCGAGACCAATTAGAAATTCACAAGAAATACAAAAAAAAGCTAGTACACCATTTTCGTCGTTGTGCAGATGGAGAAATTACCTCGAAGGAGTTTTACTCACAGCTTCCAGACTACTGGGGATACAACATCGGCAATAGGTTACAGGGACCTGGATTTGAACGACAGGGGCGCAGTAGTGACTTCTCGTCTCTTAGTAGAGCATTTATTAGAGTATTAAATACTTCTCCTTGTGATCGTGATGACGTTGTTATTGAAGAAATTGACCGCCTCGCCGACGAGAAAGTTTCATCAAGAAAGGCATTTTTTACTGAAATGCTTTGCTTATCCTATCCCGAGGAATATCCAATACTAAATTCACCCGTTCAGAAATACCTTGAAAAAATCGAGTTTCGTGCGCCAAGAGGCGCAAGTGAGGGCGTTAAATACGTTGATTTGGCAAAGAAGCTGCGATTGGCCCTCTTAAGCACCAAAAATTTTCCCGCCAAGAATATTGCGGAACTTGACGCTGTTATTTGGCACAATTAGTGAAACAACGTAGACGAAGATTAAAGACAATGCAGTTTGTGTGTGTGGCGCAATGGCATATACAAAATAGCTTAATATATCACAGTTTAATTTTGCACTATGCATTGTCTTGCCGATGCAAGAGGGGCGCGCGTCAATCTTGACAAAAGGACTAAATTCCTTTAAGAGGTTGCCTCTATCCCACGGAGGCCCCTGATGCCCCGCCTCACCCCTCCCCGCCCCTACTCCCCCTCTCCGACGACGCCTGGCTCGCCCTCCTCCCCTACATCCTCCCCCGCGCCCCACAGGGCCGCCGCGTCGCGGATCTCCGCCGCCGCATGGATGGCATCTTCTGGCTCGCCTCCACCCCCGGCGCCCCGTGGAAGGACCTGCCCCCGGAATTCGGCCGCCCCGATACCGTCGCCCGCTTCTTCCGCCGCCTCACCCATAACGGCCTCTGGCACCGCCTCCTGCAGGAACTGGCCAGAACCGGCCCCAAACACCCCCTCCGCAGCATCGAATACGCCATCTGCCGCGCCACCCGCCGCGCCGCGCGCCTCGGCGGCATGGCCCTCCTGGTCCTTATCCGCCGCCTCGGCCTCCGCACCGCCCTCAACGGCCCGCCCTGGCTCCTCCCCAACCCCCTTTTGTCCGAAATGCTCGCGCGCACCCCGCTTCCCCCGGCGCCAACCACCCGCCAGCAGCTCGAATCGGCAAGGCAACATCTAAAAAGCGTCGAAGCCCTCGCCCGCGCCGCCCTCGGCCGCGCCCGCATTCCCCGCTCCGTCCGGCTCGCTTGGCCATGATTCGCAAATCAGCCCAGCCCAGGCGCACCTTGCCCCCGCAGCCCGCCTGCGGCACATCCCAGGCCTGTTTCCGCGGAAGGTTCCCCTCGCGATGCGCGTGAAAGACGTAAAGAAGGTTGTCCTCGCCTACTCCGGTGGCCTGGATACCTCCGTCATCCTCAAATGGCTCCAAACCGCCTACGGTGCGGAAGTCGTCACCTTCACCGCCGATCTCGGCCAGGGTGAGGAACTCGGCCCGGCGAAGGAAAAGGCCCGCCTCCTCGGTATCAAGGAGGAGAACATCTTCGTGGACGACCTGCGTGAGGAATTCACGCGGGACTTCGTCTTCCCGATGTTCCGCATGAACGCCCAGTATGAGGGCTGCTACCTCCTCGGTACCTCCATCGCCCGCCCCCTGATCTCCAAGCGCCAGATCGAGATCGCGGAGAAGGTCGGCGCCGATGCCGTCGCCCACGGCGCCACCGGCAAGGGCAACGATCAGGTCCGGTTCGAAATCGCCTATTACGCCCTCAAGCCGGACGTGAAGGTCATCGCCCCCTGGCGCGAATGGGACCTCACCTCCCGCACCCGCCTCATCCAGTTCGCGGAAGAGCACCAGATCCCCATCGCCAAGGACAAGCGCGGCGAAAGCCCCTTCTCTGTGGACGCCAACCTCCTGCACAGCAGCAGCGAAGGTAAGGTGCTTGAGGAACCGTGGGACGAGCCGCCCGAGATCGTCTGGCAGCGCACCGTCTCCCCGATGGACGCGCCCGATAAGGTCACGGAAATCACCATCGAGTTCGAGCGTGGCGACGCCGTCGGCATCAACGGCGAGCGTATGTCCCCGGCCACCCTGCTCACCAGACTCAACGCGCTGGGCAAGGAAAACGGCATCGGCCGGCTGGACCTCGTCGAGAACCGCTTCGTCGGCATGAAGTCCCGCGGCGCCTACGAAACCCCGGGCGGCACCATCCTCCACACCGCTCACCGCGCGATCGAGTCCATCACGCTGGACCGTGAGGCCGCACACCTCAAGGACAGCCTGATGCCCCGCTACGCGGAGCTGATCTACAACGGCTTCTGGTTCTCCCCGGAACGCCGCATGATCCAGGCGATGGCCGATGCCTCCCAGGCCAGCGTCACCGGTGAAGTTCGCCTCAAGCTCTACAAGGGCAACACCATCGTCACCGGCCGCCGCAGCCCCAACAGCCTCTACTCGATGAAGCACGTCACCTTCGAGGACGACCAGGGCGCCTACGACC
Source organism: Roseomonas xinghualingensis (assembly GCF_025791835.1). Taxonomy (GTDB): domain Bacteria; phylum Pseudomonadota; class Alphaproteobacteria; order Acetobacterales; family Acetobacteraceae; genus Roseomonas; species Roseomonas xinghualingensis. Next base: position 118,446 of record NZ_JAOXLP010000001.1, read on the forward strand.
AGTTCGACGCTCAGGGCTTCATCAAGCTCAACGCCCTCCGCCTGCGCCTCGGCGCCATGGCAGGCCGCAAGGGCGGCGAGCTCTGATACCCGGCTGGCCCGCGGCACCAACGCCGCGGGCCAGCTGCCGGCCGGTTATGTCCGGTCCCGTCCTACTCCACGCGCAAAACCCGACACGCCCTCGGCTTTCCAGGCAGCCAGCACGGCCAGCCGATCGAAACCCGCTCCACGATCGGCCGCGCCCCCTCCACCAGCCCGGCCACGGCCGGCACGATCTCCCGCCGCAGCGCCAGCAGCCGCACCCCCTGCGGCACCGGCCACAACCGCATGTCGGTCACGTTGCGCAGCACGCCCTCGGCATCCTGCAGCACCGCATCCATCTTGAAGTAGCTCTCGTTCATGCCCGGCACCGGCCCGGGGATCTGTATCCCGCGCCAGCGCGCCTCCCCCTGAGCCGGCACCGGCAGGGTGCGGACACACATCACCAGCAGGATCGCCGCCGAAGCCGCCGCCAGCGCCGGCCAGCCGCGCGGCCGCCCCAGCGCCTGCGCCACGCCCACCCAGGCCAGCAGCGCGAAACCCGGCCCCATCCACTTCATGTAGTGGACGTTCATGAACAGCCAGAACCCGGTCGGCAGCAGGTCCACATAGGCGATGTAGAGCGCGAGATGCCCCACCGCCGCCACCGCCAGCATCGCCACCACGGGCCCGCGCGTCAGCGCGAAGGGCAGCATGATGAAAGCCAGCCCGATCCAGGGATGGCGCGCGATCAGCCCCTGCCCGGCGCCCCACCAGGGCTGCGGCGCCACCAGCAGGTTGAAGGCCTTCCAGCCGAAGCCATGGAAGGAAAACCCCGTCTGCGAGGACATGGTCATATAGGCCGAGGGCTGCATCCCATGGATCGCGACATGCAGCGCGAGCCCCGCCCCCGCCACCACGATCCCGCCCAGCGCCACCCGCCACACCGTGTCCCAGGCCGCCAGACGCCGCGCCCACAGGTCCTGCAACCCCACGGCGCCGAGGATAATGACAGCCGGCAGCACATCCGTCGGCCGCAGCAACCCGACAATGGAAACCAGCGCCCCGATCAGAACCGGCCGCCGCTCCCCCGCCATATGGTCCGCCGCCAGCCGCAGCAGCACCCAGATCGCCGCCGTCGCCGGGGATGTGTTCCAGGGCACCGCCCATTGCCGGAACAGCAGCGGGTCCGCCATCACGCTGCCCAGGAACAGCGCCACCGCCCACCAGTCCCGCACGCCCACGCGCCGCGCGAAGCCCAGGAAGGCCCAGGCCGTGATCAGCAGGGAGGCCAGGTTCACCAGGAAGAACGGGTGCGCCGGCCAGAGCCGCGCGAAGGGCGCGCCCAGCAGCGCATAGCCCGTGGGATACCAGTGCTGCCCCGGGGAAAGATCCCCCGCCGCCAGCGCCCGCGCGGACTTGATGTATTGGGATTGGTCCCACCACCCCCACCATCCCTCGGGATGCTTGAGGTTGTTGGCCGGCAGGGCCGGATCGGCAAAGTACAGGCCCACATAACCCAGTGTCAGCAGCGTCAGGAGCACGGCAAGGGGCGCGCACCGGTGGCGCAGGACGATGGGAATTCGATGCATGGATGAAGAATGCCACGGGGCTCCCCCGCCTCCCAGCCACCCTCTCCATGTGACCTGCGCGCCCACCCCGGCTAGAAGCCGCGCGGAAGCAGCGGCAGCAGGAGACACAACATGATCGAGCGACCCAACCGCGCGGGCATCATCGCGGCGCTCGATACCCAGAGCCCGGAGCAGGCGGAGGCCTGGGCCGAGGCCCTGGCCCCCCATATCGGCTGCGTGAAGCTAGGGCTGGAATTCTTCGTCGCCAACGGGCCGCAGGCGGTCGCGCGCATCGCGCGGCACCGCCCCCTCTTCCTCGACCTGAAGTTCCACGACATTCCCAACACCGTGGCCGGCGCCGTCCGCTCCGCCTGCGCCCTGCGCCCGGCCATGCTCACGATCCACGCCTCCGGCGGCGCCCCCATGATCGAGGCCGCCCGGCGCGCTGCCGAGGAAGCCGGCGCCGACCGTCCCGCCATCCTGGCCGTCACCGTCCTCACCAGCACCAGCCCCGCCACCCTGTCGGAGACCGGCGTCGCGGGTGGCCCCGCGCAGCAGGTCCTCCGCCTTGCCCGCCTGGCACTGGATGCCGGGGCCGACGGCCTGGTCTGCGCCCCGCCCGAGGTCGCGCTGATCCGTGCCGCCCATGGCGCCTCCCCCCTGCTGGTGGTGCCAGGCGTCCGCCCCGCCGGCAGCGCGCGCGGTGACCAGACCCGCGTCGCCACCCCGGCCGAAACCGCCGCCGCGGGCGCCGACTGGCTCGTCATCGGCCGGCCCATCACTACCGCCGCCGACCCCGCTTCTGCCGCCGCCGCCATCGCCGCGGAACTCGCCGCATGACCGTGCTGAAGTTCTGCGGCCTGAACGACCCGGCGGGCTTCGACGCCGCTGTCTCGGCCGGCGCCGACATGCTGGGCCTGGTCTTCTTCCCGCCCTCCCCTCGGCATCTTTCGCCGGAGGCCGCCGCCGCCTTGTCCGCCCGCGCGCCATCCTCCGCCGAGGGTGGCCCGCTGCGCGTCGGCCTTTTCGTCGATGCCACGGATGACGAGATCGCCGCCGTCCTCGCTGCGCTCCCGCTCGACATCCTGCAACTGCATGGCCACGAATCCTCCGAACGCTGCGCCGCGGTCCGGGCGCGCTTCGGCCTGCCCGTGATGAAGGCGCTGGGCATCGCGCAGGCGGAGGATCTGGAAGCGCTCTCCGCCTATGCGCCTGTGGTCGATCGCTTCCTGCTCGACGCCAAGGCGCCGCCCGGCTCTCCCATTCCGGGCGGCAATGCCCTGTCCTTCGACTGGTCGCTCCTGGCGGGATGCACGGTGCCGCGCCCCTGGCTGCTCGCGGGCGGGCTCACGGCGGACAATGTCGCCTCTGCCATCCGCGCCACGCGCAGCCCCGGCGTGGACGTCTCATCCGGTGTGGAACATGCCCGTGGGCAGAAGGACCCGGCACTGATCGCGGCCTTTGCGGCAGCCATGCGTAAAGCCGGGTAACACCGCAGAAAATGGCAATACGTTATAAAACAGAAATGAAAATCCCTGTCGGAATAGGGGTTATTTTGAAATCATTATGATGTAAAATCCATTTTGACTTCACTGGAAAGTGCAATGCCTTGAACAGGAATGTTGCTGGGCAATCCCCGTGTCACCCCGCATTATTTCGCATGGCACCCAAGGGGTCGGTCTATTTGTTCCGCCCTTGTGTTTTTCCAGATAAACCCGAAGGGGCATGCGAGCCATGAGCGGAAGCAACGGCACCTATAAGTTCCGTTCGATTGCCGAATTCCTTGATGTGACGGCGCTGGATGCTGGCGCCGGCACCGACATGCTCAGCTTTGTGGGCGCGGATGGCACCCTTGAAAGCGCGACGGGCGGAAATATCGTGGATTCCGATTTTGCCGGCTTCACCAATTTCGAGAAGATCCAGGTCGGCAACGGCAACTGGGACATCGATCTCGGCGGTGATGCCAGCACGGCTTTCAACGGCTATGTCCAGGTTCATGCCTCCGGCGCGACCGACCAGCTTTGGGTCCAGGTCCGCGCCGGTGGTCCCGCGCTCTATGCGGTCGGCTCCGCCGGTTATGACCGCCTCTATGGCGGCAGTGGCGACGACATGATCGATGGTGGCACGGGCGGCAACGATATCCTGCGTGGTTATGATGGTAACGATACCATCGTCTTCCGCGACAATACCCTCAACGCCTCCGATACCGTGGATGGCGGTGCAGGCACCGACACACTGCGGCTGACCGGTGGCGCTACGGTGGAGGACAGGTCCTTCCTGAAGGTCACGAATTTCGAGCTGATGACGCTCGGCTCCGGCGCCTTCGACATGACGCTCGGCGCGAATGCGGCGAATGCCTTCGCGGGTGGCCATATGAAGATCTACGCCTCCGCCGAGGCGAGCTCGCTCAATCTCGCCGTCGTGGATGGTGGCCCCATCCTCACCGTCGTCGGCACCACCGGCAATGACAGCATCGTCGGCGGTGCGGGCAATGACACGATCAATGGCGGCGGCGGCGCCGACGCGTTGAGCGGCGGAGCCGGCAGCGACACCTTCGTCTTCTACAATAACAGCCTCACCAGCGCCGACACCGTGGATGGCGGCACGGGCTATGACGTGCTGCGCCTGCTGGAGGGCGCGACGCTGGCGGATGCCGGCTTCACCAATGTCTCGAACATCGAGGGCATCTCGCTCGGCGCCGGCACCTACAACATCACCTTCGGCGAGGAGGCCAAGGGCGCGTTCACGGATGGCAATCTCCGCATCAACGCGGGGCAGGCCACCGACACGACAGTGGATGCGTCGGCACTTGGCCGCGTGGGCTACCGCTTCGCTTATACCGGCGGCGACGGGGTGGACCGCGTGACGCTCGGCGGCAACATCGCGACCGTCACCGGCGGCGACGGCGCGGATGAGTTCGTCCTGGCGCGGGATGCCTTCTACAAGGGCGTCATCACCGACTTCCAGGACGGCGTTGACCGCCTCGTCGTCAGCGGCTCCGATCTGCCGCCGGGCTTCGACACGCCGGAGGAGTGGGACGCGCTGATCGCCTCGGTGGCCTCCGACACGGCGGATGGCCTGCTGCTCAACGGGAAGGCGCTGGGCCTCAACGCCACGCTTACCCTGGCCGGCATGACCACGGCCGATATCGACCATACGGACTTCATCCTGGCCTGAGACGGCTTCGTTCAGGCGCCAGGCGGGCGATCGGCCCGCCTGGCGCCATTTTTGTTTCGGGGTGCCATGCACGCTCCGGGAATGGACCCGCCCCCATCCTTCGGTTAGGGCGGGAGGCGTGACGAATCCCGCCCGCATCGCCGCCTTCCGCCACGTGATGCGCCGGGCGGCATGAAGCCGGCCCATATCGCCCTGGCACTGCTCACCACGGTGCTCTGGGGCTTCAACTTCGTCATGATCCAGATCGGGCTGGAGAGCGGCCTGCCGCCCCTTCTCATGGTGACGCTCCGCTTCATGGTGGTCGCCATCCCCGCTCTCTGGCTGCCGCGGCCAAAGGTGCCGCTGCGCCGCATGATCGCGCTCGGCACCTTCCTTTTCATCGGCCAGTTCGCCCTGCTCTTCACCGGCATGGCGGTGGGAATGCCGCCCGGCCTCGCCTCGGTCACGGCGCAGTCCCAGGCTTTCCTCACCGGCCTCTTCGCCGCCGTCATCCTGCGGGAGCGCCCCACGCGCCGCGCCATGGCCGGGATGGCCATCGCCTTCTCTGGCCTTGCTCTCATCGCCACCACCGCCGGTGGCAACGGCGTCACGGTGGCAGGGCTCGTCCTCTGCCTCGGCGCCGCCGCCTCCTGGGCCTTCGGCAATGTCCTGCTGCGCGGGCTGGGGGCCTCGCCCGGCGGGCCCGTCGCCTTCATGTCCTGGCTCGGCCTGGTGCCGATCCTTCCGCTCCTGGCCCTCTCCCTTGCCATCGAGGGCCCCACCACGATCGGCCATGCCCTGGCGACGCTGAACTGGGCCGGCATCGCGGGCGTGCTCTATGTCGCCCTTGCCGCCACTACGGTGGGCTATGGGATCTGGGGGTTCCTGATGAGCCGATATCCCGCCACCACCGTCGCGCCCTTCGCCCTGCTGGTGCCCATCACCGGCGCCGCCTCCGCCGCCCTTGTCATGGGGGAGAGCTTCGGCCCGGTCCGGCTGGCCGGCATGGTGCTGGTCCTGGCCGGGCTGGGCGTCACTGTCCTGCCAAGGCGGCGCTGACCTGCCCATGGCCCCTCCCCGGAGTGGCCCGGGAGCGGTATGACAGCCTCATGAGCAACGCCCTCCCCAACTCCCTCCGCATGGGTCCGGACAGCCGGGGCCGTTTCGGTGACTTCGGTGGCCGTTTCGTCGCCGAGACGCTGATGCCCAACATCCAGGAGGTGCAGGAGGCCTATGAGGCGGCCCGGAAGGACCCTGAGTTCGAGAAGGAGTGGCGACGCCTCCTCAAGGATTATGTCGGCCGTCCCTCCCCGCTCTGGTTCGCGGAGCGGCTGACCAGCCATCTCGGCGGTGCCAAGGTGTATCTGAAGCGCGAGGAGCTGAACCACACCGGCGCGCACAAGATCAACGCGGTGATCGCGCAGATCATGCTCGCGAAGCGCATGGGCAAGAAGCATGTGATTGCGGAAACCGGGGCGGGCCAGCATGGCGTGGCCACCGCGACCGCCTGCGCGCTTTTCGACCTGAAATGCACGGTCTTCATGGGCGCGACTGATGTGGAGCGGCAGAAGCCGAACGTGTTCCGCATGAAGCTGCTGGGCGCCGAGTTGAATGCCGTGACCTCCGGCGCGGCCACGCTGAAGGACGCGATGAACGAGGCGCTCCGCTACTGGGTCGCCCATGTCCATGACACCTACTACTGCATCGGCACCGTTGCCGGCCCCGCGCCCTATCCGCAGATGGTGCGCGACTTCCAGTGCGTGATTGGCGACGAGACGAAGGAGCAGTGCCTGGCCGTTGAGGGCCGGCTGCCGGATGTCGTGGTCTGCGCGGTGGGTGGCGGTTCCTCCGCCATGGGTATCTTCCACCCCTTCCTGGACGATGCCGAGGTCAAGCTGGTGGGCGTGGAAGCCGCCGGGCACGGCATCGAGACCGGCGCCCATGCGGCGGCCATCAATGGTGGCACGCCAGGCGTGCTGCATGGCAACAAGACCTATCTGCTGCAGGACCGGAACGGGCAGATCCAGGAGGCGCATTCCATCTCCGCGGGGCTGGACTATCCCGGCATCGGCCCGGAGCATTCCTGGCTGCATGAGATCGGGCGCGTGGAATACACGGCGGCCACGGACCAGGAGGCGCTGGACGCCTTCCAGCTCTGCTCGAAGCTTGAAGGCATCATCCCGGCCCTGGAATCCGCCCATGGACTTGCCGAGGTGATCAAGCGGGCGCCCACCATGCCGAAGGACAGCATCATCGTGCTCAATCTCTCCGGCCGGGGGGACAAGGATATCTTCACCGTCGCGCACCACATGGGGGTTTCCCTGTGAGCCGTATCGCCGCCCGCTTCGCGAAGCTGAAGGCCGAGGGCCGTGGGGCCCTCATGCCCTTCCTTGAGGCCTATGACCCCGATCCCACCACCTCCATGGCTATCCTGCGGGGCATGCCGGGCGCGGGGGCGGATCTGATCGAGATCGGCGTTCCTTTCACCGATCCGGCCGCCGATGGCCCCACCGTGCAGAAGGCCGGGCAGCGCGCGCTGAAGGCCGGGGGCAGCCTGGCCGGCGCGCTCGCCATGGTGCGCGACTTCCGCCGGGACGATGACGAGACCCCGCTGGTGCTGATGGGCTACCTGAACCCCATCATTGCCTATGGGCCTGAGCGGTTCTGCGAGGATTGCCGTTCCAGCGGGGTGGATGGCCTCATCATCGTGGACATGCCGCCCGAGGAGGCGGATGAGGTGCAGCCCTATGCCCATGGGCTGGACATGATCCGCCTGGTGGCCCCTACCACGCTGGAAAACCGCCTTCCCACCGTTCTGAACGGTGCCAGCGGCTTCATCTACTATGTGTCCATCACCGGCATCACCGGCACGCGCTCGGCGGATGCCACGGATCTGGCCGCCGCCATTCCCCGCATCCGCGCCATGACCGACCTGCCGGTTGCCATCGGTTTCGGCGTTCGCACGCCGCAGCAGGCCGCCGAGGCCGTGCGGGTGGCCGATGGCGCCGTCGTCGCCTCCTCCCTGATCGAGATCCTGGCCGGTACGCTGGATTCCGAAGGCCGCGCCACCAAGGGCACGGTGCGGGCTGTGCTGGATGGTGTGCGGGCCCTGGCAGAAGGTGTCCGCAGCGCCCGTGAATGAGGCGCGGAGGCCGGGACGAGGACACCCCGGCCTCGGATGGATTCCATCCCATAGAACTTAACCTTTGATAAGGTCGTTACGGATACGGTATGGTCGCATGGGCCATGCTGCGCCCGCTGCTATCGACCAGAGCCTTTCGCACTGCCCTGCCATCGGGCCCTGAAGCTCGGCCAAGGGTGAAAGGCGCGTCGGTTCCAGGCCCTGTGCGCGCGCATCCGGTGAGGCGCAGATGACCGCTCACCCGCCCTCGGACGAGGTTCGGGACGCCCTTATGGGGGCATGGGGCGTCGAGGTTTTTTCGGATTGCTGGCTGCCGGAGAACACGGATCATCCTCCGGCGAAGATCCACTTCGTCCTGCTGCATCAGGCCCGCGGCATCGCGTTGATCGATCTGGAGCCGGATGTGGTGCCGGATGCCGTCCCCCGCTTCCTGGCGCAGTACCGCCAGCTCTTCCCCGAGGTGAGCAAGGCGCCTCCTGTCGTCTATCGCTCCCTTTCAGCCCCTGATCTCTGGCGGCTGACGACAGTCCTCGACGAGGCTTTCGCCAACGAGCCGCCTCTGGACCCCGACGACGCCTCCCTGGACCTTCACAAGGTGTCCTGGATGGGGATGGCCTACCAGACTCTCTCCCCGGGACCCGACCCGCCATCTTCCGAGGCCAAGGAGGCGGAAGGCCGCGAGCCGGAAGACATTGAGCCGGAGGTGCAGGAAAGCAGGACCACGGAAGCTCGGGCGGAAGACGAAGAGCCTGGGCCGGCCCGGCCGGTCAGCCTGCCGCTCGGCCATGGGACGCCTAACCTTCCGCCATCCTATTGGGCCACACGCATGATGTCCCGGCTTCTTGCGGGGTTGGTCCTCGCGAGTGGCGCGGCCTCGCTGGGTTATTTTGCCCTGCTCCACGGCCTGCATATCGCCGAGCCATCGTCCCCGGCGCCCGCACGCGCCGCGCTTACCTGGCCTGCGCCGGGTCCGAATGTCGCGTCCGGTCCGGGCACTGCGTCGGATGCCGGGTTCGCAAACCCTGGCGCCCTGCCCCCGCCCTTCCCCTCCAGCAGTTCTCCCACACCATCGGACGGTGGCAGCCCCGTCCTCGCGGCCATTTCCGCCGAGCCCGAGGAAAGCCCCGAGGCGGCCGCCCCGGCCATGGCCGCCAGCCAGGCCACCGACACCATCCTCAATATTCAGGGGAACGCGCCGGAAGCGGAGCGGGGATCCGTGCCGGAAACTGGGTCGGAAGCCGGGCTGGACCCGGCGATGGGGCTTTCGCCGGAGCCGGATGGGGACCCTCTCCCCCCACTGCCCGACGCACCGGCCGCGCCCGTTCCGCATGAGGTGGCGGAGACTGGCCCGCCAGCGGAAGCTGCTTTCCCGCCACCAGCCCCGAGCGCGGTCCCGCCACTCCAGATGGCGCCCGCGCCGGCCGCGCTGCCGGAGCCTATCCTTGCCCCGCCCGTCACGGCGGAACCGTCCGGCCCTGTTTGGGTGCTCCCGGAGGCAGGGGCTGCGCCCCTGCCTGCCTCCATGCTGGCAGAAGCGGTGCCCGTGCCCGACGCGCGCGATCCGCCCGGATCTTCCGCCCTGGCGCCAACGGAGCCTGCGCCGCCCGCCGCCATCATGGTCCAGGCAGCGCCTGTCCTGATCCCGCCCTCCGCGCCGGCGGAAGCAGCGGTCGCACCTGTCCTGGCCTATCCTGCCCAGGCCTTGGCGCTTCCGGAGCCGGAGCCAGCCGCACCCGAGCCGGCTCCGCCCGTGCAGGCATCACCCCCGGCCGCACCATTCGAAGCGGCTGCGAGCCAGCCGGCACCAGGCATCCCGGCGGTGCCATCGTCCACCGCCATGGCAGAGCAAGGGCATACGCCCGACACGGCCGGTGCGACGGTCATGGCCCAGGCCGCGGAGCCCGCACGGGCCGAGCCACCGGCTCCACCCACCCTGGTGGCGGCGCAGGTCCCCGTATTCACCGCCGAACATCCGGCCCCGGCGCCTCCGCCCTCCCATGCCATGGCCGAAGCGCCATCCCCTGCATCCAGCCCGATGCCAGCCGTGGCGCCGCCTGCCCTGGAGGGATCAGGCCCGGCTATCGCTGCCTTGCCCGTTCCATCTCCGGCGCCCGTCGCCCCGCCGCCTCCTGCGCCCGGGATGGCGCCTGAACTGCTCGAAGCGCTCGTGCGGCGGGGTGATGTGATGCTGGCGGTGGGCGACATCTCCGCCGCCAGGCTGCTTTTCGAGCGCGCCATTGCCGCCGGCAGTGCCACCGCCGCCACTGCGCTGGGGCGCACCTATGATCCGCTGGTGCTGGAGGCGCTGAACGTGCGGGGCCTCCGCGCCGACCCGGAAAAGGCAGCCTCCTGGTACCGGCGCGGCAGCGAGATGGGCGACCCCCATGCTGATTTGTTACTGCAACGACTTGCCGCCCGGAATGCCGATGGGGCAAGGCGGGGGAGATAGAGCCGCCGGCGGCGCGGCCTGAGGAGGGGGCGAGCTCGATGAACGGCAACCTGGCGACAAGACGCGGCTTGCTGCTGGCGGGCGCGTTGGCGCTTCCCGCGCTGCGGAGCGCCCAGGCCCAGGCTCAGTTCCAGCCCCAGGGCGAGTGGCAGGGACGCCCATCCAGCCGCAATCCCGCTGCCGCGATGACGGCGCGGGCCAATGCAGGCACGGTCGGCGTGATCTCGGGTGGCGTGGACGGCACCTATGTCCGCATCGCGGCCGATCTTTCGGCTGTGCTGGACGATGGGGAACGGTTGCGCGTGCTGCCCATCATCGGCCGCGGCTCCGTACAGAACATCTCAGACATCATGTTCGTGCGCGGGGTCGATATCGGCATCGTGCAGTCCGACGCGCTCGCCTTCGTCCGCGGTCGCCGGATGTTCCCGGGCGTGGGCCAGATGATCCAGTACATCGCCAAGCTCTATGACGAGGAGGTGCATGTCCTCGCCCGGCGCGAGATCGCGCGCCCGCAGGACCTGGCGGGCAAGCGCGTCAATGTGGACGTTGCGGGCAGCGGCACCGCCATGACCGCCTCCCTCGTCTTCGAGGCGCTGGGCATCAGGCCGGAGCTGGCGAATGATCCGCAGGATGTCGCGCTGGACAAGCTGCGGCGCGGCGAAATCGCGGCGCTGGTCTATGTCACCGGCAAGCCGGCGCGGCTTTTCTCCGGTGTCGGCGCGGATGCGGGGCTGCATTTCCTGCCGCTGCCGATGACGCCGGAGCTGATCGAGACCTACCTGCCCGCGCGGCTGGGCCATGAGCAGTATCCCGCCCTGGTGCCGGCCGAGGCGCCCGTGGACACGCTGGCGGTGGGGGCGGTGATGGCCGTCTATGCCTGGGCGCCAGGCACGGAGCGCCACAAGAAGGTCGCCAATTTCGTCGAGGCCCTGAACGCCCGCTTCGAGAACTTCCTGCGCCCGCCGCGCCATCCGAAATGGCGCGAGGTGAATCTGGACGCGCAGGTGCCCGGCTGGGTGCGCTTCAACCCGGAGCAGGAGCAGGAGCCGGCGGCGCCACCGCCGCGCTATCAGCGTTACCGGCGCTGACCGCTGGAATGGTCAGGCCCGGCAGCGCATGATCGCGCCGTTCCTGGCCGGACACGGCCATGCATGACATCCGGGAAGGAAACACATGCCCGCATTCCACGCCGCGCGTCGGCTCGCCCTCGCCGCCGCGCTGATCCTCGGCGCGGCCAACATGGCCCAGGCCCAGCAGGCCCGCCCCAGCGTACAGACGCTGGATGAGCGCCCGGCTTCCGCGATCTACATTGGCAACAGCTTCTTCTACTATAACAACTCGATGCATGGGCATGTGACGAACCTGCTGCGCGGTGCGGGGGAATCACGTCCCTTCCGTACCAGCTCCGTCACCATCAGCGGCTCCGGCTTCGAGTGGCATGACGTGGAATCCTACTTCCGCCCGAATGCGATCGGCGCCTACAGCTTCGATGCCGACAACAACGTCGTCTTCAACAACAACACGGCCCGGCTGTTCGACATCGCGATCATGATGGATTGCAGCCAGTGCCCGGTCCATCCGCGGCTTGGCGCGGTCTTCACCGACTATGCGAAGCGCCACAGCGATACGGTTCGCCGCCATGGCGCGAAGCCGGTGTTCTTCATGTCCTGGGCCTATGCCGACAAGCCCGAGATGACCGCGCAACTGGCCGAGGCCTATACCCGCGCCGGCAACGACAACAACGCGCTGGTCATTCCCGCCGGCCTTGCCTTCGCGCGCAGCATCCGAGAGCGGCCGGACCTCAACCTTTATGTCGCCGATAAGCGTCATCCCAGCCTCGCCGGGACCTATCTCGCGGCAGCGACCACCTATGCGGCGATCTTCGGTGCCTCGCCCGAGGGCAACCGCTACACGGCGGAGCTGGACGCGGACACGGCGCGCTTCCTGCAGACCGTCGCCTGGCAGACCGTGCGGGATTACCTGGGCACGCGCCGCGCGGCGAACTGAAGGAACTCCGCCGCCGGACGCAGGCGCGCCCGTCTTCTTCGGGCCAGGGGTGTGCCGGCGCCACAGACAAAAACAGAAGAAGGGCCGGGGATACCTTCCCCGGCTCTTTCACTCCGCCAGAGGCAGGGCAATCCTGCAGGCCAGCCCATCCGCCTCGAAGCCCAGCTGCGTCTCCCCACCCAAAGCGAAGGCCAGCGCCTCCTCGATCACCGCGCGCCCATAGCCTTTGTGGCGCCCCGCCTCTTCCGGCAGGTGCACGCCGCTTTCGCGCCAGTCGATCAGCAACCGTCGGCTCACTCCGGCGCCCTGGATGCGCCAGGACACAAAAAGCCGTCCGGTCTGCGTCGCGAGCGCCCCATGCCGTGCCGCATTGGATGCAAGTTCGTGCAGCGCCAGCGCCAGGGGCTCCGCCACGCCGCGCGGCAGCGCCACCTCCGGGCCTTCCAGTGTCACCTGCCCGTTCACCGCGAAGGGATGGAGCGCGTCGCGCAGCATCGCTTCCAGCCTCGCGTCCTCGATGGGCAGGCCTTGCGTGCGCCCCAGCGCCGCGAGCCGGTCCCCAAAGGCCGCACTCTCCGTCCCCATCAGCGTCCGCGCGCCGATGGCCCGGACCGTCCCGAGCAACTCCGCTGTCCGGAGCTGAAGGGCTTCGGCGGGCACCCCATGCCCTGTGCTGTCGCGCTGGATGGAAAGCCAGTGTGTCACGGCCCCATCCGCCCCGCGGATCGGCAGGATGATCCATTGCATGAGGAAGGGCTCGCCGTTGTGGCGGTAGTTCGTCGTCGCGCCGATGAAGTGCTGCCGCTCCTTCAGCTCTCGCAGCAGCCGGTCCAGTTCCGCACGATCCGTTTCCGGCCCCTGAAGGATGCGGGGCGTGTGGCCGATCAGCTCCGCGGCGTCATAGCCGGTCATCGCCTCGCAGCGGGCGTTCACGTAGCGGATGGCCGGCCCCGGCGGATCGAGCGCCGCATCGGTGACCATCACCCCCAGCCCCGCCATGTCCATGGCGGCACCGAGCACCGCCGCGCTCAGGGCGCCGATGCTGCCGGACAGATCCGGCGCCACCGCCTCATCCATCATGGGGGCTCCTCGCCCGGTCCAGCGCCTCGGCCAGGCGCCGCAGCTGGCGCCGCGCTTGGTGCAATTGGTCCAGCAGGTGCAGCACCACGGGCATGGCGGCCTCGTTCACCTCCAGCTCCTGCTCCAACTCGATGATCAGCCGGCAGCGGGCGACGTCGATCTCCTGGAAGACGAACTGCCCTGCCCTTTGGTCTGGGCGCACCCAGCCCTCCTTGATCCAGGCTTTCAGGCGCGTCTCGTCCAAACCCGAGACGCGCGTCAGCATGGCCTCCAGGCTGATCATGCGCGCCTCCGCATTCCGGCGCGGGGATCCTCTGGCTTCTCCGGCTTCCATGCCCGCAGGAACTCTTCCAATCGCTCATCCACTGTCCCGAGCACCAGCCGCAGCGTGACGATCAGGTCCCCCGCCGGGTTTCCTCCCCCCTCCGCCACGCCACGCCCGCGCAGCCGCATCTGCGTGCCGGCATCCGCACGTGGCGGGACAGTCAGCATCACTTCGCCGCGCGGCGTGGGGACCGGCACCTTCGCGCCCAGCACCGCCTCGGAGAGCGTCACCGGCAGATCCATCCGCAGGTCGCGCCCGTCGCGCTGGTAGAAGGGATGGCCTCCGACGCTCACCTCGATCAGCGCATCGCCATCCGGTGCGCCCAGCGTGCCAGGCCCCCCACGGCCGCGCAGCCGGAGCACCTGGCCATCCTCCAGCCCTGGGGGGATGCGCACGTCCAGGTCCCGCCCATCCGGCAGGGTCAGGCGCCTGGTGGCGCCGTTCACCGCATCCAGGAAATCCACCGACAGCCGGTACTGCATGTCCTGGCCACGCCGGGGACGGGGCGTGGTACGCTCTGTCCTCTGGCGGAACATGTCCAGGATGTCCTCCAGGTCCTCCGGATCCAGATCGCCCGAGGCACCGGTCCAGCCGCGCCCCGCGCCCCCGAAAGGCCCACCGGGGCCGGCGCCGTAGCGGGCGCCCTGCGCGCCCTCGGCATAATCCCGGTAAAAGCCGCGTGGCGGCACCTCCTGCCCGGCCGCGTCGATCTCGCCCCGGTCGTAGCGCATGCGCTTCTCCGGATCCGAGAGCAGCTCATGCGCAGCATTGGCAGCCTTGAAGCGCTGCTCAGCCGTTTCGTTACCCGGATTGAGGTCCGGATGGTTCTTCTTGGCGATCTCGCGGAAGGCCTTCCGGATCTCCTCCGGGCTGGCCGTGCGGCTTACGCCAAGGGTCTTGTAGGGATCTTCGGCTGCCATGCTGGGCAGGATAACGCGCATCCCCCCGCCCAGGTCCATGGCTGCTGTGCGCGGCAGCCCCTTGCGTCAGGCGGCCCGACGCGCCTACCTCCGCCCGGCTGGCGCCCGAGGGGCGCCTGCGGCCGGCCCGATTGGCGCGGGCCGCGCAGGATTGGGCCAGCGGATAGGGCAGGATGAACTGGATCTCGGATTGGGCGCTGCCCAAGATACAGACGCTGTTCGGCACGAAGCGCGACGTGCCGGAGAACCTCTGGATCAAATGCTCCCGTTGCGAGGCGATGGTCTTCCACCAGGACCTGGAGCGGACGCTGCATGTCTGCCCGAAATGCGGGCACCACATGCGCATCTCGGCCCAGCGGCGCCTGGACTACACCTTCGATCCGGGCTGGCAGCGCATCGAGCTGCCCCGCGCCCCGGCCGACCCGCTGCGCTTCCGTGACAGCCGCCGCTATGGCGACCGCCTGCGCGAGGCCCAGCAGAAGTCCGGCATGGATGACGCGATCGCCGTTGCCCATGGCACCATCGAGGGCAAGCCGGCCGTCGCCGCCGCCTTCGAATTCTCCTTCATGGGCGGCTCCATGGGCGCCGGCGTGGGTGAGGGCATCGTCACCGCCGCCCGCCTGGCCGTGCTGCAGGACGCGCCGCTGATCGTCTTCACCGCCTCGGGCGGCGCCCGCATGCAGGAGGGCGCGGTTTCGCTGATGCAGATGCCGCGCACCGTGATCGCGACGCGCATGGTGAAGGAGGCGGGCCTGCCCTTCATCGTGGTGCTGTGCGACCCGACGACGGGCGGCGTGACGGCCAGCTTCGCCATGCTGGGCGACATCCAGATCGCCGAGCCGGGCGCGCTGATCGGCTTCGCCGGCGCCCGCGTGATCGAGCAGACGGTGCGCGAGAAGCTGCCCGAGGGCTTCCAGCGGGCCGAGTACCTGCTGGAGCACGGCATCCTGGACATGGTGGTGAAGCGCCAGGACATGCGCGAGACCCTGGCGCGGCTGATCGGCTTCCTGCGTCCGGCCGCCCCGCCAGCGCCGGTGGCGGAGGTCATCCCGCTGCCCGTGCCGGCCGCCACCCCGGCGGAATAGGCCAGCCACGATCCTCGCCCCGCGCCTTTTGCGCGGGGCGCCCCGGCCGGGGGACCGCCGGCCCGAATCCGGAATCCCGGCCATGGCCGACGCCCCTTCCACCGACAGCGCTTCTCCCTGGGGCGCCCCGGCAGGCCTTCGCGCCGCGCCGGGCGCTGGCCGGTCCGAGCAGATCATCGACCGCCTGCACGCCCTGCATCCCAAGCTGATCGATCTCAGCCTCGATCGCCTGCAACGCTGCCTGGACGCGCTGGGCAATCCCGAGCGCAGCCTGCCGCCCGTGATCCATGTGGCCGGCACCAACGGCAAGGGCAGCACCTGCGCCTTCCTGCGGGCCATCGCGGAGGCGGCCGGGCAACGTGTCCACGCCTATACCTCGCCCCATCTCGTCCGCTTCCATGAGCGCATCCGCCTGGCCGGGAAGCTGGTGGAGGAGGAGGTCCTGGCCGCCACGCTGGAGGAGGTGGAGGCCCGCAATGGGGGCGAGCCCATCACCGTCTTCGAGGTGACGACCGCCGCCGCCCTGCTTCTCTTCAGCCGCGTCCCGGCGGATGTGCTGATCCTGGAGGTGGGCCTCGGCGGCCGCTTCGACGCGACCAATGTGGTGGACCGCCCCGCCGCCTGCGCCATTGCTTCCATCTCAATGGACCATGTGGATTTCCTCGGCGACACCATCGCGGCCATCGCTCGCGAGAAGGCCGGGATCATCAAGCCCGGCATCCCCGTGGCCACCGGCACCCAGCCGCCCGCGGCCCTGGCCGTGCTCCAGGCCGAGGCCAGCGCCAAGGGTGCCCCCCTTCTCGTCCGGGACCAGGACTGGTGGGCTGAATGGGAGGGCGATGGCCTTCTCTACCGCGATGCGGGTGGCATGCTCCGCCTTCCCCGTCCCGCCCTGCCCGGCCCTCACCAGGCCGATAATGCAGGCATTGCCATTGCCGCCCTTCGGGCCTGGGACCCTTCCTGGCTGACCGATGATGCAATTGCCGGTGGCCTCGCCAGCGCCACCTGGCCCGCCCGCCTGCAGCGGTTGCATGGCGCCCTGGCGGCCGGCCTGCCCGCCGGATGGGAACTCTGGCTCGATGGCGGCCACAATGCCGGCGCCGGCCTTGCCCTGGCAGGGCAGCTTCGCGGCTGGTCGGACCGGCCGCTGCACCTCATCGTCGGGATGAAGAAGTCGAAGGCGATCGGCGACTTCCTCGCTCCCCTTCTGCCCCACGCCACCACCATCTGGGCTGTGGCCGAACCCGGCCAGCATCTTGCCGTGCCGCCGGAGGACATCGTCGCGGCCTCGAACGGCCTTGCCCGGCCGGGGCCGCGCGTGGCGGATGCGCTGGCGGCGATGGATGGGCCGCCGGGCCGCGTGCTGATCTGCGGGAGCCTCTACCTGGCGGGGGAAGTGCTGAAGGCGGATGGGAGCTGGCCGGACTGATGGCCCCAGGGGCTTTGCCCCTGGAACCCTGCAGGGAGGCGGCGGGCAGCCCGCGACCTGTTCCTGGGTGATACGCCCGGGGTCATGATTCCGGGCGGCAGACATGCCCGCCTAAGCGGGCTGGGTAGATGGCCTGCGGCGCTACCCGATCACCCGCACGGCCCGGCTGCCTGTCCCGGAATACATTGCCTGGTCCCGCGCCAGCGTTTCCGCCTCCACGCGCTTGGCCTCCCGCGCGCGCAGTTCGTTCAGCTCAGCCTGGGCGGCTTCCCCGGCTCTGGCCCGCGCCCGCATGCGGCGGCGGGACGGCATGCCGGCGGTCCAGGCCACAAAGGCACCGAGCAGGAAGGCCAGGGCCGAGACGAGCAGCACGGCGAGTGCCAGCGGCGTCTGCCAGGTGAGGTCGAAGGGCCAGAGCCCGACCGAGACGGGCTGCATGTTCGACAGTGCGAACAGCACGATGACGAGCAGCAGCGGCCCGATCAGCAACCAGCGCCACATGGGCGGTACTCCTGAAGTGTCAGCCGTCCGCCCGTGCGGCGGTACGGCGCGATTGCTGCAGCGGGCCACCATTCACCCGCTCCCGCAGCTCCTTGCCGGGCTTGAAATAGGGGACCGCCTTGCCGGAGACGGCAACGGACTCCCCTGTGCGCGGGTTGCGGCCCGTGCGCGCATCCCGCTTCTTGGCGGAGAAGGCGCCGAAGCCGCGCAGCTCCACCCGGTCCCCACGCGCCAGGGCGGCGGTGATCTCCTCGAAGATCGTGGCCACGATCAACTCCACGTCCGGCTGGCGCAGATGCGGATTGGCCGCTGCGAGGGCCGCGATGAGTTCCGACTTCGTCATCCGGCGCGTGCGTCCCCGAGACCCGCTAACGGTTCCAAGGCTGCCAAAGCGCCCAGGCGCCGTCAACGCCAAGTCCTTCTGAAACCACGCTTTTCAGGGCACCGCCGAAAGCGGCCCCAAAAGCCTCGCCCAACATGGCCCCGAAGGCCCTCTCCCGCAGGTCCCGCGCGCGCAGGTCGCGCACCGGCAGGTCGGCATCGATGCCATGGGCGGAGGCCAGATGGGCGCGGGCCTCCTGCTCGCCGCCGATGGCGTCCACCAGCCCGGCAGACAGGGCTTGGCGGCCGGTCATGACCCGCCCATCGGCGATGATCCGTACCTGTTCCTCCGGCATGCGGCGGCCTTCGGCGACCATGCGCACGAACTGGGAATGCAGGTCGGACACCACTGCATTCAGCGCGGCGCGGCCTTCCTCACTCAGTGGCCGGAAGGGGCTGGGCTGGTCCTTCAGCGGGCCGGAGGCGATCGTCTCGGCCCGAACGCCCAGAAGCTGCATCGCCTCATGCACGTCGAAGGATTGCAGCAGTACGCCGATCGAGCCGGTGACGCTGCCTTGCCGCGCGAAGATGCGTTCCGCCGGCATGGCGATCATGTAGCCGGCCGAGGCCGCCGTGCCGCCGAACACCGCCACCAGCGGCTTGGCTGCCCGGAAGCGCGTCAGCGCCGCATGAAGGGATTCCCCGCCCGAGACGGTGCCGCCCGGGCTGTCCACGCGCAGGACCATGCCGCGCACCGAATCCGATTTCGCGGCACGGTCGATCGCCTCCACCAGCTTCCGGTCGTCGGTGATGGTGCCGGAGACGTTGAGCCGCAGCACATGTGGCCCGCGCAGCGCCGCGAAGGTTGTCCCCTCGGAGGCAGGCCCGGCAAAGGCAAGGGCCAGGCCGCCGAGCACGGTCAGCACCGCCAGGGCCCGCCAGATCCCCCGGCTGCGCTTCAGCCGCCGCCGGTCCAGCAGCAGATCCGCATCCAGCCCATCCGAAACGGGTGGCGCGGGCGGCGGGACGGCTGGTGAGCCGGGCTCGGAGGGAGGCGGGGCGGGCCAGGGTGGGGAAGTTGCCATGCCCAAGTCTATGCGCGCAGCGATCCCCCGAAGCCAAGACCAGATGACTGCGCCATTTCATCTGAAGTGGCGCTTCATTCAAAAATACATCTATTGTCGCGTGACATGGGACATTGTGGGGAGCTACAATTCCGTCCCGTCAGGGAAAGCGGACCCCTCCGCGATCCCACGCCGCCCCATGCCATGGCCCGGCTCACGCGATCGGGAAAAACGCCCATGCGCCCTCTCCTGCTGGCCTTCCTCCTGGCGGCCTCTTTCCTGGGGACCGCCCCCGCCGAGGCCCAGCAGCTTCGCTCGCACTCCATTACCAATGCCGTGACGCCCCCCTCCACAGGCGAAACGGCCTGCGACGACGCCGTCGCCGCTTGGCGGGCCTGCATCGCAGTCTCGCCTAAGTCTCCCCCAGACAAGGCGCAGGCGAACACCGAGGTGGACAAGTTCGTGCGCGATGTCTTCAACGCCCGCGGCCCCCACCGCGACGACCTCGTGCGTGCCTGCGTCCGGGCCGCCCCCGGCTACCGCCAGATGGCCGAGAACGGCACCTGCGCCGCCAATATCACGGGCGCGCGCGACGACCAGGCCACGCGCATGGGCAGCCCGGCCGGGATCATCGCGGCGGAGCGGCGGGGGCGGTAGCGCTGCTGCCCCGGAGGCTCTGCCTCCGGACCTCCGCCGGGGTGGCAGCGGCCACCCCGGACCCCGCGTCAGGTTTTCAGCGAAACAGTGGGATTGGTAGCGCCGCAGGCAAGCAAGCTGGGCCGCCTCAGGCCTCCATCCCCGCCGTCTTCAGCAGCGTCGCGAAGGCCAGCTGCATGTCGTGCAGCGTCTGCTTCGGCTCCACATCCACCCATTCATCCAGCGTATGTGCCCCGGCTCCGGCGCCCGCGCTGACGGCGATGCCGGGAATGCCCAGCGAGATCGGGATGCTCGCATCGGTGGAGCTGGCCACGGTCTTGGGCGCGAAGCCCAGCGCCCTGGCGGCGGCGGTCGCATTCGCCACCAGCTCGCTGTTGCGGTCGATCGCGCCGGCGGGCCGGTCACCGATCTTCTTCCACTCCACGGTCACCACGCCCTTGGCGGTGCTGCGCGCCGTGTTCTCCGCCTCGACGGCGCGCTGCACGACGTTCTTGAAGGCGTGGTCGATGCGCTGAAGCTCCTGCGCGGAATCCGAGCGCAGGTCCACTTCCAGCCACACCTCGTTCGGAATGGAGTTCACCGAGGTGCCGCCGCCGATCACGCTGGCGCTGAAGGTGGTGCGGGGCTCCTTCGGCACCTCGATGCGCGAGAGGCCCGCCATGGTCTCCGCCAGGGCAAAGGAGGGGCTGACGATGCCGAAATCCATGAAGCTGTGCCCGCCGGGGCCGCGGAAGGTCAGGCGGTAGCGCAGGGAGCCGGTGGCGCCGGAGACGATGGTGCCCATGCCCATCGGTCCCTCGACCGAGATGAAGGCGGCGATGCGGCCGGCATAGCGGCCCTTGGTGAAGAGGAAGCGCACCCCACGCAGGTCGCCCAGCCCTTCCTCGCCTACATTCCCGAGGAAGAGGATGTCGTGCTTGGTCTTGATGCCCGCCGCGTCCATGGCGCGCAGGAACGCCAGGTTCATCGCCAGGCTGCGCGTGTCGTCGCCGATGCCGGGGGCATAGAGGCGCGTGCCCTCGCGCCGCACCTTCAGATCCGTGCCGGGCGGGAAGACCGTGTCCAGATGCGCGGCCACCACGATCAGCTGGCCGTTGCCGAGGCCACGCCGCAGGCCCATCACATTGCCCTCGGCGTCCATCTCGCAGTCCTCGAGACCGGCCTTGCGCAGCATTTCCAGATACGCCTTGCCGCGCTCCTCCTCCTGGAAGAAGGGCGCCGGGATCTCGGTGAGCTTGATGGTCTCCTCGACGAAGCGCTCGTGGTTGGCGGCCAGATGCCGCAGCGCTTCCTGATAGGCTGCGCTCTTCATCACCTGCTCGACCATCGCTGCTATATTCCCCTGCGAAACGTCCTTGCCATGCGACGGCCGGGCCGCGATGTCCAGATGCCGGAGACTTACAGTTCCATCATCCGCCGCGTCGCCTGATGCAGCGGGTTCCCCGGTTCCCCGAAGTCGAAGACCAGGTCGAAGTGATTCGAGCCCGGCCGGGGCGGCACCAGTTCCGCCTCGCATCCCGCCTCGCGCAACCGCCGTGCGAAGTCCCCGGTCTGCCGCTTGAACTCGCTCGTCTCGGTATCTCCATAGGCCAGCGCCACCGGGAGCCCGGAAGGCAGCGGCAGCAGGGCCGGGCTGTTCCGGGCAGCCGACGCCTCATCCAGGGACATCCATTCGTTGATATGGGTCCGGGGAATGGGCGTCAGGTCGAAAAGGCCGGAGAGCAGCGTGGCCCCGGCCACCGGGCGATCGGGCAGGCCCAAGGCGCCCTGCCAGCCCGGCGTCAGCAGCATTGCCGCCAGATGCCCGCCCGCGCTGCTTCCCGCCACATGAATGCACGAGGGATCGCCGCCGAAGCGCGCGATGTTCCGGTGCACCCAGGCCAGGGCGCGGCGGCATTCCTCCACGATCCGGTCCAGCGAGGCTGCAGGTGCCAGCGTGTAGTTCACCGACACCACGCAGGCCCCCGCCGCCACGAAGGCCGGGGCCATGGAGCCGGAATCCGCCGCATCCAGCGCCCGCCAGTAGCCGCCATGGATGAAGACCAGCACCGGCGACGCCGCGCCTGACTGGGCGGGATAGACATCCAGCCGCTCCGGCCCGGTCTCGCCATAGGAATGGGTGGACCAGTCCAGCACGGCCTTCGCGGCATCGGTCCGCGCGCGGTACTCGGCCAGGATGTCCAGCACATTCGGAGTGGTGGCGCGGGCGTTGTATTCGTGGTCCAGCGTGGCGGTGTCCATGCGGTCCTCTTTGGGGAAAAAGCCGGGGGAAGTATCCCCCCAGGCCCCCTTCTATTTTTAGCCTGTAGCGTCGGCGCGCGGGTGGAACCGGCGCGGCTTGTCTTGCAGAAAAAGATGAGGGGCCCGGGGAGAATTCTTTCTCCCCGGCCTTCCTCAAACCCCGATCCAGGCCCGCACCCGCGCGGAATCCCGGTCCAGTTCCTCTCCGGTGCCCGTCCACACCGTGCGCCCCTTCTCCAGCACCGTGTGCCGGTCCGCGAGGCGGCGCAGCGCGGCGAGCGTCTTGTCGATCAGCAGGATCGCCTGGCCCTCGGCCTTCAGCGCCGTGAGGGTCGCCCAGATTTCCGCGCGGATCACGGGGGCCAGCCCTTCCGTCGCCTCGTCCAGGATCAGGAGATGCGGGTTGGTCATCAGCGCGCGGCCGATCGCCAACATCTGCTGCTCCCCGCCCGAAAGCGTGCGCGCGGATTGGCTGGCGCGCTCCTCGAGGCGGGGAAAGAGCCCGAACACGCGCTTCAACGTCCAGGGCTTTGCCGCCTTCTCCCGGTCCGCTGCCGTGGCGACGAGGTTCTCGCGCACCGTCAGCGTCGGGAAGATCTGCCGGCCTTCCGGCACCAGCCCGATGCCGCGGCGGGCCACGCCCTCCGGCGGCAGGCCGGAGACCACGGCGCCGCGGAACTCCACCCGCCCGCCGCGCGGCGGGTTCAGGCCCATGATGGCGCGCACCGTCGTGGTCTTGCCCATGCCGTTGCGGCCGAGCAGCGTCACCACCTCCCCCGGGCCGACATGCAGGTTCACGTCGAACAGCACCTGGGCCGCGCCATAGCCGGCCTGAAGCCCTTCCACCCGCAGCATCAGACCGCTTCCTCTTCCGAGAGATAGGCGGCGCGCACCTGCGGATCGTGCCGGATCCGCTCCGGCGTGCCCGAGGCGATGCAATGGCCATAGACCAGCACGGAGATACGGTCGGCGAGGCTGAACACGGCGTCCATGTCATGCTCCACCAGAAGCATGGGGATGCGGCCCTTCAGGCCGCGCAGCACTTCGGTCATCCGCAGGCTTTCGCTGGCGCCCAGCCCGGCCATCGGCTCGTCCAGCAGAAGCATGCGCGGGCCGGTGGCCAGGGCCACGGCCAGTTCCAGCTGCTTGCGCTCGCCATGAGACAGATCGGCTACCGGAATGGCCCAGCGTGCCTTGGGCAGCCCCACCTGGTCCAGCGCGGCGCGCGCCGGTTCGCGCAGCCGCGCATCGCGGGACGCGTCGCCCCAGAAGCGGAAGCCATGGCCCGACCGTGCCTGTACGGCGAGGGCGACATTGTCCTCCGCCGTTTCGTCTTCCAGCAGTTGCGTGATCTGGAAGGTGCGCGAAAGGCCGCGCCGTACCCGCGCGGGGGCGGAAAGCCGGGTGATCTCCTCCCCCATGAAGAGGATGCGGCCGGCATCCGGCGTGATCTCGCCCATGATCTGGCCAATGGCGGTGGTCTTCCCCGCGCCATTCGGGCCGATCAGCGCGTGCAGCTCGCCCGGCAGCACTTCCAGCGACAGGTCGTCGGTGGCCGTCAGCCCGCCGAAGCGCTTCACCAGATGCTGGATGGAAAGGACCGGATCAGCCATGGCGCGCGGGCTCCCGCGGCAATTCGCCCGATGGCAGTTCACCCAATGGCAGTTCACCGGGCGGCAGGGGCTGCGCCTCATGCGGGAGCCGCCGCCCGGCGATCCGCCGCACCGCGCCCATCAGCCCGCCGCGCGCGAAAAGCACGATGACGACGAGGATGGGGCCAAGGATGAACTGCCAGTGCTCTGTGAGGCCGGCGAGGGTGTATTCCAGCCCCACCAGCGCGGCCGCCCCCAGCACCGGGCCCAGCAGCGTGCCGAGCCCGCCCAGGATCACCATCACCATCAGCTCGCCGGACTTGGTCCAGTGCATCATGTCGGGCGAGACGAAGCGCGCGTAGTTCACCATCAGCGCGCCCGCCATGGCCGCGCCCATGCCGGCGATGACGAAGGCCACCAGCTTGTAGGGATAGGTGCGGACCCCGATGGCGGCCATGCGCCGCTCCCCCTGCCGCACGCCAGCCAGGATGCGCCCGAAGCGGGAGCGCGCGATGCGGTCCATCAGGAAGAGCCAGAAGGCCAGCAGCCCGAGGCAGAGCCAGTAGAGCGTGGCGGGATCGCGCAGGTTCATGCCCAGCATGGGCGCCACGCGGCGGATCGCCAGCCCGTCGTCGCCGCCATAGGTCTTCAGCGAGACGAACAGGAAGAACAGCATCTGCGCAAAGGCCAGCGTGATCATGATGAACTGCACGCCGGCGGTGCGGAGCGACAGCGCGCCGATGATGGCCGCGCCGATGCCACCGACAAGGATCGCCAGCGGCATCGTCACCAGAAGGTCGTTCGAGCCGGGGATGAAGCCGAGGAACGGCTCCTCCGAGATGTAATGCGCGTAGAGGATGCCGACGACATAGCCGCCGAGGCCGAAATAGGCGGCGTGGCCGAAGGAGACCAGCCCGCCCTGCCCCAGCAGCAGGTTCAGCGAGGAGGCGGCGATGGCATAGATCGCGATGCGCGTCGCGAGGCCCACCGTCGCCGGGCTGTCCAGCATCGGGGCCAGCACGGGGATGAAGGCGGCCAGGGCCAGGACCAGCACCACCCAGGATCGTTCGTCGCGCAGGAGATTACGCATGAGCGGGGAACAGTCCGCGCGGCTTCACCAGCAGCACCAGCGCCATCAGAAGATAGACCCCCATGGAGGCGAGGCCGGCGCCCAGCGCATCGGCCTCCGACCCTTCCATCACCTGCCGCAGCAGCCCCGGCACATAGGCGCGCAGGATGGTATCGACCAAACCCACCAGCACCGCGCCGAACAGCGCCCCGCGCACCGAGCCGATGCCGCCGATCACCACCACGACGAAGGTGGTGATGAGGATCTGCTCCCCCATGCCCGGCTGCACCGAGAGGATCGGCCCGGCCATCAGCCCGGCCAGCCCCGCCAGCAGCGCGCCCAGGCCGAAGACCAGCGTGTAGAGCAGCCGCACATCCACGCCGAGCGCCCGCACCATCTCCCGGTGCGTCGCGCCCGCGCGCACCAGCATGCCGATGCGCGTGCGCTGGATCAGCAGGTACAGGCCGAGCGCGACGAGCAGCCCGACGAGGATGATGACGAGGCGGTAGATGGGATAGTCGATGCCGGGCAGCACGCGGACGAAGCCCTGCAGCGCCTCAGGCACGTTCACGAAGAGGGGTTGGCGCCCGAAGAGCAGCACCATTCCCTGGTTGAAGAAGAGGATCAGCCCGAAGGTGGCCAGCACCTGGTCCAGATGGTCCCGCGCATAGAGTCTTCGCAGCACCACATATTCCAGCAGCATTCCTATGGCCGCGGCCGCCGCCAGCCCCGCCAGCAGCGACAGAATGGCAGAGCCGGTGGCGGTGGCCGTCACCGCCGCCGCATAGGCGCCGATCATGTAGAGGGAACCATGGGCGAGGTTGATCACGCCCATGATCCCGAACACCAGGGTCAGCCCCGCGGCCAGCAGGAACAGCGTGACGCCCAGCTGGATTCCGTTCAGCAACTGCTCCAGCAGAAGCGCCACGCGTAACTCCTCAGATCAGAAGCGGCACTGGGAGGCGTAGGCATCCCCGTGATTGGTCAGCACGCGGTCCTTGGTGACGAGCGCGGGCTTGCCGCCCACATTCTCCACCTTCAGCGCGTACCAGTCCTGCACCGGGTGGTTGTTGTTCCCGAAGCTGAACTTGCCGCGCGTGCTCTCGAAATTCGCGGGCTTCATGGCGCGGTAGAAGGCCTCGGTGTCATCCACCTTGCCGCCCGTTCCCTTCAGCGCGGCGCCGATGGCCAGCGCCGTGTCGAAGCC
Source organism: Roseomonas xinghualingensis (assembly GCF_025791835.1). Taxonomy (GTDB): domain Bacteria; phylum Pseudomonadota; class Alphaproteobacteria; order Acetobacterales; family Acetobacteraceae; genus Roseomonas; species Roseomonas xinghualingensis. The sequence continues at coordinate 144,279 of NZ_JAOXLP010000001.1, forward strand.
CTGCTGGCCGTAATAGGTCGGCAGGCGGTTGTATTTCTGCTGGAAGGCGGCGACGAAGCGCTTGCTCGCGGCATTGTCGAAGTCGCTGTTCCAGTGGCTGGTCACGTTGATGCCCACGGCTGCGTCGCCCACGGCGTTCAGCGTCGTGCTGTCCATGGAGGGCGAGGCGAGCGTCATCGGCACATTCGCCAGAAGCCCGGCCTGGATGTACTGCCGCAGGAAGGCGATGCCGAGGCCGCCCGGATGGAACTGGTACACGCCATCGGGCGAGGCCGCGCGGATCTGCGCCATCTCCGCCGCGTAATCCGTCTGGTCGAGGCGGGTATAGACCTCGCCCGCGATCTGCCCCTTGTAGAGGCGCTTGAAGCCGGTCAGCGCATCCCGCCCCGCCTGGTAGTTCGGCGCCAGGATGAACATCTTCTTCTGGCCGAGATTGGTGGCCAGCTGCCCCGCGCTCTCATGCAGGCTGTCGTTCTGCCAGGCGATGGACCAGAAGTTCTTGTGGCACTCCTTCCCCGCCAGGTTGGAGGGCGAGGCATTGGGCGAGACATAGATGCCGCCCGCATCCAGCACGTCCGGCGCCACGGCGCCGAGCACGTTGGAGAAGACGATGCCGGTGAGCAGCTTGATGCGCTCGTTCTTCAGGAAGCGCTCCGCGATCTGCTTGCCCTGGCCGGGGCGCAGCGCGTCATCCTCCACCATCACCTGCACGGCGGTGCCGCCAAGCTTGCCGCCCTCCATCTCCACCGCCAGCAGGAAGCCGTCGCGGATATCCTGGCCCAGATAGCTGCCCGGGCCGGAGAGGGAGGTGATCATCCCGATCTTCAGCGGCGCGCCCTGGGCAATGGCCGGGCGGGCCAGGGAAGCGAGCCCCAGCGGCGCCAGCGCAAGGGCCGCGCCAGAGGCCAGGAGCCCACGGCGATGGATGGTCATTGGAAGCCTCCGTATCGTTTCGTTGAAGCCTAAAGCTTTTTGAGCCATTCAGTCCACCCGCGCACCGGAGACGCGGACGAGCTTTTCCTTGGCCGCGAAGTCGGCGGCGATCATCGCGACCGATGCTTCCGGTGGGGCCACGTGCACCGTGTAGCCATTGGGCGTGAGATGCCGTTCCCGGATCACCGGGTCCTCCAGCGCGGCGGCGACATCCCGGTGGATGGCCGCCAGCAGGGCGGGCGGCGTTCCCGCGGGGGCGAAGAGGCCGAACCAGGTGCGCGGATCGGCCTCGCCATAGCCGGCTTCGATCAACGTCGGCACATCGGGAAGCTGCGGCAGACGCGCAGGCCGCCCGACCGCCAGGGCGCGCAGCGCGCCGGTTGCCAGGAACTCGCGCGAGGAGGCCACGCCCGACAGCGTGGCCTGCACCTCGCCGGTGACGGTGGCGAGCACGGCCGGCGTCAGGCCGCGATAGGCCACCTGCGCGATATCGATGCCTTCCCGTGCCTTCAGCGCCTCGAACAGCAGATGCGGCTGGCTGCCGGGGCCATAGGAGCCGTAGTTCAGCATCCCTGGCCGCGCCCGCGCCGCGGCCACCAGCTCCGCCATGTCCCGCGTCCGCACCGAGGGATGCACCAGTACCATCTGGTGCACATCCAGCAGATAGGAGACGGGGACGAGATCCTTCAGCGGGTCATGCGGAAGCCGCGCATGCATGTGCGGATTGGATGTGATGGAGGCATCCGAGGTTATCAGCAGCACATGACCGTCAGGTTCGGCCTTCGCTACCGCATCGGTGCCGGGGATGGTCGCGCCGCCGGGCCGGTTGTCCACCGTGACCGTCTGCTTCCAGACCGGCGAGAGACGATCCGCCAGGGCCCGCGCCAGCGCATCCAGCCCGCCGCCCGGCGGATAGGGCACGACGATCCGCACCGGCCGCTGGGGCCAGGACGCCTGGGCCCGCCCGACCGAAGGCAGGGCCAGGAACGGCATGCCCAGCAGGATGCGTCTCGTCGGGGTCATGGGCCGGGCCTACTCCTTAATTCCGCTGACCGGGTTCTGGATGATGCAGTTTCCAGGCCGGGTAGGAAGGGTTCTCTCATGGGGTCTGTCGTGCTGGTGGCCTCCAGGGGCGCTGCCCCTGGAACCTCGCCGGGGAGCCGACGGGCTCCCCGGACCCCGCGAGCTGTTTTTGGACGGTGCGCCTGAGGTCGATGACCTCAGGCGACTGACAGGTCAGTCCGCACGGCCCAGGTATTTTGCCTGCGGCGCTGCCTGATTTCACTGCTTGGCTGAAAACTGAACGCGGAGTCCGGGGTGGCCGCTGCCATCCCGGCTGAGGTCCGGAGGCAGAGCCTCCGGGGGCCACCCTCAGAACAGATGCCGCTCCAGCCGCGCGGTGGTCGCGGCGGGCGCCTCCAGCTTCGCCAGATGCCCGACGCCGTCCTGCACCTCCATCACCGAGCCGGGGATGGCCCCCGCCAGGGCGCGGCTGACATCGGGCGGGTTCACGCGGTCCTCGCTGCCCACCAGGATCAGGGTCGATGCCGCGATGCGGGGCGCGAAATCCAGCGTGTCCGTCCCGTCGCTCGCGCGCGCCGAGCGCAGCAGCCCCTTGGCATGGGTGGCGGAGAGGCTATGGCGCACCCATTCGCCCACGCTTTCCGGCGTATCGGGGGCGACGAGGTTGCGCCAGCGTTCGCGCGCCAGGGCCATGCCGCCGCCCGAGATCGTGTCGCGCCGCATGGCGAGCATCCGGTCCCGCTCCGCCTGCGGCTTCCAGCGTTGCCCGCGCGAGGAGCCGAGCAGCGCCAGCTTCCCCACCCGGTCCGGGTATTCCGCCGCGATCACCGCCGCGATCATGGAGCCGAAGGAGGAGCCGACGAGATGGGCGCGCCCGACGCCCAGCGCATCGAGCAGAGCCACCGCCACCCGCGCATAATCCGTGGCCTGCGGCGCCTCGGCGGCGAAATCGGCGGAGAGCCAGTAGCCCGGTGCGTTCCAGGCGATCACCCGTGCCCGCTGTGCGAGGCGCGGCAGCACGAAGCGCCAGCCCGTGCTGTTGGAGCCGATGCCATGCATGAGGAGGATCGTCTCCGGCCCCTCCCCCGCTTCCATATAGGAGAGCCGCCCATGCTCCAGCCCGAGGGCCGCCGCATCCAGTTCCACGAAGCGTGTCTCGGGCAGCGGCGGTGCCTCGCTGCCGTCGGGATGGCGGATCACAGGCTCACCCAGCCCTCGGGCGGCGTCTTGCCAGGATGCAGCCTGCCGCAATGCGGGCAGGTACGCTTCTCCTCCGAGGCGTAGAACTCGGCATAGAGGGGCGGCAGATCCTTCACGATGTCCTTCACCACCAGTTCGATCCGGTGGACCTTCCCGTTGCATTCGAAGCAGTACCATTCGAAGGCGTCCTTCGCCCCTGGCGGGCGGGACCCCTCCACCACCAGCCCCACTGATCCGGCCTGGGGGCGCTGCGGCGAATGCGGTACATGGGCGGGCAGCAGGAAGACCTGACCCTCGCGGATCGGGATGTCTTGGATGCGGCCATCCATATGCACCTTCAGCACCATGTCGCCGCGAAGCTGGTAGAAGAATTCCTCCACCGGATCGTCGTGGAAATCGACGCGCTGGTTCGGCCCGCCCACGATCTGCACGACCGTATCGGCATCCTCGAAGAGCAGCTTGTTGCCGACCGGCGGCTTCAGCAGATGCTCGTTCTCGGCGATCCAGGCCTTGAAGTCGAAGGGCTTGCGCATGCTCTTCATTCCGCCGCTTGCCGGTTGGCGAGCTTCAATCCGCAGGAAGCGAAGGCCGCCCGCGTCGCCGCGCGCTCGGCTTCTGTCAGGTTGAGCATTGGCCGCCGTACCGGCCCACTGGCCTGCCCCAGAAGCTCCATCCAGTATTTCGTATGGGCCGGTGGCTTCCCGCCTGGCTTGGTGGAGCGAATGGCCTGCCGCACCGGCGCCAGGCTGTCGAAGACGCGCCGCGCCTCCCCGGCCCGCCCGGCGAAGGCGAGGTCCGTGTATTCCCGCATCCGCGTATCCACCGCCGTCTGCAGCAAGGCGGGCGGAGAGGAACAGAGATAGAGGCGCCATCCCAGTTCCAGGATGTTGTCCAGCCACTCTTCCTCGCTGGCGGTGCTGACCAGCAGCGTGTCGCCCGCGCGGCGGGACAGCTCGGCATACATCTCGCGCGGCACGGAATACTTGATGGCCACGACGTTCGGGATTTCCGCCAGCCTCAGGCAGAGATCGGGGCTCATCAGATAGCCGCTGTCGGGATGGGACCAGAGGGCGATGCCCAGCCGCGTCCGCTCGCTGATGTGGCGGTAGTATTCGACCAGCGTCTCGTCGCGATCATGCAGGAAGTGCAGCACCGGGGCATGGACCACGATGAAGTCCGCCCCGCATTCCTCCGCATGGGCGGCCAGTTCCAGCACCGTGTCCAGGTTCTGGTCGGAGCAGGACATGATGGTGCGCCTGCCGCAATCCCGCGCCACCTCGGCCGCGATGGAGAAGCAGCGCTTCCGCTCCGGCACCGACATGGAGAAGAACTCGCCCTGCTTGCCGGCGACGAAGACGCCATCCACCCCCAGCTCGGTGAACCAGTGGCGCAGATTGGCCCGGAACCCGGCCTCGTCGAGGGAAAGGTCCGCCCGGAAAGGGGTGGGCGCGGCGCACCAGATCCCCTTCAGATGGGCGCGGGCATATTCCTTGGCCTGGGCCCGCTCATGGGTTTCATGCATCGTTCCGTCTCCCGATGCGCGCAGCCTATCGGCAGGGCCGTGACCGGGGGAAGCCCATACAGGGTTGCACCCTGCCAAGGTTTGATGCCCGGCCTTCCACAGCCCAGGTGCAATTCCGCTTCCGTAGCGCTTAGATGGACCAGGTTCGGAGGATGACTTGGACGCATTACGGCTGCTGATTGAACTGGCGGGGGAGGCGGCACTCCTTCTTTTTGGCCTTCACCTGGTCCAGCGCGGGGTGGAGCGTGCCTTCGGGGCGAATCTGCGCCGCGTCGTGGGTGTGGCCCTCGGCTCTCGCCTGCGCGCCTTCCTGGCCGGGCTCGGCGTCACCGCAGCGCTGCAGAGCAGCACCGCCGCGGCCCTGATGGTGGGTGGCCTGGCCGCCCAGGGCGCGCTGGGGCTGGAACCGGCGCTGGCGGCCATGCTGGGCGCCAATGTCGGCACGGCGCTGATCGTGCAGCTGCTGTCCTTCGATGTCCGTGCCGTCTTCCCGGCCATGCTGCTGCTGGGCTGGGCGGCCTATCGCCGCACCAGCACCCGCCAGCGGGAGGCCGGGCGCGCCGTGCTGGGCCTCGGCCTCATGCTCGCCGCCCTGCACATGATGCTGGACAGCATGGCGCCGCTACAGGCCTCCCCCGCCTTCCGCGAGGTGCTGCACCTGCTGGAAGACTCGCCCCTGCTGAACCTGGTGGCGGCCACGCTCCTGGCCTGGGCGATGCATTCCTCGGTGGCCGCCGTGCTGCTGATCGGCTCCCTGGCCGGCGCGGGGGTGCTTGGCCCGCAGGCGGCGGTGGCGATGGTGGTGGGCGCCAATCTTGGCAGCGCCATCACCCCGGTGCTGGCCGCGCGCAACGACGAGCGGGACCTGTCCCGCCAGCGCCTGCCCATCGGCAATCTGGTGAACCGGCTGGCCGGCTCCCTCATCGCCCTGGCCCTGCTTGGCCCCCTCACCGACATCCTGCGCGGGCTGGACGACCATCCGGTGCGGCTGGTGGCCAATGCCCATCTGGCCTTCAACCTGATCCTCGCCTTCGCGACCCTGCCCTTCCTCGGGCCCTTCGGCCGGCTTCTCACCCGGCTGCTGCCCGCGCCACCGGCTGCCGCCAGCGCCGGGGCGCCGCGCTACCTCGATCCGGGCGCTGTCTCGATGCCGGCGGTCGCCCTGGCGAATGCGTCGCGCGAGGTACTGCGCATCGCCGATGAGGTGGAGGCCATGCTGCGCGACGCCGCCGCCGCCCTGCGCCGCGCCGATATCGACCGCGCCAAGGCCACCGCGCGCCGCGACGACGTGGTGGACAACCTGCACCGCGCCGTCCACGCCTATCTCGCCACCCTGCCGCGAGAGACGCTGAACCAGGCGGAGATCACCCGCCTGGAGGAGATCCGCGACGTCGCCATCGCACTGGAGCATATCGGCGACATGGTGGAGCGCGGCCTCGCCCGCCATGCCACCCGCGCCGCGCGCCGGGGCACGCTGCTGCCACAGGAACTGGCCGACGAGCTGGCGGCGCTGCATGAGCGGGCGATCGCCCAGCTGCGCCTCGCCATCGCGGTGTTCATGGGCGGGGATTCCGCCGCCGCCCGGCAACTGGTGATCGAGAAGGAAGCCTGGCGCCTGGCGGAGCGCGCCGCCGCCGCCCGGCTGGGCCGCAGCCCGGACGACGCCACCGCCGCCACCGCGCGGCTGGCGCTGGACGTGACGCGGGACCTGAAGGCCATCGCCGGGCATCTGGCCGGCATTGCCCATCCGCTGCTGGAGCGGGAGGGGTTGCTGCGCGTCAGCCGCCTCCGCTCCGTGCCGGCGGCCTGAGGATTCTTCTGGACTGACGGACCGGGAGGCGCCGCCTCCCGGACCCCGCGATCTGTTTTTGGGTGGCGCGCCTGAGGTCCATGACCTCAGGCGACTGACGGATCAGCCCGCATGACCCAGAAATTTTGCTTGCGGCGCTACCGATCCCACTGTTTCGCTGCAAACTTGGCGTGGGGTCCGGGGTGGCCGTTGCCACCCCGGCGGAGGTCCGGAGGCGGAGCCTCCGGGAACAGCCTCACGCACGCCCCCGCACCGCCCAGGCACGGGCGGTGAGCCGGATGCTTCCATCAGGCTCCATCGGCAGCGAGGCACGCAGCCTTTCGCGCAGCGCGGCGCGCCCTTCCTCCCCGATCGACACGCAATAGCTGGGCGCGGGTCCCTGGCCGGCCAGGAAGGGTGACCAGAAATCGTCGAAATCGCGGAAGGTGGTCGGCACCTCAATGGCCGTTACGGCGACCTCCCGCAGCCCCGCTCCCTCGAACAAGGCGCGCAACGGACCGGGCTGGCAGAGCGGGAAGCGCGGCCACTCGTCCTTCTCCCGCACGGCGGGGTCCAGCGCGACGGCGGCGTCCCAGAAGCGGCGCATCATCTGCATGCCTTCGGCATAGTCCCAGACATAGGCAGCCACGGTCCCGCCCGGCCTTGCGGCGCGGAGCATTTCCGCCGCAGCTTTGCTCTGGTCCGGCACGAAGTTCAGCACCAGGCCGCTGACCACAGCATCGAAGCCCGCATCAGGAACCGGCAGGTCCCGGGCGTCGCCGGGGCGGAACTCGGCGCGGTTGTCCGTCACCTGCTGCCGCGCAAGCGTCAGGAAGCCCGTGGATAGATCGATGCCGAGTACGGAGGCGGGGGCGCAGCGGCCGAGGATCGCCTGGCTCAAGGCGCCGGTGCCACAACCGACATCCAGCCATCGCCCGCCGGCCGGCAGGCCGAGTCCATCGAGGAAAATGGGCGCGACCAGGCGGCTCCAGCGGCCCACGTAGCGCTCATAGGCCTCACCGGCCACCCACAGGTCACCCTGGCTGGCTGCCATCGCGCGCCTCCCCGGAACTGGTCCCGGTCGGCGGAGTTTGGCGCCTTGCCGAAGCGCCGGTCCAGCACTGCCTGAATGGCCGGGGCAGCTTGGGCTACCGCAGCCGTTCCGTCCTCTCCCTCATGGCGCGCTCGGCGAGCACGCCTTCCAACAGGGCGAAGAAGTGCTTGCCGTCATTGATGAGGTAGCGGTGCGCCGCCTCCGGGTGATGCTGCAGGTTCAGCGTCATCCCGGGCGAGGCCAGCCAGATCCCCATGAAGCGCCGCAGCGCATCCACATCCATCGGATGCCGCCCGTGCAGCCAGGCGATGGAGCAGGACCGCTCCCCATGGGCCAGTTCATCCAGGTTCACGCGCATCGGCACGCGCAGGATGTTCGCCCGCAGCTCCGGCCAGCCCAGCGCCGCCGCCGCGTCCAGGTTCACCTGCGGGTTGCTCACCACCGCATTCGCGTCCCACCGCAGTGCCCAGCGCAGCGCCGCATAGCCGGCCATGGAGGAGCCGAAGAACACCACATCCGCCGGCGCGTAGCCGGCACAGACCGTGTCCACCACCGTGTCATAGGCAGCGCCCGCATCCTGCTGCAGGTAGTAGCTGTTCAGCGGATCGCGCAGCGCCAGCACATCGCCCTTCCAGCCGCGCTCCGTCGTCTCCAGCGCCGCGTAGCGCTCGCCGTTCTTATGCGTGGCGATCGTCACCAGCAGCCGGCGCGGTCCCGAAATCCCCTCCCGCACCAGATGTACATAGGGCACCCCATCCAGCGCGCGTTCATGCCGCGCCAGGATGGCACGGTACGCCTCACTTTCCTCCGCCACGCGCTCCCCTCTCCAGAACCGCCATCAACTCATTCACCACGCCCGGCGGCAGGCTCCGGATCGAATCCGCCAGGCGGTTCGCAAGCTCCGTCGCCTCCGGCGGAAGCCCCGAGGTATCGAGCACAACCTTCGGCCGCGAAAGCTGCGCCAGCCGGGTCAGCTCATCCGCATCGTCCCAGATCAGGCCGAGATACTCGCAGACCTGATGCACCAGCCCCACCGAGGGCGCCCCCCGCCGCCCATGCTCCAGCGCCGAGAGATAGGCGGCGGAAACCTGCATGGCCGCCGCCATCTCGCGCAGGGTCACCCCGCGCTCCACCCGCCAGCGCCGCAGCCTTGCGCCAAACGGTGTCACGGCATCATCAGGCGGCGGCCGCGAGGCCCAGCATCCGCCGCGCCTCCTCCGGCTTCGCCGGCCGCCGGCCATGCCGCGCCGCCTGTTCCACCGCCATCCGCACCAGCTCCGCATTGCCCGAGGCCAGGCGATCGCGCGAGACGCGGATATTGTCCTCCAGCCCCGTGCGCAGGCCATGCGCCCCGCGCGCCAGTGCCCATTCCATCACCCGCGCCTGGTTCACGCCGATGCCGGCCGCCGTCCATGTGGCATCCGGCAGCACGCGGCGCAGCTCGCCCAGCATCAGGTCCAGCAGATGCTCCTCCGCCGGCATGGCGTTCTTCACGCCCATGACGAACTGCACATGCGGGCGGGCGTTCATCAGCCCCGCCTCCACCAGCCGCTTCGCGCCATGGATATGCGATAGGTCGAAGATCTCGATCTCCGGCAGCACGCCATGCTCCCGCATCCCCTCGGCCAGCTCCTCCACCAGCGCGGCCGGGTTCTCATAGACGATGGTGGGAAAGTTCACCGAGCCTGTGGAGAGCGAGGCCATGTCCGGCCGCAGCGGCAGGGATGAGCCGCGCGCCGAGGGATCGCGCCCACGCCCGCCCGTGGAGAACTGGATGATCATCCCGGGGCAGTGCCTGCGCACCCCCTCCTGTACCTGGGCGAAGAGACCCGGATCGGAGGATGAGGATTCATCCGGGTTCCGCACATGGATGTGCACGAGCGACGCTCCGGCCTCATAGGCCTCATGGGTGGATTCGATCTGCTCGGCCGGGGTGACGGGCACCGCCGGATTGTCCTTCTTGCGCGGCACCGATCCGGTGATGGCCACGGCGACGACAACTGGCTCCACGGCGGGTCTCCTTCATGGGGGGATAGCATGCCGAGGGAGGAAAAGGCCGGGGGGCTCCCCCCCGGACCCCCTTCTATTCTTGTCTATAGCGCTGATGCGGCGATGGCGTTGGCACGCCCCAACCGGCCTTTCTCATCCCCTCCGCCGCCGCAGCAGCAGGTGCACGGCGCCTGTATTCGCCCGGTGCGGATGCGCCGCACCCAGGATCAGCGGCCGCACGGAGGGCAGGTTCAGCCAGTGCGGCAGTTCCCGCCGCAGGATGCCGCCCTCGCCGCTGCCCTTGCCGGTCACGATGGCCACGCAGCGCACGCCATCCGCATGGGCGTTGCGCAGGAAGGCGATGGTCGCGCCATGGGCCTCATCCGCGCGCCGCCCGTGCAGGTCCAGCGTTCGTTCCGGCCGGGTCTTGCCGCGCCGCAGGTCGCGCCAGCGCTTCTCGTCCATGCCGGAACCGGCCTGCCCCACCATCACGGGCGGAACCGGCACCGGGCGCCGGGGCTGTGGCACGGGCGCGGTGGCGGATGGCGGCGCGGGTTCCGGCGCGGGTGGGGGCGGCAGGGGCGGCGGCGCGGCGCGCCCCGGCAGTGCCTCCACCGCGTTCAGCGAGAGATAGGCATTCCAGAGCGCGCGCTCGGATTCCGTGATGCCGCGAGGCCGGCGCGCCATCAGTCCGCCGGGTTGGCGATCTGGCCCGGCCTGGCGACGGGCTCGCGCGCCGCCTCCGGCCGCGGGTCCGCCACTTCCGAAAGGATGCTCCGTGCGGCGGGCTCGTCCTCCACCAGCACGACATGCAGGCGGCGGGGGCCATGGGCGCCCAGCTCCAGTGTTTGCTCGATATCGGCCGAGCGCGAGGGGCCCGTCACGAACATGATGTTGCGCGGCATGAAGCCGCCGGATGGCTCGGCCCCGCCGCGCTCCGCCCGCAGCCGGTCCCAGGCCTCCTCATAGGCGCCGAGGATGGCGGAGGCGCGGATCACGGCGATCTCGGTCTCGGGCAGCAGGTTCAGCGTGGTCGGGCGCGTGGGGTCAGAAGGAAAGAGAAGGGTCCCGGTCTCAGCCACGGCGGCCCAGGCATGCTGCACCGAAACCGCGTCATCCGCCTGCGCGCGGCGCGTCTCGAATTGCAGCATCGGGCGGTCGGCCCAGGGCAGGCCGGTCAGCTCCGGATGCGGCGCCATGACGAAGCGCGGCTCCAGGTTCTGCGCCGCCAGGTAATCGGCGACGGCTGCGGGCACGGAGGCGGCATCCGGCACGCGCTCCACCGTGCCGAACTCCTTCTCCACATTCTTCACGAAAAGGGCGATCTGCTCCGCGCGGGAGACGCGCGAGCGCGCCGGGATCAGGTGGCGCGGATGCGTCGCCAGCCGCCCGTCCAGCATCGCCCGCTGGTCGGCGGGCAGCGGCCCGCGCTTCAGCCCGCGCCGGATGGCGCCGAGGATGGCGTCCTTGCTGCTGCTCATCGCGGCATCTCCGTGGAAGCATGGGGGCTCACGCGGTGCCATGCCGCGCGGAGCGCTGCGTATTGTGCTGGCGTGCCATCCGCCAGAGCCTCGTCCCGGCTGCCCGGCAGGTCGTCGTAGTGGACCGGGACGGAGAACTGGCTGTCCGTCAGGTCCTGCCGCTGCCCGGCGATCCGGTTGTAGAAATGCCAGGCATCGCCGATGCGCGTCTTCAGGATCTCGCCGCCGAGCAGGTCCTGCACCAGCAGCGCCGTCACGCCGCATTGGCCGAGCGCGGGATTTTCCGGCCGCCACAGCGTGCTGGTACCGGCGGACCAGGCCTGCCGGAGGAGCGGGCGCATATCGTAGGGCGTCATCGGCGCGTGCGCTGCATGGCGGTGTAGCGCGCCATGAAGGTGCCGCCCGGCTCCGGCGCCGGCAGGTCACGCCCGCCTGTCCATCCACCCGCGAGGGGCAGGCTGCGGAAGCGCCCCTTGCCGCGCCCGAGCATGGCCAGCGCGCCCATCCCCATCCGGGAAGCCGCGCGGTACCAGCCGGGCCGTTTCGCGAACCAAGCCCAGAGCTTCAGCCCGCCGCGGATGGTGGAGGGTGTCAGGTGGCGCTCGAACTCCCTCTCCCGCCAGTGCCGCATCATCTTGGGCAGCGGGATCTTCACCGGGCAGACGCTCTCGCAGCGCCCACAGAAGGTGGAGGCGTTCGGCAGGTGTCCCGCCTTGTCCACGCCCACCAGAGAGGGCGTCAGCACCGATCCCATCGGGCCGGGATAGACCCAGCCATAGGCATGCCCGCCCGCCACGCCATAGACGGGGCAGTGGTTCATGCAGGCCGCGCAGCGGATGCAGCGCAGCATCTCGTGGAAATCCGTGCCGACCATGTTGGAGCGGCCATTGTCGATCAGCACGACATGATAGGCCTCGGGCCCGTCCAGGTCGCCCGGCCGGCGGATGCCCGTGGAGAAGGTGGTATAGACGGAGAAATCCTGCCCGGTGGCGGAACGCGCCAGCAGCCGCAGCAGCGAGGTGCAGTCCTCCAGCGTGGGCACCACCTTCTCGATGCTGGCCAGTGCGATATGCACGCGCGGCAGCGTCTGCGTCAGGTCGCCATTGCCCTCATTCGTGACGATGACGGAGGTGCCCGTCTCCGCGATCAGGAAATTCGCGCCGGTGATGCCGACATCGGCGGCCAGGAAGCGCTGCCGCAGCTCCTGCCGCGCCTCTACCATGATGTCCCGCCGGTCATGGAACACGCGGTCCTTCGGCAGGTCCTTGTGCGCCGCCCGGAAGCGCGCCTCCCAGTCCTCCCGGTTCAGGTGGAAGGCAGGGGCGATGATGTGGGAGGGCGGCTCGTCCACCAGCTGCAGGATGTATTCGCCGAGATCGGTTTCGACCGGGGTGATCCCGTTCGCCTCCAGATGCCCGTTCAGCCCGATCTCCTCGGAGATCATGGACTTGCCCTTGGTGACGGTCCGGGCGCCCTCCTCCTGGCAGATGCGGAGCACGGTCGCCCGCGCCTCGGCGGCATCGCGGCACCAATGGACCTGCCCGCCATTGGCCCGGACATTCGCCTCGAAGACCTCGAGGTAATGATCCAGGTTCGCCAGGGTGTGGTTCTTGATGTCCCGGCCGATATCCCGCAACCGCTCGAATTCCGGCAGGGCCGCGATGGCCTGGGAGCGCTTGGAATGGAAACCCGAGCCGCCCCGCTTCAGCGCCTTCTGCAGGTTCGGATCGGCCAAGGCGCGCGCGGCGCGACGCTTGAAGTCCGGGGAGGTGAGCGCGACCATCCCCCTTATCTAGCGCGCCGGCCTGCCTCATGAAATGGCTGGACATTGGTGCGGGAATTGCTTGTTAACGCTATCCTCCAAGCCTCCGAGATCCCATGCACCGCCGTTCCCTACTCGCCGCCACCAGCATCCTGGCCGCCCCGGCCCTTCTCCCGGGCACCAGCCGGGCGCAGGCCTCCCGCGCCTCCACCCTGCGCGTGGTGCCGGAAACCCTGACGACCATCCTGGACCCGCATTTCACCACCAGCTTCACCACGCGGGATTTCGCCTATCTCGTCTTCGACACGCTGCTGGCGGTGAACGACAAATGGGAGCCGGTGCCCCAGATGGCCGAGCGCTGGGAAACCAGCCCGGACGGCATGGAATGGCGCTTCATCCTGCGGGACGGCCTGACCTTCCATGACGGCAGCCCGGTGACGGGCGAGGATTGCGCCGCCAGCCTTCGCCGCTGGGCGCAGCGCGATGCCCTGGGCAGCGTCATGCTCCGCGCCAGCGAGGCGATCGACGCGCCGGATGCGAAGACGGTGCGGATCAAGCTGAAGCAGCCCTTCGGCCTCGTGCTCCAGGCGCTTTCCAAGCCCGGCGCCATGGTGCCGATGATCATGCCGAAGCGTCTGGCGGAGACCCCGCCGAACCGGCCGGTCACCGAGCCCATCGGCTCCGGCCCCTACAGGTTCGTCGCCGCCGAGTACCGGCCGGGCGACCGCATCGTGCTGGCGCGGCATGAGGGCTACCGCCCGCGGGCCGAGGCCTCCGTCTGGGCGAGCGGCGCCAAGCGGCCGAGCTTCGAGCGCGTCGAGCTGATCGCCATGCCGGATGTCTCCGGCCAGGTCAGCGCCCTGACCACCGGGGAGGTGGACTACCTCGAGCGCCTGCCCGCCGACGTGCTGCCGATCCTGGAGCGCAACCGGCAGGTGAAGGTCCAGGTGGTGTCCTCCTATGGCTACCAGGGCATCATGCGCTTCAACCACCTGCTGCCGCCCTTCGACGACGTGCGGGTGCGCCGCGCGGTGATGATGGCGGTGGACCAGGCGGATTACCTGCCGGGCGTCGCCGGCCGCGACGAATACGCGCGCGAATGCCGTTCCATGTATGGCTGCGGCACGCCTTACGAGACCACGGCCGGCATGCCGCTGAAGCCGGACCTGGAAGGGGCGAAGCGCCTGCTGCGCGAGAGCGGCGTGGATCTTTCCAGGCCCGTGGTGATCATCCATGCCGCCGACGCCCCGGGCATCGCCTCGCTCGGCCTGGTCTCCCAGGACCTGCTGACGAAGCTCGGCTTCAATGTCGACCTGCAGAGCATGGACCTGAACACCTTCTTCGGCCGCCGCGCCCGGCAGGACGGATGGAACATGTTCCACTCCACCAACACCGTGCCGGACATGCAGACCCCGTTGCAGAACGCCTATATGGAGGCCTCCGGCGCCCCCGCCGGCTTCGCGGGCTGGCCGAAGGACGAGGAGGTTCAGGCGGGCCGCGCCGCCTTCGCCGCCGCCGGCAGCGAGGCCGAGCGCAAGGCCATTGCCGAGACGATCCACCGCCGTGTGGCGGAGCAGGCCTTCTACATGCCGCTCGGGCAGTTCGTGACCGCCTCCGCCTGGCGCGCGGAGCTCACCGATGTCCCGGCCGGCCCGGCCATGTTCCTCTGGAACATCAGGCGGGGCCGCTGATGCTCAATTTCTCCGACTGGCTCGACCTTGTTCCCAAGGTCGAGCTGCATTGCCACATCGCCGGCGCCATGCGCGCCACCACCCTCACGGAGATCGCTACCGCCAATGGCGTGCGCCTGCCGCGCCCGGCGGAGACGCTCTACCAGTGGCAGGACTTCTACGGCTTCCTGGAGGTGCTGCGCCTCGGTGCGCTCGCGGTAAAGCGGCGGGAGGATTTCGAGCGCGTCGCCTATGAGTGCATCGAGGACATGCACCGCCACGGCAACACGCGGCATGTCGAGATCTTCTTCAACCCGCATTACTACACGCCCAATGGCGCCACCTATCCGCTGATCGTGGAAGGGCTCGCCGCCGGGCTGGAGCGGGCGGAGCGGGATTTCGGCGTCTCCTCGCTGATGATCGCCTGCATCGACCGCAGCGTCTGCCTGCCCAGCGAATCCCTCCAGATGCTGGATTGGGTGCAGGCCCATCCGCATCCGCGCGTGGTGGGCATCGGGCTGGACGGCGCCGAGCGGGCCGGGCCGCCGCTGGTCTGGGTGGAAGCCTGGCGCCGCGCCGGCCGCATGGGCCTGCGCCGCACCGCCCATGTCTGCGAGGACAACCAGACCCTGTTCGAGGGGCCGCCCGCCCATATCACCCATTGCCGCGACGCGCTGGGCTGCGACCGGCTGGACCATGGCTACAACATGCTGGCCGACCCCGCGGTCGTGGAGCGCATGGCGCGGGAGGGCACGCCCTTCACCATGGCCTGCTGGTCCTCGATCGTGCCGAACCGCATCCCCCGGATCGAGCGCATCCGGCGGATGTACGAGGCCGGGCTGAACATCGTGCTGGGCACCGACGACCCGACCATGTTCAGGACCACCATGGGCCATTCCTGGCGCCAGGTTTTCAACCAGACCGGCTGGGGCGTGGCCGAGGCGCGCAGGCTCAGCCTCGCGGGCGTGGAGGCGAGCTGGCTGCCGGATGAGCGGAAGGCCACCCTGCGCGCTGGCTTCGAAGCGGCGCTGGACGCGCTGGAGCCAGCGCTGGACCCGGCGGACCGGAGGCTGGACCTGGCCGTGGAAAGGCCGCGCCCGGACTGGAACTGAAGCGCGGGTCTGGGGGGCAGCCGCCCCCCGGACCTGGCTGCTGTTCAGGGCTGCTCCGCCTTCGCGTTCCGCCGCAGCATCGCCACTTCTTCCCTCAGCTCCCCCAGTTCCTGGCGCATCGCCTCCACCTCATCCAGCGGCTGGCTGGGCGCGGCGCCGCCGCCGGCACGCTGCGGGAAGGGTGAGAACAGGGTCATCGCCCGTTCCAGCATCGCCAGGTTCTGCTTGCCCATCTCCTCGAAGGGCGCGAAGGCGTTGAACACGCCGCTCGCCGATCCCATCGCCTCCTGGGCTGCGCGCCGCATGCCATCCTGCTGCCGCGCGAAGGTGCCCATCGTGGCTTCCAGATAGCGCGGGACAACGGATTGCAGGCTGTCCCCGTAAAGGCCGATCAGCTGCCGCAGGAAGGGAATCGGCAGCAGGTTCTGCCCCTTGGACTCCTCCTCCACGATGATCTGCGTCAGCACGGACCGGGTGATGTCCTCACCCGATTTGGCGTCGGAGACGGTGAAGTCCCGCCCCTGCCGCACCATCACCGCCAGATCCTCCAAAGTGACGTAGGAGGAGGTCTCGGTGTTGTAGAGCCGGCGATTGGCGTACTTCTTCACCACCACAGACGGCCGGGACGGCGTCTCGGACGCTGGGTCCTGCGGCGTGATAGGCTCGATCATCATCTCTCATCCTCCCACGGTCGCTCTTGCACGCGGAGGCGGGTATCGCCTTGATCCCGGACCGGGAAGAGATGCTAGACCCGCCTTGCCGCGCTGCGGAAGCCGCTTCGCATCCCGGGCGCGGGTTGGCATCCGGCGGGGCGAGCCTGTCCCGCTGCGGTGGCGGAGGCTCATCGCGCGCAACCGCGTGCCGGCGGGCCGCGGCGCTATACCGGCCGTGCAAGGGCCGTGGGTTCAGGACACCAGCCGGGGAATGCATGAACTCTTCCAGCAGCGCCGCACCGGAAGGCGAGGACGGGCCCGATCTGGCACGCCTGGCTTCCGACTGGATCACCCTCTGGCAGAGCGAGCTGTCCGCCCTGTCCGCCGACCCGGAGCTTGCCGCCGCCTGGTCCGCGGCCATGGCCGCCTGGGGGCGCGGATGGGCCGAATCGGCCCGCCCGGGCCCGGTGTCCGCCCTATCCTGGCCCATGGCCTGGCCCGTCCCATCCTGGCCCACTTTGCCTTCACCGGCGCCGGGCTGGCCCATCTTCCCCGGCTGGCCGCCCATGCCCTGGGCCGCGCCGAACCCACCCAAGCCGGAACCCCCGCGTGAGCCCCCGGCGCGGCCCGCGTCCCCTGCCGGCCCATCTGATCCTGGCGCTCAGCCGGGCGTGGCTGGCGACGGCCTCGATCCCCTCCGCGCCCGGCTCGACAGCCTGGAGCGCGAGCTGGCCGGGCTTCGCGCCACGCTCGCCGGAGGCAAGGGCCGAGCACGCCCGGATCCTGAGAAGCCTCGACGGCGCTGACCCCGAACGGCTCCGCGCCGCCGTCATCCGCCAGTTGCTGAGCGAGGATGCCGCCATGCTGCGGGGCATCCTCGCCTATCGCGACCATCCCTGGCACCGGACCCTGCCGGACCCGCCTGCCATCTGGTCGGAAGGGCCCGCCCGGCTGCTGGATCATGGCGGCCAGGGCCCCGTCGCCCTCTTCGTGCCCTCCCTGGTGAACCGCGCCACGGTGCTGGACCTGATGCCGGAGCATTCCATGCTCCGCTGGATGGCCGGCCAGGGCATCCGCACCCTGCTGCTGGACTGGGGCGCCCCAGGCCCCGCCGAGCGCGGCTTCACCCTCACCGACTGGATCGCCGGCCGGCTGGAGCGCGTCATCGCCGCCGCCACCGAGGCCACCGGGGGGGCCGTGACCCTGGTGGGCTATTGCATGGGCGGGCTGCTCACCCTGGCCGCCGCGCTCCGCCGTCCGGACCGCGTCCGCGCCCTCGCCCTTCTCGCCACGCCCTGGGATTTCCACGCGGGCGGCCCGGAAGCCAAAGCCCGCGCCCGTTTCGCCGCCTCCCTCCTTCCCGGCCTGGAGCCGTTGATGGCCGCCACCGGCACCTTGCCCCTGGATCTGCTCCAGCTCCTTTTCGCGGGCATCGATCCCTTTGGCATCGCCCGGAAGTTCCGCGCCTTCGGCCGGCTGGACCCTGCCTCCCCCCGCGCCGCCCATTTCGTGGCGCTGGAGGATTGGCTGAATGACGGCATCCCCCTCCCCGCGCCCGTGGCCCGCGAATGCCTGTCCGGCTGGTATGGCGCCAACACCCCGCAACTTGGCCAGTGGCGGGTGGCCGGCGCCCCGGTGGAGCCCGCCGCCTGGCGCGGCCCCGCCTTCCTCGCCATTCCGCGCGGGGACCGCATTGTTCCCCCCGAAAGCGCCCGCGCCCTTGCCGGGCAGTTGCCGGGTGCGGCGGTGCTGGACGTTCCCGCCGGCCATATCGGCATGGCCGCGGGCCTCAGGGCCGAAGCTGCCCTGTGGATTCCGTTGCGGGATTGGATCAAAACCATAGCCCGCCCCAGCTGATCATCGGGCCGAAGATTGCTGCACCGCACATGGGCGGGTTGCACCGCGGAGGCACCGCGCGCAGCATCGTCCCAACCAGAAACCCAAAGGATACCGAGGACCGCCTGCCATGGACGACATCGTCATCGCCTCCGCCGCCCGCACCCCGGTCGGCAGCTTCAACGGGGCCTTCTCCAGCCTGCCCGCGCATCAGCTCGGCGCCGTCGCCATGAAGGCGGCCCTTGAGCGCGCGGGTGTCTCCGCCTCGGAGGTGGACGAGGTCATCCTGGGCCAGATCCTGACCGCCGCCGCCGGCCAGAACCCCGCCCGCCAGGCTGCCGTCCTCGCCGGCATCCCGGTGGAGCGCACCGCCTTCGGCATCAACCAGCTCTGCGGCTCCGGCCTCCGCTCCGTGGCGCTGGCCGCCCAGCAGATCGCCACCGGCGATGCGTCCATCGTCATGGCGGGCGGCCAGGAGAGCATGACCCAGGCGCCCCATGCCGCGCAGCTCCGCGCCGGGCAGAAGATGGGCGACCTCGCCATGGTGGACACCATGATCAAGGATGGGCTGTGGGATGCCTTCCACGGCTATCACATGGGCAGCACGGCCGAGAACGTGGCCCAGAAGTTCCAGATCACCCGCGAGCAGCAGGACGAGTTCGCCGCCAATTCCCAGCGCAAGGCGGGCGAGGCGATGAAGGCCGGCCGCTTCCGCGACGAGATCGTCCCCGTGACCGTGAAGGGCCGTAAGGGCGACACGGTGGTGGAGAACGACGAGTACCCGAAGCCCGAGACCACGCTGGAGATCCTCCAGAAGCTGCGCCCCGCCTTCTCCAAGGAAGGCTCCGTCACCGCCGGCAACGCCTCCGGCATCAATGACGGCGCGGCCGCCATCCTGGTGATGAAGGGCGCCGAGGCCGCGAAGCGCGGCGTCACGCCCCTGGCGCGCATCGTCTCCTGGGCGACCGCGGGCGTGGACCCCTCCATCATGGGTACCGGCCCCATCCCCGCCTCCCGTAAGGCGCTGCAGAAGGCGGGCTGGTCCATCGACGACCTCGACCTGATCGAGGCCAACGAGGCCTTCGCCGCCCAGGCCTGCGCGGTGAACAAGGACCTGGGCTGGGATCCGGCCAAGGTGAACGTGAATGGCGGCGCCATCGCCCTGGGCCATCCGATCGGTGCCTCGGGCGCGCGCGTGCTGACCACGCTTCTGTTCCAGATGAAGCGCCAGGGCGCGAAGAAGGGCCTCGCCACGCTGTGCATCGGTGGCGGCATGGGCGTCGCCATGTGCGTCGAGGCGGCCTGAGCCGGGGGTAAAGGCCGGGGGAAGCATCCCCCGGCCCCCTTTCGTTTTTTCAAGTTTGAGGCGCGCGGGGCTGCCAAGCCGCTCTATCTGTTGATTCCACGATGCCAGGGGCCTAACCCCAGCTTCGGAACTGCAGATGCCTGTTGCCATGCCCGATTATGATCGCATCCTTGCCGGCCATCTTGACGCGCTTCGCGCGGAAGGCCGCTATCGCCACTTCCTGACCCTGCACCGGCAGGCCGGCGAATTCCCCAAGGCCCTGCGCGCCGATGGCCGCCCGATCACCGTCTGGTGCAGCAACGACTATCTCGGCATGGGGCAGCACCCGGCGGTGCGGGAGGCCATGATCGCTGCCATCCGCGAGGACGGCGCCGGCGCGGGCGGTACCCGCAACATCTCCGGCACCGGCCGCCACCATGTGGCGCTGGAAGCCGAAATGGCCTCGCTGCATGGCAAGGAAGCGGCCCTCGTCTTCAACTCCGGCTTCGCGGCGAATGAGGCGACGCTTTCCACCCTGGCGAAGCTGATCCCGGGCTGCACCATCCTGTCCGATGCGGACAACCATGCCTCGATGATCGCGGGCATCCGCAATGGCGGCGGGCCGAAGCGCATCTTCCGGCATAATGACCTGGGGCATCTCGCGGAACTCCTCGCCGGGCTTCCGCTGGAGGCGCCCAAGATCGTGGCCTTCGAATCCGTCTATTCGATGGATGGCGACATCGCCCCGATCCGCCAGATCGCCGAACTCGCCCGCGCCCATAACGCCATGACCTATATCGACGAGGTCCATGCCGTCGGCCTCTACGGCGCCGGCGGCGCGGGCGTGGCCGCGCGGGACGGCGTGGAGATCGACGTGATCGAAGGCACGCTCGGCAAGGCCTATGGCGTCGGCGGCGGCTATATCGCCGGCAGCCGCATCCTGGTGGATGCCATCCGTTCCCACGCACCGGGCTTCATCTTCTCCACCACCCTCGCCCCGGCCATCGCGGCCGGCGCCCTGGCCAGCGTGCGCCATCTCCGCGCCTCCGACGCCGAGCGCGCCGCGCATCAGGAGCGTGCCCGCACCACCCGCGCCGCCCTGCGCGCGGCGGGGCTGCCGGTGATGGAGAACCCCAGCCACATCGTGCCGGTGATGGTGGGGGACGCCGCCCTCTGCCGCGAGGCGAGCGAGTTGCTGGCGGAAGAGCACGCCATCTACATCCAGCCGATCAACTTCCCCACCGTGCCGCGCGGCACCGAGCGCCTGCGCATCACGCCGACGCCGCTGCATGACGACGCCGCCATCACCCATCTGGTGGAGGCCCTCTCTGCGGTGTGGAGCAAGCTGGGGCTGCCCCGGCAGAAGCAGGCGGCTTAGCCGGGCGGCCCCGGAGGCTCTGCCTCCGGACCTCCGCCGGGGTGGCAGCGGCCACCCCGGACCCCGCGTCAGGTTTCCAGCGAAACAGCGGGATCAGGCAGCGCCGTAGGCAAAACACCTGGGCCACGCGGGCTGCCATGCCAGTCGCCTGAGGTCATGGACCTCAGGCGCGCTTCAAACAATCAGATCGCGGGGTCCGGGGAGCCCGCTGGCTCCCCGGTGGAGGGGGTCTGGGGGAGGCAAAGCCTCACCCGGGGGCGTCCATCCCCGCCCCGGAATGCTGTCCAGCAGCGCCCGCGTGTAAGGATGCGAAGGCGCGTTGAACACCTGCGCCGTCGGCCCCTGTTCCACGATGGCGCCCTTCTGCATCACCGCCACCCGGTCGCAGATCTCGGCCGCCACGCGCAGGTCATGGGTGATGAACAGCATGGTCAGCCCCAGCCGCTTGCGGATATCCGCCAGCAGCGCCAGCACCTGCGCCTGCACCGACACATCCAGCGCCGAAACCGGCTCATCGGCGATCAGCAGCTCCGGCTCCATCGCCAGCGCGCGCGCGAGGCCGATGCGCTGCCGCTGGCCGCCCGAGAACTCATGCGGGTAGCGATCCATCGCCCCGGGATCGAGCTGCACCAGCCGCAGCAGCTCCCGCGCCCGTTCCAGCGCCGCCTCGCGCGGCGTGCCATGGGTGATCGGCCCTTCCGCGATCGCATCGCCCACCGAGCGGCGCGGGTTCAGCGAGGCATAGGGATCCTGGAACACCATCTGGATCTGCCGGCGGAAGGGCTTCCAGGCCTCGCGGCTCAGCGGCCGCAGATCAGTGCCGTGGAACAGAATTTCTCCTTCCTCCGGCCGCACCAGCCGCACCACCGCGCGGGCCAGGGTGGACTTGCCCGATCCGCTTTCGCCCACCACGCCCAGCGTCTCGCCCCGGTGCAGCACCAGATCGGCGTCATGCACCGCCTGGAAGGACTGGCCCTTTCCGAACCAGCCGCCACCGCGGTGATAGGTCTTCCGCACGCCCTTCAGTGCCAGGATGGGCGCGCCGGGCGCCACCGGTTCGCGCGATGCCGGCGTTCCACGCGGCACGGCCGCGATCAGCGCCCGGGTGTATTCGTGCTTCGGCGCATTCAGCACCTCGGAGGCCGGGCCGCTCTCCACGATCCGGCCCCGCTGCATCACCGCCACGCGGTCCGCGATCTCGGCCACCACGCCGAAATCATGGGTGATGAACATCACGCCGGTGCCGCGGCGCTCCTGCACCTCTCGGATCAGGCGCAGGATCTGCATCTGCGTCGTCACGTCGAGCGCGGTGGTCGGCTCGTCCGCGATCAGCAGCGCGGGCTCCAGCGCCAGCGCCATGGCGATCATCACGCGCTGCCGCTGCCCGCCCGAGAGCCGGAACGGATAGGACCTCGCGAGATGGGTCGGGTCCGGCAGGTTCACCGCCGCCAGCAGCTCCGGCACGCGCCGCGCCGCATCGCCGCCCGCGCCATGCACGCGCAGCGCCTCGGCGATCTGGTCGCCCACCCGCATCAGCGGGTTCAGCGCCGTCATCGGCTCCTGGAAGATCATCGCGAGGCGCGAGCCGCGAAGCCGCCGCATCTCCTCGGGCGATTTCGCCAGCAGATCCTGCCCCTCGAACAGGATGCGCCCGCCCTTCACCGGCAGGCCGGGCGGCAGAAGGCCCATGGCGGCATTCGCCGTCATGGACTTGCCCGAGCCGCTCTCTCCCACCACGCAGAGGATTTCCCCAGGCGAGACGGTGAGGCTGACCTCCTCGATGGCATGGGGCCTGTCGCCGCCCGGCGGCAGACCGATGGTCAGGTTCTCGACGGAAAGAAGGCTCACTTCGCACCCCGCTTCCGCAGCCGCGGGTTCATCGCATCGGACAAGCCCTCACCCACCAGATTCAGCGCCAGCACCGTGATGAAGATCGCGATGCCCGGGAACACGCTCATCCACCAGGCGATGCGGATGACCGAGCGCCCCGAGCCGATCAGGAAGCCCCAGGACATCAGGTTCGGATCGCCCAGCCCCAGGAAGGAAAGCGAGCTTTCCAGCAGGATCGCGCTGGCCGTGTTGAGCGAGGCCAGAACGATGATCGGGGAGAGCGCGTTGGGCAGGATGTCCGTCAGCACGATGGCCATCGGCCGCTTGCCCAGCACTTCCGCCGCCTGCACGAATTCCCGCCCGCGCAGGCTGAGGAATTCCGCCCGCACCACGCGCGCTACCGGCGGCCAGGAGACGATGGCGATGGCCGCGACGATCGAGGTGATGGAGGGCGTGAAGATTGCCACCAGCAGGATCGCCAGCACGAAGGATGGGATGGTCTGGAAGAATTCGGTGAAGCGCATCACCGCATCGTCCACGACGCCGCCGAGATAGCCGGCCAGGGCCCCGAGCGCGACGCCGATCAGGATGGCGACGGCGGTGGAGACCGCCCCCACCAGCAGCGACACCCGCGCGCCATAGGCGATGCCGGCGGCCACGTTGCGGCCGAGGCTGTCCGACCCCAGCAGCATCCCGTCCTCCCCCGGAGGAGCGAAGGGCGGCCCCGCCATGTCCCAGGGGCTGCCAGGGAAGAGGACCGGCGCCAGGATCGCCACCGCCAGCACCAGCAGCAGCACGGCCGCGCCCACCACCGCGCCCGGGTGGCGTAGGAAACGACGGAGCAGGGCCATCACGCCATCTCCACCCGCGGATCGATCAAGGCATAGAGAAGGTCGGTCAGCAGGTTGAACAGCACCACCATGACGGAGGTGATGAAGAACACGCCCATCAGCACCTGGTAATCGCGCGCCAGCAGCGCCTCGAAGGCCAGCCGCCCGATGCCGGGCCAGGCGAAGACCGTCTCCACAAGGATGGAGCCGCCCACCAGCTGCCCTGCCTGGATGCCCGCGAAGGTGATCACCGGCAGCAGCGCGTTGCGCAGCACATGCGCCCGCAGCACGCGCCCTTCCGGCACGCCCTTGGCGCGCGCTGTCTTCACGAAATCCTGGTCCGCCACCTCGAGCATCGTGGCGCGCGTCAGCCGCGCATAGACGGCGAGGTAGAACAGCCCCAGCGTCACCGCCGGCAGCACCAGATGCTTCGCCACGTCGAGCCAGAGCGCGAAGCCTTCCTGGTTCAGCCCCGGATCGGTCATGCCGAAGCTCGGCAGCCATTCCAGATGGACGCTGAACAGCAGAACCAGCATCAGCCCCACCCAGAAGAGCGGCGTGGCATAGAAGGCCAGGGCGATCACGGTGATGACCGAATCCGCCCAGGTTCCCACGCGCCGCGCCGCCAGCGCGCCAAGCGTGACGCCACCCGAGATGGCGATGGCGAAGGCCATCCCTGTCAGCAGCAGCGTGGCAGGCAGGCGATCGAGGATCAGCTGCGCCACGCCCACCTGCTGCCGGTGGCTGAAGCCGAGATCGAGATGCAGCACGCCCTTCAGGTAGATCCAGAGCTGCTCGATCAGCGGCCGGTCCAGCCCGAACTGCCGCCGCAGCTGCTCCATGTATTGCGGATCGGCCGAGCCGGACTGGCCCGCCATGACCATGGCCGGGTCACCCGGCGCGGCGTGGATCAGCAGGAAGTTGCAGACCACGATCGCGAGGATGACCACGACCGACTTGAGCGCCCGGCGAAGAAGGAAGCCGGGAAGACGGGACAATTCCACCTAGGGGCGCCGCTCAGGCCAGGAACACGTCGTCGAAGCTCGCATGGTTGCCCGTGCCGAGCTGCACGGCGTTGCGCAGGCGCTTGTCCGTCACGGTCGGGTAATTGACCTCCACCACCCAGAGCAGCGGCATGTCCTCCACCAGCAGCTTCTGCACCTCGGAGAAGGCCGCCTTCCGCTCCGCCTCGTTGCCCGAGGTGCGGGCCTTGGCGAAAAGCTCGTCCACCTTCGGGTTGGAATAGCCGGCCGTGTTGGTGAACAGGATCTTCTGGATGTTGGAGGTGACGTAGCTCCGCTCCACGCCCAGCGTCGGGTCGCCGAACTGATAGAGCACGTTGGATGTCGCCTCGTAGTCCCAGTTGGCGACGCGGGATGCCCAGGTGCCGGCATCGGTCGATTCCAGCGTCACCTCGAAGCCGATCTGGCGCATGGCCTGGCGGAAATACTCGCCCATGCGGTTCCAGATCTCGCCATAGGGCGGGATGACGTATTTGAAGGAACCACGGACGCCCTGCGCATTCGCCCGCACGCCCGCCTCGTCCAGCAGCGCCTTCGCCTTGTTCATGTCGAAGGGCGCCAGCTTCACGCTGGGGTCGTGGAAGCGCGTGGTGGAGGAGATCGGGCCGGTGGCCGCCTTGCCCAGGCCAAACCACAGCCGGTTGACGATGAAGTTGCGGTCCAGCGCCATGCTCATCGCCTGCCGCACGCGCTTGTCGTCGAAGGGCTTGATGCGGTGGTTCACCTCGAACCAGAAGAGCGGCGAGAAGTATTCCCACCCCTTGGTCACCACATCCAGATTCGGCGCCTGGCGCAGCGCGGGGATGTCGAAGGGCTCGATATCCGTCGCGGTGGTCATCTGCACCTGCCCGCTCTGGATCGCGAGGCGGCGGCTCTGCCCATCCGGGATCACGCGCCACAGGATGCCATCCAGATAGGGCTGGCCGGGCTTCCAGTAGCCGTCGAAGCGTTCCATCCGCACGAAGTTGCCGCGCTGCCACTCCACGAATTTGAAGGGGCCGGTGCCGATCGGGCGCGCATTCGCCGGGTTCGCGCGGAAATCGGTGCCGTCATAGACATGCTTCGCCACCATCGGCAGCGCCGTCGCGTCGAAGCAGAGAAGGAAGGGCTGGAAGGCCTGCTTCAGCACGAAGCGCGCCGTGTGCGGGTCCGGCGCCGTCGCCTCCGCGATGCCCGCGATCACCCCTCGCAGACGCGGCGCGACCTCCTTGTTGAAGGACATCACGGAGAAGATGACGTCATCGGCCGTGAAGGGCCGGCCGTCATGCCACTTCACGTTCTCCTGCAGCTTGAACTCATAGACCAGCCCGTCCGGGCTCACGGTCCAGCTCTTCGCCAGCTCGGGCATCGGTTCCAGCGTGGGCGAGAACTTCAGCAGGCCCTGCGTGATCTTCGTGCCCTGGATCAGCGTCGGCGTCTGGTTGTTGATGCCGATCTGCAGGACCGGCGGCTCCGGATTCAGGATGACGTTCAGCACCCCGCCGCGCTTCGGCTGGATCCCCTGCGCCATGGCGGCCGATGCGCTGAGCAGGACCGGCGCGGATCCTAGTCCGGCGAGCAGGTGGCGGCGCGACAGATCCATCGAGCGTCTCCGTTAAAAGAACAGATTGAACGCTAGGATGGAAACGAAGCCCGGAGGAAGGGGGAGATCAGAGCCTGTTGCAGGCCAGGAAACGCCGTGGCGGGTAATCCTGCACAACAGGTGGGCATCCTGCTGCTGGCGGAGCACGGGACCCCGGGAGGCGCCGCAGGCCAATAGGCTGGATCAGCCAGGCTGCCATGTCAGTCGCCCGAGGCCATCAACCTCAGGCACGCTTGCAAACGAACAGATCGTGGGGTCCGGGGTGCCCGTAGCAGCCCCCGGGGACAGCGGTCAGGCCGCCATCTTCCGCTGCACGCCATCCAGGGCGAGGGACGCCGCGGCCTGGGCCAGATGGCCCGCCGCCTCTTCCGCCCCGATCTCCAGGCAGCAGCGCTCCAGATGGGCCATCAGCTGCATCAGCGCGGCCATGTCGCGGCGGGCGTGGTCGGGCCAGAGCACGGCGGCGATCGGGGTATCCATGGTGCGGCAGTCCTCGGTCAGGCGGGTCGGCACGGAAGGGGGCGGAGCGGCGGCGTCCTACACCGCCCGAGGCTTTGAATGCCAGAACTCGTTGCACGTTGCCCGCCCTTTCTCGCGCAATACGCGAATTCGCATTTGTGCGGTGCGATCCGGAGCAACATGCCCTTGATGCCCACCCGCCGCCGCGTCAGCCTGAGGATGGGAGATCAACGCCTCGGAAAGGGCCTTTCCATATGGCACGAATCGCACTTGTCACCGGTGGCCAGCGCGGCATCGGCGCGGCCATCAGCGAGCATCTGCAGAAGGTCGGCCGGAAGGTCGTCGCTTCCTATGCGGGCAATGATGCGGCCGCGAAAGCCTTCACCGAGCGTACCGGCATCCCGACCTACAAGTTCGACGTGTCGGACTTCGAGGCCTGCCAGTCCTCGCTGAAGCAGATCGAGGCCGAGGTCGGTCCCATCGAGATCCTGGTGAACAACGCGGGCATCACCCGCGACAACACCATGAAACGCATGGACCGCAAGATGTGGGACGACGTGATCGACACCAATCTCGGCTCCTGCTTCAACCTCTGCAAGCTGGTCTGGGATGGCATGACCTCCCGGAAATTCGGCCGGATCGTGAATATCGGCTCGATCAACGGCCAGGCGGGCCAGTACGGTCAGGTGAACTACGCCGCCGCCAAGTCCGGCATCCATGGCTTCACCAAGGCCCTCGCCCAGGAAGGGGCGCGCTTCGGCGTCACGGTCAATGCCGTCGCCCCGGGCTATGTGGACACGGAGATGGTCCGCGCCGTCCCGGAGGATGTGCTGGAGAAGATCATCGCCCGCATCCCGCGCGGCCGCCTGGGCACGGCGGAGGACATCGCCCGCGGCGTCGCCTTCCTCACCGCGGACGACGCCGATTTCATCACCGGCTCCACCCTCTCGATCAATGGCGGCCAGCACATGTACTGAGGGGGAACCTCCCTGGGCGGCCATTCGTTAACCCCGTTCCTCACACAGGAACGGAGACAGGCATGACTGCTTCGAAGCACCCCAAGGGCGGCCCCAACGAGGAAGGGCTGGGCGACGGCATCCCCCGTCCGCCCTCCGACGAGGAGCGCAACCCCGGCATCGGCTCCTCCAAGGGCGTTTTCGGCCGCGGCACCGACCCGGCCGCCTTGCAGGGCGAGAACACCGATGAAGGCGACACCGCCAACGACACCACTTCGCAGGGCGGTGTCGCGCCCGGCCAGATGGGCCGCACCAACAAGTAGCGGGCCCTGCTTGCTCCAGGCGCTCCATCGCGCCAGCCTTCCGCGCCTGGAGGACCGGCGATGACGGAATGCAGCCTGGTGCTGGCGAAGGCGGCGGCGGATGCGGAAGCCCGCATCGGCTCCGCCCGTCCTGCCCATCTCGCCCTGATCACCCCCATGGCCGAGGCGGGCGAGCTGATCCTGGGCGTGCCCCTGATGGATGCGGGCGGAAGCTATCGTGGGTCACTGATGATCATCCGGACGGCCGTGCTGGACCGCTACCTCGAAGCCGAGCCCTTCCGCCGGGAGGGCGTCTGGGAAAGCCATGCGGCGTATCCGTTCCGCATCGCGCCCCTGCCCTACCGCCCGCTTCCGGATGGCCCCGCGCCCGCGCGGCCCACCCATAGCGTCGCCATCGCATTCGACGGCAAGGGCCCCGAGGCCCTCTCCCGCCGCCTTGCCGCGCGCGAGGCGCATCTCGCCCGCGCCCGCCCCGCCGCCGAGCAGGGCATTCTCACCCTGGGCGGGGCCATACTGGATGCGCCGGACGGCCGGATGATCGGCTCCGTCGCCATCACGGCCCATCCCGGCAGCGGGGCCGCCCAGGATTGGTGGGCGGCCGATCCCTATCTCACCGGCGGCGTGTGGCGCGACATCACCTGGCACGCCACGCGCTTCGCCCCGCTGCCCTACCACGCCTTGCCCGGCGTGGCGTGAAGGCTCAGTCGGCCCGGTCGCCCACCACCTTGTTGGCGAGCCAGGAGACGATCCAGATGATGATCGCGCCCCAGAAGGCGCCCCAGAAGGTTACCTGCATCCCGGGCATCAGCAATGCGGTCAGCCCCAGCATCAGCGCATTCACCACCAGGGTGAACAGCCCGAGCGTCAGCACCGTCAGCGGCAGGGACAGGGTCGCCACGATCGGCCGGATCACGGCATTGACCACCCCGAAGATGACGGCGGCGATGATCAGGTTCAGAAGGCTGGGGAAATACAGGCCGGTGATGAGATTCGCCGCGATGTAGAAGGCGAAGGCCGTGATGGCCGTTCGGATCAGGAATCCCACAGTGCTTAACTCCTCTGCCGCCGGGGCGCCGGACACCCCCGGCTGGACGCGGGGGCAACGCGCCCCCCACTCCCCGGTTTCCCCGCCCGCCGCATGAGCAGCGCCACCCTCTCCGGTATCGGGGCCCTGTTGCTCTGGGCCTTCCTGGCGCTGCTCGCCCGGGGCGCCGCCGGCCTGCCTCCGTTGCAGGTCACGGCCATGGCCTTCGCCACCGCCGGCATCCTGGCGATTGCCTGGCTCGCACTCCGCGGCCAGCTCGCCGCCCTGCGCCAGCCGCCCATCGCCTGGATCCACGGTGTCGGCGGCCTCTTTGGCTATCACGCCCTTTATTTCGCGGCCCTCGCCTGGGCCCCGCCAGTCGAGGCCAGCCTCATCAACTATCTCTGGCCGCTGCTGATCGTCCTCTTCTCCGCCCCCATCCTCGGCCTGCGCCTCGGCCCGCGCCGCCTGGCGGGGGTGGCCCTGGGCCTCGTCGGATGCGCCCTGGTGGTGGGTCCTGGCGCCTCATTCCCGCCGGGCGCCGCGCCGGGCTTCCTCTGCGCCGTCGCTGGCGCCCTTGTCTGGTCGCTCTATTCCGTCACCTCCCGCCGCCTCGC
The DNA here is from genome assembly GCF_025791835.1 of Roseomonas xinghualingensis. GTDB lineage: Bacteria > Pseudomonadota > Alphaproteobacteria > Acetobacterales > Acetobacteraceae > Roseomonas > Roseomonas xinghualingensis. Next base: position 173,609 of record NZ_JAOXLP010000001.1, read on the forward strand.
TGCCGTGCCCACGGAGGCGGTGGCGGGGTTCTGCCTCGCCTCCGGCGTATTGGCCGGCCTTGCCCACCTGGCCTTCGAAACCACGGTGGCCCCGGACGCGCGGCAGCTGCTCTCCGCCCTGCTGCTTGGTCTTGGCCCGGTTGGCGCCGCCTTCTTCCTTTGGGATGTCGGCATGAAGCGGGGCGACCCGCGCTTTCTCGGCACGCTGGCCTATGCCGTGCCGGTGGTCTCCACCCTGCTGCTCCTCCTGGCGGGGGAAGGCACGCTCGGGCCGCGCATCGCGGCGGCCGCGACGCTGGTGGTGGGCGGGGGGTGGCTGGCTGCCTCGGCCAAAGGGTGAAGAAGGTCGGAGAGAAGAAATTCTCCCCGGCCTTTTACGCCTTCCTCAGCAGTGCCCGGACCACCTCGGCATGGCCCTGGTGTTTCGGTCCCTCATCCAGCAGCACGGTCCCTTCCAGGCATTCCAGAAGTTCCAGCCCGGCGAAATGCTCCCGCACCAGAGCGGCGGACCATAGCAGCGCTGAGTCGCGTGGTCCGCCGGAGCGCCGCCCCTCCTGCGCCGGGGTGAAGCCCTCCAGCACCAGCAACCCGCCCGGCGACAAAGCCTCCACGGCCCGCGCCGCCACCACCGCCCGGTCCTTTGGCGGAAGATGCACGAAGATCCAGGCCACCAGGTCGAAGGCCCCCACCGGCCAGTCCCATCCGACCAGATCCGCCACCACTGTCCGGATCGAAACGCCCCGCGCATTCGCCAGTGCCGATGCCTTGGCCAGCCCCGCAGCCGACCAGTCCACGCTCGTCACCAGCAGCCGGCGCTCCGCCAGCCACACGCCGTTGCGCCCCTCGCCATCCCCGATGGCCAGTGCCCGCATTCCCGGCCGCAGCCGCGCCGCCTGGGCCTCCAGATACAGGTTCGGCTTCGCCCCGAAGGCAAATCCGCCCGAGGCATAGCGCTCGTCCCAGGCCGCCGCGTCACTCATGGGGCGGGATAAGGCCGCGCCCCGAAGATCGCGCTGCCCACCCGCACCTGGGTTGAGCCGCAGGCGATGGCAGCCTCGAAATCCCCGCTCATGCCCATGGAGAGCACGGGAAGCCCTTCCTTCGCCGCCAGATCGGCCAGCCAGTCGAAATGCGGCAACGGGTCCTCGCCCTCCGGCGGGATGCACATCAGGCCGGAGACCTTCAGCCCATGCTCGTCCCGGCATTGCCGCAGGAAGGAAGAGGCCTCATCCCGCGCCACGCCGAATTTCTGTGGCTCGGCCCCGGTGTTCACCTGCACCAGCAATTCGGGCACCCGCCCCTCCTTGCGAATCGCCTCCGCGATTGCTGCCGCCAGCTTCGGCCGGTCCAGGCTCTCGATCACATCGGCCACGCGCACCGCATCCCGTGCCTTGTTGGTCTGCAGACCGCCGATGATGTGGAGCCGAATCGCCGGATTCTCCGCGCGCAGCCCCGGGAACTTCCCGGCCGCCTCCTGCACCCGGTTCTCCCCGAACACCGCCTGCCCTGCCGCGATCGCCGCCTCCACCGCCTCCGCCGGATGCGTCTTGGAGACGGCCACCAGCGTCACCGTGGCTGGATCCCGCCCTGCGCGGCCGCAGGCTTCGGCGATCCGCGCCTTGATCCGGGCGAGGTTCGCGGCGATGGCAAGGGGATCGGACAGTGGAAGATCGGTCATGCGGAGGCGGAAGCTAAGCCAGAACGACATAAGTTGGAACGCGCGCACGCGCGCGATCCCTCCCCTCTGGCTGCTCAGCGACGCCGCCCGCCTCCCGGATCCCCGCGCCGCAGCGGGCCGCCTGCCCCCCGGCAGCGCCGTCCTGGCGCGGGACCTCGCCCCGGCTCTGCTCCGCCCCCTGGCCATTCTGGCCCGCCAGCGTCGCCTGGCCTTCCTCGTCGCGGGGAAGGGCCGCGCGGCCCTGGCCTTGAAGGCTGGCCTCCACCTGCCGGATCGCCGGCCGGCCGAGCACCTTCTTCCTGTCCTCCTCGCCCGCCGCGGCCGGCATGCACCCTTCCTCTCCGTCGCGGCCCATGGCCGGGCCGGGCTGGCACGGGCGCGCCGCCTCCGCGCCGATGCCGTGATCCTCTCTCCCGTCTTCCCCACCCGCAGCCACCCTGGCGCCCGCGCCCTGGGTCCCCTGCGCTGGGCCGCCCTGGCCCGCCGGTCGGGCTGCCCCGTCATTGCCCTGGGCGGCATCACCCCCCGCAACTGCCGCCGCCTGCCCCCCTACGCCGCAGGATGGGCAGCCATCGGGGCCCTGGCCTGAAAGGCCCTGTGGCCGGCCGGTCACAGTGTTTCGTGGATGTCGCGCCGGGGGCTTATGGGCGATGGACGCCTCCGAAGTGCTTGAACCATAGTCTAACCGGGCTCGGCCAAGGGGGCGCATCCGCATGGGTGGCTGTCTTCGTGGCACACCCGCCGAGGGGGGCGGGCGGGCCGCAGGTAGCGCCGGGACGGTTTCCCGGCTTGTCAGGAGGATTTGGGATGCGCAAGCTTCTTCTTGGCAGCACGGCCGTTGCCGCTGCTGCCCTGTTCGCGCCGAATGGTGCCAATGCCCAGTCGCTGAGCGGTGACGCTTTCTCGGCCACTCAGGGTGCACCGGCCGCGTCGCTGCGCGGGCTCGAAGTTCGCATCGGCGGCTTCTACAAGGCGATGTACGCCTATATCGACCAGGACGGCGCCAACAGCCCGACCGGCCGCCTGGGCTCGTCCGACTTCACGCAGGAAATCGAGTTCCACATCCTTGCCTCCGGCAAGGCCGCGAACGGCCTGCGCTACGGTGTGGCCCTCGAGGTCCAGAACGACGCCACCCGTACCGGCACCGACCGCAACTCGCTCGACTATGACGAGGCCTGGGCGTTCCTCGCCGGTTCCTGGGGCCAGGTCCGCTTCGGTGACGAGGACGGCGCCATCAGCCTGCTGCAGTCCGGCCACATCACCGGCTTCGGCGTCGGCGGCCTCGACTCGGGCGACGTGAACCAGGAGACGGTGGGCACCCGCAACCGCGGTCAGTGGAACACGCCGAACGACCTGGGTGACAACACCAAGCTGATCTACCTGTCGCCGCAGTTCGCTGGCTTCGACGCGGGCGTGAGCTTCGCGTTCAACCAGGGCGGTGGCCCGAACGACGGCTGCCCGAACAACGCGACCGGCCCCGACTCGATCGCCAGCAGCTGCGACCGCCTCGCGGCGATCGTTGGTGGCAGCACCCGCCGCCGCAACGAGGTCCAGGCCGCCCTGCGTTGGCGCGGGTCCTTCGGCCCGGTCGGCGCGGCCGCCACGGTCGGCTACATCGGCGCCGATGCGATCAAGAACATCGGCGGTGCCGCCGAGCGCCTGGACATGATCTGGGCCGGTGCGACGGCGACGGCTTACGGCTTCACGTTTGGCGGCTGGTACACGGGCGGCAACGCCAACGGTAACTTCGCTACGCTGACCCCGAGCCGCCCGAACAACGCGATTCGGGACGACAAGGGCATCAACGCCTACCTCGTCGGCGCCACCTACACGATTGATGCCATCACGGTCGGCGGTCACTTCGCCCAGTCCTGGTCGGCGGGCGACCAGTTCAACCCGAACACCCTCCGCCAGACCGGTTGGTCGGTGGGCGGTAACTACCGCGTTGCTCCGGGGCTCGACTTCTTCGCCGAGTACAACAACATGGAGCGCAAGGAGACCGGCTTCACCTTCAATAGGCCCGGTGACGGCAAGACCCAGGTGGACCTGGTTCTGGCGGGCTTCCGGGTCGCTTTCTGATCCGGCTTATGCCGAATGGAATTGGGGGCGGCGGGGAAACCCGCCGCCCCTTTCTTTTGCTGTATTCTCTTTTGTGGCCTTCGCCTTCCCGCCGCGGCGTTTTCCCACTTGCGCCCCGGCCCGGCCGCGCCTTACCTGCCGGCGCCATGCGCCATTTCCGTCTCGCAGCCCTCGCGCTGCCCGTCCTCGTCGCCGCCTGCGGGCAAACCCGCATTGTCGAGAATGACGAATATTTCGACGACAGCAGCCGTGCCCGCGTCGCTGGCCGTCTCTCAGGCCATCAGGATGGCCTTCTGGTCCTGGGCACGGACCGCAGCCGCAACCGTGAAGCTGGCGCGGACCAGTCCGGCGCGCTCGGGGTGAACGCCTATCTGTGGCGCGCCACCCTCGACACCCTTTCCTTCATGCCGCTTTCCTCGGCCGATCCCTTCGGCGGCGTCATCATCACCGACTGGTATTCGCCCCCGGCCGCGTCCGGCGAACGCTTCCGCGCCACCGCCTATATCCTCGGCCGCCAGCTCCGCTCGGATGGCGTGCGCGTCTCTGTCTTCCGCCAGGAACTGCGCAACGGGGTCTGGATGGATGCCCCCATCTCCGCTGCCACTGGCACGGATCTGGAGGACAAGGTCCTCGCCCGTGCCCGCGAGCTGCGTAGCCAGTCCGCCTCCCTCTGAGGCGCTCCACAAGGCCATGGTGAGCCGGGGGCCAGTGCCCCCGGCCGTTGAGTCAGTTTTTCAACGCTTGTTGTAATTCGCCGCCGGAAGTGAGCGGACCTCCGACGAAGGCATGTCGAGGTTCGCGCGACCGTTCGGTTGCATGCGCAACCGGTTCAGCGGCACGCCGACATGCTTCTGGGGAAGGCCCAGCCGCTTCTCCACCTCGATCACAACCAGCGCGACACGGCCCTGCGGGTCGATGATCAGGTCCTCCACCTCACCGATTTCCACATTGTCGGCGGTGTAGACATCACTGTCGATCAGTTCCTCTGCCAGGATATGCCCCGGCGGAACCCCTGTCGCGCCCGCCTGGGGCGTGGAAGAGGATGCAGCTGGCGCCTGCGCCAGAACAGGCGACGAAAGGGTCGCCAGGCCCGCCAGCACCACAGCAATCGGCATGAAGCGCATCTGGGAATTCCTCTTTGGGTTGGGGAAGGGAAATGAACCCCTGAACTACGTCAGAGTTTCCCCGCCTAAGGGCCCTTCCCACCCTGGCCAGGGGGGAATATCAGGATGGATCACCAGACAAGGCCCATATTGGCCCACGACATGACTGACGGCCCGTCCGATACCCCTGTTCGATACGATTTCACCGCCGCCGAGCCTCGCTGGCAGCAGGCCTGGCACGATCGTGGATGCTTCACCGCGCCCGATGTGCCGGACGGCAGCAGGCCGAAGTACTATGTTCTTGAAATGTTCCCGTACCCCTCGGGCAAGATCCATATGGGGCACGTCCGGAACTACACGCTTGGTGACGTGGTGGCCCGCTACAAGCGCGCCCGCGGCCATGCGGTGATGCATCCGATGGGCTGGGACGCCTTCGGCCTTCCCGCCGAGAACGCGGCGCGCGAGCGCGGCACCCATCCCGCCACCTGGACCTATGCCAATATCGCGAACATGCGGTCCGAGCTGAAGAGCATGGGCCTCTCGCTCGACTGGTCCCGCGAATTCGCCACCTGCGATCCGGAATATTACGGCCAGCAGCAGTCCCTCTTCCTGGACTTCATGGCGGCCGGGCTGGTGGAGCGCCGCAAGTCCTGGGTGAACTGGGACCCGGCGGACGGCACCGTGCTGGCCAATGAGCAGGTAATCGACGGCAAGGGCTGGCGCTCCGGCGCCCCGGTGGAGAAGCGCGAGCTCTCCCAGTGGTTCCTGGCCATCACCAAGTTCGCGCCCCAGCTTCTGGAGGCGCTCAACACGCTGGACCGCTGGCCGGAGCGCGTCCGCACCATGCAGGCCAACTGGATCGGCCGCAGCGAGGGCGCGCGCGTGCGCTTCCAACTCGCCGAGCCCGCCGCTGGGCTGACTGAGGTGGAGGTCTTCACGACCCGCCCGGACACGCTCTACGGCATGTCCTTCCTGGCAGTGGCCGCCGAGCACCCGCTGGCCGCCGCGGCCGCCGCGCGCGACCCCAAGGCGGCCGACTTCATCGCCGAGTGCCGCCGCCAGGGCACCAGCGAGGCCGCCATCGAGCAGGCCGAGAAGAAGGGCTTCGACACGGGCTTCCGGGTGAAGCACCCCTTCATCGAGGGTGCGAGTTTCCCCGTCTGGATCGCGAATTTCGTGCTGATGGAATACGGCACGGGCGCCCTTTTCGGCTGTCCCGCGCATGACCAGCGCGACCTGGACTTCGCCCGCAAATACGCCCTGCCCGTCCCCCCCGTGGTGCTGCCTCCGGGCGAGGACCCCGCCTCCTTCACCATCGCCAAGACGGCCTGGACCGGCGACGGCACCCTCTTCAACTCGGAGTTCCTGGACGGCCTCGGCAGCGATGCCGGCAAGCGTGCCGCCATTGAGGCGCTGGAGAAGAAGGGGCTGGGCCAGGGCGTGGTGAACTGGCGCCTGCGCGACTGGGGCGTCTCCCGCCAGCGCTATTGGGGCTGCCCGATCCCGGTCATCCATTGCGACGACTGCGGCATCGTCCCCGTGCCGAAGGACCAGCTTCCGGTGAAGCTGCCGGAGGATGTGGACTTCACGAAGCCCGGCAACCCGCTGGACCACCATCCCAGCTGGAAGCACGTCGCCTGCCCGTCCTGCGGCAAGGCCGCGCGGCGCGAGACGGATACCTTCGACACCTTCGTCGACAGCTCCTGGTATTTCGCCCGCTTCTGCTCCCCGCACGCGGCCACGCCGCTGAACCGCGCGGCCACCGACGCCTGGCTGCCGGTGGACCAGTATATCGGCGGCATCGAGCACGCGATCCTGCACCTGCTCTATTCCCGCTTCTTCACCCGCGCCCTGCACGACATGGGGCAACTGGGCACGGCCGAGCCCTTCGCCGGGCTCTTCACCCAGGGCATGGTCCAGCACGCCTCCTACAAGGCCCCTGACGGCCGCTGGCTGGCGCCTGACGAGGTGGATGTCGCCGCCGATGGCAGCGCGACGGAAAAGGGCACGGGCACCGCGCTCATCGTCTCGCGCAACGACAAGATGTCGAAGTCCAAGCGCAACACGGTTGATCCGGGCGCGATCATCGGCCGCTACGGCGCGGACACCGCCCGCTGGTTCATCCTCTCCGACAACCCGCCCGAGCGGGACATGGAGTGGAGCGAATCGGGTGTCGCCGGCGCCCACCGCTTCGTCCAGCGCGTCTGGCGCCTGGCCACCGGCCTGGAATCCCGCGGCGGCGACGGTGAGGCCCGCCCGCTGATGCAGGCCACCCACCGCACCATCGCGGCGGTCACGGCGGCGCTGGAGAGCTTCGCCTTCAACGTGGCCGTGGCCAAGCTGCATGAGTTCGCCAATGCCATCGAAGCCAGCCCGGCTGGCATCGAGGCGCGCCGCGAGGCGGTCGGCACCCTGGCGCGGCTCGTCGCGCCCATGATGCCGCATCTGGCCGAGGAGCTCTGGTCCATCCTCCATCCGGGCAACGCCGCCTTGGTGGCCGAGATGCCCTGGCCCGAGGCCGATCCCACCCTGCTGGTGGCCGAGAGCATGACCATCGCCGTGCAGGTGCTCGGCAAGCTGCGCGCCACGCTTTCCGTGCCGGTCGGCATCTCCGAGGCGGAGTTGCTCGCGACGGCCGAGGCAGAGGAGAATGTGCAGCGTGCCATCGGCGGCAAGCCCATCCGGAAGCGCATCCATGTCCCAGGCCGCATCGTCAACTTTGTCGTCTGATATGCGCCGCAAGGCGCTCGCCCGGCGCGGCCTTCTGGCCGGGCTGGGCACGATGCTGGCCGGCTGCGGCTTCCGCCCGCTGAATGCCCCGCCATCGGCCGATGATTTCTCGGCCGATACCGGCCGGCAGCTCGCCGCTGTCCGAATCGGCCGGACCTATGGCCGCTCCGGCCAGCTCCTGCACCAGTCCCTGGTGCGGCGCCTCACCGCCCGCGATCCCTCGGCCCTGGCCGCGCGCTACGAACTGACTGTCAGCCTCCTGCCTGCCTTCGAGGCGCAGGGCTACCGGCGCGATGGCTCCGTATCCCGCATCCGCATGACCATGACGGCTCCCTGGACGCTCCAGACCATCGGCGTGCCGCCGAAGCCCGTTGCCGCGGGCACGTCGCGCGCATTCGATTCCTACAACATCGTGGACAACGAGTACTTCGCCTCCGTCCTCAGCAGCGAGGAAGCCGAGCGCCGCCTCGTGGACATGGTGGCGGAGGACATCGTGACGCGCCTGGCCATCACCTTCCACGAGAACCCGACGGCCTGAGCCGCGCATGGCCAAGCTGGATGCGCGGCGCCTTCCCGCCTTCCTGAAGGATCCCGGCGCCGCCCGCGCCGCGCTTCTCTTCGGGGAGGATGCCGGCCTGGCCCGGGAACGCGCCGATGCGTTGCAGGAGGCCATCGCCCCTGGCAACGACCCCTTCCGCATCGCCGAACTCCCCCGCGACATCGCTGCCAAGCCCGGTGCCCTGGCCGGAGAGGCCGCCGCCATGGCCCTCACAGGCGGCCGCCGCGTCGTCCGCATCCGTGACGCTACCGATGCTCTGGCGAACCCGTTGCGCGATGTCCTGGATGCCCCTGGCGACACCCTCATCGTCATAGAGGCCGGTGAGCTTCCCGCCCGCTCCAAGCTTCGCCAACTGGCGGAAGCCCATCCCCGCGCCGCTGCCATCCCCTGCTACCGCGAGCGCGGGGCCGAGCTCTCGGCCACCATCGCGGCCATGTTGAAGGAAGGCGGCGTCACCGCTGAGCCCGCCGCCATTGCGTGGCTCGCCGGCCGCCTGGGCGAGGACCGGCAGACTATGCGCCGCGAGATCGAGAAGCTCGCCCTCTACGCCGGGCCCGGCGGACGGCTGGCGGAGGAAGACGTCCTCGCCTGCATGGGCGATGGCTCCGCCCTGGAACTGGATGAGGCGCTGATCGCCGCCACCGCCGGTGATGTCGCCACGGCCGACCGAGCCCTGGAATCCGCCATGTCCGAGGGGGCCAACCCCGTCCAGGTCATCCGTGCCTTGCTGCGCCACGTCCAGCGCCTGCATCTGGCCTCGGTGGCGGGGATGCAGGCCCTGCAGCCGCCCGTCTTCTTCCGCAGCAAGCCCGGCTTCGAGAAGGCGCTGCGGATCTGGCGATCGGATGCGCTGGAAAGCGTCCTGGCCTCGCTCCTGGAGGCCGAGCGCCAGAGCAAGTCCGGAGGAACCGGGCGGCCCCTGCCCGATGCCGCCGTGGCCCGGTCGGCGCTTCTGACGCTGGCGCGGCAATCCGCGATCCTGTCGAAGCGACGGTAGGAGCCCAGGGGGGCTTTTCCCCTGCACCCCACCGGAGTGGCGGAGATCACCCGGACCTATTATCCGAGAGGATCGCGGAGCCGGGAGGCGATGCCTCCCGGACGGTCAGGCCTGAAGCAACCGCACGAGCCCATCGAGCTGATCCAGGTCGCGATAGGCGATCGTCACCTTCCCCGACTTCCCGCGATGCTCGACAGAGACCCGCAGCCCCAGCCTTTCGGACAGAGCGCGCTCCAGGGCCCGCGTCTCCGCATCCTGCTGCTGGCGCGCCGTGCGGGGCTTGTCGGCCGAGGCCGCCAGGGCTTCCGTCTGGCGCACATTCAGCCCGCGCGTCACCACCAGCTCCGCCAGCTTCACCGGGTCGGGGGCCGTCAGCAGGGCGCGCGCATGGCCGGCTGTGAGGCTGCCACGCCCCAGCATCTGGCGCACGGTGGGCGGCAGGCCCAGTAGGCGCATGGTGTTGGCCACATGGCTGCGGCTCTTGCCCACGGCACTGCCCAGGGCATCGGCCTTGAGGCCGAACTCCTCGGTCAGGCGCCGGTAGCCTTCCGCCTCCTCCAGCGCATTCAGGTCCTCGCGCTGCAGGTTCTCCACCAATCCGGCGGCCATGGCGGCGCGATCATCCATCTCGCGCACCACCACGGGAACCTCATGCAGCCTCGCCCGCTGGGATGCCCGCCAGCGCCGCTCGCCGCCGATGATCTCATAGGCGCCGGGCTTGCCGGGCTTCGGCCGCACCAGGATCGGCTGGAGCACGCCATGCTCCTCGATGGAGGCCGCCAGCTCCGTCAGCGCCTCATCGTCCATCGGTCCGCGCGGCTGGAAGGGGCCGGGTTCCAGGGCTTCGATCGGCAGGGTCTGGGGCGCGGCCCCGGCTGCCGGCGCCGGCGCCGGATCGTCACCCAGCAGCGCGGAGAGCCCCATGCCGAGGCGGGTGGGCTTCCGGCTCATGCCGCGCCCTCCGTCTCGCCGGCTTTCTCGGCCTTCACCCTGGCCCGATCGCGCTTCAGCAGCTCGCCGGCCAGCTTGATATAGGCCTGCGCGCCCGATGAGCGGACATCGTAGAGCAGCACCGGCAACCCGTGGGAAGGCGCCTCGGAAACGCGGATATTGCGGGGGATCACCGTGTCGTACACCCGGTCCTTGAAGAAGCTCCTGACATCGCGCGCAACCAGTTCGGAGAGGTTGTTGCGGCGATCAAACATGGTCAGCACGATGCCATCCAGCGACAGCGCCGGGTTCAGGCGCTTCACCCGCTCCACCGTCCGCGCGATCTGGGACACGCCCTCCAGCGCGAAGAATTCCGTCTGCAACGGGACCAGTACCGACTGTGAAGCCACCAGGGCGTTCAGCGTCAGCAGCCCGAGCGAGGGTGGGCAGTCGATCAGCAGGTAGTCGTAGCGGGAGAGGGTTGCCTGGTCCCGCTCCAGCGCCCTGGCCAGCCGCCGCTCCCGGTCGTCCATCCCGACCATCTCGATCTCGGCGCCGGCCAGGTCGTTATCGGCCGGCAGCAGGTCGAGCCCAGGGATCTTGCTGGGCCGGATGAGATCCGCCAGCGGCTTGTCCCCGACCAGCAGCGCATAGCTGCCCGCGCCGCGCTCGTTGCGCGGGACGCCGAGGCCGGTGGAGGCATTGCCCTGCGGGTCCATGTCCAGCAGCAGCACGCGCTTGGTGGTGGAAAGGGCAGTCGCCAGATTGATGGCGGTGGTGGTCTTCCCCACCCCACCCTTCTGGTTGGCGAGCGAAATGCGGCGCGTCCCCTGGGAGCGCGTCTGGTTGGGGCGGTCAGAGCCCGGCACGGCGAATTCCTGTCACTCGAAGGATGGTGGCGCCCGGCTCGGTCCGGCTCTCGAAGCGCTCTGTCTGCATGGTCCAATCCGCCTGCGCCGTGGCCAGTTCGGCTTCGGCGGTTCGACCCTTGGGAAACACGGCAATGCCATCCGGCGCAAGGAGCCGGGCAGCATGGCCGAGAAGAATGGTGAGCGGTGCCAGCGCGCGGGCTGTCACCAACCCCAGCGGAGGCAGTTCCACCGCCTCGATCCGGGCTGCATGGACGCTCACATGCGTCAGCCCCAGTTCCGCCGAGGCCGCCAGCAGGAAGGCGGCCTTGCGCCGATCCGATTCCACCAGATGCCAGGGGCGGCCTATATCCGCGATGGCCAGGACCAGCCCAGGGAAACCGCCCCCGGTGCCGAGATCGGCCGCCACGGCGTCGCCCGGCGGCAGCAGGGGAAGAAGCTGGAGCGAATCGGCAATATGCCGTGCCCGGAGCTTTTCCGCATCGCGCTCGGCCACCAGGTTGATGCGGGCATTCCAGCGCAGCAGCAGCGCCAGGAAGTCATCCAGCCGCGCCTCGGTTTCACGTGAAACGATTGCAGGAGGAACTTTCACCGGGCCACCACGCGTTCCGCCTGTGACCGCCGCAGATGCCCTGCCAGCGCGACCAGCGCCGCCGGCGTCACTCCGGGTATCCGCCCCGCAGAACCCAGTGTCGCCGGCCGGGCTGCTTCCAGCCGCTGCCGCATCTCGGTGGACAGCCCTGCGATGGTGGCGAACTCCACATCCTCAGGAATGGGCATTCTCTCCTCTCGCTCCAGTGCTGCGAATTCCGCCGCCTGCCGGGAGAGATAGGGCGCGTAGAGCGCCTCCGTCTCCAGCTGCTCCCGTACCCCGCGCGGCAGGTCCCGAAGCCATGGAAACGCTTCCTCCAGCGCCGGCCCGGCAGCCGCTGGCAACGCCATCACTTCCAGCAGCGAGCGCGGCACTCCATCCTGGTTCACCGCGATCCCGGCCGAGGCCAGGGCCGAAGGCGTCGCCACCGAAGCCCTCGCCCGCGCCAGGGCATCTTCCACCGCCCGGGCGAAGGCGCGATGCCGCGCCGCCCGCGCTGAGCCCACGCAGCCCCATTCGATCCCTCGCTCCGTCAGCCGCAGTCCCGCATTGTCCGCACGCAACCGCAGCCGGTGCTCCGCGCGCGCGGTCAGCATCCGGTACGGCTCGGTCACCCCCTGGGTGACCAGGTCATCAACCAGCACCCCTGCATAGGCTTCAGTCCGCAGCAGCACGCGTGCCTCCTGCCCTCCTCCAGCCCGGTGCGCCGCGTTCAGCCCGGCCAGAAGGCCCTGGGCCGCCGCCTCTTCATACCCGGTGGTCCCGTTCACCTGCCCGGCCAGGAAGAGACGCGGCACCGCCCGCACCTCCAGGCTCGGCCGCAAGGCGCGCGGGTCCAGATGATCATATTCGATGGCGTAGCCGTGCCGCAGGATCTTCGCCCGTGAGAGGCCCGGTATGCTCGCCACCACCGCCTCCTGCACGTCGCGTGGCAGGCTGGTGGAAATGCCGTTCGGATAGACGGTGGGGTCATCCAACCCCTCCGGCTCCAGGAAGATCTGGTGCCGCTCCCGCTCCGCGAAGCGCACCACCTTGTCCTCGATGGAGGGACAATAGCGGGGACCCCTCCCCTGGATCTGGCCGCTATGCACGGGCGCCCGATCCAGATTCGCCCGGATGATCGCATGGGTTTCCGGAGTCGTGGCCGTGATGCCGCATTCCACCTGGCGGGTGGTGATCCGCTCCGTCAGCCAGGACAGGGGTTCCGGCGGATCGTCACCTGGCTGCGGTTCCACTGCCGCCCAGTCGATCGTCCGCCCATCCAGTCGGGGCGGCGTTCCGGTCTTCAGCCGCTGTACCGGCAGCCCCAGCCCCACCAGGGCAAGGGCCAGCCCTATGGCGGCCGGATCCCCGTGCCGCCCAGCCGGCTGGCGCTCCGCTCCCAGATGGATCTCGCCGCGAAGGAAGGTTCCGGCCGTCACCACCACGGCGCCGCAGCCGATCCGCGTGCCATCCCCGCTGATCACGGCATCCACGCCGCCATCCGTGCCACGCTCCAGCCCTTCCACCACCCCTTCCCGGATGGTGAGCCCCGGCGTCGCCTCCAGCAGTTCCCGCACCGCCTTCCGGTATAGCCCACGATCCGCCTGCACCCGGGGCCCGCGCACGGCAGGACCCTTGCTCCGGTTCAGCAGCTTGAAATGGATTCCGGCGGCATCCGCCGCCCGCCCCATCAGCCCATCCAGCGCATCCACCTCGCGCACCAGATGGCCCTTCCCCACGCCACCGATCGCCGGGTTGCAGGACATCTCCCCCAGCCGGTCGGCGCTATGGGTCAGCAGCAGCGTGCGCGCACCACAGCGCGCCGCAGCGGCGGCCGCCTCTGCCCCCGCATGCCCGCCGCCGACCACCACGACATCGAATTCGCACCCCATGGCGCGGCTATACCGCCGACACGGGACCGGGTCACTTCCCGATGCAGAACTCGGAGAAGACACGGTCCAGAATCGCCTCGGCGCCCACCCGGCCAGTGAGGCGGCCCAGCGACCGCAGCGCCTCCCGCAACGCATCGGCCCGCAATTCGGAGAGCAGGGCGTTCTCCGCCTCCCGCAACCAGCGCAGCGTGTCCCGGATCGCCGCCCGGTGCCTTGGCCGCGTCAGCAGCGCGGAAGCCGAAACCGGCGCCAGCAGCGTCGCCTCAGTTTCCAGGCGGTCCCGCAACTGCTCCAGCCCGGCGCCGGTCCGTGCCGAAATGGGGATGGCATCTTCCGGGAAGCCATCGGGCAGTTCTCCGCCCAGATCCGACTTTCCCGCCACCACCACGCAGTCCCGCTGTGCGATCAGCTCCAGCGTGGCGTCGTCCGGCGGCGCGTCCCATGCGAGGACGGCGATGACGATATCCGCCCCCTCCCCCCTGTGGAGTGCCCGCCTTACGCCCTCCGCCTCGATCTCGTCCCCAGCCTCGCGCAGCCCTGCCGTATCCGCGAGCACCGCCGGCAGGCCGGCCAGTACTGTCCGTGCCTCCACGATGTCCCGCGTCGTTCCCGCCCGCGCGGAGACGATCGCCGCCTCCCGGCCGACCAGCGCATTCAGCAGGGAGGATTTGCCGGCATTGGGTGCGCCGAGGATTGCTATATCCAGCCCATCCCGGATGCGCTCGGCGCCCGCATCCTCCTCCAGCCGCTCCGCCATTTCCTTGGCCAGCTCGGTGATCATGGCGAGCACTTGGTTGTCGAGCGAACTCGGCAACCACTCGTCCTCGAACTCGATCATGGCCTCCTGGCGCGCCAGAAGGGTGGTCAGCCGCTCGGACCACTCGCCGCAGAGATCGGCCAGCTTCCCCCCGGCCAGCCGCAGCGCCTGCCGTGCCTGGGCAACCGTTTCCGCCTCGATCAGGTCGATCACGCCCTCGGCGGCGGTCAGGTCCATGCGCCCGTTCAGGACCGCCCTGCGCGTGAACTCCCCGGGCTCCGCCGGCCTTGCTCCCAGCGCCACCAGCGCCTCGCCCACGCTCTCCACCACGGCCCTGCCGCCATGGAGGTGGAGCTCCGCCGAATCCTCCCCGGTGTAGGAGCGCGGGCCGGGCATCCACAGCACGAGGGCCTCATCCAGCACCCGGCCCCTCGCATCACGCAACCGCCGGAGGGACGCCCGCCTTGCCGTGGGGATCCGCACGCCAAGCCCTGCCAGCATGGAGCGGCTTTGCGGCCCGGAGAGCCGCATCACCGCCAGCGCGGCTCGCCCCGGCGCTGTCGCCAGGGCAAAAATCGTATCCACCGGGTCTCCCCCTTGGGCCGGAGCGTTAGAGCTTCAGCGCCTTTTTTGTCTCGTTCTTGGGCGGCACGTGCTTTTCGGTCAGCATCAGGCGCCGCACCCGGCCCCGGTCGCGCACATGAACCGTCAGGATCTCATCGATATCGGCATAGTTGTGCGCATGGTACCAGATCCCTTCCGGATAGATCACAATGACCGGTCCGAACTCGCACCGGTCCAGGCAACCTGATGTGTTCACCCGCACTCGCTTGAGTCCGAGTTCCTTCGCCCTGGCTTTCATATAGTCCCGCAAAGCCTCGCTGCCCTGCGCTGCGCAGGAGCCCCGACGGTGCCCGTTCGGTCGCCGATTGGTGCATGTGAAGATATGCAGATCGAACCAAAGCGGCGGATCGGCCAATCTGGGGTCGGATGATGTTTCACATGAAACGGCTGGCGGCCTCGCATCAGTCACGGTTCGAAGTTCCAGAATCATGAAGGATTGGAAAGCTCTGTAACTTACCTCCGAGGTCAGGCCGAGGCGAGCTTTGAACCATCCAGTATGATCCCAGGATGATTGCCAAAACCCGGCGCTTGACGCGGAGCCCGGCTCGGCTGACGAATGGCCCAGGCCAGACCCATGCCCCAGACATTCCTCCACACCCCCCTCGGCGTCCTCACCCTCTCGGAGGAAGACGGCGCCATCGTCGCTCTCGATTGGGGGCAAGGCTGCGACCGAGAGGAGACCCCTCTCCTTCGCCGAGCGGCCGACCAGTTGCAGGACTACATGGACGGCCTCCGCACGGAGTTCGACCTGCCGCTGAACCCCTTCGGCAGCCCCTTCCGCCAGCGCGTCTGGCAGGCCCTGCGGGACATCCCCTATGGGGAGACCCGCTCCTATGCCGATCTCGCCGCAACCCTCGGCACGGCCTCCCGCGCCATCGGCGGCGCGAACGGCGCCAACCCGATCCCCATCATCATCCCCTGCCACCGCGTCATCGGCGCCCAAGGCGCCATCGGTGGCTATTCGGGTGAAGGCGGCCTCGCCACCAAGCGCTGGCTCCTCGCCCTTGAACGCCGCACCCGCGGCGCCGATCCGGCCAGGCCCGACTTGCTGGACGCCTCCCCTTCCCTCCCGCAGACGAGGCGCGCCCCGCGCGCCCCGGAAGCGATCTAGGAATGCCGTCGATGAACCACGCCATCCGCCTCCATGAAACCGGCGGCCCGGAGAAGCTGGTCTGGGAGGAAGTGCCCGTCCCCAGCCCGAGGCCCGGCGAGGCCCTGGTCCGCCACGCCGCCGTTGGCCTCAACTTCATCGACATCTATTTCCGCACCGGCCTCTACAAGGTGCCCTCCCTCCCCGCCGTGATCGGCATGGAAGCCGCCGGCACTGTCGAGGCCGTTGGCGAGGGCGTGGAGGACCTGAAGCCAGGGGACCGCGTGGCCTATGCCATGGGCCCGATCGGCGCCTATTCGCAGCTCCGCACCATCCGCGCCGATGTGCTGGTGAAGCTGCCGGACGACATCACATCCAGAACCGCCGCCGCCATGATGCTGCAAGGGCTGACGGCGCAGTACCTCCTCCGCCGCACCCGGAAGCTCCAGGCCGGCGAGACCATTCTCGTCCATGCGGCTGCTGGCGGCGTCGGGCTCATCCTCACCCAATGGGCCAAAGCCCTCGGTGCCACCGTGATCGGAACCGTCGGGTCCGAGGCCAAGGCGGAGATCGCCCGTGCCCATGGTTGCGACCATGTCATCCTCTCCACTGATGACATCGCCGCCCGCGTGAACGAGATCACCCGCGGCGCCCGCTTGCCGGTCGTCTATGACAGCATCGGCCGGGACACCTTCTCCGCCTCGCTCGACTGTCTGGCCCCCTTCGGCCTTCTCGTCTCCTACGGAAATGCCTCCGGCCCGGTTACCGGCGTTGATCTTGGCATCCTGGCGACCAAGGGCAGCCTCTTCGTCACCCGCCCCACCCTGGCCACCTACACGGCCAAGCGCGCCGACCTCCTCGCCATGTCAGAGGATCTGTTCGAGGTTGTCCGCAGCGGCAAGGTGAAGATCGAAATCAACCAGACCTATGCGCTGGCCGATGCGGCGGATGCGCATCGCGACCTGGAAGCCAGGAAGACGACGGGCAGCAGCGTGCTGTTGCCCTGATGCTTTCCGGTCATGGCGGACCGCCGCGTCAGCCCTTCAGGAAATAGCGATAGCGGTACATCTCGGCGAAGCCTGCGGCCTCGTACAGGCGGCGGGCGGCGGCATTACCGGGCGCCACCTGCAGCCAGCACAGCGGGGCCCCCTGGCGGGCGCCCCAGCCAGCCAGGGCATTGAGGAGCCGCCGCCCGAGGCCCCGGCGCCGGAACTCCGGCCTTACGGCCAGATCGAACAGCCCGCATAATCCGGCATCCGCCACGGCATGCCCGCAGGCGGCGGCCATCCCATCCTCCCGCAGCACAAGCCAGGTGGCTGGCCGGGACATCAGGGATACCGCCCCCTCCTTCTCGGCCCGCCGCGCGCTGCCCTGGTACTCCGCTGTCGCCAGCACGGACAGCCAGGACTCTCCCGGCCCCTCGCCCCACTCCGCCCCGGCCTCCTCCGATGGCGGCACCTGGCCCGTCATCACCAGGGCCCCCTCGGCCTCGCGATATCCCCGCGCCTCCAGCAGCGGCACCAGCCCGGGCGGGTCCAGCGGTGTCGAGCGGAAACGGCATGGCAAGCCGAGGCGCGCATAATGCGCCTCGATCCGGCCTATCCGGGCCGCGAGCTCATCATCCCTTCCTGGGTCCAGCGAGCAGGCCGCATTCGCCCTGCCAGTCCCGTTGAGGAAACCTCGCACAACAAAAGGCCCATCCCAGGCCACACGCGGTGCCGGCACGGCATTCAACGCCGCCTGCTCCAGCCTGTTCACCCACTTCATCCAGACACCCTTCCCGGATTCGCCGGCCTTCACAGACGGAACTCCAGTATCCCGAATAATCCGGAAAATTTGATTGAAACCTGCGCCATGAAGCTGCGTTCAGGCTCGATACGCATAATCCGGAAAGAGGGGAGCCATGAAGACTTCTGTCCCGAAGCTGATGCTGGCTGCGTGCCTGCTCACCGGAACTGCTTGCAGCAACGATATGCGATCCAGCGGCAGCTCGGCCTCGACGCCGAGCAGCGTCATGCGTAACCAATCCGTGCCTGGCAGGGTTGCCAGCCCGGAAGCCCCCGGCCCTGCCGGCACCCCGCGTGCTACGCAATTGGGCACGCCCGGGACCCAGAACCCGAGCATGCTGGGCAACTGATCACAGCAGGCATCGCAGGTCGGAACAGGAAGGGCCTGTCCCGTCACCGGGGCAGGCCCTTCCTATTTCCGGTGGCCGTGCCGTGGCACCGCCCTTCATGGCGTGGCGCATGTCTCATGACGTGTTTCACGAAACCGGCGGGGGAGAGGCCGCGTTGGTCAAACCGGAGACCAACAGGTTCAGGAGAAACGCAGTGAAGAAGACCAGTCTCGCTTTTGCCCTCGCCGCAGGTTTGATTGCAGCCCCCGCGCTTGCCCAGTCCCCGACGGTGCAGCCCGGCGTGAGCACGGCCCCGACCCCGCGTGCCCCTGGTGGCGTGGCGCCCGATCAAGGCGCGGGTGTTCCCGGCATGGCGGCCTCCCCTGCTGCGCGCGGCCCTGCCGGTGGCCCGCCCAATCCGCAGGCTGGCGTTCCTGGCACCCAGGCTCCCTCTCAGCTCGGCGGCGGCGGTTCGGGCGGTGGCTCGGGCTCCGGCGGCTGATCAGCCGATAGGTTGAAATGAGAAGGGCCTGCCCCGGTGACCGGGGCAGGCCCTTTTCGCTTTCCTGACCCGTGGTCAGGGGCAGGCGGGAAGGCCGGAGCCCTCCCACCCCTTTAGGTGTTCATCGCGTCGAAGAAGTCCTGGTTCGTCTTGCTGTACTTCAGCTTGTCCAGCAGGAACTCCATCGCATCCTGCGTGCCCATCGGGTTCAGGATCCGGCGCAGCACCCACATCTTCGACAGCTCCGCGCGATCCACCAGCACCTCTTCCTTGCGGGTGCCAGACTTGGTGATGTCGATCGCCGGGAAGACGCGCTTGTCCGAGAGCTTCCGGTCCAGGATGATTTCCGAGTTACCGGTACCCTTGAACTCCTCGAAGATCACCTCGTCCATGCGCGAACCGGTGTCGATCAGCGCGGTGGCGATGATGGTGAGGGAGCCGCCCTCCTCGATGTTGCGCGCCGCACCGAAGAAGCGCTTCGGGCGCTGCAGCGCATTGGCGTCCACGCCGCCCGTCAGCACCTTGCCCGAGGACGGCACCACGGAGTTGTAGGCGCGGCCGAGGCGCGTGATGGAGTCCAGCAGGATCACCACGTCCCGCTTGTGCTCGACCAGCCGCTTGGCCTTCTCCAGCACCATCTCCGTCACCTGCACATGGCGCGTCGCCGGCTCGTCGAAGGTGGAAGCCACCACCTCGCCGCGCACCGTGCGGGCCATGTCGGTCACTTCCTCGGGCCGCTCGTCGATGAGCAGCACCATGAGGAAGACATCCGGGTGATTGGCGGAGATGGACCGGGCGATGTTCTGCAGCATCACCGTCTTGCCGGTGCGCGGCGGCGCGACGATCAGCGCGCGCTGGCCCATGCCGATGGGCGCTACCAGGTCGATCACCCGGTGCGTATTGTCCTTGGTCGGCCCCTTGCCGACGCTCTCCAGCTCCGGGTTCTCCATCCGCAGGCGGCGGGTGGGATAGAGCGGGGTGAGATTGTCGAAGTTCACCCGGTGCCGCACCGCCTCCGGCGGCTCGAAATTCACCGTGTTGACCTTCAGCAGGGCGAAGTAGCGTTCCCCGTCCTTCGGCGCCCGGATCTGCCCTTCCACCGTGTCGCCCGTGCGCAGCGCGAAGCGCCGCACCTGCGCCGGGGAGACATAGATGTCGTCCGGCCCGGGCAGGAAGTTCGATTGCGGGTTCCGCAGGTAGCCGAAGCCATCCGACAGGATCTCCAGCGTGCCGTCCCCGTAGATCGCCTGATCATTATCGGCGAGCTGCTTGAGGATGGCGAAGAGCATGTCCTGCTTGCGGAGCGAGGATGCGTTCTCGACGCCCACCTCTTCCGCGAAGGCAAGCAGGTCGCCGGGGGACTTAACCTTGAGTTCTGAGAGGTGCATTCAGTGGTCTCGATCGGCAGGGCCGAAGGGGAAGGGTGCGCGGAACCTGGATAGGGCTGGATAGGCCAGCGCCTCCGCCGGGAGGCGGGATTCCGATGGAGATGCACGGGGCGGTGGAAGCCGACGGGAATCCGTGGCACTGCACCGGCGGGGACCCTAAAAGGGCAATCAGCCGCACGTCAAGCTGTTAAGTGGGAAAAATTCCCGTGGAATCAAGGATGGCTCCAGGGGCTCTGCCCCCGGAGCCTGGCGGGGTGGCAACGGCCACCCCGGGCCCTGTGGCCTGTTCGGAAGCGGCCCGCGGCGCCTCCCCGGGACTGCCTTAGAACGGCCTGACGATCACCATCACCACGATCAGCACCAGCAGCAGCGTCGGCACCTCGTTCGCGATCCGCCAGTACCGCTCGCTCTTCGGCCGCTCGTCGCGCTCGAACTTCTTGCGGGCTGCGGCCAGATGCCCATGGAAGGCGCTCATCCCCAGAAAGCCCGCCATCTTCCCGTGCCACCAGCCGGCACTCCAATCGATGACCCCCGGCGTCAGCACCAGCATGATCCCGAACAGCCAGGCCGCGCCCATGGCGGGGTTGATGATGGCCCGCAGCAACCGCCGCTCCATCACCTTGAACATCTCCGAGGGTTCGCTGCCCGCCGATACGGTTGAGTGGTAAACGAAGAGGCGCGGCAGGTAGAACATCCCCGCCATCCAGGCGAACACCGCGATCAGGTGCAGCGCCTTGGTCCAGGGATAAAGATTGGCCAGCCAGGGGATGGTCATGCCAGCGCCCCCGCCACGGGCGCGATCCCCAGCAGGCCCGGCAGGGCCGAATGATCGGTGAAGACTTCCGCCACCCCGGCCTCCAGCAGGTCCACCGCCGGTGTCTCATGGGCGAAGCCCAGCACCCGGCACCCCGCCGCGATTCCGGCCCTGGCTCCCGTCACGCTGTCCTCCACCACCACGCAATCCCGCGGATCGGCCCCGCAGAGCTTCGCCGCCGCGATGTACAGATCCGGATGCGGCTTCGGGCGGGCCACATCCTCGAAGCACAGCAGCCGCCCCTGGAAGTGGTGGAAGAAGGGCAGGATGCCCGCCTTCGTCCGCAACTCGTCCCGCCCGGAATTGGAGGCGATCGCCATCGGAATGCCCGCCGCGGCCACGGCCTCCACCGCCTCCTGCGCACCGGGAATCGGGTCCAGGTCACCCGCCTGGTAGCGCGCCAGGATGCGGTCCACGATCTGCCGGGACCAATCCGCCGGCAGCGGCCGGCCAAGATGCTCCTCGATGATCGGGATCATGTCCGGCAGCGCCGTGCCCATGAAGACTGCCTTCGCCGCCTCCATGGACATGGGCCAGCCCCGCTCCGTCAGGTCATCCGCGATGGCGCCGTTTGCCACGGCCTCGCTGTCCGCCAGGACCCCGTCGCAATCGAACAGCACCGCCGCCGGGCGCAGCCCGCCCCGCATCACGCCGCCACCCGCAGCGGCTGGGCGCCCGTATGGGGGCACCCCAGATGCGCCTTGGGGCATTGCCGCCCCCCCGCGAAGGAACACAGCTTCCCTCCGGCCGCGTCGCGGGAACCGCGCGTTTCCCCCCGCAGCTTCCGCACCAGCGCCGATAGCGCTCCGATGAAGGCCATATCGCTGTTCTGCGCCGGCACCCGGAAATAGCCGGGCACCCCCTTCTGATGGGCCAGTTCCTTGTACTCCACGTCCAGCTCCACCAGCGTCTCCGAATGCTCCGAGACGAAGGCGATGGGGCAGATCAGCAGCGCCACCCCCTCGGCCCCGGCCCGCGCGATCTCTTCCTCCGCGCTTGGCCCCAGCCATTTCTGCGGCGTCACGCGGGACTGGTAGCACAGCGCATGGTCCAGCCCCGGGATCGCCAGCGCCTCCACCACGGCCGCCACGCTCCGCTCCACCTGCCACTGATAGGGATCGCCGGCTTTCACGATCTTCTCCGGCAGCCCATGCGCGCTGAACAGCAGCCGCAGCTTCACCCCTGCCGGCACCGCGGCCCGCGCCTCGTCCCAGGCGCGCCGCGTGATCGCCGCCGTGGCCGCCGCGAATCCCTCATCCGAATGCCAGCAGCACAGTGTCGAGGTCGGCACCGAAAAGCCCGCCTTCGCGGCCGCCTCGTGCCAGGCGTTCAGGCTGCTGCCCGTCGTCGTCGTGCTGAACTGCGGGTAGAGCGGCAGCAGCACCACCTCGTCCGGCTCCCAGACCATCACATCCCGCAACGCGGCATCCGTGAAGGGGTGCCAGTAGCGCATGGCCACGAAGCAGCGCGCCTCCAGCGTCTCGTCCGAAAGCGTCGCCTCCAGCGCCCTCCCCTGCTCCTGCGTCAGTTCCAGCAGCGGGGACTTCCCCCCCAGGATCGCATAGTTCTCCGCCGCCGGCTTGGTCCGCCGCGCGGCGATGAACCGCCCCAGCGGCTCCCGGATGATGGTGGGAAGGCGAAGGATCGCCGGATCGGTGAACAGGTTCACCAGGAAGGGCCGCACGGCCTCGGGGCTGTCGGGCCCGCCGAGATTGAACAGCACCACGGCCAGCCTGCGGCGGCTGGATGGCTCGGGGGCAACAGGTTCGGGCGTGGTGCTCATGATCCGGCCAGATGCCACCGCAACCGCCCGGGTCAAGGACAGAAGCAGGGAGTGGGGAGGAATTCACCCCAAACCGTCCTCTTTTCCCAGCCTCCGTCCCGTTATTCGGCGGCAGGGATGTGCCTCTTGCCGCGCAGGGCGGTGTAGAAGGCGATCTGGCCCACTACCCCGGCGCCGGCCAGCACCATGGCGGCCGACAGTGCAGGGTCCGAGCCCAGCCCGGCGAGGGCCGTGCAGATCGAGCCCACCACCATCTGCATGAACCCGTACAACCCGGAGGCCGAGCCGGTGAGGCGCGGGTTGAGGCTGATCGCCTGGGCCAGCGCCGCCGGCCCCGCCGTGCCCACGCCCAGGGTGAAGACGAACATGCAGCCCATGGCCCAGGCCACGGTGAGCTGACCGGCCAGCACCACGCCCAGCAGCAGGAACACCGCCACCACCCCCATCAGGCTTGCCCAGGCCACCACCTGGTCCAGCTTCGCCCGCGCGATCAGCCGGCTGGCCATCCAGTTCCCGATCGAAATTCCGATCACCAGGATGGCCAGGTAGATCCCCGTCTCATGCGGCGGCCGGTCCAGTTCCCGGAAAATGAAGGGCGCCGAGCCGAAGAAGGCATAGGAGGCCGTGGTCACGCAGCCGCCGCAGATGGCGTAGCCCAGGAACACCGGAGAGCCCGCCAGCCGCAGATAGTCCCGTACCAGGGTCGAGACCGGTCCGCCCTTCGGCTGCCCCGTCTCCGGCAGCATCCGCCAGGTGAAGAGAAGATTCGCCACCCCCAGCAGGCAGAGCAGCACCAGCACCAGCCGCCAGCCCCCGGCCGCCGTCACCCCGCTGCCCACCAGCGGCGCCAGCCCGGGCCCCGCCGTCACCAGCAGGTTCAGCAAGGCCAGCCGCTGTGCCGCCTCCTTCGTGCCGGAGGTGTCGCGCACGATCGCCCGGCCCAGCACCAGCCCGGCGCAGCCCCCCAGCGCCTGGAACAGCCGCGCCACCACCAGCGTTTCCGCATTCGGTGCCAGGACGGCCACCAGGCCCGCCAGGATGTAGAGGCACAGCCCGCCGATCAGCACGGGCCGCCGTCCGAAGCGGTCCGCCAGTGGTCCGTAGATCGGCTGCCCCAGCGCCAGTCCCAGGATGTACAGGCTGATGGTCAGCTGCATGGCACCAGTGGTGGCGCCCAGGTCCACCGCGGCCTGCGGCAGTCCCGGCACGAAGATGTACATCCCCACCGTGCCGCTGAAGGTGATCATCGCCAGCAGCCAGAGCGGAACCCGTTTCTCCGTGGCCTCGCTCACGCACCTGCCCCCGGAACCATCCCGCGAGCCATCCCGCGCCGGGACCGATCAACCGCGCGGCCGCCCGGCCCGATGGCCTGCATGATGGTCCTGGAAGGGGTACGGCAAGGCGATGCGGGCCGGCCGGTCATATGGGCACCGGAAGAATGTGATGAGGATCAATGCTATCCGAACCATGTTGCAGCGCAACACGAGGTGCCCCCATGGCCGCCATGCACCGGGAACGGCGCCGTGAACCGGCGCGGGACACCGCCCAAGCTTGTCCCGGGACCTCACGCCCCCTAGGTGAGGGGCAGGAAGAGGCCCTCTCCAGGCCAGGAAAGATCAGATCCCGGAAATGAGCGATACTCCGAACGAAGCGCGGTCTCAGGCGGCCGACGCCCAGTCCCAGCCCGGCGCCATCCCCGAAGCCGAGGCCCGCGAGGGCATCCAGGGCACCGAAGTCTCTGCCCAGGAGCTCGCCGCGCAACTCGCCGAGATGCGCGACAAGTGGCTGCGCTCGGAAGCCGAGATGCAGAACCTCCGCAACCGCCACAAGCGCGAGCTGGAGGATGCCCGCAACTACGCCGTGACGAAGTTTGCCCGCGACGTCGCCGACACCGCCGAGAACCTCCGCCGAGGCCTGGACGCCCTTCCCGCCGAGGATGCCGAGGACGGCCCCGTCACCAAGCTGCGCGCCGGCTTCGAGGGGGTGGAGCGTGCCTTCCTCGCCATGCTGGAGCGCCATGGCGTGAAGTCGGACAACCCCACCGGCAAGCCCTTCGATCCCGAGCTGCACCAGGCCATGGCCGAGCAGCCCGCGCCCGAAGGCGTGGAGCCGGGCACCGTCATCACCGCCTGGACGCCGGCCTGGACGATCAATGGCCGCCTGCTGAAGCCCGCCATGGTGGTGGTCGCCGGCAAGCCCGCCTGATTCACCATTCCAGGGGCAACGGGGTCTTGTCCCGCCGCCTGCCCCTGAATACATCGAGGGCTGACGGGCTTTCCCGTCCCCAATCCCCATCCGAATGAAGAATGGGGCCGCGCACGGCGCCTCGCCAACGGGCCGTGCCCCGGCCGCCGCAAAGGAGAGTTAGCGGATGAGCAAGGTCATCGGTATCGACCTCGGCACCACCAATTCCTGCGTCGCCATCATGGAAGGCGGCGACACGAAGGTGATCGAGAACGCTGAGGGCGCCCGCACGACCCCGTCCATGGTCGCCTTCGCCAAGAACGGCGAGCGTCTCGTCGGCCAGGCCGCCAAGCGCCAGGCGGTGACCAACCCGACCGACACGCTCTATGCCGTGAAGCGCCTGATCGGCCGTCGCTTCGACGACCCGACGGTGCAGAAGGATGTCGGCCTCGTCCCCTACCATATCGTGCGCGCCGACAATGGCGACGCCTGGGTCGAGGCTGGTGGGCAGAAGCAGGCGCCGCAGCAGATCAGCGCCTACATCCTGGGCAAGATGAAGGAGACGGCTGAGGCCTATCTCGGCGACAAGGTGACGCAGGCCGTCATCACCGTCCCCGCCTACTTCAACGACGCCCAGCGCCAGGCCACCAAGGAGGCCGGCAAGATCGCGGGCCTCGAGGTGCTGCGCATCATCAACGAGCCGACGGCGGCCGCCCTCGCCTATGGCCTCGACAAGAAGAACCACGGCACCATCGCGGTCTATGACCTCGGCGGCGGCACCTTCGACGTGTCGATCCTCGAGATCGGCGACGGCGTGTTCGAGGTGAAGTCCACCAACGGCGACACCTTCCTCGGCGGTGAGGACTTCGACCAGCGGGTGATCGACTACCTCGCGGACGAGTTCAAGCGCGAGAACGGCATCGACCTGCGCGGCGACAAGCTTGCCCTTCAGCGCCTGAAGGAAGCCGCCGAGAAGGCGAAGATCGAACTGTCCTCGGCCAAGCAGACCGAGATCAACCTGCCCTTCATCACGGCCGATGCGTCCGGTCCGAAGCACCTCGTGCTGCAGCTGTCCCGCGCGAAGCTGGAGAGCCTGGTCGATGACCTGATCCAGCGCACGCTGGAGCCCTGCCGCAACGCGCTGAAGGATGCCGGCGTCAGCGCCGGCGAGATCGACGAGGTGATCCTGGTCGGCGGCATGACCCGCATGCCCAAGGTCATCGAGGCGGTGAAGACCTTCTTCGGCAAGGAGCCGGCCCGCAACGTCAACCCGGACGAGGTCGTCGCCATCGGCGCCGCCATCCAGGGCGCCGTGCTCAAGGGCGAGGTTAAGGACGTCCTGCTGCTCGACGTGACCCCGCTGTCGCTGGGCATCGAGACGCTGGGCGGCGTGTTCACCCGCCTGATCGACCGCAACACCACCATCCCGACGAAGAAGTCCCAGACCTTCTCGACCGCTGACGACAACCAGACGGCCGTGACCATCAAGGTCTACCAGGGCGAGCGCGAGATGGCGGCCGACAACAAGCTGCTGGGCAATTTCGACCTGCAGGGCATCCCGCCCGCGCCGCGCGGCGTGCCGCAGATCGAGGTGACCTTCGACATCGACGCAAACGGCATCGTCTCCGTCTCGGCGAAGGACAAGGCGACGGGCAAGGAGCAGCAGATCAAGATCCAGGCCCGCTCCGGCCTGTCGGACTCCGATATCGAGCGGATGGTGAAGGACGCCGAGGCGAATGCCGAGGCCGACAAGAAGCGCCGCGAGAGCGTCGAGGCGAAGAACAACCTCGAGGCCCTGGTGCACTCGACCGAGAAGGCCCTGGCGGACAACGGCGACAAGCTCACCGATGCCGACAAGGGCGAGGTCGAGGCCGCCCTCTCCACCGCCCGCTCGGCGCTGGAAGGCCAGGACGCGGAGGCCATGAAGGTCGCCGGCGAGCGCCTCTCCGCCGCTTCGATGAAGATCGGCGAGGCCCTCTACAAGGCCCAGTCCGAGGCCCAGCCGCAGGGTGAGGCCCAGCCTGGCCCCGATGCCGGCGCGGGTGCCGGCCCCGGCGGCAAGGTGGTCGACGCCGAGTTCGAGGATGTCGATCCTTCGAAGAAGAAGCAGGGCTGATCCCTCTGCGATAAGGAACACGGGGCGCCCGGCATCGCGGCAAGCGGGCCGGGCGCTTCCTCTTTGCGGCTTCCTTCTGGGATGCCACCCTACAGGGCAAGGATGCGGCCCGCATGGGAACCACAATGGCCAAGCGTGATTACTACGAGGTGCTGGGCGTCGCCCGCGATGTGAATGAGGACGGCCTGAAGAAGGCGTTCCGTAAGCTCGCCATGCAGCACCACCCGGACCGTAACCCGGGCGACAAGGCCGCCGAGGCCAAGTTCAAGGAGTGCAACGAGGCCTACGACGTCCTCAAGGACCCCGAGAAGCGTGCCGCCTATGACCGCTACGGCCATGCGGCCTTCGAGAATGGCGGCGGCGGTGGCGGCAATCCCTTCGGCGGCGGCTTCGCCGGGGGCGGGTTCGAGGACATCTTCGAGCAGATGTTCGGCAATCTCGGCGGGCGCCGGGGCGGGCAGGCCACCGGCCGCGGCTCCGACCTCCGCACCGAGGTGACCATCACCCTGGAAGAGGCCTTCGCCGGCACCAAGACGACTATTCGCGTCCCCAGCTCCGTCACCTGCGACAACTGCACGGGAACGGGCGCGGAAGGCGGCAAGGCGCAGACCGAGACCTGCGGCACCTGCAAGGGCGCCGGCAAGGTGCGCGCCCAGTCCGGCTTCTTCCTGGTGGAGCGGTCCTGCCCCACCTGCGGAGGCACCGGCCGCATCGTGAAGAACCCCTGCAAGGTCTGCCATGGCGCGGGCCGCGTGCAGAAGGACCGTAACCTCAACGTCACCATCCCGGCCGGCGTCGAGGAAGGCACCCGCATCCGCCTGGCCGGCGAGGGCGAGGCCGGGTTGCGTGGCGCCCCTACGGGCGACCTCTATGTCGATATCGGCATCAAGCCCCACCCGATCTTCCAGCGGGAAGGGAACAACATCTTCATCCGCGTGCCCCTGCGCATGACGCAGGCTGCCCTGGGCGGCGCGGTGGAGGTGCCGAGCATCGATGGCGGGCGCGCGCGTGTCTCCATCCCCTCTGGCACCCAGGCGGGCGACCAGTTCCGCCTGCGCGGCAAGGGCTTCTCGGTTCTGCGCAGCGCCGCGCGCGGCGACATGTATGTGCAGGTCTCGGTGGAGACGCCGCAGAACCTCACGGCAAAGCAGCGCGAGCTTCTGGAGCAGTTCGAGGCCGAGGCGGAGGAGAACAGCCGCACCAGCCCCGAGAGCGAAGGCTTCTTCTCCCGCGTGAAGGAGTTCTGGGAAGGGCTGGGCCGTTAAGCCGCGGCAGCCTCGAAGGAAAAGATGAGGGTCCGGGGAGAATTCCTTCTCCCCGGATTCTTTTTTTACCGCTTGCTCTCGATCGCGTCCCAGATCGCCTTCTCCAGATGCACGCCATCGAAGCGCGCGATCTCCTGGAGCCCGGTCGGCGAGGTCACGTTGATCTCGGTGAGATAGCCGCCGATCACGTCGATGCCGACGAAGATCATCCCACGCTTCTTCAACTCCGGCCCGATGGCGGCGCAGATCTCCTTCTCGCGGTCTGTCAGCGTGGTCTGCACCGCCTTGCCACCGACATGCATGTTGGAGCGCGCCTCGCCCTCGGCCGGCACGCGGTTGATCGCGCCCATCGCCTCGCCATCCACGAGGATGATGCGCTTGTCGCCCTGCCGCACGGCGGGGACGTATTTCTGGATCACCAGAGGCTCGCGTGAGCGCTCGGTGAACATCTCGATCAGCGAGTTCATGTTCGGATCGTCAGGCCGCAGGTGGAACACGCCCGCGCCGCCATTGCCGAACAGCGGCTTGACGATGATGTCGCCATGCGTCTCGCGGAAGCGCGCGATCCGCCGCCGGTCCGCCGTCACCAGCGTCTCCGGCATCAGTTCGGGGAAATGCGTGACGAACAGCTTCTCCGGCGCGTTCCGGACATGCGCCGGATCGTTCACCACCAGCGTCCTTGGGTGGATGTGTTCCAGAATATGCGTTGCCGTGATGTAGGCCATGTCGAAGGGCGGGTCCTGCCGCATCAGCACGACATCCACGTCCCGCCCCAGGTCCAGTTCCACCGGATCGCCGAAGGTGAAGTGGTTCCCCTTCACCCGCCGCACTTCCACCGGATGCGCACAGGCCGTCACGCGCCCCGCATCCAGCGCCAGGTCACGCACATGGTAATGCCACAGGGCATGGCCGCGCGCCTGGGCCTCCAGCATCATCACGAAGGTGCTGTCCCCTTCGATCCCGATGCTCTCCATCGGGTCCATCTGCACCGCAACCCGCAGGGTCTTCGGCATGGCTGTCATCCCTCTTCGCGTTGCGGTGTTGGTGGCATTCCTCGGGCCGCCGCGCCAGAGGGGAGGCCAGGGCGCAGGGATGCTCGCGGCCATGATGCTTCCCCCGCGCGGAAGCCCTTTCGCCCGACTGACCGTTGATCCCGTGCCACGCTTTCAACCGATCCGCAGGTGAAGCCGTGGTTCGCTCCTGCCAAGGACGCCGTGATGCGGCAGACTGATCGCCAGCGACCGATCACGATCATCCTGGTGCCGATCTCATGCGGACAGTCCACGCCACCCGGCCCCTCGCAGCCCTCCTCCTCGCCTCCCTCCTCGCGGGCTGCGGCGGCGGCTCCTACACCACCGCCGCCTGGGATGGCCGCCGCGGCTATGACGGCAATGGCGATTATGGCTATGACCTGAACGCCTCACGGGCCGAGGCAAGTACCTACCGTTCCCATGCCGCGCGCAACTACGCCGTGCCCGGAACGGCTGACGATCCCTGGGGCCCGCATATCCGGGATGCCTCGTCCCGTTTCCAGGTGCCCGAGCGCTGGATCCGGGCCGTCATGCGGCAGGAAAGCGGTGGCCGCCTCTATGACTCCAGCGGCTATCCCATCACCTCCCCGGCCGGCGCCATGGGGCTGATGCAGGTGATGCCACGCACCTATGACACCCTGCGCGCCCAGCTCGGCCTCGGCCATGATCCCTATGAGCCGCGCGACAACATCCTCGCCGGCACCGCCTATATCCGCCAGATGTATGACCGCTACGGCGCCCCCGGCTTCCTGGCCGCCTATAATGCGGGCCCCGATCGTGTGGATGGCTATCTCTCCGGCGCGATGATCCTTCCGGATGAGACGATCAACTACCTGGCCAGTGCCGGTCCACGCCTTGGACTGGAGGTGGCGGATGCCGGCCCCTTTTCCGAATATGTGGGCGGGAGCTATCGCCGGTCCTATGCCTCAGGTTCCGATGCCGCCTATGCCGGTGGCGGCCTGATCGCCACCAGCTATGGCGGCTCTGCCATAGACGACCCCTCCCTCCGCGCCTTCGAGGGTGGCGGCCTCGTCACCCCTGGCGCGCCCACCGGGATCATTCGCTACTAGCCGGCGGGGAGCGGCCGCCCCTCCCTGCCACCCGGAACGCGCCTGGGTTATGGATCATCCATGCAGGCGCCTCACACCCTCACCGGCAAGACCCGTATGGCGGGCATCCTCGGATGGCCCGTCTCTCATTCCCGCTCACCACGGCTGCACGGCTTCTGGCTTGCCCGGCATGGCATTGACGGCGCCTATATCCCCCTCCCCGTCGAGCCCGCGAAATTTCCCGGCGCCGTACGTGCCCTGGCCGATCTCGGCTTCCGGGGCGCCAATGTTACCATCCCCCACAAGGAAGCCGCCCTGGCCGCCTGTGACCTGGTGGAGGATGAAGCCCGCCGCATCGGGGCCGTGAATACGCTTGTCTTCCGGGAAGATGGCCGCATCGAGGGCTGGAACACCGATGGTTGGGGATTCCTGGAAAGCCTGCGGGAACAGGCGCCAGGGTTTCACGTGAAACAGGGCCCCGCTGTCATCCTCGGTGCCGGCGGTGGGGCGCGCGCTGTGGCGCATTCCCTGCTCTCCGCGGGCTGCCCCCGCATGACCCTGGTCAATCGCAGCCCCGCGCGTGCCGAGGCGCTGGCCCGCGAACTCTCCGCCCATGGCGCCCATGTGGACGTCACCGCCAGCCCGCCGCTGGAGGATGCCGCCCTGCTGGTGAACACCACCAGCCAGGGCATGCAGGGCCAACCGCCGCTGACCATCGATCTCGCCCCCCTGCCCCCGGCGGCGGTGGTGGCCGATATTGTCTACGTCCCCCTCGAAACACCCCTTCTCGCCGCCGCGCGCGCACGCGGCCTCGCGGCCGTGGACGGCCTGGGCATGCTCCTCCACCAGGGCCGCCGCGGCTTCCAGGCTTGGTATGGCAAGATGCCCGAGGTTACTGCCGAACTCCGCGCCTTCGTCGCCTCCGACATCCCGAAGCAGGCCGGATGAAGGTCTGGGCCCTCACAGGCGGCATCGGCATGGGCAAGTCCACCGCCACCGCCACGCTGCGCCGCCTCCGCATCCCGGTCTTCGACGCCGATGCCGCCGTCCACCGCCTGCAGGGCCCGGGCGGTGCCGCCGTGCGCCCCATCGAGGTCGCCTTCCCTGGCACCACCCGCCTCACCTCGCTCGGCCGCGTGGTGGACCGTGAAGCCCTGCGCAAGCGTGTCCTCGGCGACGCGCCGGCCCTGAAGCGCCTGGAAGCCATCGTCCACCCCCTCGTCCGCCAGGAGGAAAAGCGCTTCCTCGCCCGCGCCCGCCGCCGGGGTGCCCGCCTGGCCGTGCTCGACATCCCCTTGTTCTTCGAAACCGGCGGCGAGGACCGCGTGGATGCCGTGATCGTCGTCACCGCCCCGCCAGCCATCCAGCGCGCCCGCGTCCTTCGCCGCAAGGGCATGACCGAGGAGCGACTGAACGCCATCCTGGCCCGCCAGGTGCCGGATGCCCTCCGGCGCCGCCGCGCGGATCACCTGATCCATACGGGCCTCTCCCGGCACCACGCGCAACGCGCGGTGCGGCGCCTGGTAGCCTCGGGCGGCGCCACCCCCTGACCCTCCAGGGTGGCAGCCGCCACCCCAAACCCGGTATTCTCCCCCCATGTCCCGCGCCCTGATCCTCGACACCGAGACCACCGGCCTCGATCCCGCCACCGGCGACCGCGTGCTTGAAGTCGCGGCCATCGAGGTCGTGAACCTCATGCCGACGGGGAAGTCCTTCCACCGCCTCATCAACCCTCAACGCGACGTGCCGCCCGAGGCCAGCAAGGTCCATGGCTTCACCGCCGCGATGCTGGCCGACAAGCCGCTCTTCGCCGACATCCTGCCTGAGCTTCTGGCCTTC
The DNA here is from genome assembly GCF_025791835.1 of Roseomonas xinghualingensis. Lineage (GTDB taxonomy): Bacteria > Pseudomonadota > Alphaproteobacteria > Acetobacterales > Acetobacteraceae > Roseomonas > Roseomonas xinghualingensis. The sequence goes on from NZ_JAOXLP010000001.1 coordinate 205,578, forward strand.
CTGGGCGACGATCCCGTCATCGCCCACAACGCCCCCTTCGACTTCAACTTCCTCGACCACGAGTTCGACCGTTGCGGCGCCCCGCGTATCCCCCGCACACGGATGGTCGATACGCTGGAGATGGCGAAGAAGCGCTTCCCCGGCCTACCCAACTCGCTGGACGCGCTCTGCCGCCGCTTCAACATCGACCTCTCGGCGCGCACCACCCACAACGCCCTGCTGGACGTGCAGCTCCTCGGTCAGGTCTATCTGGAGCTGATGGGCGGCAAGCAGCCGGGGCTGGAACTCGCCACCGTCATCGGCGGCTCCCGTTCCGGCCAGGTCGCTGCCGCGGCAGGCCCTGTCACCCGCACCCCGCGCCCCATCACCCCCAGCCCCGAGGAGATGGAACGCCACGCCGCCTTCATCGCCAAGCTGAAGGATCCCGTCTGGGCGACGCTTGAGGCGGGAGCCCAACCCGCAGGGTGAGGACCGGGCAGGGCTGGCTTGCTGGCTTCGGCACCGTGATGTTCACCGGGATGAACACCGCCCAGGACAATTCGCCGGTCGCGCTGCGACGAACCGCCCGGCTGGCATTGCGCCCGCCGGGCCCGGCCGATCTGGATTTCCTGGTTGGCCTGTTCGCCCGTCCCGAGCTCGTGGCCCACCGGCCCCATCCTGAGCCGGACAGCGCCGAAGCCTGCGCCGCCCGCCTGGAGCGCGACATGGCACATTGGCGGCGGTACGGCTTCGGGCGGTGGGCCGTCGAGTTGGATGGGACCCTGATCGGCTTCGGCGGACTGACGAGGAAGGCGGGTTTCGAGGGGCTGAACCTGTCCTACCACCTGCACCCCGATGCCTGGGGACAGGGGTATGCTTCCGAACTGGCGGCCGAGGCGCTGGCGGTCGCCTTCCGCCCATTAGCTGCCCGGAAGGTCATCGGGCTGGTCCGCCCCGCGAACCCGGAATCACGGCATGTGCTGGAGCGGGCGGGCTTTCTGCCGGAAGCCGAGGTCATGCTGGACGGCGCCCCCAGCCTGCTACTCGCGCGCCACCCGTGAGGAAGGGCTTTCCGCGAAGTCCTCACCCCGCGCCGCTTCCTCCTCGGAACCCTGCTCCCTACGCCCTCCCGCCGCCGTCACCAGGCACTCCACCGCCTCCCGCAGCGACCGTGCCTCGCATGGCTTGCTTCCATCATCGCTTCCCTCCTCGCGCAGCGCCGCCAGCACCGGGCTGTCACGCTCCGCGCCCCAGACCCCCGCCACCAGCGCCACCCCGGGGAAGCGCCGACGCAGCCGCCGCATCGCGTATCGGGCACTCGCCGCCCCGCTCCCCCCATCCAGCGCCGACAGCACCACCGCCCGCACCCCTTCCGGTGCCGGCGCCGTCCCGCGCAGCGCCTCGTTCGGCAGCACCCGCGCCCCGAAGCCCTTCATCGACAGCACCTGCGCCAGCATCACGGTGGCCTGCTCATCCAGCCGCCCCCGCCCCACCACGCAGAGCACCGCACCCGGTGCCTCCCATTCCGGCGGCAGTTCAGGGTCCGGAAGGCGCTCGGCCGCCTCGCCCCCTTCCGCCTCCACCGGCCCGTCCGTCACCAGCGCCTCGGCGTCCTCATGGTCGGACAGGTCGTCCAGCAACCCGTCCACCCGCGCCCGCAGCACATCCAGCCGCGTTCGGTTCAGCACCCCGCGCGCGGCATCCCCCTGCGCCAGAGCCAGCCCCGGCAGCGCCACCGTGTCGTAGTAGCCTCGCAGCGTCAGCGTCCGCAGCTGCAGCTCCGCCTGCTCCACCAACCCGTCGCCATCCCCGGCCAGCGCCCGCTGGTAGAAGGTTTCCGGCGGCTGCAGCGCCGCCCGGTCGCCCAGCATCACGTCGAGGAATTCCAGCCGGTCCACATGCCGGCCCAGCACCACCAGCCCCACCGTCAGCGGCGTGGCCAGCAGCAGCCCGATGGGGCCCCACAGCCAGGCCCAGAAGGCGGTGGCCAGCAGCACCGCCACCGGCGAGAGCCCGGTGGAATGTCCATAGACCAGCGGCTCGAACACATGCCCCATCACCGGCTCGGCGATGATGAACAGCGCGAGCACCCAGAGCATCATGGTCCAGCCCGGATCCACCGCCACCGCCAGCAGCAGCGGGAAGGCCGCCGCGATGATGCCGCCGATGAAGGGCACGAAGCGCATCAACCCCGCGATCACGCCCCAGAGCAGCGGATTGGGGATGCCGATCGCCCAGAGGCCGAAGGTGATCGCGATACCGAAGCCCGTGTTCAGCGCCGTCTGCGCCAGGAAGTAACGGGACAGGCGCGAGGCCGCGTCGTTCAGCGCCGCCGTGGTCCGCTGCAGGTCGCGCGAGCCGATCAGCTTGATGATCCGGTCCCGCAGGTCCTCCCGGTAGAGCAGCAGGAACACCACGAAGACGAAGACGATGCCCGTATGCGCCACCGGCCCCAGAAGCGGCCCCACCACCCGCTGCAGCACGGTCAGGACCCCGGGCGTCGGCTCCCGCACCTCCACTGGCAGCGGGGGCAGCCCGGCCTGCGGCCTGGCGGGCGATGGCGCCTCCTCCCGCTGCGACAGGTTCGCCCCCAGGTTCTGCAGCAGCTCCGAAGCGCGCCCGAGCATCCCTCCCTGGCCGAACAGCCCGCCCAGCTTCTCCGTGATGACGGCCTGATGATGGGGCAGGTCATCTGCCAATTCCGCCAGCTGCCGGCCCAGGACCACGCCGATGCCTGAAAGCAGCGCGACGGCCAGCACCACGCCCAGCAGCTCCGCCCCCACGCGCGGCACGCCCACCTTGCGGAAGCCCCGCACCACCGGCGCCAGCACGAAGGCCAGCAGCACCGCCAGGGCCAGCGGAACCAGCAGCTCCCGCGTGAAATACAGCACCGCCACCATGGCGATGCCGGCATAGAGCACTCCCGGGCCGGTGGTGGGCACCGCCGCCGCCGCCACTTCGGTCGAAAGGCTGGAGCGGCCGAGCCCCGTGCCGCGGGGCGGGGTCGAACGGGATACGGGCGGGTCGGACATGGGCTCCACGAGAGAAGAAGGCCGGGACGGAACGCCGGGCGCGGGCTTTGGTCACAACCGGCGCGGGCCGCGGCCTTCCTCTCCCCAAAGCTGGCCCCAAAGCTGGCCGGATCGCCGCCCTGGCCCTATCTTCCGGCCGAGCCTTCCGGCACCCCCGGAGATGCCCCTCCAGAGACATCAGGTCCCCGATGCGCGATTCCCAATACACCGGCTACACCCCCAACCGCGTCGAGGGTGTCACCGCCGATGAGGTGATCCAGGTCACCTCCCGCCATGTCCCCTGCGATGGCGGCGGCGCCTCCGGCCATCCGCGCATCTGGCTGCGGATCGAGGGCGAGGAGATCACCTGCCCCTATTGCTCGCGCACCTATCGCCTCGCCCCCGGCGCGGGTGACGACAACCATCACTGATCCCATGGCCAGCGAGCGCGAGAATACCGACGAGGCCGCCGACAAGGCCCCGGTCGCAGATCCCATCACCTCCGAGGTGAACCCGGACCGCCACCTCATCCTGGTGGACGGCTCGGGCTACATCTTCCGTGCCTTCCACGCGCTGCCGCCGATGACCAACCCGGCCGGCGTGCCGGTGAACGCCGTCTTCGGCTTCACCCAGATGCTGGCCAATTTCCTCTCGAAGCATGCCGGCAGCCACATCGCCGTCGTCTTCGACGCCTCGCGCGCCACCTTCCGCAACCAGATCTACGCCGACTACAAGGCCCACCGCCCGGAGGCCCCGGAGGAGCTGAAGCCGCAGTTCGGCCTGATCCGCGAGGCCACCGACGCCTTCTGCGTCGCCCGCGTGGAGCTGGATGGCTACGAGGCCGACGACCTGATCGCCGCCTATGCCACCGCCTTCGCGAAAGATGGCGGCAACGTCACCATCGTCTCCTCCGACAAGGACCTGATGCAGCTTGTGGATGACCGCATCCGCATGCTGGACCCCATCAAGCAGAAGCCGATCCACGCCGCCGAGGTGATGGAGAAGTTCGGCGTCGCGCCGGAAAAGGTGGTGGAAGTCCAGGCCCTGGCCGGCGATTCCACCGACAACATCCCGGGCGTCCCCGGCATCGGTATCAAGACCGCCGCCCAGCTCATCGAGCAGTTCGGCGATGTCGAGACGCTTCTCTCCCGCCTTTCCGAGATCAAGCAGCCCAAGCGCCGCCAAGCGCTGGAGGAGAATGCGGAAAAGGCCCGCATCTCCCGCAGGCTGGTGGAGCTGGACCGCAACGCGCCGCTCCCCTGCCCGATGGAGGAGCTGGCCACCCGCGCGCCGGATACCAGCAAGCTGGCCGGCTTCCTGAAGTCCCACGGCTTCCGCAGCGTGCAGCACCGGCTGGGCCTGGACGCGAATGGCGAGGTCCCCGTCTCCCGCCCCGCCGGCCCCGCGCCCGCCCCCCAGGCCCTCGGCCTGCCCGAGCAGGGCGCATCCTTCGGCCCCTATGAGACGATCACGACGATCGACGCGCTGCATGCCTTCGCCAGGGCCGCGCGCGAGGCCGGCGTGATGGCGCTGGACACCGAGACCACCAGCCTCGATGCGCTGAACGCCTCCCTCGTCGGCATCTGCATGGCGGTGGCGCCCGGAAGGGCCGCCTATCTCCCGCTTCGCCACGAAGGCACGGACATGCTCACCCCCGCGCCGGAGCAGCTTCCCTTCGATGCGGCGGTCGATGTCCTGCGCCCCCTTTTCGCGGACCCTTCCGTCCTGAAGGTCCTGCACAACGCCAAATACGATCTCGAAGTCCTCGGCCGCGAAGCCAATGGCGGCTTCGAGGTGTCGCCGATCGACGACACCATGATGATCTCCTACAGCCTCGATGCCGGCCGCCACGGCCATGGCATGGACGAGCTGTCGCGCCGCCATCTCAACCACCAGCCCATCACCTATGACGAGGTCACGGGCACCGGCCGCACGCGCAAGCCCTTCGCCCAGATCCCGCTGGACATGGCCACCGCCTATGCCGCCGAGGATGCCGATGTCACGCTGCGCCTCTGGCAGGCGCTCCGGCCGAAGCTGCGGGAGGAAAAGGCCCTCGCCCTCTACGAGCAGGTCGAGCGCCGCATGATCACCGTGCTCCGCGACATGGAGGTCGCGGGCGTGAGGGTGGACGGCCCCGCCCTCAAGCAGACCGGCGCCGAGTTCACCGAGCGCATGGCGGCGCTGGAGAAGGAGATCCACGAGATCGCCGGCCGCCCCTTCGCCGTCGGCTCACCGAAGCAACTCGGGGAAATCCTCTTCGGCGAGATGGGCCTGCAGGGCGGCCGCAAGGGCAAGTCCGGCGCCTATTCCACCGATGCCGCCACGCTGGAGGAACTGGCCGCCACCACCGGCCACCCCCTCCCGCGCAAGGTGCTCGACTGGCGCCAGCTCTCGAAGCTGAACTCCACCTATGTCGAGGGGCTCCAGGCCCAGATCGCGGCGGATGGCCGGGTCCATACGGACTTCTCCATGGCCATCACCAGCACCGGCCGCCTGTCCTCGACCGAGCCGAACCTCCAGAACATCCCGATCCGCACCGAGGAAGGCGTCCGCATCCGCCGCGCTTTCGTGGCCGAGCCGGGCCACCTGCTGCTGGCCGCCGACTACAGCCAGATCGAGCTGCGCCTCCTGGCCCATGTCGCCCAGGTACCATCCCTGCTGGAGGCCTTCGCCACGGGGCAGGACATCCATGCCCGCACGGCCTCGGACATCTACCGCATCCCGCTGGACCAGGTGGACCGCGAGGCACGCCGCCGCGCCAAGACCATCAATTTCGGCATCATCTACGGCATGTCCGCCTTCGGCCTGGCCGGCCGCCTCGGCATCTCCCCCGCCGAGGCGCGCGGCATCATCGATGCCTATTTCGCCCAGTATCCCGGCATCCGCGACGCCATGGAGCGCTTCAAGGAAGACGCGCGCACCAATGGCTATGTGCAAACCCCCTTCGGCCGGAAGCTCTGGATCCCCGAGATCGCCTCGAAGAACCAGGGGCTGCGCGGCAATGCCGAGCGCGCGGCCATCAACGCCCCCTTCCAGGGCGGCGCGGCCGAGGTGATCAAGCGCGCGATGGTCCGCCTCCCCTCCGCCTTGCGCGACCAGGGGCTCCAGGCCCGCATGCTCCTCCAGGTGCATGACGAGCTTCTCTTCGAAGTGCCCGAAGGCGAGGTGGAGGCAACCAAGCCCGTGGTGCGCGGGATCATGGAGAACGTCGCCACCCTCGACGTACCCCTGTCGGTCGAGATCGGCACCGGCCACTCCTGGGCCGAGGCGCACTGAGCAAACCCGGGAGGCACCGCGCCTCCCGGTTCCGGAGCAAATACGAAGACCGGTGGCGTGCTGCCGCAAACATCCGCCACTGGGCCCGTTCTGGCGCCATGGCTTCAAAAGCATCCCGCCAATCCCCGGCCAGCCCCGACCACGCCGCGGAAGCCCGGCGCCTGCGCCTGCACCAGCGCATCCTGCGGGATTTCGGCCGGATCTCCCTTGAGGACCTGGAACTCAAGCCGCTCCTCCAGCGCGCCGTGGCCCAGGCGGCCCGCGCCACCGGCGTCCGCCACACCAAGCTCATGCGCTACCGCGCCGAGCAAGGCGACCTGCTGGTCGAAGCCGGCCTGGGCTGGGAGCCGGGCATCGTCGGCCGCGCCCGCTTCGGCATCGACATCGCCTCGCCCCCCGGCCGTGCCCTGCAGACCGGCCAGCCGGTGGTGATCGAGGACATCCGCGACCATCCCGAGTTCCGCCTCGACCCCGTGCTGGGGCAGCATGGGATCGTCGCGCTCCTCAACGTCCCCATCCGCTATGACGGCATCATCTGGGGCACGCTGGAGGCCGACAGCGAGGAGCCGGATCATTTCGACGAACTCGATGTCGAGTTCCTCGAAGCCATGGCCGCGCTCGTCGCCGGCGCCTTGCAGCGCCGTCAGGCCGTCCTTCAGGCCGAGGCCGCAGCCGCCGAACTGGCCGTGCGCGCCGAGCGGCGGACCACGCTGCTCCGCGAGCTCCAGCACCGGGCCAAGAACAACCTCGCCCTCGTGGTGTCCATGCTGGGGCGGGAACGGCGGACCGCCCTCGCGCAACAGGATACCCGTGCCGCCGGCCGGCTGGGCACCCTCATGCGCCGGGTTACCGCGATAGCCCTCGCGCAGGACCGCCTCTCGGCCGTGGAGGAGGGCGGTATGGGGGACGGCACCGGCACCGACCTTGCCGGCTATCTGCAGGCGCTGCTCAGCAGCCTCGAACTGAGCCTTGGTGGGAAGGTCATCCTCGACATCGACCTGGAGCCCTGCACCCTGCCCTTCGACAAGGCCGTCGCCGCCGGCCTTGTGGTGAACGAGCTGGTCACCAATGCCGTGAAGCACGCCTATCCGGATGGCGAGGAAGGCGTCGTGCGCATCTCCCTCCACACCGATGAAGGCCTGGCCGAGGCATCGCTCACCGTCGCCGATGATGGCCGCGGCACCGATGCCTCCGCTCTCACCGCGCGCCGGGCCGGCGGTGGCCAGGGGCTGGAACTCCTGCGCCTCCTGGCCCAGCAACTCGGTGGCGATATCGAGCACGAGAGGCAGGAGCGCGGCACCAGCATCACCCTGCGCTTCCCGTTGGTCTCCTGATGCCGGGGCGGGCGCCCCCGCCGGCCTCTCGGACGAAGCCTATGCCAGCCTGCATGACCGCTTCCGCCGCGGCATGCAAAGCCCGGTCTGGCGCAATTTCCTGCAACGGACCGGCGCCATGGACGGCTATCTGGACGGCCCCGGCTTCCAGCAGGCGACAGACCGCGTCATCGACGCCCTGCGCGGCGTGGTGGAGCCGAGTTAAGCGAGGCCGGAAACGCATCGGGGGAGAGACACCCTGGCCGAATGGCCGGGCATCTCTCCCCCGAAGGCCGGTGGAAGGCCGAAGCCTTCCCCGGGAAACCCGCTTAGCGGCGCAGGCCGAGGCGCCCGATCAGGGTCTCGTAGCGCTGCTTGTTCTTGCGCTTCACATAGTCCAGCAGGCCGCGGCGCTGGCCGACGAGAACGAGCAGGCCACGCCGGGAGTGGAAGTCCTTCGGGTGGGCCTTCATGTGCTCGGTCAGCGACGAAATGCGCTCGGAGAGCAGGGCGACCTGCACTTCGGGCGAACCGGTGTCGCCGGGGCCGGTCGCGTATTCCTTGATGAGCGCCGCGCGGCGCTCCGGAGTGATCATCGACATCGGGATGTCCTAGGATGGGGTTCTCAGATCACCCGCGGGCGAGCCAGCGTTCGGGGCGGAGAAGCCCCTCCCCCAACCGGCACAATCCCATCAGGCGCTCCCCCGACAGCACGCGAACCAGGCCCCCATCGGGGTTGGCTGCCTGCGGAACCCGGCCCATGAACTCAACCAGGGACAATTCCTGGCCGAATGACAGCCGAGCGGCCTCCGCTTCGGTAACGGCCAGTGCCGGGATGTCGTCCAGCGCGGTCGTCACCGGCAGCAGAAGCGCCGGGGAAGGGGGCGGGGTATCCCCCGTAACGACCAGGCTGTCCAGCGGAATCGCGTGTTCCTCGCGGAAAGGCCCGACCCGCAGCCGCCGCAGCGCCGCGATATGCCCCACCGTCCCCGCCGCCCGCGCCAGATCCCGCGCCAGGGAGCGCATGTACACGCCCTTGCCGCTCTGCACATGGAAGATGGCGGTGTCGTCATCCACGCGCTCGACCAACTCGAACACATCCACCCGCGCGGGCCGGGGCTTCAGCTCCACCACCTGCCCCTCGCGCGCCAGGTCATAGGCCCGCTCGCCGCCGATCTTGATGGCCGAATAGATGGGCGGCACCTGCATGATGTCGCCCCGGAACGCCGGCAGCGCCGCCTCCAGCTGCTCATTCGTCGGCCGGTAATCCGAGGTCGCGATGGTCTTGCCATCGGCGTCGTCCGAATCCCGCTCGTCGCCCATCTTCAGCGTGAAGCGATAGACCTTGGTGCTGTCCATGACATAGGGCACCGCCTTGGTCGCCGCCCCGAAGGCGATCGGCAGGATGCCCGTCGCCAGCGGGTCCAGCGTCCCGCCATGCCCCACCTTCTGCGCATCGAAGGCACGCTTGAGCTTCGTCACCACATCCGTCGAGCCCATGCCCGACGGCTTGTCCACGATCAGCCAGCCATCCAGCGGACGCCCCTTGGGCTTCCGGTTCTGCCGCCGATGATGTCCACCATGTCCCGCCATGCGCGGCCTTGCCCCTTAGATCCCGAACCGGCGCGAACGCGGTCTTCTGTTTCTGCCTGGCCCTGAGCGGACCGGAAGGGCGGCCCTCTAGCACCAGCGATGCCAGGCCGCACAGGGGAAGCGCGCGGGAAAGGGTTGCGCTGAGGCCTATGGCCTCGGTCCCGCCATGGCTTTGAAAACCGAAGGCGGGGCCCGGGGTGCCCATGGCACCCCGGCGGGGATCAGGGGGCAGAGCCCCCTGCGTCACGCGTGCTGCCACGCCGCCAGCGGTGCCGCGTCCGCCACAGATGCCAGGCATAGATCAGCACCACCGCGGAGACGACGGCGATCGCCAGAGGCTCCATCCAGTGGTTGATCGCCTCCCACTGCCCTTCCAGCCACCAGCCGGCGGCCATGAGGAAGGCGGTCCAGCCCGCCGTGCCCACGATCGTCGCGATGTAGAATATCCAGCGGTTCATCCGCACGATGCCCGCAGGCACCGAAATCAGCGTGCGAGGCCCCGGCAGGAAGCGGCACAGGAACACCGCCCAGGTGCCCCAACGGCGCAGCACATCCGCCGCCTCCCGCACATCCTCGCCGATCACGCCGACATAGCGCCCGAACCGGTCCGCCAGCCGCTCGATCCGCTCCTGCCCCACGGCCCGGGCCAGCTCGTACCAGGCGGCATTGCCCAGCACCGCGCCCGCCGTGCCCGCCAGGAACACCGCCAGCGGGTCCAGCTGTCCCTGCGCGGCCGCGAAGCCCGCCACCGGCATGATCGCCTCGGAAGGGATCGGCGGGAAAATGTTCTCGGCCAGCATCAGCAGGAAGATGCCGAATGTGCCGGTGGCCGCCATCACATCGGCGATCATCTGGAGCATGGTCAGGAAGCCCGGAACAGGATGACGGCGACGCGCCGCCCGCGAACATAGTTGAAGCCATCCACGCGCCCCACGACGCGCGGGCGCAGCCCGAGGGAAGCGGCCTCTTCCTCGAAGCGTGCCACCTGGCGCCCCTCTACGGCCACCAGCCGGTCCGCACCGCCCGCCAGGAACCGCGCGGCCTCTGCCCCATCGGTCAGAAGCCGCGTCTGCGTCCCCACCGCAAACACCACGGAAGGCTCATGGTAACCGGCGATACCGAAGCGCTCCGCCGGAACACCCTCGCCCGCCACCAGCTCCGCCACGCGCGGCGAAACCCAGGGGGCCGTGAGATGCGGCAGCACCCCACCCATCACCACCCAGTAGAGCGGCACCGCCAGAAGCGCCGCCGACAGCCCGGCCCGCGCCCATTCCCCAACCCGCGCTGCCCGGACCACCGCCCAGAGCATGACCCCCACCACCGGCACCGCCAGCAGCGAGACGAGAGAAACCCGCCCATCCGCCACCACCGGCAGCGCCACGGCGGCCGCGGCCAGCCCGATCCCGGTCCCGAACAGCGCCGCCCAGCCGATCCAGCCCAGCCAGCGTGGCGTGGGCTTGCGCAGCGGGTCGCAGGCCCAGGCCGCGCCCAGCAGGAACAGCGCCGGCCAAGCCGGCAGCACGTAATGCGGCAGCTTCGTCGCCACCGCCTCGAAGAGCAGCCAGGTCGGTGCCGCCCAGGCCAGCAGGAAGCGCGTGCCCGGCCGCATCCGCGCGGCCCAGGCCCCCGGCAGGCCCCGCAGCACCAGGAAGGCCGCCGGGAAGGCCGCGATCCCGAAGGTCAGCACATAGTAGCCCGGCGGCCCCCAATGGGATTCCTCGCCCGATCCCACCTTGCCCAGCATGTCGCCGCCCACCGCCTCGGCGAAGAACCGCCCTTCGGTGGCGATCCCGATGGCCGCCAGCCAGGGAAGCGCGCAGGCCAGCATGAGCGGGATGCCCCACCACAGCCGCAGCACCCGCACCCAGGGCGCCCCGGCCTGCCAGCCACGATCCGCCACATAGAGCGTCAGCCCGGTGAGCAGCGGCACCATCGGCGCGATCGGGCCCTTGAGCAGCACCCCCGCCCCCAGCGCCAGCCAGAAGCCCAGCGCCGCCCGTGCCGAGAAGGTAGAAGGCGCCAGATAGGCCCGCCCCATCAGCCCCATCGCCACCACCACGCTGGCCAGCAGCGCGGCATCCGTCTTGGCGATATGCGTCTCCACCACCAGCAGCAGCGTCGCCGCCAGCATCGCCGCGGCCAGGAAGGCCGCCCGGCGCCCCACCAGGGCCCGCCCCAGCGAGAACAGCGCGATGACGGCCAGCCAAGCCCCGATCAGCGAGGCCAGCCGGTAGCTCCCGATCCATCCCCGCGCCGGCAGCCCCGCTGCCTCCAGCGTGTGGACAATCCCTGCCTGCGCCCAGTGGATCCCGACAGGCTTCTTATTCCGCTCCACCTCGCCATTGCGGATGCGGACGTAATCCCCGCTTTCCACCATCTGCCGGCTCGCCTGCGCGAAGCGCGACTCATCCCGGTCGCCCGCCGGCAGGGAGAAAAGACTGGGGGCCCACATCAGCAGGCAGAGCAGGGAGAGCCACAATCGCGGCCGGCGTGTCTCCGGCAGGCGATCCAGCACGCCGTCCAGGGGAGCAAGGGCCATGAACCGGCGCTTACCGGCGCCATCCCCCCGAGTCGAGGGCTCTCATCCAACAACCCCGCCCCTGTGACGTTGATGCCTGCAGAGAGGGAGACCCAGCATGTCCGACACCCCCGAAATCCAGCCCCCCAACCCCTCGCCCGCTCCGGGCCCCGCACCCGGCCCGGAAAACCCTGTCCCCGAGCCGATCTCCCCGCCGCCCGCACCCGGCCCGGAAATCCCGCCGGACCGCCCCACCAGCCCGGAAACCGACCCCATCGGGCCGGACATCCCCCCGATCGGGCCCGGCCCCGGCGGAATGCCGCCAACCGTGATGTGAGATGGTCCCAGGGGGCTTTGCCCCCTGGGACCTCGCCGGACTTCCCGGCGGAACGAGGCTTTGCGAGACCGGGATGAAGGCGGTTACCGTTCCCGCATAGGGACGGAGACAAACCATGGATCATCTCGCACAGGGGCGCCGCGCTTTCCTGCTCGGGGCGGCGGCGCTGCCCTTCCTCGCCCATCGGGCCGCCGCGGCGGAAATCCAGGTGATGACCTCCGGCGGCCTCACCGCTGCCTATCGCGCCCTGATCCCGCAATTCGAACGCGCCGCCGGCCACAAGCTCCAAACCGTCCAGGGCGCCTCCATGGGCGCCGCTCCCGATGCCATCCCCCGGCGCCTGTCGCGGGGCGAACCGGCCGATGTCCTCCTCCTGGCCGCCGATGGGCTGGAGGCGCTGATCGCAAGCGGCCTGGCCCAACCCGGCAGCCGCGTGGACATTGCCCGCTCCCTCATCGGCATGGCCGTGCGCAAGGGGGAGCCAAGGCCCGATATCGGCACGGTGGACGCCTTCCGTCAGGCGCTGCTCTCCGCGAAATCCATCGCCTATTCGGCCAGCGCCAGCGGCGTCTATATCGAGAACGAGATGTACCGCCGCCTCGGCATCCATGACGAGGTGATGCCCAGGAGCCGCCGCATCTACAGCGAGCGCGTGGGCACCGTCGTCGCGCGCGGCGAGGCGGAAATCGGCTTCCAGCAGGTCAGCGAGTTGCTGCCGATCGAGGGCATCGACTTCATCGGCACCATCCCCGAGGCCGTGCAGAAGCCCACCATCTTCTGCGCCGGGCTGGCGAAGGGAACCAGGGAACCGGAAGCGGCGCGGGAGCTGATCCGCTTCCTGGCCTCGCCCGAGGCGGCCCCGGTGCTCGCCCGCACCGGGCTGGAACCCCTCACCGCGAAGCAGACGGCAGGCTGAGCTCCCCGAAGGTGGCGCCGGGAGGCCCGGCGCCACCCGGCTACACCATCACCCGCCCGCGTCCCTGCCAGGCCAGCAGCGCGGCGGCCAGCGCCATCCCGATCCAGTGCGGAGCCGGCAGCCAGGGGATCACGCCTTCCAGCAGAGCCGGGAACACCAGCAGCAGCCCGGCGACCACGAAGCCCACCCGCTCGAACGCATTCAGCGCACGCAGGAAGTAGCCCTGGCAGGCCGCCGCCAGCGCCGCGAGCCCCGCCGTCGCGAGCACCACCTGCCAGGCCACGTCCATCCAGGTCATCTGCGGCGTCAGCGAAAGCAGCAGCCCCACGCCCTCCGGATCGGTCACGAAGACGAAGGGCAGCACGAAGGCCGGCAGCGTGTATTTCCACGCCTGCAGCGTCGTCGCATACGGCCCCGCACCCGTGATTGCCGCGGCGGCGAAGGGCGACAGGGCGGTCGGCGGCGAAACCTCGCTCAGCACCGCGTAGTAGAAGACGAACATATGCGCCGCGTAGTCCGGCACGCCCAGCTTGGTCAGCGCGGGCGCGGCGACCACGGCGCAGATGATGTAGCTGGCCGTCACCGGCACCGCCAAACCCACGATCCACACGATCAGCGCCGTGAACAGCGCCGTGCCCAGCAGCGATCCGTTCGCCGCCTGGATCGCGATGTCGGAGAATTTCAGCCCCAGCCCCGTCAGCGTGATCACGCCCACGATGATGCCCGCGCAGGCGCAGGTCGCCGCGATGCCCACTGCCTGCACCGCGCCGGCCGAAAGCGCATTCACCAGCTTGCGCGGGAACAGCGCCGTATCCTTCCGCAGGAAGGACAGCACCACCGCAACGCCCATCGCATAGAGCACCGCGAGCGTGGAGCTGTAGCCCATCACCATGAAGACGATGATCGCGATCAGCGAGGAGAAGTGGAAACCATATTTCCGCACCAGCTCGCGCGCCGGCGTGGCATCGGGCCCATCCACCACCTTCTCCGCCGCGCCCAGGCGCCGCTGGTCCAGCTCCACCATGAAGAGCAGCGCGGCGTAGTAGAGGCAGGTCGGTATGATCGCCATCCGCAGCACGTCGAGATAGCCGATCTTCAGATACTCGGCGATCAGGAAGGCGGCGGCGCCCAGAACGGGGGGCGAGATGATCGCGCCCAACCCGCCGGCGGCCAGAAGACCGCCCGCATCGGAGGCCTTGTACCCCACCTTCTTCATCATCGGCCATGCGACGGTGCCCAGCGTCACGGTCGTCGCCACGCCCGATCCCGAAGGCCCGCCCAGCAGGAAGGAGGACAGCACCACCGTCCGCCCCGCCGAACTGGCCTTCCCGCCCATCACCGAGAAGGAGAAGTCCACGAAGAACTTCCCCGCCCCGCTCACCTGCAGGATGGCGCCATAGATGGTGAAGAGGATGATCAGCGTCGCCGACACATCCACGGCCGTGCCGAAGATCCCATCCAGCCCTATGGCCAGATGCGGAACCAGCCGTTCGGAATCATAGCCCTGATGCGTCCAGGGCGCGGGCAGGAGATTCCCCAGGAAGGCATAGGCGATGAACACCACCGCCACCACGGGCATCACCCATCCGGTGGTCCGCCGCGTCACCTCCAGCACCAGCGCTATCAGAAGCCAGCCGACGACGAGATCCATCGGCTCCGGGAAGATCGCGCGGTCCTGTAACTCGTCGCCGCCCGCGATGAGGTACCAGGCGCAGTACAGCGCCGCCGCGATCGGCACCACATCCCACAGCATGAACCTGTGCCGGAACCGCTTCGCCACCGGGAACAGATAGAAGCCCAGCACCAGCGCGAAGCCCACATGCACGAAGCGCAGCGTGGTCGTCGGCACGATGTCCCACGCCGCCCAGAGATGGAACAGGCTCATCGCCAGCGCGATCGCCGTGCCGATCCAGGCCAGCACGCCGCGGAAGCGATGCTGTACCCCTTCCTCCTCCTCGATCAGTGCCTCGATGCGCGCGGCGGTGGCAGCATCCAGCGAACCGGGCGCCACCTCGGGCGGCAGGCCCGTGCCCAGCCCCGCTGCGGCGCCAGGCGGCCCGTCCGCGGGAACCGCCACCTCCTCGCGCCGCATCAGGCGAGCTTCGCCCCGGCCGCCTGCCAGAAGGCTTCCGCCGCAGGATGCCAGGGAATCCCCGCCGCCGCCGTCTTCTGCCCTTCCAGCTTGAAGTTCCGCGCCTCCGCATGGGTGCGCGCCAGGTCCTCGCGCCCGTCCCAGGCGATGCGCACCAGCTTCGTCACCAGTTCCGCCGGCATGTCCTCGCGCACCGCGAGCACATTCGCCACCGACATCTGCTTGTTGTCGGCCTGCTGCCCGGGATAGGTCCCCGCCGGGATCACCTCGTTGAAATAGACCGGCCCATACTTCTCCACGATCTTCGCCGTGTACTCGTCATGGTCGATCATCTGGATCTGCACGCCCGGGCTCGCCGCCAGGTCGGTGACCGCGCTCGTCGGCACGCCGGAGACGAAGAAATACGCGTCGAGCTTCCCGTCCTTCACCGCATTGGTGGATTCCGCCGGGGAAAGCCGCTCGCGCGCGCGGAAATCCTTCGCCGGATCCAGCCCGGCGGCCTCGATCAGCCGCAGCGCCATCACCTCCGTCGCCGAACCCGGGGCGCCTGTGGAAATGCGCTTGCCCTTCATGTCGGGGATGCTCTTGATCCCGGTGGCGGCCGTCGTCACCGCCTGCATGCGGTTGGTGTAGATCACCGCGATCGCCCGCGCCGGCACCGGCCGCCCGCGGAAGCGGTCATTGCCCTTCACGGCATCCACCGCCGCGTCCACCTGACTGAAGATCATCCCCACCCGCCCGGCGCCGAGCAGCTGAAGATTTCCCACCGAGCCGCCCGTCACCTCGACGGTCGCCGACATCCCCGGAATCTGGCGCGAGATGAGGTTCGCCAGCGCGCCACCCAGCGGATAGTAAACGCCGCCCGTGGTGCCCGTCGCGATGGCGAGTTGCTGGCTTCCCTGCGCCAGCGCGAGACGTGGCGCCGCCAGCGCGAGCCCGGCGGCGAAAATTCCACGGCGTGGGATATTTCCCATCACCTGACTCCCTGAACTGTTTTCCTCGAAACGAAGCATAGACCGTTCGCTGCAACCAACGAAAGGCCTCAGGGAAACCCGCGCCCACCCCCCGCGCGTTGCTGCGCCGCAACCCGCACCATCCAGGAAGGAGGAACCGCTTGGCCGACCGCCCGGGAAACCAGCAGAGCGCGCTTGTTGAACTCCGCTTCGGCAATCAGGTGGCGATGAAAGCGGAAGCCCATCTCACGCCTTCCGGCCTGCTGGCCATCGGCGCTCTCGTCTCCTCCATCCTTCTCTCGGTCGCACCGATCATCTGGTCCGCCCGCCGCCGTCCCTACTGAGCCGCGCCGCGCCTTTCGCGAACACCCATGAGAAGAACGGCGCCCAGCGCCATGAACGCGACAGTGGTCGCGATCCCCGCGCGCTGGCTGCCGCTTGCCTGCGTCACCGCAGCCAGCGTGGCAGGCCCCAGGAAGCCGGTGATGCGCCCGGAGAGAGCGAACAGCCCGAAATGCGCCGCTACCTCGCCCGGCGGCGCCATCCGCGCCATCAGCGTGCGGGACGCCGCCTGCGCAGGCCCGAAGAACAGCCCCATCACCAGCGCCAGCCCCCAGAAGACCGGCGTGCTCTCCACCAGCACGATCGCCAGCCCGATCGCCGCCATCGCCCAGAGCGCCACCAGCACCATCCGCCGCGACCCGACGCGATCCTCGGCGAGCCCCGCCAGCGCCGCCCCCAGCCCCGCCGAGACATTCATCGCGATGCCGAAGATCAGCACCTGCTGGAAGCTCATCCCATGCACGCCGGCCGCGAAGATCGCGCCGAAGGCGAACATCGTGTTCAGCCCATCCGTGTAGAGCAGCCGCGCCAGCAGGAAGCGCAGCATGTCCGGCCGCCCGCGCAACCCGCGCAGGACCTCCCGGATATCCCGCAGCCCCGTACGCGCCGAGGCCATCCAGCCCGACTTCTTCCCCGCCGGATCGGGCATCGCCGCCAGCACCGGCCAGGCGAACAGCACCATCCATCCCGCCACCAGCAGCGCCGCCGCGCGGATCGGCTCGCCCGCTTCGCGATCGAACCCGAACAGCCCCGGGTCTGGCTGGATCAGCCCGAACAGGCACACCACCAGGCAGGTCAGCCCGCCCGCATAGCCCAGCCCCCAGGCCAGCCCTGAAACCCGCCCCATACGCCCAGGCCGCGCCACATCCGGCAGCATGGAGTTGTAGAAGACGGTCCCCACCTCGAAGCTCACCGTCGCCAGCCCGACACAGCCCAGCACATAAAGCGCCGAACCCGCCTCAGGCCGCGCGAACCACAGCCCCGCCGTGAACACCGCGGTGGCCAGCGTGCAGAGCCCGAGCATAAGCCGCCGCCGCCCGCCCGCATCCGCCACCGCGCCCAGCGCCGGCGAAAGCAGCGCGATCGCCACCCCCGCCGCCGTCTGCATCCACCCCCACATCGCCTGCCCGGTGGCCGGATCAGGCGCGACCGCCTGCGCGAACCAGGTGGCGATGACAAAGGTCGTCACGACGGTCGGGAAAGCGCTGTTCGCCCAGTCGTAAAGCGCCCAGGCGAACTCGCGGCGGTTCAGGAAGCCATCGGGGAGGATTCCTTCTCCCCGGCCTTTTCTCCCCTCACGCCCTCTCCAGCCCGCGCAGCGCCACGGCCACGGCGGACAGATCCCCCAACCCCGCCGCTTCCCGCGCCACCCGCACCGCCTCATCGGAAGGCCGCAGCACCTCCCCGGCCAGCGCCGCGCGCGCGATCCGCGTCTGCAGCGCCGCCAGATCCTCCAGCAACGCCGCCTTGGCGCGCGGCCCGAAGGCCCCGGGCGCCGGCGCCGCCAACGCGGCCGCGCGCAGCGCCTCCAGCCCGAAGTCGTGCCCGGCCGCGTCCCAGGCCGCCGCCGCCTCGGCCGGTGCCACGCCGGCACCCGCCGCCAGCCGCACGATCCCGATCGCTGCCGAGAGCGAGGCCGCGCCGCCGACAAGCCGCGCCGCCGCCGCCGGCAGATGCCCGTCCTCCGGCACCGCGACCGCCTCGATCAGCACCGCCACGCCCGGCCCCAGCAGCGCTTCCGCCTCCGCCAGCGGCATACCGGAATCCGCCAGCAAGGCCCGCGTCGCATCCTCATGCAGCCGCCGCATCGTCATCAGCGCCGCGCGCCGCGCCGCAGGCGGCACGGATCCCTGGTCCAGCGCCTCGGCCGCAAGGCTGATCCCGAACAACCGGTCCGCCAGCCAGGCCGAGCGCGCCACCGATGCCGGATCGCTTTCGCCCGCCAGCCGCGCCAGCCCCGCCGGCCCAAGCCGGTTCGCCGCCGCATTCGCCAGCATGGTCGCGACCAGGTTCCGCCGCAGCCGGTGCCTCTCGATCAGCTGCGGGAAACGCTCCTGCAGCGCCGTCGGGAAATAGCCGCGCAGCAGCGGCAGGAAGGCCGGATCATCGGGCAGGTCGCTGTCCTCGATCGCATCCGTCAGCCACAGCTTCGCAACCGGCAACAGGGCGGCGATCTCCGGCCGCGTCAGCGCATCGCCCTGGCCGATCCGCTCCGCCATCCGCGCCGCCGAGGGCAGCCCCAGCACCGCGCGGTCCAGCAGCCCCGCCGCCTCCAGCCGCTTCATCAGCGCCGCCTGGGCCGACAGCGCATCCGCCCCCGCCGCCTGTTCCAGCGACACGGCGGCGAATTGCGCGGCATTATCCGCCAGCACCAGCGACGCCACCTCATCCGTCATGGATTCCAGCAGCTCGTCACGCTGCCGCCGCGTCAGCTTGCCGCTGCGCTCGGCCTCCGCCAGCAGGATCTTGATGTTCACCTCGTGGTCCGAGGTGCTGACGCCCGCCGAATTGTCCAGCGCATCCGTGTTCAGCGCCACGCCGGCGCGCGCCGCCTCGATGCGCCCGGCCTGCGTCATGCCGAGATTGGCGCCCTCGCCGACCACCCGCGCGCGGATGTCGCGGCCATCCACGCGCAGCGCGTCATTCGCGCGGTCGCCCGCATCCGCCTGGCTCTCGGTGCTCGCCTTCACATAGGTTCCGATGCCGCCGAAATAGAGCAGATCGACCTTGGCCTTCAGGATCGCCTGCATCACCACCGCCGGCTCCGCGCGCTCCTCCTCGATGCCCAGCAGGGCCCGTGCCTGCGGCGACAGCGGGATGAACCTGGCATTGCGCGGGAAGACGCCACCGCCCTCGCTCACCAGCCGCACGTCGTAATCGGCCCAGGAGGAGCGCGGCAGCTCGAACAGCCGCTTCCGCTCGTTGTAGGAGGTCTCCGGATTGGGCTCCGGATCGATGAAGATGTGCCGGTGGTCGAAGGCCGCCACCAGCCGCGTCTTGCGCGAGATCAGCAGCCCGTTGCCGAACACGTCGCCCGACATGTCGCCCACGCCGGCGCAGGTGAAGGGATCGGACTGGATGTCCAGCCCCTGCTCGGCGAAGTGCCGCGCCACCATCACCCAGGCGCCGCGCGCCGTGATGCCCATGCCCTTGTGGTCGTAGCCGGCCGAACCGCCCGAGGCGAAGGCATCGCCCAGCCAGAAGCCGTATTCCTGCGACAGGGAATTCGCGATGTCCGAGAAGGTCGCCGTCCCCTTGTCCGCCGCCGCGACGATATAGGGGTCATCCCCATCCCGCCGCACCACGCGCGGCGGCGGCACCACGGAACCATCCGCGCCGTAATTGTCGGTCACGTCCAGCATCGCGCGGATCAGCGTGCGATACGCCGCCACGCCCGCTGCCATGAACGCCTCGCGGTCCGAAGGCGCCGGCACATTGCCCTTCAGGATGAAGCCGCCCTTCGCGCCCGTCGGCACGATGATGACGTTCTTCAGCCGCTGCGCCTTCATCAGCCCGAGAACCTCGGTGCGGAAATCCTCCCGCCGGTCGGACCAGCGGATGCCGCCGCGCGCCACCGGCCCCGCGCGCAGATGGCATCCCTCCATATGCATCGCGGAGACGAAGATCTCACGCCAGGGCCGCGGATCGGGCATGTCGCCCGCCCGCGCGCTCTCGAACTTCAGCGAGAGGTAGTCCTTGCCCTGGAAGTAGTTCGTGCGCAGCACGCCATCCAGCGCCGCGCGCAGGCGCGAGAGGATGCGGTCCGTATCCGGATCGTCCACGCCCTCGATCAGCGCCGCCCATTCGCCTTCCGCGCGCGCCTCCACGGCCGCGCGCTCCACCACATCCGGATCGAAGCGCGCGTTGAACAGCGCGACCAGGATGCGGGCCGCCTCGGGATTCGCAGCCAGCGCCCCTTCCACGGCCGGCTGCGAGAAGGCGAAGCCCACCTGCTTGCACCAGCGGAACAGTGTCCGCAGCATCCAGGCCTCGCGCCAGGTGATCCCCGCGCGCAGCGCCAGCCGGTTGAAGCCGTCCGCCTCGGCGCGCCCTTCCAGCAGCGCCGTCAGCGTATCCAGCAGCTCGTCGAACCGGTCCTCTGCCGCCTCGGTCCCCGCCTCCAGCATGAACACATGCAGCACCACCGCCTGGCCGCCCGCAGGCGAAAGCCGCCAGGGCTGCTCCTCGATCGCGCGCAGGTCCAGGCTCTCGAATAGCGGCAGCGCATCCGCCAGCGGCAGCGGCCCACCCGGGCTTGCCATCCGCAGCATCAGGCGCCGCGCGCTCTCTCCCGGAATCCGCGACACCGCCGCCACCGGCCGCCCTGCCGCCAGCGCCTGCTCGGCCAGCCGCAGGTCGGCCACCGCCTGGGCGGCCGTCATCGCCTCCGGATAGGCCGCCGGGAAGGCATCCGCCCAGCGCGTCGCCAGGCGCCCGCCCTGGGCATCCCCGGCCTCCTCGGCCAGTGCCTCGGCCACCGCCTCGGGGAAGCCCCGCGCCGCCCGCGCCACCGCGCGCTCCAGCGCCGCCACATCCACATCGGGGACGGCACCCGGATTATTGCCGATCACATAGTGCACCCGCGCCAGCGGCGTGTCGCCCAACGCGATGTAGAAGGCCGAGAGACGCCCGCCGAAGGCAGCCACCAGCAGCCGCCCCACCCGCTCGCGCAGCTGGGTGTCGAAGCTCTCGCGCGGCAGCCACACGATGGCCGAGACGAAGCGCTCGAAGCGGTCCCGCCGCACCACCAGCGTCGGGCGCGGGCGGATCGTCAGGTCCAGCGCGCGCCGCGCCCCGGCCAGGATCTCGCTCTCATCCGCCTGGAACAGCTCGTCGCGTGGCCAGGTATCCAAGATCGACTGGAAGGCGCGCGAATCATGGCTGTCCGGCGCCGCGCCGGACGCCTCCAGCACCCGCCGCATCTTCGGCCCAAGCCAGGGGATGGCGCGCGGGCTGCGGTTATAGGCCGTGGCCCCGAACAGCCCCATGAACAGGCGCAGCCCCACCACGCGCCCGTCATTCCCGAAGATCTGCGTGGCCACCACATCCGCATGGCTCGGCCGGTGCACGCGCAGGCGCAGATTGCCTTTCGCCACCGACAGCGCCACCGGCTGCATCAGCGATTCCCGCATGGCATGGGAGAGGGAGGACAGGTCCCGCAGCGCGTCGAACACCACCACGGACGGGTCGCGCAGCAGCCCCAGCCCGTCCTCGGCCGTGATCGGCCCGCCATCCGCCGGGAAGCGCAGGATCCGGTGCCCGAGGAAAACAAAATTGTCCTCCGCCAGCCAGCGCAGGAAGGCGATCGCCTCCGCCCCATCCGGCGCCGCCGCCAGCTCCAGCTCGGCCGCCTTCAGCCGGTCCAGCATCGGCCCGAAATCGCCGACCGCCAGCCGCACCTCGGCCATGGCCTGCCGCAGCGCGGCCTCCACCTCCGGCCAGTCGGCCGCCGCCGTGCGCCCCACCCCGTGCGGCCCGATCTCGATCCGCATCACGCTTTCGTTCGGCCCGCCCGGAACCGCCGGCCCGATGGCCTCCACCCGGCCGGACGCGTCCCGCTGCACCGACAGAATCGGATGCAGCAGCCGCCGCACGCTCCGCCCGGAGAGGGAAAGCGCCGCCAGCGCGCTGTCCACCAGGAAGGGCATGTCGTCGGTGACGATCTCCGCCACCGCCCCGCCGCCCGAAGGCGGTGTCAGCCGCAGCGCCAGCTCGCCCCGCCTGCGCGTCTCCGCCACCGAGAACAGCGAGGCCGCCTCCGCCGCCAGCACCTCCGGCGCCAGCCCCGCCAGCTCCTCCAGCGGAATCGTGGCGCCCAGTCCCCGCAGAAGCGCATGCGCCGCCGCCGGCAGCGCCGGCGCCATCCGCGTCAGCGCCGCCCCAGCCTCCGCCAGGAGCGCCTCGCGCATCCCCTCGGCCCCGGAAGGGCGGGAAGCGGGCGTCAGGTCGTCAGGCATCGAACTCTCCTCAAACCGCTCACCGGCCGCCGCAAAAAGGGGGGCCGGGTTAACGGGCTCGGAACACCGCCACCGCGATGCTCCCCCCAAGGATCGGGGTGCTCCGCGCCGGGTGCAAGCTCACCAAGGTCACTGAACCGCGGGCGAACCGAAACGCTCCACGCGCCTTTCACATGGCGGCGGCCTCCGATCCCCTGGCCGCCCCCTCCCGATCCGCCTAACCTCCCCCCCGCCATGGCCTATACCCTCGCAGATCTCCTCGCCCCGATGGACCAGGCCCGGTTCTTCGCGGAGTTCCACGACAAGCAGCCGCTCCACATCAGGGGCGGCGCGGCGAAATTCGCCCAGGTGCTTTCCTGGTCGGTCATCGACCGCCTGCTGAACCAGACCCATATCTGGTCCAGCCAGTCGCTGAAGCTGCAGATGGACACGCAGCCGGTCCCGCCGGAGGCCTACTGCATCCGCGCCACCGGGCGTGACAACACGCCGGTGATGCAGCCCCATGCCCCCCGCATCCAGGAATGGGCCGCCAAGGGCGCCTCCATCGTCCTGAACGACGTGGACAGCCTCACCCCGGGCCTCGCCAGCGTCTCGCAGGCCCTGGAAGGGGCGGGGCTGGGCCGCGCCCAGGCCAATGTCTACATCTCCTTCCAGGCCCATAAGGCCTTCCCCTCCCATTTCGACACGCATGACGTCTGGGCCGTGCAGGTGGAGGGCGAGAAGACCTGGAACATCTGGTCCGGCCGCGCCGACTACCCCATTCCCCACCCCGCCTTCCGCAGCCTCGGCCAGGCGCATCATGAACGCGCGCGCGGCACACTGCGCGAGAAGGTGCTGCTGAAGGCCGGCGACCTCCTCTACCTGCCGCGCGGCTGGTATCACGACGCCCTGGCCGAAGGTCCCGCCTCCGTCCATGTCGCCTATGGCGTCCATGCCCCCATTGGGCTGGACCTCGCCAATATCCTGGTCGAGCGCACCATCCAGGATCCCCTGTTCCGCCAGCCCCTGCCCCGGCAGGACGGCACCCCGGCGGCGCAGTTCGCCCTCACCACCCGCGCCGCCCAGCTCGGGCAGCGCCTCGCGGAATACGCGCGGGACCCGCAGGTCCTGCAGGTCCTCGCCCGCCACATCGCCGAATCCCGCTATCCCCGCGGCGGCACCAACCTCCTCGCCGCCCGTGGCATGGCACCCGCCGGGGACGGCCCCGCCCCCGCCGAAGCGGCCGGCATCTTCCGCATCCTCTCCCCCGGCGCACGCCCCGTGCGGCGCGGCGCCGAATGGGTGCTCCGCACCGAAACCACCGCCATCCCGCTCACCCCGCCCGAAGCGGAGGCCGCCACCTGGCTCTTCGCCCGCCGCGAGGTGGACGCCCCCGCCCTCCGCGCCGCCCATCCGGCCGTGGATGCGGATTCCCTCCTGGACCGCCTGGCCGGTGCAGGGGCCCTCGCCATGGTGCCGGCCGCCGCATGACCATCCTCCGTGCCGGCCTCCTCCTCGCCCTTGCCGTGCCCCTCCTCTCCGACCCGGCCCTGGCCCAGCCCCACCCCCCCGGCCGCCCGCTGCCAGCCTTCAACTGCACCGGCGCCGAGGAGCTGGAGGACGATGTCTTCGCCATCCCCTTCGCCGCCGGGAAGGACCGCCTCACCGATGCCGCCCGCGCCAACCTCCATGCCGCGACCGAGCTGCTGAAGCGCGACCCGGATCGCAACGCCTGCATCCTCGGCCATGCCCAGCGCGAGGGCGGCCAGCAGACCAGCGTCCAGCTCGCCGCCCGCCGCGCCCGCGCGGTGCGCGAGGCCCTGCAGGCCGCCGGCATCCCCGAAGCCCGCCTCCGCTCCGAAGCCCGCGTCGCCGGCTTCAGCCGCACCACCGGCAACACCGTCGCCCGCAGCGTCTCCATCGTGGTGATGCCCGCCGCGCCGCCTCAGCCCGAGCCCGCCACCCCGGCCGCGCCATCCGCGCCCAGGGCCGAGCCCGAGGCCCGCCCCGAAGCGCCACCGGCGCCAGCCGAGGCCCCACGGCAGGAGACGACAACCCCGCCACCCGCCGGGAAGCCGGCCGAGGACGGCAAGGCGGAGTAGCGATGGCGCCGGGAGGTTTCGCCTCCCGGGGCACACACATGGCAGCCATGCCGGGCCACCGGCCCCCTTACCTGCCGCCGGCCTCCTCCCAGATAGCCTCTCGACCGCCGGGCCCCCGCCCGGCCCCGAGCCTTGAGGACGACCCCTTGTCCAACGCCGACAGCCCCCTGTTCCAGCCGACGAAGGTTGGCGCCATCGAGCTCGCCAACCGCATCGCCATGGCCCCGCTCACCCGCAGCCGCGCGGGCGCCGGCGACGTCCCGCGCCCCATGGCCGTGACCTACTATGCCCAGCGCGCCTCCGCCGGCCTGATCATCTCCGAGGCCACCCAGGTCTCCGCCACCGCCAAGGGCTATGCCTGGACCCCCGGCGTCTTCACCGATGCCCAGGTCGAAGGCTGGCGCCCCGTCACCGAAGCCGTGCACGCCAAGGGCGGGAAGATCGTCGCCCAGCTCTGGCATGTGGGCCGCATCTCCCATCCCTCGCTGCAGCCTGGCAACGCCCTGCCCGTCGCCCCCTCCGCCATCACCCCCAAGGGCCAGGCCTTCACCGAAACCGGCTTCCAGCCCCACCCCCAGCCCCGCGCGCTGGAGGTGGATGAGATCCGCCAGGTCGTCGCCGACTTCGCCCATGCCGCCGCCATGGCCCGCAAGGCCGGCTTCGATGGCGTGGAGATCCACGGCGCCAATGGCTACCTGATCGACCAGTTCCTCCGGGACGGCTCCAACCACCGCACCGACGAATACGGCGGCAGCATCCAGAACCGCAGCCGCTTCCTCCTCGAAGTCGTGGAAGCCGTCACCCAGGCCATCGGCGCCGACCGCACCGGCCTGCGCCTCTCCCCCGTCACCCCCGCGAACGACGCGAGCGACAGCAACCCCGCCCCGCTCTTCCGCTATGCGGTGGAGCAGCTGAACCGCTTCAACCTCGCCTTCCTGCACATGGTGGAAGGCGCGACCGGCGGCCCGCGCGACATCGTCCCGGACTTCGACTTCACGGCGCTCCGCCGCGCCTTCCACGGCCCCTACATCGCCAATAACGGCTACGACTTCGCCATGGCCGATGCCGCCATCCGCGAAGGCCGCGCCGACCTCATCGCCTTCGGCCGCCCCTTCATCGCGAATCCCGACCTGGTGGAGCGCCTGAAGACCGGCGCCCCCCTCGCGCAACCCGACCGCGAGACGCTCTATGGCGGCGGCGAGCACGGCTACACCGACTACCCGGCCCTCGCGGCCTGACAGGGAAACGGGCCGGAAGGCCCGGGCCCCGCCCCGGACCCTCCGGCCAACCCCCGTCCCGCCGGCGCGTTTCCCAGGAACGAAGCAAGGGAAACAAAGCCATGAGCGACATCAGCCCCACCGGCACGGACAACACCATCCGCCCCGAAAGCGGTCGCCGCCTCATCTCCGCCGACAAGGTCGAGGGAACCGCCGTCTTCAACCGCGCCGGCGAACGCCTCGGCACGGTCGAGGACATCATGATCGACAAGATCTCCGGCCGCGTCGCCTTCGCCGTCATGTCCTTCGGCGGCTTCCTCGGCATCGGAGAGAACCACCACCCCCTCCCCTGGTCCGTCCTCACCTATGACACGACCAAGGGCGGCTACGTCGTGGACCTCACCCGCGAACAGCTCGAAGGCGCCCCCACCTACGCCGCCGCCGACAATGTGGACCTCAGCGACACCCACGGCCGCCGCGTCTATGACTACTACAAGGCCCAGCCCTTCTGGCTCGAGGTCTCGTAACCCACCCCTTCCCCCCGCCCGCGATCCGTCCCAGAACGACGCGACCGCGAGCGGGGGAAGGAACCACATGACGCAGATCGGCATCTTCGGAATCACCGGCCGCATGGGCCGCCTGCTGAGCGAGGAAACCACCGCGGCCGGCGCCACCCTCGCCGGCGGCACCTCCCGCTCCAACCCCGCCACCACGCCCGATACCCTCGCGGCGGCGGCCGACGCCCTCATCGACTTCACCAACGCCGAAGCGGCCATAACCCACGCCGAAGCAGCGGCCCGCGCCGGCAAGCCCTTCGTCCTCGGCACCTCCGGCCTCAACGCCGCGCAGGAAGCCGCAATCGCGGAACTCGCGAAGCGCATCCCCATCGTCTACGCCGCCAACTTCGCCCCGGGCGTGAACCTCATCCTCGCCATCGCCGAACGCCTGGCCGCCGCCCTCCCCGGCGAAACCTACGACGCCGAAATCGTCGAAACCCACCACCGCCAGAAGGTGGACGCCCCCTCCGGCACCGCCATCGCCCTCGGCCGCGCCGTCGCCGCCGGCCGCAACACCACACTCGAACAGGCCGGCATCGAATCCGGAAGGGACGGCCACACCGGCCCCCGCAAAACCGGCGCCATCGGCTTCGCCGCCCTCCGCGCCGGACAGGTGGTGGGCGAACACACCCTCCTCTTCGCCTCCGGCTCGGAACACATCGCCCTCACCCACCGCTCCTTCGACCGGCGCGTTTATGCCACGGGCGCCGTCCGCGCCGCCCTCTGGGCCACCAGCCAGCCCCCGGGCCTCTACGGCATGAAGCACGTCCTCGGCATGGCCTGAGCCCACCGGCCCCACGCCTTCACCCTCCGGGCTGCCCGATCGACAAAACCCGCCGCAGCCCGGAAGCCCCTCGCGCGTTCCGCCGCCAATACCCTTCACGAGTGGCCAAGGCAGAAGGAACCGCACCCATGAACAACAACACCCCCGCGCCAACCCGCCGCAGCCTCGCGGCGCTCCTCCCCGCCACGGCCCTCGCCCTGGCCGCCCCCGCCCTCCTCCGCCCCAGGGCGGCACAGGCCGCCAGCCGCGGGGAAATCAACGCCGAGGTCCACGCGGCTCTCCTCCGCCTCCAGAGCCTCCCGAACGCCCGCCCCCTCTTCGCCCAGGCCCGCGCCACCCTGATCTTCCCCCGCATCATCCAGGGCGGCTTCATCGTCGGCGGCCAGTACGGCGAAGGCGCCCTCCTCCGCGGAGACGCCATCCAGGGCTACTACAGCATCGCCGGCCTCTCCCTCGGCCTCCTCGCCGGCGCACAGGCCTCCGGCCTCGCCATGTTCTTCATGACCGACCAGGCCCTCCAAGCCCTCATGTCCGCCGACGGCTGGGAAATCGGCACCGGCCCCAGCGTCGTGGTGCTGGACCGGGGCGTCCAGGCCAACATCAACTCCACAACCCTCGCCGAACCCGTCTACGCCATCACCTTCAACCAGGAAGGCCTCATGGCGGCCCTGGCCCTGAACGGCACCAAGATCAGCCGCATCAACCCCAACTGACGGAACCGGGGGCGCCGCCCCCGGACCCCCCACCGGGGGGTGGACGCACCCCCCGGACCCCGCGATCTAATGGCGGGATGGAAAACGTCCTCACGATTCCCGCCGAATTGCTGCACAAGCAGCTCACCACCGTCTTCACCACCTGGGGCATGTCCCAGGCGGATGCCGACATCACCGCCACCATCATGGTCGAAACCGACCTCAGCGGCGTGGACTCCCACGGCGTCGGCATGCTCCCCCACTACCAGAAGCTCCTGCGCGAAAACCGCCTCGACCCCCGCGCCACGCCCAAGGTCATCCGGGACAACGGGCCCGCCATCCTCATCGATGGCAACAAGGCCATGGGCCACGTCCCCGCCCACCAGGCCATGCGCGCGGCGATGGAAAAGGCGAAGCAACACGGCATCGGCGTCGCGGGCGTCGCCAACTCCAACCACTACGGCGCCGCCGGCTGGTACGCCCGCATGGCCGCCGATGAAGGCCTCGTCGCCATCTCCCTCACCAATGCCAGCCACCTGCTGGTCCCCGTGCGCGGCACCCAGCCCGCCCTCGGCACCAACCCCCTCGCCTTCGCGGTGCCGACCAGGGACAAGGCCCGCCCCGTCCTGCTGGATATGGCCACCACCACCGTCGCCTACGGCAAGGTCAACATCGCCCGCCGCGCCGGAAAGCCCCTCCCCGCCGGCTGGGCCATCGATGAACAGGGCGGCCCCGAAACCGACTCCCAGAAGGCCTTCGAGGCCCGCCGCCTCGCCCCCCTCGGCGGCACCCGTGAACTCGGCGCCCACAAGGGCTACGGCCTCGCCCTGATGGTCGAAATCCTCTGCGCCACCCTCACCGGTTCCCCCAACGCCATGCGCGAAACCGGCCACTTCTTCCTCGTGCTGGACCCCACCGCCTTCCGCGAGCGCGAGGACTTCCAGAATGACCTCGAAGACCTCCTCGCCCGCATGCGGGGCAACACCCCTGCTGATCCTGCCTACCCTGTCCTCATCCCTGGTGACCCGGAGCACGATGTTACCGAACAGCGTCAGTGGGATGGAATTCCCATCGTGCAGACACTGGTGGAAGAAGTGAGGGCAGTCTGCACCGAAAGCGGGGCGCCCTTTATCCTCGCTTGACAGCCCCGGGGGCGCCGCCCCCGGCCCCCGCTGGGGAGCGACCGCGCTCCCCAGACCCCGCGCACTCAAAAAGAGCCGTGTACGGTATTGGCAGAGAGCAAAATGTCAGCTTTCGGCTGCACTATGATCACAAGCAGCTATCATCAGCGGTACCTGGGAATGCCTAACCCAATCCAGATTTATTTTGATCCGGTCTCCTTATTTGTCTCCATGCTCCACCACGATATACCGATCGAGATCTAAGAAATGGCTTGAGAACGCTACTAAGTCAGCCTACCAGACCCTTCCACCTCCGCCGCGTTATTGAGCTTTGTCAAAGCAATCTGCGCTGGCGGCTCGCGTGTTGGAGTGTAAAGTGCATTTATATTAGAAACGCGTGTGATGCTGCGCGCATTAAGGCGCGATTGTAACGCGTGCGGGACATGGCCACTGAATACTTCTGTCGACGGTTAGAACAAGCTCGGAACCAAGAAATTAGCTCAGTAATTTATAATCATCAACTATACGAGGCAATTCAGCGCTTTGACAGTTCGCGATCATCTCTACACACAGAAAAAGAAATTCGATATCTTCGATCATTGAGGCTGTTACGTTGATGCGCTTGATGCCGTGCGCGATCGCATTCCTTGTGGCAAAATGTTCATTGAATAACTGAAGGAGCCTAGATATCAATGGGACTTTTTCGATCTCGTTGTTAGAGATAAAGCGTTTGAGGTTGAGGCGGAACTTGTCAGATAGTTCCATGCGCTTAAGATCTTTTAATTCCGAGTACATAAATAAATCACGCAAGTGAAAGTTTGTTTGGCTATCGATGGCGGTCAGGTATGTGAAATATGCTTGCTTGAGGCGTTTTTCGGTGCGAAGCGCGAGAGCTTCTCCTATCGTTTCGAGAAAAAACTCGCCAGGGACGTCATTGTTTTTTAGTCCGTCAATGGACAGGACCGCAATAATATCGTTCTTTAGTACGGTCTTGTAGCTTGATTTTAGGATTCCATTCAATGTGACCGTACGTTCAAGGGGCTGTAATATAATCTGTTCAATTTTCAAAGATCCGCCGATGTTGGGGGTTTTGTATAGAATTGGCTTATTGTCCTCATACTCACCCAAGAAGATTCCAAAATCTTCCTCGTGTACGTCAAATAGATAATAGTAATTTTCTGAGAGGTCGATGTTGGCTGTTATGCTGAAGGTGCCATATTCCTCTTTGGTCGAATCATTGATGTTGAATGAGAAATCGAGGGATATTTGTTCTTCATAGCTTTTGTGCACCCTGAGATCTGACATTATCTGCCAGCGATTCCTTAACACCAACTCGCGGAATTTTTTTAGTGTAATAGCAGGCTTTTTTTTGGCTAAATCAGCCTGACCACCAGCAACCTTAAACTTCGACACGCGATTCTCCGCATGGTTCACTTTGCTAGTTTGTTGCATTCAGTAACACAAAGCAATTGATGGGGATTAAAATTACCTTGCCGTCATCGGGCAGGCGGACTTTAGAAGTTTATTTGCGGAATATTGCCGTCCGGCATATGCCCCGAGCGAACGACAGCTTGCCGGCTAGCTGTGCCGGCCTGCCCTCTAAGCAGGGCTTCGGCTACGCGAGTCGATTCCGGGGCTTAAGGTTCCCTCTTGTAAGGTATAAATTCCTTGATATTGGGTATGCATCCTGTGTAAGGGGAATTTTTCCAGGGAGCCCCACCCCATGTCCCACTCCCGCCCCTGGTCCCCCCTCTCCGACGCCGAGTGGGCCGCCCTCGCCCCCCACCTCCCTCTCACTGGCGCCGGCCGCCCCATCGCCAACCCCCGCGCGCGGCTGGATGCCATCTTCCAGTTCGTCACCACCACAATCCCCTGGACCAGCTTTCGCAGCGCCCACACCCGCACGGATACGCTGCACCGCCAGTTCCGCCGCTGGGCCCGCATGGGCGTCTGGTCCCGCCTCCTCACCCTGGTCGCGAAGCGCCGCGCCCCGAAACATCTGAAATCAATCGCCGATTGGATCGTGGCCGCCCATCGCCGCACCTATCGCATCCTCGGCATCCCCGCCCTCACCCTCGCCCGCCGCCTGGGCATGAGAAACGCCCTGCCCGGCCCCTCCTGGATGCTCCCCGATCCGGATTTGTCCGAACTCGTCCATCGCGCGGTCCGCCGCATTCTGAATCGGCCCCTCACCCGGGCCGCCATCCCCCTCCTCCGCGCCTGCCGATTGCTCCTGAAGGCCGCGGAAGGCCGCAGGCGCATACCCGCCTGCCTGATTCCGCAATGACACTGCTTCTTGACCCCCCCTCCCACCCCTGCGAAACCACCGCGCCGCCCGGAAACCCGGACCCCGGCTTCCAACAACGCGACAAGAGGCCGAATCACGCCATGCGCGACCAGGGCGAGTACCTTTTCACCTCGGAGTCCGTCTCCGAAGGCCACCCCGATAAGGTGGCGGACCGCATCTCCGATACCGTCCTCGATACCTTCCTCGAGGCCGATCCCTATGCCCGCGTCGCCTGCGAAACACTGGTGACGACGAACCGCATCGTCATCGCCGGCGAAACCCGTGGCCCGGCCGACATCACGGCCGATCTCCTGATGCACGCCGCCCGCATGGCGGTGCGCGATATCGGCTACGACCAGGAAGGCTTCTCCTGGCGCAACGCCCACGTCGAATGCCACCTCCACGCCCAGTCCGCGCATATCGCGCAGGGTGTGGACGCCGCCGGCAACAAGGATGAAGGCGCCGGCGACCAGGGCATCATGTTCGGCTACGCCTGCCGCGAAACGCCCGAGCTGATGCCGGCCCCCCTCTACTACTCCCACCTGATCCTCCGCCGGATCAGCGAGGCCCGCCGCAACCAGGACATCACCGCCAAGGGCCTCCAGCCCGACGCCAAGTCCCAGGTCACGCTGCGCTATGTCGATGGCAAGCCCGTCGGCGCCACCAGCGTCGTCGTCTCCACCCAGCACGACGAAGGCATGACGCAGGAAGAGGTCCGCGCCCTCGTCCTCCCCTTCATCGAGACCTCCCTCCCCCCCGGCTGGATGCCGCCGGAGGATGAGCTCTACGTGAACCCCACCGGCACCTTCGTCATCGGTGGCCCGGATGGCGACTGCGGCCTCACCGGCCGCAAGATCATCGTGGACACCTACGGCGGCGCGGCCCCGCATGGCGGCGGCGCCTTCTCCGGCAAGGACCCCACGAAGGTGGACCGCTCGGCCGCCTACGCCGCCCGCTACGTCGCCAAGAACGTCGTCGCCGCCGGCCTGGCCGATCGCTGCACCATGCAGGTCTCCTACGCCATCGGCGTGGCCAAGCCCCTGTCGATCTATTTCGACCTGCACGGCACCGGTAAGGACGTGGACGAGGCCAAGCTGGTCCGCATCATCGGCGACATGGTGAACCTCTCCCCCCGCGGGATCCGGGAGCACCTGCACCTCAACCGCCCGATCTACGTCCCCACCAGCAGCTACGGCCATTTCGGCCGCACCCCGGATGCCGAAAAGGGCACCTTCACCTGGGAGCGCACCGACCTGGCCGCCGAGCTGAAGCGCGCCTTCAACCGCTGAGCAGGAGAACAGGAACGAATCGGTTGCCGTTTTGTTCTTGTTAACCTAAGGTCCCCTCACCGGGACCCCCATCCCGGCCGGCCCTTCCCCCGGGGCCGGACGGACTGCTCCCCACAGTCCCGAAAGGGCCGCCCCGCACCCCCTGCGCGGCGGCCCTTCCCCTCCCCGGCGCACCCATGGCCTACGATTCCTCTCGCCCCCCTCCCCCCGCCGAAGGCATCCCGGACCGCCTCTATGGCCGGCGCCGTGGCCATCCCCTGCGCCCCCGCCAGCAGCGCCTGCTGGAGGAAACCCTCCCCCGCATCACCCTCGCCACCCCCGAATCCCCCCGCGCCTCCTTCCCCCTGGAAGCCGAGGCCCTGTGGCTCGAGGTCGGCTTCGGCGGCGGTGAGCACGCCCTCGAACTCGCCTCGAAGAACCCCCGCGTAGCCCTCATCGCCTCCGAGGTTTTCGAGAACGGGCTCTGCTCCCTCCTCACCCACCTCGTCCCCGAGGGCGAGGAAGCCACCGCCCCCCTCCCAGCCAACCTGCGCCTCTGGCCGCGTGACGCCCGCCATCTCCTGATGGCCCTGCCCGACGCGTCGCTCGACCGCCTCTTCCTGATGTTCCCCGACCCCTGGCCCAAGGCCCGGCACAGCAAGCGCCGCTTCGTCCACCCCGCCCTGCTGCCCCTCCTGGCCCAGAAGCTCCGCCCCGGCGCCGAGTGGCGCATCGCCAGCGACGATCCCACCTACCAGGCATGGGTGGACGAGGTGATGGGCGCGCAGGACCTGTTCGAGCTCGCGGAGCACCACGCCGAACACCCCGAGGGCTGGCCCCGCACCCGCTATGAGGCCAAGGCCATCCGTGAAGGCCGCAACCCCCGCTGGTGGATCTGGCGTCGGCGTTAATGCTTGTAACCGGCTGGTGCGGCGGCTATATGCGGATGCAAGACAATCCGCCGTATCAGGGGGGTGGCCTTCACGGGCCGCCTTTTTTTATTTTTGGAATCTGACCTTCCCCAGCACGAGGGCCTTGAGGCCCGCATCGCCGCTGCCATCGCGCCGACACTGGCGACGATGGGCTACGAGCTTGTGCGCGTGCAGATCCAGGGCAAGGAACGCCCCACCGTGCAGATCATGGCCGACCGTGCAGACGGCAGCCTGATCGGCGTCAGGGACTGCGAGGCGATCAGCCACGCTGTCGGCGCCGTGCTCGACGTGGACGATCCCTTCCCCGGCCTCTGGAACCTCGAAGTCTCCTCCGCCGGCATCGACCGCCCGCTGACCCGCACCAAGGACTGGGTGCGCTTCGCCAGCCAGGTGGCGATAGTGGAGATGATCGTCCCGCATGAGGGGCGCCGCCGCTTCCGCGGGCGCATCCTCTCCGCCGACGAGAACGAGGTCAGCCTGAAGCTGGAAGAGGGCGGAGAAGTCACCCTCCCCCGCGGCAATATCCGCCGCGCCAAGCTGGTGCTGACCGACGAGCTGATCGCGGCCACCGCCCTGCCCGAACCTGATGACGCCGATGCCGAGGCGGCCCCGAAGAAGGCCCCGAAGCGCTGGCGCCCCCCTTCCGAGAGGAACTGAAACTCATGGCCGTGGACGTCGCAATCGCCCGCCCCGAGCTTCTCCAGGTCGCGGATGCCGTGGCCCGCGAGAAGATGATCGAGCGCGAGGAGGTGCTCGAGGCGATGGAGCAGGCCATGTCCAAGGCCGGCCGTGCCAAGTACGGCCAGGAAAAGGACATCCGCGCCACCATCGACCGCAAGAACGGCGAGGTCCGCCTCTCCCGCTGGACCGAGGTGGTCGATCAGGAGCCCGTCGAGAACGAGGCGACGCAGATCCCGCATCGCATCGCGGTGCGCATCAAGCCGGGCATCCAGGTTGGCGAGTTCATCGTCGATCCACTGCCGCCGATCGATTTCGGCCGCATCGCCGCCCAGACCGCCAAGCAGGTGATCGTGCAGCGCGTGCGCGAGGTCGAGCGCCGCAAGCAGTTCGACGAGTACAAGGACCGCGTCGGCGAGATCATCAATGGCGTGGTGAAGCGGACCGAATACGGGAACCTGATGGTCGATCTCGGCCGCGCCGAGGCGCTGCTGCGCCGCGACGAGACGATCCCGCGCGAGGCCTTCCGCAACGGCGACCGCGTACGCGCCTATATCTACGACGTGCGCGAGGAGCAGCGCGGGCCGCAGATCTTCCTCTCGCGCACGCATCCGGGGTTCCTGGCGAAGCTCTTCGCCCAGGAGGTGCCGGAGATCTATGACGGCATCATCGAGATCAAGGCGGTGGCCCGCGACCCGGGCTCGCGCGCCAAGATGGCGGTGATCTCGCGCGACAGCTCCATCGACCCGGTCGGTGCCTGCGTCGGCATGCGCGGCTCGCGCGTGCAGGCGGTGGTGCAGGAGCTGCAGGGCGAGAAGATCGACATCATCCCCTGGTCGCCCGATCCCCCGACCTTCATCGTGAACGCCCTGGCCCCGGCCGAGGTGAGCAAGGTGGTGCTGGACGATGAGGGCCGCCGCGTTGAGGTGGTGGTGCCGGACGACCAGCTCTCCCTGGCCATCGGCCGCCGCGGCCAGAACGTGCGCCTCGCCTCGCAGCTCACCCGCTACGACGTGGACATCCTGACCGAGGCCGAGGAATCCGAGCGGCGCCAGGAAGACTTCCGCAAGCGCTCATCCCTCTTCGTCGAGGGGCTGGACGTGGATGACGTCATCGCCGGCCTGCTGGTGACAGAGGGCTTCTCCTCGCTGGAGGAGGTCATCGAGACGGATGACGAGGAACTCGCCGCGATCGAGGGCTTCGACGAGAACGTCGCGGCCGAGCTGAAGCGCCGTGCCCAGACCAGCCTGGAGCGCCGCGACCAGGAGCTGGACGAGAAGCGTCGGGCTCTGGGCGTGGTGGATGCGGTTGGCGAGGCTGGCGGCTTCACCCCGGCCATGATGGTTGCCCTCGGTGAGAAGGGCGTGAAGACGCTCGACGACCTGGGCGACCTGGCCGCCGACGAGCTGATCGAGATCCTCGGCGAGGACAGCGTCGACGAGGAGACGGCCAACGCCATCATCATGGCGGCCCGTCAGCGCGCCGGCTGGTTCGGTCCCGAGGAGCAGGCGGCCGCCGAGGCCGCGGCCCAGGCCGCTGCCGAAGAGGCCGCCCAGGCTGCCGCCGAAGAGGCGGCCCTGGCCGAGAGCGGTGAGGAGCCGGCCGAAGACGAGGAGGCTTCCGGTGAGGAAGCTTCTGGCGAGGAGGTTTCCGGCGATGAGGCCGCTGCCCCCGCCGAGGATGACAAGGAGAACGGCGACGCCCGGGCCTGATTCTAAGGCCGATCCGGCCGCCGCCCCCGAGGAGGCGGCCGGGCTCCCCGGCCAGCCCGATCCCGAGGAGAAGGGCCCGCTTCGCCGCTGCGTGGTGACGCGGGAAAGCCTGCCGAAGGAGACGATGATCCGCTTCGTGCTCGGCCCGGACCGTGTCCTGGTGCCGGACCTCGCTGGGCGCATGCCCGGGCGGGGAATGTGGTTGAGTGCGCGCGGCGATGTGCTAGAACGCGCCCTGACCCGTGGCGCCTTCATGAAGGCTGCCCGCGGCCCGGTTCACCCCATCCCCGACCTTCGCACGGCGATCGTCGATGGACTCAGGCGGCGCATCCGGGACCAGGTCGGCCTTGCGCGCCGCGCGGGGCAGGCCGTGGTGG
Source organism: Roseomonas xinghualingensis (assembly GCF_025791835.1). Classification (GTDB taxonomy): domain Bacteria; phylum Pseudomonadota; class Alphaproteobacteria; order Acetobacterales; family Acetobacteraceae; genus Roseomonas; species Roseomonas xinghualingensis. Next base: position 241,571 of record NZ_JAOXLP010000001.1, read on the forward strand.
GTTTCCAGCAGGCACGCGAATGGCTTCAGGCCGGCCGCGCCGCCCTGTTGGTGGAGGCGGCGGATGGAAGCGCTTCCGAGCGTTCGAGGCTGGTGGGAAGCCATGGGGTTCCCGTCGTCACGGCGTTGGAGGCGGCGGAGCTGGGTGCGGTGTTCGGGCGCGATCACGCGGTGCATGTGGCGGTGGCGTCTGGGCGGCTGGCCGAAGGCATTCTTCGGGAAGCCGCACGGCTTGCCGGGCTGCTGCAGACCGGGCCTGGCGAAGAGGATGCGCGCGGTGGCGAGCGGAGCAGGGGGCGGAACCGGAAGGGTTCTGGCACCGGAGCCCCGGCATCGCCATATGGTGCGAAAGCGGCTCGTCCCTCCGGGGCGGGCCATGCGGGCCGTCCGGATGAGGGCGGCCATGACGGTGCCTCCCGGGGGGATTCCTCCCGGGCTGGCCGAGGCCCGGCGTCCGGAAAGGGCGGCAGGCAGGGAGCGCGCCCTCGGCGCGAAGGGGAGCCGGCCGTGCCAGTGACGCAAGAGCGATGAGCCGCTAGTCGGCCAGACGGCGACGGGGTGCGGGGATCCGATCCTGTCTGCCCCATGGGACCGCGCCCTTGGCGCGACCCGCAGGATACGCGCTCCTTGTAGCGCGATAATGGATGATGGGCCGGCCGGAATGGCGCGGCCGGTGCCCAGGGATTCGTCCCGGGGTGCCTTGGAGATCGGTGTGGCTGACAGCAAGCTGAACGCGGACGGCTCGAATTCGGGCGGACAGATGAGCGACGAGAACGGACAGGATCAGGGCAAGGGGCGGCTTTCGCTTCGGCCCGGTGGGCGGATGGAGCTTGGCAAGACCGAGCAGGCTGGCAGCGTGCGCCAGTCCTTCAGCCATGGCCGCAGCAAGACCGTGCAGGTCGAGGTGGTGAAGAAGCGGGCGGGCGGCCCCGGTGCAGCGCCGGTGGCTGCCGGCGGTGCTTCGCCGCGCCCGGCCGGCCCGCAGGCGGCCGGCCCCCGTGCCGGTGGCCCGCAGCGCGCCGCCGGCCCGCGCGCCGGTGGCCCAGCCCCGGTGGGCACCCGCCCGCTGACCCAGGGCGAGCAGGCCAATCGCCTGCGCGTGCTGGAGGAAATGCGCCGCCAGGAGGCGGAGCGGCAGCGCCAGGAGCGTGAGCGCCAGGCGCTGATGGTGCGTTCCGCCGCCGAGGAGGCCGCGCGCCGCGCCGAGGAAGAGCGCCGCGCCGCCGAGGAGGCCGCCCAGCGTGCCGCCGAGGCCCGCCAGCAGGAGGAGGAGGCCGCGCGCCGCGCCGCCGCCGAGGCCAAGCGTGCCGCCGAGGCTCCCCCGGCGGCACCCCGCGAGGAGCCCGCGCCGGCTCCGGCCCCCGCGGCCGCGCGCCCGGCCCCGCAGCCGGAGGCGCCGCGCGCCGCCCCGCCGGCCCGCACGCCCTATCAGGGCCGGGATGGTGGTGACCGTGGCGGCTATGTGGGCCGTGACGACCGTGGCGGCGATCGTGGCTACGCGCCTCGCCCGGCCGGTGGTCCCGGTGGCGATCGTGGCTACACCTCGCGTCCGGCCGGTGGTCCCGGCGGTGATCGTGGCTACACCTCGCGTCCGGCCGGTGGCCCTGGTGGCGACCGTGGTTATACCGCCCGCCCGGCTGGTGGCCCCGGTGGTGACCGTGGCTACACCGCGCGCCCGGCCGGTGGCCCTGGTGGCGACCGTGGCTATACCTCGCGCCCGGCCGGTGGTCCCGGCGGAGATCGCGGCTACACCTCGCGTCCCGGTGGTCCCGGTGGCTTCGGCCCGCGCGCGGGTGGTCCTGGCGGCCAGGGCGCCGGCGCCCCGCTGGCGGCACGCCGACCCGGCCCGGTTCCGAGCAACATTCCGGCCGGTGGCGCCGCGAAGCTTTCCCTGCGTCCGCGTGGTCCCGGCGAGGGGCCGCAGCCCGGCAGCATGGAGGACGAGAACCGTCGTCCGCCGCCGCGGCGCCTGGGCGGGCCTTCCCCGCTCGCCGCGCGCAAGCCGGTGCCGGCCCCTGCCAAGAAGGGCATGAACCCGGCCGACCGGAAGCGCGAAGGCCGGATCGACGTCCAGGCGGCGATCGAGGGTGATGACGACCGCGGGCGCAGCCTCGCCTCGGTGCGGCGTGCGCGTGAGCGCGAGCGGCGTCAGGCGGAACTGGCGCGGCTTCGGTCGGGCCAGGAGCGCGTCGTTCGCGACGTGATCATCCCGGATGTCATCACCGTGCAGGAGCTGGCCAACCGTATGGCGGCCCGCGCTGGCGAGGTGGTGAAGGCGCTGTTCCGCATGGGCGTGATGGCGACGATCACCCAGTCCATCGACGCCGACACGGCGGAGCTGGTGGCGACCGAGTTCGGTCACCGCGTGCGCCGCGTGTCCGAGAGCGACGTGGAGCAGGGCCTGGAGGGCGAGGTTGACGCCGAGGAGGCGCTGGAGCCGCGCCCGCCGGTCGTGACCATCATGGGCCATGTCGACCATGGCAAGACCAGCCTGCTGGACGCGCTGCGGAAGACGGATGTGGCGGGCCGCGAGGCGGGTGGCATCACCCAGCATATCGGCGCCTACATGATCCAGATCCCGTCGGGCGACCGCGTGACCTTCATCGACACCCCGGGCCACGAGGCCTTCACGGCCATGCGCGCCCGCGGTGCCTCGGTGACGGACATGGTGGTGCTGGTCGTGGCTGCCGATGACGGCGTGATGCCGCAGACGGTGGAGGCGATTAAGCACGCCCGCGCGGCGAATGTTCCGATGATCGTGGCCGTGAACAAGATCGACAAGCAGGGGGTGAACCTCGACCGCGTGCGGCAGGAACTGCTGCAGCATGAGGTCGTGGTGGAGTCCCTGGGTGGCGACGTGCAGGAGATCCAGGTTTCCGCGGTCAAGGGCACGAACCTCGACAAGCTGCTGGAGGCGATCATCCTCCAGGCCGAGATCCTGGACCTGAAGGCCAACCCGAACCGGGCGGCCGAGGGTACGGTGATCGAGAGCAAGCTCGACAAGGGCCGCGGCCCGGTGGCGACGGTTCTCGTGCAGAAGGGCACGCTGAACCAGGGCGACATCGTGGTGGCGGGTGCCGAATGGGGCCGCGTGCGTGCGATCATCGACGACATGGGCATCCAGCTCACGGGCGCGGAGCCTTCCGAGCCGGTGGAGATCCTGGGCCTGACCGGCGTTCCCTCCGCGGGCGAGACCTTCGTCGCGGTGGAGGAGGAGGCGCGGGCGCGCGAGATCACCGAGTTCCGTCAGCGCAAGCTGCGCGAGAAGCAGGCGGCTGCCGCCGGCGCCGCGCGCGGTACGCTGAACGACATGCTGGCCCGCATCCAGGCGGGTGAGCAGAAGGAGGTGGCCGTCGTCGTCAAGGCCGACGTGCAGGGCTCGGCGGAGGCGCTCGGCGTCACCCTTGCCAAGCTCTCGCGCGAAGAGGTGCGGGTGCGGGTGCTGCACTCGGCGGTCGGCCAGATCACCGAGAGCGACATCCAGCTGGCCAAGGCGTCCAACGCCGTGGTCATCGCCTTCAACGTGCGTGCCACGGTGCAGGCGCGGGAGCTGGCGCAGCGGGATGGCGTCGAGATTCGCTACTACTCGATCATCTACGAGGTGGCCGACGACATCGAGAAGCTGGTCAAGGGCAAGCTCGCCCCGATCCAGCGCGAGAAGTTCCTGGGCTACGCGCAGATCCTGCAGGTCTTCGAGGTCAAGCGCCTTGGCAACATCGCGGGCTGCCGCGTGACCGAGGGGGTCGTGAAGCGCGGTGCCGGCGTGCGCCTGCTGCGCGACGGCGTCGTGATCCACCAGGGCACGCTCTCCACGCTGCGTCGCTTCAAGGATGACGTGAAGGAGGTCGCGAACGGCTACGAATGCGGCATGTCCTTCCATAACTATAACGACATCCGCGTCGGCGATCAGATCGAGTGCTACGAGACGGAGACGGTGGCGGCGGACTGATCCGCGCCTTCCAACTTCGGGTTTGATCCCGCCGCGCCTGGTGAAAGCCGGGCGCGGCGGACGCTTTTCAAGGCTTCAGCCAATGCCCAAACACAAAAGCAAGACCGCCGCTCCCTCCCAGCGCATGCTTCGCGTGGCGGAGGAGGTGCGGCACGCGCTCTCCGGCGTCTTCGCGCGTGGGGACCTGCATGATCCGGAACTCGCCGATGCGCGGGTGACCGTGACGGAGGTGCGCGCCTCCCCGGACCTGAGGCACATGACCGTGTTCGTCTCGCGCCTGGGCGCGACGGCGGACAAGGCGCTGCTCACGCTGCTGCGCGAGAACCAGCCGGAGCTGCGCACGCAGGTGGCGCGTTCCGTACGGTTGAAATTCGCGCCGGAGCTGCATTTCCAGGCGGACACGGCGCTGGAACACGCGATGCATATCGATGCGCTGATGCGGCGCCCGGAGGTGGCGCGGGACCTCGGGCCGCGTGCCGAGGCCGAGCAGGACGAGCAGGACGGCGACCTGAGGTGAACAACGCGCCCCAGGCGCCCGAGATGGCGCCGATGATCCGCACCATCGCCATGCCGGCCGACACCAATCCGGCCGGTGACATCTTCGGCGGCTGGTTGATGGCGCAGATGGATCTGGCGGCGGGGAATGCGGCGTCCCGCCGGGCGCGGGGACGCTGCGCGACGGTGGCGGTGGAGGCGATGACCTTCCACCTGCCCGTGCATGTGGGGGACGAGGTGAGCCTCTATGCGCGGATCCTGTCGGTGGGGCGGACCTCGCTGCGCATCCAGGTGGAGGCCTGGCGGCGCGAGCGGCATTCGGACCTGCGGGAGCGGGTGACGGAGGCGGCCTTCACTTTCGTGGCGCTGGACGAGAAGGGGCGGCCGCGGGCGGTGCCGGCGGAGGGGAGCTAGCTTGGGGCTGGCGCTCTACGCCCTTCTCAAGAATGCGCCCTACTGGCTGCCGAGTTTCCTGGCGGCCTACCACATCCTGCGCGGCGGCCCGCGCGCGCGGCGCCTGGCCCTGATCCTCTGGCCCGCCGCGCTTGCCTTTACCTTCTTCGGGCCGCTCGCCGGGTCGCGCGAAGTCGGGGACATCGGGATCAGCGTCCTCGTCGGTGCCGTGCTGGGGGCGTTGGCGGGCTTCTGGCAATCCCGTGTGGGGAGGCGCTGAACCGCGAACCCGGGGCGCGCTGGCCCGTTCCTGCCCGCATGAGCACGCCGCGCATCGCCTGGGTCTGCCAGTGGCTGGACCCGTCACTCTCCGCGAAGGAGCAGGGCGCGCTCAACCTGCGCGACACCACGGTGACTGCGCTGCAGAAGATGGAGCGCAAGGCGGCCATCGAGAAGCTGATCGGGCTGGTGCGAACGAATGGCGAGACGCTGCTGGCGCAGATCACGCGCACGGCGCGGCTGCCGGAAGGGCAGCGCGCCATGCGGATGGCGAGCAATGTTCTGCCGGCCTACAGCCATGCGGCCATCCGGCCCCTGTATGACGATCCGGCGCTGCGCCGGGTGACGGAGACGAGCCTGGCGCCGGCCGGGGAGGCGGCGAGGCGGGGCGGGGTGCGGCTTTCGATGCATCCCGGGCAGTACACGGTGCTGGCGACAGAGCGGGAGAGCACGCGCCGGGCGGCCGTCGCGGATATCGAATACCATACCGAGGTGATGCGCCTGCTGGGGCTCGCGGGCGGATGGCATCCGCATGGCGCGCATATCAATGTCCATGCGGGCGGGCGCGCGGCGGGGATCGAGGGATTCCGCGAAGGGCTGCGGCTGCTTTCAGCGGATGCGCGCGGGTTGCTGACGGTGGAGAATGAGGAAACGGCCTATGGGCTGGATGATCTGCTGCCGCTGGCCGGGGAACTGCCAATCGTGCTGGACCTGCACCATCATTGGGTGGTGACGGGGGAGTATCTGGAGCCGGACGATCCACGGATGGGGCCGATCGAGGCATCCTGGCGCGGCGTGCGGCCGATCATCCATATCAGCGCGCCGAAGCCGGATCTGGTGGCGGGGCAGGACCCGGATGTGTTGCCGGACCGCGCGGCGCTGATCGGGGCAGGGGCCTCGGCGCGGGATCTGCGGGCCCATGCGGCGCGGCTGTGGAACCGGCCCCATGCGGCATGGGCGGCACGGCATCTCGCCTGGGCGGATATCGAGGTGGAAGCGAAGGAGAAGAACCTGGCGAGCGCCGAATTCGCGCGGATCTGCTTTCCGCTGGCGGGTTGAACCGCCCCGTGGCTGCGCCTGGAGCCGGTGAAGGCTTTCGAACCTCGGCGGTCCGTGGCCGTTGAAGGGTCGGTGCCGCTGCTTTGAGGAGGCCATCATGAAGGCGATGATCTTCGACCGCTATGGGGAACCCGAGATCCTGCGGCAGGCGGAGTTGCCCATGCCAAAGACGGGGCCGGGCGAGGTGCTGATCCGGGTGCGCAGCGCGGCGGTCAATCCGGTGGACTGGAAGATCATGGCGGGCGGTCTCGATGCCGTCATGCAGACCTTCTTTCCGGCCATTCCGGGTTGGGACGTGGCCGGTGTGGTCGAGAGCGTGGGCTTCGATGCGCCAGAGTTCCGGCCGGGCGACGAGGTCATGGCCTATGCGCGCAAGCGCATCATCCGCGACGGCAGCTTCGCGGAATTCATCCCGGTGCCGGTGCTGTCAGTGGCGCGCAAGCCGGCGAGCCTGGACTGGGACCAGGCCGCGGGGCTGCCACTGGCGGGGCTCACCGCTTACCAGCTCCTCCGGCGCCTTGGGCTGAAGGAGGGGGAGGTGGTCCTCATCCATGCCGCGGCGGGCGGGGTAGGCATACTGGGCGGGCAGATCGCCAGGGCGCTGGGGGCCAGGGTGATCGGGACGGCCTCGGAGAGAAACCATGAATTCCTCCGTTCCTTCGGAATCGAGCCCGTGACCTATGGGGAGGGGCTGGCGGAGCGTGTCCGGAAACTTGCGCCGGGCGGCGTGGATGTGGTGGCGGACTTCGTGGGCGGGGTGCTGGATGTCACCCGGGCGGTGCTGGCGCCTTCCGGGCGGCACGGCTCCATCGTGGATCCCTCGGTGGCGGGAAGCGGCGGGCTCTATGCCTGGGTGCGGCCGAACGGCGAGGATCTGGCGCAGCTCGCCCGCTTCGCGGATGAGGGGCGGCTGACCGTTCCCGTCGCGCAGGTCTTTCCGCTGGAGCAGGGAGCGGAGGCGCTGCGGCTCAGCATGTCCGGCCATGTACGGGGCAAGATCGTGGTGCGGGTGAGCCGCTGAATCCGGGAGGCTCTGCCTCCCGGCCAAGCTAGGCCGTTCTGGCGGACCGGTACCAGTCCAGGATTTCCTCGCCATTCATGAAGACCACGCCTTCCTTGCCACCTGCGTAGTCATAGACCTCCTCCAGATAGCGGATGCGATGGGGCTGGCCGGAGATGTAGGGGTGGATGGAGATGGCCATGATCTTCGCGCGTTCGGCGCCCTCCATGTGGAGGCGATCGAGGCTGTCCTTGCAGCGCGTGGCCCAATAGGGGCTTTCGTGGTGCTGCACGATCATGGTGGGGATGTCGTTCAGCTCCACCGTGTAGGGCAGGGTGACGAGCGGGCCATGGACGGTGGCGATCTCGCAGGGTTCGTCGTCCCAGACCCAGTCGCCGATATATTGCACCCCGGCTTCGGCCAGGAGTTCGGGGGTTTCGAGCGTCTGGGTGAGGCCGGGCCCCAGCCACCCCACGGGGCGCTTACCGGTGAAGGCTTCGAGGCGATCCATGGAGCGGTGGATCATGGCGCGCTGGTCCGGCTCCTTGTGGATCGGGCCCTGCTGCCAGGAATGGCCCATGAACTCCCAGCCGGAATCGCGGCAGGCGGCGGCAACGCGCTCGTAATCGTCGCAGACGCGGGCGTTGATGGAGAGGGTGGGGCGGATGCCCAGGCGTTCGTAGAGCCTGTGGAAGCGCCAGAAGCCGACGCGCATCCCGTATTCGTGCCAGGACCAGTTGGCGACATCGGGAAGCAGCACCTGGCCGGTGGGGGCAGGAAGGGCCTGGCGGGCCATGGGGCCGCCGATGTCCCAGACCTCAAGGTTCACGATGGTCCAGACCACGACGCGGGCACCGCCGGGCAGCTTCAGCGGCGGGCGGTCCACGATGGCGGAGAACGGGGCGCGGTCGCGCGGCTGGGTCATCGGTCCTGGCTTCCTCCAAGGGGCGTGCGGTGATGCGCTTCAGCGGCCGACGGATTCCCGCTTTTCGCTGAAGGCCGCGGCAGCTTCGCGGAAATTCGTGCCGCGGGGGAAGCCCTGCGGTTTCGCGCCGCGCGGGATGATGGAGTACGGGGCCGCCGGCGGAGAGAGTGGGAAGGGGCTGCCGCCAAGCCCCGGAAGGAGCAACCGGGGCAGCGTGGAGCCGTTCCTTCGCCTGATCCAGTCAGCGGAGAAGAGTGTCATGGCGGAAGCCCAGACCGAGCACGAGCAGCGCGCCAAGGTGCGTGAGATGATCAAGGACGTGCAGACCGCTGTCCTGGTGACGCATGGCGATGGCGACAAGCTGCGTGGGCGCCCGATGGTGGCGGCCGGGCTTGATGGGGATGGGAAGACGCTGTGGTTCTTCTCGAAGAACGCGACGGAGAAGACAGAGGAAATCGGCGCGAATGACCGCGTGCTGCTTTCCTATGCCGATCCGTCCAAGCAGAGCTATGTCTCGGTATCCGGCAAGGCGCGGGTGCTGCGGGATGTGGCGAAACAGAAGGAGCTGTGGTCCGCGCCGATGAAGGCCTGGTTCCCGGGTGGGCCGGAGGATCCGTCCATCGCGCTGATCGCCGTAGAGATGACCGGGGCGGAGTACTGGGACAGCCCGTCCTCCACGCTCGTGCATGCCTTCGGATATGTGAAGGCGACCGTAACGGGCAAGTCGCCAAAGGGCGGCGAGAACGAGCGGGTTTCGTTCAAGAGCTGATGCCTGCGTGCTGGCCGGGCGCGGTGCCCGGCCAGCGTCGCTTCTTCAGGCCTGCTTCATCTCGATCAGGGAGCGGCGGATCTTGCGGCCGCGCCGGATGCGGTCCTCGATGAAGCCGGCCTCGCCCCAGCGGATGGCGCGGCCAAAGGCCTGGGCGTCCTCCGTCAGCCGGGCGAGCATTTCCAGAACGGCCTCGCGGTTGTTCAGGAAGATGTCGCGCCACATGTCCACGTCGCTGGCGGCGATGCGAGTGAAGTCGCGGAAGCCGGAGGCGGCGAAGCGCAGCACGGCTTCCCGCGTCTCCTGCGCCAGGTCGTCCGCCGTGCCGCAGATGGTGAAGGCGATCAGATGCGGCAGGTGCGAGACGATGGCGACGACCTTGTCATGGGTCGCGGCGTCCATGGTCTCGATCATCGAACCCGCGCGCTCCCATAGGGTGCGGATTTTCGCGAGTGCTTCCGGATCGGCACCGGGAGGCGGGGTGATGATGCACCAGCGGCCCTTGAACAGCTCCGCGAAGCCGGCATCGGGGCCGGAATGCTCGGTGCCCGCCATGGGATGGGCGGGGATGAGGTGGACACCCTCCGGCAGCAGCGGCGTGAGGTCCCGCAGCACGCTGCTCTTGGTGGAGCCGACATCGCTGAGGATGCAGCCCGGGGCGAGATGCGGGGCGATGTTGGCCATCACCCCGGCATAGGCGCCGACGGGCACGCAGAGGATCACGCCGTCGCAGCCCTCGACGGCCTTGGCGGCGTCGGCCTCGACCACATCGGCGATGCCGAGCTCTCGCACGCGGTCCAGCGTGTGCTGGTTGCGCGCGCTGGCGACGAGCGTGCCGGCGATGTCGCCCCGCTCCCGCGCGACGCGCAGGATGGAGGAGCCGACAAGGCCGGGGCCGATGATGCAGAGGCGGTTGAAGAGCGGGGCGTCAGCCATGGCGGAAATCCGTCAGGGCATCCAGGACCATCTGGCATTCCTCGGCCGTGCCGATGGTGATGCGCAGGCAGTTGGGCAGGTTGTAGCTGGCGACGGCGCGGACGATCAGGCCGCGCGACCGGAGATGGGCGTCGGCGGCCTTGGCCTTCGCGGCATCGCCGAAATCGGCGAGCAGGAAGTTGCCGTGGCTGGGATGGACCTTGATGCCGAGCTTCGACAGCCCCTCAGTCATGCGCCCGCGCCATTCGGTGTTATGGGCGACGCTCTTCTTCACCCAGTCGGGCTCGGAAAGGGCGGCGATGCCGGCGGCCATGGCGGGGGCGGAGACGTTGAAGGGGCCGCGGACGCGGTTCAGCACGTCGATGACATTGGCGGGGCCATAGGCCCAGCCGAGGCGCATGCCGCCCAGACCCCAGACCTTGCTGAAGGTGCGGGTCATCACCGTGTTGTTGCCGGCATCCACCAGGGCCTGGCCGGGATCGTAATCCGGATCCTCGACATATTCGGCATAGGCGCTGTCGAGGATCAGCAGGATGTCCTCGCGCAGGCCGGCGCGCAGGCGGTTCACCTCGCCCTGCGGCAGCAGGGCGCCGGTGGGGTTGTTCGGATTGGCCAGGATGACGAGCCTGGTGCGCGGGCCGCAGGCGGCGATGAGGTCGTCCACATCGGCCATCAGGTTCTTCTCGGGCACCTTGATGACGCGCGAGCCGGCCCAGGTGCCGCTCAGCTCATACATCAGGAAGCCATGGGCGGACATGACCAGCTCCGTCCCCTCGCCGCCATAGGCGAGGATGAGGAGGGCGAGCAGCTCATCCGAGCCGTTGCCGACGACGATCCGGGCGGGGTCCAGGCCATGGTGCCGGCCGATGGCCTCGCGGATCGCGGTGGCGCCGCCATCCGGGTAGCGATGGGCTTCGCGGGCGGCCTCGGCGACGGCGGCGACGGAGGCCGGGGGCGGGCCGAAGGGCCCCTCGTTGGAGGAGAGCTTCACGATCCGGTTCACGCCCGGAACCTTGGACTCGCCGCCCACATAGGGCTCGACCGCGAGGATGGAGGGGCGGGGCGTCACGGGCATAGGCATGGTCCTTCGGGGCGAAGCGGCCCCGCATCGGGGTCAGGCGGTTTCGGTGATGGGCTCGTCGGGCTCGGGCTCGGCATAGCCGCCGATGGCGGCGGGGCGAAGCGCGGCGAGGGAGGCGAGGCGGGAATCGGCAGGGTCGATCAGGCCCTGCACTTCGGCCAGGGCATGCAGACCGTCGGCGGAGAGGATGAGGCGCAGCGGGGACAGGCCGGCGGCCGTGAGGGCCGAGAGCAGGGCATCACGCGAGGTGTTGGGCGCGCGCTCCAGCCGGATCAGGCCGCGGTCGCGCGGGGTGGCGTCGGCGGCGAAGCGGGCGATCACCATGGCGCTGGGCAGGAGCTGGCCGGGCTGCATCAGGAAGGGCAGGGCGGCGACCACCTGCAGGCGCGGGGCATCCAGGCTGATCCACCAGGCGGCCTCGGGCGGCTCTCCATCCGCGGGGGAGGGGAGAATGGCCACCGAGGCTTCGCCGGCCGAGAGAGAGGCGAGGACGCGGGCGGGGGCGGCATAGGTGCGGAGCGGGGTGTCCAGGCCGAAATGGCCGCGGGACAGATGCTCGGACCCCGCCATGGTCGCGACGGAGAAGGCGGATTGCAGCCGCAGGGAGGAGCCGATCACCTCGCGCCAGAGGCGCGCCACGGTCGCGCGCGGCATGGGGCCTTTGTGGCGGGCGAAGAGGCGGCGGAGGATCATCGCCTCCCGGCCAGGGCGGAAGCTGGCGCCGCCGGCCTTCATGCCCTGAGCCGCGAGCTGCGCGGAGAGCGCGGCGCGGCGCATCAGAAGGTCATGCACGGCATCATCGATGGCGTCGAACTCGGCGCGGGCGGCGGCGAGCGCGGCGGGCTGCATGACGGCGGAATCGGTGAGGGCTGGGTCGGACATGAGGTTCAGGGGGGTCTAGCGCCCCCGCGTCAAGGCGCCAAGGCAGGCTGTTGCGCCTGTGGCTCGGAAGGCGCCTCTTTCGGGCCCATCCGCCAGGAAGGTGGGGTTCCGGGGGGAAGGCCGCATCAGTCTGCCTTGCCCGGCTGCGGCTGGGCTCCTAATGCTCCGGGCCATGAACGAGGTCGTTCCCCTGCCGGCGGTGGACCATCAGCGGGCCGTATTCCAGGACGGGCTGATGCTGGATTGCGGTATGACCATCGCGCCGCTGGCGGTGGCCTACCGCACCTATGGGACGCTGAACGAGGCCCGCAGCAATGCCGTGCTGGTTTGCCACGCGCTGACCGGCGACCAGTATGTGGCCGAGACGCAGCCAGTGACCGGCAGGCCGGGCTGGTGGTCCAATCTGGTGGGGCCGGGCCTGCCGGTGGATACGGACCGGTTCTTCGTGATCTGCGCGAATGTGCTGGGGGGCTGCATGGGCAGCACCGGGCCACGCGAGGAGATGACGGATGCCGAGGGGCGCGGGGTGGGGCGGCCCTGGGGGATCGATTTTCCCTCCGTGACCATCCGCGACATGGTGCGGGCGCAGAAGCGGCTGGTGGAGCATCTGGGGATCGAGCGGCTGCTGGCGGTGGTCGGCGGCTCGATGGGTGGGATGCAGGCGCTGCAATGGGCGGCGACTTATCCGGAGGCCGTCTTCGCCTGCGCGCCGATCGCAACCGCGTCCTATCATTCGGCGCAGAACATCGCCTTCCATGAGGTGGGGCGCGCGGCGATCCATGCCGATCCGGACTGGTGCGGGGGCGCCTATTGGAAGGAAGGGCGGCTGCCGGCGCAGGGGCTCTCCGTCGCGCGCATGGTGGCGCATATCACCTATCTCTCCGAAAGCGCGCTGACGCGGAAGTTCGGGCGGCGGCTGCAGGGGGCGAAGGCGGTGACCTTCCTGGAGGATGTCTTCGCGGTCGAGAGCTATCTGCGCCACCAGGGCAGCACCTTCATCCGGCGCTTCGACGCCAATTCCTATCTGACCATCACGCGGGCGATGGATTACTTCGACCTGGCGGCGGATTGCGGGGGGGACCTGTCCCTGGCTTTCAAAGGGACGAAGACGCGCTTCTTCGTGGCTTCCTTCTCCTCGGACTGGCTGTTCCCCACGGAGGAGAGCCGGGCGATCACGCGGGCCCTGAATCGGGCGGCGGCGCGGGTCTCCTTCATCGAGTTGAAGAGCGACAAGGGGCACGACGCCTTCCTGCTGGATGAGCCGGAGTTCCATGCGGCGCTGGGCGGGTTCCTCCGCGGCTCGGCCGAGGCGGCGGGGGTCTGACCATGGGGATGAAGCCGAAGGAGCCCATTCGCTACGTCGCGAAGAACATGCGGCTGGATCTGCGGCTGATTGCCGAGATGATCCCGGATGGCGCGAGGGTGCTGGACATCGGCTGCGGCGACGGGGAGCTGATCGAGCATCTGACGCGCGAGAAGGGCGCGGATGCGCGCGGCATTGAGATCGACATGGCGGAGGCGACGCGCGCCGTGGCGGCGGGGCTGGCCGTGATCCATGGCGATGCGGATGCGGACCTGGCGCATTACCCCGATGCGGCCTTCGATTATGTCGTGTTGTCGCGCACGCTGCAGGCGGTGGAGAGGCCGCGAGAGGTGCTGCGGCAGATGCTACGCATCGGCACGCATGCGATCGTCTCCTTCCCGAATTTCGGGCACTGGCAGATCCGGTGGAAGCTGTTGTCAACGGGGCGGATGCCGGACACGGATACCTGGAACCGGCCCTGGTACGAGACGCCGAACATCCATCCCTGCACGCTGCTCGACTTCATGGTGCTGTGCGAGCAGGACGGCTACGCGGTGGATGGCTGGCTGGCGGTGGACGAGCATGGGCGGCGGGCGCCATGGCGGCGCAGCATCCGGCTGGCGAACCTGTTCGGGGAGCAGGCGCTGTTCCTGCTGCGCCGGAAGGGCTGAGCTGTGTGTGCCATGCGGCAGCCTGGATGGGCATGGTCCTGAGGGCTGTAAAGAGCATATCTTCTTCGCAACGAATTGCCTCGCCGGAGGGGTGATCAAGGTTTAAAATCAGCGCCCTAGTGCCCATGTGGGGTGAATGCGCCAGACCCTTGCGGGGCTTCGCGCCGATGCGTCCCCGCCCCTTCCCAGAAAGCTTCGCCGCCGTGTCGCCCGCCTGTCGCGGGCGGTGCGGGAACGGCGCGCGCTTGAGTTGCTGTATGGCGGCGCGTGGCGCGTGGTGCATCCGCATGCGATCGGGCGGATGGGCACGGGAAAGGTGGGGTTGCTGACCTGGCAGACGGCTGGGCTGGCGCGCGGGCCGGATGATCCTGGCGAGGGATGGCGGATGTTCGACGTCGCCCGGATCGAGGGGACGCGGGCCTTGCGGGCGCATTTCGCGCCGCGCCCGCGTGGTGGCCGCGCCTGGACGCCCGGTATCGACGCGCCGCTGGCCGAGGTGCCATCCCGCGCCGAGGCCCTGGGCGAGCCCGTTCTCGCCTGAACGACTCCTGAATCTGAAGAAAAAGATGAGGGGCCGGGGAGAATTCCTTCTCCCCGGGCTTTTTCATGGGGCCTGCTTCAGCCGTACCCGGATGCCCGCGAGCTTCTCCGGCTTCCGGCAGACATGGATTGCCACGCTGCGCCCGTCCCTGATGTCGAGCGCCATGGGCGATTGCGGCGCTGACACCGGGGCGGGCGGCGCGCTAGGTTCCGGGGAGGGCCTCGGGGGAGGCCCCGAGGGGGTGCTTCGGCTTTGTCTGGGATGATCCTGCGCCTGGCGCTGCTTGCGCTGTCGGGGGCGGCGCTGTCGGCCTGCGGTTCCACGCGGGGGCCGATCGCGGCCGGCTATGGGTATGAGGCAAGCGCCGGCTACCAGTCCTGCGTGCCTTATGCGCGCGAGCGGTCCGGTATCGAGTTGCGCGGGGATGCGTGGCAGTGGTGGGAGGTTGCCGCCGGGCGGTACGATCGCAGCGTCAGGCCCAGGCCGGGAGCAGTGCTGGTGCTGCAACGGACCTCACGCCTGCGGGACGGGCATGTGGCGGTGGTGTCCCGCGTGGTGGGGCCGCGCGAGATCCGGGTGGACCATGCGAACTGGGCTTCGGGCGGGCTGAAGGGGCGGGTGGCGCGGGACCAGCCAGTGATCGACGTCTCGGCGCGGAACGACTGGTCCGAGGTGCGGGTGTGGTACCCGCCGGCGCGGGTGGTGGGGAACACGGTGTTCCCGGCCCATGGCTTCATCCACCCCGAAAGGCGCTGGGCCTCAGCGGAATGATCCGGCGGATGGCGGAATTGTCACCTGCCCATTGCGCCCGGGCGCCTCATGTCCCATGTCCTTTAAAGGATTTCCACAGGGATGGGCGTGGGCCGGTTTACCCCGGTGGAACGCGGCCCTAGTCTCAACTTCGGAACGTGCGAAGGCCGCAGGCCCGCCAACCACGCAAGGATATCGGGGCGTCACATGGGTTCGTTCAGCATCTGGCACTGGCTCGTCGTGCTGCTGGTCGTGTTGCTGCTCTTCGGCAGCGGCAAGATCAGTGGGCTGATGGGCGACCTCGCTACGGGGATCAAGTCCTTCAAGAAGAACATCAAGGAGGACGAGCCGGACGCGTCCATGGCGGATACAACGGCGCAGCCGCCGGCCGGCAACTTGCCGCCGCCGGGCACCCAGGCCTCGGCCGATCCGAACCGCACCGTGGTGCGCCAGCCGCCCGGGCCGGTCTGAACCAGACTTCACTGGCATGAGGGCGCGCCGGTCCCGCAGGGGGCCGGCGCGCTGCGTTTTGGCGTGTGTGTTCAGGGACAGGATTATGGCGGATTCCATCCCCGAGGCGGCGATCCGGGCGATCATCGAGGCCGGGCGCCGGATGGCGGAGCGCAATTGGGTGCCGGCGACGGCGGGCAATATCTCCGTCCGGCTGGGCAGCGGGCGAGTGGCGATCACCCGCTCGGGCTTCCACAAGGCGCATCTGACCGCGGAGGCGGTGATGGCGGTGGACCTGGAAGGGGTGGCGGAGGACCCGTCGCTGCGGCCTTCCGCCGAGACGGGGCTGCATTGCGGTGCCTACCGCGCTTTCCCTGAGGCACGGGCGGTGGTGCATGGGCATTCCATCGCGAACACGGTGCTGTCCCGCCGGGCCGGGGATTCGATTCGGCTGGAGGGGTATGAGTTGCTGAAGGCCTTCCCCGGGCTCCAGACCCATGAGGCGGCCATCGAGCTGCCGGTGCTGGACAATGACCAGGACATCGCCCGGCTGCAGGCAGAGGTGGAGGCACGCTGGGCGCGCATGGCGCCCCCGGTTCTTCCAGGCTATTTGATCCGTGGCCACGGCGTCTATGTATGGGGCCCCGACATGGACGCTGCGCTGGCGCGCCTGGAGGGGTTGGAATTCATGCTGGCCTGCGAGATGGCCAACCTGTCCCTCAACTGACTTTCGGGAGGTTTAGAGCCATGAGCCGCCTCGTTGTTCATGATGTCGCCACCAAGGCTGTCCTGCAGGACACGCAGGATGCGGCGGAGATCGCCCGCACACTTGCCGGGATCGGCGTGCGCTTCGAGCGCTGGGAGGTGGCCGACCTGCCCGCGGGGGCCGATGCCGATACGGTGCTGGCCGCCTACAAGCCGCGCCTGGATGCCTTCATGGGCGAGACCGGGGCAGGCACGGCCGATGTGATCCGGCTGACCGCCGATCATCCGCAGGCCGATGCGCTGCGCGCTAAGTTCCTGGCCGAGCACCGCCACACCGAGGACGAGGTGCGCTTCTTCCACGAGGGTTCGGGCAACTTCATCCTGCATGTGGGCGGCAAGGTTTATGACGCCCATTGCACGAAGGGCGACCTGATCTCCGTGCCGGCGAATACCGAGCACTGGTTCGATGCGGGCACGGTGCCCAATGTGACGGCGCTGCGCATCTTCACCGACACCACCGGCTGGACGCCGCATTACACGGGCACCGACATGTCGGAGCGCTTCCCGGCTGTGACGGCATGATGCCTCCGAAGGCTGTTGTCTGCGACATCGAGGGGACGACGAGCGCGATCTCCTTCGTGAAGGAGACGCTCTTCCCCTTCGCGCAGGGCTCGCTGGATGGCTTCCTTCGCGACCATGCCGGAGAGCCCGAGGTCGCGGCGGTGCTGGATGAGGTGCGGGCGCTGGCGCCGGGGCTGGATCCGGCCGAGGCGCTGCGTGGCTGGATGGAGCGCGATGAGAAGGTGACGCCGCTGAAGGCGGTGCAGGGGATGATCTGGCGGCAGGGCTTCGAATCCGGGGCGCTGCGCGGGCATCTCTGGCCGGATGTGGCGCCCTGCCTGCGGGCCTGGGCCAGGGCCGGGGTGAAGCTGCGGATCTATTCTTCCGGTTCTGTGGAAGCGCAGAAGCTGCTGTTCGGCCATTCGGAGGCGGGGGATCTGACGCCGATCCTGTCAGGCTTCGATGACACGCGTACGGGGCCGAAGCGGGCGGCGGGCTCCTATCGTGCGATCGCCGCCTCGGCCGGCCTTCCGGCGGGGGAGATGCTGTTCCTCTCGGATGTGGCGGAGGAGCTGGATGCGGCGGCCGATGCCGGGATGAAGGTGTGCCAGCTGGTGCGCGCGGCGGATGGGACGGTGGCAAGCGGGCGGCATCCAGCCTGTGCCAGCTTCCCGGAGGTGGCAGCGCGCTTCGGCCTGCCGGCGCCGGACGAGCCTCCCTCGGGCTGATCGCCTTCGGCCCCACGCCCTCCCTGCTCGGCCGGGCCGCTCAGAACCCGCTGGCGAACCTCACTCCCTGCCGGGAGATTTCGATCATGATGACGACCTACTCCCTCCGCGGTGATGCCTGCGCCGTGCATGCGGGGCCGGATGCGGCTGGATCGATCGCTGGCGCGACCTGGATCGACCTGCTGAACCCCACACCGGAGGAGGAGCGCGCCGTGCAGGCCGCGCTTCATGTGGAGGTGCCGACACGGGAGGAGATGCAGGAGATCGAAAGCTCCTCGCGTCTCTACAAGGAAGGGGAGGTGCTGTTCCTTACCGCCTCCTTCCTCTACGGCGCGGATGAGGGGGAGTTCGGATCCACGCCGATCACCTTCGTGCTGGCGCCGACGGCGCTGGTGACGGTGCGCTATGCGACGCCCAAGGCCTTTTCCGTCTTCGCGCTGCGGGCACAGCGCTACGCGACACCGCTGCTGAAGACGCCGGACGGGGTGATGTTGAACCTGTTCGAGCAGATCGTGGACCGCCTGGCCGACATACTGGAGCGGACGGCGAACGAGATGGACCGCGCGAGCCAGACCACCTTCCGTAACGCGCGCAACATGCAGGTGAAGGCGAACAAGCGCGACCTGGACCTGCGCCAGGCGCTGCTGACCCTCGGCCAGGTGGGCGACGTGACGACGCGGGCGAGCGATACGCTTCTGGGGCTGACGCGCATCCTGACCTTCGTGGGCGCGGAGAAGGCGAGTGCCGTGCGCCGGGAGAACCAGGTGATGATCAAGACGCTGGTCCGGGACGTGCGCTCGCTGGTCGAATACGCGAACACGATGAACAACAAGGCGCAGTTCCTGCTGGACGCCGTGCTGGGCATCATCAGCATGGACCAGAACGGGATCATCAAGACCTTCACCGTGGCGTCCGTCGCGCTGATGCCGCCGACGCTGGTGGCGAGCATCTACGGCATGAATTTCGAGTACATGCCGGAGCTGAAATGGACGCTGGGCTATCCCTGGGCACTGCTGCTGATGGTGGTGAGCGCTGTGCTGCCGATCGTGTACTTCAAGCGGAAGGGGTGGCTGTAGCAGGGGCTGTTCCGCCAAGGTGTTTCATTGGGAGAAACGAGGCGTCTGCCGTGGCGATCACAACTCGTAAGCCGGGCCTGGGCTGGGTGCGCTGCCTTCTTCCCCTTCCTCCATAGTTCCTCCCTGGCCGTCCGAAGCCATTCCGCATGGCTGGAGAGCGTGCCGGGAGGAATGCAGATGAAGACGTTCTCGCGACGGAATACCTTGTTCGGTGCGTGCATGGCCTGTGCAGGCATGCGCGGGCTTTTCGCATCCGCCGTTCAGGCGCAGGAGGCGCAGCGCTGGTCGCCGCCTGCCGCCGGTGACCGCTGCCCATCCCGCTGGGGGGCGGCGGACCGGCGCGGGTCGATGAACCTGATGACGCCGGAACGGGCCAAGCGGGCGGCGTCCCTGATCCGCACGGGCGAGATCATCGAATGCGGGCAGACGCTGAACCAGACCATGCCCTTTTTCGGCACGCGCCGCTTCGACGTGCATCTCAAGCGGACCTTCATGAACCCCGAGCCAAACCGCCGGGGATCGAATGAGGAACTGGTGGTCGCCGAGATCGGGCAGGTGGGCACGCAGCTCGATGCCTTCCCGCACCAGACGATCGGGGATGAAGGCTATAACTGCGTGCACATCCCGCGCATCTCCAGCCGCGGTGGCTTCACGGAGATGGGCGTGGAAAAGGTGGGCACCATCTTCACGCGCGGCGTGCTGATCGACGTGGCCGGGCTGAAGGGCGTGGCCACGCTGCCGGATACCTACGAGATCACGCCGGATGACCTGCAGGCGGCGATGTCCAGGCAGAATGTCCGCATCGAGGAAGGCGATGCGGTGCTTATTCATACGGGTTGGGGCCTGCTCTGGGGCAAGGAGAATGCGCGCTATGTCGCCTCCTGCCCCGGCCTGGGCGTGGCGGCGGCGGAGTGGATCCTGCGGCAGAACCCGATGCTGATGGGGTCGGACAACTGGCCGGTGGAATGCGCGCCCTCCAAGACCATGCCGGATGGGAGCCTGCCGGTGCACCAGCTGGCGCTGGCGGTGTATGGGGTACATCTGCTGGAGAACATGAAGCTGGATGAGCTGGCGCGACGGGGGCAGTCCGAATTCGCCTTCGCGGTGCAGCCGCTGAAGCTGCAGGGTGGGACGGGCTCGACCGTGGCGCCTTCGGCCTTGTTCTGATCCGGTTCGGGCGGGTTCTCCGGAGGCTTTGCCTCCGGACCTCCGCCGGGGTGGCGACGGCCACCCCGGACCCCACGTCATGTTTCATGGGAAACAGCGGGATCAGGCAGCGCCGCAGCCAGTTCATCTGGCTGTGCGGATAGCCAAGTGAACTGCCTGAGGTCATGGACCTCGGGCCCGCCTCCAAACAGATTGCGGGGGCCGGGGGTTCCAGGGGTAAAGCCCCTGGGCCTGCCCGATGATGTGTTCCCGCAGATCAGGCAACCGTCAGCCAGCCGGTGGATTGACCTCTCTCCGAAGGGGAGGGGCTATGCGATCTCGCGATGCGGCGAAGCTGGAGCGGGTGCTGGGGCTGCTCGGTTCGGAGCATGATGGGGAGAGGGCCTCGGCCGCGCTGGCGGCGCACCGGCTGGTGCAGCGGCTCGGGGTGAGCTGGCATGACCTGCTGATGGCGAAGCCTGCACCCGTGCCGCCCTTGCGGGAGGCGTTGGATGCGGCGGAATCCCGGCTGCGGCAGTCCCAGCGCGAGAATGCCGATCTGCGCCGTCAGATCACCCTGCTGAAGCGCCGCCTGGAGGCGTTGCAGCCCCGGCCCATGTCCCTTGATGACTGAGCGCGGGCTTTCTCAGGCCTTCAGCCGCGCCTTGAGCGCCCGCACCGCGCTGTCGGGCGTGGTGAGCACCGGCTTGCCCGTGGCGGCCGTGACCAGCGGTGCCGCGCGGGCGAGGCTGAACTGGGCGAGGGCGATGGCGTCGCAATCGATCAGGTCGCGGGCCGCTTCGGCGGCGAGGCGGTCATGGGTTTCGACATCGCCACGGTTAAGGGCATCGAGGGCGCCTTCGGCGAGCTTGGGGACGATGACCACATTCTCCGGAAATTCCGGCGGCATGCTGTCCAGCGTGGGGGCGAAGGTGGCGAGTAGGCCGATTCGCCCACCCATGGCGGCGGCTTCGGCCACCATGGCCTCATTGGGCTTGAGGACCGGCATGGGGGCGAGTTCCGCCGCGCAGGCCTCGATGCAAGGGCCGAAGGCGGAGCAGGTGAAGAGGATGGCGTCCGCCCCCGTGCCCACGGCGTAACGGGAGAGGGTGAGGAAACGCTCGGTCATGGCCGGGGTGATCGCGCCATCCCGTGCGAGATCGGCGGAGAGGCTGTCATCCAGCAGGTTCATCAGCGTGGCGCCAGGCCAGAGGCGTGCGAAGGCGGCCTCGATCGGCGGGGGAGAGTGGCGCAGGGCGTGGATGAGGGCGATCCGCATGAGGGCGGAGTGTGACGCAGGACACGGCCTGCAACAACTGTTGCGTCCTGAGGTGCGTGGTGCACTATGTGTTTCATGTCCTCGGACGCCCCCCTTGAGCGCCTGCGCCTGGCGCTGCCGGAACTGCCGCCCCGGCTGCGGCATGCGGCGCGGTATCTGGTGGACCATGCCTTCGACGCGACGACGCGCTCCATGCGGGAGCTGGCAGCAGATGCGGGCGTGACGCCGGCGAGCTTCACGCGGCTGGCCCAGGCGTTGGGCTATTCCGGATGGGAGCCACTGCGGGCGGTGCTGGTGGAGGCACGGCGGCCGGCGGCACCTTTCTCGGGGCGTGCCAGGGCGCGCGATGACCTTCCTGCGGCCATGATGGCGGCGGATGCCGCGGCGCTTGGGCGGCTGGAGGCGGGGCCGGTGGCGGCGGCCGCGGCGGCGTTGCATGCGGCGCCGCGGATATGGTGCGCCGGGTTCCGTTCCTGTCGCGCGGTGGCGGGGCTGTTGCACTACCAGCTGAGATTGTTCCGGCCGGAGGCGCGGCTGGTAGGGGCGGAAGGGCCGGAGGAGCTGGACCTGGAGGCCTTCGCGGCCTCGGACGCGGTCGTCCTGGCGAGTTTCGCCCCTTATTCGGCCGAAGCGGTGCGGACCGCGGCGGCTGCGCGCCGTGCCGGGGCCACGCTGGTCGCGCTGGCGGATTCGCCTGTGGCGCCGGTCTCGCGTGGGGCGGCACATCTGCTGCACTTCGAGGCCGATGGGCCGGGTTTCTTCCATTCCCTGGCCGGCGCGGTGTCGCTGGCGCAGGCACTGGCGGCAGCAAGCTTCGCGCTTGGAGGGGCCGCTTCGATGGAGCGGCTGTGCCAGGCCGAGGCACGGCTGGCCGAGCTTTCCCGATATGCATCCGACAAGGATTACCGATGACCTCCCGCCTTCTGCATCGTGGGCGCAACGCCCCTCCCGTGGCCGTGGGAGGGAAGGGATCCTGGCTGCATCTCGCCGATGGGCGGGAGGTGCTGGACGCTTCGGGCGGGGCGGCGGTGTCCTGCCTCGGGCACCAGCACCCGGCCGTGGTGGCGGCGGTGCAGGCGCAGACGGGGAAGCTGGAATATGCCCATACCGGCTTCTTCACGAATGAGCCCGCCGAGCGGCTGGGCGAGGTGCTGGTGGGGCATGAGCCGGGCGGGCTGAGCCGCGCCTATTTCGTCTCCGGTGGGTCGGAGGCGATGGAAGCGGCGCTGAAGCTGGCGCGGCAGCATTTCGTGGAGGCTGGGCAGCCCCAGCGCACGCGCTTCATCGCGCGCCGGCAGAGCTATCATGGCAATACGCTGGGGGTGCTGGCGCTGGGCGGGAATGCGGCGCGGCGTGCGCCTTATGCACCGATCCTTGCCGATGCCTTCAGCCATGTGTCGCCGGCCTTCGCCTATCGCGCCATGCGGGAGGACGAGGACGAGGGGAGTTTCGTCGCGCGGCTGGCGGCCGAGCTGGAGGCGGAGTTCCAGCGGCTGGGGCCGCAGAACGTCGCGGCCTTCGTGGCGGAAACGGTGGTGGGGGCCACGGCCGGCTGCGTGCCGCCGCCCGCCGGCTATTTCCGCGCGGTGCGCGAGATCTGCGACCGCCATGGCGCGCTGCTGATCCTGGACGAGGTGATGAGCGGCATGGGGCGCACCGGGACGCTGCATGCCTGGGAGCAGGAGGGGGTGGCGCCGGACATCCAGGCGATCGCCAAGGGGCTGGGCGGCGGCTACCAGCCGATCGGCGCCATCCTGATGAACGACCGCGTGCTGGCGCCGATCATGGCGGGCTCGGGCGCCTTTGCGCATGGACACACCTATCTCTCGCATCCCGTGGCCTGCGCGGCAGCGCTGGCGGTGCAGGAGGTGATCGCGGAGGACGGGCTGCTGGAGCGCGTGCGCCTGCTGGGCGAGCGGCTGGAGGCCGGGCTGATGGAGCGCTTCGGCAATCACCGGCATGTGGGCGACATACGCGGGCGCGGGTTGTTCCAGGCCATCGAGCTGGTGGAGGAGCGCGCGACGCGCACGCCCTTCGAGGCGGCGAGGAAGCTGAACCTGCGCATCCGGGACGAGGCGCTGTCGCGCGGGCTCGCGGTCTATCCGGGCGGCGGCACGGCGGATGGAACGGTGGGAGACCACATCCTCCTCGCCCCGCCTTACATCGCGACCGAGGCAGAGATCGACCTGATCGTCTCCCGCCTGGGTGAAGCGGTCGACGCGGCGCTGGCCGCCTGAACCATCCAGCAAGAGGATATGGAAGTATAAATGATGAAGCGTCTGTTGTTGGCGGCCTGCGCTGCCATTGGGCTTTCCACCGCGGCAAGTGCCGCGACCCTGGAGACGGTGAAGGGGCGTGGCACCCTGGCCTGCGGCGTTTCTACGGGCTTCGCCGGCTTCTCCGTGCCGGATTCGCGCGGTGAGGTGCGTGGGTTGGATGCGGATTACTGCCGCGCGATCGCGGCGGCCGTTCTGGGTGATCCCACGAAGGTGCGCTTTGTCGGGCTGACGGCGCAGAACCGCTTCACCGCGCTGCAGTCGGGCGAGGTGGATGTGCTTCTGCGCAACTCCACCCAGACCTTCCTGCGCGATGCCTCCATCGGCCTGAACATCGGTCCGGTGAACTTCTATGATGGCCAGGGCTTCGCCGTGCGCCGCGATGCGGGCGTGACCGAGGTGAAGGGGCTGGATGGCGCGACGGTCTGCGTGGCGCAGGGCACGACGCATGAGGTGACGCTGGGCGACGTGGCCCGCGCCCGCAATATCCGCTTCCAGCCCGTCGTGTTCGAGCGCGTGGACACGATGTACCAGGCCTTCTTCGCCGGGCGCTGCGACGCGATGACGCAGGATGCCTCGGCGCTGGCCGGTGCGCTGGCGACGGCGGCGCCGAATGCCGCGGATTACGTGGTGCTGGCCGAGACCATCTCGAAGGAGCCGCTTGGGCCGTTCACGCGCAACGGCGACGACACCTGGAGCAACATCGTGGCCTGGGTGCATTACGGGCTGGTGGAAGCCGAGGAGGCCGGGATCACCAAGGCCAATGCGGATGAGATGGCGCGCGGGCCGAACCCCGTGGCGCAGCGCCTGCTGGGTACCACGGGCGAGTTCGGCTCGCGCCTTGGGCTCGACAACCGCTGGATGCTGAATGCCATCAAGGCGGTGGGCAATTACGGCGAGGTGTTCGAGCGGAATGTCGGGCAGGGCGGCTCGCTCAAGCTGCAGCGCGGGCTGAACGGGCTGTGGAACCAGGGCGGGCTGATGTACGCCGTGCCGTTCCGGTGAGGTGATGGCGAGGCCAGGGGACGGAAGCCTTTCTTCGCCGGATCCCCGGCCTCGCTGATTTCTGTCTGTTCTATTCTGTTCGTTTATTTGCCGAGACGCCCGGGACGGATCCGCAGGGCGCCTTACCTGGGGCGGGATGCCTCTTTGCAAGCCACGAGGTTTGCAAGCCACGGGCCGATCCTTGGCCCGCTTGCCGCTTTTCCGGGCTGTGGCCCACCTGCGCGGCGACGCCTCCGGGCCTTCTGAAAGCGACTTGAAGTAGACCGACCCTGGCGCAGCGCGGGTGCCGCACATGTCCTGCGGCCAGAGCAACGTCATTCCCCCCATGCTCTATCGGCATGTCGCACTGGAGCATCCTGTGCGTACGGAATGGAAACTACATGGGTGAATAGTCCTATAAACTTAAGTTAAATGTGCGTGTCCTTATCGAATCGATCTCGTTTTTGCCGAATATTGTGGTTTCAAGGTTGATGTCGTGACCAACGGCGGCTAGCCAGACGTCAACGAAAAAGAAGATTACTTAAGTCTCTCGTATCATTTGGCAAAAAGATACGGATTGTACTTATTTCATTTTGAATATTGAACGTTAGTATTGGGGAATAATATGGCTGTACTTACTGTTGGCAATGGACAGCAATTCTCGACTATTGCTTCGGCGGTGAATGCCTCAAGTGACGGCGATGTCGTGCAGGTTCAGGCTGGCACCTACACGAACGACTTCTTCACGGTGAACACCGACATCACCATCCAGGGTGTGGGTGGCATGGCCAAGATCGTGGCCACGGAAGAGCCCTCGAATGGCAAGGGGATCATCGTCTCCCGGGCCGATGTCACGCTCGACAGCCTCGACCTTTCGGGGGCGAAGGTCTCCTCGAATAACGGCGCGGGGGTGCGCTACGAGACCGGTAACCTCACGATCACCAACAGCTACATCCACGACAACCAGAACGGGGTGCTGGCGAATGCCGACGCCTCGGGCAGCATCACCGTCCGCAACAGCGAGTTCGACGGCAACGGTGCGGGCGACGGCTTCACGCACAACCTCTATGCCAACGGGGTCGGCTCGCTGGTGATCGAGGACAGCTACTTCCACGATGCGGTGGTGGGGCATGAGATCAAGAGCCGTGCTCTCAACACCACCATCACCAACAACCGCATCTTCGACAATGAGGGCAACGCCAGCTACAGCATCGACCTGCCCGATGGCGGCAAGGCCGTGATCGCTGACAACGTGATCCAGCAGAGTGCGAACACCAGCAACCCTGCGATCATTCACTTTGGCGGCGAGAATGCTCCGCCGGCGGGCTCCAGCCTCAGCATCACCGGCAACACGGTGATCAACGATCTGGACACGCCCAGCGCCAAGCTGCTGCTGAACCACACGGATCTGACGGCGCAGGTTTCGGGTAACCGTGTGGAGGGCCTGAGCAGCGACCAGATCTCCACCGGTGCCGCGCAGGTTTCTGGCATCGACTATTTGAACGATGCGCCGGCGCTCGACATGTCCTCGCCCTGGACGGAAACCTCCTCGCCGGCTCCTGTGGAGCCGACGCCGACGGTGCCGCCCGTGCAGCCGACCCCGGAGGAGCCGACCTCGGACGAGCCGACTTCTGAGGAGCCGACCCCGGAGGAGCCGACCTCGGACGAGCCGACTTCTGAGGAGCCGACCCCGGAGGAGCCGACTTCTGAGGAGCCGACTTCTGAGGAGCCGACTTCTGAGGAGCCGACCTCGGACGAGCCGACCCCGGAGGAGCCGACCTCGGGTGAGCCTGCACCTCTTCCTGCAGGGCCCACGGCGCCGAAGCCATGGCCGATCTCGGGCGTGACCCGTGAGGGAACGGGTGGCAACGACCGTCTGACCGGCACCGTGCAGCACGACAAGCTCGTCGGACTTGACGGCAATGACCGGCTGCATGGCGGTGACGGCCACGACCTGATCGAGGGCGGCGCGGGCGATGACCGGATCATCGGCGGGAATGGCCTCGACACCCTCCTGGGCGGCGATGGCAATGACCGGCTGTCCGGCGGCGGCGGCCAGGACTACCTGAGCGGCGGCAGCGGCGACGACACGCTGACTGGCGGTAACGGCAACGACAACTTCCACAGCTTCGGCTTTGGCTGGGGGAATGATGTCGTGACGGACTTCTCGCTGGCGTCTGACGACGTTCTCCTGCTGGAAGGATACGGCTTCTCCAACCTCGAGGAGATGCAGGCCGCTGCCGAATTCGACGGGCGGTCCAGCGTCATCACCTCCCAGCATGATGCCGACACCTCGATCAAGCTGATCGGCGTCAACGTCGCCAACATGACGTCGGACGACATCTTCTTCGGGTGATCGCCTGGCGCGGCGTGCCTTGCCTCCCAGCTGTGAGGGGAATGCAGGCCGCGCCTTGCCCGCCCGCCGCTTCCAGGAGCGCGCGGAGCGGGTCTGTTGGGTGAATGTGGTTCGCGCGGGCCCTCTGGCCCGCGCGAATTGCGTCCCTGGCTGGAAGGGGCCGCTGGATCGTCCGTTGGCATCAGACTTCCACGGGGATGTTGGCCACACCCTCCGTGCCGAAGACGGAGCGGTAGTGCTTGATCTCCCCGGCGGGGCCGGTGGCCTTGGTGTAGTTGTCGCTCAGCTTGACGGCGGGATGCCCCTCCACTTCCGTCACCTTGCAGACAAGGCTGATGGAGGAGAATTCCGGTACTTCCACGGGGGAGCAACCGGCGAAATCATTGGTGAGCTTGGTGCCGATGCCGGAGCTGATGCGGCAGCGCGGCTCGTGGCGCCATTTCCTGCTGTCGTGGAAATCTTTCGCGTCCCTGAAATCCGCCGCGGTGTAGCCGGGCTGGATGCGGCCGCCGAATGTGGCGTGCAGTTGCAGTATCCGGTCGGCGTTGAGGCCATCCGATGGGATCAGCAGCTTCTCGCGCGGGTCGCGGCCATGGGCGGCGAAGAAGGCGAGCGCTTCCTCGCCACCGGTGAAGGGATCCTTGCTGTCCAGTCGCACGCCGGCCCAATCCGCGGCCCAGTCGGGCGCGTCGCGGAAGAACTGGGTGGAGCCGTAGGTGTCGGGCAGCATCACGCGCATGGCGGGGCCGTACATCTCCTGCCACAGGCGCAACACCTCATATTGCGCCCCCTTCAACCCGGTGCCGCCAAGGCGGCCGAGACGGGCCAGGGCGGTGAGCACCATGGGCAGTTCATGCGCGTTGGTGCCGATGGCTTCGAGATTGTGCTTGTAGGCCAGGTAGGTGTTGGAGGTCCCGGTGAACGAGCCGGGCAATTTCGCGGCGAGGAGCCCCAGCACGTATTCCTGCCACAGGAAGGAATGGCGCCTGCGTGTGCCGAAATCGGCGAACTTCAATCCGGGCACGCCAGCCAGGCGCTCGATCTTCGACCATAGCCTTGCCTTGGCGCGGGCGAAGAGGATGTCGAGGTCCATCTCGTCCAGCCGCGCATAGCCCCGGCGCGTGCGCAGCTCCGAGAGGATGGAGAGGGCGTGGATCTCCCAGAGCGTGACCTCTTCCCACGCGCCCTCGAAATCCAGCTGGAACTGGCCGTCGAGCCTGGAGAGGCGGTAGGGCGGGAGGGACAGGCCGGAGAGCCACTCCAGGAAGGCGGGCTGGAAGATGTTGCGCTGGCCGTAGAAGGTGTTGCCGGCCAGCCAGATCAGCTCGGACCTGGTGAAGCGCAGCGTGCGGACATGATCGAGCTGGGCGCGAAGCTCCGCCTCGTCCATCACCTCCGCGAGGCGGACCGAGTGCGTGCGGTTAATGACGGTGAAGCGGACGCGGGTGCCGCGGAAATGCTTCCAGATGAACTGCAGCATCGCCAGCTTGTACCAGTCGTCATCGAGCATGGAGCGGATGATCGGGTCGAGGGTCCAGTTGCGGTCATGCGCCCGCTTGGCGAGGTTATGGATCATGGCGCTGCGCGGGCCTTTTCGCCCTGCACGCGCGTCAGCAACTCCTCCAGGAAGAGGGCGAGGGAGGCGGCGGGATTTTCGCCTTCGCCGGCGATCACGTTGATGCCCCATTGCGCGAGCACGGCTTCCTGCACGTCGTTGCGGCGCGGCATGAAGACAAAGGGGCTGGGGCGGTCCTTCTCGTAGCCGGAATCCCGCCAGATCTGGGCCAGCTTGTGCAGGAGCAGGCGGATGTTCAGGTCCGACATGCTGTAGCCGATGAAGAGCAGGGTGCGGCCGAGCGCATCAGCCCAGAGCTTGATGTCGAGCGGGGAGGAGAAGCTGAGGCGGTTGAGGTAGTCGGTCTCGGCGATGACCAGGGATTGGTCGTCCTCGAAATCGCCGTGGTACTTGATGATCTGGGTGGCCTTGTTGTGGGCCTTGGCGATGTCGCGGGTATTGGCGATCTTCACATAAGGCCGGTCATGGACGCGGAAGGCGGTTTCCAGATTGGCGTCGTAGTTGGTGGTGTAGATGATGGGGAAGTCGAGCCGCACCACGATCTCGTGCAGGCGGGAGGCACGGATCTTTTCCTCCGTGACGCTCCAGTTCCGGTCCATCCAGCTGCGCAGCGGGCCGATGCTGCCCTTCTGCAGGCGGTAGTACTCGGCCAGGGTCTGGTAGCTGCTGTCGGAGTTGAGGAAGCATGCGGGATCGAGGCCCAGCTCCTCGCCCATATGCTCGATCAGCTTGCGCCAGGAGGGCAGGCCGACCGTCATGGAGAGGCCAGCGCCGACGAAGAGGATGGCCCGCCTTTCCCGAACGACTTCAGCCAGGGAATCCAGATCAGAACGCATCCTGAAGCACCACCAGGGAGCCGGTAGAACCCGGGGCGGAGAGGTGGGTTTCCGGGGAAGGACTTCCGGGCATGGGTCCCGGGGATGGGCAAAGAAAAGGCCCCGGCGGATCGCTCCGCCGGGGCCTTTGCCGTTCAGGCCTGGATCAGCCGAGGCGCTCGCCGTGCAGGGCGACGTCGAGGCCCTCGCGCTCCTCCTCCTCGGTCACGCGCAGGCCGACGATCACGTCCACGATCTTCAGCAGGATCCAGGTGCCGATGGCCGTGAACACGAAGGTGGCGACCACGGCATAGATCTGGATCAGGACCTGCGAGGCGCTGCCGACCACGCCTTCCGGCGCGGCGGCGGTGGCCGAGAGCGGGCCATAGCTGAAGATGCCGACCAGGATGGCGCCGACGATGCCGCAGATGCCGTGCACGCCGAAGGCGTCCAGGCTGTCGTCATAGCCGCACCAGTGCTTCAGGGCGGTGGCGCCCCAGAAGCCGGAGAGGCCCGCGATCACGCCGATGATCAGCGCCGGAACCGGCAGGACGAAGCCGGCGGCCGGGGTGATGGCGACGAGGCCCGCGACCGCGCCGGAAATGGCGCCCAGGACGGAGGGCTTGCCCTTGGTCAGCCACTCGGCGGCGAGCCAGGCCAGGGTCGCGGCGGCGGCGGCAATCTGGGTTACCAGCATGGCCATGCCCGCGCGCCCGCCGGCGGCGCCGGCCGAGCCCGCGTTGAAGCCGAACCAGCCCACCCAGAGGAGAGAGGCGCCGATGACAGCGAGGGCGAGGTTGAAGGGCGACATGTTCTCGGTGCCGTAGCCGACGCGCTTGCCCAGCACGATGGCGGCGACGAGGCCGGCGACGCCCGCATTGATGTGCACCACCGTGCCGCCCGCGAAGTCGAGCGCGCCCAGGCCGAAGATCCAGCCATTCGGATGCCAGACCCAATGGGCGATCGGGGCGTAGATGACCAGCAGCCAGAGGGTGGTGAAGATCACCATGGCCGAGAACTTCATGCGGTCCGCATAGGCGCCGGTGATCAGGGCCGGTGTGATGATGGCGAAGGTCATCTGGAACATCAGGAAGACCGTCTCGGGGATGGTGAAGGCCACCGCCGAATCGCCCGTGCCCAGGGTGAAGGGCTTGTCCCAGTTCTCCGCCACGCCGCGGAGCATCACCTTGGAAAGGTCCCCGACATAGGCGCCGCCCTCGCCGAAGGCGAGGCTGTAGCCGGCCACCATCCAGACGATGGAGGCGATGGCGGCGATGCTGAAGGACTGCATCATGGTGCCGAGCACGTTCTTCTTGCGGACCATGCCCGCGTAGAAGAGCGCCAGGCCCGGGATGGTCATCATCAGCACCAGTGCCGTGGAGGTGAGCATCCAGGCGGTGTCGCCCGAGTTCACCGTGGCCTCAGCGTCCTGCGCCAGGGCGGGGCCGGCCATCATCGTCATGGCAGCGGCGGCCATCGCCCAGCCGCGCATGTGGGGTCGCATCATCGTTTCCTTGTTGTTGGTCGTCATGGGCCTCACAGGGCCCCTAGGTCGGTCTCGCCGGTGCGGATGCGGAGCGCGCGCTCCAGGTCCAGCACGAAGACCTTGCCGTCGCCGATCTTGCCGGTGCGGGCGGTGTTGGCGATCGCCTCCACCACGGCGTCCACCAACTCGGACGGAACGGCCACCTCGATCTTCAGCTTGGGCAGGAAGGAGACCTGGTATTCCGCGCCGCGGTAGATTTCGGTCTGGCCCTTCTGGCGGCCGAAACCCTTGACCTCAGTTACGGTCAGGCCTTGCACGCCGAGCGGGGTGAGCGCCTCGCGCACCTCGTCCAGCTTGAACGGCTTGATGATCGCCATCACCAATTTCATCGTTTCGCGGCCCCCTTCCTCCGCTTGGACAGGGGGTGCGATGCGAGTTGCGTGCCAAGGCTGCTACAACCAGCGGAGGTGGCGGGTGGTGGCGCATTGCTCAAATCTTGGGCAGAACACCGCCACGCGATGCAGGATGAGACGATGGCTCCGCAGGACGACGCACTGGAACTGGATGTGCTGGTGATCGGCGCCGGGCCGGCGGGGGGCACGCTGGCGGCGGCGCTGGCGACGGCGGGGCTTTCGGTGGCGGTGGTGGATTCGCAGCCCCTGCCGCCGATGGAACTGCCGGCCTTCGACGGGCGTGCCTATGCGATCGCGGCGAGCAGCCGGAACCTGCTGGAAGCGGCGGGGATCTGGGGGCTGCTGCCGGACGATTCCTGCGCGATCACGGGCATCCGGGTGACCGATGGGCGGCCGGGGGAGCGGCCCTCGCGCCTGCATCTACATTTCGATGCGGCGGAGATGGGCGAGGAGGCCTTCGGCTGGATGGTCGAGGCGCGGTCCCTCCGCGTGGCGCTGAACGCGCGGATGGCGGCGCTGCCGGGGCTTCGGGTTCTGGCGCCGATGACGGTGGAACTGGAGCGGCGCGCGGATGGGGTGGCCGGGCGGCTGTCGGATGGGCGGATGGTCCGGGCGCGGCTGGCGGTTTCGGCGGAAGGGCGGCGGAGCACGCTGCGCGGGGAGGCCGGCATCGGCGCCGCGCGGCTGGATTACCGGCAGGTGGGGATCGTCTGCGCGATCGCGCATGAGCGGCCGCATGGCGGCACGGCGCTGGAGGCCTTCCTGCCGAACGGGCCCTTTGCGCAGCTGCCGCTTTCTGATGCTTTCCCGGATGGCGAGGGGGAGCGTGCGCGGGCGGCGCGGGAGGGCTTCCCCCATGCCTCGGCCATCGTGTGGTCCGAGCGGACGGATCTGGCGCCGCATTTCATGGCGATGGATGGCACCGCCTTCGCGCGAGAGGTGACGCGGCGGATGGGGGACCATCTGGGCGCGTTGCGGCTGGTGGGCGGGCGGTGGTCCTATCCGCTCTCAGCGCTGCAGGCGATGCGCTTCACCGATACGCGGCTGGCGCTGGTAGGGGATGCGGCGCATGGCATCCACCCCATTGCCGGGCAGGGGCTGAATGTCGGTTTCCGGGACGTGGCGGCACTGGCGGAACTGGTGATCCAGGCCAAGGCGGCCGGTGGGGATGTGGGCGCGACTCCGGTGCTGGCGGCCTATCAGGCGGCGCGGCGGCCGGATTCCCTGCTGATGCTGGGAGCGACCCATGCGCTGGAGCGGCTGTTCGGGAACGACATCGCGCCCCTGCGGATCGCTCGGCGGCTGGGCATCGCGGCGGTGGACCGCATTCCGCCGCTGAAAGGCTTCTTCGCGCGGCGGGCCATGGGATTCGGCGGCGGCGTGGCCTCCGGGCTGCTGCAAGGCCGCGGAATCATGCCCGTGGGGTGAGCAGTCGCGCCCTGAACCCAAAGAGCAAGCCGGAAGTCCAGGGGAGTTCTTTCTCCCGATGACCCGCCCTTCCAAGGCCAGCGCGATCGTGGAGCGCCTGGCCGCTTCCATCGAGGCCGGCGCTCTGCGGCCCGGGGAGCGCGTGGCATCCGTGCGGGACGCCGCACGGGAGCATGGGGTTTCGAAGAACACCATGGCCGGGGCCTATGACCGGCTGGTGGCGTCCGGGCATCTCGAGGCGCGGCGGGGTGCGGGATACTTTGTAGCCGCCGGGGCGCGGCCTGCGGTGCGGCGCGCGGGGCCCGAGGTGGAGGAGGCGCTCGACCTTGTCTCCCTGCTGCGGGAGCAGGGGGAGGCGCATTACGCCGTGCGCCCCGGGGATGGGCGGCCGCCGCCGGGCTGGATGGAGGAATCCGAGCTGGGCGTGCATTTCGCCCGGGCGGCGCGGCTGGGCGGGCGCGGCGAGGCGCATGAGTATGGAAGCGCCTGGGGCTATGCGCCGCTGCGGGAGCGGATCGCGCTTTCGCTGCAGGAGCGGGCAATCGCCTGCACGCCAGAGCAGGTGCTGCTGACGCAGGGGGCGAATCACGCGCTGGACCTGATCATCCGGCAGATGATCGAGCCGGACGATGCCGTGCTGGTGGATGACCCGGGATACTATCCCCTGTTCGGGAAGCTGCGGCTGGCGCGGGCGCGGATCATCGGGGTGCGGCGGCTGCCGGATGGTCCGGATCTGGAGGATCTGGCGGCGAAGCTGGCACTCGTGCGGCCAAAGCTCTTCTTCACCCAGTCCCTGGCGCATAACCCGACGGGCGGGACGCTTTCGCCCGCCGTGGCGCATGGGCTGCTGCAGCTGGCGGAGCGGCACGGCTTCCAGATCGTGGAGGACGACGCCTTCGCCGATCTGATGCCGGCCAGCGCGCCCCGGCTTGCCGCGCTGGATGGGCTGCGGCGGGTGCTCCATGTGGGCACGTTCTCGAAGACGCTCTCGGCCTCGCTGCGCGTGGGCTTCGTGGCGGCTTCCCCACCCATCGCGCAGGCGCTGGGGCATATGAAGCTGCTGACGGTGGTGGCGACATCCCAGTATGCGGAGCGGATGGTGGCGGGGCTGATCGCGGGCGGGCACTACCTGCGGCATCTGCGCCGGCTGCGCGCACGGGTGGAGCGGGCCACGGACGCCGCGCTGCGCGACCTGGCCTCGGTGGGGCTGGCGGCGCCGCGGCCGCCGGGTGGCGGGTTCTATCTGTGGGCGCCGCTGCCGGAGGGAATCGAGGAGGCCGGCCTTGTGCGAGAGGCGGCGGCCCGCAGCATCTTCCTGGCGCCAGGGGCGGTGTTCAGCCCGGAGCGGGAGGGAAGCCGGCCGATGCTGCGGATCCACGTGGCCCATGCCAGCGATCCGCGCTTCCTGGACTTCATGCGGGGGCGGCTGGCGGGCGGTTGAAGCCCGCCGCTACCACTCCACACCGATCTTGCCGAAATGGCTTCCCGCTTCCTCGTAGCGGAAGGCGTCGGCCAGTCCTTCCAGAGGGAAGACACGATCGATCACGGGGCGGAGGGCACCGTTATCCAGGGCACGGACGAAATCCTGCTGCTCGCGCCGGCTGCCCACGATCAGTCCCTGGAGACGGACCTGCCTGGCCATCAGCAGGGCCGTGGGAATTTCCCCGCCCCGGCCGGTGAGCACGCCGATGAGGGAGATATGGCCGCCCACGCGCACCGCCTCGATGGATTGGGGCAGGGTGCCAGGGCCGCCGACCTCCACGACATGATCCACGCCGCGGCCGCCAGTGAGTTCGCGGACGCGCGCGCCCCAGTTCGCGGTCTGGCGGTAGTTGATCGTCTCGTCGGCCCCCAGGGCACGGGCCCGTTCCAGCTTCTCATCCGAGGATGAGGTGATGATCACGCGCGCGCCGATCATCTTCGCCAGTTGCAGCGCGTAGATGGAGACGCCGCCGGTGCCGAGGGCCAGGATCGTGTCCCCTGGCTTCAGCCCGCCATCCACCACCAGGGCGCGCCAGGCGGTGAGGCCGGCGGTGGTGATGGTCGCAGCCTCCACATGGCTGAAGCCCTGCGGGGCGCGGGTGAAGGCGGTGGCAGGGAGGACGACATGCTCCTGCGCGAAGCCATCCAGTCCGTCACCGGGCGTGCGGGAGAAATTGGCGATGGTCGGCGGGCCGGCCTGCCAGTCCGGGAAGAAGCAGGAGACGACATGATCGCCGGGGGCGAATTCCGCCACCCCATCCCCGACCGCCTCCACCACGCCGGCGCCATCGGCCATGAGGACGCGCCCATCCTCCGCCCGGGCGCGGCCACTGGCCACGCCATAGTCGTGGAAGTTGAGCGATGAGGCATGGAGGGCGACCCGGATCTCGCCCTTTCCAGGCTGGCCGGGATCGGGGCGATCCGCCAGTTCCAGCCTGTCCAGCCCGCCCGGGGCGCGCACCACCATCGCTTTCATCCGGCCTCTCCCAACCACTCAGGGACTAAACGCCTGGAGCGGCTGAGGGCGTCAACCGGCGCGCATCTTCTCCAGCTCGGCCGCCGCCACGTCCTGCCGCACCTGCCGCCGCTCCACGAGGATGGCGGCCAGCTTCGCCACCTCAGCGCCCACGGCACCGGCCGCGATGGCGACGTTGTTGGCGTGCAGGGCCATGTGCCCCTTCTGGATGCCGGTGGTGGCCAGGGCCTTCATCGCGCCGAAGTTCTGGGCGAGGCCGACCGCGGCGATGATGCGCGCGAGTTCGGCGGCGGTGGAGACGCCAAGGATCTTGAGGCAGGCGCGCGCCGTGGGGTGGATCTTGGTGGCGCCGCCGACGAGGCCGACGGGGAGGGGCAGTTCGATGGAACCGGAGAGACTGCCATCGGCGGTGACCTCCCAGCTCGTCAGGCTGGTGTAGCGGCCGTTGCGCGCGGCATAGGTATGGGCGCCGGCTTCCACCGCGCGGGTGTCGTTGCCGGTGGCGAGCACCACGGCGGAGACGCCGTTCATGATGCCCTTGTTGTGGGTGGCGGCGCGGTAGGGATCGGCCTCGGCGAAGTGGTAGGCGCTGATCATGCCGTCGCGCACGGCCTCGCCGCCGATGGCCTCCACGGGCCAGATGGCGCGGGCGCGGGCGAGGCGGCGGTCGGCGAGGTTGGAGAGGATGCGCAGGAAGACCTTGCCGCCGGTCCAGGATTCGATGGCAGGCGCCAGGGTCTCGGCCATGGTGTTCACCGTGTTGGCGCCCATGGCGTCGCGCGTGTCGATGATGAGGTGGGTGATCACCATCGGGCCGCCGCGCGTGGGGATGACGCGCACTTCCAGGTCGCGGAAGCCGCCGCCGAGCTTCACGAGCATGGGGTCGCAGCCATCGCAGGCGGCGGCGATCTCGTCGCGACGTTCGAGGATGCGGAGGCGGGCGTTCTCCGGGTCGGTCACGCCGACGAGCTGCACCTGGGCGATCATCAGGTTGCCGGAGACGGAGGTGGTGAAGCCGCCGCTGTCGTAGCACTGGCGCGCGGAGTTGCAGACGGCGGCGACGACGGAGGATTCCTCGGTCGCCATCGGGATCAGCACGTCCTTGCCGTCCACGCGCATGTTGGTGGCGACGCCGATGGGGATGGAGAGGGTGGCGACCACGTTCTCGATCATGTGGTCGGCGAGATGCGGGTCGATATTGCCGGGGGCTGAAAGCTGGGCGCGCGCCGTGTCGTCGAGGCTGGAGAAGGCGGCGACGGCGTCCAGCCGTTCCGCCGTGTTCATGCGATGGAAGCCGGGGATGCGGGAGGTCAGGTTGCTGATCGTCATCGTCATGTCCGGTGCGGCTGCGAGGCAGGCGTGGGGGAGCCGTCCCGGGGCGCGCTCGCGCTCCGGGGCTGGCCTTGTCTGGTGGTGCGCGGCGGGGTGGCGGCGCTATTCGAGCTTGATGTTGCCTTCGCGGATCACGTCGCCCCAGCGGCGCGTGTCACTGGCGAGGGTGGCGCGGAGCATCTCTGCATCCCCGGTGACAAGCTCCACACCTTGCTCCGACATGCGCGTGCGCAGCGTGGGATCGTCGGTGGCGGCGCGGAGGGCGGTGGCGGCGCGTGCCAGGATGGGCGCGGGGGTGCCAGCGGGGGCGAAGAGGCCCTGCCAGAAGAAGACCTCGAAGCCCGGCAGGGTCTCGGAGACGGGCGGCAGGTTCGGGTAGCCGGGAAGTGGGGCGTTCGCCGTGACGGCGAGGCCGCGCGTGCCGCCATCCGCGAGGGTGGTGGCGGCTTCCTGGATGGCGTGGAAGACGACATGGATGCGGCCCTGGCGCAGGTCGAGGGCCGCCGGGGCGCCGCCGCGATAGGGGACGTGGACGATGTCGATCCCGGCGCGGGCGCGGAACATCTCCAGGCAGAGATGGCTGACGGAGCCGGTGCCGGGGGAGCCGAAGAGGACCTTGCCCGGATTGGCCTTGCAATACGCGATCAGCTCCGCGGTGTTCTTCACCGGCAGGGAGGGATGGACGTGCAGGATGAAGGGCGTGCGGAAGACCATGCCGATCGCGTCCAGTTCCTTGGCCGGATCCTTGGGCGTCAGCTGGGGCTGAAGGGTCTGGTTGATGGCAAGCGTCGTGGTGCCCATGACGAGGGTGTAGCCATCGGGGCGGGCGCGGGCGGCATAGGTGGCCGCGACGGAGGTGGCGGCGCCGGGACGGTTCTCGACCACCACGGGGACACCGAGGTTGCGCGTCATCGGATCGGCCACGGCGCGGGTGGCGAGGTCGGTCACGCCGCCGGGCGGGTAGCCTTCGACCAGGGTAATGGGGCGCTCGGGCCAGCCGGATTGCTGGGCGAAGGCCGGGAGGGCGGGCAGGACAAGGGCCGTGCCGAGGAGGGTGCGGCGGTTCATGATGGACGTTTCCCTGGTTGGTTTTTTC
This sequence comes from Roseomonas xinghualingensis, assembly GCF_025791835.1. Taxonomy (GTDB): domain Bacteria; phylum Pseudomonadota; class Alphaproteobacteria; order Acetobacterales; family Acetobacteraceae; genus Roseomonas; species Roseomonas xinghualingensis. The sequence goes on from NZ_JAOXLP010000001.1 coordinate 278,768, forward strand.
CTTGATCCCAGGGTGTCCCAGTGGCGGCCCCGCAGGAAGGGACAGTCCGCCGGATTTTGTGAGGTACTGTCCCAGGGTTTCCGCTGGGACAGGCGCCTTTCAGTCCTCTCCGCCGAACAGGCCTTCAGCGATGCCGCGCAGCAGCGCCGCACCCTCGGAGATGCGTTCCAGCGCGAGCGGGCGCCCGCGCGGGTCGCCGCCAGTGGCGAGGGTGCCGCGATCCTGGGCCAGTTCGCGGGCCGAGAGGCGGCCATCGCCGTCATAGTCCAGGCTTTCGACCGTCAGCCGCGCGGCGAGCACGCCGGTGACGACGCCGGCCGAATTGGTGAGCCCGGAGATCTCGGGCGAGGCGCCGGCATTGAGCGAGAGGAGCCAGGCGGCGCCGCGGAAGAGGCGGGCCAGCTCGGCGGGGGAGATGAGGTTGTCTCCGGAGACGTCGCCGACGCGGACAAGGGCGGCGGCACAAGCGGGAACGGAGCCGCCAGTGGGGCCGCAGGCGGCTTCCAGAACCTCGACCACGCCGAGGAAGGCAATGCCCTCGCCCTGGGCGGCGAATGTCATGGGGGTGGCGGGGCAGCGGCGCCAGGTGGTGACGGGGGCGTCGCCGGGCAGGCGATCATCGCGGGTCTTGTTGGCGGGCTCCGCCGTTTCCAGCGCGCCGCCGGCGGAGCGGAGCATGAGGCGCGGGGCTTCGGCGCCACGTGCGGTGGCGACGATCCAGCCGGACTGGTTGTGGGATTCGGTGAAGCGGAGCAGGCGGCCGGTGCCCTCGGCAGGGATGCGGGCGGCGGCGCGGGCGGAGAGGGCCAGCAGGGCGGTGGGGGCGGCGCATTCGCCCTCGAACCAGGCGCCACGCAGGTTTTCCGGGATGGAGACGGCAGGGGGCTGGGCCTGCGTCTGGCCCTGGCCCTGGCCCTGGGGCTGGCTGTGGGCTGCGAAGGGCATGAGCAGGGCGATGGCCGCGAAGGCGAGGCGGCGGAAGCGGGTCATGGCAGAGGCACCTCGATGCCGGCGCAGAGATCCAGCGGAGCGCGCTCCACCTCCCGCCCGTCGCGGAAGATGGCGCGGAGGTGGGCGGGACAGGGCTCGCCCTCGGGCGGGGCGACGTCGAGCGTCTCGTTCACGCCGAGCACGTTGGTGCCGAGGCGGTCATCGCCACGCGGGGCGTCGGGCGGATCGATATAGAGTTCGACGATGGGCGTGGTGCCGGCATTGCGCAGGCGGACGCTGCCGGGGCGCGGGCCGCTGTCCTCCTCCTCGCCCTCGTCCAGCCGCGTGGCGATGGTCCAGCCGGGACGGACGACGATGAGGGGATTCTGGCAGATATTGACCTCGCGCCGCTCCTCGGCGCCGCTGGTGGGGAAGACCATGCGCAGGTCCACGGTGCAGTCCACCGGCACGGAGAGGAACTGGCGGGCGCCGCGCGCCAGGCCGCCGGGCAGGCGTTCCGGGCCCCAGTCGCCCTCGCTGGAAGAGGAGACATAGATCTCCTCGATGCGGGCGCCATGGCGGTTGACGATCGTCAGCGGGCGCTCGGGCGGGCGGGGGATGCCGCTGCCATCGAAGGTGACGGTGGGCGTGCGGCAGATGTCCACGCCGCGCTTGGCCTCCGAGGAATCGTCCTCATAGGTGGCCCGGAGATCGGCCTCGCAGCCCGGGATGCGGATGCGAAGGCGGAAGCTGCTGCCATCCGGGGCGGGTTCCTCGCCCATGCGGTCCACGCCCCAGCCTTTCTCGGAATCCAGCGGGCCGGCGCGGCCGGCGGCCACGGCATGCAGCCCGTGCAGGGGGCGCCCGGCCCGGTTGACAATGGTCAGCTCCCGCCAGCTGGTGCCGGGATCGGCCAGGCTGACACGCGGGTTGCGGCAGACATCGGTGCGGGGGCGCGAAACCTCGGAACCGTCGGCCATGATGGCGGTGATGTCGAAGACGCAGTCGCGGCGGCGGCCGAGGCGAAGGCGGTGGGTGCTGCCGGAGGGGAGCAACTCGGCGCCCAGGCGGTCCGAGCCGCGCGACGCGGCGCCAAGCGGGACGGCATAGAGCTCGCGGACATCAAGATCGGTGTCGTTGTTGATCTGCGCCTCGCGCGCCGGGGTGGAGGGATTGCCCAGGGTGACGCGGGGGGAGCGGCAGAGATCGATGTTGCGGCGTTCCTCCACCGTCTCGTCCACGAGGGTGGCGCGGAGGGACCAGGCGCAGGGCTGGTTGCGGCCGAGGCGGATGCGGAGGGTGCCGCCATTGGGAAGGCTGTTGGTACCCAGCCGGTCGGGGCCCGGGCCGGGCTCGGCGGCGGGGGCCATCTGAAGCTCGCGCACGCCAAGGCCGGTTTCATTGACCACGACAGCCTCGCGCTCCGCGCTCTGGCGGGTCTGACCCTGGTTCTGGGCCTGGCCTGGCGATGGGGTGAGGAGCAGGGCTGCCAGCCCGATCCCCATGAGGATCCCACGCATCCGAACGCCTGACCTCCGCTCGTGCCGGATCTGTCCGGCATGGTGCGGTGCAGGATCGTCGCAAAAATGCCACGGCGCAATTGTGGAAAAGACACAGTCGGGGTTGGACTGGTCAATCCGGCGGCTGGTTCCTTCAAGCCATCGCGATCATGGCGGAGCTTTCATCCGAACCAAGGAAATTCCGTGCGCAGGGCGGATTCTTCCAGGCGTGATCCCGCCCTAGGATGGTTCCGAAGAGTCCATGGGAGGACCATCGATGAAAGATTACCTGACTGGCCGCCGCCATTTCCTGGCCGGTGCCGCCGCCCTGCCTTTCCTGAGCCTGGCTGCCCGCGCGCAGGGAAGCCAGCGCTATGCGAGCCTGAGCATGTTCGTCCCGGCCGCGCCCGGCGGAGGGTGGGACGGCCTCGGGCGGGCCATCGAGCTGGTATCGAGGCAGGCAGGGCTGGTCGGCTCCATGCAGTTCGAGAATGTGGGCGGCGCGGGCGGCCGGATGCGCTGATGGTGGCCGGGGCGGTGATGGTGGGCGCCACCATCACCAACAAGAGCCCGGTGGGCATCAAGGACGTGACGCCCATCGCGCGGCTGACGGACGAGACCTCGGTCATCGTGGTCCCGGCGAGTTCCGAGATCCGGGACCTCAAGGGGTTGCTGGACGCGCTGAAGACCAATCCGGGCGCGGTGGCCGTGGGAGGCGGCTCGGCGGGTGGCATCGACCACATCCTGCTGGGCCTGCTCATCAAATCCGTGGGCCGCAACGCGCGGGAGGCCTCCTATGTGGGCTTTGCCGGTGGAGGGCCGGCCGTGGCAGCCATTCTCGGAGGGCAGGTCAAGGCCGGTATCTCCGGCTGGTCGGAGTTCTCCGAGCACATCAAGGCGGGCCGGATGCGCGCCCTGGCCACCAGCAGCGAGAAGCGGATCGACCCGGACGTGCCGACGCTGAAGGACAGCGGCATCGACATCGTGATGGGCAACTGGCGCGGCCTCTTCGCCCCGCCCGGGATCAGCGCCGATGTGCGGGCCAAGCATGTGGCCTTCGCCAAGGAGCTGAATGCGCTGCCAGCCTGGAACGAGCTGCTGCAGACACGCGGCTGGGACAACGCCTTCATGGAGGGCACGGAGTTCGAGGCCTTCCTGAAGCGCGATCATGACGCGACGGTCGAGGTGCTGAAGGACATCGGGCTGGCGTAACCGGAACGGGCGCGTGGAGGAGGCTCCGCGCGCCCTTCGTTGCCGCCATGTTGCTTCCCGGTGCCATGCCACGCGCGCCGGAACCCGCCCCGGCGGGACCAGGGAAATGGGACATCCATGAACGAGACCTCCCCGCAGGGCGGGACACCGCGCGCCGATCTGGGCGCGGGGATTTTCGTGGTGCTGCTTGGGCTACTGACACTTTACGCCGCCTGGGCCGTGCCGGATTCACCACTTTACGCGCAGGTGGGCGCGAAGGCGGTCCCCTATCTCGTCGGCGCAGTGATGGTCGCGCTGGGGATGGGGCTTTCGGCCGTTGCGCTGCGTGGCGGGTGGAGGCAGGAGAACGAGGAGGCCATGAATGCGCCTCCTACCAACTGGCGTGCGCTGGGGCTGCTCGCCGCCGGCCTGCTGGCACAGCTGGCGCTGATCCAGTGGCTGGGCTTCGTGATCGCGGCGACGATCCAGTATGTGCTGGTTTGCGCGGCCTTCGGTTCGCGCCGGCCGCTGCGTGACCTGCTGATCGGCATTCTGGTGACGCTGGGGGCCTATCTCGGCTTCTCGCAGCTGCTCGGCGTGAATATCGGCGCGGGCGTGCTGGAGGGCATTCTGTGATGGACGTGATCTCCGGCCTCGCCCTGGGCTTCGGCTCGGCGCTGACGCCGATCAATCTCGGCTGGGCGCTGCTGGGATGCTTCCTCGGCACCGCGATCGGCGTATTGCCGGGCATCGGACCGGCGCTGACCATCGCGCTGCTCCTGCCCGTGACCTTCAAGGTGGAGGCGACCGGCGCCTTCATCCTGTTCTGCGGCGTGTTCTACGGCGCGATGTATGGCGGATCGACCACCTCGATCCTGCTGAACACACCGGGTGAATCGGGTTCGATCATCACCGCGCTGGAGGGCGCGAAGATGGCGCGCAACGGCCGCGCGGGGCCGGCGCTGGTGACGGCCGCCGTGGGCTCCTTCGTGGCGGGGACGGTGGGGACGCTGGGCATCTCCTTCGTCGGGCCGCTGGTGGTGGAGGTGGCGCTGAAGCTGGGGCCGGCCGAGTATTTCTCGCTGATGCTGCTCTGCTTCGTCACCGTCTCGGCGGTGTTGGGGGGATCGGCGCTGCGCGGGCTTGCCTCGCTGGGCTTCGGGCTGATGCTGGGATTGGTGGGGATCGACCTGCAGACCGGGCAGCCGCGACTGACCTTCGGGATTCCCGAATTGCTGGACGGCGTGAATGTCGTGCTCGTCGCCGTCGCGCTTTTCGCCGTGGGCGAGACGATGTATCTCGCCTGGCGGCATGTGGATGGCAGGCAGGAGGTGCGGCCGGTCGGGCGGCTGTGGATGAGCCGCGAGGACTGGAAGCGGAGCGTCGGGCCCTGGCTGCGCGGCTCCTTCCTCGGCTTCCCCTTCGGCGTGCTGCCCGCGGGCGGCACGGAGATGCCGACTATGTTGAGCTATTACGCCGAGAAGAAGCTGGTGAGCCCGGAGCACCGCAAGGAATTCGGCACCACTGGCGCGATCGAGGGCGTGGCGGGGCCGGAGGCGGCGAACAACGCGGCGGCGGCCGGCGTGCTGGTGCCGATGCTGACGCTGGGTCTGCCCACATCCGCCACGGCGGCGATCATGCTCTCGGCCTTCCAGTCCTATGGGATCCAGCCGGGGCCGATGCTGTTCACCCAGCAGGCGGCGCTGGTCTGGACGCTGATCGCCAGCCTCTACATCGCCAATGTCATGCTGGTGGTGCTGAACCTCCCGCTGGTCGGGCTCTGGGCGCGCATCCTGAAGATCCCGACGCCGCAGCTCTATGCCGGCATCCTCGTCTTCGCGACGATCGGCACCTATGGGATCAGCAACTCGGTGGTGGACCTGGTGCTGCTCTATGGCATCGGGATCATCGCGATGTTCATGCGGCGCTTCGACTTCCCGACGGCGCCGGTGGTGATTGGCATGATCCTGGGTCCGATGGCGGAGCAGAACCTGCGGCAGGCGCTGACCATCAGCCAGGGCGACTGGTCCACCTTCGTCACCCGGCCGGTCTCGCTGGCCATCCTGTCGCTGGCCTTGCTGGCCCTGGTTGGGCCGCGGCTCTGGAGGGCCTGGGCCGTACGCAGGGGTTGAGATGGTGCCGGGGGCGCCCGATAGGCGCCCCGGCCAGGGCGGTGCCCCCGGGACCGTCTAGGCTGTCAGCGCGTTGTTCACGGCCTCAGCCGCTTCGAAGGCCACCCAATGCCCGGCGCCCGGGATGATCAGCGGCTCGGTGCCGCGGGCCCGGAAGAAGTCGATGCGGTCGGCCATATAGGGGACGACGATGGCGTCGTGCTCGCCATAGATCACTGAAAGCGGGACATGGACCGCCTGCAGTGCCTCACGGAGGGAATCGGGGGCGACCACGTTGCGGCTGCGGTAGCGGGCATGGTCGCTGTTCCAGGCCTGAATGGCGAGGGCCTCGGCGTCGATCCGGGCGGGGTCGGCGATCATCAGCCGGGCGAGATTGTCGCGATGGGCGGCGATGCGGGCTTCACCCTGGCGGTCGCGGACGGGCACCAGGGGCACGGGGTTGCGCGGCAGGCCGAGGGCGCCGGCGCCGAGGATGGTAAGGGTATCCAGCCCAGCCCCGAAGCAGGCGGCGATATGGCCGGCGATGATGGAGCCGAAGGAGAAGCCGATCAGGTCGTATCGCGCGCCGGCGCCGAGGCGGGCCTGGATGCCGGCGGCGATGATGGCGGCGAGGCCCCAGAGATCGGTGCCGGGGGTTGGGAGGTCTGATTCGCCGAGGCCGGGGAGGTCCGGGACGAGGATGTGGCGATGACGGGCCAGGTGCTCGATGTTGCGGGCCCAGTGGCGCCAGGAGCCGGCACCGCCATGAAGCAGGAGCAAGGGCTTGCCGCTGCCCCACTCATGCCACACGAGCCGGCCCGCGCCATTGGGGGTTTCGGCGCGGGTGGCGGTGGTGGAGAGGCGTTCCAGCCGGTCTTGGGACATCAGCGTCGTCATGAGGATGTTTGTGCGGCAAAAGGCGCGAGGAGGAAATCCTTGCGGCTTCCGATATAACGATCAGTTTTAGTTATATTTTTTAATTTAACTTGATTGCGCGATGCGTGAGCGTTCATCTCTGCCGGGGCCGATCAAGTGGCGCGGTTGTTCGCAAACTCTTCGGGTGCCGGGAGGGCCCTGCGCTATCTTCCTGTACCGCCCGGCGTTCATCCTGGAGCGAGGAGAGACGAGATGGCCGCTTTCCTTCCCCGCCGAGCTTTGCTCGGTGCCGCAGCCCTTGCCGCCGTGCCGGCGGGCGCACAGTCGCTGCCGACGCTGCTGAATGTGTCCTACGATCCCACGCGGGAGCTTTACCGGGCCTTCAACGCCGCTTTCGCCGCTCATTGGGCGAAGGAGAATGGTGGGCAGCGGATCCGGGTGAATTCCTCCCATGGCGGATCGGGTTCGCAGGCGCGGGCGGTGATCGATGGGCAGCAGGCGGATGTGGTGACGCTGGCGCTGGCCTATGACGTGGAGGCGATCGCCGAGCGCGGGCTGATCGACAAGGGCTGGATGGGGCGGCTGCCGCATAACAGCGCGCCCTATACGAGCACCATCGTGTTCCTGACGCGCAAGGGGAACCCGAAGGGGCTGCGGGACTGGGGCGACCTGGCGAAAGAGGGGGTGGGGGTGGTGACGCCCAACCCCAAGACCTCAGGCGGCGCGCGGTGGAACTACCTGGCGGCCTGGGCCTGGGCGCAGCGGCAGCCGGGCGGGTCGGATGCCGCGGCGGAGGAGCTGCTGGGCCGCATCCTGCGCAATGTCACGGTGTTGGACACGGGCGCGCGTGGTTCGACCACCAGCTTCGTGCAGCGCGGCCAGGGCGACGTGCTGCTGGCCTGGGAGAACGAGGCGCATCTGGCTCTGAAGGAGTTCGGCGCCGGGCAGTTCGACATCGTGCTGCCTTCGCTTTCGATCCTGGCGGAGCCTTCGGTCACGGTGGTGGACCGCAATGTGGACCGGCGCGGCACGCGGGCGGTGGCGGAGGCCTATCTGCGCCACCTCTACAGCCCGGAGGGGCAGGCGCTCGCGGCGCAGCATTTCTACCGGCCGCGCGATGCGGGGGTGCTGGCAGCGGCGGGCGGGGTCTTTCCGCCGCTCAACATGGTGACGATCGACGAGGCCTTTGGCGGCTGGGCGGAAGCGCAGAAGGCGCATTTCGCCGACGGCGGCAGCTTCGACCGCATCTACAGGCCATCACGTTGAGCGTCGCCCTGCCCCTGCCGCGCCAGCCGGGCGCTTCCCTCTGGAGGCGGAGGCGCGATGCGCTGCCGGGCTTCGGGCTGGCGCTGGGGATCACCCTGACCTGGCTGTCGCTGATTGTGCTGGTGCCGCTCTCGGCCCTTGTGCTGCGGCCCTGGGAACTTGGCGTCACCGGAATATTGCAGGTGCTGTCGGACCCACGGGTCCTGGCGGCGCTGCGGCTTTCCTTCGGTAGCGCGCTGCTGGCGGCGCTGGTGAACCTTCCGCTGGGGCTGCTGGTGGCCTGGGTGCTGGTACGCCTGCGCTTTCCCGGGCGGCGCGTGCTGGACGCGATGGTGGACCTGCCCTTCGCCCTGCCGACCGCCGTGGCGGGGCTGGCGCTGACCGCCTTGTTCGCGCCGAACGGATGGCTGGGGGCACCGCTGAAGGCAGTGGGCGTGCAGGTGGCCTACACCCCGCTGGGCGTGTTCGTGGCGATGATGTTCGTGGGCCTGCCCTTCACCGTGCGGACGGTGGAGCCGGTGCTGCGGGACCTGGGCACGGAGGCGGAGGAGGCGGCGGCGACGCTGGGGGCGAGCCGTGCGCAGGCTTTGCTGCGGGTGGTGCTGCCGGCGCTGGCGCCAGCGCTTCTGACGGGCTTCGGCCTCGCCTTCGCGCGGTCGGTCGGGGAGTATGGCAGCGTGATCTTCATCGCCGGGAACCGGCCGCTGGTCAGCGAGATCGCGCCGCTGGTGATCGTGCAGCGGCTGGAGGGATTCGACTATGCGGGCGCGGCCGTGATCGGGCTGGCGATGCTGCTGCTGGCCTTCGTGGTGCTGTTCGCGGTCGGGCTCCTGCAGGCATGGCTGCGGCCGGAGCGTCGCGCGTGAGTACGCGCGGTACATTGCATGTGAGTGCGAGCGTCATGCACCGGAGGCGCGTGCGATGATCTCCAGCCCCGCCACCCGCGATCGGCCCCTGACCCGTTGGACGGCCGTGATCCTGGCGGTGCTGTTGCTGACGGTGTTCCTCGCGCTGCCTCTGGCTGCGGTCTTCACCGAGGCGCTGCGGCGCGGGTGGGAGACAGCGTTGGCGGCCTATGCCGATCCGGATGCGCAGTCAGCGATCATGCTGACGCTGCTGGTGGCGGCGATCGCGGTACCGGTGAACACGCTTGGGGGGATCGCGGCGGCCTGGTGCGTGGCAAAGTATGAGTTTCCGGGAAAGCGGCTGCTGGTGGCGCTGATCGAGTTGCCCTTCTCGGTTTCGCCGGTGATTTCGGGCATGGTCTTCGTACTGGTTTTCGGCGCGCAGGGCTGGCTCGGGCCCTGGCTGCAGGAGCGGGGCGTGCAGATCATCTTCGCGTTGCCGGGGCTGGTGCTGGCGACGGTGTTCGTGACCTTTCCCTTCGTCGCGCGCACGCTGATCCCGCTGATGCAGGAGCAGGGGCGCACGGAGGAGGAGGCGGCGGCGACGCTGGGGGCGAGCGGCTGGCAGAGCTTCCGGCTGGTGACGCTGCCCAATGTCAAATGGGCGCTGCTGACGGGTGTGCTGTTGTGCAATGCCCGGGCGATGGGGGAGTTCGGAGCGGTTTCGGTGGTGTCGGGCCATATCCGGGGGGAGACCAACACCATGCCGCTGTATATCGAGATCCTCTACAACGAGTACCAGTTCGCGGCGGCCTTCGCGGTGGCGGCGCTGCTGGCATTGCTGGCGCTGGTGACGCTCTTCGCGAAGACGCTGCTGGAGCGCTTCTCCGGACGGCGGAGGGAGATCGCTTGAACGTCTCCCTGCACCATGAGGCGCTGCTGCGCAGCGCGGGCGTCGAGATGGAGAGCATCACGCGGCGCTTCGGAACTGCCGCGGCGCTGGATGGCGTCAGCCTTTCGGTCCGGCCGGGTGAATTCGTGGCGCTGCTGGGGCCATCGGGCTCGGGCAAGACGACGCTGCTGCGTATCCTGGGCGGGCTCGACCATATGGATTCCGGCAGCGTGACCATCGGCGAGCGCGACATGGCCGGCGTACCGGCGCGGGAGCGCGGGATTGGATTCGTGTTCCAGAACTACGCGCTGTTCCGGCACATGGATGTTTTCGCCAACATCGCCTTTGGGCTGCGCGTGCGGAAGCATGGGCGCCCCTCTTCCGCCGAGATCGCGGCGCGGGTGCGCCAGCTTCTGGCGCTGGTGCAGATCCCGGAGTTGGAGCGGCGCTATCCGGACCAGCTCTCCGGAGGTCAGAGGCAGCGCGTGGCGCTGGCACGGGCGCTGGCGATCGAGCCGTCGCTGCTGCTGCTCGACGAGCCCTTCGGCGCGCTGGACGCGCAGGTGCGCAAGGACCTGCGGCTCTGGCTGCGCGGGCTGCAGGAGGAAATGGGCATCACCACCATCCTGGTGACCCATGACCAGGACGAGGCAATGGAGGTGGCGGACCGTGTGGCGGTGATGCAGGCCGGTCGCATCGCGCAGTTCGGCACGCCCGATGTGCTGCTGGATCAGCCCGCCGACGCCTTCGTGGCTGGCTTCCTGGGAGAGTCGAACCGGCTGGTTTGCGAGGTACGCGGCGGCATCGCGCATTTCGCCGACGCGGTGCTGCCGTCGCTTGCGGTTCAGGCGCCGGATGGCCGGGCGCAGGCTTTCATCCGGCCGCACCAGTTGGTGGCGCGGGTGGCGGAGGATGGTGCCTTCATCGTGCGTGCGGTGCGGCCGGCGGGGCCGGGAACGCGACTGGTGCTTTCAGGGGCCGGGATGTCCTTCGATGCCGTGCCGGCGGCAGGGGAGGAGGTGCCCCGGCGGGGGGATGCCTGTGCGCTGGAGGCCATGGGGGCACGGATTTTCCCGATCTTGGAGTGACACGGGCACGGGGGAGCCCCTTTCCTTCGGCCATGCTCTCGCAGGCTTGCGCGAAGTGCCGCAACGAACCTGCCGCCCGGCCGGTTATGGCACGGGTTCATGAGGAGCAGCCGTGAGCGTCGGCCTTATAGCATTGCTCGATGACGTGGCGGGGCTCGCGAAGGCGGCCGCGGCGTCTCTGGACGATGTGGCGGCGCAGGCGGCGCGATCCGGCGCCAAGGCGGCCGGGGTGGTGATCGACGACGCCGCCGTCACGCCGCGCTATCTCACCGGCTTCAGCGCGAGCCGTGAGCTTCCCGTCGTGGGGCGGATTGCCGTCGGGTCTCTCAAGAACAAGCTGATCTACCTGCTGCCCATTGCCCTCGTGCTCAGCTGGCTGGCGCCCTGGGCCATCACGCCGCTCCTCATGCTCGGCGGTGCCTATCTCTGCTACGAGGGGACCGAGAAGGTTCATGCGGTTCTCTGGCCTCACCAGGCTCACCATCCAGAGATGGTTACAGGGACTGCTCCGCACGACATGAAGGATTTTGAGGATGCGAAGGTGCAGTCGGCGATCCAGACCGACTTCATCCTTTCGGCCGAGATCATGGCAATCACCCTTTCGACCGTTCCGGGCTCCTCGGTCCTGATGCAGGCCCTCGTCCTCGGCCTTGTCGGCATTGCGATCACCGCCGGGGTTTATGGCGGCGTCGCGCTGATCGTGAAGGCGGATGACGTGGGCGTCGCGCTCGCCGGGAATGATCGGCCGGTCTCCGGCCTGTTCGGTTCGGATGCGCGGGGCGGGACCCTGGCGCCGACACAGGCGGACCGGCTGCTACGCCCGCTGACCAGGTCCCTGGGGCGCGGGTTGGTGCGTGGGATGCCCGTTTTCCTGAAGGTCCTTGGGGCGGTGGGAACCGCTGCCATGATTTGGGTGGGCGGCGGTATCATCATGCATGGCCTTGAGACCTTCGGCCTGCCGCAGGTGGCGCATCTGGTGCACGGGTTGTCACATGGGATGGCTGCCGCTGTGCCGGCCATTGGCGGGGCTGCCGAATGGCTCGTCACGGCCGTTGCCTCGGGCGTGTTCGGCCTGTTGGTGGGAGCGGCGCTGATTCCCCTGGTGAAGCATGGGGTGTCGCCCGCGCTGAAACGGGTCAGGGCGGCGGCGGCCTGACCCGACGGCAGGCAAAAGAAAGGCCGGGGAATTCCTTCCCCGGCCTTTCCGTTCCTTCAGGCCTCAGTGCCGGAAGTGCCGCATCCCGGTGAGCACCATCGCGAGCCCGGCCTCATCGGCCGCCGCGATCACCTCGTTGTCGCGCATCGAACCGCCGGGCTGGATCACCGCGGTGGCGCCCGCCGCCGCAGCGGCCTGGAGACCGTCCGCGAAGGGGAAGAAGGCGTCGGAAGCGACGACCGAGCCCTGGGCCAGCGGCGTGTCGAGGCCGGCGGCCTTAGCGGCCTCCTGGCTCTTCCAGGCGGCGATGCGGGCGCTGTCCACGCGGCTCATCTGCCCGGCGCCGATGCCGACGGTGGCGCCGCCCTTGGCATAGACGATGGCGTTCGACTTCACATGCTTGCAGACGCGGAAGGCGAAGAGGAGGTCCTGCATCTCCTGCGCCGTGGGCTGGCGCTTTGTGACGACCTTCAGATCGGCCACCGCCACGCGGCCGGCATCGCGCGACTGGGCGAGGAAGCCGCCGCCGACGCTGCGGAAGGTCAGGCCCGGCGCCGCCGGGTCGGGCAGACCCCCGGTCAGCAGCAGGCGCAGGTTCTTCTTCTTCGCGAAGATGGCGCGGGCGGCTTCATCGGCATCAGGCGCGATCACCACCTCGGTGAAGATGGCGGTGATGCGCTCGGCGGCCTCGGCCGTTAGCGTGCGGTTGGCGGCGATGATGCCGCCGAAGGCGGAGACGGGGTCGCAGCGCAGGGCGGCATCCCAGGCGGCGTTCAGGTCAGCCGCCGTTGCGACGCCGCAGGGATTGGCGTGCTTAACGATGACGATGGCCGGTTCCTCGAACTCCGCGACGGCCTCGAAGGCGGCGTCGGTGTCGTTGAGGTTGTTGTAGGACAGCTCCTTGCCCTGGATCTGCTCGGCGGTAGCGATGCCGGGGCGGTGGGTGCCGTCCACGTAGAAGGCGGCCTTCTGGTGGGGGTTCTCGCCGTAGCGGAGGGTCTGCTTCAGCAGGCCGGGGATGGAGAGGCGCGGCGGGAAGTCCTGGTCCAGCTCCTGGGCGAACCAGCGGGAGATGGCGGCGTCATAGGCCGCGGTACGGGCATAGGCGGCGGCGGCCAGGCGCTTGCGGGTGGCCAGGGAGGTGCCTCCGCTCTCGGCGATTTCGCGGGCGACCTCGACCAGCTGCTCAGGCTCGGTAAGCACGGCGACATGGGCGTGGTTCTTGGCGGCGCTGCGGATCATGGCCGGGCCGCCGATGTCGATGTTCTCGACGCAGTCCTCGTAGCTGGCGCCGCGGGCGACCGTGGCCTCGAAGGGGTAGAGGTTCACGCAGACCAGATCGATCGGGGCGATCTTGTGCTGCTCGACCTGGGCGACGTGCTCGGGGAGGTCGCGGCGGAAGAGCAACCCGCCATGGACGCCGGGAACCAGGGTCTTCACCCGGCCATCCAGGATCTCGGGGAAGCCGGTGTGGTCGGACAGCTCGACGACCGGGAGGCCGGCGTCTCGCAGGGCCTTCGCCGTGCCGCCAGTGGAAAGGATCTCCGCCCCATGGGCGGCGAGGGTGCGGGCGAACTCCACCAGCCCGGTCTTGTCGGAGACCGAGAGGAGGGCGCGGCGGATCGGGAGGGGGGTGGCCATGGGGCGGGCGGATAGCGCGAGGCGGGGCTGGAAGGAAGGCGAAAGGGGCGCGGGGCTGGACTGATCACGCTTCAGGGTGCGCGAGGAGGAGGGGCGAGTGAGAACGTTTAGGGAAGTATCTTGTGGCCCTGACCGCTCCACCATACCAGGGGTTGTGGTTCTTCTGGAAGGAACGCCCGTCGGCGATTCGTTCATGCGACTCGGGCGAGGTTGCTGATTCGGCGCGATTCTATTTCGAGATCGTTCAGCTTGTGTTCGGTGAACGACTCGGAACCGGCTGGAACATTCCGCTTCATCGCAGAATTGGCCCGGCGCTAACCGAAGCCTTGTTCAGCACCTGTGCCGGCTTCCTTTCCGGCAGGTTTGTGTCAGCGAGACTCGTTCCAGGAAGGTGGCAGGAAGCGAATGGGGGGACGGGTCCAACCCAGGGCAGGGCGGTCGCGTTCCACGGTTCGGGCGGTGCGGGCCCCAGAGACGGAGTTTCGATGCCCATGACCAAGAATTCCCGTGATCGCCTTCTCGAGGGACGGCGCGCGCTCGTCACCGGTGCGTCCTCCGGGATCGGAGCGGCGGTGGCTGAGGACCTGGCGCGGGCAGGGGCCGCAGTGGCGGTGAACTACCATTCGGACCGCAAGCAGGCCGAAGAGGTCGTGGCGCGTATCCGCGGGGCCGGTGGGCAGGCGGTGGCGCTGGAGGGCGATGTCTCGAAGGAGGAGGCGGTCATCGGCCTTGTCGAGGGCACGGTGGAAGCCTTCGGCGGGATCGACCTGCTGGTGGCGAATTCCGGCATCCAGAAGGATGCCGCCCTGACGGAGATGTCCCTTCAGGACTGGCAGGCGGTGATTTCCGTGAATCTGACCGGGCAGTTCCTCTGCTGCCGGGAGGCGGTCCGTGCCTTTCGCAAGGGCCCGGAGCGGGACGGTAAGGCACGGGGCAGCATCGTGTGCATGAGTTCGGTGCATGAGGTAATCCCCTGGGCGGGGCATGTGAACTACGCGGCAGCCAAGGGCGGCGTGCGGATGATGATGCAGACCCTGGCGCAGGAGGTGGCGGCGGAGCGGATCCGGGTGAATGCGGTGGCCCCCGGTGCCATCCGCACGCCGATCAACGAGGACGTCTGGAGCACGAAGGAAGGGAGGGAGGCGATGCTGCGCCTCATTCCCTATGGCCGCATCGGGGAGACGGAGGATGTGGCGCGGGTGGTGACCTGGCTGGCCTCGGACGAGGCGGATTATGTGACGGGGACGACGCTCTTCGTCGATGGCGGGATGACGCTCCATGCCAGTTTCATCGGCAATGGCTAGCGCGGGGCAGGACAGGGGATTGGAACCGAGGATGAATGGGCGGAAGAACCCCTGATGGGAGAGCCAATTGAAAACCACGGAATCGTGGGAGACCTGCGTACCGCCGCGCTGGTGGGCCTGGATGGGGCGGTGGACTTCATGTGCTGGCCCCGTTTCGACAGCCCGAGCGTGTTTGCCTCGCTCCTTGATGACGAAAGGGGTGGGCGTTTCGAACTGGCACCGGCGCTGAATGGAGCGCGGCACAGGCAGCTCTATCTTCCCGACACCAATGTGCTGCTGACGCGCTTCATGTCGCCCCATGGGGTGGCGGAGATTTCGGACTTCATGGTGCTGGGCAAGGCGCAACAGCTGATCCGGCGCGCAAAGGCCGTGCGCGGCCCGATGCACTTCCGTATGCGTTGCGCGCCACGCTTCGACTATGCGCGCGCAACCCACACGGTGCGCGAGGAAGGCGGCACCCTGGTCTTCGAGGGAGCGGGCAAGGCGTTGCGCCTGCGTGCGGCCGTGCCGATGCGGATCGAAGGCGATGACGGCGTCGCGGAGTTCATGTTGAAAGCGGGGCAGGCCGCGGCCTTCGTGCTGGAGGATGCCGCGCTGGGCCATGTCGGCCCGCCTGATCCGCATGAGGTGGCGGAGAGCTTCAAGGCGACGTCGGATGGCTGGCGGCGCTGGACGGCGCGTTCCACCTATCGCGGCCGCTGGCATGACATGGTGAACCGCTCGGCGCTGGTGCTGAAGCTCATGACCTCGCGCGAGCATGGATCGATGGTCGCGGCGCCCACCTTCGGCCTGCCCGAGACGATCGGCGGCGTGCGGAACTGGGATTACCGCTACACCTGGATCCGGGACGCGGCCTTCACCGTCTATGCCTTCCTGCGGATCGGGCACACGGCGGAGGCGACCGCCTTCATGCGCTGGCTGGTCGCGCGAGAGGCAGACAGCGCCTCCGACGGCACGCTGGACCTGATGTACGGGCTGGATGGACACCGGGAGCTGGCGGAAACGGAACTGCCGCATCTCCGGGGGTATCGCGATTCACGCCCCGTGCGAATCGGCAATGCTGCGACCGGGCAACTGCAGCTCGACATCTATGGGGAGCTGATGGACGCGGTCTATCTCTCCGACAAGTATGGCGAGCAGATGACGCATGATGGCTGGCAGAGCGTCGTCCGTTCCATAAACTGGCTCGTGGCCAACTGGGAGCAGCCGGACGAGGGCATCTGGGAGGTGCGCGGCGGGCGGCGGCACTTCCTGCATTCGCGGCTGATGTGCTGGGTGGCGCTGGACCGCGCGCTGCGCTTGGCGCGCAAACGGTCGCTGCCCGCGCCCTTCCCGGAATGGGCGGAGACGCGCGATGCGATCTACCAGGACATCCACACGAATTTCTGGAATGCGGAGCAGGGTGCCTTCGTGCAGTCCAGGAACGGCGACACGCTGGATGCCGCCTGCCTGCTGATGCCGTTGATGCGCTTCATCAGCCCGACCGACCCGCGCTGGCTGTCCACCATGAAGGCCGTGAAGGAGCGGCTGCTGGAAGACAGCCTGGTGCGGCGCTACGAGGATGAGTCGGTGGATGGGCTCGATGGCATCGAAGGCAGCTTCAACATGTGCTCCTTCTGGTATGTCGAATGCCTCGCCCGCGCTGGCGACCTGGACCAGGCGCGTTTCCTGTTCGAGAAGATGCTCGGTTACGCGAACCATCTTGGGCTTTATGCCGAGGAACTGGGGCCTTCGGGGGAGCATCTGGGCAATTTCCCGCAGGCTTTCACGCATCTCGCGTTGATCAGCGCGGCGTACTACCTCGACCGGGCGCTCACGGCGCGGGAACGCACGGGGTGGGAGCGGGAAATGGGCGAGGTGCCGGTGGTGCCGCCGACGGGGCTTTAAGGGCACTCGTGCCGCCTGGGAGGCTCGGCCTCCCAGGGGCCACGCTCACGCCATCACGACGGTGCCTGGTCCCTCTCCGCGCAGCGCGCCCCGCGTGTCGATGATAAGGGGCGCCGCGCGGCGCACCAGTTCCAGATCCATGCCCGGCTGTGGCGTGACGAGGATCACCGCGTCCTGTGCCGCGAGGATGGCTTCGGTGAGCGGCACGCTGTCCAGGTCCGGGGAGGTGCCGGCGAGGCGGCGGGTGGCCGGGAAGCGGGGAACGAGCGGATCGTGATAGGCGAGCTGGGCGCCGCGTTCCTCCAGCAGGCGGAAGATCTCTACGGCGGGGCTTTCGCGCGTGTCGGGCACGCCGGGCTTGTAGGCAAGGCCGAGGAGAAGAATACGCGCGCCGCGCAGCGGCATGCCCCGGTCGTCCAGCGCATTACGCAGGCGGGCGACCACATAGCCGGGCATGGCATCGTTCACGCGGCCGGCGAGTTCGACGAAGTCGCTTGGCACATGCAGCTCGCGCGCCTTCCAGGCGAGGTAGTAGGGATCGACCGGTATGCAGTGGCCGCCGAGGCCGGGGCCGGGGCGGAAGGGCATGAAGCCGAAGGGCTTGGTGGCAGCGGCGTCGATCACCTCATGCACATCGATGCCCATGGCGTGGGAGATGCGCTTCAGTTCGTTCACCAGGCCGATATTCACGGCGCGGAAGACGTTCTCGTAGCATTTCGCGAGCTCGGCGACGGCAAGGGACGAGACAGGCACGAGGCTGCCGGCGACCGGGGCGTAGAGGGCCTGGGCGATGGCCAGGCAGTTCGGCGTGGCGCCGCCGACGAGCTTGGGGATGCGGGCGACGGTGCCATCCGGGTTGCCGGGGTCCTCGCGCTCCGGCGAATAGATGGCGAAGGCGTCCTCGCCGATATGAAGGCCGGCCCGGGCGATGGCGGGAAGGACGAGCTCCTCGGTGGTGCCGGGATAGGTGGTGCTTTCGAGGGCGATGGCCTGACCCGGGCGCAGATATGGCGCCAGGGCGGCCAGCGTGTCGCGCACGGCGGAAAGGTCTGGTTCCTTGTGCGGGCCGATGGGCGTGGGAACGCAGATGACCAGCGCGTCGCAGGCGGCGGCGGCCTCGGCGGTGGCATGGGCGCGCATGCCGCTGGCGGCAATGCGGGCATCCGGGATGCCGTGGACGGGGCTGCGGCCGGTATTGATGGCCTCGACCTTCGCCAGATCGGTGTCGAATCCTTCCACGGGGAAGCCGAGTTCGGCAAAGCGCAGCGCGAGGGGAAGGCCGGCATAGCCAAGGCCGATGATGCCGATGCGGGCCTCGCGCGCGGCGAGGCGCGCCGAGAGCACCTCCCGCCAGGAGATTTTGTCGGTGATGGCCGCTCCGGCGTTCATGCGCACGGAGCCCGGTGGTGGATCGGCATGATGTCCTGGCTTCGTGTCCGCGGCAGGCGTGGTGTCACGCACGGTCGGCGGCGGGCGTGTTCGGAGCGTGTTCGAATTCCGGCACCATGCGGGCGAGGCTGTGGAGGGCAAGGCGCCCCTGGCCGCCGCGGGAGGCACTGGCGATTTCGTCAATCGCGCGGCCCACAAGCGCGGCATCCGCCGTGCGCGGGGTGGCGACCAGCAGGCCGGGGAAGCCGGTGGGGCGCGGCGGCTCCTGGCCGTGGAACAGCTCCTCGAACAGCTTCTCGCCGGGGCGCAGGCCGGTGAAACGGATCTCCACATCCTCATCCGGGCGCAGTCCCGCGAGACGGACCATGCGGCGGGCGAGGTCCACGATCTTCACGGGCTTGCCCATGTCGAGCACGAAGATGCCGCCGTCGCGCAGCTCGGGCGGCTGGTCCGAGCGGTCCTCAGCACCGATGACGCTGGCCTGAAGGACGAGGCCGACCGCCTCGCGCACCGTCATGAAGTAGCGGCGCATGTCGGGATGCGTGACGGTGAGCGGGCCGCCGCGTTCCAGCTGGCGGGTGAAGAGCGGTACGACGGAGCCGGTGGAGCCGAGCACATTGCCGAAGCGCACGGTGACGCAGCGCATCCCGTCGCCCTGGTGGCGGGATGCGACGTCGAGCGCCTGGCAGTACATCTCGGCCAAGCGCTTGGAGGCGCCCATCACGCTGGTCGGGTTCACCGCCTTGTCGGTGGAGATGAAGACCATGGCGCGGCAGCCATTGGCGCGCGCCGCATCGGCGATGACACGGGTACCGAAGGCATTGGTGAGCAGGCCCTCCAGCGGGTCGTTCTCGACCATGGGCACATGCTTCAGCGCGGCGGCATGGAAGACCAGCTCGGGGCGGATCTCCTCCATCAGGCGGCGCAGCCGCGTCTCGTCGCGCACATCGGCCAGCACGGCGCGGCGCGGGACATTGGGATGATGCTCGGAGAGTTCGAGGTCGATGCCGTAAAGGGCGAACTCACCATGGTCGAGCAGGGTGAGCATGGAGGGGCCGAGGGCGGCGACCTGCCGCGCCAGCTCGCCGCCGATGGTGCCGCCCGCGCCGGTGACGAGGACACGGCGCCCCTGGATCAAGCGGGCCATGCCTTCGCGGTCCAGCGGGATCTGCGGACGGTCCAGCAGGTCCTCGATGGAGACGGGGCGGAGATCGAGCCGGCGGCTGTTCGGCGCGCGGGTTGTGGCGGGGTCGAGCGTGGTGGGGCGCGGGGCGCGGCGGACGGGCACGCCATGGCGGTCGGCGGCGTCCAGCAGCGATTCCAGCTTGTCCCCGGCCAGGGTGGGATCGGCGAGCACGAGCAGGGCGGGAAGGCGGTTCTCGGCGCGCAGCAGGTCGAGGACCGGCCCGGCCTCATCCACCGCGCCGAGGATGGGCACGCCGAGGATGCGACGGCCGCGCTGGCGGGTGCGGGGGGCAAGGATGCCCTCCACCCGGTAGCCGGGGGCGCGCTGGGCGATGAGCGCGCGAATGAAAAGATCCGCCGAATCAGCGCCGCCGGCCAGCAGGACGGGCTGGGCGGGAAGGTCGGAATGCGGGCCGGCGCGATGGGCCGATCGCAGCCGCCCGAAAAGCCTGGCGGCGCCGAGCAGCGCCGCGGTCACCCCGGCATGCAGCAGGGGAAAAGCCAGGTTGGCGGGGTGCCAGGCACCGGTGGCGAGGAGACCGGCCCAGAAGAGGGCAGCGGCGATCAGCGCTGCGCCGCAGACGGGCAGGAGGTCGGGCAGGCTGGCATAGCGCCAGTATTGCTGCGGCAGGCGCAGCGGCAGTGCCGCGGCGAGGAAGGCGAGCAGCGCGCCCGCCAGCCCGCCGGCCCACCAGCCGGGCGGCGGCCAGACGCCGGGATTGGCCAGCCAGAGCGCCGCTGGCAGGGCCAGGGCGGCGAGGGACAGATCCAGCGCGGTGTTGAGGAGGATGCGTTGCGGCGCCATGAGAGGCGCCTAGCCCCTTTGCGGCCCGGCTTCCACCACCTTTGGCAACACAGGCGGGGCTTCCTCCGCCTGAAGGAGGCGCCAGGGGCCGGGAGGCGGCTCCGGCGCGGGCGGCGGCTGGGCGGCCTGAAGGCCGGCTTCCACCAGTGGGATGCCGGAGGCGGTAGGGGGGTGGGGTGCTGCGGGCGCCGCTTCCCTGGGCATGCGGGCGAGCAGGGCGGCCACTGGCGCGGGCAGGTCCTGGCTGCCGGACAGCCCGGCCTCGTCCAGCAGCCGTGCCCCGGCCTTTGGCAGGGCGGAGGTGACGATCGGGGGCCTCACAGGAGCAGGCAGGGGTCCCGGCGGCCTGTTGAACTCTTCCTGTATGGAATCGATGAGGGAGAAGCGCGGCTTTTCTCCCTGGACGGGCTGGGGTGGGGTGTTCCGGAGCGATCGCGCCATCAAGCCGGGCGCCGGTGCCGCCTGGGTGAGCCGGGCAGCCAGGGCCGAGGGAATCTCCTGCCCTCCAGGATGTGTGGCGTCACGCGGGAGGCGTGGCGGTCCGGGCTCTGGCGGTGGCGGCGCGGCAGGCTTTGCCACGGTGGGAAGGGGGGCTGGCGCCGGGCGGGTCCGGAGCGGGGCGAGGTTGCGGTAGAGGGCGACCAGCCGCTCAGCCTCGCCGGCCCAGCCGAAGCGGCCGAGGGCGGCGGCGCGGCCGGCGGCGCCCATCCCGGTGCGCAGCCGGGGATCGGCGAGGGCACGGACGGCTTCGGCGATGGCATCCGGATCGGCCGTGTTCACCAGCATGCCGCAGCCGGCCTCTCGCACCACCTCGGCCACCTCCTCGGCGAAGTCCGGGACGATGACGGGGATGCCGGCCAGCATGCAGTCGAACAGCTTGTGCGGCAGCGCCAGGCGGTGGTTCTCGTGGCCGGGCTGGAAGAGAACGAGGCCGATATCGCCTTCCGCCGCGCGCGCCAGGGCCGCTGGATGGGGCAGCCAGCCATGGCGCTCGACGGTCCCGGCAATGCCCAGGCGCTTGGCTTCCGAGAGGAACTCGGTCTCGGAAGAATCGGTGAAGCGGCCGATCAGGGAGAGGCGCGTGCCCCCCGGGCAGAGGGCAAGGGCGTGCAGCATCTCCAGGGCGCCGCGCTCCCGCGTCAGCGCACCGAGATGGACGAGGGTGACGGGGCCGGGGCGGTGCTCGCGCGGCCGCACCGGGACATCGGCGGCGTAGTTGCGGACGGGGACGATGCCGATATCGGGGAAAGCATCCTCCAGCCCGTCCTTCGCCACGACCACGGCATCGGCGCGTCCGGCCATCCAGCGGCACGCGCCGCGGAGCGTGAAGCGGCCGAGGCCGCGGAGGAAGCCGGGGAGCCGCGTGTCGAGGCGGGAGGGGTAGTGCTCATGCACGTCGAGCACGACCTGGGCCCCGGTCCTCCGCGAGGCGCGGATGGCGGCGTACCAGCTGTCCGGCTCATGCGCATGGATGACCGCGGGCCTCAGGCGCGCGGCGCGGCGGGCGAGGGCACGGGCGGCGCGGATCCGGCCGAACCAGCCCGAGGCGCGGGGGTAGGTGACGATCTCCACCCCATCCTGGCTGGCAGGGACCTCCTTAGCGCCGCGCGGCGGGGCGGGGGCGAGATGGGTGACGCGCCAGCCGGCGGCGGCCAGGGCGGTGCCCTCCTTGCCGACGATGCGCAGATCGGTCGGCGGATGGGCGGCAGAGAGCATCAGGATCAGCGGCGCTTCCGGCGCCGCATTAGGTGCGGCCGGGTCTCCCCTTGCGGCACCTTTGCCGTGCGCGCCGCTCATGCCAAGCCTCCCAGCGGGAATGGCCAGCGGGCGGGCGCCGGATCCCGGATGGCGCCCAGGAAGGCGGCCAGATGCGCGACCATGCGCACGCCCGCCTTTCCGTCCCAAAGGGGGATCGGGCGGGCGCGGGCGCGGTCTCCGGCCAGGATGGCGGCGATGGCGGCAGGCAGCCCGGCGGCGGGAAGGAGGCGGTTGGTGCCGGCCTCCAGCGTCACCGGGCGCTCGGTGGAAGGGCGGAGGGTGAGGCAGGGCAGGTTCAGCGCCCAGGCTTCCTCCTGCACGCCGCCGCTATCGGTCGCGACCATGCGCGCCCGGCTGAGCAGGCCCAGGAAATCCAGGTAGCCGAGCGGCGGCAGGGGCATGACCCCTGCGGGCACGGCGAATCCGAATTCCGAAAGCCGTTGCGACGTGCGCGGATGGATCGGCCAGGCCAGGGGCAGCTGGCGCGCCGCCTCGGCCACGGCCTGCAACAGGGCAGCGAGGGCCGCGGGGGAATCCACATTGGCGGGGCGGTGGATGGTGAGGACGCCATAGGTACCCGCCTCCAGCCCCGCCGGCAGCTTCCGGGCGCGGGCGGCGGGAAGAACACGCAGCAGGCTGTCGATCATCGTGTTGCCGACGGCGCAGACGGCATGGGGGGCGTGGCCATCCGCCAGGAGGCGGGCGGCGGTCGCCTTGTCGGGCGCCCAGAGCAGGGTGCTGATGGCATCCACGGCGCGGCGGTTGATCTCCTCGGGCATGTCCATCTCGCGGCAGCGGAGGCCGGCCTCGAGATGCGCGACAGGGATGGCCAGCTTGCGGGCGGCGATGGCGGCGGCGAGCGTGCCGTCCACATCACCCGCCACCACCACCAGCGCGGGGCGGCGCGTGGACCAGAGGTCGGCGCAGGCCATCATGGTGCGGCCGGTGACGCTTGCATGGCCTCCGCCGGAGATGCCCAGCGCGACCTCGGGCGGGGGAAGGCCGAGATCGGCCAGATGGCCGCCGAACATGGCGGCGTCATGATGCTGGCCGGTATGGACCATGACCGGGGTACAGAAGGACGGGGCTTCGGCGAGGGCGTGGAGGAGCGCGGCCAGCTTCGGGAGGTTGGGGCGCGCGGCGGCGATCAGGTGGATCTCGGGCGGCATCAGCGAAAGGCCTGGAGGTGTTCCTCCGGGCTCCCTTCTCTTTCTGGGTGGAGCGCTGGCACGCGAGGGGACGTGGCGGCCGCTTCCAGGATCTCGCAGAAGCGGGCGGCATGGAGGCGGCGGTCCCACAGGCGGACGGCGCGCGCCCTTGCGGCGGCGCCCATCGCGGCCCGGCGAGCGGGATCCGCGGCGAGCGCCGCCAGCGCACCGGCCAGGGCCGGCGCGTCGCCGGGGGGCGCGGCGAGGCCGCAGGCCGGGGCATCGCCATCCGCCTCCACCAGCCGCGCGGCGCGGCCAGGGGTGTTGGTGACGACGGGCAGGCCGGCGGCGAGATAGTCCATCAGCTTGTTGGGGGCGGTCCATTCCGCGAAGGCGGGGATGGGCGCCAGCAGGTGCAGGCCGATCCCGGATCCGGCGAGCAGGCCCGCGAGCCGGGGCTTGGGCAGGGGATCGAGGAAGGTCAGGTTGTGCAGGCCGCGCCGCGCGGCCTCCTCCATCAGCCGGCGGCGCTCGCTGCCCTCGCCGACCAGAACCAGGCGCAGGCGGCGCTCGCCCTGCTGCTGCAGGAGGGTGGCGGCCTCGATGGCGGCGTCCAGCCCGTTCGCGCGGCCATGGGCGCCGGCATAGACGGCCAGCACCTCCCAGGAGGCGGCCTCCGCCGGGCGCCAGGGGGCGATCTGGGGACCGAACAGGTCCAGGTCGCAGCCATTGGGGACGGCATGGGTGCGGGCAGGATCGGCGCCGCGGGCAAGGGCGGTTTCGGCCATGCCTTCGGTCAGCCCGATCACGGCGGCGGCGTCGCGGCAGGCGGCGGTGGCGAGCCGGTCCAGGACAGCGAGGATGGGGGCGGGCACCCCGGCGCCATGGGCCTCGGAGAGCGCGCGCGGCAATTCGGGCCAGGGATCGCGGATCTCGAAGACGAAGGGCAGGCCACGCAGGCGGTGAGCGGCCAGGGCGGGAAGCGCGACGGTGAGCGGGGTGGAGGAGGCCAGCAGCAGATCGAAGCGGCCTTTCACCGCGAGGGCCGTGGCACGCCCGGCATAGCGCAGGAAGGCGGCGCTGCGGGCGGCCAGCCCCTGGGCGTTGGAGCAGGGAATGTCGAATTCGACGATGCGGAAGCCGGCGCCGCGGCCTTCGCGCCGCCCCGCGCGGAAGGGGCCGCCGAGCCCGGTCTCGGCGCCCTCATAGCGGCCGCAGGCAAGGGTGACGTCATGCCCCCGCGCGGCCAGGGCGCGGGCCATGGCATGGGCGCGGGTGGCGGTGGCGGTGGCGCCGCCGGGGCCGGAGTAATGCTGGTGGAGGTAGAGGAGGCGCAGGGTCTTCGGCCTTCCCTCAGGCGCAGGCGAGGCGGCGGATCACCTCGATCACGCGGGCCTGCTCGCCGGGGCCCATGGCGCCGGAGGGGAGGCAGAGGCCGCGCTCGAACAGCCCGGCCGCGACGCCGCTGCCAATGCTGCGCGAGCCGCGGAAGGCGGGCTGCAGGTGGAGAGGCTTCCAGACCGGGCGGCTTTCGATGCCGGCGGCATCCAGCGCGCGGCGCACCACCTCCCGGTCCACGCCGAAGCGAGCGGGGTCGAAAAGGGCGACGCTGAGCCAGCGGGAAGAGCGGCCCCAGGCGGGCTCGGGCATGAAGGAGACGCCCGGCAGGTCGGCCAGACCGGCGGCATAGCGGGCGAAGACGGCATGGCGGGCGGTGACGCGGGCTTCAAGCGCCCGGAGCTGCACGAGGCCGACAGCGGCCAGCACCGAGGAGAAGCCATAGGAATAGCCGGTGGTCTCATGCTGGTAGTGCGGCGAGGATTCCTTCGCCTGCATGCCCAGGTGGCGCGCGGCGGCGATCAGTCCGGGATCGTCCGAGACCAGCGCCCCGCCGCCGCCAGCGGTGATGATCTTGTTGCCGTTGAAGGAGAAGCAGGCGAGGCGCGCGCCCTGGCCGGCACTGCGGCCGCGCGCCGTGCCGCCCAGGCTTTCTGCGGAGTCGCAGAGCACCGGCACGCCCCAGCGGTCGCAGACGGAGACAATGGCGTCGAGATCGGCGCATTGGCCGTAGATGTCCACCGGCACGACGATCCGGGGCAGGCGCCCCTCCCGCGCGGCCAGGGCGAGCTGGTCCCGGAGCAGATCGGGGTCCAGCGTCCAACTCTCGGCCGAGACGTCGAGGAAGGTGACCTTCGCGCCCATTTGCGCGGCCGGGGCGACGGTGGCGACGAAGGTGAGGGTAGGGGCCCAGATTTCGTCTCCGGGCGTAAGGCCGAGCACGCGGTAGCCAAGATGCAGGGCGGCGGTGCCCGAGGCGGTGGCGAGGACATGGGGGAAGCCGGATACCTCGGCGAAGGCGGCCTCGAAGGTACGCAGGACGGGACCGGCCGGGGCGAGCCAGCCGCTGCGCAGCGTTTCCGCGACCGCCTCCATCTCGCCGCCCGCCAGCTGGGGCGGGGAGAGATGGATGCGCGGGGTGTCCCCCGTTCCGGCGGCCGGACGTTGGAAGGGGAGGACATTGTGGGGCGGAATGGCCGGAGCGGCCTTGGTGTTCAGGAAATGGGTCGGGCTCGAAGCCATTTTTCGCCAGTCACAATTTCGTTAGCGAGACGTTGGGGCTGCTGGTGGCGAGTCGGCAAGGGGGAATGCAACCTTCGGTACGAAATTGTCATGGTCACTGACGCGCGGCTTGGGTGCGCCACTTCCGGTGCCATCGTCACGGGTTCCGGGCCGGGCCAGTTCCGGCATGGTCGCATGGCCCGGGGCGGTGACGCCGTGGCCGGAGAGGAGGACCCCCAGCGTACCCAGGGCGGCCATCAGGTCACACCGCAGGCTGACAGCCTCGGCATAGCGGGCATCCCATTCGAGCCGCGCGTCCCAGGGCACGGCATTGCGGCCATGGGACTGGGCGAGGCCGGCCAGGCCGGGACGAACGCGAAGGCGGGTGGCCTGGCGGAGCGTGTAGCGGGGGAGGTAGGCCAGGGGCAGCGGGCGGGGGCCGACCAGGCTCATCTCGCCGCGCAGCACGTTGATGAGCTGCGGCGCCTCGTCCAGCGCCGAGGCGCGGAGGACCCGGCCGAAGCGGGTCAGCCGGGCCGCATCCGGCGCCGCCCGCCAAACTGGCGGGCACCGGCCCAGATGAGGCCATAGCAGAGCGCCAGGATCGCATTGGAAAGCTGGATGGACAGGAGATCCGGCAGCACCGCCCTGAGACCGGACAGCATCAGGGCCATGCCGCCGATCAGGTGGCCGAAGCCCCAGCTGGCGATCGCGGATGGCGGCGGTCCTTCACCCAGAGAATGAGGAGGATGGCGCCGCAGGTCACCGCCAGTGCGAAGCTCAGGGTGAGGGTTGTCGGCGCGTGCAGCACGTCTCAAGGATCCTCTCGCGGCCGTGATTTCTATTAAGATGGGCCGGAGGTGCAACCAAGTTTTTGTGATCTTGCCCCTCTGAAAATCCTTCTTGTTGTGTCCTGGATGCCTCACTCGGCCGGGAGCGGGGTGCCCCGGGGCGGGGCGTTCCACAACTCCGGACGAAGCTCCTCCGGCCGGTCGGGGAAGAAGAGGGCGCAGCCGAGGCTCACGGCCCCGAAGGCGGCCAGCACGACCATGGTGGCGTCCAGATTGCCGAAGGCCTCATGCAGGGCTGCGATGGCAGGAGAAGCCGCCGCGGCACCGATGAAGCCGAGGAAGAAGCGGATCGAGTAGAGCTTGGTGCGCAGGGCGGGCGCGACGTAGCGGGCCGTCATCGTCTCGTTCACCGTCACTTGGCCGAAGATCGAGGCGGCGGCGATGGCGGCGACGGGCAGCACGATCCAGCCACGGAGGAAGGAGAGGGCCAGCAGCGTCGGCACCAGCGCGATGGCGAGGGGGAGGAAGACGCGCTTCAGCGTGGTGCGGTCGATCAGCCGCCCGACGGTGAACTGGGTAAGGCCGCCGAAGAGCGTGGCGGTGAAGGCGAGGACGCCGACGAGGGGCAGCAGGCCAGGGCTGTCGGCCATGCGCTCCTGCATCAGCTTCGGGATCAGCAGGGTGAAGGCATTGAAGACGAAGCCCGAGGCAATGGCCATCATCAGCAGGGAGATGACGGCGCGGCGCACGATATGGCGCGGGATCTCAGGGAAGGGGCGGGCGTTCTTCGCGTGCTTGCGGGCATCATAGGGCTGTTCGCGCAGCCAGAGGATGCCCAGGGCCAGCGCGATCACGCCTGGCACGATGAAGGCCCAGCGCCAGTTGCCCTGCGCCACGAGCACGGCGGTGAGCACCGGGGCGAAGGAGACGCCGAGATTGCCGAAGACGCCGTTATTGCCCATCGCGCGGCCGACGCGGTCTCCGGCGGCTTCCACCAGCATGGCGGTGCCGATCGGGTGGTAGATGGCGTTGAACAGCCCGGCCAGCGCGAGGACGGCCGCGAGGCCCCAGGGGCCGGAGACGAGGCCGGCGAAGACGAGGGAGCCGCCGACGCCGATGAAGAAGGCCGCCATCAGCGCGTGGCGGCCGATCCTGTCCGCCAGCCAGCCCATGGGCAGCGAGCCGACGCCGTAGAGCACGAACATGCCGGTGCCGAGGGCGAGGACAGGCCCGTAATCCATGCCGAAGGTCGCCGAATCCCGCGCCACCATGCCGAGCACGGCCGTGGCGAGGATGAGCAGCGTGTAGTGGCAAACCGTATGGGCCGCGTTGATGAACCAGATCTGCCGCGTGGCGGGATCGGATGGCATTGGCATTCTCCCTGGCCCATAGCCTATCTTGGCCGGGAGGAGACGTCCGGCCAGATGCTGTCGAGATCCAGCCAAGCCCCTGCCCTGCGCCTTCCGCTGCCGCAAGATGCGGTGGACCGTCCGCTGGCGGCTTTCAGGCGCGATTACCTGGATGGGGAATCCACCGGGTGGCACAGCCATGCCCGGGCGCAGCTTCTCTATGCCCTGCGCGGCGTGATGCGGATCGCAACCGGTGGGGCGAGCTTCGTGGTGCCTGCCGGACGGTCGCTCTGGGTGCCGGCAGGGGAGCCGCATGCGGTTTCAATCGTGGGGCAGGTGGCGATGCGGGCGCTGTTCCTGCGGGAGGACGCCGCGCGCGCGGGGCCGGCGCGGGTGACGGTGCTGGCGACCTCCCCCCTGCTGCGGGAGCTGATCCTGGCCGCCTGCGAGGAACCGCTGGAATGGGATGAGCATGGGCGCGGCGGGCATCTGGCCGCGCTGATGCTGGAGGAGATACGCCGGGCGCCCTCCCTGCCTTTCGGCGTGCCGGAACCGCGCGAGCCACGCCTGGCGAAGCTGGCGGCGGCGCTTCGTGCGGACCCGGCCTGCCAGCTTTCGCTGGAGGAATGGGCGGTGCGGGTCGGGGCTTCTCCGCGCGGCCTTTCGCGCCTGTTCCGGGCGGAGACAGGTTTGTCTTTCGGGGCCTGGCGGCAGGCGATGCGTCTGGCGGAGGCGGCGGCACTGCTGGCCCAGGGGGTGCCGCCGGCGCGCGCGGGTGCGGCGGTGGGATATGCTTCGGCGCCGGCCTTCGGGGCGGCGTTCCGGGCGGCCTTCGGGGTGACGCCGGCGGCGGCGGGGCGGTGAGGGTGGTCCTGGGGCGCTGGCTCCCCGCTGGGGATCAGGGGGCAAAGACCTCTGTCCAGCGCAGGAAGGTATCCGCAGCCCAGAGCGCGCTCAGCCCCGCAGCCATTCCCGGCAGAAGCAGCCGCCCGCTGAGAAGGAAGGCGGCGAGGCCGGCCCCGACGCCGATCAGCCGGACCATGACAGGCCAGCTGCCTGGCGAAACCAGGGCGAGCACCACCCAGGCGGCAAGGGCTGCCTCGCTGACGGCGGCGGCCCAGGCGATGGCGGGGTGGGAAGGTGGCAGGCGCCAGGCCAGGGCGAGGCCGGTGGCGCGTAGCAGCAGCATGGCCAGGGCGGCCGTGAGAAGGGAGGCCCAGCCGTGGTCCATCAGCGGCGGCGCAGCAGGAAGGCGGCGGTGCCGCCGATAAGGGCGGCGGCGAGCAGGCCCCAGGCCGGCGGTGTGCCGGCGGGCAGCAGCAGGGCCAGGGGCGCGGCGAGGGCGCCGCCAAGGGAGGCGCGCCAGGGCCCGCCGCGGGAGAGGCCGGCCGCGATCATCAGGGCAAAGTAGAAGACGTTCACCATGAGCAGCAGCCGCAACACCCCGGAGGAAAGGGAGCCGGCAAGGGCGTAGCCAATGGCCGTGGTGATGAGGCCGATGGTCCAGACCGTCAGGGCGAAGCCGAGGAACCAGCGCGCGCGGTCCGGCGCCGGAAGGCCGGGCAGGTTCCGCATGGCGGCGGCCCAGGGGGTGATGGCGACGAAGGGCACGCAGAAAGGGGCCAGCGGGCCGCGCACGAGCGGGGCAAGGGCAGCCGCCATGGGCATGAAGCGGGCATTGGCCATAATGGCGCCAGCCACCGCCGCCGTGCCGGCGCCGGGCTGGGCGCCGAGCAGCACCATCTGGCCGGCCATTCCGTAGATCGCCGCCGAGGAGGTCAGGCCCCAGCCGAGGCTGAAGCCGGCTTCGCGCGTGGCGACGCCGAAGGCGATGAAGGTGGCGGCCATGGCGATGGTGTGTGCGCCGAGGGCCTCCGTGGCGCCCTGGCGCGTGGCGGGATGCATGGCGCGAGATTGGCACGGGCGCGCGAAGGGGGCGACCCGGGGGCGGCGCGCCGCCCCCTTGATGGCTCAGCCGCTGGTGCCGTCGCGCAGGGCGTCATAGGCGGAGCGGACCCTGTCCACGCCATAGACGCGCTCCAGCCGGCGGACGGTGAAATGGGCGTTCGCCACGCCGCGGAAGTGTTCGAGGAAGGCGAGGTTGATGGCGGCGCCGGCGGCCGCGCCGATGATGGGCACGGCCTGGGCGGAGAGCTTGAGGCCGACCGTGCCGGTGAAGCGCGCCGCGATGGCGCCCAGGAAGCCGGGAACCAGGCCAGAGACGAGGCTGGTGGCGGCGTTCGGCAGCATCTGGGCGAGGGCGATGCGGGCGGCGAAATAGCCGGTTTCCGCCACGTCGTCCTCGGCGGTGGCGGGGCTGCCGATGGCGAAGACGGCCAGGCATTCGGCCGCCGTGGCGTTCACCTTCGGGTCCTCGCCGGCAGCGGCGGCCTCGGCGGCGATCTGGCGGAGCAGGATGGTGGTGGAGAGGGGCAGTTCAGCCAGGGTGCCGAGCAGGCCCAGGGCGCCGCCCGCCGCGCCGCTTGCCATGGCCACGCCGCGATGGAACCAGGCGACATCCATGCCGAAAGGGGTGCGGCGGGGCTCGGAGCCGACGGCGGTGCGCCAGGCTTTCTCCAGCGCGCGGCGGACGGCGGTGTCCAGCTGGTCCCGCACGCCTTCGGGCAGGCGGTCCTTGAGCGCCTCCACGGGCGTACCGGCGATGGAGGCGAGACGGGCGGCGAAGGAGGGGCCTTCCAGTGTGGCGACGGCCTTGGCCAGCTCGGTCTGGGCATCCTCAGGCAGGGTCAGCAAGGCGGGCAGGGTTGTGGTCATGTGGCAAGAAATGGCGTGCGGGGAGCCGGGTTGCATCGGATGTGGAGTGTTGGCGTTCCAGATAGCGGCGCGCTGCGTTGATCCGGCATGGTAAAGATCCTATCGCGCATCCCGGAAACGTGAAGGGGGGATCGGTGCTGACGCTGGCGGTGTTGGTGACAGTGTTGGTCGCCTTGGTCGTGCTGATCGCGATCGCCTGGCGTATTTGGGCGGTCCGTGCTGCGAGGCGAAAGGCGATCGGGGCGTTGATCGAGGAATGCCCCGGTTTCGATGATCGGCTGGAAGGCCGGGACGCGACGCTTCTGTTCAGCCAGGCGGACGAGATGCTGGGCATCGCCTCGCACCGCGTGATGAAGATCCTTCCCTTCTCCATCATCCGGAAGTGGCGGGCGGAGCCGATCTACAATTCGGCCGGCAAGTGCGTGGGCTGGAACTTCATCATCGAGACGGGGGATACGCAGGAGCCGATCTGGACCATGCGGATGCGCTCGGGGCCGGGTCAGGCGGTGCCGAATTTCTGGATGGCGAAGTTCAGCGCGCATCTGAATGGGTAGGGCGGATCACCGCCCCAGGGTCGCGAAGTAGTGACGGTCAGATCGAAGTGGAAATGATGGCTTCCTGAAGCCTCCCGCCACATGAATCCTCCCTGGCGGCGGCGATGCAGCCGCACCGTACTCTGGGGCGGTGGCGCGGAGCGCCCGCGGAAGGACGAACCGAATGGCGGAGCACACCGGACCCGGCCAGGTCAGGCCGAGCCGTCGTGCCTTGCTGGCACGCATCGGCGCGGTGGCAGGCGGCGCGGCGATGTACCAGGTGATGAGCGCGCTCGGTGTCGCGGCGGAGTCCGCCTATGCCAGCCCGATCAAGCTGGAGGGGGATCCCCGTGGCGCCACGGTCGTGATCCTTGGGGCGGGCCTGGCGGGAATGGTCGCGGCCATGGAGCTGCGCAAGGCCGGCTATCGCGTGCAGGTGCTGGAGTACTCGGATCGTCCCGGTGGTCGCTGCTGGTCCCTGCGGGGCGGTGATCGCTACACGGAGCTGGGTGGCGAGACGCAGACGGTCAGCTTCGATCAGGATCTCTACTTCAACCCCGGCCCCTGGCGCATCCCGTACAATCATCACGCCGTGCTCGACTACTGCAAGCGGCTCGGGGTCGCTCTCGAGCCCTTCGTGCAGGTGAACTACAACACCCTCCTGCATGGGCGGAATGCCTTCGGCGGCCGTCCGCAGCGCTACCGCGAGATCAACGCCGATTACCAGGGCGGCATCGCGGAGCTGCTGGCCAAGGCAACACGGCAAGGCAAGCTCGATGAAATGGTGAGCGGGCAGGACCAGGAGATCCTGCTGGAATCGCTGCGCGCCTGGGGTGCCCTCAACGCGGACATGACCTATGCCAAATCGCTCCTGACCTCCGACCGCCGGGGTTTCGCGCGCGATCCAGGCGGTGGGCTGGCCGCGCGCCCCGTGCCGTCGGAGCCGGTGGCGCTGAAGGATGTGCTGTCCTCGCGCCTTTGGTCCTTTCTTGTCGCAGGCTCGCTCTACGAGTTCCAGACGACGATGTTCCAGCCGGTCGGCGGCATGGACATGATCGCGAAGGCCATGGCCCGCGAAGTGGATGGGCTGATCCGCTACAACGCCAAGGTCACCGCCATCCGGCAGGACGACCGTGGTGTCATGGTGACCGTGCAGGATGCGCAGCGCGGCGATGCGCCGCAGGAGCAGGTTCGGGCGGACTGGTGCGTCTGCACGATACCGCTCTCGGTCCTCAGCCAGATCGAGATGAATGTTGGTGGGCCGATGGCCGCGGCGATCGCGGCGGTACCCTATGCTGCCTCGGCCAAGGTCGGGCTGCAGTTCAAGCGCCGCTTCTGGGAGCAGGACGAGCACATCTACGGCGGCATCTCCTACACCGACCTGCCGATCCGCATGATCTCCTATCCCTCGGCCTCCTATGGCGCGGCCGGGAAGGGCGTGCTGCTCGGGGCCTATACTTTCGGCCCCTATGCCTATGAGTTCACCGCCCTGCCTGCCGCGGAGCGTGTCCGGCGTGCGGTGGAATGGGGCGCTACTTTGCATCCACAGTACCGGGATGAGTTCGATGGCGGAGTCTCGGTCGGATGGCACCGGGTGCCGGGCGCCCTGGGCTGCAACGGCATGTGGACCGACGCGAAGCGCGCCGAGCATTACGATAACCTCTGTGCGCTCGATGGCCGGATCGTGCTGGCTGGCGAACACGCCTCCTACATACCGGCCTGGCAGGAGGGCACCATCTTGTCCTCGCTCAATGCCATCTCCCGGCTGCACCACCGCGTGGTGACGGCATGATCCGCCCGCAGCGCCATGGCGCGCCGGGTGCCGTTCTTCTTGCCGTTGCGGGCACGATGCTGCTCAGCCCCATGCCCGTCCTCTCGCAGGGCAGCGGGCCGTCCCGGTCCACGCAGCAGCGCCAGGGGACGGCGGCATCCGACAGCCATGGCTTCGTCTCCGCGACACGCTTCGGCCAGCAGGATGGAGGCGCCCTCTACGCCGCGACCTGCGCGGGGTGCCACATGCCCGATGGACGGGGGGCTGTCGGCGCCGGCGCGTATCCGGCGCTGGCCGGCAATCAGAAGCTGGAGTTCGCGGCCTATCCGATCAGCATCGTGCTGAATGGATTTCATGGAATGCCGGGCTTCGCCAGCCAGATGGATGACCGCCAGGTGGCGGAGGTGGTGAACTGGGTCCGCACGAATCTCGGGAACAACTACACGGCGGAGCCGGCCACGCCGGAAGAGGTGAAGGCTGCCCGCCAGTGATGCCTTCCGCCGTTCATGCCGCACGACACATGGGAGAAACGGGACCTTGAGAAAGCATCTGATCGCGCTGTGCCTGTGCACGGCGGCATCCATTAGCCCGGCCGGTGCGCAGGATGTGGTGCGTCACCGGAATCCAGGCTCGAATTTTCCCATCGCGATGGCCGTGGAAGTGCCGCCGGGTTTCACCACGGTCATGCTCAGCGGGATGGTGCCGGCCGTTGCGAACAGCAACGACCCGCCCGGCAGCCCTGACAGGTTCGGCAACACGCGTACGCAGACCGCCAGCGTGCTGTCGCGGATCGAGGCGAGCCTGAAATCCATCGGGCTGACGCTTGGCGATGTCGTGCGGATGCAGGTCTTCCTCGTGGGCGATCCCGTCATGGATGGCCAGATCGACTTCGAGGGCTTCATGGCCGCCTATTCCGAGCATTTCGGCACGGCGACCCAACCGAACCTGCCGGCGCGCTCCGTCGTGAAGGTGGCTGGGCTCGTGAACCGGGGCTGGCTGGTGGAGATCGAGGTCACGGCCGTCCGGCGGTAAGGTCCTGGGACGGATCGCCGGTCAGAAAAAAGGCCGGGGAGGCGATCCCCGGCCTTTGGTCATCAGAGAATGAAGCGCGACAGATCCGTGCTGGCGGCCAGCGGCGCCACCTTTTCGCGGACATAGCCGGCATCCACCATCACCGTGTCGCCGCGCCGGTCGGAGGCAGTGAAGGAGACCTCCTCCAGCAACCGCTCCAACACCGTGGCAAGGCGTCGCGCGCCGATATTCTCCACGCGGTCGTTGATGTCGGCGGCCAGCTCGGCCACGGCGTCGATCGCGTCCGGGGCGAAGTCGAGCGTCACGCCCTCCGTGCCCATCAGCGCGGTGTACTGCGCCGTCAGCGCATGTTCCGGCTCCGTCAGGATGCGGCGGAAATCGTCGCGCGTCAGGGCGCTCAGCTCCACGCGGATCGGCAGGCGGCCCTGCAGCTCCGGCAGCAGGTCCGACGGCTTCGCCAGGTGGAAGGCGCCAGAGGCGATGAAGAGGATGTGGTCGGTCTTCACCGGGCCGTGCTTGGTGTTGACCGTGGTGCCCTCAATCAACGGCAGCAGGTCGCGCTGCACGCCTTCACGTGAAACATCGCCGCCGCGGAAGCCGCTCTCGGTGCGGGCACAGACCTTGTCGATCTCGTCGATGAAGACGATGCCGTTCTGCTCCGCATGCTGCACGGCATCGCGCGTCAGCTTCTCCTGGTCGAGCAGCTTGTCGGCCTCGTCGCGCTGGAGCACGGCGCGGGCCTCGGCGACGCTCATCTTGCGGGCGCGCTGCCGCTGGCCGAACATCTTGCCCATCATCTCCTGGATGTTCTGGGCACCCGGCGGCATGCCGGGGATGTCCATGGCGCCGATGGGGGTCGCCTGCTCGGCGACATGAACCTCGACCTCCTTGGACTCCAGCGAACCCTCGCGCAGGAGCTTGCGGAACTTCATGCGCGTCTCGCCCGAGGCACCCTCGCCGACCAGGGCGGTGATCAGGCGCTCCTCGGCATTCAGCTCGGCCTTGGCCTGCACCTCGGCGCGCGCGGCATCGCGCATCTGCACGATGCTGGCCTCCACCAGATCGCGCACGATGCTTTCCACGTCGCGGCCGACATAGCCGACCTCGGTGAACTTCGTGGCCTCCACCTTCAGGAAGGGGGCATTGGCCAGGCGGGCGAGGCGGCGGGCGATCTCGGTCTTGCCGCAGCCGGTGGGGCCGATCATCAGGATGTTCTTGGGCACCACCTCCTCGCGCATGCCGTCCGGCAGCTGCTGGCGGCGCCAGCGGTTGCGGAGCGCGATGGCGACGGCGCGCTTCGCGTCATGCTGGCCGACGATGTAGCGATCGAGCTCGGAGACGATCTCGCGCGGGGAGAGGTTCACGGCTTCCGCGACGCTGGAAGAAGGGGTGTTCATTCGGCAGGTATCCGGCGCGGCGGACGCGCCTTGCTTGGGGTGTAGGAGGTGGGGCTGCCCAGCTTCGGCATCCCCGGGTTCACGGGATCTGGGTTCACGTTACGCTGGTTCACGGACCCGGGTGGTCAGGCGGCAAGGGGAGCAAGCGGCGGATCCTGCCGGGTGCCGCGCAGCACGGCGTCCAGCAGGCCAGGGAAGCGCTTGTCCAGTTCCTCCCGGCGCAAGGAGACGATGCGGGCGGGGCCTTCGGCCCGCACCCGGACCACCCCGGCC
Organism: Roseomonas xinghualingensis; assembly: GCF_025791835.1. Classification (GTDB taxonomy): domain Bacteria; phylum Pseudomonadota; class Alphaproteobacteria; order Acetobacterales; family Acetobacteraceae; genus Roseomonas; species Roseomonas xinghualingensis. Next base: position 314,219 of record NZ_JAOXLP010000001.1, read on the forward strand.
TCCCGCAAGCGAGTGACGTGATAGGTGAGGTTCGTCTTCGTGGTGCAGTGGAGAAAGGAGGAGCAGCGCTTCTCGCCCTGCTCGGCGACCATGAGCACGATGGCGCGGCGGATCGGATCCCGCAGGGCGTCCAGCACCGCGGAGAGGTCGATCGCCTCCGGATCGGGGTGGTGGAGTGCTCTGGACATGCACAGGAGATAGGCAATCAAGAAGCCCCGTCCAAGAGGGTTCAGAGCCCCTTGGACTTCCTGGGCATGGCGGCCTGCCGGATCACCGGATCACAAGAAGCAGGAGATGAGCACGCAGCCCGACAACGTCTCCCGCTCGCGGGCGTTTACCTCGTTCTTCTGTTTCATCGTGGAGGTAAACGCAGTGGCAGCTCCTGAAGGCGTGGACACGGCACGCGAAGGTCGCATCATCATTTCGGGTCATCAGGTGGATGTGGGGCAGTCGCTCCGCTCTCATGCCATGGAACAGTTGTCCCGCCTTTCGGCCAAATACTTCAACAAGGCGGAAGACATCACCGCCACCTTTACACCGGGTGGCAAGGGCGCCGGCTTCGGCTGCAATGTCAGGGTGCATGTGGGACGCGGCCTGTTCTTCGACGGCCATGGCGAGCATGCGCGCAATGCCTATACCGCCTTTGCCTCGGCGCTGGAGCGCGTAGCGAAGCAGCTGCGGCGGCAGAAGCGCGCCCTGCGCGAGGACAAGCCTGTGAATGCGACCAAGGAGGCTCTGCTCTGACGGCGGATCGCTGAAGCCCGGGAAGGCTCCGTTTCCAGGCCGCTTCCTGGCCAGGAGGCAGGGCCTTCCTAAAGGCTGGGCAGAATCTGGGTGAGGGGCGGCACCAGCCGGGCCGCTCCCTTCTCAGGGCCAGGGGAAGCCGCTAGAGCGCGGTCATGCTTCCCCTCGATGCATGGGCCGATCGACGCCGGGTTGCCGCGGAGTGGTGACCCGGTTCCTCCGTTTCGGCGTGGTTGGCGCCGTTGGCTTCGTGGTGGATACGGCGGTGCTCTATGCGGCCCTGGCGGCCGGGGGCGGGCCCTATGGTGGCCGTGTCCTGTCCTATATCGCCGCCGCCACGACGACCTGGGCCCTCAACAGGGCCTGGACCTTCCGCGCCGCCGGCGGTTCCGTCAGCCAGGAGCGGCTTGGCCGCCAATGGGCCCTGTTCCTGGCGGTCAATCTGGTGGGGTTCGCCGTGAATTACGGCACCTATGCCTTGCTCATCGCCAATTTTCCCCTCGTGGCGGCCTATCCCGTGCTGGGGGTGGCCGCCGGGGCCCTGGCGGGGATGACCGGCAACTTCCTGCTCTCGCAGCGCTACGTCTTCCGGGGCTGAGCGGCGCTTCCCGATCGGCCGAGAAGGGCTCCGGGGAAGGCAGCGCCTTCCCCAGGAGGCCTCAGAGCGTCTCCACCACAAAGCGTCCGTTCGTATAGACGCAGATATCCGCCGCGATGGTCATGGATCGCTTGGCGATCTCCTCCGCCGTCAGGCCATCCACCGTCATCAGGGCGCGGGCTGCGGCAAGGGCGTAGTTGCCGCCGGAGCCGATGCCGATGATGCCGTCCTCCGGGTCCAGCACGTCGCCCTGGCCGGTGATGAGGAGGGAGCGGTCCTTGTCGGCCACCGCCAGGAGGGCTTCCAGGCGGCGGAGATAGCGGTCGGTGCGCCAGTCTTTGGCGAGCTCGACGGCGGCGCGCTCCAACTGGTCGGGGAAGCGTTCCAGCTTGGCTTCCAGGCGCTCCAGCAGGGTGAAGGCGTCGGCGGTGGCGCCGGCGAAGCCGGTGATCACCCGGCCGCCGGCGATGCGGCGGACCTTGCGGGCGTTGTTCTTGACGACGGTCTGGCCCATGGAGACCTGGCCGTCTCCTGCCATCGCGACCTGGGCCTGCCCGTCAGGACCTGTCTTGCGGACGCAGAGGATGGTGGTGCCGTGCCAGCCGAGTGGGTCGTGTTGTGAGGTGTTCATGATGGGTGCCATTTGGGGGACCCATGTGGCGATCTCCATGGCGCGTTGCAATCGGGGCGGTTTGGTTGGGGCGGAGGCATCCCTATCTGGCGGTGATGCCTGGGCGTGACGGTTAGGCGGGGGTGAGCACATGGAATCGGGGCCGCCTTTGACCGCTGGGTGGATACGGGGCCACGCATGAGCGCAGCGGGGCTTTCCGTGGCCGCGCCCCTGCCGCGCCCCTTGGCCCCACCCCCGCGAGGGGAGCGGCCGGGATGGAGCCGGGGCTGGCGCGGTCTGGCCTTCCTTCTGTCGCTGCTGCTGCATCTGGCGGCCGTCTGGTGGCTGCTCTTCGGGATCGAGCGGCGGGTGGTGCAGGAGCCCGCGGGGGATTCCGCGATGGAGATGGTGTTCGAGGGCGGGGCGGCGGAAAGCACGCCCCCTCCGCCGCCAAGCGGGGAATCCGCGCCGCTGGAGCCGCCTGAAGTGGCGGCCTTGGCCGAGCCGCCGGCGCCGGCGCCGGTGCCGCCTGTGGCAGAGCCTCCGGGTGCGGCGCCGATGGTGGGTGAGGCACCGCCCATGGCGGCCCCGCCGCCCCCGCTCGCGGCGGCTCCGGCGCCGCCCGTTACCCGTGCCGTACCAGCGCCCGAGCCTCTTCCGGCCCAGCCTGCGCCGTCCGAACTGCCATTGCCGCCCCCGATGGCCGAGGCGCCGCGCGAGATGGAGATGGCGGCGCTGCCGCTTCCGCCGCCGCCTGCCCCACAGCCCCCCGCCGCGCCACCTGAGACGATGGTGGCACGGCCAGCGACGCCGCAGCAGCCTCGGGCGCGGGCGGCGGCGCCGGGATCGCCCTTCGCGGGGGCGCTGGATCTCAGCCAGGGACCGCCGGTTTCACTCGGGCGTCCGGCGGCGCCTCCCCGCCCTTCCGCGCCAGGGGCGCGGCGGGACCGTGATGCGATGGCTTCGGTGGCACAGGGCGCAGCGGATGCGCCGAATGCCCAGCTTCGCATCCGGGGGGCGAATCTGGGCGAGAACTGGCGCTCGGCCTTCATGGCCTGGCTGCGGCAGCATGGTTACTACCCGCGCCAGGCCGTCGAGGCGGGAGAGGACGGCACGGCGGTGGTGCGCTTCACCGTGGACCGTAGCGGAAAGGTGAGTGGGCTGCAGTTGATCGGCCGGTCGGGCTCTGTCTGGCTGGATGCCGGGGCACAGGCGCTGCTGCGCGGACGCACCGTGCCGTCCTTCCCGCCGGGTACGCAGGAGGACAGCGCTGAAATCGACCTGACGATCAACTACATCCTGCGACGACACTGATCGGGCCGGGCTGGCTGATCACAAGGCGGAATGGTTACAAAGCGGTCGTGATTGGAACCCCTTGGTTCCACCCCGCGCCATCGCAGTCTAAAGGAGCGCCATGGACGCCTTCCCCCGCCGCGCCGAGATCAGCCGCGAGACCTCCGAGACCCGGATCCATCTGAAGCTGGATCTGGACGGGACCGGCCGCGCGGACATCGCCACCGGGATCGGCTTCCTCGACCATATGCTGACCGCCTTGGCCCGGCATTCGATGCTGGACCTGACGGTGCGGGCGGAGGGCGACCTGCATATCGACTTCCACCACACGACCGAGGATGTCGGCATCGTGCTGGGCCAGGCGATCCGCAAGGCGCTGGCCGACAAGCGCGGCATCCGCCGCTATGGCCAGGCGCTGGTGCCGATGGACGAGGCGCTGGCGGAATGCGCCATCGATATCTCCGGGCGACCGTTCCTGGTGTGGTCGGCCAGCTTCCCGCGCGACAAGGTCGGGGAGATGGACACCGAGCTGTTCGAGGAGTTCTTCCGCGCGCTCGCGATGAATTCCGCGATGACGGTGCATCTGACCCAGCGTGCCGGCACCAACGCGCACCATATCGCGGAAGGGCTCTTCAAGGCCTTCGCCCGGGCGCTGCGGATGGCGGTGGAAGCCGATCCGCGGGCCGAGGGCACCATCCCATCCACAAAGGGAATGCTGGAAGCCTGATGAGGGTCTTCACCATTCACGCGAAGGGCGGCGAAAAGCCTCGCACGCGGCTGGTGCGCGAGGGCTTTTCCTTCTGGGCCTTCCTGTTCGGGCCACTCTGGCTGCTCTGGCGGGGGCTGTGGCTGGCGCTGCTGGGCTATCTGGTGGTGATGGTGGCGATCGCCTTCATCCCGGATCCCTGGGAAACCTTCGTGGGGCTCGCGCTGCAGGTGCTGTTCGGCTTCCACGCGCGGGACCTGGAGCGCTGGACGCTGCGGCGGCGAGGCTTCGCCAGCCAGGGCGTGGTGGCGGCCCATGACGAAGACGAAGCGGCGTTGCGGGTGATGCGGGCGCGGCCCTGGCTTGCCCGGGGAGTGATGGCGTGAAACTCGCGATCGTCGATCCTGGCTCGGGCAACCTGGCCTCCGTGCGTCGCGCCTTCGAGCGTGCGGCGCGGGAGGAAGGGGTGGCGCTGGAGCTTTCCGTGACCACCGATGCCGCTGATGTTCTTGCGGCCGACCGCGTCGTGCTGCCGGGGCAGGGCGCCTTCGCCGCCTGCACGCGGGGGCTTTCCCTGCTGCCAGGCATGCGGGAGGCCTTGCAGGAGGCGGTGATCGCCAAGGGGCGGCCCTTCCTCGGCATCTGCGTCGGCATGCAGATGATGGCGGAGCGCGGGCTGGAGCATGGGGTGACCCCGGGCCTGGGCTGGATCGCGGGCGAGATCGCGCCGATGGACCCGCGTGACGAGGCCGGTGCCGCGCTGCCGCTGCCGCAGATGGGCTGGAACACGCTGCGGGCGCATGGCGAGCACCCGCTTCTAGCCGGTCTGCCCGAGGGGGCGCATGCCTATTTCGTGCATTCCTATGCGCTGCAGGGCGGCCGGAAGGAGGAGCTTCTGGCCAGCACTGCCTATGGCGGCGACATCGTGGCCGTAGTCGGGCGGGACAATCTGGCTGGCACGCAGTTCCATGCCGAGAAGTCCGGCCCCGTCGGTTTGCGGATCCTTCGAAACTTCCTGTGCTGGATGCCATGAGTCAGGTTGCGCATTCGCTGTCGGTCGAGCGCGTGGAAATGCTCGAGGACGCCGATATGGCGGATCTGTGCGAGGCCACGGATGCCGCCATCATCGAGAGCGGCGGCTTCGGCTGGGTGGCGCCGCAGGGCCGTGAGGCGCTGACACGCCATTTCCGCGGCGTGCTGCTGGTGCCTGAGCGCGAGCTGTTCGTGGCGCGGTTGGATGGGCATCCGGTGGGGTCCGCGCAGCTGGTGCGGCCCGCGCGGAACAATGAGGCGCAGGCTTGGTCCGCGCATCTCACCCATGCCTACATCGCCCCCTATGCGCGCGGCCACGGGCTGGCGCGGATGCTGGTGCGGCGGGTGGAGGAGCGGGCGGCGGCACTGGGCCACCGCGTGCTGAACCTGGATGTCCGCGAGACGCAGAACACCGCTATCTCGCTCTTCGAGGGCCTTGGCTATGTGCGCTGGGGCACGCATCCGGCTTATGCGCGCATCGAAGGCCGGACCGTCGCCGGGCATCACTACTACAAGATCCTGGACCCGCAGCGCGGGCGTCCCATGGAAGCGCTGTTTCCGCAGGAAAGCTGATGGATTTCATCCCCTACCCCGCCATCGACCTGAAGGGCGGGCAGGTCGTGCGCCTGAAGCGCGGCGACATGGCCCAGGCCACGGTCTATGGCGACCCCGCCACCCAGGCGCGCGCCTTCGACGAAGCGGGCTTCCCATGGCTGCATGTGGTGGACCTGGACGGCGCCTTCGCCGGCAAGCCGGCCAATGTGGAAGCGGTGCGCGCCATCCTGGGCGCCACCACGCGCCCGGTGCAGCTCGGCGGCGGCATCCGGGACATGAAGACGGTGGAGGCCTGGCTGGAGGCCGGGATCGCGCGGGTGATCCTGGGCTCCGCCGCGGCGAAGAACCCGGATTTCGCGCGCGAAGCCTGCCGGGCCTTCCCGGGGAAGGTGGCGATCGGCATCGACGCGCGGGACGGCTTCGTGGCGACGGAAGGCTGGGCCGAGACGGGCACGCTGACGGCGCTGGATCTTGGATTGAAGCTGGAGGATGCCGGCGCCGCCGCCATCATCCACACCGATATCGACCGGGACGGAATGCTGGGCGGGGTGAATGTGGCCGCGACGGCGGCGCTGGCCGAACGTCTCTCCACCCCGGTGATCGCCAGCGGCGGCGTGGCGGGCCGCGCCGATCTGGATGCGCTGCGCGCCACGGGGACCATCGCCGGCGTCATCATCGGGCGGGCGCTGTATGACGGGCGGCTGACGGCGGAGGAAGCGCTGGGGGCCGCCGGGAAGACCTATCCGGCAGAAAGCTAAGATCCGGGGGGCATGCCTCCAAGGACCGCAGGCGGCTTATCCCGTGACCAGTTCCACCAGGCACCCCGTCTCGGTCTGCCGTCCCGTGCCATTGGCACGGGCAGCGGCCCAGGTGACGCGCGCGGTGTTGCGGCTGCCATAGAGAATGACATCCAGGGCGCAGTTCCGGCCCTGGTAGAGCCAGATTTCCGCGTCGCCTTCGGGGCGGCGGCGGGTGGGCTGGCCCAGGGCGGCGATGACGGCGTCCGGCGGCTGGCCCATCAGGGCGGCGACGCTTCCGGGCGACGCGCGGCCTGTGGCGGGCGCGCTGGGTGGCGAAGGCGGGGCGCCGAGGCTGGTCATGCTCGCGCGATGGCTTTCCAGCACTTCCTCAAGCACCCGACTGGCGGTGCTGCCGGTGTCGGAGGAGCAGGCGGCCAGGAGAAGCGGAAGGGTAAGCGCAAGCAGGGCGCAAAGACGGATGCGGCCTGAATGGGGCGCGATCATCGCCGGCCTTGGGTGGGGTGTGGCGCGTGCGGGGCTTCGGGCGCGGGCCTGGCTGGGCCGCGCGCCCCAGGCCGCGGTGCTGCGATGCCCCGGGCTGGCCGGGGCATCAGCGGTCAGGACTGGTGGTCGGTCAGGCTCGGCGCGTAGTGCTGGGCCGGGCTGATCTGGGGCGCAGCGGAGGGCACCGGCGCGGAGGCCTGGGCCTCGGTCAGCATCTCCATGCGGCCCGAGAGCTGGCCGCCATCCTCGACCGACAGGCGGCGGGTGCGGGCGACACCCAGCACGCGGCCGGTGGCGCGGATGACCAGGGAGCCGCGGGCGGTGATGGTGCCATCGAACACGCCGGCGATCTCGGCATCCTCGACCTGCACCTCACCCCTGAACACGCCGGACTGGGTGATCTGCAGCTCGGTGGCCTGGATCATCTGGCTCTCGACCGTGCCGTCCACGACCAGGCGCTCAGCGTCGGTCACGGTGCCCTGGAGCGAGATGCCCGTGCCAACGACCAGCGTGCGGCGCTCCGCCGTGGCGGCAGCTGGTGCCGCGGGGCGCGGGGCGCCGGCCGGGCGGGGCGGCATGGTCATGCCAGGGGCCGAGGCGGGACCCTGGGGCGCGGTCGGCTTGGGCGGCAGGCTCATTACGGGGTCCTTCGGGGCTTGGCCCGGGGTGGGACGGAAGGGCGGCACAGCCAGGTCGGGGTCGCGCATGACCGGTACGGTCGCCGGCTCTGCAGCTTCAGTGGGCCCCTGTTCGGGTGGGCGGCGGCGGAAAACGGACATGGAAATTCCCCCTGCGCGAAGGCGATCATGGCAAACGCGGCCGGCCTGGGCGTGGGATCACGCACGGACTCGGGTGGCGCCTTAGCGCGAGGGGGTCCCCCGACCCCGCGCCTGCCGAGATCGGGCTATCACGGCCGGGAGACAGGGCACAACGGCCCGATCGAACTATCAAGACGATAATTGGGCTTTTTGCGAAGCTGGGCGGCTTCCGGGCATGCCGCCGCATGGTAAGGCGGCGTTTCGGGAGGCCGGGCGAGGCCTGGCGGCATGGGAAGGTGCATATGGCGGATCGGCAGGCGCTGGATATCCTGGGCATCGGCAATGCCATTGTGGATGTGGTGGCCTCGGCCACCGAGGCCACGCTGGCGGAATGGAACATGCCCAAGGGCGGCATGGCCCTGATCGACGTGGCCCGCGCGGAGGCGATCCATGCCGCGATCGGCGAGGGCGTGCAGACCGGCGGCGGTTCGGCGGCCAATACCTGCGCGGCGGCGGCAGCCCTGGGCGCGAAGGTGGGCTATCTTGGCAAGGTGGCCGATGACGCCCCCGGCCGGGCCTTCGCGGAAGATCTGAAGGCGCTGGGGATCCATTTCCCGACCAAGCCGCTGAAGGGGAGCGATCCCACGGCGCGCTGCCTGGTTCTGGTGACGCCGGACGGGCAGCGGACGATGAACACCTATCTCGGCGCCTGCGTGGCCTTCGGCGAGGAGGATGTGGACCAGGCCTCGGTGGAGGCCGCCTCGGTCACTTACCTGGAAGGGTATCTGTTCGATCCGCCGGCGGCGCAGGCGGCCTTCCGCAAGGCGTCCCTGCTCGCGCATGCCGGTGGTCGGCGGGTGGCGATGACCCTTTCCGACGCCTTCTGCGTGGAGCGGCACCGGACGGCCTTCCTCGATTTCATCGTCAAGAACAGCGACATCGTCTTCGCCAATGAGAACGAGGCCCTGTCCCTGTTCCAGGTGGCCGATGTAGAGGCGGCGACCGAGGCCTTCCTGGCCATGGGCAAGCTGGTGGCCCTGACCCGCAGTGAGAAGGGTAGCCGGATCATCGTGCCGAATGCTGGGCAGGGGCCGCAGGTGATCGAGGTGCCGGCGGTGCCGACCACGGTGATCGACTCCACTGGCGCGGGCGATGCCTATGCGGCGGGCTTCCTGGCGGCCCATGCGCGGGGCCTGCCCTTCGCTGAATGCGGACGCTGGGGCAGCGTGGCGGCCAGCGAGGCGATCTCCCATTTCGGGGCCAGGCCGCAGGCGGATCTGCGGAAGCTGGTCGGCGTCTGATCCGCGCCCGGGTCATGGCGGAAGGGCGTGACGGGCGGAAGCCGATCGGGCTCCGGCGCGTTCCGGCCCCGACAAAGGAGAACGTCATGATCCGCTCGACCACCCTGTCCGCCGCCCTGGCCGCGATCGCTCTTGCGGGGCCGGCCTGGGCCCAGGGGCAGATGCAGGCCAATCCGGCGGTGCGGGAGATGCAGCGCGAGCGCGCCAGTTCCGGCGCTGCCCCCGGCGTGCCGGCGCAGAACCAGATCGCTGCGGCGGCCGATGCCTCTCAGTTCGAGACGGCGCGGGAGTTCCTGAGGGAGGCGCGCAACTTCCTCGACCGCCGGAATGCCGGTCGGGCCATCGAGGCGATGGAGCGCGCCGAGACGCGGCTGCTGACGAATTCGGTGGTGGCCAGCGAGGCTGGCCAGCCGCAGGACAGCGGGGCGCTAAGCCAGATCGCCTCGGCCCGCCGGTTGGCGCGGCAGGGGGATATGCGCGCGGCGCTGAATGCCCTGGACCGGGCGGAAGCGGCGCTGCTGGCCACGCCTTCCGGCCCAGGCGCGCGGCCGCTGCCCCCGAGCGTGCCGACCGCGGTGGATGTGCCGCCGCCGGTGCCGCCCTCGGCCCAGCCGCCGCAGCCGCAGGGCATGCGCCCCGCGGTGCCGCAGGGGCCGGGCGTGCCGGCGGAGCGGCTGCCCCCGCGGGGATGACCGGCACCGCCCCAGGCCCGCTTCCGTTGCATGGGCGGGACGGGGTGGGAACATCACGGAAGCACTCGCAATCTGGTCTGCGGCGCGCTATGTGTGCGCCGCAACACGCCGGACCGCCGAAGAGAAGCCCCGCCGCCCCACAAGGCCGCGGGGTCTTTATGGATGGAACTTCGGGCGGAGGCCGCTTCCCCGCCGGGGATGTGAAACTGGCGCGATCGGCCCCGCAGGGGCCGGCATCGCGCGGGTGCCGGGGCGGCCCCGGTGCCGGACGAAGGATACCGCGCGATGACGCAGAACATCCGCAACGTGGCGATTATCGCCCACGTTGACCACGGCAAGACGACCCTTGTGGACAACCTGTTGAAGCAGGCGGGCGCCTTCCGCCCGAACCAGCAGGTTGCCGAGCGTGCCATGGACCGCAACGACCTGGAGCGGGAGCGTGGCATCACGATCCTGGCCAAGTCCACGGCCGTGGAGTGGAAGGGCACCAAGATCAACATCGTGGACACGCCAGGCCACGCCGATTTCGGCGGCGAGGTGGAGCGCATCCTGTCCATGGTGGACGGCGCGATCGTGCTCTGCGACGCGGCCGAGGGCCCGCTGCCGCAGACCAAGTTCGTGCTGACCAAGGCGCTGGCCCGTGGGCTGAAGCCCATCGTGGTCATCAACAAGGTGGACCGCCAGGACGCGCGGGCCGACGAGGTGCTGAACGAGGTGTTCGACCTCTTCGCCGCCCTCGGCGCCTCCGATGAGCAGCTGGACTTCCACACCATGTTCGCCTCGGGCCGCCAGGGCTGGGCCGACCTGACGATGGACGGGCCCCGCAAGGACCTGTCCCCGATGTTCGACCTTATCCTGAGCCATGTGCCGGCCCCGACCGTGGATCTGGAGAAGCCCTTCGCGATGAACGCGACGATCCTGGAGGCGGACAACTTCCTGGGCCGCATCCTGACCGGGCGCATCGAGCAGGGCGTGGCGAAGGTGAACATGCCGGTGCGCGTGCTTCGCCAGGACGGCACGGTCGTCGAGACCGGCCGCCTGACCAAGCTGATGACCTTCTCCGGCCTGGACCGCGTGCCGGTGGATGAGGTGCAGGCGGGCGACATCATCGCCATCGCCGGCCTGTCCGACGCGACGATCCCGGACACCATCGCCTCCCCCGAGGTGGTGGAGCCGCTGCCGGCCATCCCGGTCGATCCGCCGACCCTGACCATGACCTTCCGCATCAATGACGGCCCGCTGGGCGGCCGCGAGGGCAAGAAGGTTACCTCCCGCCAGATCCGCGACCGCCTGATGAAGGAGACGGAGGGCAACGTCGCCATCCGCGTGAAGGTCAGCGAGGAGGTGGATGCCTTCGAGGTGGCCGGGCGCGGCGAGCTTCAGCTGGGCGTGCTGATCGAGACGATGCGCCGCGAGGGCTTCGAGCTGACCATCGGCCGCCCGCGCGTGCTGACCCAGATCAACCCGGAGACGGGTGCGAAGGAGGAGCCGTTCGAGGAGGTTCTGGTCGATGTCGACGAGAGCTACTCGGGCGTGGTCGTTGAGAAGCTGTCGCTCCGCAAGGGCATGATGCAGGACATGCGTCCGTCCGGCGGCGGCAAGGTTCGCCTGACCTTCCACATCCCGTCGCGCGGCCTGATCGGCTACCACGGCGAGTTCATGACGGACACGCGTGGCACCGGCATGATGAACCGCCTGTTCCTGGGCTATCAGCCCTGGGCCGGTCCCATCGAAGGGCGCATCAAGGGCAGCCTGATCTCCAACTCGGATGGCGAGGCGGTGCAGTACTCCCTCTTCGCCCTGCAGGAGCGCGGTGCGCTCTTCGTGGATCCGGGCGTGAAGGTCTATGTCGGCATGATCCTTGGCGAGCATTCGCGCGAGAACGATCTCGACGTGAACCCGATCAAGGAGAAGAAGCTCACCAACATCCGCGCCGCCGGCAAGGATGAGGCGCTTCTGCTGACCCCGCCGCGCCGGATGAGCCTGGAGCAGGCCATCGCCTATATCGAGGAGGACGAGCTGGTGGAGGTGACGCCGACGGCGATTCGCCTGCGCAAGCGCTACCTCGATCCGAACGAGCGCAAGAAGCACGCTCGCCGCGCCGAGAGCGAGGCGGCCTGATCGAAGGGCGGTTCCAGGTGTTCCTGGAACCGCCTTTTTTCGGCATGACTGCTCTAAAAAATGATCTTATTTCTGTCTTATAACTCGTTTTATGTATTTTTCCGCGACACATCGTTGCGGTACGGACTATAACGGGCGGAGAGCGGGATGCCGGCTGAATGCGCCGGTCGGGTAATGGCCCGGGGCCGCCTCTTGTTTGGGGGAGTTCCGGGCATGTCCGCTCGTGATCCGCATCTGGCTCCGACCGTTCCGGCTGCCCTGTTCCGCATGAATGCGCCGGCGGGGCGCGTCCATCGGCAGCCGATGGTGGTGGGCCTGGTTCGAAGCGCCGTGGTGGTTGGCCTCGCCTTCCTGGCGGTGCCGGCGGCCGCGCAGTTCCAGCCGGCCTTGCCCAGCCCTCCTTCCGGGGTGTCGCCGGTGGGGGAGCCAGCCAGCGAAGCGGGAATGCCCCGTCCGCACAGCCGCGGCTTCGGCATCCTGCTGGATCAGGCGAGCTACTGGAGCGCGCAAGGCCGGCCCGATCTGGCCCAGCAGGCCTTGGAGCGCCTGCTCTCACTGGATCAGAACGATCCCGACGTCCTGGCGACCGCGGCCGAGATGGCCGCGCAGAGCGGCGAGCGGCAGGTTGCCGAAACCTATGTCGCGCGGCTGAACCAACTGGCGCCGGGCAGCGCCGCCGCCTTCCGCGCGGCTTCCGCGCTGCGTGCCCTGTCGGTGGACCAGGGCATCCTGGCGGAGGCGCGCCGGCTGGCCCAGGCAGGGCAGCAGCAGGCTGCCATGCAGCGCTATCGCGAGTTGTTCCCGCAGGGGGATGTGCCGCCGGTCTTCGCTGCCGAGTACTACCAGACCCTGGCCGCCACCTCGGAGGAGAATTTCGAGGAGGCGCGGCGGGGACTTGCGCAGGTGCTGGAGCGCTCACCGGAGAACCGGGCGCTGCAACTCGCCTATGCGCAGATGCTCACCTATAGCGAGGTTTACCGCCTGGAGGGCGTCCAGCGCCTAAGACATCTGGCCGAGTGGCCGGCGATCGGGCAGGCCGCGCGAATTGCCTGGCGGCAAGCACTGCTGTGGCTCCCGATCGATCCCGAGACGGTGGACCAGATCAGCGCCTATCTGCAGGGCAATGCGACGGACCCGGAGATCCAGGCCAAGTATGACGAGGCCAAGGCGACGATCATCCCTCCCTGGGTCGCGGAACGACTGGCAGGCTGGACAGCGGTTTCGGAGAAGCGCCTGGAGGATGCCCAGCGCGGCTTCGAGGCGGCGCGAGCGGGTGATCCCACGGATGCGGAGTCGACCCTTGGCCTTGCGGTTGTCCGGAAGATGCAGCTGCGCTTCCCGGAGGCGCGGAGCTTCTTCGAGCAGGCCGTTCAGATGGCGCCGGAGCGCCGGGAGGAGTTCGCCCAGATGGTGGGCGATCTCAGCGGCAATTCCGCTGTTGCCGGGCGAGGGCGCGGTCAAGCCGGGCCGCCCGGCAATTCCGTCCTGGCCTGGCAGAATCTGAAGCGCGGCGGGCTGGATCGTGCCGACCACTATGCCCGCCGTGCCCTGCGCGGCAATGCGAATGAGCGGCTGCAGGGTGAGGTGGTGCTGGGCATGGTGGCGCTGCGGCGGAACGATTTCTCCACCGCCGAGACGCGCTTCCGCACGGCGCTCTCGATCCGCCGCAACACGCCGGCGGCGCAGGCCGGGCTGTTCGAGGCGCTGCAGCGCCAAGGGCGCTTCGCTGAGGCGGATCGCTTCCTCGGTGAGGCGGGGTTCCGGCCTCCTGCCGCTGCCCAGACCTTCCGTGCTGCAGCCTTGCGTGAGGAAGCGCGGCGGGCGGCCGATCCGGATGCGCGGATCGCGCTGCTGCGTGCTGCCCTCGCGGCCGATCCTACCTATTCCTGGGCTTCCCATGACCTCGCCCGGCTGCTCAAGGAGCGCGGGCAGGTGGAGGAAGCGCGGCGGCTGGAGCAGAACCTTGCGGCGCGTGGCGCGCCGGACGCGCTGTTTGCCTCTGCCCTTCTCGCCAATGCGGATGGGCGGCTGGCGGAGACGGTGGAGCGGCTGGAGGCCATCCCCCTGCAGGCGCGGACGGAGGATGGCGACCGGCTTCTCACGGAGAACCGGCAGGTGCTGACCGTGCGGCAACTCGAGCGCGCGGCACGGGGCAATCCACGCTCGGATGCCGCGCAGCGGCTGATTTCCATGGCAGCCCAGCCTGATCGAACCGGCCAGACCCAGGCCTTGGTGATCCACGCCTTCAACCGGCTGCGGCAGACAGCCAATCTGGAAGCCGCTATCCGGGCCGCCAATCCGGGCGCTCCCTCCACCACTCCGGCCGCCCGTGTGGCGATTGCCGGCGCGTTGCTTGAGGCTGGTCGCACTGCAGATGCTGAAGCACTGGCCGCCAGCGTGGAGCGTGATCCCCGGCTGAGCGGCGAGGCGCGGCAACAGGTCAGCAACCTGCGCGCCAGTTCCGCCGCCCGTGCAGCGGAGCAGCTGAGCGACCGGGGCGAACGGCGCGCCGCGCTGGAGCGGCTTACCCCGGCGCTGAGCCAGGCGCCGGAGAATGCGCAACTCCAGCTCTCCCTTGCGCGGGTCTATGCCGGATCTGGCCGGGCGGAGGATGCCTCCCAGATCGCTGAGGGAATCCTCGCGCGCAATCCGGACAACATCCAGGCCCGTGCCGTGGCCGGCGAGGCGGCCGTGGCACGCAACGCCCTGGCGCGCGCCGAGGAGATCCTGCGTGATGGGCGCGCCCGCAATGCGGACGAGCTTCAGATGGCCCTGCTTGAGGCGCGGATCGCCAGGGCGCGCGGTGACCAGCTTCGCGCGCGGCGGGCGCTGGAGGAGGCGGCGCGCCTTCGTGTGGAGCAACTCCGCGCCAGCAGCCACTGATTTCGGAGACCAGGCACGGCTGCGGAGTGCTGGAAAATGAAAGCGCCGGGACCATGGGCCCTGCGCTTCCAGATTGGATCGCTGCAGGGCGGGATCGCCCGGAAGCGTGAATTCGCTAAAGCTGCTCATAGGGTTCCGGACGGTGGCCGGAACCCTGTGACGATGTCAGTTCCGCCAGCGCGCCGTGGTGTCGCGGCTGAAGAAGGCGGTCAGCGTCCGCCCATCCGGGCGCATCAGCCAGATGCTGTACATGCCGCCGGCTTCCAGCCCCTGCAGGGGGAAGGTCGGGGCTGCCTGGGCGCCGCATTCCACCTTCAGCTGGGCCGTGACGGGATTGACGCTGCGTGCCTTGGCCGTGCCAGGGGCCACCTGCTCAAGCACGGCGGGGCCGCTCGGCGCCAGGACGGCGGAGGCAGAGGGGCAGTCAGGCACGGCGTTGTAGAAGCTCAGCCGGGCACGGGCACGGTTGAAGTCCGCCTGGTCCACGATCGGGGTGCCGGTGATCGTGCCGTCGCCCTGGGCCTGGAGCAGCACCGTGTTGAAGCTGCCTGGCTGCAGGCGCAGCGTGATACGGCCGGTGCGGCGGCCGGCACTCGCCTCCACCACCATCTCCCGGTTGCCGGTGACGCGCGGGGCCACGTTGAAGGTGGTGATCCGCTCCTCCGGCTTCGTGCCGACACGCAGGGGCGGCACGAAGCCCGGCCGAAGGGCGACCTCCTCCCCCAATGTGTTCACGAAGCGGACATAGGCGGAATCGGCCGGGGGCTGGGGATCGTAGACCAGCGCCTGTCCGGGCGTGGCCTGCGCCAGGGCGGCCAGGGGGGCGAGGCCAGTGGCGAGGGAGGCGGCGAGGGCGAAGGCCTGGCGCATGGACGGCCTCACGCGCCCACCGCCCGGCGCAGGTCGCCGAGGAACTTGTCGGTGCTCATGGCATTCTGCCTCCATCCGCTGCTCGTCGGCAGTCCGGGTATGTCGAACTCGAGATGTGTCCAGGCGATCACTTTCGGCCGCTGTTGCCGGAAGCCTTCGCTGGTGACGTATTGGAGCAGCGTGGCGAAGGGGCCGACATTGTTCGGTTTCCAGTAGAGCGCCACAGGGCGGCTGAGCTGGTTCGAGAGGACTGGCTGAAACCCGTATCTGGGTTCCATGTAGCTGTTCCCCACGATGGCGACATCGGCCGTGTCATCCGCGATCAGGGCGTTCTGGCCGCCTGTCATGACCACTTCCCGGATCTGGTAGGGTTCGGGGCTGTAGCCGGAGCGCTGCGCCTCCGGCAGGTTTCGGACCAGATCGCCGCGCGGGTTCGTCTTGTTGACCAGGGTGGAGACCTGGGTGCCAGGCAGGTTACTGCGAGGCAGGGTCGGGCCGACCGCCTTCGCGACCTCGATGGCGGCGAGTTCCGCGCCCATCGGCGTCCAGTGCGTGTCCGATTTGAAGAAAAGCTGGGTGCTGGCGGCCCTGGAGCGGAAGGCCGTGTCGAGATCGGGGAGGATCACGCCGGGGCGGCGCAACTCGTTCTGAACGGCGCTGTAGCGGCGGTCCACCTCCGGTGCGATCCGGGTGTTGCTCGGCAGGAACTGCCGGTAGGTCCGTGCCTTGGACGGGATCAGCATGATGGCCGTATCGATCCCGGCCGATTTGAGGATCGCTGTCGCCTGGGCGATCACCTGCGCCGTCTGGCGCACCTGGGTGGTGTCCAGATCATGCGTCCGGTCCCACACCGCGAAGAGCCAGCCATTCGTGCCGACGACCGTGAGACCGGAGGTCGCGCTCTTCGCCGTACCGCTCCAGGCGCTCGCGAGGCCAGTGGCGCCGAGTCCCGCGAGCAGGCGCCGCCTGCTGGTCCCGATGCGGTCTGGAGAGGTGATGCCATTCATCGGGAATTACTCCGCAAGAAGTGGGATGGGCTGAGCTTCGCCTCGGGCGGCAAGGGCAAGGGGCCCAGACCGGCCGGCCATCCTTGATGACGGCACCGTTCATGCTGGCGGGTGGTGCTGCGGTGGGCCGCCCTATTGGTGTTCCGAGCGGGGAAAAACATGCGGCTCATGGCTAAGCTGCCTGCTGTCCTATCTCATTCGTATTTATAATATCACATTTTTAATACGCATAACAATCTGCGTACTCATTGCGCTGTGCTGTCGCGGCTCTGCCGCGTTGTTGGCCGAAGGCGGGGGACAAAGCCGGTGGCGCGGCATCCTCAGGTCAGGCTGGCGTCGGTGGCATAGGGGGCGCGTCCGGCCTCCTGGTGGGAATCCCAAAGATCCGGAAGCAGTCGCGGAGCGAGTGAGGCCAAATGGCAAGAAGGCGCGCCGTCTTTGCTCGACGGCGTTCTGCCCAAAACATCGCTTGAAGCGGCTGTCCTCCGGGGAAATCCCTATCGCATCAGCGGCTGGATGGCCGGTTCCAGCGCGGCCGAGAGCCGGGCATAGCCTTCCGCTGACAGATGCAGCCTGTCGGGGGCGATCTGCTCGGTCAGCCTCGCCTGGCGGTCAAGCAGCACGCCGCCGACATCCGTATAGAAGACGAAGCGATTGTCCGCGCAGCGCGCGATCAGTTCGTTGACCCGCTGGTTGAGGCGGCGCTGCGGATCCGCGGCATCGGCGCCTCGCGGAAGGATGCCGACCAGCAGGATGCGCGTGGTGGGCGAGCGCTGGCGGATGAGGCGTACCACCTCTGCTATGCCGAGGGCTGTGTTCTCAGGCGGTGCGGAATAAACGGAATTGTTGGTACCGATCAGCAGCACCGCCAGCTTTGGCCGAAGCGAGGCTGGCCATTGTCCTCCCTGCTGCAGGCGCCACAGCATGCTCTGCACGAAATCGCCGGCGGCCCCGAAATTCACGCCGCCGCGCTGGCCGTAATACTGCTCCCACACAGGCAGGTGCCAGGAATGGGTGATGGAATCGCCCAGGAAGATCATCTGCGCATAGGACATGTCGCGGCTGGCGATCCGGCTCAGTTCCGCAACCCTCGCGCGCCAGTAGTCGCCGTCCATGTATTCCGGCCGCGCTTCCCTGGGCATGGGATCGCGGGGGGGCAGGGTACGGCAGACCTGTTCGGGCTGGGCCATGGCTGGATCGGGCAGGGCCATGGCTGAAACCGCGAGGCTGAAGGCTGCGGCGAGGCTGCGGACCAGGCTTCCGCGCCTCATCGGCCCGCTGTCCCGTTCCCTAAGGCGGGGCGCCGCGGCAGGTTCAGGGAGCGCGGATGGGACATGGGCGGATGGAACCTTCCTTGCGTCTTGCCATTCCAGGCACGGGGCAGGCCCGGCCTCCCGGGATGCGGGGCCAGGCGCCGCATATCCCTGGGCGGCGCCAGGGAAGCGTTCCTTGCGTGCTTGCGCAATGGTGGGTGGGGAAGCGGGCAGTGGGCTCTCAGGCCGCTGCGAATTGCAGCCGGGCGAGGCGGGCGTAGAGGCCTCCCTCGGCCACCAGCGCATCGTGGCTGCCCTCGGCCACCACGCGGCCGGCATCGAGCACCAGGATGCGGTTCGCGCGTCGCACGGTCGCAAGGCGGTGGGCGATGACCAGCACGGCGCGGCCCCGTGAGATGCGGGCGAGGGCGGCCTGGACGGCGGCCTCGCTTTCGGCATCGAGCGCGCTGGTGGCTTCGTCGAGCAGCAGCAGGGGTGGGTCGCGCAGGATGGCGCGGGCGATGGCGATCCGCTGGCGCTGCCCGCCGGAGAGGCGGACGCCCTTCTCGCCCAGGAAGGTGCCATAGCCCTCGGGCAGGGCCTCGATGAAACCATGGGCATCGGCGGCCTCGGCGGCGGCGCGGATCTCGGCATCCGAGGCGTCGGGGCGGCCATAGCGGATGTTGTCGCGCACATCGGCGCCGAAGATCACTGGGTCCTGCGGGACGAGGCCGATGCGTGCGCGGATGGCGGCGGGATCGGCCTGGCGCAGATCGATGCCGTCCAGAGTAACGCAGCCGGAATCGGGATCGCGGAAGCGGAGCGCGAGCTGGAAGAGGGTGGATTTGCCGGCGCCCGAGGGGCCGACCAGCGCGACTGTCTCGCCCGGCTCCACGGTCAGGGTGATGCCGTGCAAGGCGGGTTGCTCGGGGCGGCTGGGGTAGCGGAAATACACATTCTCAAAGGCAAGGCGGCCCAGTGGTTGCCCCGCGCCGGGTGCGGGAAGCGCGATGGGGTGTTCGGGCGCGCGGATGGTGGGGATGGTGGCGAGGAACTCGCCCACCCGCTCGGCGGCACCGGCGGCGCGCTGCACCTCGCTCCAGAGTTCCGAGAGGGAGGTGACGGAGGTGGCGGTGAGGACAGCATAGAAGACGAAGGCGGAGAGTTCCCCGGCGGTAAGGCGGCCCGCCAGCACCTCCCGCCCGCCGACCCAGAGGCTGAGGGTTATGGCGCCGAAGCCAAGCAGGATGATGGAGAGCATCAGCAAGGCACGGACGCGGATGCGGGCAAGGGAGGCGGCGACACTTTCCTCCGCGCGGGCGGCGTAGCGGGCGCGGTCGGCGGCCTCGTGCACATGGGCCTGGACGGTGGCCATGGCGTTCAGCGTTTCCTCGGCCTGGGCGCCGAGATCGGCCACGCGTTCCTGGGCGATGCGGCTGAGGCGGCGTTCGCGGCGGCCGAAGAGGACGAGGGGGATGACCACGAGTGGCGTCACCGCCACCACCAGCAGGGCGAGCTGCGGACTTGTGATGAAGAGCATGGCCAGGGCGCCGAGCGTGGTGATGGCGGCCCGCAACCAATGCGACACGGCAGCGCCGACCAGGCCACGCAGGATTTCGGTATCGGCGGTGAGGAGGGTGAGCGCGTCGCCGGTGCGGTGCTGCTCGTAATGGCTGGGCGGCAACTCCAGCGCATGGGCGAAGACCTTCTGGCGCAAGGCGGCGCCGATGCGCTCCCCCAGCCAGGAGACGAGATAGAAGCGGGCGGCGGTGCTGAGGGCGAGCAGCAGGATCAGCCCGGCCATGAGCAGGGCGTGGCGATCCAGATTGGTGGTGGTGTGATGCGCAAAGCCGTCATCCACGATCCGCCGCAGCCCCTGGCCGAGCAGCAGGAGGAGGCCGGCCGCCATGCTCATGGCCAGCACGGCCCCGGCCACCCGTGCCGCATGGGCGCGCAGCAGGGGCAGGATGATGCGGAGCGCGGGGAGGCGGTTCACGCGGCGTCTCCGCGTTCCGGGCGCAGATCATCGAGGCGGATGGGGCGGAAGCCGCGCGCGTCCACGCCGACATCGAACTGGCGTGCCAGCGGCTTCAGGCGTCCATGGGAATGGCCGTGCAGATTCCAGGCGCCCTTGGCCTGCCGGTTCCAGCTTCGCAACGGGTAATGGAAGAGGATGAGGAAGCGGCCTTCGCATTCCAACTCGGCATAAGGCTGGCTGCTGGTCCAGCCGGGCAGGTCGCGGAGGGCGGGCGGGTCGTTATTGCCCCAGATCAGGTGCTTGCGGCCATGCAGCCCGGCCAGGAGGCCGGCGGGATCGCGGTGGCCGATGGCGAAGTCGCCCAGGTGCCAGATGTCGTCATCGGGGGCGACAGCTGCGTTCCAGGCCTCGATGAGGGCGGCGTCCATGGCCGCGGTGGAAGCGAAGGGGCGGCGCATCAGGGCCCGCAGGGCGCCATGGGCGAAATGCGTGTCGGCGGTGAACCATGTCGCCATGCGGCCCTCAATTCATGCCGTGCGCCGGGCGGCGGATGGGGTGGGACAGGGCTGATACCGCAGTGTGGCATTCCGCACTAACCTTCCAGCGGAATCGGGGAATGATGCATGTACGATCTGGCCATCCGCGGGGGCACGGCGGTTCTGGGCGATGCGGTGGTCCGGTGCGACATCGGCATTTCCGGCGGGCGGATCGCGGCGATCGCGGAGCGGATCGAGGCGGCGGCGCAGGTGATCCAGGCGGATGGGCTTCTGGTGCTGCCCGGTGGCGTCGACACCCATTGCCATATTGAGGAGCCGCTGCCCGAGGGCGGCGTGCAGGAGGAGAGCTGGGAGAGCGCGTCGCGTTCCGCCTTCGCGGGCGGGACGACGACGGTCGTCGCCCATGTGCCGCAGTTCAAGGGCGGCGGGTTGCTGGAGCAGCACCGGGCGGCGCGGGAGAGGGCGGCGCGGGGCATGCTGGACCATGGCTTCCACCAGATCGTGGCCGATCCCTCCGAGGCCGCGATGGCGGAGATCCCGGCGCTGGTGGCCGATGGGGTGGGAAGCCTGAAGGCCTTCCTGACCTATGATTCCCTGCATCTGGATGATGCCGGCTTCCTGGCGGTGCTGCAGGCGGCGCGGCGGCACGGGCTGATGGTGCATGTGCATTGCGAGAACTTCGATGCCATCCGGCTCGCCACGCGCACGCTGATCGAGGCGGGCTGCACGGCGCCGAAATACCATGCGGTGTCCCGCCCGCCGGTGGTGGAGCGGGAGGCGACGCATCGCGCCATCGCGCTGGCGGAGCTGGTGGGGCAGCCGATCCAGATCTTCCATGTGTCCTGCGCCGAGGTGGCGGAGGAGGTGGCGCGGGCCAAGGCGCGCGGCGTGAATGTGAGCGCGGAGACCTGCCCGCAATATGTGACGCTGACCGCCGACGACATGGACCGGCCGGGCTTTGAGGGCGCGAAGTTCATGTGCAGCCCGGCGCCGCGCAGCGCGGAGGAGCATGGGCGGGTGTGGGACATGATCCGGCGCGGGGTGCTGGATGTGATCACCTCCGACCATTGCGGGTTTTCCTATGAAGGCCTGCGGGGCAAGGGGAAGCACGGGCGTGATGCCGCCTTCGATGTGATTCCCAACGGCATTCCGGGGCTGGCGGCGCGGCTGCCGGTCATCTTCTCCGAGGGGGTTTCCAAGGGGCGGATCGACCTTCCGGCCTTCGTGAAGCTGGTTTCGGAGAACCCGGCGAAGATCGCGGGGCTCTACCCGCGCAAGGGCGCGATCGCGGTGGGCAGCGATGCCGATCTGGTGCTCTGGGATGCGGGGCGGCAGGTGACGATCACCAATGCGCTGATGCAGCACGCCATCGACTACACGCCCTATGAAGGGATGCAGGTGACCGGCTGGCCCGCGGCGACGCTCCGCCGGGGCGAGGTGGTGATGTGGGATGGCGCGGTGACGGCCCGGCCGGGAAGCGGGCAGTGGTTGCCGCGGGGCCCGGGTGCTGATCGTGCCTGAGGCGGAGCCTACGGCCTGGGGCGGTAACCTGCCGGGGTGCCGCTTGTACCGGAGTGGTTGGGGGCGGTGGTGCGCTTTCTGAAGGCGTGGGCCCTCGCGGGTTGGCACGCCGCGCGCTAGAGCTTTCGCGCTTCATTTCGATGTGCTGCAGCAAGGGGTTCCGCATGTCCGCTCCCGATCGCCGTTCCTGGGACTTCTGGGTGGATCGGGGTGGGACCTTCACCGATGTGATCGGGCGCGATCCTGAGGGGCGGCTGCATGCGCGGAAGGTGCTGTCGGAGAATCCCGGCGCCTATCGGGATGCCGCCGTGCAGGGCATCCGCCTGCATCTGGGGCTGGCGGCCGGGGCGCCCATCCCCGTGGGCGCGGTGGGTGAGGTGCGGATGGGCACGACCGTTGCCACCAACGCGCTGCTGGAGCGGAAGGGCGAGCGGACGGCGCTGATCACCACGCGTGGCTTCCGGGATGCACTGGCGATCGGGCACCAGGCGCGGCGCGACATCTTCGCCCGGCGGGTGGTGAAGCCGGAGCTTCTCTATGCGCGGGTGGAGGAGATCGGCGAGCGGGTGCGCGCCGATGGCACCGTGGAGGCGGCGCTGGATGAGGGCGAGCTGCGTGCGGTGCTGGAGGCGCTTCGCGCGGACGGGTTCCGCTCCCTGGCCATCGTGTTCCTGCATTCCTGGAAGTTCCCGGCGCATGAGGCCGCCGCCGCCGCGATGGCGCGGGAGATGGGCTTCGCGCAGGTTTCGGCCAGCCACGAGGTGGGGCCGCTGATCAAGCTGGTGGGGCGCGGCGATACCACCGTGGTGGATGCGTATCTCTCGCCGGTGCTGCGGCGCTATGTCGCGCAGGTCGAGGAGGAGCTGGATGTCGCCTGCACGGGCGCGCGGGTGATGTTCATGACCTCGGCGGGCGGGCTGACAGCGGCGTCGCTGTTCCAGGGGCGGGATGCGATCCTCTCCGGGCCGGCGGGTGGCGTGGTGGCGCTGGCGCGCACCGGGGCGGAAGCCGGGTTCGAGCGGGTGATCGGCTTCGACATGGGCGGCACTTCCACCGATGTGGCGCACTACGCCGGGCAGTTCGAGCGGGCGCTGGAAACCGAGGTGGCGGGCGTGCGGATGCGCGCGCCGATGATGCTGGTGCATACGGTGGCGGCCGGCGGCGGCAGCATCGTGCGCTACCAGGATGGGCGGCTGCGCGTGGGGCCGGAAAGCGCGGGCGCCGATCCCGGCCCGGCCTGCTATCGCCGTGGCGGGCCGCTGACGGTGACGGATTGCAATGTGATGACCGGCAAGCTGGTGCCGGACCTGTTCCCCGCGATCTTCGGACCGAACCAGGACCAGCCGCTGGATGTGGAGGCGGTGCGGAGCGCCTTCGCGGCGCTGGCGGCAGAGATGGGCGGCGGGCGTTCGCCGGAATCCGTGGCGGATGGCGCGTTACGGATCGCCGTCGCGGGAATGGCGGAGGCGATCAAGACGATCTCCGTCCAGCGCGGCTATGACATCACGAAATATGTGCTGAACGCCTTCGGCGGCGCTTCCGGGCAGCATGCCTGCCTGGTGGCGGATGCGCTGGCGATGACGCGGGTGCTGATCCATCCCTTCTCGGGGTTGCTTTCGGCCTATGGCATGGGGTTGGCGGATATCCGGGCGGTGCGGCAGCGGACCCTGGACCGGCCGCTGGCGGATGCATCGCTGCGCGACGTGGCCCCGGCGCTAGGCGCGCTGGCGGATGAGGCGCGCAGTGAGGTACTGGGCCAGGGTGTCGCCGCGGAGGGACTGTC
The DNA here is from genome assembly GCF_025791835.1 of Roseomonas xinghualingensis. Taxonomy (GTDB): domain Bacteria; phylum Pseudomonadota; class Alphaproteobacteria; order Acetobacterales; family Acetobacteraceae; genus Roseomonas; species Roseomonas xinghualingensis. The sequence continues at coordinate 337,665 of NZ_JAOXLP010000001.1, forward strand.
CACGCGGATCGCGTTGCAACTGCGCTATGCCGGAACCGACACTCCGCTGGAGGTTCCCGCGCTGGAACTGGTGGGCGGGGCGGATGTCGCCGACGCCTCCGGCACGCTGCGTGCGGGGGCGCTGCGCGAGGCGTTCGAGGCAGCGCATCTGGCACGCTTCGGCTTCACCGATCCGTCGCGGGATGTGGTGATCGAGGCCGCGCTGGCGGAGGCGGCCGGTGGCGGTGCCTCGGCGCCGGAGCCGGTGGCAGGCGCGGCAGATGGCGAGGCACCGGAGCCGCAGCGGCGAACGCGCTTCTTCTCGGGCGGCGCCTGGCATGATGCGGCGGTGTACCGGCGCGAGGTTCTGCGCGCGGGCCAATCCATCGCGGGGCCGGCGCTGATCATCGAGCCGAACCAGACGGTGGTGGTGGAGCCGGGCTGGTCGGTGACGCTGACGGCGGCGGATCACCTGGTGCTGGATCGGGTGGAGGTGCTGCAGCGTGGGACCGCCATCGGCACCGAGGCCGATCCGGTGATGCTGGAGATCTTTAACAACCTGTTCCGCTCCATCGCCGAGCAGATGGGCGTGGCACTGCAGAACACAGCGAGCTCCGTGAACATCAAGGAGCGGCTGGATTTCTCCTGCGCGGTGTTCGATGCGGAAGGCGGACTGGTTTCCAACGCGCCGCATATCCCCGTGCATCTGGGTTCCATGGATGGCAGCGTGGAAAGCGTGATCCGTGCCAATCCCAACCCGCGGCCGGGTGATGTCTGGGCACTGAACGCGCCTTACAACGGGGGCACGCATCTGCCGGACATCACCGTCTGCACGCCGGTTTTCGGCAAGGACGGGCGCGTGATGTTCTGGGTGGCGTCGCGCGGGCATCACGCCGATGTCGGCGGCACGGCGCCGGGATCGATGTCGCCGGATGCGACGACGATCGAGCAGGAAGGCGTCTATATCGACAACCTTCTGCTCGTGGAGCAGGGGCGGTTCCGCGAGGAGGCGGCGCTGGCCCTGCTGACGGGCGCGGCCTATCCGGCGCGCAACCCGCCGCAGAACATCGCGGACCTCAAGGCGCAGGTGGCGGCGAATGCGCGGGGCGCGGCGGAGCTGCTGCGCGCGGTGGAGAATTTCGGCGCGGATGTGGTGCACGCCTATATGGCGCATGTGCAGGACAATGCGGCGGAAAGCGTGCGCCGCGTGCTGGACCGGCTGCCGGAGGAGGCATCCTTCGACTATGCGATGGATTCCGGGCGGCGCGTGCGCGTGAAGATCAGCGTGGATCGCCGCGCGCGGGAGGCAGTGGTGGATTTCACCGGCGCCTCGCCGCAGCAACCTGATAATTTCAATGCGCCGAAGCCGGTGACGCGGGCGGCGGTTCTCTATGCCTTCCGGTTGCTGGTGGATTCCGACATTCCGATGAATGCGGGCTGCCTGCGTCCGATCAGGATCGTGGTGCCGGAGGCTTCGATGCTGGCGCCGCAATGGCCGGCGGCGGTGGTGGCCGGCAATGTGGAGGTGTCCCAGGCGGTGACGAGCGCGTTGCTGGCCGCCGTGGGCGCGCTGGCGCCGGCGCAGAGCACGATGAACAACCTGACCTTCGGGAACGAGACCTACCAGTATTACGAGACGATCTGCTCGGGCGCGCCTGCGGGTGAGGGCTTCGACGGTACGCCGGGCGTGCAGACGCATATGACCAATTCGCGCCTGACCGATCCGGAGATCCTGGAGACGCGCTTCCCCGTGGTGCTGGAGGAATTCTCCATCCGGCCGGGATCGGGCGGGAAGGGGAAGTGGAATGCGGGCGATGGCACGCGGCGCACCATCCGCTTCCTGGAGGATATGGAGGTGGCCATCCTGGCCGGGCATCGCGAGGTCCCGCCACCGGGCCTGTTCGGCGGGGAGCCGGGCGAGTTGGGGCAGAACATCGTGCACCGGCTGGATGGGAGCGAAGAGAAGTTGGCGGGTTGCGCGAAATCCGCGCTGCGCACGGGCGAGGCGGTGACGATCGTCACGCCGACCGGGGGTGGGTATGGGCCTGTGGCGGAGCGTGCTGTCTGAGCGGTGGCCTCCGGAGGCTCTGCCTCCGGACCTCCGCCGGGGTGGCAGCGGCCACCCCGGACCCCGCGTTCGGTTTTCAGGGGAACAGCCGGGTCAGGCAGCGCCGGAGGCCAATAACCAAAGGCCACGAAACGGCCATATCAGTCGCCTGAGGTCATGGACCTCAGGCGCGCTTCAACCAAACAGATCGCGGGGTCCGGGGAGCCCGTTGGCTCCCCGGCGGAGGGTCTGGGAGGCGGAGCCTCCCAGGAGCCGCTGCGACAACGGCTCAGGCGATGGGCCCCGCCACCTCCTGCCCGTTCTGCATCACGCTGCGGATGCTGCGGGTGTTGCGGATATTCTCTAGCGGGTTACCGCCGAGCACGACGAGATCGGCCCGCATGCCTTCCCGAATCGCGCCACGGTCATTGAGGCCGAGCAGTTCAGATGAGCGGATCGTCGCGATGTTCAGGGCCTGGGCGGGTGTGAGGCCAGCCTCGACCATCAGCTCCAACTCGCGATGTTCGGCGAAGCCCTGGACACGCAGCGGCGTGCCACCGGAATCGGTGCCGAAAGCGATGGGGATGCCGGCATCATGCAGCTTCTTCAGATTTGCCTGGTTGGTGCGGACGGCGGCGCGGCGGGGCGCGGCGCGTTCCAGCTGGCCCGCGCGCCAGGTGGCGTCCTTGATGCGCGCGGTCATCTCCGGGTTGATGGCGGCGCGGAAGAAAGGGTCCTCCGTCAGTTCGGGCTGATCCGCGTAGATGTACTCGGCCTCGTCGATCTGGATGGTGGGGATGTACCAGGTGCCCCGCTGGCGCATCATGGCAACGAAAGCGTCGTCCACCTCGCGGTCGCGGATGCCGTGGGCGATGATGTCCACGCCGGATTCGACGCTGAGCCGGGCCTGGGAAAGATCGAAGATATGCGCGGCGACACGCAGGTTGCGCGCATGGGCGGCCCTCACGATGGCGCTGATCAGCTCGCCCGTCATCTGCGGTGCGGAGTTGTTCAGCCCATCCGCCCAGATCTTGATCAGGTCCACGCCGCGATCGGCATGGGTGGCGACGGCGGCTTCGGCATCCGAAGCGTTGCGGGGGCGGAGGACCTGGTCGTCGGCGAGGTTCATCACGCGTACAGGTGGCGCGCCATCGGGCATACCGATGCCGGGACCTGCGCCGAGGAGGAGGGCGCCCGGCAGGCGGCCGGTGCGGCTTTCGGCGCGAAGCTCATGGAAAAGGGGTGCGTTCAGCCCCAGCGAGTTCACGGCATTGATGCCGAAGGCCTGGTAGCGGCGAAGCTGCGCGACCGCATTCTCGCGCGTGTGGTTCTCGCGGCCCAGGGAGGCGCCGGAGGTGTGGCCCACATGCGAATGGGCGGAGGTCATGGCGGGAATGACGTAGCGGCCAGCAAGGTCGAGGCGCTGCGCGCCGTCCGGGATGCTAGCGGGGGCGATGGCGTGGATGCGGCCATCCACGATGAGCAGGGCTGCCGGGCCAGTCATGGCCTGCCCGTCGAAAAGCCAGGCGCCTTCCAGCAGAATCGGCGGGGAGGCCTGGGCCTGTGCCGGACGCAGGGAAGCAAGGGGAAGGCCTGCCAGGGCAAGGCCGAGGCTGCGGCGTGTCAGGTGCATGGACGTTTCCTCACACCGGGAAGTGGTGCGGACCGAGCATGCCGCCCGGCCGTCTCAACCGCCCTTCACGTCTCCTTGCACCGTGCGGCGAAATTCTATTCGGCCGCCACCATGGCCGGGCGTGCCTCAGGCATGTTCGGCCCCATGCCGCGCCTGTGCAGCCATGACAGGACGTGGAACACGGCCTTGAAGGAGAGGATGGGGATGATGGCGCGCGGATCGCCGAAGCGGCCGCCCGCGAGGTTGCCCGCGAGCATGTTGATGATGCCGTCACGCATCCAGAGCGTGTTCTTCGGCGACATGAAGAGGCTGCGCATCACAGGATCATTGATGCGATAGATGAGCCAGCCGATGCGGTCCATCGCCTGGGCCAGTTCCCTGTTCACCGCCTGACAGGCGGCGGCGCCGCGAACCGGGTCGTCCAGCCAGAGATCGGCGGCTTTCGCGCCCAGCTCGCCGGCCGTCATGGCCATCAGCACGCCGGTGGAGAACATGGGATCCACGAAGCCGAAGGCATCGCCGATCATCAGGTAGCCTTCGCCGCTGCCGGATGTGGCGCGGTAGGAGTAGTTGGCGGTGCTGTAGATCTCCGAGACGATCTCGGCATTGCGCACGCGGGCGGAAACGGTGGGGCTGCTGGCGATGCGCTGGAGGAAGAGTTCCTTCGCCGTGCCCTTGCGGCCCTTCCAGGCGGATTGGTTGCCGACGAAGCCGATGCTCATCACGTCGCCAGGCAGGGGGATGAGCCAGAACCAGCCGTCCTCCGCCAGATGAATGGAGATGTAGCCGTCCAGCTCGCCCTCGCGCCGCTCCACGCCGGTGAAATGCGCATACATGGCGGCGGTGTTGTTGTACTTGTTGCTTTCCTTCAGCCGCAGCTTGCCAGCGATGAAGGTGTCGCGGCCCGAGGCATCCAGCACGAAGCGCGGGTGGAAGGTAAGGGTCACACCCTCTTTGGTGCGTGCCGTGACGGTCGCGCGCTCATCCTTTCCGCCAAAGACAATGTCGGTGACGCGGGTCTCCTCGATCGTCGTGGCGCCGAGGCGGTCGGCATTCTTGAAGAGGGTGGCATCGAAATCCGATCGGCGGACCTGCCAGGAATGGGTGCGCGCCTTGTTCAGCGCATGCGCGAAGGGAAAGGCGCAGGAACGGCCGGTGCGGTCGGAGACGAATTCGGCGCCGGGCTTGTGCACGCCCATGTCGCGCACCGTCTCGAGCATGCCGAGCCGCTCAAGGATGTCGAGGTTCCGGGGGAGCAGGCTCTCGCCGATATGGAAGCGCGGATGGGCTTCCTTCTCGATCAGCACCACGTTCCGGCCGGCCTTGGCCAGAAGGGCGGCGGCGGTGGACCCGGCGGGGCCGCCGCCAATGACGAGGACATCAGGCGTGGAGTTCTGTTCCATGGCGAAAGGTTTTCCGTCCCGCGGGCTGGCGGTCAAGCCGGTCCTCAGATCATGCCCGGTTTCTGGATAGGGGAGCCGTCCACCAGTCGCTCAAGCCTGAAGGGGGTGGGGTCCACGATGGGGGTGGTGCCCAGGATCAGGTCGGCGGCCAGGCGGCCGGCGCCTGGGCCAATGCCGAAGCCATGGCCGCTATAGCCGGTGGAGAGGGTGAGGCCGGGCAGGGCCTCGAGCGGGGCGATGACGGGCACGGCATCCGGGGTGGAGTCGATCCAGCCTCCCCAGGTGGCAGCGGCTTTGGTGCCCGCCAAGGTGGGCCAGGACTTGGCGAGCTGCTCAAGGCCCGGCTCCTCCACGCCCTTGCTGGGCGCGGGATCGAGGGTACGCATGTCCTCGCGCTCGAAGATGGTCGGGCGGTCGAAGGACCAGTTGCCGGCCCAGGCATCGGGGCCGCGGAAGAAGGACGTGCCGATGCCGAAGGAGACGCTGTTCCAGCGGCTGACCAAGGTGGGCCAGAACTTGCGGGCGTGGCGGATGCCGGCGGGCGTGACCTCAATGCGGCCCCGGTTCTTGGCGGCGACGATATAGCCGCCATTCCCGCGCCGGCTGATGATGATGTCCGGGGTCGAGATGCCGCCGGCCGTGACCTCGGGCGCGGGCTGGGTGAGGAAGACGGTGGAGCGGACGCTGGTCTGCGGCAGGTCCACGCCATGGCGGCGCAGGAACATGGAGGACCAGGCGCCGCCCGCCAGCAGCACAGATTCGGCACGGATGCGGCCGCGCTCGGTGATGACGCCGGTGACGCGGCCGGCGGTGATGTCCAGGCCGCGCACGGCGCAGCGCTGGTGGATGGTAACGCCCAGGCGGCGGGCGGCCTCGGCCAGGGCGGGGACGGCCTTGAAGGGTTCGGCCATGCCGTCGCGCGGGGAGGCGACACCGCCGATCCAGGCGCCGTCATTGCCGGGGGTGGCGGCGCGGGCCTCGGCGGCCGAGAGCATGCGGCTGTGGACCTGGTATTTCCGGGCCATGTCCACCCAGCCCTGCCAATGGGCCATGTCGGCCTCGCTGCGGGTGACATAGACCAGCCCGTCCCGGTGGAAGCCGTAGTCGCCGCCGGTTTCGGCAGCGAGATTCGCCCAGATCTCCAGGCTGCGCTGCATGAGCGGGATCTCGCGCTCGTCGCGGTTCTGCACGCGGCACCAGCCCCAGTTGCGGCTGGATTGCTCGCCCGCGATCACGCCCTTCTCGATCACCGCGACGGAACGGCCGGCCTTGGCGAGGAAGTAGGCCGCCGACACGCCCGCGATGCCGCCGCCGATCACGGCCACATCCACCGCCTGCGGCAAGACGCCGTCATCCTGCACGCGGGCAATGGGGGGAATGGCCATGGGGCGTTTCTCCTGGATGGTCAGGCGAGGGGGAGCGGTACGACCTCACCGGCGACGCGGCTGTTGCTGTCGAGGATCGGGGCTTCCACGGCGCGTGCCAACTCGGCGGCGCGATCGGGCGGCAGGAGGCCGAGGCGGCCGAGAACGGAGGAGAAGACGGCCATTTTCCCGCGCGAGGCGCCGTCCAGCATCTTCACCGCGATGCCGAGATTGCGTCCGGGAACGAAGCCAAGGACGAAGCCCTCGGCGCCTTCCTTCAGCACCACGCGGCCTTCCGTGGCGGCAACGACCTTCGATGTCGGGCGGCCACGGCCGGAGACATGGTCTGGATGCTCGCGCAACGCCGCGAGGAGGCGGCGGATCGCGGCCTCGCGCCTCGAATCGGAGACGGCCAGGGCCGCGTAGCGGGCGGCGGCGCGGGCGGCATCGGTCATGGTCATGGCCAGGGCGGGAAGGCCGCAGCCATCCGTGCCACGGGGCAGGGCGGTGGCGTCATGGCCGATGAGTTCCGACAAGGCGCCGAGCCAATGGCGCTGGGCGGGATGGTCCGGGTTTTCGTAGCCATCGGGCACGCCGAAGGCCTGGGCGGCGGCCAGGAAGCCGCAATGCTTGCCGGAGCAGTTGTGGAAGGCGCGGCGCTTGCCGCCGGCGCGGACGGCATCGGCCATGTCGCCCTCGCCCATGGGCAGGGCGGGGCCGCAGACCAGGGCGGATTCACGGCGGCCCATGCGGGCGAGCCAGTTCTCCACCATCGCCACCTGGAAAGGCTCGGCGCGGTGGGAGGCGCAGGCGAGGGCGAGATGGGCCGCATCCAGCCCATCGGCGGCGCCGCTCTCCACCAGGGAGAGGGCCTGGAAGGGCTTGAGGGAGGAGCGGGGGAAGGTGAGGAAATCCGCATCGCCCCAGGCATGGAGCAGGCGGCCATCGGCATCGGCCACCACGGCGATGGCCTGGTGGATGCTTTCGGTGGTGCCGTTGCGGCGGATTTCGACAATGGGGCCGTTCATGCGCGGGCTCTCCGCCAGAGCAGCGCCGGGAGGCGCCAGAGGAAGCCGAGCACCAGCCTTGTGTGCATGCCGGTGAGCAGCAGGTTGTCGCGGCCGTAGTGGAAGTGGGAGACGCCGCCTTCGGCAGGGCCGAAATAGCGGACGGCCGCGGGGATGTTCAGGGCGGGCACGCCGCGCCAGGCGAGGCGGACGGCGGCTTCGGCGTCGAAGTCGTAGCGGCGCATGAAGGGGGTGCGGTGCATCACCTCCAGGAGCGGGGCGATGGGGTAGACGCGGAAGCCGAAGAGGCTGTCGCCGATTGGCTCGCCCTTATGGGTGCACCAAAGGGTTTCGAAGCGGGTCCACCAGTTGGAGAGGCGGCGGCCACGGACGCGGATCTTCGGCGCCTCGGGGCCGAAGATGGGCGCCCCGAGAATCATGGCCTCCGGCCGGGCCATGGAGGCGGCCATGAAGTCGGCGATGCGGTCCGCGGGGTGCTGGCCATCGGCATCCATGGCCAGGGCATGGGTGAAGCCGGCCTTCCGGGCCTCCTCCATCGCATCCAGCAGGGCGGCGCCCTTGCCGCCATTGGTGGGGCGCTCGATCAGGCGGAAACCCGGATCATTGATGCCCCGGAGGGGGACGGCGGAATGGTCGGTGCTGCCATCCACCACCACCCAGACCACGGGCCAGGCGGCGCGGGCGGCGGCCACGGTATCCGCAAGGCGCGGGCCGGTGTTGTAGCTGGGGATGACGACGAGATGGGTGAGGCTCAACGCAGCGTCTTTCCAAGGGCGGCGGCGTATTGCTGGCGCAGGGTTTTGGCGAAGGCTTCGGCGGGGCCTTGCACGGTCACGCGTTCACCTAGCCGCGCGCGGTAGTGCAGCGGGAAGTCGGGGCGGCGCCAGATCGGCCAGCCCTTGCCGAGATAGCCGGTGTTGCTCTCGATGAAGACGGGTTGCACCGGGGCGCCTGCGCGGCGGGCGATGAGGGCGAAGCCCGGATGGAAGGGGCCGATGCGGTCATCCGGGGATCGGGTGCCTTCCGGGAAGACGAGGAGGTTGGCGCCGTTGCGCAGCTCCTCGGCGGCGCGGCGGATGACGGGGAGTCCCACATCATTGGGAATGTAACCGGCCAGCAGGCCGCCGCCGAGGGCCGGATTGCGCTCCAGCCCTGCCTTCATGATGCAGACGGCATCGGGCAGGTGGGAGGCGACGAGCAGCACGTCGATCATCGAGAGATGGTTGGGCGCCACCACCACGCCGCGCGCCTGCTGCAAGGGCTCCAGGGCGGAGAGGTCAAGCCGGACGATGCCCGTTCGCTCCATGAGCCGCAGGAGGAAGCGGAAGCCGGCGCCAATGACCCGGCGGCCGAAGGGGCGGCCGGTGCGGGCCGGCAGAAGGTAGGAGAGGGGAAGAGCCAGAAGGCCCCAGCCGAGGAAGCATCCGCCCAGCACCGCCAGCACCCCATAGAAGGCCAGCGTATCCTGCAGCCAACGGGGCCGGTCAGGCGGAGGCAAGGGGAGAAGGCCCGGTGGGGCGGTTGGCTGCGGCCTTGGCAATGCGTCCCTCTCTGGCCGGGCGGGCCGCCGCGGACCCGGTTCCGTTCCGTTTGGGCGAAGGATAGCGGGAATGCGGGGGGCGCCCTACCCCTCCAGCGGACACCGTGCGCCCAAACCGGCGCTCGCTCCTTTCGCCGCCCGCGACACACGGGAGGGGCGCCAATTCAAATTTTTTGGTGCGATTTAGTTCTGATGTGGTGGGTCAGCGGGCTTTCGGGGCCTGCGGGACCGGTCTTTTCCCCATTCCAGGGAAGGCTGTGATTCCGGTTTCGGAAACACCATATGGTAGGTGGTGAGGCTGCTCGACACGAGATATGGTGTTTTCCGGGCCGATTCGCTGAGCCCGGACGCAAGTGGCCGCCAAGTTTATGGACGGCGGCGTGCGCCCAATCGATTCCTGCACGGAGCACGCCGAATGGACGGCTATCACCCTCATCCCGCTGCCATGCCCGCTTTCCGGCGCGTGCGGGCCCTGCCGGGCCAGGCTTTCGGCGAGGCGCCGCTGCCAGCGCGGGCGCTGGATGAGGGCATGGGCGTGGCGGTGGGCCGCCGCACCGTTTTCCGCCCCGGCGACATGGAGGATTTCGGCCGCGTGGCGGATCGGGTGGCAGCGGGCAATATGGGCCTCTCCCCGGTGTCGGATGAGGCGGAGCAGGCGCGGCTGCGCAATGCCATCGCGACGGGGGCGTTGCTGACCTCCGGCCGCCACCTGCAGCATGGCGATGCCGGCCAGGTGTCGCGGAACATGGAGGTGTTCACCAACTGCGCGACGGCGATCGCCTCCTTCGCCGAGTTCTACCTGCTGCTGAACGGCTCCGGCGTCGGCCGGGCCTATGACGACGAACTGTCCCTGGTGGATTGGGGCCAGGCGCCGGAGCTGCTGCTGTATCTGGACCCGGCCCATGCGGATTACCCGCGCGGGCGCGATGGTCTGCGCCGCTTCGGGATCGAGATGGGCATCCTGCCCTGGGGCACGGACGAGGCGGGCTTCGACGAGGCCGCCGAGGCGCGGGTGCGCGACTTCCTGGCGACGGAGCTGCTGGCGGATCTCTCCGCCGCGCCGGCCGGGACGGTGATGCACTGCGTGGATGACAGCCGCGAGGGCTGGGCAAAGGCGGTGGAGCAGCTGGAATCCATGGCTTTCGAGGAGGCCCGGGACAAGGTGCTGGTGGTGGATCTCTCCGCCATCCGTCCCTCCGGCAGCCCGATCAAGGGGATGCAGGGGCGGCCCTCCTCCGGCCCGGTTTCGCTGCTGCGCGGGCTGATGAACATCCGCCGCCATGTGCTGGTGCCGGCGCGGGAGCGCGATCCGGCGGGCGAGGCGATGCAGCCCTGGGAGCAGGCGTTGCTGGTGGACCACTACCTGTCCGTGGAGGTGCAGGTGGGCGGAGCGCGCCGCGCGGCGCGCATGGCGACCAAGTCCTGGCGCGATCCGGGCGTGATGCGCTTCATCCGCGCCAAGTCCGAGGGCGGGCTGTGGACGGCGAACAACTCCGTCATGGTCGATGCCGAGTTCTGGTCGCGGGTGCGCGCGCCGGAATCCGCCGCCGATGCGTTGACGGCCCATGCCAAGGCGGTCTTCGCCGAGGTGACGCGCTGCGCCTACATCAATGGCGAACCCGGCTTCATCAATGGCGACCGGCTGGAGGACCAGCGCACCGGCAGCGCCTGGGAGAAGCCGGTGCATGACGATGGCCGCGACTTCCGCAGCGAGCGGTACCAGGTGGACCATGCGGCGGGGCTGCTGGCCGAGGCGTCGCGGCGTGCCTCCTCCGCGCGCTTCCCGGTGACGACCAATCCCTGCGGCGAGATCACGCTGCATGTGACAGGCGGCTATTGCGTGATCGCCGATTTCGCGCCGCTGCTGGCCTGCCCGGTGGAGCTGGAGAGCTTCGCGCCGGGCGCGGTGCCCGGCGATGTGGCGGCGCTGTGGGATGCTCGGGTCGAGGACAGCGTGCGCCTGGGCGTGCGCTTCCTGATCCGGGCGAACCGGATGGATGCGCTCTACGGCGAGGAGGTCGCGCGCACCAACCGGATCGGCATCGGCCCGACCGGGCTGCATGAATGGGCCTGGATGCGCTTCGGCCTGGGCTTCCACGACCTGCTGGATGAAGGGAAGTCCGGCGCCTTCTGGGCGGCGCTGGACCGGCTCTCTGCAGCGGCGAAGGAGGAGGCGGATGCCTATTCCGCGAGCCTCGGCATGGCGCGCCCGGTGACGGTGACGACGGTGAAGCCCGCCGGCACCACCAGCAAGCTGTTCGGCCTGACCGAGGGCGCGCATCTGCCCGCGCGGCGGCAGTATCTGCGCTGGGTGCAGTTCAAGGGCGGCAAGGACGAGCAGACCGGACAGTGGCTGGCGGATTCCGATCCGCTGCTGGCCGAGTATGAGGCGCGTGGCTATCCCATCCGCACGCTGCGGAGCTTCCCCGGCATGAGCATCGTGGGCTTCCCCACCGTGCCGCTGGCACTGCGCCTCGGGCTGGGCTCGAAGCTGGTGACGGCGCCGGAAGCGAGCCCCGGTGAGCAATATGCCTGGCTGCGCCTGCTGGAGCGGCATTGGATTGGCGAGGCCCAGGGCAACCAGGTGAGCTACACGCTGAAGGTCTTCACCGACCGGGTGGACCTGGAATCCTTCCGCGCCATCATGCGGGAGGAGCAGCCGCGGGTGCGCTGCTGCTCCGTGCTGCCGAGCCGGCCGGATTCGGAACTGGGCTACGAGTACCTGCCGGAGGAGGAGGTTTCCGCCGGCAAGTTCGCCGCCATCGTGGAAGCGATCCGCGACGGGGCGATGCAGGAGGCGGTGGACTGGGCGCATCTGCAATGCGCCAGCGGTGTCTGCCCCATCTGAGTGAAGAAGCCGGGGAGAGGGAATTCCATCTCCCCGGCCTTTCCTCGGCTGTCCGCATGATCGGGGCGGGCCTACATGGCGCCCCATGCCTTTCCATCGCTTCGAAACCTTCATCGACCCCGTCGCCCCGCCCGGGGCGCCGGCGGCGAAGTGGTTCGGGGTGCCGGTGCCGGAAGGGGCGCCGCCGCAAAGCCTGACCGGCTTCTACTGGCATTTCGTGCGGCAGGCCTGGCCGTTGGTGCTGGCTCTTTTCGTCACCGGCTTCGCCGTGGCGGTGCTGGACAGCCTGATCCCGGTGTTCATCGGGCGGCTGGTTGCGCTGCTGGGGGAGCATGGGCCGGAGACGCTCTGGGCAGAGGCCGGGGGAAGCCTGCTGCTGATGGGCGCGGTGATGCTGCTGCTGCGGCCGGCGGCGGTGCTGGCGCAAAACCTGGTGACAAGCCAGGGCATCAATCCGGCCTTCACCAGCCTGATCCGCTGGCAGGCGCACCGGGTGGTCTCGCGCCAGGGCTGGGCCTTCTTTCAGGAGGATTTCGCGGGGCGGATCGCCAACCGGGTGATGCAGGCGGGGCCCGCGCTGCGGGAATCCGTCGTCCAGGCCGTGACGGCGATCTGGTACATCCTCGTCTATGGGGCGAGCGCCCTGGTCTGGCTGGGCAGCGCCGATTGGCGGCTGACCCTGCCGGGCTGGCCTGGTTCATGGCCTATGCGGCGCTGCTGCGCTTCGTGGTGCCACGCATGCGGGACCGTTCCCGCGCGGCGTCCGAGCAGCGGAGCCTGCTGACCGGGCGGATCGTGGATGCCTATACGAACATCCTGTCCATCAAGCTTTTCGCGCGCGCGGAGCAGGAGGATGGCTTCGTGCAGGAGGGCGTGCGGGGGCTGACCTCGGCCTTCCAGCAGCAGGCCCGCATGGTGACGCTGAATGCGGTGCTACTTTCCTCGTTGAACGCGGTGCTGCTGGTGGGGATGGCCTCGGTGGCCATCGGGTTGTGGATGCGGGGCGAGGTGGGGGTGGCGGCCGTGGCCACCGCGGTGCCCATGGCCTGGCAGATCGCCAACATGTCCGGCTGGGTCGCCTTCAACGTGGCCGGGATCTTCGAGAATATCGGCGTGGTGCAGGAGGCGATGCGGAGCATTGCCGTGGACCCGACCGAGCCCGATCCGCCGGGCGCGAAGCCGCTGGTCGTGACGCGGGGCGCCATCCGTTTCGAGAGGGTGCGCTTCGGCTATGGCCGCCAGGGTGGCGCCGTGCTCGATGGCTTCGATCTGGATGTGAAGCCCGGGGAACGGGTGGGGCTGGTCGGGCAGTCCGGAGCCGGCAAGACCACGGCGGTGAACCTGCTGCTGCGCTTCTTCCAGCCCGAATCGGGGCGGATCACCATCGATGGCCAGGACATCGCCGGGGTGACGCAGGAGAGCCTGCGGGCGGCCATCGGGCTGGTGACGCAGGACACGGCGCTGCTGCACCGTTCCATCAAGGACAACATCCGCTTCGGGCGGCCGGAGGCGTCCGACGCCGAGGTGGAGGAGGCCGCGCGGCGTGCCGAGGCGGCGGACTTCATCGGGACACTGTCCGACTGGCGGGGACGCCGTGGCTATGACGCCCATGCGGGGGAGCGGGGAGTGAAGCTCTCGGGCGGGCAGCGGCAGCGGGTGGCGATCGCCCGGGTGCTGCTGAAGGACGCCCCCATCCTTGTGCTGGACGAGGCGACCAGCGCCCTCGACTCGGAGGTTGAGGCAGCGATCCAGGAACAGCTTTCGGCCCTGATGGCGGGCAAGACGGTGATTGCCATTGCCCACCGGCTCTCCACCATCGCCACACTGGACCGGCTGGTGGTGCTGGAGGAGGGGCGGGTGGTGGAAAGCGGGACCCATGCCGGGCTACTGGCGAGGGGAGGAGCCTATGCCAGGCTCTGGGCACGGCAATCCGGAGGCTTTATCGGCGTGTGACGGGCACCGGCGGGGGAGCTTGCGCGTTCCATCGCTGGGTCGGAATGGATGCAACATCGGCCCGGAAGCGGATGTTGGGCGCGTGTTGCGGTGCCGCACGCGCTTGACACCACATGGACGCCAATTTAGGGACCCCCTGCCTTCCGGGGGTAACCGCGGGAGAGCGAAGTGGAACACCGGGACGGCTTCGACGATCGACTGCGGCAGGCCAGGAACCGACAGGGCCTGGATCCGGACCCCGCCAAGGGGAAGGGCAGCCTGCCGACAGGACCGTGGGGAATAGGCTTCCGCGCGGGGGTTGAAGTGGTATCGGCGCTCGTCGTGGGCGTGGCGCTCGGCTTTGGGCTGGATCGCTGGCTCGGGACGTTCCCCTGGCTCTTCCTCGTTTTCTTCGTGGTGGGTGGCGCCGCAGGGGTGCTGAACATCTATCGGCTGTTCAATCCCCGACCCGGCGCCCGACCGTAGAGACCCGATTGGGAAATCAAGGACCGACCAGTGGCCGCCGAAGGCAAGACGATCGACGCGCTGAGCCAGTTCGAGCTGATCCCGGTCCTGGGCCCGGTCGGCCGGGCTGTCGGCTTCTCCCAGTCCAACGCGCATATGCTGCTGGCGGTGGGGCTCGTGTCCCTCCTGATGCTGGCCGGCATCCGCAAGCGCGCGCTGGTTCCCGGCCGGCTCCAGGCGGCCTCCGAGATGTTCTACGAGTTCATCGAGAAGCTCGTGACCGGGCAGGTAGGGCATGAGGGACGGAAGTATTTCCCCTTCGTGTTCGCGCTGTTCATGTTTGTGCTGTTCGGCAACCTGATCGGCCTGCTGCCCTACGCCTTCACCTACACCAGCCATATCGCGGTGACGCTCGGCCTTGCCGCCACCGTGTTCTTCCTGACGACAATCGTGGCGCTGGCGCTGCACGGGAAGAAGTTTTTCGGCTACTTCTTCCCTGAAGGTGCGCCGCTCTGGCTCGCGCCCATCATCGTGCCGGTGGAGCTGGTGTCCTACCTCTCCCGTCCGGTCAGCCTTTCCGTGCGTCTCTTTGCCAACATGGTGGCGGGCCACGTGCTGCTGAAGGTCTTCGCGACCTTCGTTGTCCTCCTCGGCGGTTTGGGCATGATCGGGCCGGTGGCCGCGCTCCTGCCGCTTTCCGTCAACGTGCTGCTCGTCGGGTTCGAGATCCTGGTGGCCTTCCTGCAGGCCTATGTGTTCGCGATCCTGACCTGCATCTACCTGCACGACGCGGTGCACCTGCACTAAACCGCGCCGGCAACCACCCCAACCGCTCAACAAGGAAGAGTCCTCCGATGAACGATCCTGCCGCCTATCTTGGCGCCTTCAAGGCGCTCGGCGCCGGCATCGCCGTCTTCGCGCTGTTTGGCGTGGGTCTCGCGCTCGGCAACATCTTCTCGACGCTGATCTCGTCGGTTGCCCGCAACCCGTCGGCGCGCGACACCGTGTTCCCGATCGGCATTCTCGGCTTCGCCCTGACGGAAGCCGTTGCGCTCTTCGCGCTGCTGATCGCCTTCCTGATCCTCTTCGCCTGATCGGGGCCGCGGCGCGGCCGGGGGACCTCCCGGCCATCCGCCGCGGGACGGAGACATGATGACCCGCCTCCTGCATGCGACGGCGCTGGCGCTCCTGCTTTCACAGAGCCCGGTTGCCCTGGCCCAGCAAGTCACGGCCCCCGCGCCCACCGGCTCGGTGCAGACCACCGGACCCCTGCCAGGCCAGCAGGGGCTGAGCGCCCCGGTGCAGGCGGATAGTGACCGTCAGCGCGCGGTTTACGAGGCGGAACGGACAGCGGCCGAGTATGAAGCCGCCGCCCGTTCCGACGCCGATGCCGGCGGCATGCCGCAGCTCGATTTCAGCAACCCCCTGATGATCTCTCAGGTGGTCTGGCTGTTCGTCATCTTCGGCGCGCTGGTCTTCCTTTGCTACCACTACCTGCTGCCGCCGGTGGCGGCGGTGCTGGAGGACCGCCGGGCCCGCATCGCGGCCGACCTGGACGCGGCGCGTGACGCCCGCGCCGAGGCCGAGGCCGCCGAGGCTGGCCGCCGCGACAGCACGGCCCGCGCCCGCGCCGAGGCCCAGGCCTCGATCGCCGCCGCGACCCAGGCTGCCCAGGCCGAATCCGCAGCCCGCGCCGAGGCGCTGGCCGCGCGGCTGAACAAGCAGATCGCCGAGGCGGAGTCCCGCATCGGCGCCGCCCGCGACACCGCCATGGGCGCGCTGCGCGAGGTTGCCACCGACGCCACCGAAGCCATGGTCCAGCGCCTGGCCGGCGTGTCGGACAAGGCGGCCGTCGCTGCCGCCGTGCAGCGCGAGCTCGCGGCCCGCAACCTGAAGCCGGCCGGCTGAGAGGGGGCACGCCATGCACCATTACGAGCATTTCTGGCTGGACCCGAAGTTCTGGGTCGCCGTCTCCTTCATCCTGTTCGTCGTCCTGCTGGGGCGGATGATCTGGTCGAAGCTGGCGGCGATGCTGGATGCGCGCGGCGACGAGGTCCGCGCCCAGCTGGCCGAGGCGACCCGGCTGCGCGAAGAGGCCGAGGTCCTGCGCAAGCAGGCCGAGGCCGAGCGGGCCGAGGCCGTGCAGGAGGCCGAGGCGATGATCGCCCGTGCCCGCGGTGAGGCCGAGCGCGTGGCAACGGCCGCCGCGGCCGAGGCCGAGGCGAATGCCGCCCGCCGCGAGCGGATGGCGATGGACCGCATCGCGGCCGCCGAGAGCAGCGCCCTGGCCGAGGTCCGCCAGGCTGCGGCCGAGATCGCGGCCAATGCGGCCCGCTCCGTCATCGCGGAGAAGCTGACGCCCGAGGGGGATGCGGCCATGATCGACAAGGCGGTCGCCGACCTGCCCCGCGCGCTGCGCGCCGCCTGATCTCCGCGGCCTCCGGGCACGGAGCCGGCCTGAAACAGCTGGACTGAATCACGGGGGCCTCGCGGCCCCCGTTTTCATTTCGGTGGGACCCGCCTAGCCTTCCCGCAGAATCCAAGCGGGAGACTTCCGATGCGACGACTACTCTTGGCCAGCGCCGCGGCGCTGATGCTGTGCGCGGGGGCGGGTGCCGGCACCGGCGCGGCCCATGCGGCGACCTTCCGCTGGGCCAATGACGGCGACGTCAACTCCATGGACCCCTATGCGCGGAACGAGACCTTCCTCCTCACCTTCACGCAGAACATCTACGAGCCGCTGGTCCGCCGGAACCGCGAGCTGAAGGTCGAGCCCTCGCTCGCCACCGCCTGGTCGCAGCCCTCGCCCACCGTGTGGCGGCTGAATCTGCGCCAGGGCGTGAAGTTCCATGACGGCTCGCCCTTCACCGCCGACGACGTGCTGTTCAGCGCCGACCGCGTCCGCGGGCAGGGCTCGAACCTGACCTCCGCCCTCGCCTCGGTGAAGGAGGTGCGGAAGATCGACGACTTCACAGTCGAGTTCGAGACGCACAACCCCGATCCGATCTTCCTGGAGCAGATCACCCAGTGGGGGATCATGTCCAAGCGCTGGGCGGAGGCGAACAACGCCACCCAGGCCGTGGACCTGACGACCGGCCAGGAGAACTTCGCCACCCGCAACGCGAATGGTACGGGCCCCTTCGTGCTGGTGAGCCGCGAGCCGGACCGGCGCACCGTGCTGCGCGCCAATCCGAACTGGTGGGACAAGCCGGAGCACAATCTGGACGAGGTGGTGTTCAACGTCATCGGCAATGACGCGACGCGCGTGGCCGCCCTGCTCTCGGGCGAGGTGGACATGGTCTACACCGTGCCGCCGCAGGATACGGACCGCCTGAGCCGCTCCGGCAATGTGCGGATCCACCAGCAGGCGGAGCTACGCACCATCTTCCTGGGCTTCGACCAGGCGCGGGACGAGCTTCTGAAGTCCGACGTGAAGGGCAAGAATCCCTTCCGTGACGTGCGCGTGCGCCGCGCCTTCCAGCAGGCGGTCGATCTCGAAGCCATCAAGACGCGCATCATGCGCGGCCAGTCCCGCCCGACGGGCCTGATGATCGGGCCGGGCGTGAATGGCTGGACCGAGGCCGCGGATCGCGTGGTGCGGCCGAATATCGATAGCGCCAAGCGCCTGCTGGCGGAGGCCGGCTATCCGAATGGCTTCGGCGTGACGATGGACTGCCCGAACGATCGCTATGTGAACGATGAGGCGATCTGCACCGCCATCGTCTCCATGCTGGCGCGGATCGGCGTGAAGGTGACGCTGAACGCCCAGACCCGCGCGCGCTACTTCGCGGAGATCCTGGCGCCACGCTTCCAGACGAGCTTCTACATGCTCGGCTGGACGCCGACGACCTACGATGCCCACAACACGCTGTACAACATCATGGGCACGCGGGGCGGGCCTCGTGGCGTGTTCAACTCGGGCGGCTGGAGCAATGCGCGCTTCGATGAGCTGACGAACCAGATCGCGGTGGAAACCGACGCCGCGAAGCGCCAGCAGCTGATCGATGAGGCGATGAAGCTCCACGCGGATGAGGTGGGACATATCCCGCTGCATCAGCAGACCGTGGTCTGGGCCGCGCGCAACAACATCGCCCTGCAGCAGTTGGCGGACAACTACTTCCCGCTGCGCTTCGTGCGGGTGGGGCAGTAGCGCCAGCGGCTCTGCTGAAGGTCCTGCGGACCAGGGGTTTGAGGCGGTGCCTCGAACCCTGGCCTCCCCATCGGTCATGCCACATAGGCAAAGGGCCTCCGGCGAGTTGCCGAAGGCCCTTTCTTAAGGGACGCATGCAGGACTGCCGAAAGCCGGGAATCTCGGCTTCCTGACGGAGCCTCTGGAGGCTTACAGAAGCTCCAGCTGTCTCTCTTCCATCTGCGGCACGGCGAAGCGGGAGCAGTCCAGCCCGCCATATTCCCGCGCCTTGTCCAGCCCCAGGCACTTCATCGCCATGGTGAAGCGCTGGGCCAGCATATCCGCATACGGCCCGGTACCAGTCTGGCGGATGCCGAAGCGGGAGTCATAGGTCTTGCCGGCACGGGTCTCGCGGATCAGGGCAAGGACGCGGGCGGCGCGGTCCGGCATATGGGCATTCAGCCATTCCTCGAACATCTGCCGGATTTCCAGCGGCAGGCGCAGCAGGACATAGCCGGCGGCGCGGGCGCCATGGGCGTGGGAGGCCTCCAGCACCTTCTCCATCTCCGCGTCGTTCACGCCCGGGATAACGGGCGCGACCAGCACGCCGACGGGAATGCCGGCGCGGGATAGCTCATGCATGGCGGCCAGGCGGCGCAGCGGGGCGGCGGCGCGGGGCTCCATGATGCGGGCCAGGCGGTTGTCCAGCGTGGTGACGGAGAGGCAGACCTGGACGAGGTTACGCGCGGCCATGCGCGTCAGGATGTCCATGTCCCGCAGCACGCCGGCGGATTTCGTCACGATGGTGACGGGGTGGTTGAAGCGGTCCAGCACCTCCAGCACCTGGCGGGTCAGGCCAAGGGTACGCTCCACCGGCTGGTAGGGATCGGTGTTGGAGCCGAGGGCGATGGGGCGCGGGACATAACCGGGCTTGCGCAGCTCCTTCTCCAGCAGCGTCGCCACCTCGGGCTTGAACTGGAGGCGGGCCTCAAAGTCCAGGCCGGGGGAGAGGCCGATCCAGGCATGGGTCGGGCGGGCATAGCAGTAGATGCAGCCATGCTCGCAGCCGCGATACGGGTTCACCGAACGGTCGAAACCGATATCGGGGCTGTCGTTCCAGGTGAGGGCGGAGCGGGAAGCGTCGCGGGTAAGGGAAGTGGCGAGTGGCGGCAGGTCGGCGAGGGCCTGGGCAAGGGTGCCCCAGCCATCGTCGAAGGCGTCGGTACGGGCCCGCTCGAAGCGGTTGGCGGGATTGGACACGGCGCCCCGGCCGCGCCGAAGGCCGGGGAGCGGGGAGGCCGAAGGGCCACGGTTCAGGAGGCTGCGGTTCAGGAGCGGGCTGCCCAGGCTGCCATCTGGCATCGTGGCCTCCTATCGAGTTCTCTTTGTGTTCTGTCTGGATTTGGGCATTGGGGGGTCCCTTCGTCAAGAACATCAAGAGAACGAAATCGTGAAAACCCGCTTGGTGACTGAAGCTTCGCCAAGGCGTGTGAGTCATCGTTGCGGAGAGGGGTTTAAGCAAGAAAAGCTCGTTTAAGCCCTTGATGGCACAAGCTTTGCTGCGCTGGGATGCTCGACGAGGATACGACTGGGAGTTCGTGGCGATATGACGAAGTGGCGTTCGATGACGGCCTTGCTGGCGGGGTTGGCGGTTGCGGCCGTGTTCCAGCCTCAGAGACCAGCCCAGGCCCAGGCCCAGGCCCAGGCCCAGGCCCAGGCCCAGGCCCAGGCTCCCACCGGTACGTTACGGGCTGTGCTGGAGGCGGAGGTCGTCACGCTCGATCCGCATTTCGTCGCTGCCTACATCACGCGCACCTTCGGCTATGCGGTGTTCGATACGCTCCTCGCGCCCAATGCGGCCGGCGAGATGCGCCCGCAGATGGTGAAGGAATGGACGCGATCCGATGACGGCATGCGCTGGACCTTCATCTTGCGGGACGGGCTGCGTTTCCATGATGGCGCCCCCGTCACCGCCGGGGATGCCGTGGCCTCGCTCAAGCGTTGGGCGCAGCGCTCCGTCATGGGCGGGCGCCTCATGGCTGCGACGGAGACACTTGAGGCGCGGGACGACAAGACCTTCGATCTGGTGCTGAAGAAGCCCTTTGGCCATGTGCTGGAGGCCCTGGGCACCACCTCCGTGCCCGGGCCCTTCATCATGCCGGCGCGGCTGGCCGCGACCCCGGCGAGCCAGCAGGTGCCGGAGATCGTCGGTTCCGGTCCCTTCACCTTCAGCCGTGCGGATCACCGCCCTGGCGACCGCATCCTGCTTCGCCGCAACGAGAACTACGTGTCGCGCTCCGAGCCCGCGGACTTCCTGGCGGGAGGCAAGGTGGCGAAGGTCGCGGAAGTCGAGTTCCGCGTGATCCCGGATGCCGGCACCGCCACCTCCGCCTTGCAGGCGGGCGAGGTGGATTACATGCAGTATGCGCCCTTCGACATGCTGCGGCTGCTGGAGCGCGACCGGCGCGTGAAGGTGATGAACTTCTCCGGTCCGCACATGTTCACCGGGCATTACCGCTTCAACGCCGCCGCGGCGCCCTTCAACGACCCGGCCATCCGCCGCGTGCTGCTGCGCTTGGTGGACCAGGCGGAGGTTCTGAGCGGCTTCGGCCTCTCCTCGCAATATGGCCAGACCTGCAACGCCTTCTTCATCTGCGGCTCGGCGCTGGAGAGCAATGTCGCGACAGAGGCGCTGGAGAATCCTTCCATCGAGGCGGCGCGCGAGGCGCTGAAGGCCACGGGCTATAAGGGGGAGCCGGTGGTCGTGCTGTCGGCGACCGATCTCGAGGCCCCGCGTGTGGCCAGCGATATCCTGGCCGATCGCCTGCGCCGCGCGGGATTCAACGTGGATCTGCAGGCGATGGACTGGGCTTCGGTGATCGCGCGCCGCACGCAGCGTTCCGGCTGGAACGTGTTCGGCGTCCATGCCGCGGGCCTCGACCTGGCCTCGCCCATGACCAACACGGTGATCGGCTTCAACTGCACAGGTGGCCCGGCTTCCGGCTTCTTCTGCGAGGAGAAGCTGCCGCCGCTCTTTGACGCCTTCGCGGCGGCCCAGAGCAAGGAGGAGCAGAAGCGCATCGCTGAGGAGATCCAGAAGGTGGTCTATGGCCAGGGAATGGCCGTGCCCTTCGGGCAGTTCGCCCAGCCGGCCGCCTACCGGACCGTGCTGCACGGGCTGATTCCCTCATCGATCCCTGTGTTCTGGAACGTGGAGAAGCGCTGACGCCATGTGGGACGTGATCGTTGTGGGCGCCGGCTCTGCCGGCGCCGCCCTGGCCGCGCGCCTTTCCGAGAATCCCGCGAAGCGCGTGCTGCTGCTGGAAGCTGGTGTCGATTGGCGTGCCGGCGACGCGCCGCATGAGCTGCGCAGCGCGAATATCATGGCCTTCATGCATGATCCGGCGCTGCAGGCGAAATGGCAGTGGCCGGGACTGCTGTCGCGGCGGACGGCCGCGCAGGAGCCGCATTTCTACTGGCGCGGCCGCACGATGGGTGGCTGCTCCACCGTGAATGCGCAGATCGCCATCCGTGGCGTGGGCGAGGCCTTCGACCAATGGGCCGCGCTGGGCTGCAAGGGCTGGTCGGCGGCCGATGTGCTGCCGATCTTCGATGCCATCGAGGATGACGAGGATACGGGCACCGCGCCCGGCATCCGGCGTGGCGGGCCGCTGCCGGTCTATCGCGCGCCACAGGAGAAATGGGGGCCGGTTGACCGCGCGCTGCGCGATGCGGCGCTGGCCTGCGGCTATCCCTGGAACCCGGATGTCAACCATGCGACGCGTGAGGGCGTCTCGCCCTATCCGATCAACAGCCGGAGCAGCGCGCGGGTGACCACCCATGACGGCTATCTGGAGCCGGCACGGGGCCGCCCGAACCTTTCCATCCGTGGCGAGGCGATGGTGGACCGCGTGCTCTTCGACGGGCGCCGGGCACGCGGCGTGCGCGTTCGCTTCGGCGGCGGCGAATGGGAGGAGGTGACGGGGCGCGAGGTGGTGCTCTGCGCCGGTGCCGTGCACAGCCCGACGATCCTCATGCGTTCCGGCCTGGGCGATGCGGGCGTGCTGTCGGCACTCGGCGTGCCGGTGGTGGCGGAACTGCCGCAGGTGGGGCGCAACCTGATGGACCATCCGGTCATCCGGGCGACGATCAGGCTGCGGCCGGAACATGCCTGCATGGACCCGGAGCAGCGCCACACCAATTCCTGCGTCACCTACAGCTCAGGGCTCGCGGGGGGCGGGTTCCGCGACATGATCATGATCGGCTTCAACCATCGCGGGCTGCCGCCGGGCGGGCCGGGCACGGCGCCGAATCCGGTGGGGGCCATCGGGGCCTCCGTCTACAATGCCTTCTCTCGCGGGGAGGTCCGCATGGTTTCGGCCGATCCGGAGGCGAATCCGGTGGTGGAGGAGAACATGCTCTCCGATCCGCGCGACCGGCTGCGGATGCGGGATGCGGTGCGCCGCCTGGCGGTTCTTTCGGAGCAGCCCGCGCTGTCCGGCATCGCGGAATGGATCCGGCTGGGGGATTCGCCCCTGACGCCGGCCCAGGCCGCGGCCTTGCCGGAGGATGAGCTGGACGATCTGATGCTGCGCGAGGCGGGCGATATCCAGCATGCCGCCGGCACCTGCCGGATGGCGGCGCCGGATGATCCCGGCGGCGTGGTCGATCCCGATCTCCGCGTGCGGGGGGTGGAGGGGCTGCGCGTGGCGGACGCCTCGATCATGCCGACGGATTGCCGTGCGAACCTGCACTTCACCTGCGTGATGATCGGTGAGGCCCTGGCGCGCCGGATGTGGTGAGGAGAGCGCCGGACGGCGGGAGGCATCTGGCCTCCCTGCCGGTCCGGCCCGGGGATGTCATGACATGGCCGTGGCGGAGGGGCGCCGGGGCGCCCCTGCTGGCGTCAGCGCCAGGTCACGCCGTTGCGGCTGCAGGTCTCGACGTTGCGGCGCTCGCTGGCGGAGCCGCTCATATAGACCACGCGAATATCGGAGTTGCAGTGGCCGCCGGGAGGCAGGTTGATCCAGATGGACTGGCCCGGGTTCATCACATTGTTCCCCAGCCGGTCCTGGCCCCAGCTCGATTGGGAGGAAAGCGAGATGTAGAGCTCGCGGATCATCTGGCCGGATTGGTTGATGAAGTTGAAGGACGGGTCACCGCCGCGCGGCGCGGTGATTGTCGCGCCAGCGCCACCGCCGATGGTGGCTCCCGCCCCGCCGAAGGCGATGGTGCTGAGCGAGCAGGCATTCACGCTCATCCTGGTTTCTTCGCGGCCGCCCCCATAGGTCACCCGCACATCCAGCACGCAATCGCTGAAATTGGGTGTGACGAAAACGCGGTTGCCTGCGGGCAGCACATTGGCGCCAAGGATGTCCGGGCCCCAGTTGGACAGGCGGGAGGGCGAGACATGGGCGGTCTGGATCGCGTCCCCGGAGTTGTTGACCAGCCAGAAGCGGTTCTGTGCCTCCGCCGGCGCGGCAGCGAGCCCTGCCAGCAGCATGAGGGTGGCAAAGAGGGCGCGCATGATCGCCTTTCCTTCGGACGTAACCCGTTACAATGGGATCATGAAAGATGATCCTCCGGAAGGTGCTTCGCTGGCTTGGCCGGCGCTGCCACCGGAAAGCCACACTTACTCCGGCCTGCCCCACTAACTGGAACGTGCCACTGGCATCCGCCGCGTAAGCCACTCTACGCTGCGCCGCATGATGCCCCCTGCGGCCCTATTCCGGTTCCCTTCCTCCTCCTTGCCGCATGTGTCCGGTGGCACCAGGAGACCTCGGCGGGTGGCCTTGCTGGCGGCGGCGCTGCTGGCAGGTTGTGCCGCCGGTGAGGTTTCCGCCCCCCCCGAGGCGGTGCTGGACAGGATGCCCTTGCGGCTTGCCCAGGTTGAATCGCCCCAGCACCCCATCCAGGCCATGCGCCGCGCCACGCCGGCCCCTGCGCCCGGGGGACCATTCGGCGCCTATCTCGCAGGGCGGCTGGCGGCCAATGAGAGCGATGCGGGGGCTGCGGCGGAGGCGCTGCTGGCGGCCCTTTCCGCTGAGCCGGACGAGCCGGAGATCCTGACCCGCGCCTTCAACGCGGCTGTGATGGACGGGCGGCCAGAGGCCGTGCGCCTGGCGCGGCGCCTGCCGGAGAGCCAGTTGGCGGCGCTGCTGCTGGCGGGCACGGATGCCCAGGCGGGGCGGTGGGAGCGGGCGGAGGCACGCATCCGCAGCCTGCCGCGCCAGGGCAGCGCGCAGATCCTGCAGCCGCTCTTGCTGGCCTGGATTCAGGTGGGACGTGGGAATGTCGATAGCGCTCTTTCCACCTTGCGGCCTTTCATGGAGAGCGGGCCGCTTCGCGGCGTGGCGGCGCTGCATGGGGCAATGATCGCTGATGTGACGGATCGCCCGCGTGATGCGGAACGGTTGATCCGCATCGCTGTGGCCGAGACGGACGAGCCGAACATGCGGCTCTCCACCATCGCCGCCGGCATCCTGGCCCGTGCGGGGCGGGAGACGGATGGAGGCCGGCTGTTCGATGCCATGGCGCTTGGCTTCGACGACATCGCGCTGACCGCGGGCCCCGCCGCACGGCGGGCGGCGCTGGCGGGACGGGCCGTCGCGTCCCCGGTGGAGGGCATGGCGGAGGCGCAGGTGGCGCTCGGTGCGGCTCTGCGCGGGCAGGGCGCCCCGGAACTGGCACTGATCCTGGCGCGGCTGTCCCTGCGCCTGCGGCCGAACTTCGCATCCGCCCAGATCCTGATCGCCGATGCCATGGCCGATGAGCGCCATGTGGTGCCCGCCCTGGCCGTGCTGGAGGCGGTTCCGGAGAATGACGTAATGGCGCCGCTGGCGGCGCTGCGGCGTGCGAAGCTGCTCGGCCGGATGGGCCGGGGCGACGAGGCGGTGGCGCTGCTGCGGCGGATGGCGGATGCCTATCCGGAAGCGCCGCAGCCGGCTGTGGCCCTGGGCGATCTCCTGCAACGCGAGGATCGCCATGCCGAGGCGGCGGCGGCCTATGGCGTCGCGATCGGCCATCTGCCGCAGCCGGGCCCGGCGGACTGGCCACTTTTCCATGCCCGCGCCATGGCGCGGGAGCAGGCGGGGGACTGGGCCGGAGCCGAGGCCGATCTGCGGCAGGCCCTGGCACTCTCGCCTGACCAGCCCTCTGTGCTGAACCATCTGGCCTATAGCTGGGTGGAGCGGGGAGAGCGGCTGGAAGAGGCGCGCGGCATGCTGGAGCGCGCGGTCGCGGCGCGACCGGAGGACGGGCATATCGCCGACAGCCTTGGCTGGGCGCTGTTCCGCCTGGGGGACCTGCCGGGGGCCATTCGCTGGCTGGAGAAGGCGGTGGAGCTGGAAGCGCGCAACGCCATCATCAATGACCATCTCGGCGATGCCTATTGGGCCGTGGGGCGGCGGGCGGAGGCACGCTTCCAGTGGCGCCGCGCGCTGACGCTGGATCCGGAACCCGGCGAGACGGGGCGGATCGAGGCGAAGATGCGGGACGGCCTACCTTCGGCCACCGCATTGCGCTGAGGTTTCGGACAAGGCAGGAAACCGGCCTTCGGGCCGTGCAGCCCGCGATATGAGGGCCGCTGGGATCGTGGAAGCTGGGACCGTAAAAGCTGGGACCGGGCAGGACGGCGTGGCGGAGATCGCGCCGGCCAAGATCAACCTGCATCTGCATGTCACCGGGCGGCGGGCCGATGGCTATCACCTGCTGGACAGCCTGGTGGTTTTCGCCGGCGCCGCCGATGTGGTGAGCGTGGCGCCGGGCGAGGGGCTGTCGCTGGAGCTGAGCGGATCCGAGAGCGGGGCATTGGCGGCGGAGCCGGACAATCTGGTGCTGCGGGCCGCCCGCCTGCTGGCGGAGGCCGCGGGACGCCCGGTTCCAGGGGCTGCGTTGCGGCTGAAGAAGCACCTTCCGGTGGCGTCGGGCATTGGCGGCGGATCGGCGGATGCGGCGGCGGCGTTGCGGGCGCTGGACCGGTTTTGGGGGCTGGGCCTGGGCGCGGCGCGGTTGGAGGCGCTGGGGCTGCGGCTGGGGGCGGACGTGCCGGTCTGCGTCGGTTCCCGCCCGGCTCGGATGGCCGGGATTGGCGAGGTGCTGTCCCAGGCGCCGCGCCTTCCGGATTTCGGGCTGGTCCTGGCCAATCCACGCGTATCGCTGGCAACGCCGCGAATCTTCGCGGCGCGGCGCGGGGCCTTCTCGGCGCCCGCCATGCTCCCCGAGGGGTGGACGGATGCAGCCGCGATGGCGGCTGACTTGCGGGCGCTGGGGAATGACCTGGAGCCGCCCGCCATTTCCTTGTGCCCACCCATCGCGGAGGTGCTGGCGGCTCTGACGGCCTTGCCGGGGGCCCTGATGGCCCGGATGAGCGGTTCGGGCGCGACATGCTTCGCCGTCTTCTCGGGGGCCGCCGAAGCCCGGCGGGCGGCAGAAGTGCTGCCGGCGGCGTGGTGGCGCTGGGGCGGGGGCGTTTACGCCGCTAAGTGATGCGGTGGGGCTTTACGCGGAGCGCCAGTGGAGACATGTTCCGGCGCGCCCGGGGGCTGCTCCGGTGGGGCGTAGCCAAGCGGTAAGGCAGCGGTTTTTGGTACCGCCATTCCCAGGTTCGAATCCTGGCGCCCCAACCAGCGACCCAGAGCCATTTCCTTGCTGCGGTTCTTCTCGGGGAATGGCGCCAGCCATCCACACGTCAAATGAGGGCACGAGGCCTCTCGGCTTCCCCCGCAGTTGTGGCAGGCTTTGATCCGGAAACAGTCCGGTCAGTCGTCATGCACCTTCTTCGTACCTTCACCCTTGCGGCGGTGCTGCTGGGTTCCGGTGCCGCCTTGGCGCAGGGATTCGACCTGCCGGGGCTTTCGGCGGAGAGCGGGCGCTATGCGACGGGGCTGACGCTACGCTTTCCCGCCGGCGGCACGCCGGCGCAGCGGAGCGCGTCCGAGCAGCGGGCGCGGCAGGCCGAGGCGCGGCAGGACTGGGCTGCGGCCATCTCCGCCTGGGAGGAGCGGTTGGGCATGAGCGATGCCCAACCGGAGATGTGGCTTTCCCTCGGCCGGGCATCGCTGGCGCGGAACCCGGCGGATCCGGCCAAGGCGCTGCTGGCCGCACAGCGGGCCTTCGACCTGGTGGCTGCGGGGGAGCCGGAGGTGCCTGCCCTGCGGCTGATGGCCGATGCGCTGCGGGTGCAGGAGCGCTGGCCACAGGTGATCCAGGCGCTGGAAGCCGTGATGGAGCGGTTGCCGAATGATGGCGCCACGCGCACGGCCCTTGCCGAAGCGCGGCGCGCGGCCGGGATCATGCTGCGCCGGGTGCGGGTGGAGCCGGAGGCGGAGCCGGCGCGGGCCTGCCTTTCCTTCACCCTGCCGCCGCAGCGCAATGATCGCTGGCAGCTCGAGGACTGGGTGCGGGCGGAGCCGGTGATTCCGGGCCTCGCGGTGATGCGGGAGGGGGATGAGCTTTGCGTCGCGGGCCTGCCCTGGGGACGGCGGACGCGGCTGGTGCTGCGCGGCGGCATGCCGGGCGAGGGCGGGGTGAACCTGCGGGCCGACCTGCCGGTGGATGTGGCCATGCCCGACCGCGCGGCGCGGGTGGCCTTCAACCAGCGGGCCTTCATCCTGCCGCGCGGCACCCCGCCGCGGGTCTCCGTGGGCACGATGAACATCGAGACGCTGCATCTGCGGCTGGTGCGGGTGAGCGAGCGCGGGCTGGTGCCCTTGTCGCAGCAGAACCGGCTGGGCGAGGAGTTGTCTGGCTGGCAGGCGGAGGAGATCCCGGAGACGCGCGGGCGCGTGGTCTGGGAAGGGAAGGCCTCGGTCCCGCGCTTTCAGCCCAATGTCATGCAGCGGACAGTGTTGCCGCTGCCGGAGGCGCTGACCGCCTCCAGACCTGGCCTCTTCGTGCTGATCGCGCGGAATGCCGAGGGCCAGCAGGGCGCGGGGGAGAGTGCCGCGTTGCCGATCATGGCGACCGATCTCGGGCTGACAGCCTGGCGAGGGGCCGAGGGGCTGGCGGTGCAGGTGCGCGGGCTGGGCGATGCGCGGCCGAAGCCCGGGGTGAAGGTCGCGCTGCTGGCGCGGAACAACGACGTGCTGGGCGAGGCGGAAAGCGGGCCGGACGGGCTGGTCCGCTTCGGCGGGCCGCTGCTGCGGGGCGAGGGGCCGGTGGCGCCGGTCGCGCTCCATGCGCAACTGGGGGAGGATCTGGTCGCGCTGGACCTGGAGGCCGCCTCCTTCGACCTTTCGGATCGCGGCGTGACCGGGCGGAACTATCCAGGGCCGGTGGATGCCTTCCTCTGGCTCGATCGCGGCATCTACCGGCCGGGCGAGGTGGCGAATCTCTCCCTGCTGCCGCGCGATGCCGCCGGACAGGTGCTGGACCTGCCGATCCGGCTGCGGCTGAAGCGGCCCAACGGGCAGGTGGCCGCCGAGGCCGTGCCGGAGCGTGGCCCGGAGGGGGTGGTGGTCTGGCCGATCCGGCTTTCCGCGGGGGCACCGGCCGGGAACTGGGTGGTGGAGGCGCTGACCGATCCGAACCGGCCGCCCATCGCCACCATCTCCTTCCAGGTGGAGGCCTTCGTGCCTGAGCGGCTGGCGGTGACGGCCGGGCCCGCGCCGGGGCCGCTCACGGCCGTGGCCCCGCTGGCGCTGCCGGTGGAGGCGCGCTTCCTCTACGGGGCGCCGGGGGCGGGGCTGGCGGGCAGCGCGGAGATGCGCCTGGCAGTCGATCCCGAACCCTTCGAGGCCTGGAAGGGCTGGCGCTTCGGCCTGGCAGAGGAGCCTTTCGACGGCGGGCTGCAAACCATCGAGATCGGCGAGACGGATGCCCAGGGACGTGGGGTGGCGAACCTGTCGCTGCCGAACCTGCCGGATACGTCCCGCCCGCTGCGGGCCGAGGTGCTGGTGACCATGGCGGAGCCCGGCGGGCGCGGCAGCCGGGCCCAGGCGGTGGTGCCGGTGCGTTCCGCCCAGCCTTTCGTGGCGCTGCGCCCGGCTTTCCGGGACGGCAGCGTGGATGACGGCGCTGAGGCGGTGGTGGAGGCCGCATTGGTTTCGCCGGCAGGAGAGGCGCTCTCCGGCCGGCTTCGCGCGCGGCTGGTGCGGGAGCGCCCGAGCTGGCGGCTGACGGTGATCCAGGGGACGGTGCGCTACGCGACCGTGTGGCAGGACGAGCCCGTGGATTCCGCCGAGCTGACGGTGGCGCCGGGGCGGCCCGGCCGCTTCGCGCGGCGGGTGGGCTTCGGGCGGTACCGGCTGGAGGTGACGCAGCCGGGCGGGATGGCGATCGCCTCCCTGCGGTTCCGCTCAGGCTGGACGGGCTCCGACGATCCGGCGGTGCCGGACAAGGTGGATGTGGCGGCCGACCGGCGTGCCTATGCGGCGGGGGAGACAGCGCGGCTGCGGGTGACGCCGCCCTTCGCCGGGCGCGCCAGCGTGGCGGTGCTGACCGACCGCGTGCTTTCCGTGCGGGATGTGGACGTGCCGGAGGGCGGCGCGGAGGTGGAACTGCCGGTGGAGGCTGGCTGGGGGCCGGGGGCCTGGGTGGCCGTGACGGTGTTCCGGCCGGGTGAGGCGCCGGCTGCTGGATCGGCGCAAGGGGCGCCGCGTCGGGCCATCGGCCTTGCCTGGCTGGGGCTGGACCCGGCCGCACGGCGCCTGGAGGTGGCAATCGAGGGTGAGCCGATGCTGCGGCCGCGGCAGCGGGTGGAGGTGCCGGTGCGCGTGGCCAATGCGGGCGGCGCGGCCTGGCTGACGCTGGCGGCGGTAGATGAGGGCATCCTGCAGCTGACGCGCTTCGCCTCGCCTGATCCGGCCGCGCATTTTCTCGGCCGCCGCAAGCTGGGGCTGGATATCCGTGACGATTACGGGCGGCTGATCGCCCCCGCCGAGGGCGAGGCAACCGTGCTGCGCCAGGGTGGCGACGGCGATTCCGATACGGCCGGGGTGCAGCCGCCGCAGCGGATCGTCTCGCTCTTTTCCGGCGTGGTGGCCGTGGGGCCGGATGGGCGCGCGGTGGTGCCGCTGGACCTGCCGGAATTTAACGGCGAGCTGCGGCTGATGGCCGTGGCCTGGTCGGGTGATCGGGTGGGTTCCGCCACCCGCGCGGTGACGGTGCGGGACCCGGTGGTGGCCGAGGCGCTGCTGCCGCGCTTCCTGGCGCCGGGCGACGAGGCGCGGATCCCGGTGCTGCTGCACAATCTGGACCTGCCGGGGGGCGGGGTGCGTGCCTCGGTCTCGGTGGAGGGGGCGCTGGCGGTGGATGGCGGGGATTCGCTCGGCGGCGAGCTGGCGCAGGGCGCGCGCGTGCTGCCGGCGGTGACGCTGCGGGCCACCGGGGCTGGCGATGCGCTGGTGCGCGTGAACGTCACCGGCCCGGGTGGTTATGCGTCGACGCATGAAAGCCAGATCACCCTGCGCTCGCCGCGCCCGCTGGCGCGGGAGGTGGTGACGGCCTCCCTACCGCCGGGCGGGACGGGGCGGGTGGCCGTGGATCTCGTGCGCTTCTTCCCGGGCACGGGCAGCATCCGCGCCACCTGGGGCCAGCCGGTGCGCTACGATCCGGCGGCGCTGATGCGGGCCAATGCCGAGTTCCCCTTTGCCTGCGGCGAGCAGGCCGCGAGCCGGCTGATGGCGCTGCTCGGCTTCGAGGCGGCGCCGGACCGCGATGCGGGGATGCAGCGCTCGGTCGCGCAGATCCTGGACAAGCAGCGCTTCGATGGCAGCCTCGGCCTCTGGTCGCCCAATGGGGAGCCGGATGGCTTCGTCACCGCCTATGGCGCGGAAGCGCTGCTGCGAGCCCGCGCGGCAGGGGTGACGGTGCCCGAGGCGCCGCTGGAGGCGCTGCTGGCGAGCATCCGCGAGGATGCTGACAACCGGAGCCATGACGAGCCGCTGGAGAGGGCCGTACAGGCCTATCGGCTGCATGTGCTGGCCCTGGCCGGGCGGCCCCTGCCGGGCGCGGCGCGGCGGCTTTTCGAGATCCTGGGCGAGTTGCCGACGCCACTCTCCAAGGCGCAGCTCGGCGCGGCCTTCGCGCGGATGGGGGATCGTTTCCGGGCGGAGGAGGCCTTCGCCGCCGCACTCGCCGCCCCGGCCCGGCGGTACTGGCACGGGGATTACGGCAGCGCGGCACGGGATTCGCTCGCGGTGACGTTGCTGCTGAAGGAAAGCGGGCTTCTGCCCGCGCGGCTGGCCGAGGCGGTTTCCCGCCTGCCGGGGCCGGAGCTGACGCCGGAGGCGGCCTCGACCCAGGAGGCCTCCTGGGCGGTGCTGCTGGCGGGCTCGCTGGGGCGGGATGGGCGGCCGGTGCGGATTTCGCTCGGCGGGCAGGAGCTGGCGGCGGCGCCCGTAGTTTCGGCCGTGGTCGAGGGCGCGGTGGATGTGCGGAACCTGACCGACCGGGCGGTGCCGCAGGCTGTCTCGGTGGTTGGCCTGCCGGTGCAGCCGCCGGGTGCGGGGCGCCAGGGAATGCGGATCGCGCGGCGCTTCTTCAACACGGACGGTACGCCGGTGAACCTGGATACGCTGCAGCAGAACCAGGTGTTCGTGATGCAGGTGGAGGCACGGGCGGGAACCGGCGAGACGCATCGGGTGATGATCCAGCAGGGGCTGCCGGCGGGGTGGGAGATCGTCGGGCGGCTGCCGGAGGGACAGGTGCAGGGCATGCCCTTCCTGGGCGAGCTGACGGCTGCGGAGGTCTTCCCGGCGCTGGATGACCGCTTCGCCGCCTCCACCACGCTCACGTCCGGCGCGGCCGTGGCACGCTATGCGGTGCGCGTGCGGGTGGTGACGGCCGGGCGCTTCGAACTGCCGGGGGCGGAGGTTTGGGACATGTACCGGCCGGGCTTCTTCGCGCGGCAGAATCCGGGGCGGATCGCGGTGGCGGCGACGCCTTAGCGCCGCCAGTCCGCCGCCTTCCGGCAGGATGAGCGGGATGAAAGGTGCTGCGGCCATGCGGCGATGGCTGACCGGCGGGCTGCTGGTGCTCGGGTCGGGGCTGGGCGGCCTCTGGGCGCTGGACCAGGCCTGCCCGCCGGACCTGTCCCGCCTGCAGGCGCTGGGGCGCGTGGTGGTGGACCGGGAGGGACGGGTTCTCTCCGCCCTGCCGGCGCCGGGCGGGGTCTGGCGGCTGCCGGTGGAGCCGGGGGAGGTGCCCGCGCATCTGATCGACCTGCTGGTGGCGGCGGAGGACCGGCGCTTCCGGTGGCATCCGGGTGTCGATCCACTCGCACTGGCCCGGGCGGCGGGGCAATGGGTGCGGACGGGACGGGTGGTCTCGGGCGGCTCCACCCTGTCGATGCAGGCGGCGCGGCTGCTGGAGCCGCGGCCGCGCACCCTCCGCAGCAAGGCCATCGAGGCGCTGCGGGCGGTTCAGCTGGAATGGCGCTACGGCAAGGCGGGGGTGCTGCGGATCTGGCTCACCCTGGCGCCGATGGGCGGGAATCTGGAGGGCGTGCAGGCTGGGGCGCTCGCCTGGTTCGGACGGCCGGTGGAGCGGATCGGGGTGGCGGAGGCGGCGCTGCTGGTGGCGGTGCCGCGCCGGCCCGAGGCGCTGCGGCCGGACCGGCACGCCGATGCCGCACGGGCCGCGCGGGATGCGGTGCTGCGCTGGCGCGGGGCGGCTGGGCTGCCGGAGGCGGACCGGCTGGCGGCGCTGCTGGAGCCGGTGCCTTCCGCCCGGCTACGGATGCCCGGACTGGCGCCGCATCTCTCGCGCGAGGTGGCGCGGGCGGCGGAAGGCCCGGCGGGCGGCTTCGCGGATGGCGTGGTGCCAACCGTGCTGGATGCCGGGCTGCAGCGCGGGATGGAGACGCTGGCGCGCGACGCGCTGGCCGGGCTGCCCGGGCGTGGTTCGCTGGCCATCGTGGTGGCTGAGTTGGGCACGCGGGAAGTGCGGGCGCTGGTGGGCGGGGATTGGCTGGCCGAAGGAAGGGCCGGCGCGCTGGACCTGACGCGGGCGGTGCGTTCCCCGGGCTCGGCGCTGAAGCCGCTGCTCTATGCCATGGCCTTCGACCGTGGCCTGGCCCGGCCCGACACGGTGATGGAGGACCTGCCCCGGCGCTTCGGTGACTGGGCGCCGGAGAATTTCGCGCGCGGCTTCTCGGGGCGGGTGACGGCGGCCTCGGCGCTGCGGCAGTCGCTGAACCTGCCGGCGGTGACGCTGATGGAAGGCCTGGGGCCGATCCGCTTCGCTTCCGCCATGAAGGCCCTGGAGGCACCGCCGCGCCTGCCACCAGGGGCCGGGGCGGCGCTGCCGCTGGCGCTTGGCGGGGCCGGGATCACGCTACGGGAGTTAGTGGGGGTGATGGCAGCCCTGGGCGATGGCGGGCGGGCGGGCGGGCTGCGGGTGGTGCCGGGCGGCGCGGGCCGGGGCGATCCGGTGGTGGGCGCCCCCGCCGCCGCCGCGGTGGCGGAAATCCTGACCCAGCCCTTTCCCGGGGGCGGGCCTGCGGGCGTGGCCTGGAAGACCGGCACCTCCTGGGGCGGGCGGGATGCCTGGGCCGTGGGCTTCGATGCGCGGCATGCGGTTGGGATCTGGGTGGGGCGGCCGGATGGCACGGCCATGCCGGGCGCCACGGGGCGGGACATGGCGCTGCCGCTACTGGCGCGGGCCTTCGCCCTGCTGCCTTCCGCGCCACGCGCGCAGCCACCGCGGGTGGCAATGGCCAGCACCGGGCTGGCGCCGACCGTGGTGGACGGGCTGCGACTGCTCTTTCCGCCTTCCGGGGCGGTGATCGGGGCCGGGGCGGTTACGATCCGCGCGGCTGGGGGGCGGCGGCCTTTCACCTTCCTGGTGGATGGGGTGCCGGTGGCCTCGGGCGGGGCGCGGCGGGAGGCGGGCTGGGTGCCGCCGGGACCGGGTTTCTACCGGGTAACGGTGCTCGACGCGTCCGGGGTGGCCGCGAGCGCCGCCGTCCGGGTGCGCGAGGGGGAGTAAGGGCCTGCCGGGAGGGATGCCCGGCAGGTTGAGGCCGATGCGAAGGCGGTGGGCCGGGGCGGTGGTACCACGGCCCATCCGCTCGCCATTCGCCATGCTGATTCAGTGTCCCAGCGGCGTGAGCAAGCTCCGGCTCAAGGCATCTGGCATGCGCCCCCACGTGGATCGCTGATGACGCGCACGACGCGCCCGCGAGTGCGGAGGCAGCCATCGTAGATCTCGCCCTCAAAGCGGTCGCCGTTGCTGGTATAGACAACCCGCCCGTGCGGCTTGTCGTTCAGGAAGTTCCCATCGATGCGCACGTTGTTTTCAGGGAACACTTCCGAGCCGAAGCCATTGCGCATGTCGTTGCGCCACTCGCCGGAATAGACCGCGGAAGCGCCGCCCGGGCTGAACACGCGATATGTCCCCGTCCCGTTGCGCTGGTCGTTGGCCCAGCTCCCTTCATAGGTGGTGCCGCCGCCATAGTTCATCGTGCCGATGCCGCTGCGCTGGTTGTTGCGCCATGCACCGGTGTAGCTCGTGCCGTTGCCGTAGTTCATGGTGCCGGTGCCCTGCCGCACCCCGGCCACCCATGCGCCCGTGTAACGTGCACCGTTGCGCCAGCTCCGCACGCCTTGCCCGTTTGGAAGGTCGTCACGGAACTCGCCCTCATAGGTGCTGCCATCCGAGCCGCGAAACTGCAGCGTTCCCCGCCCGGCGGCCCGCCCGTCACGGAACTCGCCCTGGTAGAGATCGCCATTCGCCATGATCCGCGCGCCTGGCCCGTTGATCCGGCCCCCGGTGAAGTTGCCCTGCGTGCTCGCCAGGATCTGACCGCCGGCGGAAAGCAGGTACTCGCCCTGGCCATTGGCCAGGCCATCGCGGCACGGGCCGGACCACTGCACGCTGGCGCCTGACGGTGCGCCGGGAACATAGACCGAGCAGCGGCTGCCCGGGTCGGTCAGCATGCCCGGTATGCCGGCGAAGCGCTCACTGCCTTCGGCTGGTTGCTGGGGCGTGGCCTCTTCGCCGCGCCTTGCCTGCTGCCGGCGGATCTCCTCCAGCCGCCGGCGCACTTCCTCGCGCCGCTGCCGTGCCTCTTCCGCATCCTGCTGCGGCCGCGTGTCTTCCCGCGTCTGGCGCGGCTCGGGCCTTCTCTGCGGGACGAGCGCGGGCGGGCGCGCTTCCTGCTCCGCAGGGGGCGTGGCGGGATTCGTGCTGTGCTGGTCGGGCGCGAGAGTGAACTGCGCCTGTGCAGCGGAGACGAGGACGAGCGAGGCCAAGGTGGCCCCGGCAAGGGCGCGCATAGCGACTCCTATTGCGGCGGTGCGGAGGTTGCCGTGATGACCCGTGCTTCGACGCGCTCGCCTTTGCG
Source organism: Roseomonas xinghualingensis (assembly GCF_025791835.1). Classification (GTDB taxonomy): domain Bacteria; phylum Pseudomonadota; class Alphaproteobacteria; order Acetobacterales; family Acetobacteraceae; genus Roseomonas; species Roseomonas xinghualingensis. Next base: position 373,320 of record NZ_JAOXLP010000001.1, read on the forward strand.
CTGAGCGGCCTGGATTGCGGAAGCCAGCGCGCCGAGCGCTTCAGAAGATGCTTCGGTGGCAGGGCGCCGCTCCGTGTAGAGCGGGCTGTCCGATGTAATGGCCATCAGCAGACCGGTACCGTATGGCGTGGCCGCCGTCCAATACGGCTCGCCGAACTCCAGGGAGGAGGAAGCGGGGAGCGGCTGATCCGACTGCACCATGTTACCCGCCTGACCTTCCGTGCCGAAGAAGAGGACATGCAGATAGGTGGGACGCTCTGGGGTCTGCACCCGGAAGCGCAGATTCTGTCCGGCTCGCAGCGGCTCGGGGCTGCTCAAGGCCAGGCTTGGGAACATGTCGCCTTGCACGGCCACCGGGCGGATGGTCTGAAGCACCTGGCAAAAGTCCGCATCGAAGGTTTGCAGATCGAGCTGAACCCTGTCCTGCGGCAGGCCGAAGGCGTCGAGCGTGCCCAGCAGGGCGTCCTTGGAACTCTTCTGCAGCACGCCACTTGCCGAGAAGTACCGGTCATTCGCTTCTATCCCCAGCAGCGCGCAGTCCATGCGGCTTATGGCCGCGGCCGCGCCTGCGGCGGCCGGCGCGAAAGCCAGTTCCGGTGCCGCAGCAGGGGTGGCCGCGGGGGCGGGTGAAGGAGCGGGCGCCGGTGCAGGAGCCATCTCCGCCGTGGGCACAGGCTGCTGCGCCGTAATGAAGTCTCCGTTCAGGGCCAGCACGACCGCGATTAGGGCGCATACACCGAGGCCGGCACCCAGGGCTTCATAAAGCCGGCGCCGGTGCCGGCCCCTGGGCTCATGCGGAAGGTGGTAGGCTGCCTCGTCCATCGCCGGAGGCAGGACCGGCTGCCGACGAGGCTCGCGCTGCGGCTCTGTGGCAGGCAGTGGCGTGGTGGGCGGCAGGATGGGCGGCGCGCTGTCATTGCGCGGGGAGGCTGCCGGCTCCAGGGAGAGCAATGCCGCAGCGAACTCCGTGGCTGATGCGTACCGGTCTGCTGGGCGCTTCGCCAAAGCCTTGGCCAGGATTGCGTCGATGGCTGGCGGAAGCGGCGTGCATTGTGACGGCGGTTTCGGATCAACCGTGCCGATCTTGGTGCAAATGGTATGATCGTCGCCGGTGAAGGGCTTATGTCCCGTCAGCAACTCGTAGAATATGACACCCGCCGCCCAGATGTCGGCACGCTGGTCGGCCTCTCCGCCGAACTGCTCCGGCGCCATGTAAGCGACTGTAGCAAGCCCGGATCCCATGGCGGCAATGGCGTCGGCTGCCCCACGGGTGATGCCGAAATCGGTCAGCCGGGCGGTGATTTCATGCGTGACGGAGTTGGTTGTCAGTAGGATGTTGCTTGGCTTGACGTCCCGGTGAATCACGCCGTGCTCATGCGCGTAGGCAAGGGCAGACAGGATCTGCTCCATCAACCGCAGGGAGCGCTGCAGCGTTTGCTGCCCGCTGAGATCGAGGATCTGCCTGAGGGAGAGGCCTTCGACCAGCTCCATCACGACCCACGCATGATCCGAGGTTTCGCCATAATCGAAAACCGGAACGATATTTGGATGCGAGAGCCTGGCTCCGGCCTTGGCTCCGGCACGGAACCGCGCGATCGCCTCGGCGCTGGCTGTGCTGTCCGGCGAAGGCAGCTCGAACAGCTTCACCGCGACCAGACGATCAAGCATGCGGTCATGCGCCTTGAAGACCGCTCCTCCGTCCTTGCCGAGTGATCCGCGTAATTCGTACCTGCCTGCTATCTCCACCAAGAGCCTCTCTCCACCAAGCCGTGTTCCGGTGCGGTCAGTGCGTCCACGACGCAATTCCAAAGTCAGGTCTCTCCGCCACGGCTGCTCATTGGCGAGTTGCCGGGCATTGCAGATGAAACCTGCCAAGCCCTGGTCGGGCCCCGGCTCTAATGAGTGGGCTACTCCCAGGCAAGCAGGCATCGGGGCGGGTTCGTGGGCCGGTGCCCATTTCACCGGGTTTTGACTTTTGGAACCCTAATGTGATCCGACGTCGGACCTGTTCACAGGGTATCCACGGGAAATATCGCAGTGTGAACGGGTCAGGTTCAACGATGGTCGCGTGGATGATGATCGCGTGGCGGCGTTATTTCCTTTCCGTGCGGATGCCTTCCCAATTGAATATGCAGCCTGCTGAGCTGGTGCGCGGCGAGTTGCACGATGGTCGGTGTTGGTTTGGCAACAAGGTGCGTGTGGTGCTCCGCCAGGCCGTGAGAGCATTCTGATGCATGCCGTCAGAGCGACTTCATGTTCTGCTATGGGGACGAGGAGTTTCTGGTCCTGCTCGTGGAGTGCGGTGAGGCGGCTCTCAACACGGCTGAGCGCATTCCTATCCGCCTGAAGGAAATCGAGTTCATACCGAGGGCGGACAGGACCCTCACATGATCATCTCCTTGGGTATTCCGATCTTCGATGGCCACCCCGACTACCGGCTCCTGGTGGAGAGAGCCGACCAGGCCCTCTGCCAGGCCAAGAACAGCGGGCATGACGGGGTTGCCCTTCACTCCTACCCGGTGAGTTGACGAGAAGGAGGGGGCGGCAATGAGGAGGCTGGAGGGCTGGTCGGGCATTTCCAAGTTGGGCTCTCCGACCTAAGGGTTCCGCCTCAAACCGCCTGCGAGGTCCGATGTCCCATCAGCCAGACGAGGTGAACCCCCAGCCCAACCCGGTGGCTGGCCTGCCTTCCGCCGCTTTTCATGCCCTGGGCGAGCAGGTGGCGAGGCTGGAACGAACGGCCGAGGAACTGGCCCATCAGGAGGCGGAGCTCCGGGCTGTCCTGCAGCGGCGCACCCGTGAGGCGGTGGATCTGGAGCGGCAACTCGCCGTCGCCGAGGCCCGGGCCGCGGTGGAGAGCATGCACGCCGCGGGCTTGGCGGCGCAGACCGCCCATCTCCTCGCGCTGGGCGCGGAGGCCCCTTCAGCCTTGGAGCCGACCGGGGAACTCGACAGGGAGGGCACGCCCAAGACCCGCCTGACCCTCGTCTATGAGGCAGCCTTCGATGCCAAGGGGGCGGAACTCGGGATTGATGATCCTGTCCGCTTCCGCGCCTCCTGAGGCGCGTTTCGCGCCACTCTCACCACGAAACGGCCGGATGATCGCCATTCTTGCAGAGGCAGGCAGATCCGGTGCCTGTGACTTCAATCCCTGCGTGGAGGCGGAAGCATGAGACGTCGGAGTTTTCTGGGCTCAGGCACGGCGCTGCTGGTGGCCCCCCGGATCAGTTACGGCGCGGAGAGCAAGGTCCTGCGCTTCGTGCCGCAATCCGATGTGGGTGTGTTCGACCCGGCCTTCACCACCGCCCATGTCACCCGTAACCATGCCTATCTGGTTTATGACACGCTCTTCGGCACGGATGACGGCTTCAATGTCTCTCCGCAGATGGTGGAAGGGTATGTCACCGAGGATGACGGCAGGACCTGGCGCCTGACGCTGCGTGATGGGCTACGTTTCCATGACGGCGAGCCGGTGCTGGCGCGGGACGCGGTGGCCAGCATCAGGCGCTGGTGGCGGCGCGATGCCTTCGGGCAGGAGCTGGCGGCCGTGACCGATGAGCTGGCCGCCCCTTCCGACAGGGTGGTGCAGTTCCGTCTCAAGCGTCCCTTCGCCTTCCTGCCGGCGGCGCTGGGCAAGCCTTCCGGCCACATGCCGGCGATCATGCCAGAGCGGCTGGCGAGTGGCACGCCGGACTGCATGATGCCTGAGATCATCGGCAGTGGCCCCTTCCGTTTCAGCCAGGCTGAGCATGTGGCTGGCAGCCGCCTCGTCTATGAGCGGTTCGCTGGCTATGTGCCGCGTATGGGTGGCACGCCCAGCCGCACGGCAGGGCCAAAGATCGCGCATGTGGATCGGGTGGAATGGAGGGTCATGCCCGATCCCGCCACCGCCGCCGCCGCACTGGCGGCGGGCGAGGTGGACTGGATCGAGGCGCCGGTGGCAGGCCTTTTGCCTGCACTGCGTCGCAGCCGCGACATCGAGATGCGCCGGATCGACACGGAGGGCGCGCTGCCACTGATGCGTTTCAACCATCTGCACGCGCCCTTCGACAATCCCGCGATCCGTCGCGTGGTGCTGCGCTCGGTTACGCAGGCGGATTTCCTCATTGCCGCGGCTGGCGAGGACCGCGCCTTCTGGAAGGACGGAGTTGGCGTCTTCGCCCATGGCACCCCGCTGGCAAGCGATACGGGGATGGAGGCGCTGACCGCGCCGCGCGACCTCGCGCGTTCCCGGAAGGAGTTACTGGAAGCCGGCTACAAGGGGGAGCGCGTGGTGATCCTCGCCCCCAGCGACCATCCGGCGCTGAACGCGCTGGCCAAGGTTGGTGCGGAGCTGCTGGCGCGCATCGGCTTCAACCTGGATCTGCGGATGATGGAGTGGAGCACACTGCAACAGCATCGCCTGAAGCGGGACTGCGTGGAGCAGGGCGGCTGGAGCGTCTACTTCACCCATGTCGCGGGGATGGAAGCCTCTGATCCCGCAAGCCACCAGAACACGCGTGGCTTGGGCCTGCGCAGCAATCCGGGCTGGCCGACCAGCGGCAAGTTGGAGGAACTGCGCGTCGCCTGGTTTGCCGCACAGGATCTGGCGGAGCAGCAGGCGGTGGCGCGGAGGCTGCAGGAGCAGGTGCTGATTGATCTGCCCTATGTGCCGCTTGGCCAGTTCTTCGAGGCGACCGCCTACCGTAAATCCGTCAGCGGCATCCTCGGCGGCTTCCCGCTCTTTCACAACCTGCGCAAGGCTTGATTCTGAAGCACTTTCCGGATGGGCGCGATGGCGAGGGGACGCTGCGATCCCGGCTGCGTGGCGGTGTCAGGCTAACGTGATTGCGGTTCTGTCAACGGGAACGCTCCGTTGCGGTTTCGTGCATGTTCCTGACACTCCGTGGAGGCAGCGGCCATGCGCGACATCACCCGGCGAAATGCCCTTGGTGGAGCGGCCCTCATGGGCATGGGCGCCGGCCTCCTTCCAAGGTTCGGCGGAGCCCAGGAGGCGCCCTGGCCGTCGCGCCCGGTGCGCCTCATCGTGCCCTTCCCGGCGGGCGGTACCACGGACCTGCTGGCCCGCATCCTGGCGGAGCGGCTGCAGCAGCGCCTCGGCGTTCCCGTCGTCGTGGAGAACCGTGGCGGCGCCGGTGGCAGCATCGGCGCCGATCTCGTCGCCAAGGCCACTCCGGATGGCTACACGCTGCTGATGACCACCATCGGCACGGCGGCGATCAATTACGAGCTCTACAAGGACAGCATCGCCTACAAGCCCAGGGATCTCGTGGCGGTCTCCAATGTCGCGAATGTGCCGAATGTGCTGGCGGTGCCGGCCAGCTCCCCCTCGCGCACGCTGCAGGACTTCATCACCCGCGCGAAGGGTAATGCGGGCGGCGCCACCTATGGCAGCTCCGGAAACGGATCGAGCCTCCATCTGACGGGCGAACTGCTGAAGTCGGCGGCCGGGATCGACATGATCCATGTGCCTTATCGTGGCTCGGGTCCGATGCTGACGGATGCGATCGCCGGGCGCGTGGATCTGGCGATTGACAACCTGCCTTCCTCCATCGGCCATATCCAGGACGGGCGGCTGCGTGCCCTGGCTGTGACAAGCCCGCAGCGCAGCCCCTCCCTGCCCGAGGTGCCGACGGTGCGGGAGGCCGGGCTGCCGGGCGCCGAGACGGTGGCGTGGTTCGGCATCCAGGCCCCTGCAGGGACGCCGCGCCCCATCATCGACAGGCTGGCCACTGAGATCCACGCCGCCGTGACCGAGCCCGTGACCCGCGCGAAGATCGCGGATCTGGGTGGCGAGCCCGTGGGCGATCGGCCCGAGGAGTTCCAGCGCCTGATCGATACCGAGATCACGCGTTGGACCGAGGTGATCCGAAGCGCCAAGGTGCGGCCGGACTGATGCCGCCCCGGACCTGCCGCATGGTTCGGAGGGACGCGATGGCCGGCTGCGCCCCTGGCCCGGCCGCAGCAAGGCGGCCGGACCAGGAAAGGAGGCGCAATGGGCTGCGCCATGAATGAAGGCCGCCTGGCCTGCGCAGGGGTGGCCAGGCGCCATCCCGCCTTGACCCGACGGTCCCTTCTGCCGCGTATGGCCCCATGAGCGAGCCTAATCCCCTTCTGGAACCCTGGACGGCCCCGTTCGGCATGCCGCCCTTCGACCGGATCCGGCCGGAACATTTCCCGCCGGCCTTCGAGAAGGCCATGGCGGCGCATCTGGCGGAAATCACGGCCATCGGCAGCAACGCGGCGGCGCCGGACTTCGCCAATACGATCGAGGCGCTGGAGCGCAGCGGCCGGGACCTGGGCCGGATCGGCGCGCTTTTCTCCAACCTGGTCTTCAGCCTGGGTGGCGAGGCGCTGGAGGCGCTGGACCGGGAGATGTCGCCGAAGCTGGCCCAGCATGGCATGCGGGTTTCGCTGGACCCGGCGGTCTTTGCCCGCGTCGATGCGGTTTACCGGCAGCGCCATGCTTTGGATCTGGCGGAGGACCAGATGCGGCTGCTGGAGCGCACGCATCTGGGCTTCATTCGCAGTGGCGCGGCGCTGGATACGGCCGCGCGGGAGCGGATGACCGCGATCTCCGAAAGGCTGGCGGTGCTGCACACGCAGTTCGGCCAGAACGTGGTGCATGATGAAGCCGCCTGGCATCTGCCACTGGCCGAGAGCGATCTGGAGGGCATTCCAGACTTCCTGCGGGCGGGAATGGCGCGCGCGGCTGCCGAGCGGGGGCTGGAAGGCTTCGTCGTCACCCTCTTGCGCTCGCTGATCGAACCCTTCCTGACCTTCTCCGCCCGCCGGGACCTGCGGCAACTGGCCTATCAGGCCTGGATCGCGCGCGGCACGCATCCCGGCCCGCATGACAACCGCCCGCTGATCCCCGAGATCCTCTCCCTGCGGGCCGAGCGTGCGCGGTTGTTGGGCTATGCAAGCTTCGCCGAGTTCCGCCTGGCCGACACCATGGCTGGCACCGTGGAAGCCGCGCAGGGCCTGCTCGCCCAGGTTTGGGAACCGGCCAAGCGCAAGGCAGCGGCCGAGCGCGACCGGCTGCTCGCCGTGGCGCGGGTGGAAGGCTTCAACGGGCCGCTGGAAGCCTGGGACTGGCGTTATTACGCGGAGAAGGTGCGCCGCGCGGATTACGCGCTCGATGAGGCCGAGCTGAAGCCCTATTTCGTCTTCGACAATATCCAGCACGCCGCCTTCGATACAGCGGGCCGTCTTTTCGGTTTGTCCTTCGTCCTTCGCCCGGACTTGCCGGGCTATCATCCCGATGTACGGACTTATGAGGTGCGGGATGCCTCGGGCCATGTCGGCCTGTTCCTGGCCGATCCCTATGCCCGCGCCGACAAGCGCTCCGGCGCCTGGATGAGCAGCTACCGGGACCAGGAGACGCTGGACGGGGATGTCCCGCCGATCATCGTGAACAACAACAACTTCGCGAAATCCGAGCCGACGCTGCTGAGCTTCGACGACGCGGAGACGCTGTTCCACGAATTCGGCCATGCGCTGCACGGGCTGTTGAGCCAGGTGCGCTATCCCAGCCAGTCCGGCACCTCCGTCCGCCGCGACTTCGTGGAGCTGCCTTCGCAGATCTTCGAGCACTGGATCTCCCTGCCCGAGACACTGCGCCAATATGCCCGGCACCATGAGACCGGGGTGCCCATTCCCGATGAGCTGATCGCGCGGCTGCTCTCAGCGCGCGGCTTCAACCAGGGCTTCGCGACGGTGGAGTACACGTCGTCAGCCCTGATCGACATGGCGCTGCATAGCCACCCGGCACCGGAGACGCTCGATATCGGGCGCTTCGAGAAAGAGTATCTCAACGGCATCGGCATGCCGCGCGAGATCGGCATCCGCCACCGCCCGGCGCATTTCCAGCACATCTTCGCCGGAAGCGGATATGCGGCCGGCTACTACTCCTATCTCTGGGCGGAGGTGCTGGATGCCGACGGCTTCGACGCCTTCACCGAAGCGCAGAACCCCTTCGACCCGGCCACCGCCGCGCGCCTGCGCGTGCTGCTCAGCGCCGGGGACACGCGTGACCCGATGAAGCTTTATGTCGATTTCCGCGGCCGTGCCCCGAGCACGACGCCTCTGCTCCGCAGCCGTGAGCTGGTCGAAGCCTGAACCGGCCTGATGAAAGTTCCTGAAAACTGATGACGTCTTCTGATACGGCCCGCCCCGTGCTGGCCACGCATAGCGGCAAGTTCCATTGCGACGAGGTCTTTGCCTATGTCGTCCTGCGCCTGGCGCTGGGGCTGAACGCGCCGGGCGATGACCACCTGCTGCTGCGGACGCGCAAGGCGGAGCTGATCGAAAGCGCCGACATCGTCTGGGATGTCGGAAGCCAGTACGATCCGGCGGCGAACCGCTTCGATCATCACCAGCGCGGTGCGCCGCTGCGCCCGGATGGCACCCCTTTCTCCTCCGCGGGGCTGGTCTGGCAGGTCTATGGCGAGCGCGCGGTTGCGCGGCTGCTGCAGCCGAAGGGGGCGGAAGCCTTCGCGCCGGTCATCGCGTCCGATCTGGATGAAAGCCTGATCCGCCGGATCGACGAGGTGGACACCGGCATATCGGCCAAGGGCCCGGTGCAGGACGACAGCCTCGGCTTGGCGGCGCTGGTTGGTGGCTTCAATCCGACCTGGGATGATCCCGCCGGTGCCGGGCCGACGGCCGGCGATGCGGCCTTCCTGGAGGCGGCGGCCTTCGTGGAGGGTGTCCTGCGCCGCAAGGTTGATGGGCGGCGCGCACGCCATGCCGCCGAGGCCTCCGTGCTGGAGGCGCATCAGGCGGGCGAGGACCCTCGCATCCTGGTGCTGGATCGCGGCATGCCGTGGAAGAGCGCGGTCTTCACCCATGACCTGCCTGTGCTCTTCGCCGTCAGCCCCGCCTCCAACGGCAACTGGATGCTGGACACGATGCCGCCGGAACCCGGCTCCTTCGCGCAGCGCCAGCCGCTTCCGGAAGCCTGGGCGGGGTTGCAGGAAGGCGAGCTTGCCGCGCAGTCCGGCGTTCCGGATGCGGTCTTCGTGCATCTGCGGCGCTTCGTCGGTGCGGCAAGGTCGCGTGAAGGGGCGATGGCCATGGCCCGGAAGGCGCTGGCACTGGCGCCTGCGGAGTAGCGTTTCGGCGGTGGCCCCGGAGGCGCTGCCTTCGGACCTCCGCCGGGTGGCGGCGGCCACCCCGGACCCCGCGTTCAGTTTTCAGCCAAGCAGCGAAATCAGGCAGCGCCGCAGGCAAAATTTCCGGGTTGCGCGGGCTGCCTTGTCAGTCGCCTGAGGTCATAGACCTCAGGCGCACCGTCGAAAAACAGATCGCGGGGCCCGGGGAGCCCGTTGGCTCCCCGGCGGAGGGTCTGGGAGGCGGAGCCTCCCAGGGATCACCAACCCCTCACTTCTTCTCAATGTTCCAGAACAGCATCACCGGCGCGTCCAGAACGCCGGAGATGTTGCTGCGCCGGGCATAGGGCTGGTCGAACTGTCCGAGCACGCGATAGGGCTGCACTTCCGCCAGGCGGCGGTGCAGCGTCTCGGTCGCGCCGCGCCGCGCGCCGTCGTCCGTTGCGTCCACCACCGCCGTGCGGAGGCGTTCCGCCTCCTCGTCGCAGGGCCAGCCGGCCCAGCCGCGATCGCAGCCCATATTCGTGCCGATATTGGTCATGGGCGACTGCATGGTGGCGCCCGAGGCGGTGGTGACGAACAGGTTCCAGCCGCCTTCCGCGGGGTTGCCGCGGTTCTGCTGCCGCGTGGTCACCGTGCCCCAGTCGGAGACCTGCAGGTCGATGTTGAAGCCTGCCTGCTTCAGCCGGCCCGCCGCCACCTCGGCCATGCGGCCGATCGGAGCGATGTCGTAGGAGGTGGTGAGGACCAGCTTCTCGCCGCGATAACCGCTCTCGGCCAGCAGGCGGCGTGCGGTTTCGAGATTGGGCTGGGCATAGGGCTCGCTGCCTGCCTCGGTGCCGTTCGGGCCACCGCAGATGAAGTAGGAGCCGCAGCGGCGCCACCAGCGATCATCCCCATAGCCGGCGGCCAGGAAATCAGCCTGATCCGTGGCATAGGCCAAAGCGAGGCGCGCACGGGGGTCGTTAAAGGGAGGGTGCAGGTGGTTGGGCCGCAGCATCACCTGGTTGGACAGGCTGGTATAGCGTTCCACCCGGATGTCGCGGGAGCGGGAGATGGCCGCCATCAGATCCTGCGCGGGCTGTTCCCAGATGTCGATCTCGCCGGTCTGCAGCGCGGCGGCGGCGGTCGCGGCATCGGGCATGATCTGCCACTCGACGCGATCCAGCTTCACCACGCGCCCGCCGGCCAGCCCATCCGCCGGCTCGCTGCGCGGTACGTAATCCGGGTTGCGGTCATAGACCACGCGCGCGCCGGCGCGCCATTCGCTGCGGTTGAAGCGGAAGGGGCCGGAACCGATGGCTTCCGTCACCGCACGGTGAGGATCGGTGCGCGCATCGCTTTCACGCATAATCGCGGGGATCATGCCCACGGCGGAACCGAGCGCGAAGGGCACCACGCCCACAGGGCGCTTCAGCTTCAGCGCGATGGTGCGGTCGTCCACCACATCGAGTGCCGCGACATATTCCTTCAGCTTGCCGCCCACCGTGTCCCGCGTCATCCACCGCTCCAGCGAGGCGACGACGTCGCGTGCCGTGACGGGCTGGCCGTCATGGAAGCGCAGCCCGTCGCGCAGGCCGATGGTATGGGTCAGCCCATCCGCCGAGACATCGTGCCGCCCGGCCATCTGCATCCGCGGGTTCAGCTTCGAATCCCAGGCGAAGAGCGTCTCGTAGATCATCAGCCCGTGCATGCGGGTGATGGTGATGGAGGCCACCACGGGATCCAGCGTGCGCAGATCCGCATGGGGCGCCACGCGCAGCACACGGTCCGGCGCCGGCTGCGCTTCCGCTTGTCCGGCGGAGAGAGTGGCGGCAAGGCCTGTGCAGGCCAGGAGCAGGCGGCGCAGGTTCATTCTGGATTCCCCTCGAATTGCGAAGGAAGTCCAGCATGCGCTGTGCCAGCCGCCAACTGCTTCAGCCGCGCCGGAAGACCAGCACGCGGGAGCGGTGCGAGACCAGGCGCAGCGAGCCATCGGGCTGGAGCCACAGCAAGGGGCGGGCGCGCCAGGGGCCATGCCGCCGGTCCGCCACCGCGCGGCCATTGGGCAGTGGCCGCAGCATGCAGGTATCGCGCGGATGGATGCCCGGCAGCAGGGCCGTGCCATCAGCCCGTACCTCCAGCGAGAGGCCGAAGGCGTCGTTCTGCCAGCGTCCTCGCAGCGCGGGGTCCAGCGCTGTCGCTTCCGGCACGGGGAGGAGCCGGCGGACCACCCCGCCAACCCGGCCCTCGATCGCGCCATCGGGCATCGCGTGGAGCGTGGCCTGCAGATAGGCGGGCAGCGTCCGCACGCCGCCGGCTCCATCCGTAAAAAGACGGTCACCCACGCCCATGAAGCTGATGGTCTCGCCTTCCACCTCCGCCCATGCCTCGCTGCCTTCCTCGGCATAGAGGCCGGGTGGCAGGGAGGCGGGTTGCGGCAGGGCACGGCCGCTGATTGCGGCCATTACCCGCAGCGCCAGCCAGAGCGGGTCCGTGTCCTCCCGGTTGGAAATAAGCGCGACGCCGCAGCCGAGGCTGGGTGCCATCAGGATATGCGTCTTCACCCCGGGCAGGGATCCGCCATGCCCCACCAGCGCCAGCCCATCCAGGTCGAGCGTGGAGAGGCCGAGGCGGTAGAAGTTCTCCGCGCTATCCGGAAAAGGACGCGGTGCGGAGAGCCGCGTGAGCATGCTGGCCGCCGGGCCTTGCCCAGCCAGCAAGGCCGTGCCCCAGCGAGCCAGCGCTTCCGCGCTTCCGGCCAGGCCGCCTGAGGGGGAGAAATGCATGCCGTAGCGGCCACGCCGCCAGTTGTTGCCGTCATGCCAATAGGGCGTGGCCAGGCCAGGCACGGATGTCGCCTCATCCTCGGGGAAGGCGACGTCGCCCAGGCCGAGTGGCTCCAGCAACAGGCGGTGCAGCGCCTGCCCGTAGCTTTCCGCCCGGCCTGCCGCGAAGGCGGCGGAGACCAGCCGCCAGCCGGTGTTGGAATAGGCCATCTCCACCCCCGGCGGGCCGCCTGTGCCGGGCAGGCGGCGGCACAGCGCCAGCAACTCGGATTCTGAGAGGCTGGCCGTATAGGGAAGGCCAAGCAGCCAGAGTGTCTCCATCACGTCGGGGAGCGCGCCGGTCATGCCCAGCGCGTGTTCAAGCGGCACAGCGGCCAGCGATTCGGGCAGATCCGGCACCAGGGCGCCGAGCGGCGATGCCAGGTCGAACCCCGCCAGAAGGGCCGTGGCGGCGCAGAACTGCTTGCTGATGGAGGCCCAGCGGCTGGGCATGGCCGGCGTGAAGGCGATGCGGTGCTCCAGGCTCGCAAAGCCGCCCGCCGCCATCCCGCGGGGGCCCTGTCCATCAAAGAGAACGATCGCCCCGCCTGGGCCGCCCTCCCTGGACCAGGCATCAGCGATGGCGGCGGCCACTGTGGCGCCGCGAGATAGGTCGGCTTGGGTCATCGCCGGATTCTAGCCCGATCCGCCTGGACGGAAATGCCTGACGCATCTTTCCGCCGCGATATGGCGGGCCTCTCCGGCTCACATGCTGCAAGGCCATCACAGTCCCACGATCAGTAGAATTCCGTAATTTCGCGTGACGGAATTTATCTATAACTGGAACAAAAGGAGCTAAATAGTGCCAGGAACAAACTCAGTAAGCAGGACGGGTAACCAGGACACGGACGGCGTGTTGCTCGGTACAAAATGGGATACATTAAATCTGACCTTCAGCTTCCCCACGAAGGCTTCATTCTACGGAGCGGGATACGGTAGCGGAGAGCCAGGTTCTGCCTTCGAAGCACTCAATGCACAGCAGAAGATTGCGGTGCGAGAGAGTTTCGAGATGATCTCCTCCTACACGAATCTCAGTTTCAGGGAGATTGCCGAGAGCACGACGCAGCACGCGGATCTGCGCCATGCCATGTCCGATATTCCCGGCACCGCCTGGGCTTACTATCCGTCGAACGATGCCAGCGGCGGCGATTCCTGGTACCGGAATTCCAGCGGCGGTTATGATGCCCCTGTTCTCGGCAACTACGCCTATTTCACCTTCATACATGAGATCGGCCACAGCCTTGGCCTGAAGCATGGTCATGAAGGCGGAATCTTCGGCGCCATGCCCGCGGAGCATGATTCCCACGAATACTCCATCATGACCTACCGCAGCTATCTCGGCAGCCCGGGCCAATATTACACGAACGAGACCTGGGGCGGCCCGCAGTCGATGATGATCAACGATATCGCGGCGCTGCAGCATATGTATGGCGCGGATTACACGACCAATGCGGGCGACACGACCTATAGCTGGAGCGCGACCACCGGAGAGATGTCCGTCAACGGTGTCGGCCAGGGCACGCCTGGTGGAAACCGCATCTTCAGGACCGTCTGGGACGGAGGTGGAACCGACACCTACGACCTTTCCAACTATTCGGGAGATGTCATCATCGATCTTCGCCCGGGGGAATGGACAACGACATCCCAGATCCAGCTCGCCAATCTAGGAGACGGGAACTATGCGCGCGGCAATATCGCGAACGCCATTCTTTTCAATGACGACACGCGTTCCCTGATCGAGAATGCCATCGGTTCCTCAGGGAACGACGTCATCTTCGGAAACGCAGGGAGCAACACGCTCGATGGGCAGGACGGATCGGATATCATTGTCCTGGCGGGGTTACAGAGTGACTATGCCTTCAGTGGTACGGCAGACAGCCTTACCGCCACAGGATTTGGCGTCACTGACACCATCCTGAATGCTGAGTTCGTGCGGTTCCTTGGATCGAATCTCACCGTGGCATCCGCGGACCTCTTCGAGTCCAATTCCGAGGAGGATGACTACCGCGATGCCATTGCGGATCAGATAGCTCCGCTTGGTTCGCTGAATGCCGGCGCCACAGTGGCTGGAGGGATCGAGGTCGCTGGTGACAGGGATGTCTTCGCCATCACCCTCAAGGCCAGCAGCAACTACACCTTCGAGCTGCGCGGCTCCCCGACGAATGGCGGCGCGCTTGGGGATGGCCTGCTGGAGTTGTGGGACAGCAAGGGCGCCCTGCTGCTGTCCAATGACGATTTCAATTCGGCGGATGCGCATATTGTCTTCAGGGCAAAGACCAGCGGTACCTATTACCTCATTGCCGGTGGGGATGGTTATGACACCGGAACCTACACGCTGAGCGCAAAGCGTGACTTCGACGACTATGCGGACAAGATCAGCGATACCACCGCTCCGCTGGGCCAGATGTCCATGGGCGGTTCGCGAATGGGTGCCATCGAGAAGAGCGGGGACATCGATTATTTCGCCGTAAACCTTGTGGCCGGGAAGACCTATGGCTTCGATCTGCGCGGGTCTCCCACGGATGCCGGAACGCTGCCCAACGCCCTGCTGGAACTGCGCGACGGCGCGGGGAACCTGCTGCTCTCCAATAATGATTATGGCGGGACGAAGGATTCCCACATCAGCTACACCGCTTCCACGAGCGGAACCCATTACCTGGCTGCGCGCGGATCGGGCAGTAATATTGGAACCTATGCGTTGAGTGCGGCTGGGCCGGCCGGCGCGGTGGAAGATGCGGGTCCGTCCGCCTGGTCCACCATGGCAGGTGGTGCGCATGCGGATTACTTCCTGTCTGTGTGAAGCTGTGCCGGTGTTCCTGTTGCGGCGTGGCCTTGGCCTTCTTGCCATGGCCGCGCTGCTCCTGCCTGGACCACCGGCCGGTGCAACCGGAGGCGATGCTGTCCACAAGGCTGAAGCGATGACCACGCCCGTCGTTCCGCCGGCCCGCAGCGGCGACATTGCTATCCAGCAGGAACTGGATGCAGCGAGAGCGGCTGGTACGTTGGCAGCCTATGACCTCTTTATTGCCCGGCATCCGGGACATCCGCTCGAGGAGGTGGCGCGCGAGGAACGCGCCCGGTTGGCCAGGCGGCGCGGCTAAGGCCATTTGCAGCCGGTGGGCTGAACTGCCCTGGCGGAGGGGTTTGTCTTGCCTGGTGCGGCTTCGGTATGGAATTGTCTGACAAATTTGCCGAGGCAAAGTTCTTGGCGATGCCGCCTGACAGCAATCTGCCTGGTGACGAGATGCTCCGCGCGGCGCCGCAGCCCATGCGGCGTCAGGTGGAGGAGGGGCTGCGCAACGCGATCGCCAGTGGCCGCTTCGCCCCGGGGCAGCACCTGACGGACCGCATGCTCTGTGAGGTCTTCGGCGCCAGCCGCAGTGTGGTGCGGGAGGCGGTGCGCCTGCTGGAGGCGGAAGGGCTCATCGTGCTTGTGCCGAACCGGGGCCAGTTCGTCGCCTACCTGTCCTCGGCCGAGGCGGCGCACATCTACGAGGTTCGCGGCGTATTGGAGGCCCTGGCCGCCGAGGGCTTCGCCATTCGTGCGACGGATGCCGAGCGAGCAGAGCTGCGCCAGATCTATGAGCATCTCGCCGATGTGGGGCCGGAGACGGACCGGATGGCCCTGTTGGCCATCAAGCGCGACTTCTATGCGGTGTTGCTGCGGGGCTGCCGCAATCCGCTGGTGGCGCGGATGCTTGATCAGATGCTGAACCGCAACTCCCAGCTCCGCGCCACTTCGCTTTCAGACCCTGCGCGGCTGCCTCACACGATCCGGGAACTGCGATGGGTGGTGGAAGCCATCGAGCACCGCGATCCTGAAGGAGCCTGGGAGGCCTCGCGTTTGCATGTGCGGCGCGCGGCGGCCGTCGCGCTCCGCATCCTGCGCGGGCGGGAGGAACGGGAACGCGAGGATCCAGGAGGTACCCAACTGGGCTGACCTGCGTGGTGGCGGTCAGGTGTGCGACGAAATTGGTGATGCCACAGAAAGATTGACAGACAATTATTTCGGGGTGGAGAGTGCTTCCACAGCATCGGCACCCCGGTTCCACGGCGGGTCGGATGAAAGTCGGCAGCCTGGGCGGCCCTCCATGAAGTGCGGTTCCGGCTCGATGTGGCTGAGCGGAGGAAATGTTGGACACACATGGAATGGACATGGCGCCAGCCGATACGGCTGGCTGGCCGGGCGAGCTCTTCAATCTCCTGAAGACGCATGACATCCGGCAAGTGGCCTTCGTGCCCGATGCCGGACATTCCCATCTGATCCAGCGCTGCATCGACGATCCCGATATCAAGGCGATTTCCCTGACCACGGAGGAAGAGGGCATCGGGCTGATGCTCGGCGCCTGGCTTGGCGGCCAGAAAAGCGTGCTGCTGATGCAGAGTTCCGGCGTCGGCAACTGCATCAACATGCTTTCGCTCGGCATCCTGCATCGCACGCCGATGCCGATGATCGTGACGATGCGCGGCGACTTCGGTGAGTTCAACCCGGCCCAGGTTCCGATGGGAAACGCCACCCAGACGGTACTGGAGGCGATGGGCACGCTGGTCCGGCGTGCCGATCACGTAAGCGATATCGTGCCCACGGTGGATGCCACGCTGCGCATGGCCTTCAACACATTCCGGCCGACGGCAACGCTGATCGGCCAGCGCGTCCTTGGCGCCAAGACCTTCGGAAAGGACTGAGCCATGGCGGTGAAATCCTCCGGCACGCTTCGCCGGCGCGAGGTCGTGTCCACCCTTCTGTCGAATCGTGGCGAGCTTCTGGTGATCGCGGGCCTCGGTGCACCGGCCTGGGACATCACCGCCATTGGCGACCATCCGCGCAACCTGCCGCTCTGGGGCGGCATGGGATCGGCGGCGGCCATCGGCCTTGGTCTTGCCCTGGCGCAGCCGAGCAAGCCAGTGCTGGTGATCACGGGTGACGGGGAGATGCTGATGGGCATCGGATCGCTCGCCACCATCGCCGTGGCGAAGCCCGCAAATCTCTCCGTCGTCGTGCTCGATAACGAACATTATGGCGAGACGGGAATGCAGCGGACCCATACGGGCTTCGGCGTCGATCTCGCCGCGATGGCGCGCGGCGCCGGCATTCCCCGCGTTTCCACCATCCGCAAGGAGGATGAGGTCGCGCCGCTACGGGCCTTGATCCATGAATGCTCCGGCCCGCTTTTCGCGCAGGTGAAGATCGATGCCGAATCCCTGAAGCTGGTTCTGCCGCCGCGCGAAGGCGCGCTGCTGCAGGCGCGGATGCGGGAATCCCTGCTGGGGCCGGAGGCGCATCTGGCCTGATGAGGATATGATAGCGGGGCCATAAGGAAAGAACAAAGCCGCCGCCCCGCAATGAACGGGAGGAAACATCATGGAGCGTCGTCTTCTGCTGCCGATGGCCGCCGGCCTGCTCCTGACCGGAAAGGCCGTGTCAGCGTCCTCCGCCTGGGTTCCCACGCGGCCTATCCGCCTCATCGTTCCTTTTGGCGCTGGCGGTAGCACTGATGTCACCGCGCGGCTGATCGCGGAGGCGCTGGGCGCGCGGCTTGGCCAGCCTGTGGTGGTGGAGAACCGTGCTGGCGCCGGCGGAAATATCGGCAGCGAGGCCGTGGCGCGGGCCGAGCCGGATGGCTACACGCTGCTCCTCACCACCAGCACCACCCATGCCACCAATCCCGCGCTCTATGGCAGCCTGCCCTTCGATGTGCAGCGGGATTTCGCTCCCATCACTCTCACGGCCTTCATCCCGAATGTGCTGGTGGTGCCTTCCTCAAAAGGCATCCGCCATGTGCGCGAGCTGATCGAGCTCGGTCGCCGCAAGCCCGGCGAGCTGAACTATGGCAGCGCGGGTGCCGGATCCTCGCAGCACCTGGCTTCGGCGCTCTTCGCGGCTCGGGCGGAGATGAGGATGACGCATGTGCCCTATCGCGGCGGCGCACTGGCCGTGACCGACCTGCTCGGCGGCAAGCTGGACCTGTTGTTCAGCCCGTTGGTGGAGGTACTGGAGCATGTGCGTGCGGGGCGGATGACAGCGCTTGCCATCACGACGAAGGAACGCTCCCCGCTGCTGCCGGATGTGCCGCCCCTGGGCGAGATCCTGCCCGGCTATGAGGTGCGGCTGTGGAACGGCCTGCTGGCGCCCGCTGCCACGCCGAAGCCGGTGATAGAGCGCATCGCGCATGAGACGAATGAGGTGCTGCGCACCCCGCAGATGCGGGAGAAGCTGGCGCAGCAGGGCAGCACCCCGGCCGGAGGCACGCCGGAAGAATTCGCCGGCTTCATCAGGGCCGAACTGCCGAAATGGGCGGAGCTGGTGCGGATCTCCGGTGCCCGGATTGAATGACCATCGGCGTCCGCAATGGAAGCAGGACACGCGATGAACCGTGCTGTCGCAGGCCACGATGCAAGGAGCAAGAGTGATGGCTGAAAGCGAGATGTTCCAGAAGGGGCTGGAGGTCCGCCGCGCCGTGTTGGGCGCGGAGTATGTCGATGGCGGCCTTGCCAAGGCGGATGACTTCATGATGGCATTCCAGCGCATCACCACTGAATGGTGCTGGGGCTATGCCTGGACGCGCGAAGGTCTCGACCGCCGCACGCGCAGCCTGCTGAACCTCGCCATGCTGACGGCATTGGGCAAGCCGCCGGAAATCAAGTTGCATGTAAAAGGTGCGCTGAACAACGGCGTCACGGTGGAGGAGATCAAGGAGGTCCTGCTCCACGCGACCGTCTATTGTGGCATCCCGGCCGGGCTGGATGCCTTCAAGGCGGCGCATGAGGTGCTGAAGGCCGAAGGCGCGCTTCCGGCGAAGGCGGCGGAATGAGCAGCACCGCCATCCGACGCGTCGGCTTCGTCGGCGTGGGCAATATGGGTTGGCCGATGGCGGCCAATCTGGTGAAGGCAGGCTTCGATGTGGCGGTCACCGATGCCGTACCCGGCCGCGCCGCGAAATTCGTGCGGGAGGTCGGCGGCCATGCGGCGGAAGGGGCGGCGGAGGCGGCGCGCGGTGCCGATGCCCTCGTCACCATCCTCCCGACCAGCCGCCATGTGGAGGAGGTGATCGCCGGGATCGGTGATGCCTTGCCTTCGGGTGCGGTGGTGGTCGAGATGTCCTCGGGCAATCCGGGCATCACGCGGAGGCTGGCAGGGGAATTGGCGCAACGCGGCGTCGCCATGGTGGATTGCCCTGTTTCGGGCGGCGTTTCCCGCGCGCGCACCGGCGAGCTGGCCATCATGGCCGGCGGCGAGGCCGCGCAGCTGGACCGCGTGGACCCGTTGCTGAAGGCCATGGGCACCACCGTGCATCGGTGTGGGGAGATTGGTGCCGGCCAGGCCATGAAGGCCTTGAACAACCTTGTCTCCGCCGGCGGCTTCCTGATCGGTATCGAGGCGCTGCTGATCGGCCAGAAATTCGGCCTCGATCCATCCTTGATGGTCGATGTGCTGAACGCATCGACGGGCATGAACAACAGCACGCAGAAGAAGTTCCGGCAGTTCGTGCTGTCGCGGCGCTTCGATTCCGGTTTCGGACTGGACCTGATGGTGAAGGACCTGTCCATCGCGCTGGAGGTGGGGCGCGACAATGGCACGCCGACTCCCTTCGCCGCCCTCTGCCGCGAGTTATGGAGCAGCGCTGGCGCCCTGCTTGGCCCAGGCCAGGACCATACGGCAGTGGCGCAGCTCAGCGAGCGGCTGGCCGGCAGCGCGCTGGGCGGCGGCAATAGCGGCACCGCGGCGGATTAGCCATGTGGGAGGCCTTTGCCCTTCGCTATGCCTGCCACGAGCGGACGGCGCAGGCCAACTTCCTCCATCCGCCCGATCCCCATGATGTGCCGATGCCGATGGATTATTTCATCTGGCTGCTGCGCGACGGGGCCGGGCGGGAGATCGTGGTGGATACCGGCTTCTCGGCGGAAACCGCAGCTCGCCGCGGGCGGCGCATGATCCGCCCGGTGGAGGACGCGCTGCGCAGCATCGGAACGGATCCTGCGCGTGTCAGAGACGTCGTCATCACCCATCTGCATTATGATCATGCCGGCAATATCGGCCTTTTTCCCCAGGCGCGCTTCCACTTGCAGGATCGCGAGATGGCCTTCGCCACCGGGCGCAACATGTGCTTCGGCTGCATCCGCCAGGCCTTCGAGGTGGAGGATGTGGTGGCCATGGTGCGCGCGGTGCATGCGGACCGCGTGGTTTTCCATGATGGGGAAGGCGAGGTAGCGCCGGGGGTAACGCTGCATCGCGTCGGCGGCCACACGGATGGCCTGCAGATGCTCCGCGTCATGACCGCGCGCGGGCCGCTCGTGCTGGCGGGCGATGCCACCCACTACTACGCGAATATGGAGCGGGAGAATCCCTTCCCGATCTTCTTCGATCTCGGCGCCATGGCGCAGGGCTGGCGCACCGCACGTCGCCTGGCGGAAGGCGACGAAAGCCTGATCGTGCCGGGGCATGACCCAGAGGTGCTGCGCCGCTACCCGTTGCTGGAGGGCAGCGGCGGGGAAGTTGCATGCCTTCACCTGCCGCCGACCTGACCATGGTACCCTAACCACGGAGGCTCCTCCGCGTTCCTGTCCGGTGGCACCGCGTAGGGAGGCACCCGATGGACACTCCAGCAGCCAGTCCAGCCGATCGCAGGGCCACGCTCAGGGCTGCCGCGGCTGCGGGCATGGGGCTCGGAGCCGGCGAGGCGGCAGCGCAAGCCAGCGGAACAGGCCGCGCGGGACACGTCGTGCTGCTTGGGGACTCGATCTTCGACAACAAGGCCTATGTGGCGGGCGGGCTGGATGTGGTGACGCAGCTCCATGCGCGGCTGCCGGACGGATGGCGGGCGACACTGGGGGCTGTGGATGGGGCCGTGACGGGCGATCTGCCCCGCCAGCTCTCCCGTCTTTCCCCGGATGCGACCCATCTGGTGGTCAGCATCGGCGGCAATGATGCGCTCCGGCAGGAGGGCATTCTGGGCGAAGGGGCCAGGACCGTTGGCGAGGGGCTTGCCCGGCTCGCCGCCCTGCGCGAGCGCTTCCGCGTGGATTACGGGGCCATGCTCGATGCGGTGTCCGCACGAAGCCTGCCGGTGGCACTTTGCACCATCTATGATCCCCGCTTCCCCGATCGGGCGCGGCGGCAGCTCGGGACGGTGGGCCTGACGCTGTTCAACGACATCATCACCCGTGCGGCCTTCGCGCGCGGATGGCCGCTCATCGATCTCCGCCTCCTCTGCAACGAGGATGCGGATTTCGCCAATCCCATCGAACCCTCGGTACAGGGCGGGGGAAAGATTGCAACCGAGATCGCCAGGATGTTGCAGGGGCACGATCCTGTACAACGGCGGTCCGAAGTGTTCGCGGGCGGCTGAGCGGCATAGGCCGTTTCAAATTTCCTCTTGCGTGAAGATGGAAGTTTATCCATCTTCGCCTTGATCCGGGCCCCTCTGACGCCCGGCGGCCCCGTGCCCCCTGCCTTGGCGGGCGGTGCGGACAGCCGTCGCCGTGATGTCGGATCGACTTCTCGCAATCGGGCCCGGCGTACCAGCTTCCTCTGAGTTCACAGTCTCGTGCTGTGTTCTGGCGGTCGGGCCCCCTTACGAAGGAGCCGTCCCGCGTGGAAGCTTCAATCTGGTTCTGGGTTACGTTCAACGCAGCCGTCTTCGGGCTCTTGATGCTCGATCTTGGTCTGTTCGCGAAAAAGGATGCCAATGGCGATCCGGCCCCTGTGCCGGTGCGCACCGCCCTCTTCAAATCCGCCGCCTATATCGGCCTTGCCCTGCTGTTCTTCGTCTGGCTCAGGATGAGCTATGGCGTTACCCCCGAGGAACGCAGCGCCAAGAGCCTGGAATTCTTGACAGGCTATGTGATCGAGTGGTCGCTCTCGGTCGATAACATCTTCGTTTTCATCCTGCTCTTCGCCAAGTTCGGCGTGCCGGCAGCCTATCAGCACCGCGTGCTGTTCTGGGGCATCCTGGGTGCGCTGTTGATGCGGGGCATCATGATCCTGGTTGGCACCGCGCTGATGCGTGAGTTCGACTGGATGATGATCATCTTCGGCCTGTTCCTGGTCTGGAGCGGTTGGAAGATGCTGCGCGCCGCCGATGAGGAGGAGGATCCCACCGAAAGCCCGATCCTCGCCTGGCTGCGCCGCCGCCTGCCTGTCACGGATGGCTTCCGGGGCAATGCCTTCACGGTGCGGGAAGCCGGCAAGTTGATGGTCACGCCGCTGGCCCTGGTGCTCATCCTGGTCGAGCTGACGGACCTGTTCTTCGCTCTGGACAGCATCCCGGCGATCTTCGCGGTCTCGACCGATCCGTTCATCGTCTACACGGCCAATGTCTTCGCCATCCTGGGCCTGCGGGCGATGTATTTCGCACTGGCGGGCATCATCCATCGCTTCAAGTATCTGAAGCATGGGCTGTCGATCGTGCTGATGATCGTGGGCGCGAAGATGCTGGCTAACTGGTTTGCGGGTGGAAAGGCTGTGCCGGTGGAATACGCATTGGCGCTGACCTCCGCGATCATCGCGGGGTCCATTGCTCTGTCGCTGTGGAAGACCCGCAATCATCCTGCCCTGGAGGAAGTGCCCCCCATGGCGGAGAAGCCGCGCGGCTGACAGGATACCGGGGTGGCCATGGCCACCCCGGCGATGGCTTCCGGAGGCGGGTCCTCCGGAAGCCGCTGCGTAAAGGCGGAGATCAGTCCGCCTTGATGTCGGCGCGCTTGATCACCGGCTCAAGAGTCTTCTTCTCGTTGTCGATCAGCGCGGCGAAGGCCTGCGGACCCTGGCCGCCCAGCAAGGTGCCCTGCTCCGCCAGCCTCCCGCCGACGGCAGGGTCGCGCATCGCCGCCGCCACGCCCTCGGCAATGGCATTGATGACGGAAGCGGGCGTGCCCGCTGGCGCTGCCATGCCGAAAGAGGTGCCAAAGATGAAGCCCGGCACGCCGGCCTCGGCCATGGTCGGTACATCGGGCAGCTGCGGAAGGCGCTGCTCGGTGGCGACGGCCAAAGGCCGCACCGCATTGCCACGAATATGGGCGAGGATGTTCGGCACGTTGTCGATCACCAGATCGATGTTGCCGGCAATGAGGTCGGTGATCGCTGGCGCCGCGCCGCGATAGGGAACGTGCTGGATATCCGTGCCGGTCGCGCCCTTGAACAGCTCCAATGCCAGATGGAGGCTGCTGCCAGAGCCTGCCGATCCGGCGGTAAGCTGGCCCGGCCGCTGCTTCGCCGCCGCCACCAGCGCCGCCACGTTCTGCCAGGGGCGTGCATTGGCGACGCAAAGCACCTTCGGCGTCGTTGCCAGCAGGGTGATCGGCGCGAAGGCGGTGTTGGTGTCGTAAGGCATGGCGCCGTAGATGAACTGGTTCACCGCCAGCGGTCCCATGGAGGAGACGAGCAGCGTGTAGCCATCCGGCGCCGCCTTGGCGGCAAGATCCGCTCCGATATTGCCGCCCGCGCCTGCGCGGTTGTCCACCACGAAGGGTTGCCCGAACTTGGTGGCAAGCGATTGGGAGACGGAGCGCGCCAGCGTGTCCACCAGCCCGCCGGCCGGGAAGGGAACGACGATGCGCACGGGCTTGGTCGGCCAGGGGGCGCTGCCCTGGGCACGCGCGATGACCGGCGCGGCCAGGGCTAGCGGTGCGCCCAGCAGGATGCGGCGGTGGATGCGGTGGCTCATGGCGTCTGTTCTCCCTTGGTGATTCATGCGGCCTCGGTCTCGGATGCGCCCAGATAGGCGCGGCGGACGGCCGGATCGGCGGCAAGTGACGCGGCGCTGCCGCCGCCCACGATATGACCGCCTTCCAGCAGGATGCCCCGATCGGCGATGGCCAGGCTGCGGCGGGCATTCTGCTCCACCAGCAGGATGCCCGTGCCGCCCGCGCGGATACGCGTCAGTGCCCGGAACAACTCCCCGGCCATGAGGGGGGAAAGCCCCAGCGAGGGTTCATCCAGCGCCAGGATCTCGGGCGCGGACATCAGCGCGCGGCCGATGGCGACCATCTGCTGCTCGCCGCCGCTCATGGTGCGGACAGCCTGGCCCATGCGCTCCGTCAAGCGGGGGAAGAGGGAAAGGATGCCTTCCAGCCGGGCCGCCTCGCCGTGCCGGGCATGGGCGGGATGGGCGCCGAGCAGCAGGTTCTCCCGCACCGTCAGCGCGCCGAAGACGCCGCGGCCTTCCGGCACCAGGGCAAGGCCCGCTTCCACCACGCGATGGGCGGGGATGTTGGAGATGTCCTTCCCGCCGATGCTGATCCGTGCGCCAGGGGCAGGGCGCACCAGCCCGGCGAGCCCCTTCAGCAGCGTGCTCTTTCCCGCGCCATTCGCGCCCAGCACCACCAGGATCTCCCCCGGCGACACCGAGAGGGAGACATGATCCAGCGCCCGGTGGCGGCCATAGGAGACGGAGAGATTGGCGGCCTCAAGCATCGTCATCCCCCAGATAGGCCTGGATCACGGCATGATCGGCCAGAACCTCGGCGGGCGGGCCTTCAGCGATGTGCTGGCCGGCATTCATCACCACGCAGCGATTGGCCAGGGCACGGATGGCATCCATCACATGCTCCACCATCAGCACGGTGCATCCCTCGTCGCGGAGCGAAGCGATCAGGTCGATGCCGCCCCGCAACTCGGTCAGGTTCAGGCCGGCAAGCCATTCGTCGAGCAGCAGCAGGCGCGGAGAGAGCGCCAGGGCCCGGGCCAGTTCCAGCCGCTTCTGGTCGCCATAGGTGAGGATGGAGGCGGGCTGGTTGTCCCGTCCGCCCAGGCCAACGCGGGTGAGCAGGGTGGCGGCGCGGCTGCGGGCCTCGGCGCCCCAGGCGGGTTCGCGGCCGAAGGCGAGGCCGGCCACCACATTCTCATTCAGCGAAAGCCCGGGCAGCACACGAACCAGCTGGAAGGTGCGGGCGATACCAAGGCGGGTAAGCCGATGCGCCGGCAGCCCGGTCACGTCCCGCCCATCCAGCACCACGCGCCCCGCATCCGGAGCCAGCGCGCCGGAGATGAGGTTCAGCGCCGTTGTCTTGCCCGATCCATTGGGGCCGAGCAGCCCGACGATCTCGCCGGGGTGAACCGTGAAGGAGAGCCCATCCACCGCGACGAGGCCGCCGAAGGCGCGGCGGAGGCCCTCCACGCGCAGCAGCGGGGCGGTCTGGCTCTGCAAGGCGGCGCTCATGCCGGCGCTCCCCGCCGCAGCCGCGCCAGCAGGCCGGAGACGCCCTGCGGCACCGCATAGACCACCAGCAGGAACACGATGCCCACCAGGATGGAGAAGTGGTTGGGGAAGCGGGCCGTCAGCACCTCGAACAGCAGGGCCAGCGGCACCACGCCCAGCAGTGGCCCCAGCAGGCTGCGCGTGCCGCCCAGCAGCGCCATGATGAGCACGGTGAAGGAAATGGACGGGTTGAAGGCGATAGCCGGGTCCAGATAGGTCCAGCGCGGCGCCATCACCGCGCCCACCAGCGCCATGAAGACAGAGGACAGGGCGAAAAGCGCGACCTTGGCCCGCGCCGTGTCAATGCCTACATGCCGCGCCACCGTCTCATCCTCCCCGATCACGTGCAGGGCAAAGCCGAGGCGGGAGCGGGCGAGCCAGGTGCCCAGCGCCAGCAGCGCGCCGAAAAGCGCGAGAAGCTGCCAGTAGATCTGTGCCTGTGTGATCTCCACGAAGACGTAGCGGCCCATGCTGCGCGTCACATTCACCTCGAACCAGGTGACGAGCTGGCGGATCAGTTCCGCGAGGCCAAAGGTGAAGACGACGAAATAGACGCCGGAAAGCCGCAGTGTCGCGAAGCCGACCAACAGCGACAGCACGGCGCCGATGACACCCGCCACAAGCAGGACCACCGGCCAGGGCAGCACCTCTCCCAGCACCGCGACCGTATAGGCGCCGATGCCGAAGAAGGCGGCGGTGGCCAGGGAGACATAGCGCGTCGGCCCGCTGAACATCGCCCAGGCGGTGGCGAGCACCGCGTATTGGGCAATGCTGATGGCGAGAGCGAGCCAGAAGCCCGTGTCGAGGAAGGGCAGGGCGGCCATGGCCGCCAGACCGGCAAGAACGATGGCGAGGGCTGTGTTGCTCACCGCGCGGCCACCCCGAAAAGGCCGGCGGGGCGGGCGATGAGGATGGTGAGGAACAGCCCGTAGGTTGCTGCCAGGGTCAGCCCGGGATCGACGAAGCTGGCGACCAGCGTCTCGGTCAGTCCCAGCAGCAGCCCGGCGACCAGGCAGCCCATCAGATTGCCCACGCCCCCCATGATGACCACCACCAGCGCCTTCATGGTGAAGACCACGCCCATGGCGGCGTTGAAGGTGAGGAAGGTGGAGACGAGCACCCCGCCCGACGCAACCACCGCGCCGCCCGCCGCGAAGGCCAGGGCGGCGGTGCGCGCCATGTCGATGCCCACCAGAGGCGCCGCGGCCGGGTTCACCGCCACGGCACGTACCGCCGTGCCGGTGCGCGTATGGGTCAGCAGGAACCACAGCCCGCCGCCGATCACCGCCGCGAAGCCCAGGGCCACGAGGCGGTTGGCGGTGATGGTGGCCCCGAAGATCTCCACCGGGATGGAGAGGTAGGAGTAGGATTGGTAGGCGCCGCCGAAGAGCGCCAGCATCACCCCCTGCACCACGAAGAGCAGGCCGAAGGTGGCAAGGATGCTGTCTGTCTCCAGCGCCCCGGCATTTGGTGCGCGCCGGACCAGCGGCGTGAGGAAAATGCGGTAGATCGCCCAGTTGGCCAGGAAGGCCAGGGGCATCACCAGCGCCAGCCCGATCAGCGGGCTGACGCCGAGGCTGGTAAACAGCCAGAGCGCGGCGAAGGCCGCCGCCACCACGAATTCCCCATAGGCGAGGTTCATGATGCGCGCGACGCCGTATTGCAGCGTCAGCCCGATCGCGACCAGCGCATACATGCCACCCAGGACGAGCCCGGTGACGAGTGTGGCGGCGGCGGCCTCCATGTCAGGTGCTCCGCCAGGCGGGCTTCGGCAGCACGGGCGGGCGTGCTCCCGCCTTCGCGGCGGGGGCGACGGCCATGAACTCGCCGTTCTGCCACTGGCCGACCACCCATTGCTCCCGCCGGACATTCCCCTCCAGCTTCATCGGGCCGAGGATGGTGTCGAAGGTGCCGGTCTGGAGTTCCCGGATGATGGCGGGGCGGTCGATGCGCCCGACGCGCTCGATCGCCTGCTGCAGCATCTCCAGGCTGGCATAGCAGACGGAGCTGCCCCAGCGATCCGGCTCACGCCCCACCAGTTCCTTGTGCTGGCGCATGTATTCCTGCACCCGCGGGCTGTCGGCCTGCCATCCGCCGATGCCCATCACCCCTTCGGCATTTGCGCCGAAACGCTCCTTGAACAGAGGGAAGGCGGTGCCGACGCCGACATAGAACATCTTCGGGTTGAAGCCGGAGACACGCGCCTGCTCCGTGATGGCGAGCGTGTCCGGCGGGTAGGAGAAGGCGATGAAGGCATCGGGGTTGGAGCGCGCGGCCTCCGCCAGGATCGGGGCCATGTCCTGGGTGCCGACGGGATAGGTGCGGTCATAGGACGCACGGAAGCCGGCGCGCTGCAGCGCGGGCCGGGCGGCATTCACCAGATCGATCCCGAAGCCGTCGGCGACGCTGACCATGGCGATGTTGTTGCCGATCAGCCCCGCTTCCCGCTGCTTGCTCAGCAATTCCACCAGCCCGGCCGCGTATTCGGCGGAGGTACCGAGGAACCAGAAGGAGTTCGGCCAGCGCCGCCCAAGATCCGGCGCCCGGTCCGTCACCGCGTTCACGGCGATCTGGGGATAGCCGGCGCGGTTCATCACCGGCCCAATCGCCAGGTTCAGCGCCGTGCCCCAGGGCGCGAGGATGAGGTCCACCTTGTCCTGGTTCACCAGCCGCTCGATGGCGCGCACGGCATCTTCCGAGGAGGAGCGGTCGTCATACTCCACCACCTCGATCGGCGCGCGGCGGTCCCCAAGGCGCAGGCCGCCGGTGGCGTTCACGTTGCGCACCCAGAGCTGGTAGTTCGGGGTGATGGAGACGGCCGTGCCGCCTGCGTTTGGCCCGGTCTTGGAAACCGCGTAGCCGATCTTCACCGCGGTGGGTGCTGCGGTCTGTGCCCGCACCGCTGGCGCGGCCAGCACCAGGGCCGAGGCGCCGAGGCCCAGGCCCCGGCGCGTGATGTCTTTTTTCATTGTCGTTCCTCCCGTGTCGCTGTTTCAGCGGAACAGCGTTTTTATGTAGTCGGCGCCCAGACCCACCTTTTCGTAATGATCGCGGCAGAGGGCGATGTAGTCGTGCACGTCGAAATGGCCGACGGACTTGCCTTCTTCGTCCAGCCAGATCAGCGGTCCCTTGACGATGAAGAACACCTTCATCGGCTCGGGGTGCTCATAGGCAACCAGGGTATGGCCCTCGCCCGGCGTTTCGTAGACGAAGTCGCCTGCCGTCGCGGTCCAGTCGTGCTCCAGATATCCCCACTTGCCGGAGATCGTGTAAGCGAACACCTCGTGCGGATGATAATGCCGGTTCACCAGCCCCGCGCCCTTGGCCCAGAGGATGTCGCACCACCGGTTGCCGGTGGGCGAGATCCAGAGCGGGCGGGAGGACACCGTCTCGCTGAAGGGCACGTAGTAGCGCTCGTCATCCGTGGCGGCGTTCTTAGTGTAGACCTCGGGCAGCGCATCGGCCTGAAAGACCTTCGTGATGGGCTTCAGGTCGCGCCAGAACTCCGTTGTAGCCAGTTCAGGCATGTGATGGTTCCTCGCTCTTCTTGTTCTCGGTTCAGTGCGCGCCGGGTGTCGCGGGCGGGGGCGACTTCGCCGCGGGCGGGAAGGGGTACTGGCCGGGCTGCGTCTCCACGGTGATCCAGCGAAGCTCTGTGAACTCCGCGATGCCCGCGCGGCCACCGAAGCGCCCATAGCCGCTGGCCTTCACGCCGCCGAAGGGCATCTGCGCCTCGTCATGCACGGTCGGGCCGTTCACATGGCAGATGCCGCTCTCGATGCGCTGGGCCAGCGCGATGCCGCGCGCGACATCCCTGGTGAAGATGGCTGCCGAGAGGCCGTATTCGGAATCATTGGCGACGCGCACCGCCTCTTCCGCATCCTTCACGCGGATCATGGCGACGACCGGCCCGAAGGATTCCTCCGAGTACAGCGCCATCTCGGGCGTGACACGATCGACGATGGAGGCAGGCATGATCGTGCCCTTGCGCTCCCCGCCGCCGAACAGCTTCGCGCCCTTGGCGGTGGCGTCGGCGATCAGCGAGTCCACCTTGGCGGCGGATTCCTCATCCACGACGGAACCGAGGAAGACATTGCCGGTACGGGGATCGCCCACGGGCAGGGTGGCGACGAAATCCGAGAGGCGCTTCACGAACTCATCGGCCACGCTCTCCACCACCACCAGCCGCTCGGTGGACATGCAGATCTGGCCCTGGTTCATGAAGGCGCCGAAGGCGGCGGCCTTCACGGCCTCGTCCAGATCGGCATCCTCCAGCACGATCATCGGCGCCTTGCCGCCCAGTTCCAGCAGCACGGGCTTCAGGTGCTTCGCGGCATGCATGGCCACGATGCGGCCAACCTTGGTGGAGCCCGTGAAGTTCACACGGCGCACCGCCTTATGGGCGATCATTGCCTCCACCACCTGCGGCGCATCCGCGGCGGAATGCGTCACCACATTCACCACGCCCGGCGGCACGCCGCCCTCGCGCAGCGCCTGGGCGATCAGGCTGTGCGTGCCCGGGCAGGTCTCGCTGGCCTTCAGCACCACGGTGTTGCCGCAGGCGAGCGGCAGGGCCAGGGCGCGCACGCCGAGGATGACCGGCGCGTTCCAGGGCGCCATGCCCAGCACCACGCCAACCGGCGCGCGGATCGACATGGCCAGGCAGCCCGGCTTGTCGGAGGGAATGACCTCGCCCGTGGTCTGCGTCGTCATCGCCGCTGCCTCGCGCAGCATGCCCGCGGCGAGATGCACGTTGAATCCAGCCCAGCCAGCCGTCGCGCCGATCTCCTCCGCCATCAGGCGGATGAAGTCGGGCGCCTTGGCGGCCAGCGCATCGGCCGCCTTCAGCAGGATGGATCGGCGCGCATTGGGGCCCAGGGCAGACCAGGCGGGAAAGGCGGCGGCGGCAGCATCGCAGGCGGCCTGCGCGTCGGCCACCGTGGCGGCGGCGGCGCGGGTGGCCACCTCGCCGCTCACGGGATTGCGGCGCTCGAAGGTGGCGGCGCCGGTGGCGGCGCGTTCGCCCTCGCCGATGATCAGGGGCACGTCGAGCATGCGATCCTCCTCAGTGCTTGTTGCCTGTGGGCTTGTTGTCGATGGGCTTGTCGTAAAGCGTGGCGACGGCGGTATCGAGCGCAACCTCCACCAGCATTGGCCCATCGGCCGCCATGGCCTCGGCCAGTGCGGCGTCCAGCTCCTCCGGCGTTCCCACGGCGCGGGCCGGGCAGCCCATGCCGCGCGCCATCGAGACGAAGTCGATGCCCGGCAGATCGATCCCCGGCGCGTCCCGCACCTGCAGCACGCGCGAGAAGGAGCGCATAGCACCGTAGCCCGAATTGTTCATCACGATCACCGCCAGAGGCAGTTTCTCCTGCACCGCCGTCCAGAGAGCCTGGGGCGAATACATGAAGGAGCCGTCACCGATCAGGCAGGCCACGCGCCGCCCGCGGCTGGCCAGCGCCACGCCGACGGCGGCCGGCAGGCCATAGCCCAGGCCGCCGCTCGCCATAGTGAAGAAGCCGCCCCATTCGCGGATCGGCATCTGCTGCTGCATGGCCGGGCGGTGGGAAGGCGCCTCCTCCACCAGGATGGCATCGCGCGGCATGGCGGCGTGCAGGCGGTGCAGCGCGTAGGGCGCGCTGACCGGCGTGCTGGCGGCGGGCGGCGCAGGCCGGGGACGCGGGGCGGGCAGGGCGCGCCCATCGGCCGGCAGCAGCGCCGTGAGCGCCGGCAGGCCATGGCGCAGGCTGCCCAGGATCGCCGTGCCGGAGGGAGCCGAGGAGGCGGCTTCCGCATCCGTGGTCATCTGGATGATGGGGATGCCGGAGCGGAACAGCGCACAATCGCCGGGCACATGGAAGGTGAAGACCGGAGCCCCGATCACCAGCACCAGGTCATGCCCGATCAGCGTGTCCGAGACCTGCTGCGGTGCCGCATGCAGATGCCCGGCGAAGAGGGGATGATCCTCGGGGAAGGAGAGGCGGGAGGAGAAGGGGCTGGTCCAGACCGGCGCGCCGATGCGCTCCGCCAGCGCCACCATGGCGGGGCCGGCACCTTCCGCATCAACATCCGGCCCCACCACCAGCACCGGGCGGCGCGCGGCGGCGATGGCCTTCGCGGCCTGCTCCAGTGCCGCGGGATCGGGCGCGGTGTCGGGGAACCAGGCGCGTGGCGTGACGGGCTGGCAGGCCGCGGACCAGTCATCCGAGGGGATGGAGACGAAGGTCGGGCCATAGGGACGCTGCATGGCGATACGATGCGCCTGGGCGATGGCGGCCGGCACGTCCTCGGCCCGTGCGGGCTCGATGCTGAACTTTACATAGGGCCTGGGGAATTGCGCGGCATCGCTGGCACCGAGGAAGGGCAGGTTGGACAGAAGCGAGCGCGTCTGCTGCCCCGCCGTGATCACCAGCGGCGCGCCATTGCGGTAGGAGGTGAAGAGATTGCCCAGCGCATGGCCCACGCCCGCCGCCGAATGCAGGTTCACGAAGGCGCAGCGCCCGGTGGCGCGGGCATAGCCATCGGCCATGCCGACGACGCTCGCCTCCTGCAGCCCGAGCACATAGTGAAAGTCCGAGGGCCAGCGATCGAGGAAGGGCAGTTCCGTGGAGCCTGGATTGCCGAAGACGGTCGTCATGCCGAGCTCGCGCAGCAGGCCGAGCGTTGCCTCGCGCACCGTCGTCCGGGTTGTCGTGGTTGCGTCCATCATCTGTTGTCCGAATCCAGCCCCGCGATCAGGCGGCGCAATGCATCGAGAAAGGCGGCGCGGTTCTCCGCGCCCACCAGCCGGTCCAGCGCCTCGTCATGAGCGGCGGCATGGGCCGTCAGCGCCGCCAGAGCCTCCTCCCCGGCCGGGGTGAGGGTGAGAGCATAGCTGCGCCGGTCCGTCGCCGCGCGGTCGCGCCGGATCAGCCCGCGCTGCTCCAGCTCGGTCAGCCTCGGCGTCAGGGTGGATTTGTCGCGTCCCACAGCGGCGCCAAGGGCCGTCTGGGACAGGCCGGGATTTTCGTGGATGACCACCAGCGTGGCGAAATGCCCGGGCTTCAGCCCGCAAGTGCCGCTACGCCGGGCGAAGGCCACGAAGGAGGCTTCCTGCGCCAGGCGCAGATGGAAGCCGAGCGTGTCATTCAGCAGCCCGAGCCGGACCCCGTTCTGTCCGCCGAGCGGCGCACGAAGAGCCGGACCGCGCCCTGAACGGGCTTTCGGCTGGCTGGGCGCGCGTAAAGGATTCGCCCGCGATGGCTGGGCCAAGTGACCGCTTCCCTTTGCCGGCGCGTCATGGGTGCGCGCCTTCCTTGCATGGATCGTAGGATATCCAACAATTCGGACGCAAGAGTTCTCGGACTGCGGGCCAGGATGGCGGAGCCCGCGCCCTGCCCAGAGCCTTCCCGCCACAGGATCTGGCCTGGCTGGTCCAGAGGAGATCCGGGCCAAGGCTTCAGGGCCTCTGTGCAACCCCCTCAGGCTCCTGCCGTTCAACGCGGCACTGAAGAGCCAACGGAGGCTGCACATGGGCCACAGCCGCTCCAGCGGGGGCATTGGCCGCCGGCTGTTATTGAATGCGGCTGCATTTGCCGGAGCGGGCGCGCTTGCTCCCGGTTGGGTCAGAGCCCAGGCTCAGTTCCAGCCGGACAGGGCCGCCGTGGCGGAGCTGATCAAGGATTGGCCGAAGGAGGCCAAGGCCGCGGCGGAAGAGATGCTCGCCAAATACGGCCCGCCGCAGGAAGCCACTCCCACGCAGCTGCACTGGCAGGCCAATCGCCCCTGGACCCGAACTGTGGTCCACAAGGCCGGGGTGGAGCACGACTTCCCCGCGAGGCATACCGACGTGCTGGAACAGGCGGTTCCCTACCGCGTGCCGCTCAACTTCTTCGAGCCCCTGGCGACCTTCAACGGCAGCGTCGTGCCGGACCGCACGCGCGGCGAACTGGTCGCGCGTTGCGACCGTGAGGCGACCAACATCCTGGGGCTGAACCTGGCGCATGACATCATTCGAGGCCTGAAATCCGTGACCCAGGCGCGCGAGGCGATGACGGCGGGAATGCGGGAGATCCAGGCAGGCAAGGTGCCGGAGGATGCGCGGGAGTTGCGCCTCGGCCCGCCGCAGGGCGACCTGCGGGATCCTGATACGGCGGTCATCACCTCGGCGCCCGGCCAGGGCCCCGCCGTCGCGCCCGCCACCATTCGCTAGGACCGGTTCGCCCGGCAGCGCAGTATCCCTCCTCCGAGCCTGAATGGCGGCACCTGTTGGGTGCCGCCATATCCATGCCTCAGGTCGCCTGCCGCATCGCCGCCTTCACGCGCGGCGGCGTGAAGGGGATGGAACGCAGCCTGATGCCGGTTGCATCGAAGACCGCATTCGAGACAGCGGAAGGGATCACCGCCGCGGCCGGCTCGCCCGCGCCCCAGGGCTTCTCTCCTGGCCGGTCGAGCAGATCGATGTCGATCACCGGCACCTCGGGGAAGGTGATGACGGGATAGCTGCCCCAATCCAGGCTCGTCACCATGGAGCCGTCCCAGGTCAGCTCCTCCTTCAGCGTGCGGCTGAGCGTGTGCAGGACATTGCCCTCCACCTGGTTCCGCACGCCATCCGGGTTGATGACCTGGCCGCAATCATGCACCACGGAGAAGCGTGTCGCGCGGATCTCGCCGCTGTCGCGGTTCACCTCCACCTCGGCGACAACGCCGACATAGGTGCGGTTCAGCTCGTATTTCACGTAGCTGACACCACGCCCCTTCACGATGTTGCCGCTGGCGTTGCGCTGCGGCGAGGGACGGCGCTCCCAACGGGACAGCACCGCCAGGCGCCGCAGCAGCTCCGCCCCGCGCTCATCCTTCAGATGCCGCAGGCGGAAATCGAGCGGATCGGCGCCGGCCGCCGCCGCCAGCTCATCCAGGAAGCATTCATTGGCATAGGTGTTCTGCATCCGCCCCGGCGTGCGGATCCAGCTGGGCTTGAACAGCGTGCTCTCCAGCCGGTGGCAGACCGTGTGGATATTGGGCACGGTGTAGGGCAGGGCGGAGTTCTGGATGATGTTGCCCGGCGCCATCGCCTCCTCATGCGGCAGTCCGGCCAGTTCCGCGGGAACCAGCGCGACATTGCCCGCCGCGCCCTGCGGGATGAAGAACTCGGATTCCCACGCCACGATGTTGCCTTGCGCGTCGAGGGCCGCGCGCAGGTCGATCAGCGTCGGCGGGCCCTTCGGGTCCCAGCCATGCTCGTCCTCGCGCATCCATTGCACGCGCACCGGGCGGCCATCCATCGCGCGGGAGAGCAGCGCGGCATCGCCCGCCGCATCCTCATGCCCGTTGCGGCCATAGCAGCCGGAGCCTTCGAGATAGATGCAGCGCACCTGCTCCTCGGGCATGCGCATCATGGCGGCGATCTGCTTGCGCAGGTTGTGCGTCATCTGGGACGCCGTCCAGCAGGTCAGCTTCCCGTCGCGGATCTCCGCCACCGCGCAGGAGGGGCCGAGTGAGCCATGGGTGTGGATGGCGAAGTCATAGCTGGCGGAAAGCCGCCGCGCGCCACCACCCAGGGCGGCCTTTGCGTCGCCTACATTGCTGGTGACGTCGTCCTTTACCACCTTCGTGGCGCGTACATGTTCCCAGAGGCGGCTCTGTTCCGGCAGGCCCTGCCAGTCGGACCATGTGACCTTCAGCTCGCGCGCCGCGCGGATCGCGCCCCATTCGCTTTGCGCGATCACGCCAAGGAAATTGCCCTCGCGCACCAGCTTCACGAAGCCTGGGATGCCGCGGACGGAGGATTCATCCACCTCCCGCAACTCGGCCTGCAGCGCGGGCGGGCGCACCACGCGCCCATGCAGCATGCCATCCACCTTGAAGTCGTGCATGTAGGTGAAGCGGCCCGTCGTCTTCTCGGGAATATCGAGCCGGGGAACAGACTGGCCGACGATCCTGAAGTTCGCCGGATCCTTGGTGGTGATGTCCTTGTCTACCTTCAGGGAGAAGCTGCGGTCGCCGATCAGCTCGCCATAGGTGACGCCGTTGCCGCCGGAGCGGCGCCGCACCGTGCCATCCTCCACGACGAGTTCCGAGGCTGGCACGCCGAGCCGCTGCGCCGCCGTTTCGAGCAGCTGCCTCCGGGCGGTGGCGGCCGCCTGGCGGATCTGGATGCCGCCGACCTGGATCGAGAGGCTGCCATAGGTGGGGCCCTGGTCCGGCGTCAGCGCGGTGTCGCCCTGGACGAAGGTGATGCGCTCCACAGGAACGTCCAGCTCCTCCGCAGCCATCTGGCTCAGGGCCGTGCGGACGCCGGTGCCGAGATCGACCTTGCCGGAGAAGAGCGTGACCTTTCCGTCCGCACCGATGGCAAGGAAGCCGTCCACCTCATCCAGTGCGACACTCTTGGCGACGGCGGCACCCCCAGCCGGGGCCGAGGGGCCGGCCGGCGCGGCGCCCTGCTGGGCGAGGGCCCGCCCGCCAAGCGCGAAGCCGATGACAAGCGAGCCGCCGGCCCCAAGGAAGGAGCGGCGGGTTGCCGTGGCGGTGTTCATGGTGTCGTCTCCCCGCTCAGATCGTGCCGGCCGCGCGCTTCACGGCGCGCAGGATCCGGGCATGGGTGCCGCAGCGGCAGATATTGTTGGCCAGCTCCTGGCGGATTTCGTCCTCGCTGGGCTTGGGCGTCCGCTCCAGCAGGGCGGCGGCCTGCATGACCATGCCGTTGATGCAGTAGCCGCATTGTACGGCCTGTTCGTCGATGAAGGCCTTCTGCACGCGGTGCGGGTTCTCGGGCGAGCCGAGCCCCTCCAGCGTCACCACGCGCTGGTCCGGGCCGATGGAGGACAGCGGCGTCACGCAGGAGCGGGCCGCCTCGCCATCGATATGAACGGTGCAGCTGCCGCACTGGCCAAGGCCGCAGCCGAAGCGCGGGCCATGCAGCCCAAGGTCGTTCCGCAGCGCGTAGAGAAGCGGCATGTCGGGATCGTCGACCTCAACGGTGGTCGTACGCCCGTTGACGTTCAGCGGAACCGAAGTTGGCATCGGCAGATCCTCCGGCATCCCCCCTGCCACGGGCGGGATGGTTATGGTGCAAGGGGATTGGTGGCCTGGCATCCGGCGTTGCGGGGCTCATCCCCTGCCAGGTCATGGTTGGCGGTATGGCGGAAGCATCCGGGACAAGGCCGCTTCCACCTCGCCGCGCCCAGCGGCTTGTGTAGGAGCAGGGTGGCGGCACCGGCTGCTGTCCGGTCAGCAGATCGGCCACCGGGAAGGAAGGGCGGCCGGCAAGATTCCCATCGGGCACCGCCGCGTCGATCCGGCCCGTCCCGGTCTGGACGAGGCGCATCGCCTCAGCCACGGCGCGGCTCCAGCACGGAGAGGCGGGGGTCCTGGGTCAAGGCAGCAAACCCTTCATTGGACGCCCGGGCTGGCTGGGCATTCGGTGGAAGTCCGAACCGGTCGGAGGCTTGTCCACGTTCAGCCGCGGGGCTGCCGTGTTCTTCTTTCCTAAAGCCGGCCAATTCCGAAGCAACACAACAGGCTGCGAGGGGGGGGCGGCACGGAGGCCGCCGGGGCCCTTCCCAGCTGCGGGCAGGATCAGGCCACGGCGGGTGTGGAGCCGACGAGTTGCCGCACGGCCGCCACCAGGTCATCCGGCCGGATCGGCTTCGTGAGGACGGGCGCGCCATGATGGCCGGTCGGCGCCTCCCCATAGCCGGTGGTGAAGAGGACCGGCACGCCGCGTGCGACAAGGAGGTCCGCCAGCGGGATGACCTGCCGGCCGGCCAGGTTCACGTCCAGCACCGCGGCGTGAATGGTGCCTGCCCGCTTCGCCAGGGCGATGCCTTCCTCCAGCGTTCCGGTGGGGCCGAGGAGCTGGCATCCCGCCGCCACCAGGGATTCGGCCGCCTCAATGGCAACGAGCACCTCGTCCTCGGCCAGGAGGACCCGGATGCCCCGCAGGTCGGGCTCAGCGGAGGGCGGTGTGGGCAGGGGGGCGGCGGGGGTCGCGGCCTGCGGTCCCAGCGCGGCGATGCCGCCAGCGCCCACACGGATCTGTACAACCAGCCCCGAGCGCTCCCAATCCAGGGAGACCGAGCCGCGAAGCTGGTGGCGGACGCTGATCTCGATGAGCCTGGAGCCGAAGCCCTTGCGCTTTGGCGGTGCCTCGATCGGTGGCCCGCCGCTCTCGGTCCAGAGGATCGTGAGGCCCGGCCCGGCCTCACGCGGATCGGCCTCCAGCCACCAGCGCAGGGAAACCCGGCCCTCCCGGCGCGATAGGGCGCCGTATTTGGTGGAATTGGTCACCAGCTCGTGCAGCACCATGGACAGTGGCTGCACGGTATCGGGCCGCAGGATCACGGAGGGGCCGTCCAGATCGGCCTGCCCGGGACCGTACCGCCCTTGCAAGCGGCCGCCCAGCTCTTCCTCGAAGAGGTCGCGCAGCGAGGCGCCTTCCCAGCGGTCGCGCGCCAGCAGGCTGTGGGCCCGGGCCATGGCCGAGATGCGGCCTTCGATGGCCCGGCCGAATTCCACCGGATCATCCTTCGGCGAGAGCTGCACGAGGGAGCGGACCACCGCCATCACGTTCTTCGCCCGATGGTCGATCTCGCGCATCAGAAGCTGTTGCTGTTGGTCAGCGGCGCGGCGCTCCCGCAGGTCGCGGAGGATGACCGAGATGCCGATCATCCGGCCATCGGCCGCCAGCATCCGCGTCATGGTGGCGGCCACCGGAATCCGCTCGCCGTCCTTGGCCACCCGGATGGTCTCGTGGTCCCTGATCGTCTCGCCCGCCAGCGCCCGGCGGTACAGCGATCCTTCATTGCCCTCGGGCGGGACGATCAGCTCGGTCCCCTGGCCGACCGCTTCCGCACCCGAGTAGCCAAACAGCGTCTCCGCCCCCTTGTTCCAGGTGACGATGCGCCCATCCTCCCCGGAAAGGCTGATGATCGCATCGGCGGCCGAGGTGACGATGGCGGCAAGCCGGGCATTGGCTTCCTCGGCAAGGCGCTGTCCGGTGATGTCCTGCAGAACCGCGACGGCACGGATTGCCTTGCCGTCGGACCATTCCGAAACCGAGGAGGACACGCGCAGCCACAGCATGCTGCCGTCACCCCGGATGGCACGGTATTCGGAGGTGCTTTGGCCGGTTGCCGCCAGCCTGGCCAGCCCCTGCTTATGGGAGGCTGCGTCCTCGGGAGGCACATGTTCGAACGGGCTCCGCCCGACCAGTTCCTCCTCGGCATAGTCCAGGATCTCGCAGAGGCGCCGATTCACCCTCTCCACGCGGGAATGGCGCAGGTCCAGCTGCACGACGCCTACCGCTGCCGTCTCGAAGATCGCGCGGAACTCGGCCTCGCTTTCACGCAGCGAGCGCTCCCGGGCTTCCATCGCCTCGGCCATGGCGTTGAAGGCGGCCGCCAGCCGGTCGAATTCGGAGCGGCCGCCCTCGAGATGGGGGACCCGTGCGGAGGTGTCACCCTCGCGCCAGCGCTCCGCTGCCTCGAGCAGCCGCCCCACGGGCCGGCGCACGAGGCTGCCGGCACCGAACACAGTGAGGCCGAGCGCGACAAGGGTGGTGCCGAGCAGCACCAGCGCACCCTGCCGCTGTACCTTCGACGCGTCTGCGAGCGCGGCCGCATGGTCGAAGCCGAGAACCACGGAATGCGTCCCGCTGGCACTGGCGGGGATATAGGCATAGGTCCGGCGGATCCCGTCCATGCCCATCGCCACCTCGACGCCTTCGGTCGGGCGACCGAGGAAGGTCCGGACCTGCCCCTGGATCGGTGCTCCCACGGTCTGCCCACGGCCTGGCCGGGTCGCGAGGACGATGCCGCTGCGATCGACGATGGACAGCACCGCGTTCGGCGGCAGCGGCACGCGGCCGATCTGTTCCGCGAGCCAGTCCAGCCCGACCGAGGCATGAACCACGCCCGCCATCCCGCCGGCATTGTCATAGAAGGGCTGGGCGAAATGGAAGCTGGCCTCGCCCGAGGCCCGGCCCAGTACATGCCCGCCGACGACGAAGCCATTCTCCGCAATGGCACGGTGGAAATAATCGCGGTCGCCAATGTTGTTCCCGTGGGCGGATGGCTGAGCCGAGCACACGACCCGCCCATCCAGCGTCGCGGTCGCCAGCAGCACGTAGCGCGGGAAGTCCGCCATGATCCGTTGAAAGAAGGACTGGCACTCCTCCTGATCCAGGACCCTGACGGCGCGCAGGTTGCCCAGCGAGGTAAGAAGCTGCCGTGCTCCATCCGAGAGGCGCTGGTGATCGGTGGCCACCAGCCTGACCAGGCGTTGCGCATCCTCCTGCGCTGCGATCTCCCGCGCGCGCCCGGCCTCCAGCGCGCCCCAGACCAGGGCGGCCAGGGCAGGAAGCAAGGCCAGGCCCACGAGCGACAGGAGGCGGGAGAGCAGGGACATTAAGTCACATCCAAGGCAAGGCGGTCAGCCCCTGGTAACCCGGGCGGAAGCAGCCGGCAGAACTCCCGCCACAGGCGAGCGGACATACAGGTTCCCATCCCGGAGCGCGAGCGCACGGAAGCCCTATCCCCCGCTGAACATCCTGCGATGGCGCCTGTATGATGCGAGGGGAGGCGAGCCCTGAGGTGCCTGTTCCGGTGCCAGCATTCTATCGTGCGGTACCCGCCTGGGGTTCTATCGTGCGGTACCCGCACCGGGTTGTAGGCTTCCATCCCGCTGCGGCACCTGCAACGGGACAATCTCCACCAGCGCCGTTCCGCTCCTTACCATGCCGAGTTCATGGGCGGTGCGGGGGCTGACATCCAGGATACGGTTGCGTGTATAGGGGCCACGATCCTCTATCTCGACGGTCGCGATACGACCGGTTTCGAGGTTCCTGACCCGTGCGGTGGTGCCGAGCGGCAGTGTCCGGCTGGCGGCGGAGTTGGATTCGCTGGAGAAGCGCTTG
This sequence comes from Roseomonas xinghualingensis, assembly GCF_025791835.1. GTDB lineage: Bacteria > Pseudomonadota > Alphaproteobacteria > Acetobacterales > Acetobacteraceae > Roseomonas > Roseomonas xinghualingensis. The sequence goes on from NZ_JAOXLP010000001.1 coordinate 413,332, forward strand.
CCATTGGCCATCTGCCGGCCATGGAAGCGCCGATGGTAATGCGAGGCCTGCCCGCGCTGCACGCGTCCCGATGTGTCGTCGCCCGGGCGGGCTCGTTCCTCACGCGGGTTCCGATCCCTGGATGCTTCGGCTGGCATGGCTGTGCCGAGGCCAAGGCCCGCGAGGACCGTGGAAGCCGTCAGCAGAAGCCGACTCCTGCTCATTGTCCGGTCCTTTCTTCTCTTCGCATGTCCTGGAGGACGGCTGAAACGGAAGCCCGGCCCCTTGCATGCAGGGCGCGGGATCGGGACCAGCGCTCGCGCCGGTCCTGGCCGGATCGCATCAGGACGGCGGGCCATGCCTTCCGTGCCCTTACCGCATGGGCGCAGGAACGCCGGCGTCCCGGATCCGTTGCGGGACGCGGCCGCGGGACCTTACGGTGGCCGATGCGGTGGGAGGGCTGTTGCGGCGCTTCCGCCCGGGCCGCGACCGGCACGATGCTTGCCATTCCGAAACCCGCAACGCCGTTAAAGGAGCAGTTCCGAGTGTTTCGCTTCGTCCTGCCTGTCCTCGCCGCCCTGCTGCCGGTACTCCCAGCAGCCCATGCCCAGGAGCCGGCTTGGCCCAGCCGCCCGATCACCATCCTGAATGGCTTCCCTAGTGGCGCCGGTACGGACATCTATGCGCGCAAGCTGGCTGAACCGCTGAGCCAGGCCTTCGGCGTTCCTGTAGTGGTGGAGAGCCGCACCGGCGCTGGCGGCAACATCGCCTCCGATCTCCTGGCGAAGGCGCGGCCGGATGGCTACACCTTCCTGCTGGCGACCGCCGGTACGCATGCCATCAACGCGGCGCTCTACAAGAGTCTGCCCTTCGATGCCTTTCGCGATGTCACCCATATCGCGCTGCTGGGTGACGTGCCGAACGTGCTGCTGGTGAATCCGCAGCATTCCCCTGGAATCCGTAGCTGCCAGGATCTGATCGCGGCGGCGAAGGCGCGGCCGGGCGTGCTGAACTACAGCTCCACCGGAAATGGTGCCTCCACCCATCTGTCGTCCGCGCAGTTGGCGCATGCCGCGGGGCTGAACGTGATCCATGTGCCGTATCGCGGGCAGGGGCCGGCGATGACCGCGCTGCTGACGGGCGAAGTGACCTTCTTCTTCAATCAGAGCGGACCAAGCATCGCTGCCGTGCAGCAGGGGCAGGCGCGTGCCCTGGCCGTTTCCACCCCGCGCCGCCTGCCTCCGCTGCCCGAGGTGGGGACGGTCGCTGAAGCCTGCGACCTGCCCGGCTTCACCAGCACCACCTGGTATGGGCTGCTTGCCCCGCCCAACCTGCCCGCCGCGATTCAGGAGCGGGTGAGCCAGGAGGTCATCCGCATCATCAGCCAGTCTGCTTTCCGTGACTGGTTGGTGAACGCGCAGGGTATCAGCCCGGCCGAGGATTCCAGTCCCCTCGCGTTCCGCCGCATTCATGAGGCCGATCTGGCGCGTTGGGCCGAGGTGGTGCGCCAATCCGGCGCCACGGTGGACTGAACATAAGAAGGGCGGCCGTGGAATGCCACGGCCGCCCTCAGTTGCATGTACCTGGATTTGGCGCGTGCCAGAAGGTTAGCTAAACGCCTCGTCCGCGTCCCATGAAGCTCATGATAAGTACAATAATGAAGATGACCAGGAAGACGTAGAAAAGGATCTTTGCGATCTCGGTCGCGGCGCCGGCAATGCCGCCGAAGCCAAGAACCGCGGCAATGATCGCGACGATCAGGGCGATGATCGCCCAGCGCAGCAAGCTACCTCCTGCCATAATTCTCTCCGAACAGCTATGTTGCTGGGACTTAACTGCTTCGGTCCTGACAAGTTGCGGCGCTTATCCGAAGTGCCTTACCCGTCCAATGCGGCCCTCGTCACCTCGGTCGCATACCTCTTGGCAGGCCTTTGACCTGCGCCGTTTTCCAGGAAGATGGGATGGCTTCCCATTCCTGGAACATAGAAGCTGGCGCCAATCGATAAACACAGTTGAAAATATGATTTGGCAATACAACTGTTGCGTGCCTGCTGCAAGGGCTATCCGGCGGGCTGGGCCCAGGGAGCGGCCGAATCGATCCCCGGGGCTTGGTGCATCATCGACGCCCGAGGGTCTCGTTCATGTCCATGCTCATCTCGGCCGAACCTCCCGGCGGAGCGCAGTCCGCAGTGCTTGGGCTCACGCTTTTTGAGGTCGCGCAGGCCCGCAACTGGGCCACCTCGCTGGCGCAGCACACAGGCGAGCTGTATCGGGCCGAGGCCGTCACCTCCCAGGATGGCGCCGTGATGGTCGGAATCACCACGCCCTCCTCGAAGGAAGATGCCCTGATCCGGCCGGGCGATTTTAACTGGCACGTGTTGCGCACGCCGAGCGGCATCCATCTGGCCCATCCTGTCAATGGCGGCCTGATCGCCAGCTTCAGCGACATCGACTCGGCCCTGGTGGAGATCGCTTTCATCGAGGAAGGCATGTCCCTGATGCGCTCTCCGGACCTGGGAGAGCCCGAGGCTGCCCGAGAGGTCGCCTGAAAGCACCACCGGGCAGTAAAAACGGCTGAGCGGGAGGCAGGTGGCCCCGGTATCCCTGCCAGGACAACCGCTCCGCCCACTACGCAGAGTGCAGCCTGCATATCCGATGGGACGACGTACGAGGCTGTTCGTCATGGATATGGCAGCAGCCGACGCTGTTCCTGCGCAACTTGCTAGGCTGAAAAGCGACGTAACCTAGCACAGCGGCGCCTTCTCTTCTGGCGCCGCGGGCGGTTTCTGGGCCTGTGGGAACTCCGCAGCGGCACGCCTGCTAAGTCCAGCCTGAATGGTAGACACATTATTTCGGAGTCGATTTTAAATCACTGACGCCTTGTAAGGCTTTTTTGTTCGGTCATCGTTCATTTATGCTCCCGATCCTGCGACCGTTTGGGGCGACCATTGACAGATCTGATCGCAGGGCATTCCCAAGCTGAGAAGGGTAGGGGCGTGTCCAAGTGGATACGCGCTGGCCTGGGACCGTTGGCGTCGGCGCGGCAGGGCTTGCGGCGCATGCGGCACGCCCTTTTGCCGGGCGGAAACAGGGCCAGCACACCCTGCAAGATGACGGAACAGGCGGGGCGATCAAAGGCTGAGCGGCTTGAAGCGGTTCTCGCTGGCATGAGCGATGGCGTGATGATGATCGACGCGGAGCTGCGTCTCGTCGAGTGGAATACGCATTTCCCGGAATTTGCCGGCATACCGTCCGACATGCTGAGGGTCGGGATGTCGATGGAGGAGATCTTGCGGCTCCAGGCTGCGGCCGGCGAATTCGGCGACATCGATGTCGAGGCAGAGGTCACCCGGCGCATGGCGCTGCTGCGGACCGGCGGGAGCGCCAGCACGATCGAGCGGAGGCGTCCGAATGGCCGCGTTCTGGAACTGCGCCGCAATCCCCTGCCAGAGGGTGGCTTCGTCACGCTTTACACCGATGTCACGGTGCGGCGGCAGGCGGAGGAGCAACTCCGACAGGCACAGAAGATGGAAGCCGTCGGGCATCTCACCGGCGGCGTGGCACATGACTTCAACAACCTCCTGATGATCATCCTCGGGAATCTTGAGGTCGCCGAGCGTGGGCTGAAGGCCACGGATCTGCAGAAGATCTCCCGTGGGATCGAGGTGGCGCGCAGCGGGGCACGACGGGCCGCCTCGCTCACCCAGCGCCTTCTCTCCTTCTCGCGGCGCCAGCCGCGCGCTGTGCAGTCGGTCGATCCGAATGAGCTCATCACCAACCTGACGGATCTCGTCCGCCAGTCGGCTGCGAGCAACGTCGTGGTGGAGTTCGTACTGGCAGATCAACCCTGGATGATCCAGGTGGACCCGAATCAGCTGGAGATCGCGCTGCTCAACCTGGTGATCAACGCGCGCGACGCGATGCCAGGGGGCGGCGTGGTCACGATCGAGACTGTGAAGTTTGCCCGCGCCGCCATGCCGAATGCGGCTCCGCTTCCGGCATCCGGCGAGGAGTTCGTGCAGATCACTGTGCGGGACACCGGCCATGGCATGCCGCGCGAGGTGGCCGAGCGCGCGACCGAGCCCTTTTTCACGACCAAGGGCGATGGCAAGGGCACGGGCCTTGGGCTCTACCAGGTGGCCGATTTCGCCGCCCAGGCCGGCGGGCATGTGAGGCTCGACAGCGAGCCGGGCATCGGCACGTCGGTGACCATCTGTCTCCCGCGCCTGGTGACGGAGAAGATGGAGGAGGCGTCCCGCTCCCTGCTGGCAGATGCCAGCCGCTTTGCGGGACGTGGTGAGACCATTCTCGTGGTGGAAAACGAGCCGGATATCCTGGCCTATACGACCGAGGGGCTGGAGGCGCTGGGCTATCGCGTCCTCGGTGCGCAGGATGCCTCCTCGGCCTTGATGCTGCTGGAAACCACGCCTGGCATTGCCCTGCTTTTCACGGATCTCGGCCTGCCCGGTATAGACGGCGGCCAGCTCGGGCATGAGGCAACACGACGCTGGCCGGGCCTGCCGGTTCTCTACACCTCTGGCGGCCCGGAAAAAGCGCCGGCCACGGAAGGGATGGCCGGACAGGAGGGTGATTACATCGTCAAGCCGTATCAGCTTTCCAGGCTGGCGCGAGCCATCCGTGCGGTGCTCGACGCAAAGCTTCCGGTTGCTGCGCGGGATCCCGCATGACGCCAGTTGGGGCTGGCGACAGGCTTCGCGTCAGGGCGCGAGAACTCGCCGCAGGACGTTGTGCAACTCTCCCAGTGTCACCGGCTTCTCGAGAATGGAATCGGGTGGGACGCCAAGCCGTAGCAGTTCCTCCCGGTCCCCATTCGTCATGTAGCCGCTGAGGACGACGATCGGCATTTCCGGGCGAGAGCCACGCAAGCGCCTGACGAGTCCGACGCCATCGAGATTGGGCATCCGCACATCGGTGAGGAGGATGTCGAAATGGGCCTTCGACGATTCCTCAAGCGCCGCGAGGCCATCAGGGGCGTAGGTGACGCGGAACCCCGCCTCGTCCAACGCCTCCTGAATCATCATCGCAATCGGCATTTCGTCCTCGGCCATGAGAACATGGGGAGGCGTGCCGTCGCTTGGTGACATGCGATGCTCATCGCCAAACTGGACCGGAATGTCCAAGCTCCTCAAACATCACGACATACCCCGCGGCTCGGCCACCGCTATAGGCAACGCTCCATGCATGTCCGAAGCGCCCCGTTCCGTATAGATTGCGCCCGAATTATCTGATCACATTTTCGAGAAAATGGCCCAAAACTCGGCTTTGATCCGAAGGGATGAGAGCAGGGATGCATGGCGGCCACGAACCGCGCCGGATGCCGGACTTCCTACCTGAGCGGAACTGGACACGATGCATCTGATGACCTTCCGCGCCCGCGTGAATGCGCTCCTCACCCATCGCGGCTCCGGCTATGCCAAGGAGTTCCCTGTGGAGCGGTTGTTGCGCGAAGTCATGATCCTGCGGACCGCGCCAATCAGCCCGCGACATATTCTCTGCAGCATCACGGAGAAGAAGCTTGGCCTGCCAAAATCATACTGATTTTGGCTAGATGATTGGTGATTAGACAGGCTTGGGGTTGTGCGGGATAGGTGAGGCCATGCTCCACGCCGCTTCCCGCGATTGCCCCGGCCTGACCATATCTTTTACCAAAGCGTTCCACCCCGCCCGTCGGGAGGGTCTCTGCAAGGGCGGTACGGCGTCGTTCCATCTCATGGCTGATTGCTGAACGATGTCCCTCTGGTCCAGGCTTTTCGGTTCCCGGCGCGAAGAGCGGCCGAAGACGGAGGAGCCGCAACTGGCTTCCAGCGTGAGGCCGGTTCCCGTTCACCTGCCCATGCCGGAGCCGGAGCCCATCGTGCCCGCCCCTGCCGTGCAGGCGCCTGTCGAGCTTCCTTCGCCCGCTGAAACGCCGGTGCGTTCACCCGAGCCTGTCGTGGAAGCCGTTACGCCCGAACTGCCCCGCGAGGAGCCTGCAGCGGAAAGCGTTCCCCAGAATGGCGCCCCCCGGGATAACGCCGCTAAGGCGGAAGCCCCCGTGGCACCGAAGTGGCAGGCTCCGGCGCATCTGGTCCCACAACTGCCGCCGCTCGGAACCGCGCCGATCACGCCGCGCCAGCACGCCGCCCTGCAATCGGTGGGCTTTGACGCGAGTGGCTGGACCGAGCTGCAGGCGCGGATCGTGTTGGCCGCGCGCGATTACTTCGAAGTCCTGTTCGCGGAGCGCGGGAAGCCGCCTGGACGCTACAAGGAAGTGCGGCTCGCCTGCATCAAGGAGCTTCTGGCGGACGACCGCTTCTATGACGAACTGCCGGCCTGGTCGGCCCGCGAGATGCGGCGGCCAAGTGGCGAGAAGAAAGAACTCGGCCCCGAGGGTCTTTACACTGCCGCAGTGCTGATCTGGAAGAAGGCGTCCAAGGGCATCAAGCCGCGCGCTTAGGCGCGTCGGCCGGAAGTACCCGTCTTCCGAAAACAAGCCGGATCATCGGCGACATCAGGGGGCTACCGCCCGCGGGGCGCGATCACCATGCAGGGGCCACGCGTCCTCCGGCAGGTGCTGCGTGCGGCGTTGGCGGAAAGGCCTGTCACGCGGGCGCGCCAGAGCTGCTTCCTGCCGCTTCCAACCCTTTCCACCTGCACCTTGCCGCCCCGGGCGGCGGCACGCCTGGCGGCAGCCTGGGCATCGGCGCGCTCGGCAAAGGCGCCGACCTGCACCAGCCAGCTGCCTCCTGCGGCCGGGCGGCTGGCCCTGGCGGCCCGGCGCGGAGCCGGCGTTGCCATGGCTGTGCGGCGCGTGGACGGATTCCGCACGATCGGTGCGATGGGCGCCGCCATGGCGCTGCCGACAAGGCGGAGTCCGGTGCCACGGCGCGCCATCATCATCTCCGTGGAGGGGCGGCCTTCCATCTGTGCGAAGCCACGGTCGAGCAATGCCATCACATGCGCATCGCGCTCCCGCCCCGTGGAGCCGCCGAACACAACCGCCACCAGCCGCCTGCCGTCGCGCATTGCGCTGGCTGCGAGGTTGAAGCCACTGGCGCGGATATAGCCGGTCTTGATGCCATCGGCGCCGTCGTAATTGGCCAGCAGCCGGTTGTGGTTGGGCATATGGCGGCCCCTCCAGTCGAAGCTGGCCGCACTGAAATAGGCATAGCGCTCAGGGAAGTCCCGGATCAGCCGGCGGCTGAGCACCGCCATGTCACGCGCCGTGGTCACCTGCGCCGGATGCGGCAGGCCCGAGGCATTGCGGAATGTGGTGTCCGACATGCCGATGGCGCGCGCCTTGCGCGTCATCATGCGCCCGAAGGCAGCCTCGCTGCCGCCCGCGAGATGCTCGCCCAATGCGGCGGCGGCGTCATTGGCGGATTTGGTGATCAGCGCCATGATTGCGTTCCGCACGCGGATGGTGGAGCCGGCGCGCAGGCCAAGCTTCGATGGTTCCATGCCCGCAGCGTGCCGCGAGACGCGGATGGGCGTGTTTTCCGTGATTCTGCCGCGCTCCAACGCCTCGAAGGCCAGGTACAACGTCATCATTTTCGTGAGCGATGCGGGATAGCGCGGCTCATCCGCATTGATGGCGAGCAGCACCTCGCCGCTTTCCGCCTCCTGCACGAAGGCGGAGTAGCGACCGCTGCCGATCTGCGCGTTGGCTGTCTTCGCGCCAAGAACCGGTATCATGAGGAAAGCGGCCAGCCCGGTGGCATAGAGCATGATGCGGCGCACGCGCGCTGCGGCCGCAGTGCTGGCATCCAGCATCGGTCACTCCCCCATCGCGCACACGGTCCCCCCCGGACCGTAGATGCGTATCATTGCCCACTGCCGGCCAAACGGGCTGGCGGGCCGACCAACGTTCCGTGTTGTCTCAGCCGTCGAAGGCTTTCGCTTCAACATGTATCGTTAGCCGAAGCTCAGCATGCATATCCAATGGCTTGGAGGGAAGCGTTCACATGACGCCGAATCCACAAGATGCATTACGGCAACAGTTCGATGGCGCATATCTTTTGAGGGCCGAATGATCTCGCGGGAAAGAAATTCTCCGCCATGCAACAGCAACTTCTGAGAATGTTCCGTCTGCCGCCTGCGGATTCCCGTTTCGCGTTCTGCCGATGCGCAGCTCGGGCTGGCAATCGCGAATGGCATTGGCATGGAAAGGGTCGGCTCTGCGGATCACATCGCCTGGACGAGGACGATTCCTGCTACGGGAATCGCAGCACCTCAGCCTCTTGCTTCCGGTTCCGACCGTTCAGCCAAGCTCCCGATTCCGGCTTCGCAGGAACTCCTGAAAGGCGTTGAGCGTCGGTTCCGAGACATGATGCTCGATACCCTCGGCATCGCTCTCCGCCACCTCTTGCGGCACGCCGATGGCAACCAGCAGATCCACAACCAGCCGGTGCCGGGCGCGCACCGTCTGGGCCAGGGCTCGCCCGGCCTCGGTGAGGAAGACGCCGCGATAGGGCTTGCTATGCGCCAGCCCGGCCAGCTTCAGTCGGCCGATCGTGTTGATGGCGGTGGCATGGCTCACGCCGAGGCGGCGGGCGATGTCGGTGGCGCGTGCCTCGCCGCCTGTCGCCAGCAGGTCGTCGATCAGCTCCACGTAATCCTCGAGCAGCGCGCCCGCGCGGGCGGTGCGCGCGCGCTTGTGGCGCGCGGCCTGGGCGGGCTCGGCCGGTAGTACGGCGGGAGGTTCGCCATCCGGCGAGCGGCCCGGGCGGCGGGTCGTGGAGGCTGTCACAGCGCTCCGGTAGCCCATCGGACGGGACGCTGCAAACCTGCTTGCCAAAATGTAGCCTAAGCTACACACGAATGAAGGTACACGAATCGGGTGTAGGGGCGACAAAATGGAGCATATTCGTGAAATTGCCTGATCATGGCCTGGCGCTGCCATCCCTGGCCCTTGCGGCGCTGCTTGGCCTGGGCGCTGGCCCGGCGCGGGCTCAGGCATCCTTCTGGATCGATGCGGATGGCGGGGCGGAGATCGCCCTGCGCCTGGACCGGCTGGGCAAGGCGGGTGAAACGCGGGCCCATACCAATGCCTTCGCGGAGATCGAGGCCGATCTCGTGGTCACCAGCAGCACCGGGTTGGGGCTAGTGGGTGCCTTCCGGCTGGAGCAGCGGGACCGGGCCACCATCGGCCGCAGCCAGGTGCTGCGGGACGAAACGGCCTATGTGGACCAGCTCTACCTCACCTATACGGCCCGCCCCCTGGCGCTCGCCGCCGGTAAGATCCATCCGCGCTTCGGCTTCGCCTGGGATGCCGGGCCGGGCCTCTTCGGCAGCGAGTTCGGCGAGCGCTACGAGATCGCGGAGCAAATCGGCGGCGGCATCGACATCTCGCTGCCCGATCTGTTCGGCCTGCCGCCGGAATGGGGCACCAGCTCGATCCGGGCAGAGATCTTCCAGGCCGATCGCAGCTTCCTTTCCGCCGGCCTCTTCAACCACCGCTACCAGGTGGAGGACCCAGAAACGGGGCGCCTTTCCTACCGCGCCCGCCTCCGTCGCTCGGCGGGCGGCCCCGGGAATACTCCCGGCCTCTCCAGCACGGTCCTTTCCCTGGCGGGGCAGGGCATGACCCTGCCCCTGGGCAGCTTGGACTACACCTTCGGCATGTCCCACCGGCGCGCGGGCAACGATGCGCGTGAGGCGGGGCTGGATGCCACGGAGCGTGGGGTGGTGGCGGGCCTGGCCTGGGCTTTCCGGCCCGTCCCCGATCTGCGGGTGGTGCCGGTGGTGGAGGCGGTGCGGCTGAAGAATGTCGATGGCTTCCAGGGCCGTTCCCGCGACTTCCTGATGGCCGGGCTTGCCCTGGAATGGGGCCCCTTCGCCCTTTCCTATACCGAGGGGCGGCAATGGGATGAGGAGGATGGCGGGAAGGTCCGTTCAGCCCAGCGGACCGCCGGGCTCGACATCGCCCTGGAGGAGCTATTGCCCCCGCAGGGCATCTTTCCCGGCCTCACCATGCAGATCGGCTGGCGGCAGCTGGAAGAGGGCAGCGTAACCGCCAACGATTTCGGTGCCGCCCTCGTCTTCGGCTACCGCTTCTGAAACCCCCAAAACCCGGCCCTTGCACATCCTGGAATGTAGCACAAACTACGTTCTGGCTAGGATGCTGGACCTTCGGGCCGATTCGACAGGAGAACTTATGTCCCTAACGTTTCCCCGCCGCCTGATTCTGGCCGCCGCCCTGGCAGTTGGCACAGCCATGCCCGCCATGGCCCAGTCCCAGGCTCCGGGTGCCCCGAAGCGCGTGGTCGCCACCTTCACCGTGCTGGCGGACATGGCCCGCAACGTGGCGGGTGATGGCGCCATCGTGGAAAGCCTCACCCGCCCCGGCGCCGAGATTCATGACTACGACCCGACGCCCCAGGATGTGGTGCGGGCCCAGGGGGCCGATCTGGTCCTCTGGAACGGTATGGGGCTGGAACGCTGGTTCGAGCGGTTCTTCGGCCGCGTGAACAATGTCCGGCAGGCCGTGCTGACCGAGGGGGTGGAGCCGATCGGCATTGGCGAGGGACCCTATAAGGACAAGCCCAACCCCCATGCCTGGATGTCACCCACCGTGGCGCTGACCTATGTGGAGAACATCCGCAAGGCGCTGACCGATCTCGATCCCGCCCGGGCGGACCTCTTCGCCGCCAATGCCCGCGCCTATTCCGAGCAGATCAAGGCGGTGGATGCCCGGCTGCGCGAGCAGCTGGCCGCCATCCCGGCCGAGCGCCGGGTGCTGGCCACCTGCGAGGGCGCCTTCAGCTATCTCACTAAGGATTACGGCATGCGCGAGGCCTATCTCTGGCCGATCAACGCTGAGGATGAGGGCACGCCCCGCCAGGTGCGCGCGCTGATCGACACGCTGCGCCGTACGAAGCCGCCTGCGGCCTTCTGCGAATCGACCGTGAACGACCGCCCGATGCGGCAGGTGGCGCAGGAGGCCGGGGTGCGCTTCGGTGGCGCGCTGCATGTGGACAGTCTGACGGCGGAGGATGGCCCCGCCCCCAGCTATCTGCGGCTGCTGGAGGCTAATGCGGAGACGATCCTGCGGGCCTTCGGCGCCGGGCAGGCGGTGCGCTGATGCGCGGCGCCGTGTCACCCGACCTGTCGGTCGAGGCCGTTTCCGTCACTTATCCGAATGGCCACACGGCGCTGCGCGACGCCAGCTTCCGGCTGGAAGCTGGCACGATCTGCGGGCTTGTCGGCGTCAATGGCGCCGGCAAGTCCACGCTGTTCAAGGCGATCATGGGGCTGGTGCGCCCGACATCCGGCCGCGTCCTCATCGGGGGCGAGCCGGTGGATACGGCGCTGCGCCGCAACCGCGTCGCCTATGTGCCGCAGGCGGAGGAGGTGGACTGGACCTTCCCCGTCTCGGTGCGGGACGTGGTGATGATGGGCCGGTACGGCCACATGAACATCCTCCGCATCCCGCGCGCCGTGGATCGCGCGGCGGTGGCGGACGCGCTGGCGCGGGTCGGCATGGAGACGCTGGCGGACCGCCAGATCGGGGAACTCTCGGGCGGGCAGCGCAAACGCGTCTTCCTCGCCCGCGCCATGGCGCAAGGGGCGGAGCTGCTGCTGCTAGACGAGCCCTTTACCGGCGTGGACACGAATACCGAGCAGGCGATCATCGCCTTGCTGAAGGGCTTCCGGGATGAAGGGCGGGTGGTGCTCGTCTCCACTCATGACCTCGGCAGCATCCCGCGCTTCTGCGACCAGGTGGTGCTGGTGAACCGCACCGTCCTGGCCGCCGGGCCAACCGAGGAAACCTTCACCGAGGAGAACCTGCATCTCGCCTTCGGCAGTCCTTCGTCACGCTTCCCGCACAAGGTGCCGCGGAAGGTGGAGCAGGCTGCCTGATGACCGAGGAGCTGCTGGTTCCGTTTGCGTATGACTACATGCTGCGCGCCATGGCGATCAGCGCGCTGGTGGGCGCGGTTGCCGGGTTGCTCTCCTGCTATGTGGTGCTGAAGGGCTGGTCGCTGATGGGCGATGCGCTCAGCCATGCGGTGGTGCCCGGCGTGGCGCTGGCCTGGATGGGGGGCATTCCCTTCGCCATCGGCGCCTTCGCCTCGGGGCTGCTGGCGGCCGGCATCATGGCCTGGCTGCGGGGCCGCACGCCGCTGCGCGAGGATGCGGTGATCGGCGTGGTCTTCACCAGCTTCTTCGGCTTCGGCCTCTTCCTGCTCTCGATCTTTCCTTCGAACATCAGGCTGCGGACCATCGTCTTCGGCAATGTGCTGGGCATCGCGGATTCCGATATCCTGCAGATGGCGATCATCGCCGTGGTGGTGGTGCTGGTCCTGGCCGTGAAGGGCAGGGACCTGATGCTCTCCCTTTTTGATCCCGTGCAGCTCAAGGCAATCGGTGGCAGCCCTGGCGCCATGCGCCTTCTGCTGCTGACCCTGCTGGCCGCGACGGCCGTGGCCGGGTTGCAGGCGGTGGGGGCGGTGCTGGTGATCGGCATGCTCGTCACCCCCGGCGCCACCGCCTATCTGCTGACCGACCGTTTCGGCCACATGGCCGGCATCGCCGCCGGGATCGGGACGGGGACGGGGCTGCTGGGTGCCTATGCCAGCTATTTCCTGGATGGCTCCACGGGCGGCGTTATCGTCGCTTCCCAGGCGCTGATCTTCCTGGTGGCGCTGGTGCTGGCGCCACGGCATGGCATGCTGGCCACGCGCCGTGCCGCCCGGCGGGCCGCGGGGCCGGAGATGGCGGCATGACCGCGCTGATCGAGCCCTGGACCCATGGCTTCATGCAGCAGGCCCTGCTGGTGGGGCTGCTGGTGGCCATCCTCGCGGCGATCCTCTCCTGCTTCGTGGTGCTGAAGGGCTGGTCGCTGATGGGCGATGCCGTCAGCCATGCCATCCTGCCCGGCGTGGTGGGGGCCTATCTGCTCGGTCTGCCGCTGGTGATCGGCGCCTTCATCGCCGGCCTGGTCTGTGCCGTCGGTGCCGGCGCCATCCGTGCCAAAAGCCGGGTGAAGGAGGATGCCGCCATGGGCGTGATGTTCAGCGGCATGTTCGCCCTCGGCCTCGTCATGCTTACCCAGGTGCGCTCGGACGTGCATCTCTCCCATGTGCTCTTCGGCAGCATCCTGGGCATCGAGGAGGAGGATCTCTGGCAGGTTCTGGCCATCGCTGGCGCCGCGCTGCTGATCCTGGCGGTACGGGGGCGGGATCTTGTGCTGTTCTGCTTCGACCCGGCCCAGGCACGGGTGATGGGGCTGAACGTGGCTCGCCTTCGCCTGCTGCTGCTGACGGTGCTGGCGGCCAGCATCGTGGCGGCGGTGCAGGCCGTGGGGGTGATCCTGGTGGTGGCGCTGCTGATCACGCCGGGGGCTATCGGTCTTCTGATGACGGCGCGCTTTGGCCGCATGGTGCTGGTGGCCGTGGCCAGCGCCTGCCTTTCAGTGGTGGCGGGCATCCAGATCAGCTTCATGCTGAACGCCTCCTCCGCCGGTTCCATCGTGGTGGTGCTGTCGGGGCTGTTCGTGCTGGCGCTGCTGGCCTCGCCCCGGCACGGGCTGCTGCGGGCGAGAGCCTGAACGGGGCTGGCGCGCCGGGCGGCGGCGCGCCATCTTCCGCGCCCTTTCATCTGGGGCATACCTGTTTTGGCATCGAAGGCTTCTGACAAGGTCGGGCTGGGCATCGTCGGCTTCGGCATCATGGGCGAGCGCCTGCTGCGCGCCGCTCTGGACCACCAGGACGCGCCGCTGCGGCTGACGGGCGTGTGGGATCCTTCCCCGGAAGCCGCGAAGCGGCTTGCCGGCATCGCGCCTAATCTGCCGATGCTTGCAGACGCCCAGGCGGTGATCGAATCCTGCGACTGCCTCTATGTAGCCGCTCCGCCCGCTGCGCATCTGCCGCTGGCCGATGCGGCCTTCGCCGCCGGGCGTTCCGTGCTGCTGGAGAAGCCGCTCTCCCACGACACCGCCTCCGCGCGCGACTTCGTGGCCCGCGCCGAGGCGAGTGGTGCGCGGGCGGCGGTGAACTTCCCCATGGCCTCCTCTCCGGCGGTGGCGCAGCTGGTGGCGTGGCGGGAGGCTGGTGCTGTGGGAACGCCGGAGGCGCTGGAGATCCAGGTGGCCTTCGCGCGGTGGCCGCGCGCCTGGCAGCATGATGCGTCGAGCTGGCTCTCCCGCCGGGCCGAGGGGGGCTTCACGCGGGAGGTGGTGTCGCATTTCCTGTTCCTGACGCGCCGCCTTCTCGGCCCGTTGGTGCTGCAGCAGGCCAGCGCGACCTATCCCGGCGGCGACATAGCTGAGACGGTGATCGAGGCGCGGCTGACGTCGGGCGGCATCCCCGTGACGCTGCGTGGGGCGGTCGGCACCACGGAGCGGGACGACACCAACAGCTGGATCTTGCGCGGCTCGGCCGGCGCGATCCGGCTGCGTGACTGGTCCATCGCCGAGCGAGAGGGCGCGGAAGGCTGGGCCACGGCGCCGGACGCGCTGCCGAATGAGCGCATGCGGCCACTGGTGCTGCGCGGGCAGCTCGACAAGGTGGTGGCGATGACGCGCGGCGACGCGCAGAGCATGGCGACGCTGCGCGAGGCGCTGGAGGTGCAAGAGACGGTCGAGGCGATCCTCACCGCAGGCTGACATTCCGGCTGGCGGGCACAGGGTGGCCCGCCAGCCTGAAAGCTGCTTGCGATGTTGATGATATATCAAATAGCTTTCCCCGGTCGCTGCCATGGGAGTGGGGATGGGGCTGCCGGATGGAATGAAGGGCCGCGTGGCCGTGCAGGGGCTGGTGAAGCGCTTCGGCCCGGTGCGCGCCGTGGACCATGTGTCGCTGGAGGTCAGCTCCGGTGAATTCCTGGCCCTGCTGGGCCCTTCCGGCTCCGGCAAGACCACCATCCTGATGTCCATCGCCGGCTTCGAGTTCCCCGATGACGGGCGGATCCTGATCGGCGGAGAAGATGTGACCTGGTCTCCGCCGAACAAGCGGAACCTGGGCATGGTGTTCCAGCGCTACACGCTGTTTCCGCATATGAGCGTGCTGGAGAACATCGCCTTCCCGCTGAAGATGCGCGGCGTAGGGCGCGCGGAGCGGGAGGAGCGGGCGCGTGCCGCATTACGCACTGTGCGGCTGGGGCAGATGGGGGAGCGGATGCCCTCCCAGCTTTCGGGCGGGCAGCAGCAGCGCGTGGCAATGGCGCGCGCCATTGTCTACCAGCCGCGCGTGCTACTGATGGATGAGCCGCTTTCCGCGCTGGACAAGAACCTGCGCGAGGAGATGCAGATCGAGATCAAGCATCTGCAACGCGAGATCGGCATCACCGTCATTTTCGTCACCCATGACCAGACCGAGGCGCTGACCATGGCGGACCGGGTGGCGGTGCTGGACCATGGGCGGCTGCAGCAGATCGGCGTGCCGCGCGAACTCTACGAGAAGCCTGAGACGGGCTTCGTCGCGGGGTTCATCGGCGAGACGAATTTCTGCGAAGGCACGCTGCAGCGCGCGGCCATGCCGGGTGATCCGGTTTCGGTCACTTTGGACAATGGCGGTCGGATGGAGGCGGTGGCTGCCCAGGCCCTATCGGCGGGCGAGCGCATCAAGGTGGCGCTGCGGCCTGAGCGGCTTCGTGTGGAGCCGGGCGGGACGGATGGCATGGCCGCACGGGTAAGCGAGGCCATTTATGCCGGCAATGCCACCACGCTGTTGCTGGAGGCGGATGACGGGCAGGTGCTGCGCGCGCGCATCCCGGCCGGTGCGGGGCTGCATGAACCGCGCCCGGGCGAGGCGGTGCGGCTGAGTTGGCAGCGCGCCGATGCGCGCGCCTTCATGGCCGGATCATGAGCCAGCGGCCCCCGCGCTTCCTGTTGGGCGGGCGGCGCTACAGCCCGGCGGCGAGTCTGCTTCTGGCCGCGCCCTTCCTTCTGCTGGTGGCGGTTGTCTTTGTATTGCCTCTGGCGACGCTGCTGCATGAGAGCCTGTTCGTGCCCGGGCCGACCATGGCGCATTATGCCCGCGCTTTCGATGAGCCTGTCTATCTGCGGGTGATGCTGCGGACGGTTCGGATCGCCGTTTTCGTCACCGTGCTCGCGCTGCTGCTCGCCTGGCCTTTGGCCTGGGTGATGTCTCGCAGCCGGGGGCTGGGACTTGCCCTCCTGGCCGCGGCAGTGCTGCTGCCGCTCTGGACCTCGGTGCTGGTGCGTACCTATGCCTGGATGGTGCTGCTGCAGCGCAACGGCGTGGTGAACCAGCTTCTGGAGCGCGCAGGGCTGATCGATGAGCCCATGCGGCTGCTCTATACCGAGGGCGCCGTGGTGCTGGCCATGGCGCATGTGCTGCTGCCCTTCATGGTGCTGCCGATCTATTCCGCGCTGAAGGGCATTCCCGAGGATTACACGCGTGCTGCGCAGATGCTGGGCGCTTCCGCCTGGGCGACCTTCCGGGAGGTGATCTGGCCGCTGGCCCTGCCGGGTGTCACCTCAGGCTGTCTGATGGTCTTCCTCCTGGCACTGGGCTTCTTCGTGACGCCAGCGCTGGTCGGCGGGCCGCAGCAGATGATGATCGCGACGCTGGTTTCCCAGCAGGTACGTGAGATGCTGGACTGGCCTTTCGCCGGGGCGCTGGTGGGCATCCTGCTGGGCTTCGTGTTGGTGCTGACATTAGTGTTTAAGCGCGCCGTGCGGCTGGACCGCTTCGTGGGGTCGGCATGAGCGCCGTGCGGGGCAACCGGGCGGGGCGGATGGCGCTGAATGCGGCCGCCTATGCGGTGACGGTCTTCCTGCTGCTGCCCACGCTGATTATCGCGCCCATGTCGGTGGGGCCGGAGCGCTATCTGCGTTTCCCGCCTGCCGGCTTCTCGACGCGCTGGTACACGGAATACTTCCAGGATGAGGAATGGGTGCGGGCCACCCTGTTCAGCCTGGAGGCCGGGGTGATCGCGGCGGTCTGTGCCACGGTGGTGGGCACCATGCTGGCCCTTGCCCTGGTGCGCGGGCGGCTGCCGGGGAAAGGGCTGGTGGAGTTGCTGGTGATCGGGCCGGTGATCGTGCCGCATATCGCACTGGCAGTGGCCATGTTCCTGGTCTTCGAGCAGTTGCGGCTCACCGGGTCGCTGCTGGGTTTCGCCATGGCGCATACCGTGCTGGCGCTGCCCTTCGTGGTCTTCACCGTGCTGGCCGCGCTGTACCGTTTCGACGTGGAGCTGGAGCGGGCGGCGCTGTCCTGTGGGGCAGGGTCCTTCCGGACCTTCCGCTACGTGACGCTGCCGCTGATCGCGCCGGGGCTGGTTTCCGCCGCCCTCTTCGCCTTCATCATCTCCTTCGACGAGGCGGTGGTGTCCTTCTTCATCTCGGATCTCGACCGCAAGACGCTACCGCGGAAGATGTTCGAGGACATCGACTACAACATCTCGCCTACCCTGGCCGCGGTGGCCACCATGCTCACCGCCCTGACCATCGCCGCGCTGCTGCTGGGCTATCTCCTCAAGCGTGGGCTGGAACGACGCGCGCGGGCGACCGCGGCGCAAGAGGATTGAACCGGTGGCCTCCACCGCTCACCACGACCAAGGGAGACAAGGCATGCGCGTGAATCGGAGACGCCTCCTCGCAGCCTCCGGGCTCGGGCTGGGTGCAACGGCGCTGGGGCGCCCCGCGCTGGCGCAGCGCGGATCGGGCGAGGTCGTCATCGCCACCACCGGCGGGCTGATGGAGCGCAGCCTGCAGGAGCATTTCTACCGCCGTTTCGAGCAGGAGGCGGGAATCCGCGTCCGCTCCGTGCCGATCGAGCTGCCGGACCAATGGGCCCGCGCCCGCGCCGGGCAGCGCAGCGGCAACATTCCCTTTGACGTGGTGACGGCGACGCCGCCGGATCTGATCCAGCATGCGGACATCCTGCAGCCCATTGACTGCAACACCCCGGCCATGACGGCGAATGCCCTGCCGAATGGCTGCTTCCCCACTGGTATCATCCGCACCGCCGGCGGCATGACGCTGAGCTGGAGCAAGAAGGCCTTCCCCAATGGCGGGCCGGCTTCCTGGGCCGACTTCTTCGATGTGCAGCGCTTCCCGGGGCCGCGTGCCCTGCCGGATACGGGCGACCGCGAATGGTGGGTGCCGGTGGCCGCACTGCTGGCCGACGGCGTGGAGCGCGACAAGCTTTTCCCGATGGATCTCGACCGCGCCTATCGCAAGCTGGACAGGATCAAGCGTCATGTCGCCGCCTGGTGGAAGAGCGGCGACAATTCCATGCAGATCCTGCGCGGCGGCGATGCCGTGATGACCATGCTCTATTCCAGCCGTTCCGTGCCGCTGGCCAAGGAAGGCGATTTCGACTTCACCTGGAACCAGGCGATCCGCGATGTCGGCAACTGGGCGGTGCTGAAGGGCGGGCCGAACACGCAGAACGCGCTGCGCTTCATCGACTTCTTCGTGCAGAACCCGCAGGAGCATCTTGCCTTCAGCGGAAAGGTCTCCTTCGATTCCAACAATCGCGAGACGGCGAACCTCGTTCCTCAGGCGGAGCGGCGCTACCGTGCCTCCTGGCCGGAGAACTGGGACAAGCTGATCATCGCGGATTACGAGTGGATCGCCACGAACCGCAATGCGATGCGCGAGCGCTGGGTCACCTGGCTGACGCGCTGAGCCCTCCGGGCGGGCCGGGTGTGATCCCGGCCTGCCTTCCTTCCTTCCTGCCGAACCATCGCCGGGATGCTCATGAATGCTGGTGAATGACCCCGAGGCGGCGCATTGGCCGATCGATCCTGACCGCCTCGATCTCGTCGAGGAATTCCGCGCCCGTCCGCGCGGGCCGCATAGCGACGAACTACGGAAGCTGCTGCACCGGATGCGCTGGTCCGGCGTCGGGCGACGCCATGTGCTGATCGTGCTGGAGCCAAACCGCCGATGGATGCTGGGCCGCATGCCCGGCAGGCGCGGCGCGCCCATCGAGACCTTTCCCAACCGCATCTTCACCAATCTGGCCGAGGCCGAATGGGCGGTCTTCGCCATGCGCTGGGAAGCGCTGACCGGACAGAAGATCGAGGATGCGGAGAGCAAGCCGGAATGACCGATACCACCGCCGTCCTTGGCTATGCCTGGCCCCTGGTCGTCTCGCCCGGAGAGGAGGTGGCTTTCCATCTCTCCAGCGCCACGCTCGGCGGCGCCGAAGCCACGCTGCTGCGCGTGCGCTGCGCCGATCCCGATCCGGATGGCCCCGGACTGCGCTTCGAGCAGCCGGGATGCCCGGTGGATGGGCCGGTGGCGCTGCGGAACCAGCCACTCCGCCCTGGTTCCTGCGCCATCGTGCCGGATGCGCCCGCGCTGAACCGCGCCGGGTCGCTTTCCGTGGGTTGCTTCCTCTTCCCCACCGCGCCGCTGGCCGGACCGCAGACCATCATCTCCCGCTGGCGGGAGGACACGGGGGAGGGGTGGCGGCTGGGGCTGGATGCCGAAGGGCACCTTGAATTCACTGTCGGCGGAACGGGGCGGCAATGGCGTGCCGCCGCGCAGCTCCCGCTGATCGAGCGGGAATGGGCCTTCGTCTCCGCGACGTTGGATGCGGAGGCGGGGAAGATATCCATCGCCCAGATCAGCCTGGATCCACAGGCGGGGCGCGACAGCAGCGGCATGGCGGAAGGGGAGGGGCCCCGTGGGCTCACCTGGCCGGAAGCAACCGCCCTCGTGATCGCCGCCCATGCGCTGGAGGCTGGCGATGTGCCCCGCACGGCCGGGCATTTCGATGGCAAGATCGACCGGCCTCGCCTTTATGGTGCCGCGCTGGATGCCGTGTCTCTGCGCGCCCTGGCGGAGACTGTGACGCCGGCTCCGGCCGATCCGGCGCTGATCGCCGCCTGGGATTTCTCGCGCGATATCCCGACCGGGACGGTGCGCGACCTTTCGGCCAATCGGCTGGACGGCACGCTGCGCCAGCTTCCCATGCGTGCCGTGACGGGTGCGAACTGGGACGGCCGGACCGTGCAATGGACGGAGGCGCCCGAGCTGTATGGCGCCATCCATTTCCACAGCGATGACATGCATGACGCCGGCTGGTCGCCGGATCTGCGCCTGATCATCCCCGAAGACTGGCGAAGCGGCTTCTACGCGCTGCGGCTCCGCGCGCGGGAGGGAAGCGATGATCCGGTGGAGAGCTTCGTTGCCTTCTTCGTGCGGCCCCCCCTGGGCAGGCCGCGCTCGAAGCTGGCCTTCGTCGCCAGCACGGCCACCTTCCTCGCCTATGCCAACAGCGCGCTGCGGCTGGACCAGGTGCATGCGGAGGCGATGCTGGAGGGGGTGATCACCCTTTCGCGCGACGATGTGTACCTGCAGGAGCACCGCGAGCTGGGCCTCTCCACCTATGACACGCATAGTGACGGCAGCGGCTGGTGCTATTCCTCGGCGAAGCGGCCGATCCTCAATATGCGTCCGCGCGGCGCCACCTTCAATTATGGCAACGACACGCACATCATCGACTGGCTGGAACAGATCGGCCAGGACCACGACATCATCGCCGATGACGATATCCACCGGCATGGCGCGCAGGCCCTGGCGCCCTATCGTTGCGTCATTACGGGCTCCCACCCGGAATATTTCAGTCGCCAGATGATCGAGGCCTTTGATTCCTACCAGCGTGGCGGCGGCCGCCACATGTATCTGGGTGGCAATGGCTTCTACTGGCGGATCGGCTGGCACCCGGCGCAGCCGCACACCATGGAGATCCGGCGGGGCATGAACGGGCTGCGCACCTGGGAGGGTGAGGCGGGGGAGAACGCGCTTTCCTTCACCGGGGAGCCCTCCGGCCTGTGGCGCAGCAACGGCCGGCCGCCACAACGGCTGGTGGGGGTGGGCTTCGATGCGCAGGTCTTCACCCGCTCCTACCCCTATCGCTGGCTGGAGGCGGCGCGCGATCCACGCATCGCCTGGGCGGTGGAGGGGCTGGATCTCGATGCGCCACTCGGGAATTTCGGTCTGCGCGGCGGTGGCGCGGCGGGGCTGGAGGTGGACCGCGTGGAGCCGACGCTCGGTTCACCCCCGCATCTTCTCTGGCTCGCAACGGCGGATCGGCTCGACTATGGCGGCGTGCCGACGCTGGAGGAATTGCGTACCCTTCACCGTGGCACGATGGGCGACCAGAACGCGCAGGTGCGGGCCGATATCGCCTTCTTCCCCACGGCCCGCGGGGGCGCGGTATTTTCCACCGGCTCCATCGCCTGGGCCTGTGCGCTGTCCTGTTCCGGATATGATAATTCCGTCAGCCGCCTGACGGGCAATGTGCTGCGCCGCTTCCTGGATCCAACGCCTTTCGGTGGCTTCGCTTCCCCGGTGGAGGCGCGCCGAAGGGCCATCCGACACCTTCCGTGACTTGCCTCATTCCTCTCCTCCTGCGAGGAGGGGAATGAGGCCTCACGTGGTGCCGGGATAGCTGGACATATCGTTGTCCTTGGCTTTTTTTGCGCCGTGCCCACACTGGGAAGGGGTAACTGGCGGCATCGGCCCCGCATAGCAGGCCATTGGCCTGCAGGGAGAACGCAATGGGAACGACGAATCTTTTCCCCGCAGACGGTGTCCTGGACCTGAACGCGCCCAACAAGTCAGGTCTGCTCCAGATCCTCGCGGCTGAAGCCGCAACGCGGCTGGGCTGCCCCGAGGAAGAGGTCCTCTCCGCCCTACAGGCCCGCGAGGCCCTGGGTTCTACGGCGCTCGGGCGGGGCATCGCGCTGCCTCATGCGCGGATGGAGGGGATTCAGGCACCGGTGGCGCTGCTCGCCCGTTTGCGCAAGCCGATCGAATTCGAGGCGAAGGATGGCGAGCCGGTCGATCTCGTCTTCCTCGTGATCTGGCCGACCGAGGCAACGGAGGGCTTCCTGCCGGCGCTGTCGGATATCTGCCGGGTACTGCGCGAGCCACAGGTGCCGCGCCAGCTGCGCCAGGCCAAGTCGCCGCAAGAGGCCTTGGACATGCTGCGGGAGACAGGACTGGTGGGGCCCGCCAGGACGGCAGGGGAGTGAAGCTCCGCCTCCTTTCGCGCCGGCCGGGAGCGCCGGCTCATCTGCCTGCCTGCCGGATCAGTAAAGGGACGTAATGCCAGACGACGCACTCCTCCTGGCGGCCATCGGCATCCCCTTTGCCGGTGCGGTGGCCGCTGGGCTGCTTCCCACCAACGCCCGTAACGCCGCCGCATGGCTGGCCAGCGGGGTGACACTGGGCTGCTTCCTCCTGCTCTGGGTATTCTACCCCACCGTATCGGCCGGCGGGGTGCTGCGGCACGAAATCGCCTGGATGCCCAGCCTTGGGCTCAATTTCGTGGTCCGGCTGGATGGCTTCGCCTGGGCCTTCGCGGCGCTGGTGAGCGGCATTGGCTTCCTGGTGGTGCTCTACGCGCGCTACTACATGTCCTCCGAAGATCCGGTTCCGCGGTTCTTCGCCTTCCTCCTGGCCTTCATGGGCTCCATGACCGGCCTCGTCCTGTCCGGGAACCTGATCCAGCTTGCCTTCTTCTGGGAGCTGACGAGCCTCTTCTCTTTCCTGCTGATCGGCTACTGGCACCACACGGCCGCGGCGCGCGAAGGCGCGCGCATGGCGCTGACCATCACCGCCACGGGCGGGCTGGCGCTGTTCACGGGCCTGCTGATCGTCGGCCATATCGTCGGCAGCTACGACCTCGACATCGTGCTGGACGCGGGCGACCGCATTCGGGAACATGCGCTTTACCTGCCGGCACTGATCCTCATTCTTCTGGGCGCGTTGACCAAGAGCGCGCAGTTCCCGTTCCATTTCTGGCTGCCGCATGCCATGGCGGCGCCCACCCCGGTCTCGGCCTATCTGCACTCGGCCACGCTGGTGAAGGCGGGCGTCTTCCTGATGGCGCGGCTCTGGCCGGTGATGGCGGGGACCGATGCCTGGTTCTGGATCGTTGGCTCGGCGGGGCTGATCACCCTGATCCTGGGTGCCTATATCGCCATCTTCCAGCAGGACCTGAAGGGCCTGCTCGCCTACTCGACCATCAGCCATCTCGGGCTGATCACGCTGCTGCTGGGGCTGAACAGCGAGCATGCGATGGTCGCGGCCATCTTCCACACGCTGAACCACGCGACCTTCAAAGCCTCGCTCTTCATGGCGGCGGGCATCATCGACCATGAGACGGGCACGCGCGACATCAGGCGGCTGAGTGGACTGAACCGCTCCATGCCCTTCACCGGACGATTGGCGATCGTCGCCGCCGCGGCCATGGCGGGCGTACCGCTGCTGAACGGCTTCCTCTCCAAAGAGATGTTCTTCGCGGAAGCGCTGGAGGTATCGGTCCCGCTGCCTTCCATGCACATCGTGCTGCCATTGGCCGCGACGCTGGCGAGTGCCTTCAGCGTCGCCTATTCGCTGCGCTTCATCCATGGCGCCTTCTTCGGGCCGGACCCCACCGACCTTCCCCGCACCCCGCATGAGCCGCCGGGCTGGATGCGCTTCCCGGTGGAGATCCTGGTGCTGATCTGCATGGCCGTGGGCATGTTGCCCGCAGCGACCATCGGGCCCTATCTGGACATGGCGGTGCGTTCCGTACTCGGTGCGGAGACGCCCGAATACAGCCTCGCGGTCTGGCACGGGTTCAACCAGCCGCTGCTGATGAGCCTGCTCGCACTCGCTGGCGGTGTGGGGCTCTATCTGGCGCTGCAGCGCTACCTGCAGACGGGGCCCGAGGGGCCGCCGCTGCTGCGGAACCTCAAGGGGCAGCGCATCTTCGAGCGCGCCCTGGTCTTTCTCTCCTGGCGCCTCGCCCGGACGCTGGAGCGCCTGCTCGGGACGCGGCGGCTGCAGCCGCAGCTGCGGCTGCTCGTGGGCGTGACGCTGGTGGCGGCGCTCTTCCCGCTCATCCTGCGCGGCATCGGGCCGGCGCTGCCCAGGCCCACGCCGGTCGATCCTCCGCTCGTCCTCGTCTGGGTGGTGGGCATCGCCTGCGCCATCGGCGCGGCCTGGCAGGCGAAGTTCCACCGGCTGGCCTCGCTGATCATGCTGGGCGGCGCCGGGTTGGTCACCTGCGTCACTTTCGTCTGGTTCTCGGCCCCCGACCTCGCCCTGACGCAGTTGCTGGTGGAGGTGGTGACGACCGTGCTGCTCCTGCTCGGCGTGCGCTGGCTGCCGAAGCGGCTGGTGGATCTGCGGCTGGACGCGACGGGGCCAGGGATCGCGCCGCGGGTGCGCCGCGGGCGCGACTTCCTCCTTGCCCTGGGGGCTGGCTGCGGCCTTTCGGCACTGGCCTATGCGGTGATGATGCGCCCCTTCCCGGACAGCATCTCCCGCCATTTCCTGGAGCGGTCCTACAACGAGGGCGGCGGCACCAATGTGGTGAACGTCATCCTGGTCGATTTCCGTGGCTTCGACACGATGGGCGAGATCACCGTCGTCGCGGTGGTGGCGCTCACCGTCTTCGCGCTGCTGCGCCGCTTCCGCCCCGCCCCCGACAGCGTCGACGTGCCGGAGCAGCAGCGTGACCAGACCCGCCTGGATGGCGTGCAGCCGGGCAGCCAGCCTGACGGTGCCGTCGCCGACTGGCTGCTGGTGCCGGCCACGATCATGCGGATGCTTTTCCCGGTGATCGGCGTGGTGGCCGTCTATCTGCTGCTGCGTGGGCATGACATGCCCGGCGGCGGATTCGTGGCGGGGCTGACCATGTCGGTCGCGATCATCCTGCAATACATGGCCAGCGGAACGCGCTGGGTAGAGGACCACCTGCGGGTGCACCCGCTGCGTTGGATCGGGATGGGCCTGTTGCTCGCCGGCGGGACGGGTGTCGCGGCCTGGGTCTTCGAGCGGCCCTTCCTCACCTCCTATTTCGCCTATGAGGAGTTGCCGGTGATCGGCAAGGTACCCACGGCCAGCGCCCTGATCTTCGATCTCGGCGTCTTCTCCCTGGTCTTCGGGGCGACGGTGCTGATCCTGATCGCCCTGGCCCACCAGTCGATCCGCAGCCACCGCGCCGCACCGCCGCCCGCGCGTAGCCTTGGCCTGGCGGGAGAGGACTGATGGAGATCCTGATCGCACTCGCCATTGGCGTGCTCGGCGGGTCCGGCGTGTGGCTGCTGCTGCGGCCGCGCACCTTCCAGGTGATCGTCGGCCTGTCGCTGCTCTCCTACGCGGTGAACCTCTTCATCTTCAGTATGGGGAAGATGCGGACCGGCGTAGCGCCGATCCTGCAGAAAGGGGAAGCTGGCAGCCTGATCTTCTATGACGATCCGCTGCCACAGGCCCTCGTGCTCACCGCCATTGTCATTGGCTTCGCGACCACGGCGCTCTTCCTGGTGGTGATGCTGGCCTCGCGCGGCCTGACCGGCACCGACCATGTGGACGGGCGGGAGCGCGACCAATGAGCGGGTTGATGGATCATCTGGCGATCCTACCCATCGTCCTGCCGCTGCTGGCCGGGGCGCTGATGATCATGCTCGGCGACCAGCGCCGCAGCCTGAATGGGGCGATCGGCCTCGTCTCCATGGCCGCGATGCTGGTGATGGCCGTTCTGTTGCTCCGGCAGGCGGATGCGGTGGGGGGCAGCGGGCTGCCGGCCGCCGTGTACCGGCTGGGCGACTGGCCCGCGAGCTTCGGCATCGTGCTGGTGGTGGACCGGCTGACGGCGCTGATGCTGTTGCTGGCCGCTATCCTAGGCCTTGCCGCGCTGACCTTCTCGCTGGCGCGCTGGCACCGGATCGGCGCGCATTTCCAGCCGCTGGTGCAGTTCCAGCTCATGGGGCTGAACGGGGCCTTCCTGACCGGCGACCTGTTCAACCTCTTCGTGTTCTTCGAGGTGATGCTGGCCGCATCCTACGGGCTGGCGCTGCATGGCTCGGGAGCGGCGCGGGTGCGGGCGGGGCTGCATTACATCGCCATCAACCTGGCGGCGTCGCTGCTCTTCCTGATCGCGGCGAGCCTGATCTATGGCGTGAGCGGAACGCTCAACATGGCCGATCTGGCGGCCCGCATCCCCTCCCTGACGGGACCGGACCGGATGCTGCTGGAGGTCGGCGCTGCGATCCTCGGGATCGTCTTCCTGGTGAAGGCGGGGATGTGGCCGCTCGGCTTCTGGCTGCCCGGCACCTATGCCGCCGCCAGCCCGCCTGCCGCGGCGCTGCTCTCGATCCTCAGCAAGGTCGGCATCTATGCCGTGCTGCGTCTCTGGCTGCTGCTGTTCAGCGGGGAGGCGGGGGAATCGGCAGGCTTCGGCGGCACCTGGCTGCTCTTCGGTGGCATCCTGACCATTGGCTTCGGCACCTTCGCCGTGCTGGCGACGCAGGACATGTCGCGGCTGGCGGGGGCGAGCGTGCTTGTCTCCTCCGGCACGCTGCTGGCGGCGATCGGCACAGGGCAGGTCGGGGTCACGAGCGGGGCGCTGATGTATATGGTCAGTTCGGTCCTCGCCATCGCTGCCTTCTTCCTGGTGATCGACCTCGCCGAGCGTGGGCGCGAGGTGGGCGCGGATGTTCTGGCCGTGTCGCTGGAGGCCTTCGGTGAAGGCGATGACGAGGAGCCGACCGAGGGCGAGGAGATCGGCATCGCCATCCCCGCCACCATGGCGATCCTGGGCATCAGCTTCATGGCCTGCGCGCTGCTGCTGGCGGGGCTGCCGCCCTTCTCCGGTTTCCTGGCGAAATTCGCCATTCTCTCGCCGCTGCTGGGCTCCTCCGATGCGGGGCGGGCTGTGCCGACCGGCACATGGGTGCTTGTCGCCGCGCTGATCATTTCCGGCCTGGCGACGCTGGTGGCCATGACGCGGACCGGCATCAACACCTTCTGGGGTTCGCTCGATGACAAGCACCTGCGCGTGCGGGTCATCGAACTGGCGCCTGTCGCATTGCTGCTGTCTCTCTGCATCGGGCTGACGGTGCTGGCTGGGCCCGCGATGCGCTACATGGAGTCCACCGCCCAGGCGCTGCACCAGCCGGGAGGCTATGTCCGGGGTGTCCTCTCACCGACCAATGGGGGGAACGGCTCATGAGGCGGCTGTTGCCCTATCCGCTGCTCTGGGTCGCGCTGCTGCTCCTGTGGGTGCTGCTGAACGAGAGCCTGTCACCAGGCACCATCCTGCTGGGTATCGTGCTGGCCTTTGTCGGCTGCTGGTGCCTGGCCCTGCTCAAGCCCGCGCGTGCGCGGGTGCGGCGGCCCGCCGTGGCGCTGCGGCTTCTGGGCATGGTGCTGGCCGACATCTACCGCTCGAGCATTGCCGTGGCGCTGATCATCCTCAGCCCGAAGCGGAAGGACCGGCGGTCCGGCTTCCTGAGCATTCCGCTCGAACTGCGTGATCCTTATGGACTGGCGGTACTGGCCTGTATCCTGACCGCCGCCCCGGGGACGGCCTGGGTGGAATTCGATTCGGCCAAGGGAACCCTGCTGCTCCACATCCTGGACCTGGTGGATGAGGCAACCTGGGTTGATACCGTGAAGAACCGCTACGAACGGCCGCTCATGGAGATCTTCCAATGACCACGACGCTGCTGGCGGGCGCTCTCCTCCTTGCACAGATGCTGCTGGGCATCGCCATGGGCTGCGCGGTCTTTCGCATGCTGCGCGGGCCGCGTGCGCAGGACCGGGTGGTTGGCCTGGACACGCTCTATGTGAACGGGATGCTGATGCTGCTGATCTTCGGCATCCGCACCGGCAGCACGCTGTATTTCGAGGCGGCGCTGGTGATCGCCCTGCTCGGCTTTGTCGGCACGGCTGCGCTGGCGAAGTTCCTGATGCGTGGCGAGGTGATCGAATGATGCCGCTGGAGAATGTGCCCGCATGGGCGGCTGTGCCGGCCGCGATCCTTGTCCTGGCCGGTGCGTCGCTGGCGCTCATCGGGTCCGTGGGGCTGTTGCGGCTCCGCAGCTTCTATGAGCGGGTGCATGCGCCGACGCTCGGCACGAGCATGGGGATGGCCTGCGTTCTGTTGGCCTCGATGATCGTCTTCTCGGCCTTGCAGGTGCGGCCGGTGCTGCATGAATTGCTGATCGCGGTTTTCATGCTGGTGACCACGCCCGTGACGCTGATGCTGCTTGCCCGGGCGTCGCTGTATCGCGACCGGGCCGAGGGGAATGATGAGGTGCCGCAGGTTGCCGCTTCGCAGAAAGAAGCGGAGGTGGTGGAGGAGCGCGCTGAGAGCGGAATGCGGTGATGCCGCGCCACCTGCTTCCTTCCGGATGATGCGCCCCGCCGGTCACGCCAGGGTATGTCATTGCCGCTCCGGCAGGCCGCGGCCTGCCGCCAGGTCGCGAGCGAAGGGGCGGAGGGCCTAAAGCTCCTCCAGCCGGTCCACATAGCGCAGCCCGGCTTTCTCCAGCGCCGGGCGCATGTTGTAGAGGTCGAGGCCCAGCACGCCGGAGGCGAGCTTCTCGCGCTTCTCGCCTTCATTCACCTGCCGCTTCTCCGCTGCGGCCAGGGTGGAGGCGATGTCGGCGGCGGGCACCACCACCACGCCATCGTCATCGGCCACCACGATGTCGCCCGGCCGGACGGAGACGCCGGCGCAGACCACGGGCACGTTCACCGACCCCAGCGTGGCCTTCACCGTGCCGCGCGCGGAGATGGCGCGGGACCACACGGGGAAGCCCATCTCCCGCAGCACTGCCACGTCGCGCACGCCGGCATCGATCACCAGCCCGCGCACGCCGCGTGCCTTGAGCGAGGTGGCGAGCAGGTCGCCGAACATGCCGTCCTTGTTGTCGGTGGTGCAGGCGACGACGAGGATGTCGCCTTCCTGGCATTGCTCCACGGCCACATGGATCATCCAGTTGTCGCCGGGCTGGGCCAGCACCGTCACCGCGCTGCCCGCCGCCGCGGCCCCGGTCCAGGCCGGGCGCATATAGGTCTTCATGAGGTTGGGCGCGCGGCCCGACGCCTCATGGGTGGTGGAGACGCCGAGCGGCAGGAAGCGATCGATCGTGGCCAGATCGGCGCGCGGATTGTGGCGGACGACGACGGGCGTCATGCGAGCACCTCGACGGCATCGGGGAAGATGGTCTGGTAGGCCTCGCCGTATTTCATGGCCTTGCCGGAGTTCCGGCCGCCCTGCATGCCGCGGTTCAGCGCCACGCGCTCATAATAATCCCAGAGGTGGCGCTGGGCGGGCAGCTGCTCGAAGGCCTTCCACTTCGTCTCCCACACCTCGGTGATGTTGAGGATGCGGTTGGGCTTGAAGTCGCATTGCTCGGGCTGGTGCGGCTCGAACTGGAAGACCTGCGGGGCGGTGTAGGTGACGCCGCCGGGGCCGGGCTTGTGGCCAGCGGCCTGGGCGGTGATGCGGGCTTCCTGCGCCACCTTCGAGGCATAGGGGTGGTCGACATTGTAGGGATCGTTGACCGCGTGGGTGAGGACGAAGGAAGGGTTCACCTCGCGGTAGATGTCGATCAGGCGGTCCATCATCGCGTCGGTGATGCGCAGCGGGTAGTCGCCAGCATCGAAGAACTCGATCTCGGCGCCCAGCACCTCGGCGGCGGCCTCGGCCTCCGCCTTTCGGGCCGCCTTGCACTTCTCCAGCGTCATGCCGGGCTGCTTCCAGGCGCCCTGGCTCTCGCCGCGCTCGCCATAGGACATGCAGACGATCTTCACGCGGTAGCCCAGCTTCGCATGCAGCGCGATGGCGCCGCCCGCGCGCCAGACGAAGTCGCCGGGATGGGCGGTGACGACGAGGCCGGATTTCTGGGTGACGGACATGGGGATGCGTTCCTCAGCGTGCCCAGTAGAGGCGGTCGGGGTTGTCGATCAGGATCTTGCGGCGGGTGGTCTCGTCCTCCACCGCCAGGGCGAGGAGATCGACCAGGTCACCGTCATTCGGCATGTCGCCGCTGATGTTCGGATGCGGGAAGTCGGTGCCCCAGAGGGTGCGGTCCGGCGCCACCTGGGCCAACTTGCGGGCGAAGGGCACGGCATCGTGGAAGGGAGCGCCGGTGGAGGAGACGCGTTCGGGCCCGCAGATCTTCACCCAGGCCAGATCATTCTCCATCAACTCCAGCAGGCGGCGGAAGGGTTCCTGCTCCAGCCCGTTCTTCGCCTGCACACGGCCCATATGGTCGATGACGAAGGGCACCTTGATGCGGCGAATGCGCTCGGCATGCTCAAGGATGTCGCCGGCATCGAGATGTAGCACCACATGCCAGCCGAGGGGCTGGATCCTGTCCAGCACGCGGTCGAAGACGTCGAGATCCGGCGTGCCGCCGAGATGCTTCACGAAGTTGAAGCGCACGCCGCGCACGCCGCCATGGTCCAGTTCTTCAAGCTGTGCGTCGGTGATGCTGCCATCCACGATGGCGACGCCGCGATAGGCGCCGTTGCTGCGGACGATGGCATCGATCATGGCTGTGTTGTCGGTGCCGTGGCAGCTGGCCTGAACGATCACCGCGCGGTCCACGCCGATGGCGGCATGCACGCGGCGCAGGTCCTCCACCGGCGCATCGGGCGGGGTGTAGGAGCGGTCGGGCGCGTAGGGGAACTTATTGGCCGGGCCGAAGACGTGGCAATGCGCGTCGCAGGCCCCAGGCGGAAGCGTATAGGCCGGGGTCTTCGGGTTCGGGTCCGGCGCCTTGCAGGTCTTCATGCTCATTGCCTTTCGATACCGGCGCGCTCGATCACGGCGCGCCATTTCTCGGCCTCGGTTTCCATCAGCTGGCCCAGGGCGGCCGGGGCATTGCCCTTGGCCTCCACCCCGGCTTCCAGCAGCCTGGCGCGGATTGCGGGATCGGCCAGCACGGCGTTCAGCTCGCGGTTGATGCGCTCGATCACGGGCGCCGGGGTGCGCGCCGGGGCGACGATGGCGTTCCAGGAGGTGACGTCGAAGCCGGCCAGCCCGGCCTCCTGCAGCGTCGGCACATCCGGCAGGTTGGCGGCGCGCTGGGTGGAGGTGACGGCGATGGCACGCAGCGAACCGTCCTTGAGCTGGCCCATCAGCGGCGCGACGATCTCGAAGGCCGCTGTCACGTCGTTGCGCAGCAGGCTGGTGAGGAGGGCGGGCGTGCCGGAGAAGGGCACGGTGGTCGCCTCGATCCCTGCGGTGGTCTTGAACAGCTCGGCCGCCAGGTTCTGCGTGCTGCCGACGCTGATCGTGCCGATATTGCTGTTGCGCGGGTCGGTCTTCAGCCGCGCCAGGAGATCCTGCGCGTTGCGGATGGGCGAGTTCGGAGCGACCAGGAGGGCGATGGCGAAAGTCCCCATCAGTCCGACCGGCGCGAAGTCCTTGATCGGGTCGAAGGGCAGGGACTTGAAGAGGGACTTGCTGATGGCATGGGCGTTGGTGGCCACCATCAGCGTCGCGCCATCGGCCGGGGCCGCCATCAGCGTCTGGCCCGCGACGATACCGCCCGCGCCGGGGCGGTTCTCGATCACCACCGGCTGCTTCAGGCGTTCGGAGAGTGCCTGTCCCACGGTGCGCGCCGTCAGGTCGGCCACGCCACCCGCTGCATTGGGCACGATCAGGCGGATGGGTTTGTCGGGCAGGGCTGCCGGGGCCTGGGCGCGGGCTGCGGGGGCTGCCAGGGCCGCGGCGGCAAATCCGCTCAGCCGCAGCGCGTCACGGCGATGAATGGACATCACTTCTCCTCCTCGGTTTGCCGCCTTTCGGGCGGCCTCTTGCCGTTCGGATCGCGTCAGGTGCCGCTGAACTATTCCGCCGCGGCCTTGTGGCGGGTGGTGGTGGCCAGGGCTTTGAGCAGCGTGTCCAGATCGGTGGTGGCGAGGACTTCAGCCCCCATTTCTCGGCCCCGTGCGGCGGCCCAGTCCTGGCGCTCCGCGATGGGGGCGCTGAGCAGCGGGTCCACCCCGGCTTCCTGCACCGTACGGGCGACCTCCCGCATTTCCTCGGCGCGGCGCTTGCCATGGATGAGGGAGCGGCTGATGACGTAGCGGGCCAGGCCGGGCCAGTCCTTATGCGGCAGCGTGTCGGCAAGGGAGTGCAGCACTTCCTTCTCCACGCCGTAATGGCGGGCGGCGAGCATGCATTCGGTGGTCAGCGCCTCCAGCCCCTTCACCATCACGCTGCGGCACATCTTCACCGAGGATGCCTTGCCGATCTCCTCGGAGAAGATCGTCAGGTCCATGCCGAAGGGCGCCATAAGGGCCTGGAACCCGGCGGCGTCCGGCCCGCCCAGCAGGATAGGGGTACGCAGCCGGCGCGGCGGCACGCTGGCCATCACCGCCGCCTCGACATAGCGGCCGCCGGCCTCCGTTACGGCGCGGGAGGCGGCCTGCTTCGCGGCAGGGGAGATGGAGTTCACATCCACCACGAAGGGCGCATGGGCCAGCCCGCTGGCCAGGGATTGCGCGGCCGCGACGGCGGAGCCGGCGGTGACGCAGATGAACGCCACTTCCGCCTGGGCTGCCGCCTCGGGTGCCGAGGCATGGACGGTGGCGCCAGAGGCCGCCGCACGCTCCATGGCCGGGGCGGAGACGTCATAGGCATGGATGGCGGTGGCGCCGCCCGCGCGCAGGTCATGGGCGAAGATGCCGCCCACCTCGCCGAAGCCGATGATGGCAAAGCTGCTCATGGCCGTTCTTCCTGTCATTCCACCCCGGCCGGGAGGCCGTTCCAGACCTCATCGGGGGTGAGCGGCCGCGGCAGCATGTCCTGCCCGGGCATGTAGCGAAGGGCGAGTTCGATCACGGGGCGCAGGGCCTCGCGGCTGGCGGGCGGCGGGCCGCGATCGCCGGGCGGAACCGACGCGGCGGAGGCGCGGAACAACCGCAGCAGCTCCGTCACCAGCTCCGGGCGCCGTTCGGCCAGATCACGCGAGACGGTCACCATGTGGTTCACGGGCACGATGTGGTGGCGCTGCCAGAAGGCCTCGGCGGCGGCGGCCGGATCGGGGAAGACGGTGCGCAGGCCGGGATCGTCGGGCATGTCGTTGCCGACGATCACCGCATCCAGCTCGCCGGCGCGGAGCATGGCCAGCATGTCCTGGCAGGGCTTCGCGCGCTCGGCCCAGGGTGGATCGGCGATGTCGGCGACATGGGCGTCCTCGAAGGTGACCCAGCGGCTGTCGGAGGGGCGGGGGCCGCCTTCCTCGGCAATGATGCCGCGAATCCACATGCCTGTGGTCTGGCTATAGGCGCGCACGCCGATGCGGCGGCCGGCGAGGTCCGCAGGGCCCTTGATGTCACTGTCCGCGCGGCAGAGCAGGGCGGATTGCTGGAAGCGCGCCGCCAGCACCACCGGCAGCAGCACCAGCGGGCGATCCATGGCCCGGGCCTGGAGGAAGGTGGCGATGGCCATTTCAGAGACGTCGAAGCGCAGTTCGCGCACCATGGGTGCGAAGGCGCGGCTGATTACCGGGATATCGGCGAAATCCAGGCGTAGCAGCGGTGAGGTGGCCTGGCCTTCCTTCAGCGCGCGGGTGCGGGGATAGGTGGCGATCGCGGCCCGCAGCAGGGCGGGTTCGGTCTGAATGGACATGGGCTCAGTCCAGGGCCGGGACGCGGCAGTCCCGGTTCTCCGATGCCGTCATGGGGCGCTTCCTCCCGCCCCGGAGCACCTTTGGTGAGCAGGGCCTGGGCATGGCTTAGGCCCCGCATCCCCAGCCGTCTTATCGCTTTATCGGGCCGAGCTATCAGGTAGGGTTATAGCAAGGCCCCTCTGGCCGATCTCCGCTACATAAGCGCGCAGGCAGCCCAGGAAGGCCTGTGCGGCGGGCGGCAGGGGACGGCCGCGCGGCAGGATGATGCCGGCAGGGCGGGGTGGGGCCGGTACGGGAAGGGAGACGACGCGCAGCGTGCCGCGCAGCAGGTCCCCGGCCATCATCAGCCGGGGCATGATCGAGATCAGGTCGGTCGCGTGCAGCATCTCCCGGATGAAGCCGTCGGAGCTGGAACGGAGCGGGCTGGTGGGCGTCAACCGGAGCAGCGAGAGAAGGCTTTCGATCTCCTGGCCCACGCGCTGGCTGACGGTGGGAAGCACCAGGTCGTATCCGCGCAGAGCCTCCAATGTCACCGGCTCCTGCGCGAAGACCGGGTGCCCGGTGCGGGCGAGGATGGAGATCGGTTCCTCCCAGAGCGGCTCGCGCAGGAAGCCATCGGCGATGGCGGGCTCGTAGAGGCGGCCGACGATCAGGTCGATCTCGCCGGCCGCAAGCTTGGGCAGAAGTTCCTCCGTGCGGCCCTGCTCCAGCTGCACGCGGAGGCCCGGATGCTCCGTCTTCAGGCGGGTGAGGGCGCCAGGCAGGACACCGGTGGCGGCCACCGGGAGGGTTCCCAGGGCCACGGTGCCGCGTTCGGGGTCGGCCAGCTGGTCCAGTTCCTCATCCAGGCGTCGCAGCTCGGCCCGGATACGGCGGGCGGCCTGGGCCAGGGCGGTGCCGGCCTCGGTGGGGCGGACGCCGCGGGGCAGGCGGTCGAAAAGGCGTTGACCGGTAATGTCCTCCAGCTCCTGCACCGTCCGAGTCAGGGCGGGTTGGGTGATGCCAAGGAGGGTGGAGGCCTTGAGCAGGCTGCGCTGCGCGATGATGGCCTCCACTGCCCGCAGGTGGTGCAGCTTCAGGCGCTGGTCGAGATAGCGGCGGACCGTCATGGCGGCACGAAGCCGGGGCGCAGGCGGATGGTCAATGGCCGGTGGCGAGGCGGGGTGCGCGGGTTGCCCGGGGGCGGCAGGCATTACAAGCTGGCGCCGGATGAAGAGTCGCCCATCGTGACCCCGGCCCCGGCAGGGCCCTCCCGCCGCGTTCTGCATGGCATCCTCTGCATGTGCACGGCCGGCCTGATGTTCCCGGTGATGAGCGGCTTCGCCAAGCTGCTCGGCCAGGATTATTCATCGCTCCAGGTGTCCTGGGCACGCGCCTTCGTCCACCTTGTCTTCCTCTCGGCGCTGTTGCTGCCGAGCGCGGGGCTGGGCGTGCTGCGCAGCCGGCGGCCGGGGCTGCAACTTGGCCGGGCGGCCATGCTGACCACCTCGAACCTCGCCTCCTTCTATGCGCTGACCTTCATCCCGTTGGCGGAGCAGGCAGCCATCCAGTTGGCCGCGCCGCTGATCGTCGCGCTGCTTGCCTGGCCAGTGCTGCGGGAGCGGACGACCCCTGCGCGGGTGGCGGCCGTGCTGGTCGGCTTCCTGGGAGTGCTGGTGCTGCTCCGGCCCGGCACGGGGCTGTTCCACTGGGCTTCCCTCCTGGCCCTTCTCTCTGCCGCCTCCTACGGGGTTTACCAGATCCTCACGCGCTTGGTGGCACCCTATGACTCGCCGGCGACCTCCACGCTCTGGTGCCCCCTGGTGGGGGCGTTCGGGCTGATGCTGACGCTGCCCTTCGTCTGGAAGACCCCGGCGAGCCTGGCGGATCTCGGCATGTTCCTCGGCTGCGGCGCCTTCGGGGCGATTGGGCATTACTTCGTGGCACGGGCCATGCTCCATGCGCCGGCCAATATCATCTCGCCCTTCCAGTACTTCCAGTTGATCGGCTCGGTGGCCGTGGGCTGGTTCGTCTTCCGGGACCTGCCGGATGCCTACACCTGGGCCGGGGCGGCGATCATCGTCTGCTCGGGCCTCTATCTCGGCTGGGTGCAGCACCGGGGACGGTAGAGGCGGAATGGAACCGGCCGGAGCGCTGGGAGTTATGGCCTCGCACCGCCTGCGCCACCCGCCGGGCGGTGACGAGGAGGGTTGAACGCCATGCAGCAACAGGCCACCGGTACCGCCGTCGCCCAACCCATGCGCTATCTGGACAAGGCGATGACCGCCCTCCGCGACATGGGCCTACCGCTGCCCGCGCCGGGGGCAGGGGAGGAGAACCCGATCACAGGGCTGCTGCAGAAGATCAGCGACCTCGATCCGGGCCGTGTGGCGCTGATCGCCCGCGTCCTGGTGCAGGCAACACATTTCAACGAGATGGTTCGCGAGCAGATCCGCGCGGTGGAGATCGGCCAGCGCTACGAGCGGATCACCGAAGCTTTCAACTCCATCCGCGACGACGCGCGGGAGATGGTGACCCAGGTGGAGGATGGCCGCATCAGCACGATGGAGCGGCTTTCCAACGTCTGGCAGAAGGTGACGCGCGGCGATATCTCCGACCGCTTCGACAAGATCCGCGGCACCTATGTCGAGGTGTCGCGCGACACCCGGGAGCAGGTGGAGCGCGAGCACGCCATCCTTGAGGCCTATCGCGACTTCCGGGGCGCGATGAAGGAGGCCGAGGTGATGGCCTATGAGGTGCTGCAGAAGGCGCAGGCGCGGCTGGAGGCGGCGCGGACGCGCATGGACGAGGCGTCCAAGGCCGTGGAGGCTGCCAACGACGCCGCGCCGCCCGAACGCGCCCGGCTGGAACTGGCGCGGGACGAGGCGCTGCGGGCGCTTCAGGCGGAGGAGGGCGTCTATCAGGTCGCCAAGGATCTCTCGGACAATCTGACGGTGTCCTACAACACCTCCGAGGTCATCATGGCCCGGCTGGTGCAGACCACCAGCGCGAAGGAACGCGTGTGGCAGCAATCCGTCTCCTTCTTCTCCACCAATGAGGCGGTGCTGACGGCGCTGACCGCCACCTTCACCGGGCTGCACGGGCTGAATGAGAGCACGCGCACGCTGGAGGGCATGAAGGCCGGCGTGAACCAGAGCCTGGAGGTGCTGGCCGATATCGGTGGCAAGGTGCAGGAGGATGCGATCCGCGCCGGCTATGGCCCGACCATCCGGGCCGATGCGGTGAAGCGGCTGGTAGATTCCGTGGTGTCCTATCAGGAACGTTCGCGCGAGATCATCGACGAGATGCGCCGCGCCGCGACGGAGAACAGCCAGGAGATCAGCCGCTCGGTCGAGGAGGCGAAGCGCCGCCTCGCGCGGCTTGCGCGCGAAGGCACGGCGCTGCCCGCGAATGCCGCCTGAAACGGCGGTTCCCCCCGCCGGGGCACCGCCGTCCGGAGCCATGCGCGGCGGCCCGGCCGGGGCGCCTGTGCTCGACGACACGATGCTGGCGATGGATGTGGTGGACACGCTCCGCCATGCCGAGCGCCTGGTCGAGCGCGAGTTGCAGGGTGATGCGCGGCGGGAGCAGCTGAAGCGGCGTTTGCAGGAGATCTACGCCACACAGGGCATTGAGGTTCCCGACCGCATCATCGAGCAGGGGGTGGCGGCGCTGGAGGAG
Source organism: Roseomonas xinghualingensis (assembly GCF_025791835.1). Classification (GTDB taxonomy): domain Bacteria; phylum Pseudomonadota; class Alphaproteobacteria; order Acetobacterales; family Acetobacteraceae; genus Roseomonas; species Roseomonas xinghualingensis. The sequence goes on from NZ_JAOXLP010000001.1 coordinate 450,331, forward strand.
CAGCGCTTCGCCTACCGGCCGACGCCGCCCTCCTTCTCGCGCAGCCTGGCGAAGGCCTGGGTGGCGCGGGGACGCTGGGGGCGGGGCCTGGCCTTCGCGCTGGGCGCGGTGCTGCTGCTGGGCGGCGGCTGGTATTTCGGCGTGAACCTGCCTGCCGAGCGGGCACGGGTGGCCCAGCAGGAGGAACTCAGCACCGGCATCCCGGCGGGATTGCGGGCCGAGCGCGCGCGTATCGCCGCGACGACCCAGGCGCCGGATGTGCTGGCCCAGGCCGACAGGCTTGTCTCTGAAGGCGAGGCTGCGGCGCGGGCAGGTGCGCTGGCGGATGCGCGCGACAGGTTCTCGCGCCTGCAGGCGCTGCAGCGGAACCTGGCACAGGAATACACGGTGCGAATCGTCTCGCGGCCCGGCGAGCCCACCGGCGTCTGGCGCATTCCGCCGACCAATCTGCGGGCGCGGAACTTCTACCTCATCGTGGAGGCGGTGGGACCGGATGGGCAGCTGGTGGAGGTGCCGATCACTTCGGAGGAGGACGGGCGCTCCGCCATCACCTCACGCTGGGGGCTGCGCGTGACGCCGGAGGAGTTCGAGCGGGTGCGGCAGGACAAGCTGGCGGACGGGGTGATCCAGGACCCGGTGGTTGGCCGGAAGCGCGCCGGCCAGACGGCGCCGGAATGGAACATTCGCAGTACGGGCGGGGCCATCCTGCAATGGTAGGAGGGGCGCCCCGGTGCTGAACGGATCTCAGCTGCTGCAAAGCTTTGATGAAAGCCTGGCTGGCGCGGAACGCCAGGCTGCCGCCACGCAGGCGGAGTTCGACAGGCTGAGCGCTAGGCTGGATGCATTGCGCACTGCCGAGGCGCAGGCGCTACGTGAACTGGCGCGGCTGCGGCTGGACATGCTGGGCAAGGATGGCGGCGCCGCGGTGGAGAGGCTGGATGCCGCCAGCGCCCGTGCCCGGGCGGTGCTGGAGGAACGCTCCCGCGCCGCCGCAGCCGCGGAGGAGGAACTGGCCGGGAAGCGGCGGGCGCTGGCGGAGGCGACCGCGGCGCGCGACCGCGAGGCGCGGCGGTTGCCGGAGGCGGAGGAAGCAGCGAAGCGGGAGGCTGCCGCCGCGCGGGAGAGGCTGGCGGCGGATCCCGAATGGATTCGCTTGCGCGATGCGGCGGCCGAGGCTGCGCGTGTGGCCGAGCATGCCCGGCAGAAGGCCGATTTCGCCCGGCGGGACCGCGAAGAAAAGGGGCGGCCTTACATGGAGGATCCGCTCTTCGCCTATCTCTGGCAGCGCGGTTACGGCACTGCTGAATATCGTGCCGGTGGCTTCACGCGCATGATGGATGGCTTCGTCGCCCGCGTGGCGCGATACGAGCCGGCGCGGCGTTCCTATGCCTTGCTGACGGAGTTGCCGGAGCGTCTTGCGGGCCATGCCAGCCGCATGCGGCAGGTGGCGGAGGAACAGGCCGCGGCTCTGAAGGCTTATGAGCGGCGCAGCATCACCGGGCAGGCCGGAGGGGAGCTTCCGGCCATCCGGGCTGCGCTAGAGCAGGCGGAGGATGCCGTGGAGGCGGCGCATGCCGCCCTGGACGAGGCGGAGCGCCGCCGCGCCGCTCTGGCCGATGAGAATGCGGGCATGCGCGAGGCCATGGAGGTGCTGCAAACTGCCCTGTCGCAGCAGAGCCTCCGTGCGTTGCGCGAAGCGGCGGCGCGCACCCCGACAGTGCAGGATGACGCCATCGTCGCCCGGATGGCGCATGCGGGCGCCGAGCGCGCAGCGCTGGAACCACAGCTGGCCCAGCGGCGGGCGGAGGTGCAGGCGGCACGGGAGCGGGTGCAGCAGCTTCTCTCACTACGCCAGGAGATGCGCCAGCGGGGCTATGGTGGCAGCCACTGGAATTTTGGAAACGGCGCGCTGCTGGGGATGCTGCTCGGGCAGGTCCTGGGCGGGGCGTTGAGCCGTGGCGGCTTCTGGGACCGGATGGAGCAGCACCGGATGCCCGGCGGGCCGTGGGGAGGCTCGCCCGATGGCTGGGACGGTGGGGTGTGGGGCGGCGGCACGGGGGGAGGCGGCTTTGGAAGCGATGGGGGCTTCCAGACCGGCGGCGGCTTCGGCGGTGGCGGGGGCGACTTCCGGACGGGCGGGTCTTTCTAGCCAGGCCGTGCGGTGGCGTGAAAGATCCGCGTGCCGCTTCGGGCCGTTTCCCGACGAGGCGCGAAGGGAAGGAAACCCCACCCATGGCCAAGGCCCAGATCATCTCGGACCGGATCGGAAAGCCCAGCGGGCATTTCGCCCATGCGACGGTTGTCGAGGCCCGGGGCAGGCTCGTCTTCGTCTCGGGCATGTTGGCCAAGGATGCGGATGGCCGGATCGTCGATGCGGGCGATATCGAGCGCCAGACCATCCAGGTCTGCGAGAACGTGAAGGCCGCGATGGAGGCGGCGGGCGGCACGATGGACGATATCTGCCGCGTCGATGTCTTCGTGCGGAACATGGAGCATTTCGACGCGATCCATCGGGTGCGCCGCCGCTATTTCACCGGCGCACCCCCGGCCTCCACCATGGTGGAGACGCCGAAGATGACGACGCCTGACGCCCTGATCGAAATGAGCGCCATCGCCGTCATCCAGGATTAGGTGGATCCCCTGGAGGGGTGAAGCCGCTCTTCTGCGAACAACCAGGAGCGTCCGGAATGAAGGTATCCGGACGGAAAAGCCCCGGGCGCCGCGCCTCAGCGGCTGCTGGGCTCCGCCGCCTTGTCCGTTGCCGGATCCGGGCCGGTGCGGCCGGTCGGGGCCACCTGCTGCTGGATGAGCCGGCGCTCACGCACCAATTGGGTATCCAGCTCGGAGAGTTCGCGGCGCTGCTGTTCGAGCCGCGACTGGGCCTCGGCGATCTGGGTGCCCAGTTGCTGGCGTCGCTGCTCCAGTTCCCGGACCTCGATGCGCAGGCTCTGCGCCTGCTCACGCAGCTGGGTCTGCTCCTGCCGAGCCCTCTCCATCGCCGCGAGCTGCCCCTCCGTCTCGGTCAACGCCGCGCGCCGGGCCGTCAGGTTCGTCTCGGCGGCCTGCGCCTCGGCGCGCACGGCCTGCAGGCGGCGCTCCTCCGTGGAGGTGTTGTCGCGCAGTTCCGCCAGCCGGCGTTCGGCAGTGCCGACGGCGGTCCGAAGCTCCGCGCTGCGCGCTTCCAACCCGCGCAGCGTGGCGGCGGCCTCGTCGCGCGCCACCGTCAGGCGGGTGAGTTCCGCCTGGGCCTGGGTCACCGCGGTATGCCGTTCGGAGACGGTGTTCTCGGCGGTGGCCAGCGCACTGCGCAATTCGGCCAGGCGCCGCTCGGCCGCGTTGGTGGAGCCGGCCAGCTCACTTGAGCGCGCCTCCATCCCGCGTACCCGGCCAGCCGCATCATCCGCCGCCTGGTTCGTGCGGGCGAGACGGCCCTCGGACTCCGCCAGGGCGGAGCGGCGGGCGGCCAGCTCGCGTTCGGCCGTGGCCGTGTCGTTGCGCAGGGTGGTGAGGCGCCGCTCGGCCTCGGCGCCGGCCTGCTGGCGCTCGGTGAGCGAGCGCTGCGTTTGCTCAATGGTCGCGCGCAGGTTGGCCAGGCGCTGGCTCTCCGTCGCGCCCTGCTGGCGCTGCTCGGCCAGGCGGCGCTCTTCGGTGGCCGCGGCTTCCCGCAGCCCGGCAAGGCGGCGCTCCTCGGCCGAGGCGCGCTCGCCCAGCGCCGTCAGCCGGCCATCCTGGGCCGTCGATTGGTCGCGCAGCACGGCGAGGCGGCGCTCGGCGGCGGATGTCTGTTCCTGAAGGCCGGCGAGGCTGCGTTCCGTTTCGGAGATCGAGCCCCGTCGTGTTTCCGACATTTGCTCAAGCTGCCCGGCTTCGGATTGCAGCCCAGCGAGGCGGCGTTCCTCGGCTCCGATGCGTTCGCGCAGGCTGCGTGCCTGCTGATTGGCGGCGGCGCGGGCGCGCTGGGAGGAGGCGAGGGATGCATTGGCCTGGGCGAGGCGCTGCTCGAGGGCGGCCAGATCGCCCGCTGCCCGGCGTTCGGCCTCGAGCGTCGCCTCGAGTTCGCCCACCCGTTGCTGGAGGACGCCGCTGCGCGCCTGGGATTCCTGCAGCGACTGCTCGATCGCGGCAATCCGGCTGCTGCGCTCGACCGTCAGCCCGCAGCCTGCCAGGGGAGCCAGCAAGGCCGGGTAAAGAGCCAGCAGGGCCGGGCGCGGCCAGCGCGACGCATAGACCATAGGACCGATCCCTCTCTCCTGCCCCTGGGCGCATGATAGCGCCTTGGCCCGGGGGCCGGGTCAAAATTAGTTCGTTCCATATTCATTTTGAATGTAGAGGCCGCGAGCGGGTGGGATGCCCGTCGTCGGCGGGCGTCATGTCACGGAACTGTCAGGATGAAGTCATCCGGATGAATTCAGGATGACCTAGTCTGCTGCCCGTGATGACGACCCGAACAATCCCCCGGATAAGCCATGGCTGGCACGAGGTGCAGGACGCGCTGGCCGCCGATATCCGCGCCGGAAGTCTCGGGCCTGGGATGCGCCTGCCGACCGAGCCCGCGCTGATGGCCCGTTTCGGCGCCGGCCGCCACAGCATCCGCCGTGCGGTCGCGGCGCTGGAGGCCAGTGGGCTGGTCCGTACCCGGCAGGGTAGCGGCACTTATGTGCGCGAGGCGCCGCTCCTGGATTACCGCCTTTCGGAGCGCACGCGCTTCTCCCGGAACCTGCTGGAGCAGGGGCGGGAGCCCTCGGGGGCTGCGGTCGGCGCTATGGAGATGGCGGCGCCTCCTTCCGTGGCCGAGGCGCTGCGCCTGCCGCTGGGCGAGCCGGTTTTCTGGGTCAGGCGGCTGGGCCTGGCCGATGGCGTGCCGGTGAACCTCTCGGACGCGCATTACCCTGCGCGCCGCTTTCCCGGGATGCTGGGGGCCTGGGAAACAGGGGAGGGGGCCAGCGCCGTCCTCGCCGCCTATGGCGTGGCGGATTACCGCCGCATCGCCAGCACCGTCCTGGCCCGCCTGCCCAGCCCTGAGGAGGCGCGGCTGCTGGACCAGCCCGCCGCCCAGCCCGTGCTGGTGGTCCGCAAGGTGGATGCGGACCTGTCCGGCATCCCCATCGCCTGTTCCGAAACCGTCTGGGCCGGGGAGCGCGTGCAGCTCTCGGTCGATCATGCCGCGGCCCATGAGAGGCGCGAGGAGACCCCGCATGTGGATCGCTGATCTCCGGCTGGTGTTGCCGGATCGCGTGGTGCCCCATGGCGCCCTGCGGATCGAGGGTGGACGCATCGCCGAACTGGTGGAGGGCGCGCCGCGCGGCCCGGCCCTGGATGGCGGCGGCCTTACCCTCGTCCCCGGCCTCGTGGACCTGCATGGGGACATGATCGAGAAAGAGGTGGAGCCGCGCCCGGATGCGGCCTTCCCGCTGGATGTCGCGATCACGGAGCTGGATTCACGCCTGGCGGCGTCCGGCGTCACCACCGCCTATGCCGGCATCTCCTTCGCCGAGGGCAAGGGCGGTTCCCATCTTCGCTCCGAGGACCGGGCACGCGGGCTGATCGAGGCCGTGGCGCGGCTGCGGGATACGCTGCGCGTGGATCTGCGCGTGCATGCGCGCTTCGAGGTGACGAACCCGCGCGCGGAGCCGGTGCTGCATGATCTGCTGGCCCGCGGCATGGTCGGGCTGGTTTCGCTGATGGACCACACGCCGGGGCAGGGCCAGTACCGCGATATCGAGCAGTACATCCGCTACCAGACCCGCGCCCATGGCGAGAATGCGGTTGAGGCCGAGGCGCGGGCCCGCGCGCGCATGGCTGCCCCGCCCGCCTGGGAGATCGCGCGTGGCGTGACCGCCCTGGCCCGCGCGCGGGGCGTGCCCATCGCCTCGCATGATGATGACACGCCGGAGAAGGTGCGGCTGATGCGCGAACTGGGAGCCTGCATCAGCGAGTTCCCGGTGACGCTAGAGGCAGCGGCGGAGGCACGCCGGCTGGGGATGGCAACGCTGATGGGCGCGCCCAATGCACTGCGCGGCGCCTCCATGACCGGCAATGCCACCGCGCGGGGAGTGATGGAGGCTGGGCTGCTGGATGCGCTGGCCGCCGATTACCACCAGGGCGCCATGCTGCCGGCGGTTCTGGGCTGGGCAAGGGCGGGGCTGCTGCCGCTGCATGAGGCGGTGGCGCTGGTGACCCGCAATCCCGCTCGGGCCGCCGGGTTCGCGGACCGTGGCGCGATCGAGCCGGGCCAGCGTGCCGATCTGGTGCTGCTGGACGATACGGGCGCCGCGCCGCGCCTGCGCGCCGTGTGGCGGGCCGGGCGCATCATTCATTCCGATGGCTGGTCGGGCCGTGCCGCCAGCGAGGTGGCGGAGGCCGCATGACCGAGGTGAGCAACGAGGAACGGCGGGGCTGGATGGGCGTGCTCGCCCGTGCTGGCGCCGCGGGGATCGAGGCGCGGCTGGAGAAGGCAGCGCCGCTGCCACCCCATACCCGCCTGCGCGGGCCGGAGATCGGCTTGGCCATGTTGCGCGGCCGGGCAGGTGGCGACGGCGCGCCCTTCAACCTGGGGGAGATGACCGTGACGCGCTGCGCCGTGCGGCTGGAGGATGGCCGGGTGGGCCATGCCTATCTCGCGGGGCGTGACCTGCGCGGGGCCGAGTTGGCGGCGGTGCTGGATGCCGCCCTTCAGGACCCGGCGCGGCGACCTGCGCTGATGGAGGCGGTGGTGGCGCCGCTGGCGGCCGCCCAGGCCGCGGCGCGCGCCGAAACGGCGCGCAAGGCTGCCGCCACCCGTGTGCGATTCCTGACCATGGCGAATATGCGATGAGCGGTCTTCTTCCCGGCTTTGCCGATCCCGTGCTGGACGCGCAATCAGCCTTCCGCGCAGTGCTGGAGGCGATGAGCCGCCCTGGCCGCGTACAGCGGCTGCAACGCCCGCCTTCGCCGCCTGCCCCGCTCTGCCCGGCCGCCGGCGCGGTGCTGCTGGCGTTGGTGGATGCGGGCACGCCGCTTTTCCTCGATGCCGGGGCGGATGCACTGGAATGGGTGCGCTTCCATGCCGGATGCCCGGTGGTGGGGGATGCCGCCGAGGCGGATTTCGTGCTGGCCGCCGGGGTGCCGCCGAGGCTGGCGGCGCTGCGCGCCGGCACGGATGAGGATCCGCAGGCCTCCGCCACGCTGATCCTTCAGGTGGAGGCCCTGGAGGAAGGCGCGGGATGGCGCCTGACCGGGCCGGGTATCGAGCATGAGCATCGCCTGCGCGTCGTCGGGGCCCCCGAGGGCTTCGTGGCGGAATGGGCGGCGAATGCCGCGCGCTTCCCGCGCGGGGTGGATGTGATCCTTTGCGCGGGCGATGCAGTTGCCGCCCTGCCGCGCAGCATCACCATCAGGGAGGGCTGAGGACATGTATGTCGCGGTGAAGGGCGGCGAGGCCGCCATCGCCAATGCCCATTCCTGGCTGGCCGAGGAGCGGCGTGGCAATCCGGCGGTGCCGGAAATCGGCACGGATCAGATCCAGGAACAGCTCACCCTGGCCGTGGACCGGGTGATGGCCGAGGGCTCCTGCTACGATCCCGCCCTCGCGGCGCTGGCGATCAAGCAGGCGCGGGGAGACCTGATCGAGGCCATCTTCCTGCTGCGGGCCTATCGCACCACCCTGCCGCGCTTCTGCGCGACGCTGCCGCTGGACACGGGGGAGATGCTGGCCCGGCGGCGCATTTCCGCGACTTACAAGGACCTGCCGGGCGGGCAGGTGCTGGGGCCAACCTTCGACTACACGCACCGCCTGCTGGATTTCGCCCTGGCCGCCGAGGGCGCTGTTCCGCCGCCCGCGCCGGAGGCCGATCCGGGAGAGGATACGAACTGTCTCCGGGTCACTGCCATGCTGGCGGAGGAAGGGCTGATGGCGCCGGAGGAAGTTTCGGAGGTGGAGCCGGGCGATGTGACGCGCACGCCGCTATCCTATCCCGCCGGGCGCGCGCTGCGGCTGCAGAACCTCGCACGCGGCGATGAGGGCTTCCTCCTTTCCATGGCCTATTCCACCCAGCGCGGATACGGCAACAACCATCCCTTCGTCGGCGAGATCCGGCAGGGCGAGGTGACGGTTGAGATCGTGCCGCCGGAGCTCGGTTTCGCCATCGAGATCGGCGATATCACTGTCACCGAATGCCAGATGGTGAACCAGTTCGACGGCTCCCGCACTGAGCTGCCGCAGTTCACGCGCGGCTATGGTCTGGTGTTCGGCCGCACGGAGCGGCGGGCCATGTCCATGGCGCTGGTGGATCGTGCCTTGCGCGCGGAGGAGCTGGGGGAGGAGGTGGCGGCACCCGCCCAGGACGAGGAATTCGTCCTCTCCCATTCCGACAATGTGGAGGCGACGGGCTTCCTCGAGCATCTGAAGCTGCCGCATTACGTGGACTTCCAGAGCGAGTTGGAAACCGTGCGTGCCATGCGCGCCGCCGCGATGCATGAAACCATGCGGGAGGCCGCGGAATGAGCGCCGCGATGCAGGCCGAGGGCTACAACTTCGCCTATCTCGACGAGGGCACGAAGCGGATGATCCGCCGCGCGCTGCTCAAGGCGGTGGCTGTGCCCGGTTGCCAGATCCCCTTCGGGTCGCGTGAGATGCCGCTGCCCTATGGCTGGGGCACGGGCGGTATCCAGGTGACGGCGAGCGTGGTCGGGCCGGATGACGTGCTGAAGGTGATCGACCAGGGCGCGGACGACACGACCAATGCCGTTTCCATCCGCCGCTTCTTCGCCCGCGTCGCGCCGGGGCTCCGTACGACGGAGCGCACGGCGGAGGCCAGCATCATCCAGACCCGCCACCGCATTCCCGAGCTGCCGCTGCGCGAGGGGCAGGTGATGGTCTATCAGGTGCCGCAGCCCGAGCCGCTCTTCCGGCTGGAGCCCCGGCGCGCCGAGACCAGGCGGCTTCATGCGCTGGCGGATTACGGGCTGATGCAGGTGAAGCTGTATGAGGATATCGCGCGGCATGGCCGCGTCGGCTCCTCCTATGACCATCCGGTGATGGTCGGCGGGCGCTACCTGATGTCGCCTTCGCCCATTCCCTCCTTTGACAATCCGAAGATGCACATGTCGCCCGCGCTGCAGCTCTTCGGCGCGGGGCGCGAGCGGCGCCTCTATGCGGTGCCGCCCTATACCGATGTGCGGAGCCTGGATTTCGAGGACCATCCCTTCGTGCCGCTGCGCGCGAACGGCACTTGCGCGTTGTGCGGCGCGCGGGACACCTATCTGGACGAGATGGTGACGGATGACCGGGGCGGGCGCCTCTTCGTCTGCTCCGACACCGATTACTGCGGCACGCGGCAGGCGGAGGCAGTGGCATGACGCCCGACGATCCCATTCTTTCGGCCCGCGGGCTGTCGCTGTCCTTCGGGGATGTGCGGGCGCTGGACGAGGTTTCGATCGATCTCTGGCCGGGGGAGGTGCTGGCGATCGTCGGTGAATCCGGTTCCGGTAAATCCACCCTGCTGCGCGTGCTGGCGGGCGAGGCGCGGCCCGATGCCGGCGTGGTGACGCATCGCGATGCCGCCGGCAACGATCTGGACGTGCATGGCATGGGCGAGCCCGCGCAGCGCCGCTTGGCGCGCACCGAATGGGGCTTCGTGCGGCAGGATCCGCGCGACGGGCTTCGCATGGGCGTCTCGGCTGGCGGCAATGTCGGGGAGCGGCTGATGGCCGTGGGCGCGCGGCATTACGGCGATATCCGCGCCGAGGCCTCGCGCTGGCTGGAGCGGGTGGAGATTGACCCCAATCGCATCGATGACCGGCCGGGGCATTTCTCGGGCGGCATGCGGCAGCGGTTGCAGATCGCGCGCACCCTCGTCACGCAGCCCCGGCTGGTGTTCATGGACGAGCCGACGGGCGGGCTGGATGTTTCCGTCCAGGCCCGTCTGCTGGATCTGATCCGGGGGCTGGTTAGTGACCTCGGCATCGCGGTGGTGCTGGTCACGCATGACATCGCCGCCGCGCGGCTTCTGGCGCATAGGCTGGTGGTGATGCGCCATGGCCGCGTGGTGGAGGAAGGGCTGACCGATCGCGTGCTGGACGACCCGCGCCATCCCTACACACAACTTCTCGTCTCCTCGGTGCTGGCGGCATGAATGACCCGATGATGGAAAGCTGGGTTCTGAAGGCCGAGGGCCTTTCCAAGGGCTTCACCCTGCACCTGCAGGGCGGTGTCCGCATCCCCGTGCTGCGCGATGCGAGGCTGGTGGTGGCGCCGGGGGAATGCGTGGCGCTGTCTGGCCCTTCCGGCGCGGGCAAGTCCACGCTGATGCGGCTGTTGCAGGGCAATTACGGCGCGGATTCCGGTGCCATCCTGATCCGTCGGGCGGATGGTGGCGTGTCGGACCTCGCCACCGCCTCCCCGCGTGAGGTGAATGCGCTGAGGCAGGACACGATCGGGCATGTCAGCCAGTTTCTGCGCGTCATTCCCCGCGTATCCGCGCTGGAGGTGGTGGCGGCGCCGCTGATGGCGCGTGGCGTGGCGCGAGAGGTGGCGCTGGCCCGGGCCCAGGCCCTGCTGCGCCGGCTGAACCTGCCCGACCGGCTGCACGGCCTGCCCCCGGCCACCTTCTCGGGCGGCGAGCAGCAGCGTGTGAATCTGGCGCGCGGCTTCGTGGCCGATTTCCCGCTGATGCTGCTGGACGAGCCGACCGCCAGCTTGGATGCCGCCAACCGCGAGGTTGTCATCGCCCTGATCGGTGAGGCGAAGGCACGCGGCGCGGCGCTGGTGGGCATTTTCCACGATGTGGAGGTGCGGGACCGCGTGGCCGACCGCGTGGTGGAGGTCGCGCCGCTGCGCGAGGCGGCATGACAGGGCGCCTCATCGCCGTCGTCGGTCCTTCCGGGGCCGGCAAGGACACGCTGATGGAGGCCGCGCGGGAGGAGTTGCGGGGCGATCCGGCTTTCGTCTTCCTGCGCCGCGTCATCACCCGCCCGGCCGGTGCGGGCGGGGAGGATCATATGGCCGTGACGGAGGAGGGCTTCGCCGCGATGCGAGATGCGGGCGGGCTTGCCCTCTGGTGGCAGGCGCATGGCCTGCTCTACGGCCTGCCGCGTGCGCCGCTGGAAGCGCCCCTGGCCGCGGGGCAGGTGGTGGTGGCCAATCTGTCGCGCCAGGCCTTATCCGAGGCTGCCTTGCGCTACCCGCTGCGGGTGCTGGAGATCACCGCTCCGCTGGAGCTTCGCGCCGCCCGCCTGGCCGCGCGGGGACGGGAGACGGTGGAGGATGTGATGCGGCGCCTGGGCCGGCAGGCGCCGCTGCCGCCGGGATTGGATGTGAGGCAGGTGACGAACGACGCCAGCCTTCCCGAAGGGGTCGCGCAGGTGCTGGCGGGGCTGCGGGCGGGCTGAACCCGCTTTCGGGCTTTTCCTTCAGGCGCGGTGGATGATGTTGCGTGGCGGCATCACGACATAGAGCACCAGGATCGCCGCCAGGATCGCCCCGGCCAGGGCCGGTGCGTGCCAGTCGCCGGTCATCACCCGGTTGACCAGCAGGATCAGGCAGACCACAGCCCCGGCCGCAGGCACGAAGGAGGGTACCTCGAAGCCGCCATGCGGTTCCCCCGGGCGGCGCTGCAGGATGAACAGCGCTCCGTTTACCAGGGTGAACACCGTCAGCAGCAGCAGCACCGTGGCGGCGGCGAGCTGGCTGATATCGCCGGCCAGGAGCAGCGCGACCAGTACGACGAGCAGCACCTGGATCGAGATATGCGGCGTGCGCCGGCCCGGGTGCACCCGTGCCAGCACCTCGGGCAGAAAGCCGTCACGCGCCATGCCATAGGCGAGCCGTGAGGCGGTGACGTAGTTCAGCAGGGCGGTGTTCGCGACTGCGAAGAGGGTGATGGCGACATAGCCCCAGAGCGGGAACCAGGGGGCCGCGACGGCCGTCACCGCCGCGAGGGGGGATGGGGCCTGGGCCAGTTCCCTGAAGGGCACCACCGAAACCGCCGTAACCGCGATGGCCATGTAGAGCAGGGTGGCGGCCAGCATGGCCGTAACGATGCCGATCGGCACGGTGCGGGCGGGATGGTGGCATTCCTCGGCGACGTTCAGGCTGTCCTCGAAGCCGATGAAGGAGAAGAAGGTCAGGATCGCGCCAGACAGCAGCAGGGAGGCACTGATGCCCTCAGACGAGGGGGTTTCCAGTAGGTCCACGCTGCCCCAGAAGGGGATGCCGACCAGAATCACGAAGGCCAGGCCGCTGAACTCCACGGCTGTGCAGACGATGTTAAAGGCCATGCTCTCGCGGATGCCGCGGAGCACCACGCCGGTCACGACCAGCAGGAAGCCCAGCGCCACCAGGAACGGTGGAGCTCCGATCGGGAAGAGGACGAGAAGGTTCAGCGCCACCACACGGGATTGCGTCGCAACCGATGTGAGGCCCGAGGCCATCACCGCCAGCCCGACCAGCCAGGTCAGCAGCTGCATGCCATAGGCGCGCTGAGTGATGTAGGCGGCACCGCCGGCACGGGGGTAGCGGGAACCGAGGGAGGCATAGCTCAGCCCAGTCAGCAGCGCCGCCACCATCGCCACGGCGAAGCCCAGCCAGACTGCATTGCCCAGCTCGCCGGCCGCACGCCCGACCAGGCCATAGATGCCGGCACCGAGCATTCCACCCAGCGTATAGGCGAAGAGCTGGAACGGGCCGATGCTCCGGTGCAGCTCCGGCTGGCTTGAGGGCGCCCGCTCTTCCGGTTCTGACATCGCGGCGTTCTTTCCGATGCTATGTGGCAGCGTTCATCCTGAAAGTGGAATTGTCCAGCACAACATCCTGGCTGGAGGCGGCCGCCTTTGGGGCCGGCCGGCATCCGACCTAGCGGCGCCCGGCGAGCGCCGCCCGCAGGCGGCCCGAGATGACGTCGATCACCCCTACCGCCGCCAGGATCAGCAGCACGATGAAGGAGACGACGTCCCATTCCAGCATGCGGATCATCTCCGACAGCATCAGCCCGATGCCGCCCGCCCCCACGATGCCAATGATGGTGGAGGAGCGCGTGTTGGACTCGAGCATGTATAGGACATGCCCAGCCATTACCGGCAGCACCGCCGGCAGCACGCCGAAGCGGATGCCATGCAGCTTACCGCCGCCCGAGGCAGTGACGCCTTCCACGGGTTTGCGGTCCGCCGCTTCGATCGCTTCGGAGAAAAGCTTGCCGAAGGTGCCGATATCGCTGGTCAGGATCGCCAGCACACCCGCGAAGGGACCGAGGCCCACCACGCTCACCCAGATCAACGCCCAGATCAGGGAGTCGATGCCGCGCACTCCGTCCAGCACGCGGCGGGAGAGAAAGTGAACGACCCGGCTGATGGAGGTGTTGCGGGCTGCCAGGAAACCCAGCGGGAAGGCAATGATGGCGGCGCCCAAGGTGCCGAGGAAGGCGATGGCCAGGGTTTCTGCCAGACCCTGGAAGATGAGCAGGGTGCGGGACCAGGTGCCGGGAGCCGGCGGCAGCATCAGTCCGAGGAAATGGATGAGTTGCCCGACGCCATCGATCAGCCGGGAGGGCGCGAAATCCAGCCGCCATAGCCCGATGGTCAGCAACATGATGGCGGCGAGAGCCAAGGCGCCAGCCTTCACGCGTGTGGGAGGAAGGGCACGGAAGTGTTGCGGATGGCGCGCCGTGATCGCGGCCATTTCGGCCAGGGCGGCATCGCGCAGGGTTGGGGACCGGCTCATGCGCGGGACTCCATGGCGCCGATCAGCCGGTGGCGCAGGCGCTCCGTGCCAAGGTCGATGAGCATGACGGTGAGAATGATCAGCAGCAGGATGGCGGCGACGTCATTGTAATAGAACTTGCGGATCGCCTCGATCAGGTCCTGGCCGATGCCGCCGGCACCGACGAAGCCCAGTACGGAGGCTTGGCGCACATTGATCTCGAAGCGCAGCAGCGTATAGCTGGCGTAGTTGGGCAGCACCTGCGGCAGTACCGCGAAGCGCAGCATGGCCAGCCAGGAGGCACCGGCGGCGGAGGCGCCTTCCACCGGCTTCATGTCAATGTTCTCGGCCACCTCGGAGAAGAGCTTGCCAAGCGTGCCCATGCTGTGGATCGCGATGGCCAGCACGCCCGGCACGGGGCCGAGGCCGAAGGCGATGACGAAGATCAGCGCGAAGACGATGTCCGGTACTGTCCGGCAGAGTTCCAGGAAGCGACGTGCCGTACCGCGCAGCCAGCGGTTCGTTGCCAGATTCGATGCGGTGCAGAAGGAAAGCAGGAAGCCGCCCAGCGTGCCGAGCGCCGTGCCGACATAGGCGATGAGCAGCGTGTCGAGGAGCAGGAGCCCCCATTTGCGCCAGCCCCAGAACCATTCCGCCGGGTCGGTCCAGACGCGGCCGGCGCCGGATTCCAGCGTGGTGATGCGGTCGAAATAGCCGAAGAAGGCCCCGGAATGCTCCCAGAGCCGGGGCAGGTCCAGTTCGGCTACACGGGCCGCCAGCAGTGAGAGGGCGGCGATGGAGAAGGCAAGGATCAGGGCGCGGCGGCGAGGGGCGCGCGCGGCGGCGTGGTAGCCGTGCAGCAGTTCGGCAAGCCGGTCATCCGGCAGGCGCGCAAGGGCAGTGGCCAAGATCAGGCTCCTGGAAATGGAGACACTGCCCCGGCAAGGGGCCGGAGCGGCGTTCCAGTAATGAAGGCGGCGCCTAAGAGCGGCGGCGCAGCCCATCCACGAAGCGATTCAGCTCGATGATGGGGTTGTATTCAGCGTTGGTCGTTGGTTGCCAGGGCGCGGACTTGCCCTCATTGATGCGGCGGAAGACATCCGGCCTGGCCGTGGGCAGTTCGAGCACCGCGGCGCGGATGCCGGCGCGCAGGTCCTCGGGCAGGCTGTCCAGATAGGCCAGGGGGGAGTTCACGATCTGGTCGGACTTGAAGATGATGCGGAAATCCTCCGCCTTCACCATGCCCTTGCGTGCCATGCGCAGCAGGTTGCTCTCGGTCTCGTCGTTCCACCAGTTGGCGCACATGTCGATCGTGCCCTGGTTGAGCGCGATCACCGCGTTCTCATGGCTGCCGGTATAGATGACGCGGCCGAAGAAGCTCTCTGGCGTGATGCCCATCTTGTTCAGGGCGAAGCGCGGCACGTTGTTGCCCGAGGTGGAGTTCGGATCGACCAGACCAAGATTCTTTCCCTTCAGGTCCTCGACCTTCTGATAGGGGCTGTCCGTTTTTACGTAGAAGACGGAGTGGTAGCCCTTGGTGCCGTCCAGGTTTACCTCGATGGCAAAGGCAGTGATGCGGGCGCCTGTCATCAGCGCGCGCGCGAAGGAGGAGGGGCCGTAGGAGGCGATGTGGATGTTGCCGGCGCGCTGGCCCTCGATCACCGCGGCATAGTCACTGGCGATGCGCAGCGTCACCTTCCTGCCAAGGCGGTTGGAGAGGTACTCGGTGAAGGGGTTCCAGCGCTCGGTCACGCCCGAAGCGTTTTCGGCCGGAATGATGGCGAAGACCAGCTCGGGTTGCTGGGCATGCGCCACGGCAGGCATCGCCAGGAGGGCAGTGGCGCCTAGCAGAGTGCGGCGTTGAATGATCATCGGAATTCCTTTGATGCGTCCTGTGGCCCGTGGCCGTCAGGCTGAAACAGCGAAGGGCAGGGCAACGGGCGCGCAGGGGGCGGCATCCACCACTTCGTCGGCCTCAGGCCCGTAGAGTTCGCGCGCGGCGGCGGCATCCAGCGCATCCGGCGGCCCATCGAAGACCAAGCGGCCGGCGGAAAGCCCGACCAGCCGGTCGCAATAGCTGCGCGCGATGTCGAGCGCGTGCAGGTTGCACAGAACGGTGATGCCGAAGTCGCGGTTGATGCGCGCCAGCGCATCCATGACGATTCGTGTATTACGTGGATCGAGCGAGGCGATCGGCTCGTCCGCCAGGATGATGTCGGGTTCCTGCACCAGGGCGCGGGCGATGGCGACGCGCTGCTGCTGTCCGCCCGAAAGATGCTCCGCGCGCTGCGGCGCCAGTTCCGCGATGTCGAAGCGTTCCAGGGCGGAAAGGGCGATGGCCCGGTCCTCGGCGGACCAGAGGCGCAGCAGGGAACGACGGGCGGGAACCTGGCTCAGCCGCCCGACCAGCACATTGGTCAGTACATCTAGCCGGCCGGAGAGGTTGAACTGCTGGAACACCATGGCGCAGCGCGCCCGCCATTCGCGCAGCTCCCGGCCACGCAGCGCGGTGACGTCGCGCCCGTTCCAGAGGATTCGCCCGGCTGTGGGATCGGACAGACGGTTGATCATCCGCAGCAGGGTGGACTTGCCTGCGCCGGAACGCCCAATGACGCCCACGAAGCTGCCGCGTGGCACTTCCAGGCAGATATCATCGACCGCAATGCGGTCACCAAAGCGGCGGGTGAGGCCTTCGACAATCAGCATGGGCGGCGGCTTAAGGCTGCCCGCTGACTGCGGCGTGACGGTCCCGTGAAGGATCGGTGACGAAGCTGGATGTGCCGGAGCCACGGCTTGGCGCTATGGCCGCAGCCATCGGCGATAAGGCAAAGATCCTTGTGTCCGGCATGGCACCGGGGAGCAGCCACTCTGCGCGTCCAGTATAGCCATTTAAGGGTGACTTCCTGCGCAGGCGCCGCTTGCAACCCGTTGTCAAATTCAGTGTTGAGGCGGAATATTATCGTGGAGGGCAGGCATGATGAAGGCGCATGGAATCGCCCTGGCGGGCCTGGTTCTCGCGGTACCGCTCCTGATGGTGCCGGCGGTGGCGCAGCCGGCGCCGGGGCCGAGCCCGGGGCTTAGCTATGTGCAGCCGCTCGGTCAGGCGGCACTGATGCAGGTGCAGGAGCGGTTGAGGCAGGTCGGTGCCTATCCTGGCCGTCCGGACGGGGTATGGGGGCCTGACAGCCAGGCGGCGCTGGAGCGCTTTCAGCAACGGAACGGGCTTCAGGTCACCGGTCAGCTCAACCAGGCGACAGCGGCGACGCTGGGCCTCAATCCCGGTGACCTGCTGGCTGCGGGACCCGCCCCCTCTGCTGGTGCCCCGGCCGCTGATCCGGTGTCCGGCCCACTCAGCCGCGCGGCGGTGCGGAATGTGCAGGGAAGGCTGCGCGCGCTGGGCTTCTATCGCGGCGGCGTGGACGGCTTATGGGGTGCTGGCACCCAGGCCGCGATCGAACGCTTTCAGCAGGGGCGCGGGCTGCAGCCGACTGGACAACTCAACCCGGCCACGGCACAGGCCATGGGGCTTGATCCCAACAATCTTGAGCTGCCCGTGCGCCAATAGGCTGAGCGCGGCGCATCCGGCATGATTGCCGGATGCGCCGGGGACGCATTCAGTCAATCCGGCGAAGGCCGCTGGCAAAGCGCCGCCAATTGGTGACGTAATTCGCCGCCGAGCGGCGCAGCTGATCCGCTGTGGCGGCATCCAGGGTGCGTGCCACCCGAGCCGGAGCACCGACGATTAGGGAGAAGTCGGGGAACTCCTTGCCCTCGGTTACCAGCGCATTGGCGCCGACGATGCAATGGGCGCCGATCTTCGCACGGTTCAGCACCGTGGCGCCCATGCCGATCAGCGAGCCGTTGCCGACCGTGCAGCCATGCAGGATCGCATGGTGGCCGACCGTGACGTCATTCCCGATCGTGAGGGGCGCACCCGGATCGGAATGCAGCATCGCGCCTTCCTGGATGTTGGTGCGGGCACCGACCTGGATGGGCGTGTTGTCGCCGCGCAACACGGCGCCGAACCAGATGCCGGCATCCTCGCCGAGGATGACGTCTCCGATGACATGCGCGTCCGGCGCTACCCAGAAATGGCCGGCATCCGGCAGGGTGGGCGTGACATCGCCGAGGGCGTAGATGGGCAAGCGCTTCCTCCTTTGGAGCGGATTGCTGCAGGGTGGGACCCCTGGGCGGCTGAATCCGCTCTGTAATCAGTAAGACTGAGCATTTGACGTGAAGGCGCGGGAACGGACAATGCCCTGGTCCTTTGGGCCATGCGGTGGTGAACTCGTGCCCGGCCCATCCAATGATGCCTTTACCGAGGTGGAGGGCGAGTCAGGCGATCCGCGGCTGCGCCTGCCTGCGGCTACGCTTGCAAGATCCTGATGGCCCAAGGGGCCGAGCGCCGAAGGCGGGGGGCGCTTCTATCTCGCGGCAGGGCAACTGACTGAGGGGTTTGCCGTGGTCGCCTGGCCCGTGCGACCTGGCGAGACAGTGCATGTTCTGCGCGGGCATCCGCATCTGCCCACTCGGCTGGCGGCGGGTTTTCTTGCTCAGGCCTCCGAGAATGTGCCCCGGCCGGCGGCCGCGGCGACCTCCGCCAGCAACCGCTCCTCCTGCCCGGGATAGCGCGGCGAGAAGTGGAAGGCCTCAATACGCCGCACGCCTGCCTCGCGCGCGATCTCTCCCGCCGCGCGGGTTGTCAGGTGCCGGCGATCCAGGGCGATGGCGGCATCGGCGGCGGCGAAGGGCGCCTCAATGAAGAGGATGTCGGCGCCGCGGGCGAGCGTGATGGCGGCGGCACGGTTCGCCGGCAGATCGGCGAAATCCGTCAGATAGGCTATGCGCTGCCCGGGCGTCGCGACGATCAGGTCCCGCAATTCGCCCAGCTTCAGCCTGGGAGCGGTCTCCTCATCAGCCGGGCGGCCGAAGATGGAAATGGGGTGGTCATCCGGACAACCCGCCATCACGGCCGCCTTCAGCGAGGCGAGCCAGGGCCCCGTGGGCAGACCACGTTCCTCCAGCCTGCTTCGCCAGACATTGAGATGCAGCCCTTCTTCAAGGGCAAAGCCAAGGCATGGCGTGCCATGGTCCAGCAGGCCAGCACGCAGCCGTAGCGGGCCGAGCTGCAGGACGGTGCCATCCGGCGCCGCCGGCTGCGGTGGCAGCGTCTCCGGCTCGAAGCGGTTGTGCTGCCGCAGGCATGTACGCGGCCAGGCTTCGGCCGCGCTCACCTCCGTCACCTCGAAGATCAGGTCGGCGGGGATGCGGTGGGCTAGGTTCCAGGTATAGGCCTGGAGCCGGTGGAAGAGCCGCTGCGCGAAGCCTTCCGGCCCCACCACGGCCATGCGCTTCTCGCGCCCGATCAGCAGCCGGAGCAGCCGATCGAAGCCGGCCCAGTGATCCATATGGGCGTGCGACACCGCCAGGACGCTCACCCGCAACAGATGGCGCGGGGAAAGGGCTGTCAGGTCCCCGCAGTCGAACAGCATCGTATCGGGCAGGTGGAGCGCTTCCACATAGACGCATGGATCGCCGTTGCGCCCGTTCAGAAGGCGTGGATGCAGGGTTGGCCGCATGGCGGAGGAGTGCCATGCGGCGGAGCCGGGGTCGAGAAGGATCGCAGAACGGCGCGGACCGGCCGTGCCTGCCCGGTGCGCGAAACCGGAGTCCTCACGGCCATTGATGAGGATCGGAACTCATCCGCCGCGTCATTCGAGTCACTGCTTGACGATCTGGCCTTCAGCTGCCGCGGCGGCCCAGCGGGCATCGTCGGAGCGCAGGAAAGCCGCTGTTTGCTCCGGATCGAGCAGGTTCGGCTCCAGGCCCAGCGTGCGGAACCGCTCCATCAGCGCCGGCTCTGCATAGGCACGGGCGATGGCGGCATGCACCTCACGCAGCAGCGCGGGTTGCATGCGCGGCGGCGCCAGGGCCGCGACCCAGCCGGAGACGTCGTAATCCGCAACGCCCCCCTCGCGCACCGTGGGCACATCGGGCATCAGCCGCGTGCGCTCGGCGGTAGAGACGGCCAGCACGCGCACCTGGTTGGTGGAGAGGTGGGGCAGGGCGCTCGCAGTGCTCGTCCAGCCGATCGGCAGGTGGCCCGCGACGATGTCGTTCATCAGCAGCCCGCCGCCGCGATACTGCACTTCTTCCGTCCGCACGCCCGCGCGGCGGTTGAACTCATGGCCGGCGAAAGCGGTCAGCGCCTCGGTGGCGCCGAAGCCGACCTTGCCGGGATTGGCGCGGGCATAGCGTACCAGCCCGGCTACATCCTCGAAGGGCTGGTTGCGCGCGGCGACCAGGACCAGGATCTGCCGTGACAGGATCGCGACCGGCGTGAAGTCCTTCACCGGATCATAGGGGATCTGGGCAAGCTGGTACTTGTTCAGGTTGTGGGTGGAGGTGACGACCGCGAAGGTGGAACCGTCCGGCTCCGCCCGCGCCACCGCTTCGGAGCCGATGACGCCCTGCGCGCCGGGGCGATTCTCGACGATGATGGGCTGCGCTAGGTTTGGCCGCATCGCCTCGACCAATGCGCGGGCGAGGACATCCGTACCGCCGCCGGGTGGGTAGGGGAGGATGACGCGGACAGGGCGTTGCGGCCAGGTGGCCGCGGTGTTCTGGGCCTGGCCTTCCGTGGCCTGGGCCGTCAGGGCAAGGCTGGCGCCGGCCAGCATCGCCCGGCGCCCGATGTGATGTCGGATCATGTTTCCTCCTGCTTTTGCGGCAGTATTGGCCGGGGGGATGGGCTTGGAAAGCACCTGTGCCAGGGGCAGGGCAGAAACCGGCCCCTTGACCTCCCGCCCTGGCGAGGCTCGTGTCCCTCGGACCAAGAATGCCGGAGAGAACGCCCGTGAAGCACCGACTTGCCGCCCTTGCGCTTTCGTTCGGCATCGGCGCCGCCCAGGCCCAGACACCTGCGCCGTCCCAGCCGCCGCTGCAGGTGAAGGAAATCGGGAGCTTCCATGTCGGCGGCCGGGTTGCCCAGCTGGAAGGGCTGCCGGTGCGGGAGATGGTTCCCTCCCCTGGCGCGCCGCCCATCCGCGTCGATCCCAACGGCCAGTTCCAGGTGGAAGGGATGTACGCGCAATACGTGAAGCTCGCGGAGCCACGCGCCCGCTATCCGCTTCTGCTCTGGCATGGCGGCGGGTTGACCGGCGTGACCTGGGAGACGACGCCCGATGGCCGCCCTGGCTGGCAGATGTATTTCCTTCGCCAGGGCCATGACGTTTATGTCAGCGACGCGGTGGAGCGCGGCCGGGCCGGATGGGCCCGCTTCCCCGAGATCTTTCCGGGAGAGCCGGTCTTCCGCAGCATGGGCGAGGGTTGGGGCCTGTTCCGCGTGGGGCCGCAGGAGGGCTGGAACGCCAATCCCGCACGCCGAAAGGCCTTTCCGGATACGCTCTTTCCGGTAGCGGCCTGGGATGCCTTCACCCGCCAGGCCGTGCCGCGCTGGAGCACCACCGACAGCCAGATCCAGGCGGCCTACAACGCCTATGTCCAGCAGGTTTGCCCCTGCGTCATCATCGTGCACAGCCAGGGCGGCAACTTCGCCTTCAATGCCGCGCTGGCCGCGCCCGACAAGGTGCGCGCGATCATTGCCATCGAGCCCTCCGGCACCCCCTCAGCGGTGACGGACGCGGCGCCCCTGCGGAATGTGCCGCATCTGATCGTATGGGGCGACCATTTCGCGGAATCTCCTTTCTGGCAGCGGATCCGCGGCAATGTGGAGCGCTGGGCCGGTGCCATCCGGGAAGCCGGTGGTACGGCCGATATCCTGGATCTGCCGGCGGAGGGGGTGCGCGGAAACAGCCATATGCCGATGATGGACCGGAACAGCGACGAGGTTGCGGGCCGCATCCATGCCTGGATGGAGCGGCGCGGGCTGATGCGCTGACCATCCGGGCCTGATACCACGGCACCACCACGTCACGCGTCCGGGCAGGAAATGGGGATGACCGAGATTCGCCCGCAGGTAACCGGTTTCTATCACGAAGACACCTGCAGCATCGCCTATGTGGTCGCGGACCCGGTGACCGGGCGATGCGCGATCGTCGATCCCGTTCTTGACTTCGATCGCCCGAGCCGTGGCACCCATACCAGCTTTGCCGACCGGATGGCCGGCTTCGTGCGGGACAGGGGGCTGGCGGTGGAGTGGATTCTCGACACGCATCCGCATGCGGACCACTTCTCCGCCGCGCCCTATCTGAAGGAGGTGTTCGGCGCGCCGATGGCCATCGGCGAGCATGTCGTCACGGTCCAGCGCATCTGGCAGAAGATCTACAACCTGCCCGGCTTTCCGGCCGATGGCTCCCAGTGGGACCATCTGTTCAAGGACGGCGAAGGCTTCCGCATCGGGGAACTGACGGCGGAGGTCATCTTCTCCCCCGGCCATACGGCGGCTTCCATCACCTATGTCGTCGGCAATGCCGCCTTCATCCATGATACGTTGTTCATGCCAGATGGCGGCACGGCGCGCGCTGATTTCCCCGGTGGCGATGCCCATGCGCTCTATCGCAGCATCCGCCGCATTCTGGAGCTTCCGTCGGAAACCCGCCTCTTCACAGGTCATGACTACAAGCCCGGCGGACGCCCGCCGAAATGGGAATCGACGGTTGCCGAGCAGCGCGCACATAACATCCATCTTCGGGGCGATATGGCCGAGGAGGATTTCGTGCGAATGCGCCAGGAGCGTGACCGCACCCTGCCCTTGCCCGGCCTGCTGCTGGAGGCGCTTCAGATCAATATCCGTGGCGGGCGGCTGCCTGAGCCGGAGGCCAATGGCGTTTCCTATCTGAAAATCCCGCTGAACTACTTCCGGGAAGCAGGGGCTGACCACGCCGCGAAGGACTGACGTCCCGGGAGCCTCATCTCCTGGCCGGCCGCTCAGGATGGGCGCTCATCGCTTGCATGGGCGGCAGCATGGAACCTGGGCTGCATCCTCGCGTTCGGCCCTCGCAAGCCATGCATGAAGCGAGGATGCCGGTGGTGGCGAAGCAGAACCGCCTCGAAATGCTCGCGCGCCTTGGTTACGCGGCCCGTGGCCTCGTCAGCTTCCTTGTGGGCTTGATGGCGCTGCTGGCCGCGATCGGGCAGGGTGGGGAAGTGACGGGCTCCAAGGGCGCTCTGCAAACGCTCCTCTCCCAGCCATGGGGGAGTGCGCTGCTGGCCGTCGTGGCACTAGGACTGTTCGGCTTTGCCCTGTGGCGCGTCCTTCAGTCGCTGCTGGATGCAGATGGGCTCGGCAGGACGTGGCGCGCCATGGTCGCCCGTACTGGCCAGCTGATATCAGCCGCCACCTACGCCGCCCTTGGGGTCTTCGCCATCAACCTTCTTGTCGGATCGGCTTCTGGTGGCGGGGAGGACCAGGCTGCCCGGGACTGGACCAGATGGCTCATGGCGCAGCCCCTCGGTCGCTGGCTCGTGGGGGCTGTCGGGCTTGGGGTGCTGGGGGCTGCCCTTGGGATGGCCGGCAAGGCATGGTCGGCCTCGTTCAGGAAGTATCTGGCATGCGGGCCTGATGCGGCCGCCTGGGTCATCCCACTGGGCCGTGCCGGTTTCGCGGCGCGGTCCGTCGTCTTCCTGATCGTTGGCGCCTTTCTCGTCATCGCGGCCTATCGCTCGGATCCCAGCGAGGCGCGTGGCCTTGGCGGCGCCTTGCTCGCGCTTCAGGATCAACCCTTCGGGCGGATTGCCTTCGGGCTGGTTGCCCTCGGCCTCGCCGCGTTCGGGGCCTTCGAATTCGCGGAGGCACGGTACCGGCGCATCGTCGCGCCGGATGAGCAGCGGATCCTCACGGCCTGATCTTCGGCTGGCCTTACCTCAATCGGGCCGCATATTGGCGCGGCGGACCACCTCGGCCCAGCGGGAGCGTTCAGTCAGGATGAAGTCACGGAAGGCTTCGGGCGGGCCGGGGCTGGGCTCGGCACCTTCGGCCTCCAGCCTTTGGCGGAGCCTCTCGCCACTCAGGATACGGGCGGATTCCGTGTTCAGGCGCTCCACGATGGCGCGCGGCGTTCCTGCCGGCGCTAGAAGCCCGTACCATTGCGTCGCGTCGAAGCCGTTGACGCCCTGCTCGGTGATGGTGGGGATGTCCGGTGCGCTGGCAAGACGACGGAGCGACGAGACGCCGAGGGCGCGCAGCGTCCCGGCGCGCACGGGCGGCAGGGCGGGCGGTCCGCCAGTGAAGGTCAGGTCGATCGTGCCGCCGATCAGGTCGTTCAGCATGGGTGCCGTGCCGCGATACGGCACATGCTGCATGGTCGTGCCGGTGGCGAGGTTGAAGGCCACCATGGCGATATGCGCGGCTGAGCCATTGCCGCCGGAACCATAGGTGAGCACGCCGGGCTGCCGCTTCGCGAGCGCGATCAACTCCGCGATGCCGTTGGCCGCCAGCTTCCGTGGGTTCACCACCATGATATTCGGAACCACTGCCGCGAGCACGATGGGCGCGAAGGACTCCACCGTGTCGTAGGAGAGGTGTGGGTAGAGCGCCGGGTTCACAGCCAGCGTGCCGATATGGCCCATAAGAAGCGTATGGCCATCGGGTGCCGCATGGGCGACGAGCTCCGTCCCGATCGTGCCGCCGGCACCGCCGCGGTTCTCGACGACGAAAGGCTGTCCGAGCGCGGCCTGCAACTCGGCCGCCAGGGCGCGGGCGATGATGTCGGTGGAGCCGCCAGGGGTGAAGGGCACGATGACGCGGACGGGGCGGTTCGGCCAGGGACCCTGCGCACGCGCCAGGCTGGGAAGGAAAAGCGCACCGGCCAGGGCGGCACGGCGTGGCAGCGATGCCGGCATCATGGCGTGATCATGGGTCTGGGTCCGTGCATTCGCTTCCTCCTGCCCCTTCTCCGCCGGAGAGGAGAAAGGTAGGCGAGGGGATGCCTCGGCATGCCATCATTTCTTCCGGGTACGGTATAAGGCGGAGGAATACCCGCCTGATCCAGGCGACGCCGTGGATGGGATGGCAGGTACCGCGCGCCGCCATCAACGGGTGATGCAGGCGCGCGGCATGGCCCGCTACTCGGCGGCCAGCGGCTTCACATGGCCGCCCGATGCGTCGAGGGCCTGGGTCAGGTCGGCCAGGATGTCATCCGGATGCTCCAGCCCGATCGAGAGCCGGACATAACCGGGGGACACCCCGGTCGCGAGCTGGTCCTCGGGCGAGAGCTGCGAATGCGTGGTGCTGGCCGGGTGGATGGCGAGGCTCCGCGCGTCGCCGATATTGGCAACGTGATAGACGAGCTTCAGGGCATCGATGAAGCGGCGTCCCGCCTCCACGCCGCCGGCCAGTTCGAAGCCGACCAGCCCGCCATGGCCACGGTTGAGGTACTTGGCCACGCGTGCGGCGGCCTCCCCTGTCTGGTGCTTCGGATAGATCACCCGGCTGACCTCCGGGCGCCCGGCGAGGAAATCGGCCACGATTTCCGCGTTTCGGCTGTGCTCGCGCATCCGCAACGCCAGGGTTTCGATCCCTTGCAGGGTCAGGAAGGCGTTGAAGGGGGACATGGCGGCGCCGAGATCCCGCAGCAGCGTCACCCGTGCCTTCAGGATATAGGCGATAGGGCCCATGGGCTTGGCCGCCTCCGCCCAGACCGCGCCGTGATAGGAGGGGTCGGGCCGGTGCAGGGCTGGCTGGCGCTTCGGATGGGCCGCCCAGTCGAAATTGCCGCCATCGACGATGATCCCGCCGATGCTGGTGCCATGGCCACCAAGATATTTGGTGGTGGAGAGCACCACCACCGCCGCGCCGTGGTCGAAGGGGCGCACCAGGGTGGGGGCGGCGGTGTTGTCCATGATCAGCGGAATGCCGAGGGGGCGGCCGAGCGCCGCGACCTCGGCGATCGGGAAGACCTCCAGCTTCGGGTTCGGCAGGGTTTCGGCATACCAGGCGCGCGTGCGGTCATCGGAAGCGCGAAGGAAGGCCTCGGGGTCCGCCGGATCCACGAAGCGCACCTCGATGCCCTGGTCGCGGAAGGTGTTGGCGAAGAGGTTCCAGGTGCCGCCGTACAGGTTCGTCGAGGAAACGATGTTGTCGCCGGCATGGGCCAGGTTCTGGACGGCCATGGCCGAGGCGGCCTGGCCGGATGCGCCGGCGAGCGCGGCCACCCCTCCCTCCAGCGCCGCGACGCGCTGCTCCAGCACATCCGTCGTGGGGTTCATGATGCGCGTGTAGATGTTGCCCAGCTCCTGCAGCCCGAAGAGGCGGGAGGCATGGGCGGCATCGTCGAACTGGTAGGAGGTGGTCTGGTAGATCGGCACCGCCACGGCCTTGGTGGTGGGATCGCGCCGCCAGCCGGCATGCAGGGCGATCGTTTCCGGGTGCTGGGACATTGTATCCTCCTTGGTGCGGGCCGTTGCCACGGCTAGCTGTCATCCTGCGGCGCGCGGCGGTCAAGGAGGGAGGGCTGCGCTGCCAGCCCGGATGCTTCAAGGAAGCAGCGATGCCCGGCCACCATCGGGTGGCCGGGCGCGGCTGAAGGCGGCGAGCTTCAGTTCCCCTGGGTCGAGAAGTCGAAATTGGTGAGAAGCGGCCCGGTGCTGGCGAGTGGCGAGCGGCTATCGCCCTGCTTCCAGGCCGGCGATGCGGTGGGGCCCGCGACGTACTGGTCGTCTCCCCCGGCAAGCTGCCGCTCTCCGCTGAAATGCGAGCCAGCGAGAAGCGTGCGGCTGTGAGGCTGCTTCCAGGCCTGTGATGCGGTGGGCCCCGCGACATAGTCGCCCTCAGCGAAGGACGGGTTGGCCAGGCCGCTGATGAAGACGGTGGCGAAGGCGGCAATGGTGAAGATCCTGTGCATGACATATCTCCTGTCTGGATGTGGATGGAATGTGTCTGTTGGCTCAATTGCCTTGGGTCGTGAGATCAGGGCCGGCGAAGGCTGGGCTGGGGAGCAGCGTTCGGGCGTGTGATGGTATGGGTTCGGCTTGGGGCGCTGACCTGGATACGCGGCGCTGCGGATCGTGATGCGTCTGCTGCCAGGAGCCGGGTGGGGCACCGAGCGCGAAGCCTGCGCTCATGGTCGTCATCCGTCCTTATTATTGGTTCTTCTCCTTTCGTCCCATCTGATTGGTGGACGATGCGAGAATGCGGCTGAATGGTTTCCGGCGCTACCGCCTGAGTTTTCCAAAACTTTCCTGATGTTTCCGGATTGTCGGCTGCAGCGCTTACGAAGCTTCCATGAGGAAGATCGTGCGGCGGTCACTCGGGAACGCCTGCTTTCACAAGACCTTCGACAAAGACGCCGCAATGCGCGAAGCCATCGAGATTCTTGCGAAGCACGCTGACACGGATGGGAGGTCCTATCTTGTTGCGGGCTTCGATGAAGGTCCGTGCCTCCTCCAGCAGCCCGAGATGACCGCAACAACTGATCAAGGTGTTGTAGTGCCCGGAATATTCGGTGAAGGACGCAACCGAGGCGCGACGAAAGGGCAGCGCCTCCAGGAAGCGCTGCGATCCGAGCAGGGCGAGGCCGTGGGTCGCGGTGTAGAGGCCGGAGAAGCTGTCGGTGGGACTCATGCGGACGGCTTGGCCGGTTTCGGCAACGGCCTCGTCGAAATGGCCCGCGCGGAGCAGGACCCATCCGAGGAATGTTCGCCCCAGCGCGAAGTTTGGGGTGAGTTCGAGCGCCGCGCGGAGTTCCGTGACGGCCCGCCCGTGGCGCCGTGCGTCGCTCAGGCAAAGGCCAAGGGTCATCCGGGCCCAGGGTTCGCTCGGATCGAGTGCGACTGCTTCCTCGGCGTGCTGCGCGGCCTGGCGGTAGCCGGCCTGGGTATCGTGCCACCAGTAGCAGCGCGCCGCCCACCAGACGGCCCAGCCGAGGACGGCATGGGCCCTTGCATAGCCCGGGTCGATCCAGATGGCCTCCTCAAGGAGGGCGCGTGCCTGCTCGTTCTGCCGCCGGTCGATGCGGTTGATCAGGCCCATGGCGCGAACGACGAGGCCCCAGGCGTCGATGCTCCCGGGGGGATGGCTGGCGGCACGGAATCCTTCCTCCGTGTAGAGATGGGGTTCGATGGCGGCGACGACGTTGCGGGTGATTTCGTCCTGCACGGCGAAGATGTCATGCATCTCGCGGTCGTAGCGCTCGGCCCAGATGTGCTTTCCCGTCAGGGTCTCCACGAGCTGGCTGGTGACGCGGATGCGGGGGGCGGAGGTCCGGACGCTGCCCTCCAGCACGTAGCGGACCCCGAGTTCACCCGCGACCTGCCGTACGTCCACGGCGCGCCCCTTGTAGGTGAAGCTCGAATTCCGGGCGATGACGAAGAGCCAGCGCAGCCGGGAGAGCTCCGTGATGAGGTCTTCCGTGATTCCGTCGGCGAAGAAGTCCTGCCCCGGATCGGCGCTCATATTCGTGAAGGGTAGGACAGCGATGGAGGGCCTGTTCGGAGGGCGACGTGGTGCCCGGACCGGCTGCGGCTCCTCATGCCTGTCAGGCAGCAGGGTGGAGCGGCCTTCCTGCATGTCCGGTACGCGCAGGGGGAGGCCGGTATGGCCCTCCACGATGGCGAGCGTCTTGTCTGAGAAAAGGCCGACAAGCAGCTTGTCCACCGTGGACCTGCCCAATTTCGTCTTGAATGCGAACTGGTCGCGGGACATGTGTTCGCGCGCGATGTAGTCCCGAATGATGTTCGCGACCCGCCTGTTCTCGTCCATCTGCGCCTGAGGCTCCTCGATGGAGATGCAGTTTTGCCGGAAAAAGGAGCGGGAATGCACGCATAGATCGTATGGCGCCCATATCCGCGAACGGCGGCATGGCATGTTGGTGGCAGCGCTGAACGATTTTTAGGGCGTTTCTCGATTCTGTCCCGTTTGGTTCTGGACCCGGCAGCGCTCGGCATCATTCGCCGGAAGGAAGATTAACGGCCTCGCATTTCCGCCAGATGGTTGAACTGGTGTCCATAGGTACCTAGGCCTTGAGTCTGCGATCGTAACTCGATGATGAAGTCGCCAAGCTCAGAAGCTGGCACCAGCGCCTGCACCTCGTCCCAGCCCTCCCAGCCAGCCTTCGCGGTGAAGCTGAGGATCTGCCCTCGCCGGCCTGTCAGCAGGCGCTGGACCGTGGAGGTGAACTCAGCGGGAGCCGTGACCGTCACCTCGTCAACCGGCTCCAACTGCACCGGGTCGGCCTTTGCCAGCCCTTCCTGCATGGCCATGCGGGTGGCTGTCGCGAAGGCCATGTCACTGCTGTCCACTGCATGGAAGCCGCCATCCAGCAATGTTACCGCGACATCCACGACGGGATGGCCGAGAGGCCCCTTCCGGGCCGCCTCTTCCGCCGCCTGGCTCACAGCCGGGATGAAACGCTTCGGGACGGCACCGCCGACCACCTTCTCGTCGAAGTGAAAGCCTGCCCCGCGCGGGCGCGGCGCGATCTGCAGCTTCACATCCGCGAATTGCCCATGCCCGCCGGTTTGCCGCTTCAGCCGTGCCTGTTGGACAACGGCATGGCGGATCGTCTCCCGATAGGCGACCGGCGGACGCGCTGTGCGCAGTTTTACTCCCGCCGAAGAGGACAGCCTGTCCAACGCGGCACGCAAATGAATTTCACCCTGGCCTGCGAGGATGGTGGCGCCGCTCTCTGCATCCTGGCTGACCGTCAGGGCGGGGTCCTCCTCCGTCAGCCGCTGCAGGGCCGTGGACAGGCGCACCTCGTCCTTGCGCTCCTCCGGCGCGATGGTCATGGCGAAGACCGGGGGAGGGGGCTCGGGGAAAGGAAGCGCCGGACCACCCAGGGTCGCGCCCGTCCTGGCACCTTCCAGCCTTCCCAGGGCAGCGATGTCCCCTGCTTCGGCCTGGCGTACCTTCTCGGTTTCGCCGCCGGGAAAGCGGTAGATGCCGCCAACGCGCTGTCCATCAAGGGCTGCTCCGTCCTCCAGTTTTCCCCGCCAGAGCCGTACGAAGGAAAGCCGGCCGGCATGGCCTGCCTGAAGCGTGCGGAAGACCAGCGCGAGCGGTGGGCCGCCAAGCGTGATTCCATGCCTCGCCGCGGTATCGGATACGGAGGGAACGTCGTGGCGAAGCGCCTTCCACAGGCGCTGGATGCCATTGCAATGCTCGGCCGCACCGAGAAGCACGCTGACCACGGCGCCATTGCCTTCACCATGGTGCAATGGGCGGTAGATCTCGGCCGGTTCAGGCTCAAGGTCCTCAAGAACCTTTTCCAGCAAGGCGTCGTCATGGTCGGCCAGCAGCTCCAGAAGCGCGCCGCGAGCCTCGTTCTTTCGGACCTGCATGGATTCCGGCAGGGCGATGCGTTCGGAAGGCTCGCCCCGGCGGTAGCGATAGGATCGCTCGCTCACGAGATCGACATAGCCCGTGACCATTTCTCCCTCACGGATCGGGACCTGCCGGAGCACCAGCTTTCGCCGCGTGTGTGCCTGCAGTGCGGCGAGAGCTTCGCGGACCGTTCCTGTCAGCGCATCGATCTTGTTCAGGAAAACGAGCGCAGGCGTTCCCGTTTCCTCGATCCGGCGGAGGAGCGGCCCGAGGCTTCCGGCACGCGCCGGTGCTGCTTCACAGACCACCACGGCCAGATCGACCACGGCAAGGGCGCATTCGACATCGTAAGAGAACTCAATGGAACCGGGACAATCGAGGATGGCCCAACTGCCGTCCTGCATCCCACGATGGCCTATCCTCAATTCATTGCCCATCGGGCGAGACGCGGAGCGGCGGGCCTGGCTGGATGAAGCTGCCAGAAGGGCGTCGAACAAGGCCGATTTGCCGGATCCTTGCGGGCCTATCAGTGCGATGGAGCGGGGCGATGGCAAGCTGGCCCCTCTGCCTTGAGGATCTGCCATCGGACTCTCCTCCCGAACTGGATCCGGTTCTGTTGAGGCGGACGGGCTCTATTGGCGCAGCACTGCTCTGAGAAAGGAAAATTGGAGCAGGAAAAGGAACCTGGGGCAAATACTCTCTCTCACTGGACCTCGCTCGCCAAGCGCTGTCTGAGCCTCGGCCGAGGCTATGGCAGCGCCTGCTTCTGCCAGGCTTTGAGCTGTCGCGGCATTGATCCCTGGATGCCATCAACAGGCAGCCGGAGGGCACGGCTTCCTTGCGGCCCTCCCCTCTGCCTGCAACGTTGATGTGTCGAGAGTATGCTTGGCCGCCTCAAGGACTGGCGCTGCATCTCCAGCCGCTATGGCCGCTGCAACCATCACCTTCTGGCTGCCGTAGCCGTGAAGGACCTTGACCCTGGCCAACAAGGCACAAAGTCGTCGCTCTCTCGGCTTGTCCTGCTACCAAATTTCGACGTTACTTGTATGAAATTAATATGCGTTAACAGGCCGCGGTGCGCATCCTGTGAGCGGTACATGTTGCTGGAAAGACTGCCCCTCGCGGGTCCTGCTGCCGCCTCTGATTGGTCCTCTTGGATGATTGAGGCTGCTGCCGCTTCAAAGGCCACCCGGGTGGCGGTGTCTGGCTCGGAAAGGCGAGCATGAAGGCAGCGCTCGTCTTGAGGTGGAAGGCGCCAAATATAAAGTTGATAGTGAATCCAGGAGGAGTGTTGCGTTAGACTTTCGAGTCCACGCAGCCGTACTGGGAGTAGAGAACACAGAAAAGAGAGGGCGATCAACTGTAACGGCAGAAGTTAAGGTGCCAACATCGGTTGAGCTGGCGGCTTGGCCGACATGAAAGGAGAGTGTTCTGGTGGATCTACCGGACGACATCTTTTTGTTACATGCCAGTCTTCGGGACCGGAAACGCGAGGTGGAAATGAGCCTCGCCGACTACCTGAAGGCATGCCAGGCCGACCCGCAATGCTATGCAAGTCCGGCCGAACGGATGCTTCGCGCAATCGGCGAACCGGAGCTTGTTGACACTTCCCGTGACCCCAGGCTGGGACGGATATTCCTTAACCGTACTGTACGTGTGTACCCTGCTTTCTCCGAGTTCCATGGGATGGAGGAGACGATCGAGCGGATCGTCGCTTTCTTCCGGCATGCTGCGCAGGGATTGGAGGAGCGTAAGCAGGTGCTGTACCTGCTCGGCCCGGTTGGCGGCGGCAAATCCTCCCTGAGCGAAAGGCTGAAGGCTCTGATGGAGCAAGAGCCGATCTATGTCCTTAAGGCTGGCGACGAGGTCAGTCCCGTCTTTGAGAGTCCGCTTGGATTGTTCGATCCGGAGACGATGGGCGACATGTTGTGGGAGCGCTACGGCATTCCACGGCGCGTGCTGACGGGGATTGCCAGCCCTTGGGCGC
Source organism: Roseomonas xinghualingensis (assembly GCF_025791835.1). GTDB lineage: Bacteria > Pseudomonadota > Alphaproteobacteria > Acetobacterales > Acetobacteraceae > Roseomonas > Roseomonas xinghualingensis. Next base: position 482,212 of record NZ_JAOXLP010000001.1, read on the forward strand.
TCAGGCGGCTGGATGATGCAGGGGGCAACATCGAGAGCTTCCGTGTCGTCAAGATGTATCCTTCCCGCCGCAAGCAGATCGCAATTGCCAAGACAGAGCCTGGTGACGACAACAACCAGGATATTTCTGCCCTTGTCGGAAAAGTCGATATCCGCAAGCTTGAGATCTTTAGCCAGAACGATCCGGATGCCTATGGATTTTCCGGCGGGTTGAACCGCGCCAACCAAGGCATTCTTGAGTTCGTGGAGATGTTCAAGGCACCGATCAAGATGTTGCACCCGCTGCTGACGGCGACACAGGAGGGGAATTATCTTGGGACGGAGAATATCGGCGCCATTCCGTTTCAGGGCATCCTGCTAGCGCACTCGAACGAGGCGGAGTGGCAGAGCTTCCGGAACAATCGCACGAATGAGGCATTTCTGGATCGTGTGAGTGTTGTGAAGGTTCCGTACTGTCTCAGGGTTACTGAGGAGAGCCGAATCTACGAGAAGCTCATTGCGAATTCCGCGCTCGCCGAGGCTCCATGTGCACCTCATACGCTTGAGATGCTCGCACGCTTTGCTGTCCTCTCACGCCTCAAGCCACACCTTAACTCGCGTCCCTTTGCCAAGATGCGGGTCTATGACGGAGAGAACATCAGGGAGACCGACCCGAAGGTTAAGACGATGCAGGAGTACCGTGACGCCGCAGGAATCGATGAAGGCATGGACGGCGTTTCCACCCGTTTTGCGTTCAAGGTGCTGTCCGCGACGTTCAACTACTCCTCAAGCGAGGTGGCGGCTGACCCCGTTCATCTCATGTATGTTCTGGAGCAAGCCATCCGGCGTGAGCAGTTTCCGGCGGATACCGAGGCAGCCTATCTTGCTACCATCAAGAATGAGCTTGCTTCCCGCTACGCGGAGTTCATCGGTAACGAGATTCAGAAGGCATATCTGGAGAGCTACGGCGACTACGGGCAGAACCTGTTCGACCGCTACCTGGACTATGCCGACGCGTGGATCGAAGACCAGGATTTCAAGGATCCCGATACCGGCCAGATGCTTGATCGGGAACTCCTCAATGCTGAGCTAACCAAGATCGAGAAGCCGGCCGGAATTGCCAATCCCAAGGATTTCCGGAATGAGGTGGTCAAGTTCGCGCTTCGTATTCGTGCATCCAATGCCGGGCGGAATCCTTCCTGGACCAGCTATGAGAAAATTCGCGAGGTGATCGAGAAGCGGATGTTCAGCCAGGTTGAGGATCTTCTTCCGGTGATCAGCTTTGGAACGAAGAAGGACCACGAGGCCGAGAAAAAGCACAACGACTTTGTCAACCGCATGGTCGCGCGCGGCTACACCGAGCGCCAGGTGCGCCGCTTGGTGGAGTGGTACATGCGCGTCAAGCAATCCGCCTGAGCAGCAGCATTGGACATCATTGACCGCCGCCCCAACCCCCACGGCAAGAATCTAGAGAACCGTCAACGGGTGCTAAGACGTGCCCGCGCTGCGGTGGCTCAAGCAACACGCGCTGCCATCAACCAGGGAACATTGCGCGAGGTTGGGCGCGGCCAGGCAGTGACGATCCCGGCAGACTCGCTGCATGAGCCAAGCTTCCACACCGTCTTTTCCTCGGGTCAACGCCATCTCGTGCTTTCGGGAAACCGCGAGTTTTCGACGGGTGATCGGCTGGCGCGTCCTTCCGGCGGCAGTGGCGGTGGCGGCGGAGGTAGCGGGACGGGGCAAGGCGATGGCGAAGGTGAGGATGGGTTTCGTTTCGTTCTCACGCGGGATGAGTTCCTCGATCTTTTCTTTGAAGATCTTGAGTTGCCGGATTTGGTCAAGAACCAGATCCTTTCCACCGAGGTGACGACGCCGGTACGCTCGGGCATCAGCCTTGATGGCTCGCCATCGCAGATCGACATGGCGCGGACCATGCGGCATTCGATGGCGCGCCGGGTCGCCTTGGGGCGCCCGAAGTCAACGCAGTTGCGCGCAATGGAGGAGGAAATTGCCGCTCTGGAGCGGAACGGGGACGATCCGGAGAAACTAGGCAGGTTGCGCGCTGAACTGGTGACGGCGCTGCGGCGCATGGCAAGGGTGCCCTGGATCGACCCGGTGGACCTGCGTTACCGGCGTTATACACCAATGCCGAAGCCATCGGCGCGCGCGGTAATGTTCTGCCTCATGGACGTCTCCGGCTCCATGACGGAGCAGATGAAGGATCTGGCCAAGCGGTTCTTTCTGCTGCTGCATGTTTTTCTTGAGCGTCGCTATAAGCATGTTGATCTGGTTTTCATCAGGCACACCGAGAGTGCGGAGGAGGTTGACGAAGAAGCCTTCTTCACTGACCCAAAGACCGGTGGAACCATCGTCTCCACAGCGCTGATTGAGTTCTCTCGTATTCAGAGGGATCGCTACCCGCAGGATTCCTGGAACATCTACGTGGCGCAGGTCTCGGATGGCGATAACTTCAGCGGTGATACAAAGAAAGCGGTTGAAATCCTGGAGCAGGATATCCTGCCGGTTGTCCGGTATTTTGCTTATGTGGAGGTGGGGGCATCTGCGGCCATGTTCCATGGCGAAACAGATTTGTGGCGCGGATATAAGTTCCTGGCTGACCGTATGCCACGCTTGGTGATGCGGCGCGTTGCGGAGCGGCGTGACATCTTTCCCGTGTTTGAAGACTTGTTTGGGCGCAAGGCTGCTGATTGAAAGGGGCACCTATGCAATTGTCCTTGCTGTATGAAGGGAATGATTGGGACTTCCATACCCTGCGGCGCAGCTATGAAGCGATCGAGCGGATTGCCTGTGACGAGCTCGGACTTGAGGTGTATCCGAACCGGATCGAGGTAATTACCGCCGAGCAGATGCTCGACGTGTACACGGCGCATGGAATGCCGATAACCTACCGGCACTGGTCCTATGGCAAACGCTTCCTGCAGCATGAGGCCAGCTACCGCCGGGGGATTACCAGCCTTGCCTATGAGGTGGTCATCAACTCAAATCCTTGCATCAGTTACCTGATGGAAGAAAACACTGCGACCATGCAGGCCATGGTGATTGCGCATGCCGCGTTCGGGCATAACCATTTCTTCCGAAGCAATCATCTGTTCCGCCAATGGACAGATGCCTCAGCGATCCTTGATTACCTGGAATTTGCGCGATCCTATATCGCCACTTGCGAAGACCGGCATGGTACCGCTGCGGTCGAACGCGTGCTCGACGCCGCGCATGCGCTGTCACGCAATGGCGTGCACCGGGACGATGGCGTCCGCCCGCTGAACCTGAAGGGAGACCAGAAGCGGGAGCGCGAGAGGCGCGAATATGATGAGCGGCTGTTCAATGACCTTTGGCGCACGGTGCCTGGCACTCGCCCGGTGGCTGGAGCAGATGTGGCGAGCGAACGCCGGCGCAAGCTGGGCCTGCCTGAAGAGAATCTGCTCTACTTTCTTGAGAAGGTCTCACCAAGGCTGCAGCCCTGGGAGCGAGAGGTTATCCGCATTGTGCGGCTCATTGCCCAGTATTTCTACCCGCAGCCACAAGTGAAGTTAATGAATGAGGGGTGTGCGACCTGGGTTCATCAACGCATCATGACCCGTTTGCATGAGACCGGGCAGATCAACGACGCTGCCTTTCTGGAGGTCATTCACTCGACCAGCAACGTCATCACCCAGCTTGGATTCGATCACCCGTTCAGCTCGGGTGGCTTCAATCCCTATGCCCTCGGTTACGCGATGATGGGGGATATCGAGCGCATTTGCACGAATCCTGCCGAGGAGGATCGCCGGTGGTTTCCAGAGATCGCCGGCAATGGCGACCCGCTCGGCACTTTGCGTTATGCCTGGGAAAATTTCCGGGACGAAAGCTTCGTGCTCCAGTTCCTTTCGCCTGCCCTGATTCGGCGGTTCCGCATGTTCCGCCTACTTGACGATACGGCCGAGGCAACGCTGCTGGTCGATGCCATCCACGACGACGCGGGTTATCGCGCTATCCGGCGCAGCTTGGCCAGGAGCTACGATCCTGCCGAGAGCGATGCCGACGTGCAAGTGGTGGACGTAGATTTGGCTGGTGACCGGCGCCTGATGCTGCAGCATCGTACCCGATCCGGGCGGCGGCTGGAAAAGCGCGATGCCGAAGCCACCTTGTCTCACACCGCCGCACTTTGGGGCTATGATGTGAGGCTGGAGGAGGTCGAAGCCGATACTGGTGCGGTGTTGGCGATTCATACGGCACGCCCGCCTGCTTCGTGAGGCGGGCGTAGCTCCTGCTCAGGGAGCTTTTCGTGATCTCGTGCCAGGTGTCGCCTTGAAAATGTTCGACATGACTTCCTGCATCTGGGCTGGCGTCCATGGTGCGAGAGGAAGCCAGGTTTTGAGCAGCGCCTCGGGTGTCAGGTTCGCGACGGCATCCGTCATCTGCTGGCTGATCTTCGCCATGGCAGCATCCTGCATCGGCTTGACGTCGGGGAGGCCAAAGAACTGGCGTGCTTCCTCTGCCGTGCAATCGATCTCTATGGTGAACTTCATCGCTTCCGTTCCTTTGGCCTATTTCTCCAGCACGTATCGGCCGGGTGCGTCGTCGAGGGGGGGATGAGCTGCGCTTCCCATCGATGGCGGGGGAATCATGGGGCCGGAGTGTTTGCCAAGCCACGTATTCCAGTCCGTCCACCAGCTGTCGTCATGCCGCTCCGCGTTCCGCAGCCATTCCTCGGCGCTGGAGGCAGTGGGTGCTTCTTCTGCCTGGGTCCAATAGGTTCCCTTGCCGCCCGGCGGGTTGATAATGCCCGCGATATGGCCGCTGGACGCAAGGACGTAGCGTACTTTGCCACCTACAAGCTGCGTGATGCGCCAGGCTGCATCCCATGGGACGATGTGGTCTCTCTCCGCCCCTACGGCATAGATGTCCTGCTTGATGCGGCCGAGATCAATTGCTTCCCCATGCAGCTTGATCCGCTCTGGAACAACCAGATTGTTCTCTCGATACATGTTGCGAAGATACCAGCTGTGCGCCGCCCGGCACATCCGCGTCCCATCGCTGTTCCAGTACAGAAGATCGAAGGCTGGGGGCTTCTCCCCCATGAGATAGTTGTTGACGACATTTGACCAGATCAGGTCGTTGGAGCGTAGCAGATTGAACATGTTGGACATCTCGCGGCTATCCAGATAGCCACGCTCCATCATCTGCTGTTCGATGAGGTCGAGTGAATCGTCTCCCATGAAGACGGCGGTGTCGCCGACGCGTGAGAAATCCTGCAAGGACACCATGAAGGTGGCAGAGTTGAAGCGGTCGTCGCCTTGCGCTGCAAGCCGGGCGAGCGTCATCGCCAGCAATGTGCCACCGATGCAGTATCCCATGACATTGACTGACGGGCTTCCGGTGATATCCCGAATCACATCACTGGCTGCGAGCGGCCCGAGGTTCATGTAATCCTCGATGGTGGTGCCATCCATGGATGCATCCGGATTTTTCCAGGACACCATGAACACTGTGAAGCCCTGTTCCGCCAGGTACCGCACCATGCTGTTCCGGGGCTGCAGGTCGAGGATATAGTACTTGTTGATCCAGGGTGGCAGGATGAGCAGCGGTGTCTTGTGCACATCCTCACGCACGGGTGCGTATTGAATCAGCTCGATAAGTTTATTGCGGTGAACGACCTTGCCCGGGGAGAGAGCAAGATTACGCCCCGGGGCAAAGGCTTCCGTATCAACGAGGCTCAGGCGGCCAGCTTGCAGATCGTTGAGGAGATTGCGCGCTCCGTCGGCCAGGCTCGCTCCGCCGGTTTCCATGGCTCGGCGAAGGGCGGCTGGATTGGAGAAGAGCAACAGGGAGGGGCTCATCGCATCGACGAACTGGCGGAGATGAAAGGTGAGCCACTGCTGTTCCGCTTCATCCAGATCGTCCGCCTTGCTCTGCTGGAGGAGCCAATCCGAAGCAAGCAGGTAAGCTTCCTTCACGCTGCGGTAGATTGGATTGCTGTTCCATTCGGGAGCGGTGAAGCGCTTGTCCGAGGAGCGGTTCGCTGAGCCCGCCGCGGAAGAATGGGATGTTCCCAGCCAATGTTGTCCCGCTTGGCTCCAGGTCTCGAAGGCTGAGTGCCACAAGTTGGTATTGAGCCTGGTGGCTGACATCAACGTGTCGGCCGGGCGGTGCAGGTTACGCAGCCAGACCACCCGCAAAGCGCGGGCGACTTCCGCCCAGTCGACCGGAACAATGTCGCGTAGCGGATTTGCATTCCACATACGGTCAATGGAACGCAGAACCGGATCCCTGGCGATCTGGTTGGTAATCTCTCCGCCGGTGTCGCCAAGCAAGCCTCCGGCCAGACCACCCGGTATCATCGGTGGCCATATTCCCGTGGTTGCACCGTACTGGCTTGGGCTCGGCAGGGCCTTTGCCCAGGACGCCCAAAGATCACGCAGGGCATTCGGGCCCGATGATGCGGGGTCCTCATGGGGCGGAGCTGCTCTCGCTTTCCCCTCGCCAAGCCCGCGATGGGCGGGTGCTTCAGGACCTGCCTTTTCCCGGGGTGCTTTTTCATCCGACATGGCGCTTCTCCCTGGGTGCAGTCCTAAGCGGGCGGCCCAGGACTGTGTCTTGCTTTTCAATGGGCATCCTGGGCCGTCGGGGGCAGGAAGCGGCCAAAGGGCTCGATTGCTGCAACGCATTCGGGCAAGGATGCTCGTCTTGCCAAACGCAACTTGACCTCTCTTGGTTCGGGCCGAATTGTGTTGCCGGTCAGCCAGCGGAGACTTCGATTTGGCCGGTCAGAACGGGCCTGCCAGCAAGCAGCGCTTGCTGGCGCTCCAGGGGCGCCGCAGGCAGGGTATCGGGCCAGGCGGATCGGCCCCCTATATCCGTAGGCGATCCTGGCCGGAGGTCCGTGCCAAGGGGGAGGGCCAGCCATGATGCGTATCGTTACTGGACTTTTCGACGAGCACCGCACGGTGGATCTGGTTGTGGAGCATCTGGTTCAGGAGTTCGGCATCCCGCGGGAGAGGGTCCAGGTCCACGCGATGGAACCCAGCAGCGGGGAGGAGGCGCGCTCCACGCAGGATTGCGACCAGGAGACGTCGCTGCCTGATCTGGGCCTGCCGCAGGAGGCGGTCCAGGTATATGGCGAGGGCATGCGCCATGGCGGCATCCTGCTCGCGACATGGGTGGATGACGCCTGGGTCGACCGCGCCCTGGCCACCTATGGTGAGTATGGTGCGACAAGTCCCAAGGCATACGAGATGCGGGAACCCGGTGCGGCCGATGATTGGGAGCAAAGGGTCCGGGTCCGGGCCTATCACCTGTGGGAGCAGGAGGGGCGTCCTGAAGGCCGCGCCCTTGAGTTTTGGGATCGGGCCTGCGCCGCCGAAGATGCACCTGGCCAATCAGCCAGGAGGTAAGCGGGGGCGCAGGAGGCTTCGGCGGCGATTTTTATGTCCACTCGGCCATGCGGATGCATTCGCACCATGCGCAAGCGCAAAGCTGCGGAGCGGTGCGATTTCAATCCCGCAAGGGGGCGGATTTTCCGGAAGCGAACTGGCGCAGCATAAGCCTGCAGGCAAACCGTTCCTGGCGAGGCATGCTGCATGGTCGCTTCCCTGACCATGATCTCCGCTATCGCCGGTATGTGAGGCGCGGCAGGGCGACCGAATGCATGGTCATGGTGAGCACCATGACCATGCATTCGGATCGAGTTGTCCGATCGTCAGCGGATGACGGGTTTCGCTGTGGCTGCAAGCCAGCGCCCCATGGCCGTGATAGCCTCATCCTCATTGGGCTGGCCAACTAGTTGTACGCCGACCGGCATGCCTTCCACGCCCAGTAGCGGCAAGGTCAGTGCCGGGCAGCCCAGTAGCGAGGTCCAGGCATTGAAGGCCGTGTTCCCCGTGCGTCCGGTTGGGCGGTTGACGATGGTCTCCAGTAGAGGTGCCGGGCCGGTACATGACAATGTGATGATCCCGTCAGCCAGCGGCGCAATGGTTACCTGGCGCAGCCGGGCCTCGGCGCGGCGTGCCAGCAGGTCCCGGTAGCCAGCCACCGTCATTGCCGCGGCCTGCTCGATCTGCGCCATCGTCGTGTCGCTCAAGCTGCCGGAGAAGAGCCGCAGCAGGTTCGCGTGGCCCCAGCGGTTCTCGAAGGCTACCAGCTCTGAACTGATTGATACGGCATCGGCGATGCTCCGCTCGAAGACTTCGATCAGCGGGTTGTCGTCGCGGCGCAGCAGCAACACCCCTTCGTCCGTGAGTTGTTCCAGCAGCGCTGCGAAGGCCTCCTGTGTCGGCTTCTCCGTGGCGGCCCACCCCTCGCTCTCCAGCACGATCAGCCGGTTTGGCCGGCGCGGGGCCGGCGGCATCAGCGTCCCGCCCAGGCCGGGGTAACCGGGATCGCCGCCTGCCCGCGCCGCGATCTCGGCCGCCACATGCCACATGTCCTCGATGGCCCCGGCATGCACGCCCAGGCAACTCTGGCTTAGTCCCTGTCGCTCTCCTCGGTTCAGGGCGCCGAAACTGGGCTTGATCGCGACATTGGCGCTGAAGGCGGCCGGGCGGATGATGGAGCCCACTACCTGCGTCCCAAGGGCGGCTGGGACCATGCCTGCCCCCACGGCCGCCCCTGAGCCGCTGGAAGAGCCGCCGGCGGTACGACGCATATCGAAGGGATTGCGCGACTTGCTGGGATGGGCGCCTCCAAGCTCGGTGGTTACCGTCTTGCCCAGGATGACTGCGCCCGCCTGGCGCAGGGCCCAGACGGAGGCGCTGTCCTGCCGCGTATTCGCGTTTTCGTTCCCTGCGATGCCGAGGCTGGTGGGCATGTCATGCGTCTGCAGGATGTCCTTGACGCCGATAGGCATGCCGTCCACGGGGCCCAGCGGCCGGGCGTCCCGGTAGCGGGCTGTGGACTCGTCGGCGGCCCGGCGCGCCCCGTCCAGATTCAGGGCCATCCAGGCCTGAACCTCCGGTTCGCGCATCTCAATGGTGGCGAGGCAGCGCTCAAGATAGGCGCGCGGCGTATCCTTGCCGCTCAGGAAGCTAGGTACCGCGTCGTAATAGGTGAGCGCCCGGTGCGTCATGGGGTTGTAAGCCATTCGTTTCCTCCGGATGATCCACAGGGTTATGCCGCCGAAGCGGTGCAACCGATGCGGGCGTGAGCAGGCAGTCTGCAGGGAACTTGGTAGCCCGTGCAGTCCCGCCACTCAGCATTTCGCCGGAGCCTCTTGGCCCGCGCCCAAGGTGGGGTGGCAGCCCGGGCACCAAGATGCGGTATGCGTTGGCCCAGGAGAAACTCCACCCCGCGCCAACCCTGTTGGAAACAGATGAGCGCAAAGCTCGAGAGCGGCGATGAAGCCGAGCCACTAGCGTGAACCCATAAAAAAGCCCCGGCTGGAAATCTCCAGCCGGGGCTCAAGGCCCATCGCAGCGATGCGATGACTATTGGGGGAGCGGCAGGGCTGCCGCTCGACCCGTATTAGGCCTGGCGCAGATTGCCGGCCGAGAACTTGCCCTGCTGACCGCTGAGGACATCGTACTCAAGACGGTCGCCTTCACGGGGCTCCTGCAGGCCGGCGCGCTGGACATCAGAGATGTGCAGGAAGACGTCCTTGGAGCCGTCCTCAGGCTGAATGAAGCCGAAGCCCTTGGTCGCGTTGAACCACTTAACGGTGCCGATAGCCATGATTTGATTCCGATCCAAAAAACGGAAAACCGCCGAGCAGTATTGCGCGGCAGATCATCTTCACTTTGAGACGGAAACAAACCAGGGTCCCAAATGAATGGGCCTGAGAGGCACACCGAAACAACGAACCTGACGAGCCCTATATACGGGGCGATGTTTGGTTTTTCAAGTTTATTCGGTAGCCGCTGTTTTGGGGCGCGAATTCAGATCCTTGCTTGGTGGAAAGGGGGCTTCTTGGCCCGTGTCCCTGGTTCCCGCCATCACTCCTCCGCCGCATTTGCTTCCACCTGCGTCCTTGCCATGGCCGGGCGCCGGTCGTTCAGATCGAAGCAGTCGCCGTGGCAGAGCACATGAAGGCACACATCATGGATGGAGAGCGCGCGATCCGCCTCTGCCTCCGCGATGTTGGAATGTGTGACGCTGCCGCCATCCACCACATAGACACCGCCGCTGCCGATCACCTCGAACTTACGACCTCGGAGGACGATGGCGGTGTCTTCGTCAATCCCAATGCCCAGTTCCCGGGGGTTCTGGGCCACGGCACCGAGCAGGCGCCCGATCCGGCCTCGTTCGGCAAAATGCTGGTCGATGATGACATCCCGTACCAAGCCCAGCCCGGCTGCGAGGTGTAGATCGCCGATGCGGTGCGTCTCCTGGCTGCTGCCCTTTACCAGCATGGTGTCGCTCATGGCCGATGCGCCCGCGGAGGTGCCGGCGATCACGCCGCCGGCCTCGTGGATTTCGCGCACGCGCTGCTCCACCGGCGTATCCCCAAGCTGACTGCTGATGCGCAGTTGATCTCCGCCGGAGAAGAACACGCCTGCTGCACCCTCGAAGACACGCAGCTTCTCCTCGTCTCGCGCCTCGGAGCGTTCCTCGACATAAAGCTCGACCAAATCCGTCACGCCAAGGTCGGAGAAGGCCTTCTTATAGGATTCGAAGTATCCCTCCGGCTGGTGCGACGCGACGGTGGCGAGAACAAGGTGCCCACCCTTCAGGTGGCGGGCTACCTCACGCAGGATGATGCGCTCGCCTTCCTTGTCTTCATGCCCGCCGATAATGACCAGCGGCCCCTTTCCCATCTTGCTCCGGTCAGGCATGGGCGGCTTCCTCATCCTTGCGCAGATAGGCGCGCAGCATCTCGTCCTCGCTCGTCACCATGGCCACTGCAAAATGAGTGCTGTTATGGGCCCAGCCGATCCGCCCGGCACGGTCCAGCACGATCCCGCCGGCCTCGCCACCAGTGCGGCCGAGCCGTGCAAGCGCCGCCTCGATGGCCGCCTGGGGCGGTTGGGCTTCAAGGGATTGCATGACGCGCGCGGCCAGCATGCCGCGGGTGATGCTTTCCCCGTCACCCGAGAACGCCACGGCGCCGAGGGCATTCTCGGCATAGAGGCCGCAGCCGGGGAGGGGGGAATCCCCCACCCGTCCGGGAAGGCTTCCTTCCAGCCCACCTGTGGAGGTCCCCGCCGCCAGGTTGCCGCGCATGTCGAGCGCGATGCAGCCCACCGTGTCGTGGCCGGATTCCCCTGCTGATTCAGCGAGATGCGCCGGATCCCAGGTTTCCGCCCCATGCGCCGCGGCAAAGCGGCGCGCACCTTCCGCAACCAGCAGTGTCGGTGTCTCCCGCAGCATCAGCCGCGCAACGGAAATGGGGTGCCGCACCTCTCGGATGGCAGCGACGCCGCCCACATCCAACGTCGCCCCATCCATGATGGCAGCGTCCATCTCCACCTCACCATCGGTGTTGCGGACGGAGCCGCGCCCTGCATTGAAGGTCGGGTCGTCTTCCAGCACCCGGATCGCGGCTTCCACCGCATCCAGCGCGCTGCCGCCAGAGCGGAGCAGCGCGGCACCAGCCGCCAGCGCATCCAGGCAGCCGGCGCGGTTCGCCTGCTCCTTCTCAGGCGCGATTTCCTTCGCCCCGCCATGCAGGACAAGCGCCCAGATTGCTGCCTCCATGCTTAAGCCAGCTCCTTCACCATGGAGAATTCTTCTGCAGGCTTGAAATCGAGAACTTGAGCCCAGACCTCCTCAACAGAGGTGGGCGTCAGCACCACCAGATCGCCCGGGCGCGCCATGCGGAGGCAAAGATCCGCAGCTTCATGCTCGTCCAGCACACGATGCAAGCGATCCTCCGGAAAGCCGGTGCCGAGAACTCCCTCGGCCATCAGGCGGATCACCTCGCCGGAGAGGCGTCCACGGCCATCCGGCCGCTCCCGCAGGACCACATCATCGAAATGACCCGCGGCGATGCGACCCATCTCACGTAGGTCTTCGTCGCGTCGGTCGCCCGGGGTGCTGATCATGCCGATCAGGCGTCCATGGCTTGGGCGGAGTTTGGCAACGAGATCGCAGAGGGCCGCAAGACCTGCCGGGTTGTGGGCGTAATCGACAATCACCCGGAAGCCGTGGGCGTCATGCACATTCAGCCGCCCTGGGCTCTGCTCGAAGGAGGTGGAGAAGTTCTGCAGTGCCGCACGGATGACGGGCAGGGAAACGCCCTGTGCATAGGTCATCGCGACCGCCGCAAGCGCATTCTGGATGTTGAAGCCAGCCATGCCACCCAGGGCTGCCGGGATCTCGGCCGCGCTCATCAGCGGCAGTCGGCGCCGGTCGTCATGCACCACGATATCGCCACCATCCTGGCCATCCTCGCACACCACGGCCAGCCCGCCCCGGTTGACATGCTCACGCAGGGGGGCGGGCATGGCATCCCCGCCCCGCATGGAGAAGAAGGCGATCCGCCCGCCGGCATGGCGCTCCATGGCCAGCGTCAGCGGGTCATCGGCATTGAGCACGCTGCAGCCATCGCGCCGGACGGATTCGACGACGACGGACTTCACCGCCGCCAGATCCTCCAGCGTATTCACCTCCTTCAGCCCGAGATGATCGGCCTGGATATTCAGGACGGCGCCGACATCGCATTCCTCGAAGCCCAGCCCTTCGCGCAGGATTCCGCCGCGCGCCGTCTCCAGCACCGCCGCCTCCACGCTCGGGTCACGCAGCACCATGCGCGCGCTGCGTGGGCCACTGGCGTCGTCGTCCGTTATCTTGTCGCCGTTGATCCAGATGCCGCTGGTATTGGTCATGCCAACCGTCAGGCCGGAATGGCGCAGGATATGGGCCACCATGCGGGTCGTGGTGGACTTTCCGTTGGTGCCAGTGATGGCAAAGATCGGAATGCGACCCGTTTCCCCATTGGGGAAGAGCATGTCGATAACAGGGCGGGCGATGTCGCGTGCCCAGCCTTCGAAAGGCTCCAGATGCATGCGGAAGCCAGGCGCCGCATTCACCTCCACGATGCCGCCCCCCGTCTCGCGGACGGAACGGCGGATGTCTGGCGCAATGAAGTCAATGCCAGCGACGTCCAATCCCACCGCCATGGCGGCTCGGCGGGCGATGCAGGCATTGTCGGGGTGAATGTCATCCGTGCGGTCAATGGCGGTGCCGCCGGTGGAGAGATTGGCGGTGTCGCGCAGTGCCACGCAGCGGCCCTTTTCCGGCACGCTCTCAAGCGTCATCCCGCCCTTGGCGAGAAGGTCGAGAACATGCGCATCCACCTTGATGCGGGTGAGGGTTTTCTCATGCCCGTCACCACGGCGGGGGTCGCGATTCACCTCATCGATCAGGGCCGCGATGGTCTGCTCGCCGTCACCGACGACGTGGGCCGGAACGCGCTGCGCGACTGCGCGCACCTCTCCGCCGATGACGAGGATGCGGTGGTCATGGCCCACATACTGCTGCTCGACAATCACATCGCGGCTACGTTGCGCGGCATGCTCGAAGCCGCGGCGCACGTCATCGGGCGTACGCAGGTCCAGGCTGACACCACGCCCGTGATTGCCGTCCAGTGGTTTGGTCACAACGGGATAGCCGATCCGCTCGGCCGCGCGCACAGCATCCTCCGCCGTGTCCACCACGGATCCTTTCGGAACGGGAAGGCCGGCTTCGGAGAGAATCGTCTTGGTGAGGTCCTTGTCGCCCGCGATTTCCACTGCGATGTTCGAGGTGCGGCCCGTGATGCTGGCGCGCAGGCGCTGCTGCTTCTTGCCGTGGCCCAACTGCACCAGGCTGTGCTCATCCATCCGCATCACCGGAATGCCGCGCCGCTCCGCCTCCTGCACGATCGAGCGGGTGGTGGGACCCAGGGCGCGGCGGCCGACCAGTCGGGTCAGCACTTTCAGCCCCGCCTCAACGCCCCCGCCATCCTCAAGCGGGTCGCGCCGGTGAAGCTCTTCCAGCCCCGCGATGCCACGCAGCTCCGGCGGCAGCAGGGATTCCACCAGTTGCAGTGCGAGCCGCCCGGCGAGAAGCCCCACCTCTTCCTCTCGATACGCGAAGAGCACATTGTAAACGCCGGGTTGGCCGCGAACGGAGCGCGTCTTGCCACGTGTCACGCGCGAACCGGCGCGGGTCTGCAGTTCCAGCGCCACATGCTCCGTGACATGGCCAAGCCAGGTGCCCTCCTGCAAGCGGCGCACGAAGCCTCCTGGCTCACCGTAAGAGCAGCCATGCTCCTGCAGTCCTGGCAGCATGGAGAGCAGGCCTTCGGTGAAGCCAGGCAACCGATTCGAGGGGAAATCCTCCAGCGAGCCAAGGTCGAGGCGGATGCGAATCATGGGGGTGTGGCTGAAGAGATGCGGGCCACGATAGACCGCCGAATGGAGCACGCGCATCGACACCTTGTCGGGCGTTGTGGGTTCGATACCCATGGACTGGCTTTCTCGCTCTTATGTCTTTTGTTGGTGTTGGCTGGCCGATGTGGCGAACGGCTGCTCATCGTGGAGGAAGAGTGACGTCGCTGTTCCGCTCTGCCGAACGTAATGGACTATTCCTGGTTACATGCCCGTGCAGCATTAAGTGCTTTCAGGCCGAGACACGTGTCCAGGTAAGGCAGCCGCCGGTCACGGCCGAACGCCCGACCAGCAGCGCGCCACGGCGGTAGAGTTCCCAGACCGAGCCCCCGTCGCCCAGATCCACGGCTAGCAGCCCGCCGGATGGATCGCTCCATGCCACACGCCCACCAGCCGCGATCGCGGCTGCGAAGCTTGCATCTGGATCGAGATCGGCACGGAACAGCACCAGCACCGGGCCTGCTTCCGAGGATGGAAGTGCAGCGGCCGGGGCCGATGCCAGAACCAGCGCCGTGAGCGAGGCTGCGACGGCAGCGCCATGGCGCCTGCCTCCTGACGGGGGTGCGGCGCGGCGCACCAGCCACCATCCAAGGACCAAAGGCGGAATGCCTGTGGAGACGAGCCAGCCGATGTCCCAAAGCAGCGGGTCCGGAACATCAACGCGCACGCGGTGGATGCCAACGATCCAGTGGAAGACCACAACATCCACCACCTGCCAGGCTGCGAAGCCGAGCAGTGCTCCTCCGAGCAGGTGCCTTCCCGCTCCCAGCTGCGACCGCGTGCGCCAGAGCAGCCACAGGCCGATCATGGCGATCAGATACACGGCGACATGGAACATTCCGTCGGCAAGGATCTGCATCCGGATGTCCCGCAACGCTTCGCCTGGCACGAGGGAAAGAAAATGGTGCCATTGCAGGATCTGGTGCAGCAGAATTCCGTCGAAGAAGCCGCCCAGCGCGAAACCAAGCACGCCAGAGGCCAAAAGGGCGCGACGCGCCGGGGTGCGGATCTGTGTCATCAGGGGCAGCTGGTCTGCGGCGTTGCCGTATCCAACATTGCTGGGGCGGCGCCCCAGATGTGCATCCTGGGCGTATTGGTCAGGAGCCAGAGATCAGATTCCGCCAGAATCCGCCGTGTTGCCGTGCGGCTGCTTGCCTCGAAGGGCTCTTTCGTCACGCGCTTTGAAACAAAGGACGCCAGCACTCCACGGGGGCACGCAGCTTCAACGCCGGATTGGAAGTTGGGGGTGGCGATTGGCCTTGCGGTCATGGGGCGCTGGGAAGATCGTGGGGCGATTCCATTCCTTCTCTCTTGCCCAGCGGCAATGACTCACCTCTAACCTTTGTTATGCCTCTAGGCGAATTGCCGGAGGTTCCCGAATGAGTGATCCTGCTGACCTTGCGTGGCCTGCTTCAGGGCGCGGTTTTGTCCCAAACTGTCAGCCAGGCCACCTGAACGCGGGATGGTGTCAGTGCCGATTGGTATCGCCTTGCAGACTGCGCATGTGCGAGCTTCTCATCTGATCGCATTTGCGCGCCATTGGCGGGGGCCTCCGCCGCCAATGGCCTCGTCCGGCACATCCCCTCAAGGCGCCATCAGGTTCCGGAGATCATCTCCCTGATCCGGCTGGCCAGGAGATCCATCTGGAACGGCTTGCTGAGGACGTGCATGCCGGGTTCCAGGTGGCCGTCCCCAAGGACGGCGCTCTCGGCATAGCCTGTGATGAACAACACTTTCAGGTCGGGCCGGAGCATCCGCCCCGCATCAGCCAACTGACGGCCATTCATCCCGCTGGGCAGCCCGACATCGGTAACAAGAAGATCGATGCGCGTATCGGATTGCAGCACCTGCAACCCGGCCGGACCATCCGCCACCTCGATCGCGGTGTAGCCCAGATCCTCCAGAACCTCGGTCACCAGCATTCGGACGGTGGGCTCGTCATCCACGACCAGAACGGTTTCGCCTCGTTCGGCGCGTGGCACTGGCACCAAGTCGGCCTGGGTGTTCTCGCTTTCCACCTCGCCCTGGTACCGCGGCAGGTACAGGCGCATCGTGGTGCCCTGGTTTTCCTCGGAGTAGATGCGGATCTGTCCGCCGGACTGCTTCGCGAAACCGTAGATCATGGACAGGCCGAGGCCGGTGCCCTGCCCGATCGGCTTGGTGGTGAAGAAGGGATCGAAGGCGCGCGCCATCACCTCCGGCGTCATGCCAGTGCCTGTGTCAGTGACCGAAATCGAAACATATAGGCCGGGCGCCATGCCCCGCTGCCGCGAGCCCCGCTCGTCTATCCGTATATTCGCGGTCTCGATGATCAACCGGCCGCCGTCTGGCATGGCGTCCCGGGCGTTGATGCAAAGGTTGAGCAGCGCATTCTCGAGCTGGTTCGGATCGCACAACGTGGCCCACAGGCCGGCGGCCAGGGCCGTCTCAACCTGGATCCCGGGCCCCATAGTGCGTTGGATCAACTCCGCCATACTGTCGATCAGCCGGTTCGGATGCGTCGGCTTCGGGGCGAGCGTCTGGCGGCGAGAAAAGGCCAGGAGCCGATGCGTCAGCGCGGCGGCACGGTTCGCGGCACCCTGGGCGGCCGTTATGTATCGGTCTGCCTGGGAGAGCCTTCCCTGGGCCATCCGTGTCTTCAGCAACTCCAGGCTTCCGATAATGCCGGTAAGCAGGTTGTTGAAGTCATGTGCCAACCCGCCTGTCAGCTGCCCGACCGCCTCCATCTTCTGGGATTGGCGAAGCTGCTCCTCCGCCTGCCGCAGGGCCTCGGCCTGCTCCTTCTCCGCCGTCACGTCGCGGCCCACGGCGTTGATCAGTCCCTCGCCCGATGCCGCGGACCAGCTGATCCACCGGTAGGTCCCCTCCCGGCTGCGACAGCGGCTGTCGAACCGCATCAGGCTCTCCTGCCGGGAAAGTGCCGAGATCCCTTCCCGCACATGGCCGATATCGTCCTGGTGGATCAGGGCAAAGAAGTCGTGGCCGAGGAGATCGATCTCCGACCAGCCCAGGACCGCTTTCCAGGCTGGATTGATGGCCGTGATCGTACCGTCGAAATGCGCCACCAGCATGATCTCGGCCGAGAGGCGCCAAAGCCGGTTGCGGTCCGCCGTCCGCTCCGCGACGCTCGCCTCAAGCCTTCCATTGAGGCGGCGCAGTTCCGCCTCGCTCCGCTTGGCGTCGGTGACGTCGTAGATGACACCGCTGAAGCGGATGTCGGATGTTTCCATGTCCTGTTGGAACTCGCCGCGCCGCATCAGCCAGCGCGTCTCCCCCGTATCGGGGCGCGTGATGCGGAACTCGGCCTGACTGATGCTCCCGACCTGTGGCCGGGTCAGCACGTCGATGATCGGCGTATCCTGCGGATGGACCACCGCATTGATGGTCCGCAGCGGAAGATCCTGCGCCTGCTGAAGGCCCAGGAGATGACAGAACTCCGCGGAAACCGAGGCCGTGCCAAAGCCGTGGACATATTCGAAGGTGCCGATGCCGCCGGCGGTCTGGGCAACCCGCAGCCGCTCCTCGGCCCGCTTCTGGTCGGTTACGTCCACCAGGGTGCCCACGAAGCGGCCCCCGGGGTCGTTCTCATCCTCGCGATAGCAGCGTCCGCGCGCATGCACCCAGCGGGTCGCGCCGTCGGGGAGGAGAATCCTGTATTCCTTCGAGAACACCTCCGCCCCGCGCAGCATCCCGCCCACGGCGAGCCGGATGCGCATCTGATCCTGTGGATGGATGATGGAGAAGAAAGCCCCGGGGGTGACGCCGCGCGCCGCCTCCTCCTCTCCCAGGCGGTAGAGGGCTGCGAAGCGCGCATCCCCGACGACCCGGCGCTCCGCGATGTGCCAGTCCCAGGAGGCCATGATGCCGCAGGTGGACAGGGTGGCGCGCAACCGGTCACTTGCGTCGTCCAACGCCTGCCTGTTCGTGCGTGCCTCGTTCGGCACGCCAGACGTCTTCTGTATGGCGGTGGTATCTGCCCGCATTGCCAGGAAGAAGGCCGGCCGCCCGGCCTCGTCCATCAGCGGCGTGATGACGAGGCTGTTCCAGAACCGGCTTCCATCCTTGCGCCGGCTCAGCAGCTCGGTCTCGAAGGGCTGCCCGTTCCGGAGGGTTGCGGCCAACGCATCCAGGGTGCCGGAGTCGGCCTCGGGCGCCTGGAGCAGGCGGCAGGCACGGCCGATGACCTCCTCTGGCGCGTAGCCGGTTAGCCGTGTGAAGGCAGCATTGACGAAGACAACCGGGCTGCCGGGCTGCCGGGGATCGCTGACGACAACGGAAAGGTCGGATCGGGCCAGGGCGCCGAAGAGCGGACCAGCCAGGCGCCGCAGCTCCTCGGGAGCTGCGGGCTCGCTTTCACCGTTGGTCATTGCGGGTGGGGGATCCTGCCGCCGGCCTGCCGGCTCCGTCATGGCCTCGGCCCTTTACCGAGGGGCATAGGCGCGGGGGCGTGGAAGGTGCCCTCCACCATGCCTTTCAGCGCCCTGCTCACGGCCGCCGCGAAGCTGCCGCGGGCCTCAAGCCTCATCTTGCATAACCCGGTCGATGAAGTCGTTCACCAGCAACTGCAGGGCGCCAAGGGAGTGAAGGTCCATTACCATGGCGATGTAGCCACGGATGCTCCGGTCCCGGACGGAGAAGTTGATGTAGAGGAAAAGGACGAGCCCTTCCTCTCCCCCGCCGTCCTCAGACTGCAACAGCTCCCCGCCCTTGCCGTGCAGCACCTGCGGCAACGACATGGTGAGAGGGCGCTGCAGCATGTTCGCCATGGTGGCCAGGCAGCTGTTGAGAATAATATTGCCGGTCTCAGCCAGCGCCTCCTGCTCCATCCCGGCGACTTCCTCGGCCGGTACCGCCGCGCCCACCACGGCACGCACCAGCTCCATACTGGTCACCTGGGGGAAAATCAGCAGCGCGCGGCCCCGGAAGGCCCCGGCGAAGTCCTGCCACACCGCTACCAGGTCGCCGCCCTCGCGCTCCTGGATGAGGGTAGCGGCCCGGCGATGGCCGATCACCTCGATGGAGGGAACGGAGAGCAGGACCTCCCCGCCCACCATCTTGCGAAGACTGGCGGCGGCCCGGCTGACGCCGATATTCACCAGCTCCGTAAGGGCGTCGCGCTCCAGATCGCTCAGCACGATCCCGGGCTGGGTCAACGCACGCCCGCGCGCAGACGCAGGCTCGCGCCGGATACGAAGCCTCGTAATCCTTCTTCCGTCACCGGCTTGGCCACGAAGGTCGCGTTGACGGCGCGGGCCCGGGCGATCACCTCGTCCTGCACATTGGCGGTGATGACGGCAAGCGGCATGGTCGGGTGCAGCGCGCGCAGTTCGGCTGCCAGGGTCAGCCCATCCTTGCCCGGCATGTTGTAGTCGAGCAGGGCGAGGTCGATCCCTCCCGCGGTGATGCGTGCCATGGCTTCCTCGGCATTGCCGGCCTCCACGCGCTCCCAGCTCGGCTCCAGCGCATTGATCGCCTTGCCGGCCACGATCCGGGCAAGCTTGCTATCATCGACAATCAGGACAGTGGTGGCCATGCAGTGCTCCCAGGAAGGCCGCGCCTGGGGCGAGCCCGTCCTCAACGCCTATGTTCGTTCCCAGTCTAGCCCGGAGGCGTGGCCGCCAAAAGCGGGGCCAGCCAGCGGGCCAGGAAGGGGTCGCCGGCGGGGCCGGCCAGCGGGGGGCGCAGCGCCAGCAGCACCTGGATCACCGCTGTGTGCAGCCGGACGGCCGAGGTCAGGTCCACCACCCGCCCGGCTTCCTCCTGCAGCAGGGAAAGCAGGGGCTCTGCATCCTCCGCCCGGCACTCGCCCTCCAGCCGGATGACCGATCCCTCCAGCCGGACGCTCATCCGATGAGCTCCGGAAGATCGAGCACCATGAGCACCTGCCCATCCCCCAGGAGTGCCGTGCCGAGAAGCCCAGGCATTCCTGACAGCAGCCCGGCCAGGGGCCGCAGCAGCACGTCCGTCCGCCCTGCGAAGCCGTCCACCTCCACGCCGATCCGCTCGGCTCCGGCGCCGATCACCAGCACCTGGGCGATGTCGCCGCGGGGCCCGGCGGGGCGATCCAGCAGCGCCGGAAGACGGACCAATGGCACCGTCCGGTCCCGCAGCACGAAGGCCTCGCCCTGGCGGAGGGGCAGGATGCCGGCTGCCGGGATGCGGGCGGTTTCCGCGATCGCCTCCATCGGCACGCCGAAGACCTCCGTTCCCATGCGCACCAGCAGCACGGTGGTGACCGATGCCCCCTGCGGCAGCAGCAGGCGGACGGTGGATCCGGCGCCGGGCCGGCTGGCCAGGGATACCTTGCCGCCCAGCCCCTCCACGGCCGTTCGCACCGCATCCATCCCAACCCCGCGCCCCGACAGGGCCGTGACGGCCGAGGCGGTGGAGAAGCCGGGCTGGAAGATCAGCTGAATGGCCGCAGCGTCATCCAGGGCGTCGATCGCCGCCTCGGGCATCAGGCGCCGCTCCTTCGCGGCGCGGCGGATCCGCGCCGGATCGATGCCGCGGCCGTCATCCGTCACCTCCACCGCAACCCCCCCGCCCTCGCTCCGCGCCTCCAGGGTGATGCGCCCCGTCACCGGCTTGCCCGCCTCCGTCCGCGCCGCCGGGGCCTCGATCCCATGGTCCAGGGCATTGCGCAGCAGGTGGAGTAGCGGATCGAACAAACCGTCCACGATCGCCTTGTCGGCCTCCACCGCCTCGCCCCGGATGTCCAGCGCCGCCGCCTTGCCCAGCCCGGAGGCCGCCTCCCTCACCAGCCGCGGCAGGCGGCGGAAGGTTCGGGCGAGCGGCGTCATGCGGACACCGAGCACGGTGCGGTGCATCGCCTCCGCCAGGGCCCCGATCTCGGCCTGGCTTTCGCCAAGGGCGCGGGCCAGGCGCGGTTCGGCCTCACCCATCTGCGCGATCAGGTGGCCCAGGCCGTTCTTGGCGACGATCAGCTCACCCACGAGGTCCAGCAACGCGTCGATCCGCACCGTGTCCACCCGGAGGCTCCGTCCGGTGGTGCCTACCGGATCGCCTCTGGCCGGCTCCTCGGGCGGAACCGGAAGGACGGGGGATGGCGTGGTCAGCGTGGTGGTATCGACCTGATCGGAGACGAAGCGGAAGACCTGCCGGACCGCCTCTTCCTCTGCGGTGCTCAGCAGTTCGATGACAAGGTTGCAGGTAAAGGGATCGATCATCCCTTCAGGCCACGGCTCCCGCTGTCGCAGGCGCAGGGCGATCAGTTCCGGGACGGAGCGAATGAGCGCCATCGGGTCGTCGCCAAGGAAGAAGCAGTCCGGCACCGGCACATAGCGCAGCGCGGTGACGCGCCGCCCGGCGGCCTGCGCCTTCGCAATCGCCGGGGCCTCCGCCATGGCCAGATCGGGCAGCCATGCGGGATCGGGCGCGGCGGGGCGGGTGGGGGAAGAAGCAGCATCCACCCCCAGGGGCACCTGCAGCGCTTCCTCCAGCCTGCGCCCGCACGCCGGTGCATCATCGGGCAGGCGCCCGGTGTGGGCGATCGCCTCGATCCAGGCCTCGCTGGTGCCGATGCAGTCGAGCAGGGGGTTGATGACCTCGCGTCCTACGGCGAGATGCCCGGCGCGGATGGCATCCAGCAGGTCCTCGGCCGCATGCAGCGTGCGTTCCATTGGCTGGAAGCCGAATACCGCCACCGATCCCTTCAACGTGTGTACGGCCCGGAAGGCGCCAGCCAGGCGCGCCTCATCCGCCGGGTCATGCTCCAGCGCCAGCAGGTCCTCGGTGGCCTGCTGCGCCAGCTCGCGGCCCTCGATCAGGAACTGCTCCAGCAGGTCGCTCATATGGCCGCCGGACGTTGATAGACGATGGCATCCTCGAAGCGGCGGGCGGTGAAGCGGTCTGAGATCCTGGCCATGGACTCCGAATGGCCCAGGCAGAGGAACCCGCCTGGATTCAGCGAATTGAAGAGGTTCCGGGACGCCGCCAAGCGCGAATCATCATCGAAATAGATCAGCACGTTCCGGCAGAACACCACGTCGAACTGGCCTTGCGTGGCCATGCTGGCGGCATCCACCAGGTTCGCAGTCGTGAAACGCACGGATTCCCGGAGGTCCTGGATGATCCGCCGCTGCCTTCCATGCGGTGCCTCGAAATAGCGGCCGAGGAGATCGGCGGGCAGCCGCGACAGGGCCCGCTCGCCATAAAGGCCTTCCGCCGCGGCGGCCAGCACGGCGGTATCGAGGTCGGAGCCAACGATCTCGATGTTGTAGGCGTCCACCAGCGGCCAGTTCTCCAGCAGCCAGATGGCGATGGAATAGGGTTCCTCCCCGGTGGAGCAGGGCATGGACCACAGCCGCACGAGGTCGCCCGGGCCGCGCCGCGACACGATCTCCGGCAACAGGGAACGGCCAAGGCAGCGAAGCTGGTGCTCCTCGCGGAAGAAGTAGGTCTCGTTGACGGTGATGCTGTTGATGAGCTGCTCGGCCTCGGGCGGACTGGCCCGCAGCAGGGCCATATAGGCCTGGAATGAATGGGTGCCGGACCGCTCCATTCCCTGCGCCAGCCGGCGTTCGATGTAGTAGCGCTTGCTCTCACCATAGAAGATGCCGGTGCGGCGATAAATGAAGTCGCAGAGGCGCTGAAGGTCCTCGGCGCTCAGCGGCACCGTCAGCGGAACCCCCACGCCGCTCATGCCGCCCAGCCCATGAGCATGCCGGCGATCGCCTCAAGCGGCAGCACGGCCTCCGCGCCGCCAGCCCGCACCAGCTCGCCCGGCATTCCCCAGACAACGGCGGTTTCCTCCGCCTCCGCGATCGTGCGGCCTCCCTCGGCCCGCAGCCGCGCCATCGCGGCGGCGCCGTCATCGCCCATGCCCGTCATCAGCACGCCGACAAGGCACTCGGCCGGGAGGTGCTGCATCGCGCTCGACACCATCCGGTCCACACTGGGGTGCCAGCGGTGCTCCGGCAGGGCAGGCGCCGCCATGGCCACCAGCCCGCCGGTCCGTCGGCCCAGGATGATGTCCGCATCGCCCCGCCCGACATAGACCTGGCCAGGCCGGATCGGCACCGGCCGCGTCACCTCCATCACATCCAGGGCGCAGAGCTTGTCCAGCCGGCGGGCCAAGGGTCCGGTGAAGGCCGCGGGCATGTGCTGGGCGACCAGGATCGGCCAGGGGAAATCGGCGGGAAGCGGCCCGAGCAGTCTGTCCAGCGCCGGAGGGCCACCGGTGGAGCAGCCGACCAGCACCACCCGTTCCGCCGGGCCGGAAGCCGGGAGGATGCGGGGTGGGACGGGGCGCGGCGGGGGCTCTCGTGTAACAGCGGGTGGCAGGCCGGCGCGTAGGCGGACGCGCTCCACCAGGCGAAGGCTCCGGCGCAGCCGGGCGCCGGCTGCGGCCCGTACCTTCTCCACCAGCCGCGGAGCCAGCTCGTCCATGGCCAGCGACACGGCGCCGCGCGGCTTCGGGATGAAGTCCACGGCGCCCAGCTCCAGCGCCTTCAGCGTTTCCGCCGCCCCGGCCTCGGTGAGGGAGGACAGCATGACCACAGGGCAGGGCTGCTCCAGCATGATGCGGTCCAGGCAGGCCAGGCCGTCCATGCGCGGCATCTGAATATCGAGCGTCACCACATCCGGCCGGAAGGCGGAGAGGGCCTCCAGCGCCTCGGCACCGTCACGCGCGAAGGCAACCTCGAAGTCGCCCTCTGCCTTAAAGACTTCCCCCAGCAGGCGGCGCATCAGGGCGGAATCATCGACGATGAGAAGTCGAATCACGGGGCGGATGCGGCTCCACTTCCGGCCGGCTTCGCCGCCTTCGCGGCCATGGCAGCCAGCAGGTCACGCTCGGCGCCGCTCAGCAGTGCTCCGGGATCGATCAGCAGGATCATGCGCCCATCCCGCTCCAGGGTCGCGATCCGGTCGATCACGGCGGTATCGCCGACCGTAAGCTCCGGGGCGGGAGCCAGGGACGAGGCTGGGACGGAGAGGATTTCCGTCACGGCATCCACAGCGAAGCCGGCCCGGAATCCCTCGATCGTGACCACGAGGACGCGCCGCCTGCGCTCATCGGCCTCGCCGTCCGCGGAGAAGCGGCGGCGCTGGTCGATCACCGGAAGGACACCGCCGCGGAGATTCATCACCCCCTCCACGAAGGAAGGCGCGCGCGGAAGCCGGGTCAGGTTGTCCGGCCGGCGCGCCACCTCCTCCACCGAGGCGATCGGCAGGCCGTAATGCTCATCCCCCAGGCGGAACACGACGAACTGTTCGGCCGCCTCGGCCACGGTCCCAGCCATGTCGGCTGCCTCCTTCGCGTCGGCGAGGATCCGCGACGCCGTCTCGTCATCGAAGAGCTTCGCCAGGGACAGGATGGAGACGAGCCGCCTTCCCCCATCGAACCTGCCGATCGCCTCCACCCGTGCCTCGCCCACGCCGCGCGTGAGCACCGGCGGCACAGGATCGATTGCCTCCTCGGGCAGGCGCAGGATTGCTGAGATACGGTCCACGACCAGCCCGACAAGAGCTGGTCCCAGGCGCACCACGAGGATGCGTGCCCGGTCTTGCCCGCCTTCCCCCGCCGGCAGGCCGAGCAGGGCATGCGGCGAGACAAGCGGCAGCAGCCCGCCCCGGAAGGTGGCGACACCCAGCATCGCCTGATCGGTGCGTGGCACCGCCGTCACCTCCGACGGCACGCGCGCCGCAGCCACCACCCGGTCAAGCGCCAGGGCATAGTCCTGGCCCGCCACCACGAAGGCCATCAGCGCCAGCTTCTCCGCCAGGGCGCCCCTGGCCTCGGCCTCCGGGCCAGCCATTGCGGGCGCAATCCCGCGCACCGCGCCGCGCCGGGCCAGGGTGCCGAAGCCCCGTGCCAGCAGCGCATCCAGTTCCACCGGCCGCGCATCGCCGACGCTGCCGAGGGCCGAGACGGAATCCACCAGAAGGCCCGCCTGCGCCGTCCCATTCACCACCACGATGCGCGCGCTGGGGGAGGGGGCAGCCTCCTCCAGCCCCACCAGCCGCGCCAGGGACACCACCGGCACCACCGCGCCGCGCAGGTTGATCAGGCCGAGCAGGCCGGGCGGCGCGTGGGGCACGCGGGTCACCGGGCGCGGGCGCAGCACCTCCTGCACCGCTCCGGCGGGGAGGGCGAGGGTCTGGCCGGCGACCGTCACCGTCAGGGCCTGGCCGCTGCCGACAGGCGCCCCGGTCACGCGCGCCGCCGATGCCACGGGATCAGCCCTCCATCCGGAGCTCGTCGGCGAGGCTCGCGATCTCCTCAATGGCGGCCGCTAGCTCTTCCACGCCCTTGGCCTGCTGACGGGCCGCGACGGAGGCTTCGGCGGCGGCGCCGCTGGCCTCCTCGGCCGCCGCCGCGATCTGCTGCGTGCCGACGAGCACCTCGCGCACCGCGCCAAGCACCGTTTCGGCACTGCCCAGGATTTCATCCGTGCCAAGGCGGAGCGATGTCAGATCGGCCTCCGCCGTGCCGAGCCGCTCGGCGACACTGCGGAGCTTGCCGACCTCCCCCAGCGAGGCCGCGGCCACGGCGTCGAGGTCACGGCGCACGACCTCCACCTGATCGCGGATGTCATGCACCACGTCCTTCATCCGGTCAGCATTGCCGGAGGCATCCCGGGCCAGTTCGCGGATGTCGGAGGACACCACGGCGAAGCCGCGGCCGGCTTCGCCGACCCGTGCCGCCTCGACCGAGCCGCTGACCGCCAGCATGTTCGTCTGCACGGCCACGAGGGCAATGGCGTCCACGATCTTCTCGATCCGCCGCCGGGCGGCTTCCAGGGAGCCGACGAGACCGGTAACCGCCTCCCCCTCCCGCAGCGCGCCTTCCAGGTTGCGGCTGAGCTCGGCAGCCGCCCTGGCTCCCTCCGCAAGGCCGGGGGCCAGGGCCCCGATGTGCCGCACCGCCTCGGACGCGGCGTCACGCGTTGCGAGAGCCGCGCGCTCGATCTGGCTCATGGCGGAGGAGGATTGATGGGTGGCGGCGGCCTGGGCCTGCGCGCCTCGGGCGATCTGGCCCAAGGCCGTCATGATCTGGCCGGCGGCCCCGGACAGTTCCTGCACGGTGGCGGACAACTCCTCGGCGGCGGAGGCAACCTGCTCGGCGCCGGAGGAGCCGGTTCCATCGGCCTGCAGGGTTTCGGCCATGGCCGCCAGGGCCTGGGCGGTTTGCTGGCTCGCGTCAAGGGCCACGGTCTGCTGCTGCACCGCGCGCTGCGCCTCCGCGGCGGCCGCGGACTGCTCCTCGGCCGCGCTGGCCACCTGCTCGGCGCCGCGCTGCGCCTCGCGCGCACCGCCATCGGCCTCGGTGGCGGCGAGCAGGACGGCCTGGGCCCTCTCCGTGATGACGCTCATGCCTTCCCGGACGGTATCGAGGGTAACCACCACGGCGCGCCCGTTCCGGCTTTCGGCCTCTGCGGTCTCGGCCGCCATGCGGATGCGGTCGGTGATGGTGCGCACCTCGTCGCGGATGGTCGCCACCAGGCCCTGCACCTCTCGCGCGCTTGCCTCGGATACTTCGGCGAGGGCACGGACCTCATCGGCCACCACGGCGAAGCCGCGTCCATGGTCGCCGGCGCGGGCGGCCTCGATGGCCGCATTGAGCGCGAGAAGATTCGTTTGGTCAGAAATGTCCCCGACGACCGCCGTGATCTCGCCGATCCGGGTCGCCTGCCCTTCCAGCGTTGTCACGATCTCCACGGAACGGCGCTGGCGCGCGGCGCGGTCCTGCACGAAGCCTGCCGAGCTTTCGACCTGTGCGCCCACTTCGGTCAGCAGGGCCTGGAGCGCCGCGGTAATGCGACGTGACTCGTCGGCCCGGCCCCGGGCCTGTGCGAAGGCCGAGCCCAGGCTGCTGATGGTGCCGTGGCTCTCCTGCGTGGCGCCTGCCGCCTCCTCCGAGGCGGAGGCGATCTGCTCCAGCGCGCGGCGCAACTCCTCGGCCGCCGCCGAGGCCTCGCTGACGCCGGCCGCCAGTTGCTCCGACGCGGCGCCGATCCGCTCGGCCGCCTTCTGACGGCGGGCGCGAGAGCGGTCCATGGCCCGGCGAGTCGCCGCTCCGGCAGCGGGGTGCTGCGGGACGTCTGGGGGGCTGTCATGCGGGACCGCCGGCGCTCTGCTGCTGCGGGTAAGTGCAGATGTCTTGACCAGCGCCATAAATCCTCCAGCGAGGGCGGCTCCGCCGCTGCTGCTCCCAGCATACCCGCCCTGGGGGGAAAGGCACATAGACCGGCGTTATGGCGAAGATTGCCTGGATGAGAGGCCATGGGCGATGACGCGGCTGTGTTCGGGGTGCTGGCAGGGGAGCGGGCCGCCTGCCCTCCTCGCCCTGCCAATCCTGGCTTGTCGCCCCTCATCGGGTCCAACGCTTGACAGGCCCCGGCCGTCCCCTAACAAACGTCTCGTTCTGCGGGAGAGAGGGGCGGCTTCAGCCCCCGCCGAAGGCGCAAACTCCCATAATCGCTCAGGCAAGCCGAACCGCAGAAAAGTGTTGCCGTCTGGAGAGAGGCCGAGGTGCCGCGTTCGCACCGTCTTCGGCCCACCGAAGGGGCAGGTTCCGTATGGAGCCGAATCTCTCAGGTAAAAGGACAGAGGGAGAGGCAATCCAGGATCCGCAGGGCTGCGCGCCAGGCCTCCGTTCGGAGTCTCTCCCGATGTATTCGTTCCTCCCTTCGGTGCCTATGCTGACGGTCATCTACGTGGTCGCCATCACCGCCGAGGCAATGTCTGGCGCACTCGCGGCAGGGCGCCGGAATATGGACATCTTCGGCGTTGCCGTTATTGCCTTCGTTACTGCGTTGGGTGGGGGCACGATCCGCGACATCTTGCTCGGGCGCTTTCCTGTCGGATGGACCCAGCATCCGGAATATGTTTACCTCGTCGTATTCGCCGGCCTGCTTACCATTGTGGGCGCATCCTATATGCGGCGCCTCAAGCATGTGTTTCTGGTGCTCGATGCGATGGGGCTGATTGCCTTCTCTCTCATTGGCTGCAATGCCGCGCTGGAGATGGATTACCCGATCGTCGTGGCCATCATGTCGGGCATGATCACCGGCATTTCTGGCGGTATCCTGCGTGATGTGCTCTGCAATCAGGTGCCGGTGGTGTTTCGGCGTGAACTTTATGCGAGCGTTTCGCTTTTCGCCTGCATTCTCTTCCTAAGCTTGCGCGAGCTTGGCGTGGAAGCCGACATCAATACAGCAGTTACCTTTGCCAGTGGTCTGGTATTGCGCTTGATGGCGATCTGGGGTGGTTGGAAATTGCCGACCTTTTCCTACCAGCAGCGTTGGGATTAGCGCGTACTGGGTGGAGATCGTCACCGCTTCCAGAAGTCAGGATGCGGACATCGTTAAGGCAAGGCACTGGTTCCCGGCTCCTTGCCAAGTTCGGGCGCATCTGGCGATTGCGGCGGCATATGGACTGCGAGCCAAAGCGTCTCTCTGTCGGGGTCCGTCCAGGCGACCCGGTGGCGGTAGAAGGCGGGCAGAATGGCGTAGTCGCCGGCCTCCATCCGTCGTTCGGTGCCGTCGGGGAATGCCAGTACGGCAGCGCCTGAAAGGATCAGCACGAACTCGTCCCAATCCTGTTCGTACCAGAAGCCCGGAGGGCTTGCGCTGCCACGCGAGACAATCCGCTCGATCCGTGTGCCGCCGGGTGCCGTGAGAAGGTCGTGGAAGCACTCCTCGCCCAGGCCGGGCCGACGTCCATCACCGGCCAGCCTGCCAAAGCAAGGCTCAGATGGATGCATCGCGCTTATCTCCTCTTCGGTCCCCGGCCAGGCGGACTTCAAGCAAGCCTTATCAGGCAAGGAGAAGAGGGAGGAGGCGGCCCTTCTGGCCCGCCTCCTCCGAGGCGTCTACCTCTTCGGTGCTCCGCCGCCGGACAAGATCACCTCGAAAGGTGATCTTGATGGCCTGCGACTGCGATGACGAGCTGGCTGTGACGCGAGTGATATCACCGCCCCGAAGCAGCTTGCGCCCCAATCCCTATTCCAACCGCGCGCCGGAAATCCGCACCACCTCCTGCCACATGGGGCGCTCGCGCTCGACGCGGGCCGTCACGTCGGCGGGGGTGCTCCAGACGCAGCGTGCGCCGGTGCGCAGGAACCGTTCCTGCATCGCCGGGTCCTGGCCGATCTCGCGCATTGTCGCCGCTGCGCGCTCCACGATCGGAGCCGGGGTGCCCGCGGGGAAAGCCATGGCGCACCAGCTGGTGACCACGAAATCAGGCACACCCACCTCCGCCATAACCGGAACGTCGGGCAGGGTCGGCCAGCGTTCAGCGCCGGTGATCGCGAAAGCCTTCATGCGGCCTTCCTGGATGACGGGCACATAGCTTGCGAGATTATCCATTGCGCAGGTCAGGTCGCCGGCCAGCATCGCGGGGATGATCTGTGCCGCACCGCGGAACGGCACATGCGTGCCGTCGAGGCCGAGGCGGTTCACGAACAGCGCCCCGCTGAGATGCGCGGTGGTGCCGACGCCCGGGGAACCATAACTGATGCCCCCGCGCTGCGCCTTGGCCCAGGCGACGAACTCCTGGAAATTATTGGCCGGATTGTGCTGGGCCGAGACGACCAGGACGTTCGGCAACTCCCAGTGCATGGAGATCGGCTGGAAGTCGCGCTGCGGGTCGTAGGGAAGCTTGCTGTAGAGGAACTGGTTAATGTGCCAGGCGCCGAGCGTCAGCGGTCCCATGGCATAGCCGTTGGCTGGAGCCTTGGCCAAGGCGTCCGCGCCGATATTGCCGCCTGCGCCTGGCCGGTTTTCCAGCACAAAGGACTGGCCGAGCTTCTGCTGCATCTGCTCGCAAAGCAGCCGGCAAAGCACATCGGTCGATCCCCCGGGGGGCCAAGGCACGATCACGCGGACAGGACGGTTCGGCCAAGCCTCCTGCGACGCGGCGGGGCGTATGAATGGCGCAGCGATCGTCGTGGACAGTGCCAGGCGGCGGGTTATTTGCATCTGCTTCCTCCCAGTGAATGGAGAAACGATACGCAGGTTGGTCGCGCAGGGCCACGATTCTGTTGCCTGCCGCTACGTTCGGCTGTGCGCTTCGAGTCTACTTGCCGAGATCAGACCGATATTATGGTGCAGAGACCACAAGAGGCAGCGCGAGGGCCTGAATGTCCTGCTTGGCCCGCTACCCGCCAAGTCGGCGTTTGCCCATCCTGCCAACCAGCCTCAGCCCACGCCGCAGGAGAACGCTCAAGTGACCGCTGTGTCCAAATCCATGATCACCCCCACCGCCCAATCCATCGCCGACCTCGCCGCTCGCAATGGCCTCGTCATCGATCCATCCTCGGTCGCGCTCAATGAGATGGGCCTCGATTTCCGGGTCGGCTTCGCCACTGCCAAAAATGGGCAGCGCTGGTTGCTGCGCCTGCCCCGCCGTCCCGATGTGATGGTGCGCGCCAGGTCAGAAGCCGCCGCGCTCGCAATGCTGCGCTGCCACCTGCCGATCGCCGTGCCCGATTGGCTAATTTTCAGCCACGACCTCATTGCTTACCCGGTCCTGCCGGGGCTTCCTGGCCTCACCTTTGACCCCACAACCTATGAGGTCACTTGGCACTTCGACAAAGATTCGCCGCTTTTTGTTAAAACCCTTGGCGCTGCCATCGCCGCACTCCACGCTATTCCGCGTGCCGCGGCTATTGAATCTGGCATGGCACCTAACACTGCCGTTGACGTTCGACAGAAGCTACGTGCCGATCTTGATCGTGTGAAAGGAGAGTTCGAAATTCCCGCCAGCAAGTGGGAGGATTGGCAAGCATGGCTGGCCGATGACAGCTACTGGCCCTTGGAAACCACCGTTGTTCACGGCGATCTCTATGCCGGTCACGTTATGGTCGAGCCTGATGGCCGCGTTACCGGCATGATTGACTGGACTGAGGCGCGCTTAGGCGACCCAACGATCGATTTCATCGGCCACATCAAGGGCTTCGGCATCGAAGCTCTGCCTGCCCTCATAGAAGCCTATCTCACCGCCGGCGGCCATGTCTGGCCGCGCTTCACCGAGCACTGCCTTAAGCTCCACTCTGCCGCCGCCATCACCTACGCCCTGTTCGCTCTGACGCCCGGGGCTGAAGACCATCGGGATGCTGCCCAGGCGCAACTCCTCAATGCCTGACAGTATTGGCGGGTATGGAACGATCCGATGCAGAAGAGGGCAGCCCAGGCGAAGCTCTGTTCAACCACCCACCTGCGCGGCAGAAGGACAAAACCGCGCTTGGCCTCCGGGGTGCGGACGACATGCAGGGCCATGCCGCAGGCCCTGGCAGCCTTGGCCGGTTCTTCTCCCGTGTAGCTCTGGTCGACATAGGCGAGGTTGACCATCCCGCCGGTGGCTTCCTGGATAGCCGCAGCGAGTTGGCCAACCTGGGCACGGTCCTGCTGGTCGGCCGCGGTGACGTGTAGCGCCAGCAGATGGCCCAGGGTGTCGACGGCCGAGTGGAGCCCTTCTGCCGCTTGGCGCCGTCATACCTGGCCCGGGCGCCGCTCTCGGGCGTGAACCGCAGCGTCCGGCTGTCGGGGATGACAGCACTTGGCGCGGTGGCGCGCCACTCGGCCAGCCGCAGCAAGCCTCGCAGATCGTGCGCCATGGCCTCGAAGCAGCCCGCCGCCAGCCACCGCCGCGCCTGACCGTAGACCGCGTGCCAGGGCGGGAAGTCGCCGGCAGCATCTTTTCCTGGCCAGCCACCAAGAGCGGGGGATCCGCCCTTGGTGTTTAAGCCGTGGCGGTCGGATGCCCGCGATGCGCGAAGCAGTTCTCGCTCTGCGAGCCTCCGGAAACCGTTCTCGGGCTAAACGCCAGCTTCTCAGGGGACGGCGGCAGGAGACGTCATGGCGCCGACGACGAAGGCCAAGTTCGCCGCCCCGATGATGGCGGCGGCATGCGCATCCGCCTGGGCCTGCCGCGCGTCGAGCAAGCCGGTATCCGCGGCCGTTGCGGCCGTGACCGTGCCGACGCCATTCTTATAGGCTGCGAGCGCTGCGTCGTAAGTAACCCTGGACGCGGCGGTGAGAGCGCTTGCGGCGCGATGTGATTCGAGCGCCGTGCGCAGCGTGTTGCTTGCCGTGACGATCTCGCTCACCGCGACGTTCTGCGTGCGCTGGAAGGTGCTTTCAGCCGCCGATGCGCTTGCTTCCGCCTGCCTCAACCGTGCGATGCGCAGGCCGGAATCATAGAGCGGTAGCGTCGCGCCGAGCAGCACGCCAGTCCCTGTCGCCTGCTGACCGATGGTCGGCAGGCCACCGGCCTCGAAGTTGTTCTGTCCGCCCGCGAGCGCGCCAGCGACGAAAACATTGGGGAAGAATTCCGCGCGTGCCGCCGCGATGCTGGCCCTGCTCGCCCGCATCGCCTGGTAACTTGCCATCACATCAGGCCGGCGCGCCAGGGCGGCGCTGATCATGTCATCGATCGGCGTTTCCGGCGCATCAGGGAGGCGGCGCTGGCCGTCATCATCGATCCTCAGCCGAAGCGTGGGATTGATGCCCATGGCAAGGAGCAGTGCCTGGTAGGAATTGCGCTCCTGGCCATCGGCCTGCACACGCCGCAGCTCGGATTGCGCAACCTGCTGGCGGGCCTGCGCGACTTCCACAGTGGTCGCAAGACCATTCGCGAACTGGGCCTCAGCCGCGGCACGGATGGCAATGCTATTACGCAGCGCCTCGCGCGCGATGCGCGCCCGTTCCACGGAAGCGGCATGGACGTAGTAAGTGCGGGTGACGTCGAAGATCAGTCTCTGGTGCTCGCCGTTGAACAGGACGTTTGCCGCCAGGGCTCCATGCCGGGCGGCATCGGCAAGCGCCGCTCGGCGCCCGAAATCGAAGAGCAGCCATTGCAGCGCGACGGAAGGAGAAATGCCGTCCACCGTCGTCTCGAAATAGCGCCGGGACCCGATCGGCAGCGGCAGAGGCGTGGAGGTGGTCTGCCGGCCAGCAATGACATTGGCGGTGATCACGGGCAGGAACGTCGCTTCCACCATCCCGACCGTAAGCGCGGCCTCGCGAGCACGCTGCCAGGCAGTGCGCGTGGCGGGGTTGTTGCGCTGCGCAATGTCGATCAACTCAGGAAGGCGGTAGGAGCGATTCAGGTCGATATCCGGTCTCGCCGGCAAAGTCGCGAGACTGGGGTCGGGCGGAATGCCGAAATCCCTTCGTCCCTCCTGCGAGGTGGGAGACCTTTTGGCCTGCAGGCTCCAGACCTGGTTCTCATTGCCTGTGGGCCGCCATGGTGTCTCGGGACTGGGCGAGGTCATGTTCACGGCGTCCTGCGCGCAAGCCGCAAGTACCAGGGCCATGCAGAGGAAGGTACCGCAGCGCCACATCAAGCCGCCACCGCTGCTTGAAGCCGGTCCAGCCGGCGATGGAGGGCATCCGTCGCGCCTGTCTCGCCCACAACATGGCCACCCTCCCCACTGCCGATCCGCGTGCTGAGCTGCTCGAGACGGGCTGAGGTCCCGGTCAGTGCCTCACGGCTGAAATAGATGTCGTGGGTGAGCGCGGCGATCTCCGCGCTGGCAGTCCGTAAGCTGGCCTGTGAGGAGGATGCCGTGCGTATGGCGATCGCCTCAGCGGGCATCAGGTTGAGCAGGTCGCCCGCCTTGCCGACTTCCTTCATCACCAGCGCGGCATCGGGAATCGCGCCTGGGCGGCGTTCCGGCGCCTGCGCCGCAAGGCGCGCGAGGCCGGCCAGCGCGGCCTTGAGATGGGAGCGCACGGCGCCTTCGACGGAGACGGGCCAGATGCGGGTAGAGATGAGGTAGACAACGAGATTTCCGAGAAGGATCCCCACGATGCGGTCCCAGCCGGCATCGAGGCTGGTGCCCGGGCGGAAGCCCTGCAACACGGTGAGCAGGAAGGCGAGCGCGATCTGCATGCCGCCATATGCAATGCGCTCATGACCCGTCGAGACCCAGGCACTGATCAGCACGCCAGCGAAGATCAAGGCCATCAGCCCGCCGATGGTATCCAGGCGCGGCACGACGAACAGCACCGCACCCATGCCCATCGCCGCGCCGATCAGGCAGCCGACGATGCGCAGGACGAGCTTGTGCACCGTCTCCCCCGTGGTCCCGAGCGCGGCGACGTAGCAGGTGATCATCGCGGTGTGGATGCCTTGCCAGTCAAGGCCCGTGTAGATGATGTAGCAAAGGATCGCCGCCGCCGTCGTCTTGAGCGCGAAACGCTGATACTCAGGATTGGAAAAGGCATCCGGTGCGAGGAAGGGCTCTTTCGGCGCTGCTACCATCTCCGGCTCCGGGTTTCCGGCGATGGTGTCAAGCGCGGCCAGCAGAGCGCGCTCGGGTTCGCTTGCCGGATCGAAGGCGGGGCAGGGGCGTGGGGGCATCTCGCCCGCGTCCAGCGCTTTCATGGCGCGGCGGATTGCAGCGATCAGGGCATTACGGCGGGTGGTGTCGAGGTCTTCCGGCAGGGCTGATGCTGCGAGCATGAGGCGCCAGGAAGCGCGGACATCGCGCGCGATCTGCGCTGCCTGAGGCCTGCCGGTCAGCGCAAGCATCTTGATGAAGCCGGCCATCTGCTCCAGCGCGGCGTTATCCGCACGCAGCATCTCGCCGAGCGCCTCATGCCTGCCTAGTGCGCCAGTTGCTATGGCCTCCGCTGCCGTGGCGAGGCGCTGGTGAAGCTTGTCACGCAGCAGCCGCACCGGCGACAGGCCGAGAAACAGGTTGAACACCACCATCAGCGCCATTGGCATCGCGGCGAGGTACCAGGCTGAGCGCAATGCGTAGGTCACCACGTCACCAGCCGGCGCCATGCTGAGCAGCGTGAGGATGAAGGCGACGATCAGCGCGATGACGCCACCAATCTCGCCGAACTGGCTCGCCGCTCCCAGGAACAGGAAGGCAAAGGAGACGACCGCGATGGCAAGCATCCGCAGCAGTGGCGAATCGATGGTGGCGTTGATCAGTGGCACGGTGCAGACTAGGACGACGGTCGCGAGACCGATGAGGCCGAAGGCGACGCCGATGCTCTCGATCGCATTGGGCTTCATCAGGAAGATGATCAGGTAGCAGCTGAGCGCCGCTTCCGGGATCTCATACATCATCGCGGTCGCAGCAACGATCGAGCACAGCAGCGCGATACGCCAGGTGAGCGCCGCTCGCCCCGGAAACGGCGCGAGGTCGGCAATCGCCTGCGCAACCAGAGAGCGCCGGATGGGATCCGTGTCACCCATTGTCAGCAACGCTCGCCACGATGGACCACGGCAACTGCCGATGCGCCGATTCTCATCAAACCCTCCGGCGGATCGATGAGCCGGATACGCACCGGAAAGCGTTGGATGATGCGCACCCAGTTGAGCGATTTTGGCACATAGGGAAGGCCCCGTGGAAGGTTCACCACATCCTCGGAGATGACGCCCCAGCCGATGCCCGCCACCGTTCCGGCAATATGCACCGAGCGGTCGGCAAGCACGACGACGCGTGCACAATCCTCCATTGTGATGCCCGTTAGTTCAGTCTCGAGAAAGGCGGCGTTGGCGTACCAGGTTCCGGTATCGATCAGCGTGAAGACCGATTGGCCAGGCGCCACGATCTCACCGGTGGACACCGTGAGCCCTACCACCCGGCCGTCATGGGGAGCACGGATGACGGTATTGGCAAGGCTGCGTTCGGCGAGGGCGAGCGCGGCACGGCGTGCGTCCACCAGCGCTTCCGATTCATCGAGCGTGCTGACCAGGCTGGTAGCGGCGTCGGCCTGGCGTATCGCCTGGGCAAGGCTGGTGCGGGCATCGTCGCGGGCAGTGCGGGCATCATCGACCTGCTGTGCTGTGACATAGCCGTTACGCAGCAAGGGAGTAAGCCGCGCGAGCGATTGCTCGGCGAGAGCAAGATTGGTCCGTGCACGAACCACCTGCTCCGTCGCGATGGCGGCGTTGGATTCCTCGGCGCTGATCGTGCGCTGCTGTGCATTGCGAGCAGCTTCGGCCATTCGAAGATCGGCGCGCGCCTGGTCAACGGCAAGGCGGAATGGAACCGATTCGATCTCGAACAGCAGATCGCCCTTCGCGACCTTCTGGTCCTCTTTCACGGGGAGGGTAGCGATGCGGCCCGGCACGCTGGA
The DNA here is from genome assembly GCF_025791835.1 of Roseomonas xinghualingensis. Taxonomy (GTDB): domain Bacteria; phylum Pseudomonadota; class Alphaproteobacteria; order Acetobacterales; family Acetobacteraceae; genus Roseomonas; species Roseomonas xinghualingensis. Next base: position 518,557 of record NZ_JAOXLP010000001.1, read on the forward strand.
AGCGATGTTCACGATGCTGGCGGTCAGCACCGCATCCTCGGAAAGCGGATTGTTGTCGGCTTGTCGGGAGTAGAACCACCAAGCCGTGACAGCTCCGGCGATGACCAACCCCGCAACGATGGAACCGAGAAAGCTCCGGCGCCGGGAATAGGCTGATGGTGCCATCTGTCAGCGCCCGTACAGGGTAAGCGCCAGCACAAGCCCCATGATGGCCGCGATGCATGTGTAGACGAGAAGCCGTAGAGGCAGGAGTTCATCAAGGCCGATCTTCACGAAGATGACGCGCAGCAGCACGGCGCCAAGAACGCCGGCGGCGGCGCAGATGAGCCAGGACGGGAAATAGGCGCCAAGGAGCGGGATTGACGGGCTGAGTGGGGCACCACAACTGACCAGGCTCAGCGCGGCAAGACCGAGGTAGGCTCCTGCCGGCACCAGCACTGGTGGCCAGGCCGGACCTCCGGGCCGCGCTTCATATGCATTGGCCAGCATCTGCTCGCACGCACTCCTCGTGGCGCTTGCCTCGCATCAAAGGCCATCTGGCATGGCAGGAAGCTTCAACCCTCCGTGATGCCACTCATGGCATTCCCCAATGGTAATGACTTCCAGGGCGGCGGAACGTTCAAGGGCATCGGCGGGCGCTGACGGAGTAGGGCGCGTCGGTGCGCATCACGGTTGCGCGGCGGAAGGACGAATGCTGCTGGCGGGGGCCTGAAACTCCGTAGTGGGGTAGCACCTCTGCGGCCGTCGCCTCCGGCTGCCATGCGCTGCAAGTGATTGCCAATGTGAAAATCGCCGCAGCCAGCAAGGAAGATATGGAGCTCCTGAAAGATGAAGGTGCATACTCCGTCGCCAGACCAAGGAAGCGCCTCGATCCGGGAGGCAGTCGGCGTGTTCGCGACCGCCGACGCACTGCAGGAGGCGATCGACGAGCTGATGAGTTCGGGCTTTGACCGGGCCGAGCTTTCCCTCCTCGCGTCCGAGCGGACAGTGGAGGAGAAGCTCGGTCACAAGTACCGAAGGATTGCCGAGTTAGAGGACAGCGCCACCATCCCCCGCCATTGTTATGTCTCGACAGAGTCCATCGGTGACGCCGAAGGAGGGCTGATCGGCGGCCTTCTATATGTGGGTGCCGTTGCCGCGGCCGGCGTGATCGTCGCCTCCGGCGGCACCCTGGCCGCGGCAGTCGCCGGGGCGGTGGCGGCGGGTGGGACCGGTGGCGTCGTTGGGTCGGTCCTCGCTCGCCTTGTTGGCCACCACCACTCGGAGTTTCTGCAGGAGCAGTTAAGGCATGGAGGCCTGCTGCTCTGGGTGCGGACCCGGGATGCAGAGCACGAGCGTCGTGCTGTCGGCATTCTGCGGAAGCATTCCGGGCGTGACGTACACGTGCACGCACTGCCGGCATCGTCCTAGGAGTTGGCTAGGCCCTGGCTCGGCCATCCAGTCCATCGGATTGGCCCGGCGCCATGGTTCGACGCTTACCCTGAACCACGCGGGCTTCAGGCGAAGCCTGCTGCTTCGGAGGTCATGGGAAGGTGCGGTGGTGACGATGCAAACAGGTGAGCAGTCGAGAATTCAGCGGCAATGATGCGGGCCCCTGATCCCATGCTCCCCCTGCACGTGCTGGCGCATCAGGGACCGGTCATCCTCTTTGAGACAGGGCGGGTGCGTTAAATCGGGGCAGCCCTACACGGCGCGATGCAGACCGGCCATGACGTTGCCGGCACCTGAGAGCTTCGTCGCGAGGACCTTGTCGATCCGGTTGTGATCGAGGTCGACGACCTCGAAGCGCCAGCCGTCGATCACGATCTGCTCGCCTGTTTTCGGCAGGTGCCCCAGCGCGGCGAGGATATGACCCGCCACGGTCTGATAGTCGCGCTCGAGAGGGAGACGCACACCGAGGTGCTCAGCCATCTCGTCCGCAGGCAACCAGCCCGCGAGCAGCCAGGAGCCGTCATGGCGCTGCACGGCGCCTGCATCGTCGCCGGCGTCCAGGTCCGTACGGAAAACGCCAGCGATCGTCTCGAGCAGGTCAGCCGGTGTCACCAGCCCCTCGAAGTGGCCGTATTCGTCGTGGACGAGCACCACGGGCACCTCCGCGGCCTGGAGCAGCGCCATGGCGTCCAGCGCATCGGCGGTGTCAGGAATGACCTGAACCGGGCGCACGAGCGCACGCACGTCGAGCGGCTGACCCGCCAGGGAGCGGGCCAGCAGTTCGCGGGTCTGGATGACGCCGATCAGCGCCTCGGTCGAGCCCTCGCCGACGGGAAGACGGGAGTGGTGTGTCCTGGACAGGATTTCACGGATGCGCGCTTCGTCGGCCGTGATGTCCACCCACTCGACCTCCGTGCGCGGCGTCATGATGCCGCGCACCGGCCGATCGCCGAGCCGCATGACGCCGGAGATGAGATGTCGTTCGGCGCTCGCGATGGTGCCCGAGCTCTCGGCATCGGCGACAAGGGAGCGGATTTCCTCATCCGTCACCTTGCTTTCCTCCTCCGGGCCGACCCCCAGGACGCGGAAGACGAGCCCCGTGGATGCGTCCAGCAGCCAGACGACCGGCAGCGCGGCACGCGACAGGAGGGACATGAGGGGGGCAATGAAGCTGGCAAAACCCTCAGGGTTCCGAAGGGCGAAGCGCTTGGGGACGAGTTCGCCGATGACGATGGAGAGGTAGGTCACCACCGCGATGACGAGGCCGAATCCGAGCGGATTGGCGATCCCCGCCCGCAGGCCCACCGTCTGGAGCCAGGCCGAAAGCCGCCCGCCCAGGGTCTCTCCGGAGAAAGCGCCGGCGAGGATGCCGACGAGAGTGATGCCGATCTGGACTGTCGAGAGGAAGCGGCCAGGGTCCTCGCGCAAGGCAAGGGCGGTCCGGGCGCCATTGCTTCCGGCGTCTGCCAAAGCCTGCAGCCGCCGGGGGCGGGACGACACCACGGCCAGTTCTGAGCAGGAAAAAATGCCGTTAATTAGGACAAGGCCAAGGACCACGGCGATTTCGATCATGGAAGACCTAAATCACGGCGGGGGCCTTGGCTGCAAGTCGGTCGGTCTGCCGATGAGGGGCCTCGCTCAGAGATTCCCTGCCGTGGTTTCCCTGAGGCCTTCCCTTCAGTAGAAGGCGGCCATGGACAACAGCACGGCAGCCAAGCCCTACAGCAAGCTTAAGGGTGACCCCTACCGGGCGTATGAGGAACTGCCGGTTGAGGTGCGCCGAGCCTTGCAGGAAGCCTTGGTGGACTGGTGTCCCCTGCGCGCCCGCGAATGGCATCTTCACCTGATGCGCCGGCAGCGGCTGCGGCCGGCGCAGGCGGCGTCCGTCCTCGTCCAGACCATTCGCGGACACGATCACGCCGAAGTGGCCGCCTTCGCGAGGACATGGCCGAAGGGCGCCCAGGCCTATCCGCACCTCGCCGCCGGCGCGACGCTACAGCGTTATGTTGGGACGGACGGCATCCCCGCAGCCAAGCCCATTCCCATCGCCCCGAAGGAAACGCAGTCCAAGGCACGGGCGAAGCGCCCAGCAGGCCGCCGCTTCCGGCGCTGAGGGCGGGACGGCAGCGACCCGATCCTCATGCGCCTTCACCGTGGCGCGTCTCCTGCCTCGCCCATCGGCGATGGGAGGCCGGCCTCCGTGCCTCAGGCAGCGTGAGGCTTCTGACCCTTCGCTTCCATCTCGGAGCGTTCCTTCCAGAAGGTCATGTCAGCTTCCTTGCTGAACATGACCCGAACGCCCGTGGCGCCCTTGCTCACCCGGAGCTTCCCGCCATTCCGGGCTTTGTGGTCGGCGAGCCACTGCTTGAATATCGGGTCCTCACTGGAGCGTCCCTCGAATTCGAGAACCCCCACGGCGTCTTCCTGTTTGCGTCGCTTGACCATTCTTCAGAACCTTACCGTTGGAGGAGAGCGCTGGCGCAGCGTCGCTCAGCGATCTCCCGTCTTACGATTGCTCTGAGTGGCGCTGCTCACGCCACCCTGCT
>NZ_JAOXLP010000020.1 GCF_025791835.1 Roseomonas xinghualingensis
CAGCCCGGTAGCTCGTCAGGCTCATAACCTGAAGGTCACAGGTTCAAATCCTGTCCCCGCATCCAAATCAGAAAACACACAACCAGAACGCCCCTCAGGCCCAACAGCCGAGGGGCTTTCCGCGTTCGGACCGCCCGTGGCTCCCGCTACTACTTCAACAGCACCGGCAGCAACGCATCAAGGCGTCGCGGCATGTACTTTCTTTGACGCCATTAAATGCATTGCATTTAGCAACAATGCTGGTGTGAGCACAATTTGGCGAAGTTTGCTGTCTTTATCAGAGGAGCGCGCTGACTGAACGTCATGCCCAAAAGGCGACATCCGCCCTAACTTGTCTGAAGGGAACTGGTTCAGTTCCGATTTGGTGAGCATGACAGCGTAAAAGCAAGGTTTGGCCAGCCGCCCTGCCTTGCCTCCTCGGCTGCGCGGCATAGAACTGGATGCCAAACCTTCCACGGAGCGGTACGTCCATGCCCAATCCTCCAACCGGCTTCCAGCACGGCATCACCCTTGATCAGGCGCAGCGGATCGCGACCGCTTCTCTCGAAGAGGGGCGGCGGCTTTCCCTCGCGCCTCTCACCGTGGTCGTTCTGGACGCGGCCGGCCAGATGAAGACGATGCTGAAGGAGGATGGTTGCAGCCTGCTTCGCCCGGCGATCGCGCATGGCAAGGCCTTCGGCGCCATGGGCCTGGGTTTCGGCGGACGTGAACTGGCACGACGCTCTCAGGGCATGCCCGGCTTCATGAATGCCTTCTCGGATCTCGCGAATGGTGCTGCCGTGCCGGTCCCGGGCGGCGTGCTGATCCGGGATCAGGCGGGCGCCATCCTGGGTGCTGTGGGTATCTCCGGTGACCTCTCGGACAAGGACGAACTGGCTGCTGTCGCCGGCATCAAGGCTGCCGGTCTGACGCCCGATACCGGGGATGACGCCTGATGAGTCGGATTTCCGACGTCCTGGACCGCATCGATGCCGCCGAGGAAGAGATCCGCGCCCGTTATTTCGACTTCCTCCGCATCCCTAGCGTCAGCGCGCAGCCAAACCACAACGCGGATTGCCGCACCGCCGCCGCATGGCTGGTGAGGGAATTGCAGGCCATCGGCTTCACCGCCGAGATACGCGAGACCAAGGGTCACCCGGCGGTGGTCGCGCATCATCCCGGCCCGGGCGGTGATGCGCGTCCGCTTCTCTATTACGGGCATTATGACGTGCAGCCGGCCGAGCCCTTCGAACTCTGGACCTCGCCGCCCTTCGAGCCGACCCTTGCCCAGGGCAAGAACGGCCCCGTCACCGTCGCCCGTGGTGCTGTGGACGACAAGGGCCAGGTGATGACCTGGCTTGCCGCCATGCGTGCCTGGCACGAGGTAGCCGGCGGCCCGCCCGCGCCCGTGCGCGTGCTGGTCGAGGGCGAGGAGGAGATCGGCAGCCCTAGCCTCGACGCCTTCCTCGAGGAGCATGCGGCGGAGCTGCGGGATGCGCGCGCGGTGATCGTCAGCGACACCAATATGTGGGACCCGAAGACTCCCGCGATCTCGGCCCGGCTGCGCGGCATGGCCTATGCGCAGATCGATCTCTACGCCGCCTCTCGCGACCTCCATTCCGGCCTCTATGGCGGCATGGCGCTGAATCCGATCAACCTGCTCTGCAAGATCCTGTCAGATCTGACGGACTCCGAGGGACGCATCCAACTTCCGGGCTTCTATGACCAGGTGCCGGATGTGGGCGGAAACCTCATGACCGCCTGGGATGCGCTGGGCTTCGACGAGAAGCGCTTTCTCGGTGATATCGGCCTTTCCGTTCCAGCGGGCGAGAAGGGGCGCAAGCCGCTGGAGCGCCAGTGGGCGCGTCCCACTTGCGATGTGAACGGCATCTGGGGCGGATACACCGGCCCAGGCTCCAAAACCGTCATCGCGGCCGAGGCCCATGCCAAGGTATCCTTCCGCCTGGTGGGCGATCAGGACCCGAATGCGGTGCTCGATGCACTGGAAGCCTTCGTGAAGGAGCGCCTTCCCGCCGATGCCCGCGCTGAGGTCCAACGCTTCGGCGCTGCGCCTCCGGTGGTCGTGGCTGAGGACAGCGTAGAGGTCCTCGCCGCGCGGCGTGCGCTCGCGGCCGAATACGGGAAGGAGGCGGTGCTGATCGGCTCCGGTGGCTCCATCCCGGTAGTGGAGAGCTTCCGCCGCATCCTCGGCCTGGACAGCGTCCTGATGGGCTTTGGCCTGGACGACGATCAGGTGCACAGCCCCAACGAGAAGTTCGACTGGGCCAATCTCATGCACGGCGCTCGTAGCCATGCGCGGCTGCTGGCCGAGTTAGCAGGCTGAACGGAAACGGCCCCGCACCCTTCCGGGCGCGGGGCCTTCCAGGAAACCTATCGGATCAGCGCTTGGCGCCGATATCGGCCTTCAGCTCGGCGATCCGGCTCTTGATGCTCTCCCGCAGGCTGGGGGAGGTGTGGGACTTCATCCCCGCCAGGGTCTGCTCCAACTCGGCCAGCAGCCGGCGCTTCTCCTCCAGGCTGCGCCGGATCGGCTTGTTGTCGCTGAACTGACCCTCGAAGGCGCGCATTGCCGCTCCTCCCTCCTGTGCTGCTCGAAACCCGATCCGGACCGGCCACTCGGAACAGCCGAGAACCCACCCTCCGGCCGCACCAAGGCGCCGCGGGCCGCCCGATCAGGACCTTCCCATTCTACCCGGTCCGGGGCGGCGGCGGAATACCCGCCCCAAGGCGGCTCTCCTGCGAAAGGGCCGGCTCAATACTCGAATTCGTAGGTGATCCCGGCCCCCTGGCTGTCTGCGCTGGCGCCACTCTCCAGCTTCAACTCTGGCGTCAACTCGACCTCCACGCCCACTCGGGGCGTTCCGGTGGTCGTTCCCGGCTCCACGTTCAGATAGATGCCTTGGCCAAGATAGCCCCCGGCCTCGATCCCAGGCGTGCCATCAGCCCCGGTGCCAACGCCCAACCGGTCCAGGCCGAGGGTGCGACTGACCTTGCCGAAGAAGCCCGTAACTGGATCCTCCTGCCCGTCGGAAACCGCGCCCGCCAGCACCCGCGCCAGCTGTGCGATCTGGAAGGGGGAAAGCTTGTCGGCCGAGCGGTTGAAGATCAACCGCGCGAGCACCTCGTCCTGCGGCAGTTCGGGGGAAGAGGTGAATTCGATCTTCGGGGCACGCGGCGTCCCGGAAACGTTCACATTGATCGTCGTGCCAGCCGCGCGGCTGGTGGCCAGCAGGTCGATCTCCGGCGACGCGATCTCTCCCTGGAAGAGGAGCGCTCCTCGCAGGAAGGTCAGTTGCCGGTCGAGCACGGTGAGCGTACCACGCCGCAGCCGCAACTCGCCCTGTGCGACGGGAGCAGAGACGGTGCCAGTAATCCGCACGTCGCCGCCCAGCTCCACATCCAAGCCCCGTCCGCGGAGATAGACTTGGTTTGGCGCGCGGAAGGTGATGTCCAGCTCCATGGGTGCCGCTGCGGCTGGCGGTGATGTCGCTGCGGCTTGGCGGGCGGCAGTCTGGCGGGAGGCCGCGGTACCACGGGGCGGGGGAGGAGCGCCGCGCCCCACCTCGCGCACCGGGCCGATCTCTGCAACGCCACCCGGCAGCCCCTCCGGTACGCCGATGGTCATGCTGCGGGTGGTGATCGAGCCCGCAAGCCGCATCCCCGTGCTGATGGAGCCGGAGAGGCGCATATCCGTGTTGAAGGCGCCGCGCAGCAGATCGCTGTTGACCGGTTGGAGGTCCTGGCCGGTGACGGTCAGATCGATCGGCTGGCCTTCTGCGAAGGGCCGCACCTCGCCGCGTGCCCGCAGCGTGCCTGGTCCGGCACGGGCCGTGATGCTCTCCACCACGATGCGGTCCATGTCGCCACGGATGGTGCCCTGGATATCCCGCAGAGCAAGCCCGTATTCTAGGTTTCGGAAGACGCCGCCCGAGAGACGCGCCGTGCCGGAGATCTGCGGATCAGCCACTGTCCCGCCCGCGCGGGCATCGATCGCCACCGTACCCGCCACGCGGTTGGCGCCACCCAGCAGAAAGGGGCCGGCGAGCACGCCGACATCCGTGGTGCCGCGCAGAGTGGCGCTGACCGGGCCCGAGAAGTCGCTCGGCACCTGGCCCTCAAGGGTCAGGCGCAGGGCGGAACCCACGCGGAACTCAGCGCGGGTCTCCACCTTGTCCCCGCGCATCCTTGCCGTGGCCTGCAGCGTACCTTCCGGCAGCCCGCGCGCCCAGGGGGCGCCAGCGCGCAGGCCGCTGCCGCGCAACTGGCCGTCGATCCCGGGGCTGCTCACGGGGCCGGAAAGCCGCACCTCGCCCGAAAGCACGCCGGAGAGCGACGGGTCAGAGACGAAGAGGTTTGCAATGGAAAGCGGCAGGCTCGCCAGCGTCGCGCGGAAGTCCGCCGTTTCCGGCCCCCAGCGCCCGGCGAGCCGCAGCGTGCCGCCCGGTCGTCCCTGAAGGGAGATACCAGGGGTAGAGATAGCGCCATCCGGTGCCAGCGACACCGTTGCCGGAGAGGCGAGGCGGATACCGAGGCCCTGCCGCTGCACATCCAGCGCGGTCAGCGCGATCCGCTTCTCCGGCTGATCGAGCGCAAGACGCGCCCGCAGGGTCGCGCGCGCTTCCATGGCCTGCAGGTCGCCCCTAACGTCCAGCGCGGCATCGGTGCCCTTGGCCTCCACGGTGCCGTTCACCTGGGTGCCGCCGGCACGGAGGTTGCTGGCGCGAAGACTGGCGTCGATGCCCTGGCGCCGGGCCCCTTCCTCGCCCTGTGGCGCGAGCTTGGCCGAAAGCCGCACCCCGCCGCCCAGAGGCATGCCAGCCACCGGGGAGAGCGGCGCCAGGTTCTCCGCTTCCAGCAGCAACTCCGCCTCGCCCAGCATCCTGGCCAAGTCCACATCGCCACGGCCTTCCAGCCGGGCGGGACCCAGGGCTGCGCGCAGCGTCTCGATCCGCAGCCGGTCGCCATCCTGGGCCGCCCGGGCCTCGGCGGTGAGGGGAAGGCCCTGCAGCCGGGCCGTCAGGTTCAGGTCGCCCGCCAGCACGGTCGCGTGGGGAAGGGAGGCACGAAGCCGCAGCGCTTCGAAGGAACGACCATAGGCCTTGAGGGCGGGTGAGTCGGCGGTCAGTTCCACCGCAGGATCGGCGGCCGGGCCGGTTATCCGCGCCGCCGCGTCCAGCCGTCCCTGGACGGGCACATTCTGGATGTCCTGGGCGTTGAGCGCGGCATTCAGCGTGAGGTCCAGCACATCACCATAGGAACCCTCGGCGCGCAGCGTCACCGCCTGCCCCTGGACCACAAGTTCATGCACGCGCTGCTGGTTAGCGCGCAGCAGGATGGTGGGGGAGGAGCCAAGCAGCCCCGGCGCCGGCTCCGGCAGGCGGGGATCGGCGACGGTAGCCTCCACACGCAACTCCGGGGCCGCGTTCGTGCCGGTGACCGTGCCCTTCGCCGTGATGGCTCGCCAGCCGGCCACCTCCGGCACCAGTCCGCCCAGTTCGGCCGCGTCCTTCACGCTGGCATCGAAGGAGAGGTCCAGCGTCGGGCCAACCAGGCCGCGCGCCTCCACGGTGGCGGGAGCGGTTTCGACCCGGAGTTGCTCCACCCGCGTGGCGCCGCCCTCGGCCGGGACCGCACGGGCAGCAAAGCGCAGATCGGCTACCGGGGCGGGCAGGAACCCGCCCAGTGCGGCATTGCCGGACGCCTCCAGCCCCACCCCACCGCCTTCGGGCAGGCTGACTGTGCCGCGCCCGTCCAGCTTCGCCGTTTCACCCATATCGGCAGTGATGGTGAAGGGGGCGCCGCTCGCCGGACCGTCGAGCGCGATGCGGAACTGCGTCGATTGCTCCGCCTTGCCGAGTAGGGAGGCAATGAGGCCGCCACGCGGCTCGTCATAGGACAGGTCGATCTTCACGCGCTCGCCAGGAGCAAGAGCCAGATCGAGATCTAGTGCGCCAGGCGCATCCAGGCGCCTACCCTTGGCGTCGATGAAAGCACCATCCGCCCCGAGCCGCCCTCCGGCCTCCAGGGAGAGCACGGCTGGAACGCCGGCCACCGCCTCGCCCAGCTCGATGTGGGGCATGGCCAATTGTTCCAGCGTTACCTCGATGGGAAGCTGGGGCAGCTGCGGCAGCAATGGCCCCGGCTCGGCGGCGGGCTCGGGCGGCGCGGCCGGGTCGGGCACGGGCGCACGGCTGAAGACCACCTTTCCAGCCGAGAGATTGGCGATCCGGAGCTCCCGCGAGGCGAGGCGCATCAGGTCGATGTCGAGGGCGATGTCCTCGACGACCAGATAGGGCCCCTGGCTGTCGGACATCACCACGCGCCCGATGCGGGGCGTGGCAGGCAGGCCGCCATGCAGGTTTTCGATTTCCAGCCCGGGGACGAAGCTCATCGCAAGCTTCGCGAGTGCCTCCTGGCCAGGGCGGATATTCAAGGCCGCCCAGCCCGCCAGTAGCAGGAGGATCGGCAGCAGCACCACGATCCCAAGGATCGAGAGGAGAACGCGACGTACCCAGCGCATCAGAAGGCCTGACCAATACCGACATAGAGGCCGTAGCCCGCATCGCCCGGAATCTTGGACAGCGGAAATGCCACATCGGCGCGGATCGGCCCGATCGCCGTGGCATAGCGGAAGCCTACACCCACCCCGACGCGGATGTCGCCGAACCCGGAAAGGGGATCCACACCTACGCTTCCCGCATCGGCGAAGACCGCGATCCCGTAAGGGCCGGAAATGCGCTGGCGCAGCTCGATGCTCCCTTCCAGCAGCGACAGCCCGCCACGGGGGGTGCCGTCGCGCCGGCGAGGGCCGATGCTCTGAAAGTCGTAGCCGCGCACGGAGCCGCCGCCGCCGGCATAGAAGCGCAGATGCGGCGGGATCTCATTGGCCTGGGCGCCCGCCAGCGTGCCGAAGCCGGCGCGCAGCGCCAGGACGCTGCCTTTGTTACCGGTCAGGTCGAAATAGGTGCTGGCGACGCCGCGCACCCGCACGAAGACGGCATCGGAGTCCGCCAGCGACAAGGTCGGTGCGGCGACCAGGCTCGCACGATAGCCGCGGGAGGGATCGAGAACGCTGTCCGTGTTGTCATAGCGCGCCCCCAGGGGCAGGGAGAGAAGGCTGTAGGTCAGATCCTGGTCCACTTCAGAGGTCTCGCCGAACTCGGCGGCGATGCCGGCGGAGAGCGTCAGGCGCGGGTTGATCTTCCGCTCAAGCGAGAAGCTGCCGAGGATGGCGTCACGGTCATAGGCGAGGAGGCGCTCACGGACCACGGCCAGCTCAGTCACGGCGGTGGCGTTCAGCCCGGCGAACCAGGGCTGGCGGAGATTGGTCGAGAGCCGGTAGCCGGTTCCGCTGATGCCGCGCTGGGTGGTGCGTGAGATCTCGCCCTCGATCCGCAGTCGCTCCGCCGCGCCGAAGATGTTCCGGTGCTCCCAATAGGCGCGGAGCGTCGGGCCGAAGCGCGTCTCATAGCCAGCGGTGACGCCGATGGCGCGGAAGGGGCGCTCGGCTACCAGGAAGGTCACGGGCAGGCGGCCATCCGGATCCAGCCGCTCGCCGATGCGGGCGCGGACGGTGCCGAAGACGCCCAGCGCCAGGATATCCCGCCGGACCCGGTCCAGCTCATCTGGATCATAGGGCTCGCCGGCCAGAACGCCCGAGGCAAGGCGCAACAGCTCGGGATCGACATTCTCCGATCCCTCCACCGCGGGCTGGGCGAAGCGGGCATAGGGACCAGGCTCCACGAGGTAGACCACCTCCATGGTCTTCGTGTCGTGGTCCACGGTGATCTCGCGGCGCGGTACGCTGGCGAAGGGATGGCCGGCATCGCGAAACCGCGTCAGCACCGTCTCCTGGGCATTGTTCACCGCCTCGGCGCGGGCCGGGTCGCCGGGACTCAGCCCTGCGACCTCTCCGGCCTCGCCGATATCGGTGCCTGGTACGGCCGGGCGCAGCGTGGCGGTGGAAATGCGGTACTGAGGGCCGGGCTCGGCTGTCACCACCACCTGGACCGGCTCCGGCCCCATGGCTGCGAGGCGTGGCGCCAGATCCGCCGCATCGGGCGGCTGCCCGGCCAGGGTTACCCTCGTGGTGCCGCCGTAATAACCCTCGGAGCGCAGGGCGGTGCGGAAGTTGCCGAGATCCTGCAGCGCGCGTGCCACCAGGCCTTCGGCACTGGTTGGCACGCTCTCGCGCAGCCGCCGCATGACGGAAACACCCTCCAGGGCCGTATCGAGATCCGCATTGCCGCTGGGGGTGAAGGTGATCTCATAGCTGCGGACCGGTCCCTCGGCATCATCGGGCTGCGGCGCGGCGGGCGGGCGAGGCGCCTCGGATGCGGAGTCGGCGGGCGGCTGGGCGGGATTCTGGGCAACACTCTGAGACTGGGCCTGGAGCGAGGCCAGACCGATCAAGAGGAGGGAACGGAATGAGAGTCCGGGGTAGAGAGAAGGCAATGGAAGGGCTAACTCCTCGCATTATGAAGCAAGATCTCGCCGAGACTCTCACGCGCTGGCGCCGCCACCTCCACGCGAACCCGGACGTCACCAAGGATGAAGGGCCCACGGCCGCGTTCGTCTCTGAACGTTTGCGTGAACTGGGTGTCACCGAGATTGAAACCGGCATCGGCGGGCATGGCGTGGTCGCAACGATCCGGCGGGGCGGCGGCAACCGGAGCGTCGGGCTGCGCGCCGATATGGACGCCCTGCCGATCGAGGAGGCGAGCACCGATCTCCCCTATCGCAGCACCAAGCCGGGGGTGATGCATGCCTGCGGCCATGACGGCCACACCACCGCCCTGCTGGGCGCGGCGGCGCTGCTGCTCCAGGACGAAAGCTGGTCCGGCACCGTGCGGCTGGTGTTCCAGCCGGCGGAGGAAGGCGGCGGCGGCGCGCGCGCCATGATCGAGGACGGGCTGTTCCACCGCTTCCCGATGGACCGCATCTTCGGCTGGCACAACTGGCCCGGTCTGCCCGTCGGAACCATCGCCGTGCATGATGGTCCCGTCATGGCCGCCGGCCGGCGCTTCCAGATCATCATCGAGGGCCATGCCGGCCATGCTGCGCTGCCCCATCTGACGCATGATCCGATCCTGGCGGCGGGGCACGCCATCACGGCCTGCCAGTCCATCGTCGCCCGCAACCTCGATCCGCTGGATTCCGCCGTGGTGAGCCTCACCACCATCCAGGGCGGCGAGGCCTGGAACCAGATCGCCTCCAAGGTGGTGATCCGTGGCTCGATGCGCTTCCTGCACGCCTCTACCGGCCAGCTGATCGTCGATGGGCTGAACCGCATCGCGCGCGGCCTGTCCGAGACCTTCAAGGTGAATGCGACGGCCGAGGTGCTGTCCGGCGTGGACCCCACCACCAACCATCCCGCCGAGCGCGACCTGGCCGCCGATGCCGCCGCCGCCGTGGCGCCGCTCCGCCGCGACCTGCCCGCCGCCATGACCGGCGAGGACTTCTCGGAGTTCCTGAAGCAGGTTCCGGGCGCCTTCGTCTGGATCGGCAATGGCCCGACCGATGGAGGGCGCGAGCTGCACAATCCGAACTATGATTTTGACGATCGGGTGCTGCCCACCGCCAGCGGCTTCCTGGCGGAAACCGCCAAGCGTGCCCTCGCGGGCGCCTGAAGAAGAGGAGCCCAGCCTTGGCCCTGCCGGTCACCTTTTCCGGTCAGCCGCTGGGGCGGGGCTTCCGCGACACCGCTCTTTTCTCTCCACGCCGGGTCGCGCTGCTGGCCAATCCGGCCATCCCCGCCTCGGCCATCCTGGCGCGTAACCTCGCCGCGGGTGGCTTCCGGGGGCGGCTGCACGCAGTAGGCGATGCATGGTCTGGGCTGGAGCATGCGGCGACGCTGGATGATCTGGCCGAGGCGCCGGATCTCGCCGTGCTCTCCCTCGCGCCCGAGGCGATCGAGCCGGCCATGACTGCGCTGGCGGCCCGGGGCTGTTTCGCAGCCGTGGTCCCAGGCATCGCGCCTGGTCTGGCCGCGATCTGCGCCCGAACCGGGGTGCGGGCGCTGGGCGAACACTCATTCGGCCTCTGCATCCCGCCCGCTGGGCTGAATGCCTCGCTTTCCCATATCGCGCCGCGGCCAGGGAAGCTGGCACTGCTTTGCCAATCCTCTGCGGTGGCGAGGGCGATCATCGATTGGGCGGAGGGGGAGGCGGTCGGCTTCAGCCTCATTGCCGGGATCGGGACCAACGCGGATTACGGCTTCGCCGGTGGGTTGGACTGGCTGGCGCGGGATGCGGCCACGGGCGCCATCCTGCTCGACCTGCGCCGGATCAAGGACCGCCGGCGCTTCATCTCCTCCGCGCGCGCGGCGGCCCGCACCCGACCGGTGGTGGCGCAGCGCCCGGGCCATGCGGCGCGCGACGTGGCCGAGGCCGTGATGGGGGCCGCCCTGCGCCGCGCCGGCGTGCTGCGCGTGAGGGGGCTGGAGGATCTGCTTTCCGCAGCCGAGACGCTGGCGCGGGTGCGGCCATCGCCCCGTCCGGGACTGGAGGGCATGCGCGGGAACCGGATCGCCATCGTTGCCAACGGCCTGGGGCCGGGCCAGATGGCGGCGGATGCCGCCCTGCGTGGCGGCGGGCGGCTCGCCACCATGACACCCGAGGCCCGCGCCATGCTGGACCTTGCCCTGCCCGGAGGCTGGGGCGGGGAGAACCCGCTGGCCTTGCCGCTGGGGCAGGGGCACAGGCTGGCCGAAGCTGCGGCTCTTCTCTGCGCCGTCCCGGAGGTGGACACCGTGGTGGCGATCCATGCGCCAGAGCCGGAGGAGGAGCCGGGCGTCGCGGCCGGTGCGATGGCCGCAGCCGCGGCAGCATCAGGGAAGGGCGGGCGGGCCGCGCCCGTGCTGGCGGCCTGGCTCGGCCAGGCCACCGCCGGGCCGCAGCGCCGCGCCCTGGCGGAGCGCGGCGTGGCCGTCTTCGCCACCCCGGAAGCAGCGGTGCAGGGGGCGCTCTATCTCGCCCAGGATCGCCGCAACCGCGCCGCGGCCGCCGAGCTGCCGCCGAACGAAGTGCTGGAGGTGACGCCGGACCGCGCACGGGTCACTGCTCTCTTCGCCGCCCTGCGGGCCGAAGGGCGGCGGGTGCTGGATGAAGCGGAAGCTTTCTCCGTGCTGGACGCCTATGGCTTCGCCACCATCCCTCATCGCACCGCGCGCGACGTGGAAGGTGCGGTCTCGGCCGCGGAGACCCTGGGCTGGCCCGTGGTGCTGAAGGTGTTGAGTGACGAACTGCCCGCCAAGACGGAAGTGGGCGCGGTGGCCCTGAATCTGAACGACGCCACGGCTCTACGCGCCGCAGCAGCGGCGATCGATGCGCGGTTGGAGGCGCGGCGCCCCGGTCTGCGCCGCCGTGGCTGGATGGTGCAGCGCCAGGCCGCACCAGGGGAGGAGGTGCGCCTTCGCCTGGCGGACGACCCCATGTTCGGCCCCTGGATCGGCTTCGGCCGGGGGGGCACGGCGGCTGGGATCGAGGCGGATGAGGCCCATGACCTGCCACCGCTCAACCTCACCCTGGCGCTGGCGATGATCGGCCGCACCCGCGTGGCGCGCCTGCTCGACGGCTACCGGGATCGGCCGGCGGTGCCGCGCGAGTGGCTGGCGGAACCGCTGGTGCGCCTGTCCCAGCTAATCGTGGACTTTTCCTCCATCGAGACGGTTACGATCAACCCGTTGCGTGCCGGCGCGAGAGGCATGGTGGCACTGGATGCGGATGTCACCCTGCGCCCGGAGGGTGAGGCGGGGTTCCTCGCTATTCCACCCTACCCGGAGGAACTCACCGGCCGCTTCACCGCACGGGATGGGAGGATCGCCATCATCCGTCCCATTCGTCCCGAGGATGCCGAGGGAGTTGCCGGCTTTGTGCGCCGAGTCTCGCCCGAGGATATCCGCTACCGTTTCTTCAACCGGCTGCGGGAACTGCCACCGGCTCAGATCGCACGCCTCACCCAAATCGACTATGACCGTGAAATGGCCTTCGTCGCTCAGGATGGCACGGCGATCGCCGGTACGGCACGGCTGGTTCTGGATGGCATCGATGGCGGCGAATTCGCCATCCTGATCGATGGCGCCTGGAAGCGGTGTGGGCTGGCGCGTCACATGATGGGCCGTCTGGTGGAATGGGGGCGCAGCCGCGGGCTGCGCCGTATCGCGGGCCAGGTACTGACCGACAATGCCCCGATGCTGCGCTTTCTGCGCTCCATCGGCTTCCAGACGCGAAGGACCGAGGATCCGGAGATCCTTGAAGCCTATCTGGAGCTTACGGAGCCCGCGCCTCCGGCGTGACCGGGGGTAGGGCGATCAGTGGATCCGTGATTCAGCGAGGAGGAGGCGGATCCGGGCGGCGGCCTCGGCGCCCTTGCGGACGTCGCGCCAGGCATTCTCCGCTACGCGCTGGTGGATCGATACTGCCTCATCGGCCGCCGTGACCGTGCCGATACCAATGGCGCCAACCGGCGGGCTGTCGGGCGGGAAGGGGTTTGAGCACACATGGGCGCGGTCCCGCCCGCGCATGACGACAAAATCGCCGCTCGGTTCCGACTCGGTCAATAGGCCGAGTTGGATACCCATGGGGACCGTTTCCATCAGCGTGGCGATGTTCTCCGCCTCAGCCCGGGCCGCGATGCGGCAGCGCTCGCGGACGCGTTCGGACAGGTTGAGCGCGGGCGCGATGCCGTCGGTCAGCGCCGCACGCAAGGCGCGCTCGCTCACCATCGCGATGATGGAGGGGCGGCGCGCCTGATAGAGCCGCTTGCGCGCCGTCAGCAGGCCGAGCGCCTGTTCCGCCGCGGCATGGAAGGAGAGGCGCTCCGCCGCATTCTCAGCAGCGTCGGCGAAGGCCTCGGCCAGGGCGGTGTCATGGGCCTCGGTGGTGACCAACGTGCAGAAGGGGCCGCCAAGCTGGAGGAACTGCTCCGAATCTTCCTCAATCTGTCTCAGCCGCTCCTGTAGGGCGAGCGGGCGGGAGAAATACTCCACCCCGATCCCCAAAAGCGACAAGGGCGAAATCTTGAGCAGTTCCGCAAGGCGCCGGATCGTATCCAGCTTGATGACCTCGCCCTTTTCATACCGGTACAGCGCCGCCCGCGACACGCCGAGACGCGCCGCGATCTCCTCTGCCCGCAAGCCGGATTCCAGCCGGTAGGCCCTTAACTGCTGACCAATATCGGCGAAACGCATCATCGGCTCCCTGCCTGGACGTCAAGACGGGCTTGAGCGCCCAGTGCACACTATCTCATAGAATTGGACAGAAGAGTGTAAATCTAGAGGCTGCTCACGCCAATCTGTAGTCGCTCGTCATATGCGAATTTACCCCAGTTCATGCGACGCCATGATCTCGATGGCGCGGACGAGCGCGGAGTGGTCCTGCTGGGCGCCGCCCGCTGCCGAGACGGTGGAGAAGAGCTGCTGGGCGGAGGCGGTGTTGGGTAGGGCAACTCCCAGTTCCCGGGCCGATTGAAGGGCCAGGTTCAGGTCCTTCTGGTGGAGCGAGATGCGGAAGCCTGGCTCGAAGGTCCGCTTGATCATCCGCTCGGCATGGACCTCGAGGATGCGGGAAGAGGCGAAGCCGCCCATCAGCGCCTCGCGCACCTTGGCGGGATCGGCCCCGGCCTTGCTGGCGAAGACCAGCGCCTCGGCCACCGCCTCGATGTTGAGGGCGACGATGATCTGGTTGGCGACCTTGGTAACCTGGCCGGCGCCATTCGCCTCGCCTACCAGGGTGATGTTCTTGCCCATGGCCTGGAACAGCGGCAGCGCCTTGTCGAAGGCCGCCTGCGGGCCGCCGACCATGATGGTGAGGGCGGCGTTGCGCGCGCCGACCTCGCCGCCGGAGACCGGGGCATCCAGATAGTCGCACCCCTTCTCGTTGATCCGCTTCGCGAAGACCTGGGTCGCTGTCGGGCTGATGGAGGACATGTCGATCACCAGCGTGCCCGGCTTCAACGCATCGGCCACCGCGCCTTCGCCGAAAAGCACGGCTTCCACATCGGGCGTGTCGGGCAGAATGAGGATCACCACCTCGGACGCCTTCGCCACCTCGGCGGCGGAGGGGAGGACGGTGGCGGCGTCGCGGATTTCCGCCGTCAGGCTGGCGCGCTCGGGCACCAGCAGGTCATGGCCCGCCTTCTTCAGGTTCAGGGCCATGGGGCGGCCCATGATGCCAAGGCCGATGAATCCGATCTTCATGCGCGTCGTCTCTCTCCCGTTGAGGCTCGCCGTTGAGGCGTATCAGGCGCGATAGGGCGCGAACCAGCCAAGCCCGTCCTCGGTGTTGCCAGCCGGGCGGTACTCGCAACCAATCCAGCCGCGATAGCCCATGGCGTCCAGTCTGCCCAAGACGAAAGGCCAGTTCACCTCGCCCGTGCCCGGTTCATGGCGGCCCGGGGTGTCGGCCAGCTGGGCATGGGCGATGAAGGGCAGCAGCGCCTCGAAGCGGCGGGTGATGTCCCCTTCCGTCACCTGCCCATGGTACAGGTCGAACTGCAGCCCCAGCCGCTCGGGGCCGATCGCCTCGATGATCGCGGCCGCCTGTGTCGTGGTGTTCAGGATGTATCCCGGAATGTCGCGGTGGTTGATCGGTTCGATCAGTGGCTTCACTCCCTGCGGCCAGCAACGCTCCGCCGCCCAGGCAAGATTGGCCGCGTAGGTGGCTGTCAGCGTGTCCCGCGCCACACCCTCCGGCGCCAGCCCGGCCATGACATGGAGGCGGGGGCAGCCGAGTTCGCTGGCGTAGTCGAGCGCGCGCGCCATGCCATCGCGGAACTCATCTTCGCGGCCGGGGAGGGCGGCGAGCCCCTTCTCGCCATTCTCCCAATCGCCCTGCGCGGCGTTGAACAGCACCACGGAAAGGCCGGCATTATCCAGCCGGGTCCGGATCTCGGCCGCCGGATGGGTGTAGGGGAAAAGGAACTCCACCGCTTCGAAGCCCGCAGCGCGGGCGCGATCGAATCGGTCGAGGAAGGGGACCTCGGTGAACATCAGAGAGATATTGGCGGCGAAGCGAGGCATATGGCGGTCCCCTGCCGCCCCTCTTCAGGCCGGGCGGCTTGCGGGAGAAGGCTAACGCGATTCGCAAGACTGCTGAAATTCCCACGGCGGCCCTCATGCGCCACGGGACTCGTTGGCCCGGCCGCAGCGTCGGGCCATAAGGCAGGCACTCAGCCCAGGGGGCCAAGATGTCCGATGGTAAGATGTCCGATGATAAGCAGTTTCTGATCCGCCTGATCGGCGTGGTGATGTTGGCTGCGCTGCTGACGGGCTGCTTCATTATCCTGCGCCCCTTCCTCTCCACGCTGCTCTGGGCGGCGATCCTCGCCTTCACCACCTGGCCCGCCTACCGCGTCCTCACGGACCGGGTGAAGCTGGGCCCTTCCTGGGCTGCTGGCGTGATGGTGACCGCGATGATGCTGGTGATCGGCCTGCCCCTTGCCCTGGGCGCGCCGACCAGCCGCGAGGAGATCGACGGCATCCGCGACTCCATCCAGACCTTCATCACCGATGGGTTGCCTGCCCTGGCGAGCGCCGTCGCACGGCTTCCCTTCGTGGGGCCCTTCCTTCAGGAGCGGTTCGGCGGGCTGGACTACGGTGTCACCAACCTCTTCAGCATGCTGCGTCCCTATGCGGGCAATGTGGCGCAGATGGCCCTGAGTCTGGTCCTCTCCATCGCATCGGGGGTGGCGGAGCTGCTGGTCGCCATCCTCCTGACCTTCTTCTTCTATCGTGATGGTCCCCGCATGGCGGAGGCGCTGGACCGCATAGCCGAGCGCATCGCAGGCGCACGCGGCCAGCGGCTGGTGGTGCTGACCGGCGCGGTGACAAGGGGCGTGGTCTATGGGCTGCTGGGGACCGCCGTGGTCCAGGGGGCGATGACCACCTTCGGCCTGTGGCTGTCGGGTGTGCCGCAGCCGGTGCTGCTGGGGGTGCTCGCCGGAATCATCTCGATCCTGCCGGTTGGCGCGCCGGTTGTCTGGATACCGGCGACCATCTGGCTGCTGGCGAGCGGCAGCACGGGATGGGGCATCTTCCTGGGGATATACGGCGCTGCCGGCATCTCCTCGGTCGACAACTTCATTCGGCCCTGGCTGATCGCGCGCGGCGCCGATCTGCCGCTGCTGCTCACGCTGCTGGGGGCACTGGGCGGTGCCTTCGCCTTCGGCTTGCTCGGCCTGTTCCTCGGGCCGGTGCTCCTGGCAGTGACCTATACGGTCATCAAGGACTGGTCCCAGGACGGGCAAAGCCGCAACACCCCTGGGCCCACGTGACCGCCGCGCCGTCTTTCCCTGTGGCGATGGCGTGAAGATTGCTGACCCCGGAGGGAGGGTCAGGACAAGGCCGCGGCGGATGAAAGAGCGGAACCCGCGTATGGGGGCAGCACTCCAGGAAGGCCGGAACGTTCCGTTCCGGGTGGACGGAGTGGCGTCGCTCCGCTAGGCAAAGTTTCGTGTTCGCTTTCATCCTCTCCCGTATCGTTCAGTCCGTGCCGGTGATGCTGGCGGTGGCGCTGATTGCCTTCGTCCTCTTCTCCTTCGTGGGCGACCCGATCGCCACCATGCTGGGGCAAGAGTTCACGCCGGAGCAGCGCGATGCCCTGGTGGCGGCGCTCGGCCTCGACCAATCCATCCCGGTGCAGTTCATCCGCTTCGTCGGCAATGCGCTGCGGGGCGAGTTCGGCCTCTCCTATCGCCTGTCCCGGCCCGTGGCGGACCTGATCGTGGAACGCGCCCCGGCCACGCTGGAACTGGCCTTCTGCGCATCGCTGGTCGCGCTGGCGGTGGGGGTGCCGATGGGGGTCTATACCGGCCTCTACCGCCGCTCCTGGATCAGCCGGGCCTTCCTCACCTTCAGCCTGATCGGTGTCTCCCTGCCGACCTTCCTGATCGGCATCCTGCTCATCCTCGTCTTTTCCGTATGGCTTAGCTGGCTGCCCAGCTTCGGACGGGGCGACACGGTGCAGCTCGGCTGGTGGAGCACGGGACTGCTCACCGCTTCGGGCCTGAAGGCGCTGGTGCTGCCGTCCATCACCTTGGGCCTGTTCCAGCTCACCCTCATCATGCGGCTGGTGCGCTCTGAGATGCTGGAGGTGCTGCGCTCCGACTATGTGAAGTTCGCCCGCGCCCGCGGGCTGCGGGACCGTTCCATCCATTTCGGCCATGCGCTGCGCAACACGCTGGTGCCGGTGATCACCATCGTCGGGCTGCAGCTCGGCTCGATCATCGCCTTCTCCATCGTGACGGAGACGGTGTTCCAATGGCCCGGCATGGGGCTGCTCTTCATCCAGTCGGTCAGCTCGGCGGACATTCCCGTGATGGCTGCCTATCTGCTGCTGATTGCGGCGATATTCGTGACCATCAACCTGCTGGTCGACCTCCTCTACTACGCCGTGGACCCGCGCCTGCGCGCCGGGCGGGGGCATTGATCCGGTGAACGCCATCTCCCGCCTCTGGGACAGCGACCTCTTCTGGTCCTTCCGCACGACGCCCACCGCCGTCGTCTCGGCCGTGGTGGCCCTGATCTGCATCGTCGGCGCCATCGGCGCGCCGGGGCTGGCGCCCTACAACCCCTTCGACCTCGCCAGCCTTGACCTGATGGACGCCTTCAACCCGCCCTTCTTCATGGAGGAGGGGTCGCTCGCCCATCCCTTCGGGACGGACGACCAGGGGAGGGACATGCTTTCGGCCATCATGTATGGCGCGCGCGTCTCTCTCTTCGTCGGCGTCTCCGCGACGGCCTTTGCCCTCCTGCTGGGCGTGCTGGTGGGGCTGATCGCCGGCTATGCGGGCGGCGCGGTGGATGCCGTGCTGATGCGCATCGCCGACATCCAGCTGACCTTCCCGAGCATCCTGGTCGCGCTGATGGTCGATGGCGTGGCACGCGCCGCGCTGCCGCGGGAGATGCATGACCATCTCGCCCTCTATGTGGTCATCTTCGCCATCGGCGTCTCCGACTGGCCACGATTCGCCCGCACCGTGCGCGGCTCCACCCTGGTGGAGCGCAACAAGGAATATGTGCTGGCGGCGCGGGTGATCGGCATCACTCCGGCGCGGATCATGCTGACCCATGTGCTGCCCAATGTCCTCGGGCCGCTGCTGGTGCTCGCCACCCTCAATCTGGGCCTCGCCATCCTCTCGGAGGCGACGCTCTCCTTCCTGGGCGTCGGCGTGCCGCCGACCCAGCCCTCCCTGGGCACCCTCATCCGGATCGGGAACGACTTCCTGTTCAGCGGCGAGTGGTGGATCACCATCTTTCCCGGCCTGGCGCTGGTGGCGATGGTGCTGTCGGTGAACCTGCTGGGTGACTGGCTGCGCGACGCGCTGAACCCGAGGCTCCGCTGATGGCCGCCCTTCTCGAAGTCCGCGACCTTGTCGTCGAGTTTCCGACGCGGCGCGGCACGCTGCGCGCACTGGATCGTGTTTCCTTCGACATTGCGCCGGGCGAGGTGCTGGGGGTGGTGGGCGAATCGGGTGCCGGCAAATCCATGACGGGCGCCGCCATCATCGGGCTGCTGGAGCCGCCCGGACGCGTCGCGGGCGGCTCGATCTCGCTGCGTGGCCAGAGGATCGACAACCTTCCCCCGCGCGAGATGCGCAAGATCCGCGGCAAGCGCATCGGCGCCATCTTCCAGGACCCGCTGACGACCCTGAATCCGCTCTACACGGTGGGGCGGCAGCTCACCGAGACGATGCGGACGCATCTGGGCATCGACGCCGCCGAGGCCCGTCGCCGCGCGATTGGCTGGCTGGAGATGGTGGGCATCCCCGCCGCCTCGGAGCGCATCGACGCCTATCCGCACCAGTTCTCGGGCGGCATGCGGCAGCGTGTGGTGATTGCGCTCGCCCTCTGCGCCGAGCCGGAGATGGTGGTGGCCGATGAACCGACCACGGCGCTGGACGTCTCGATCCAGGCGCAGGTCATCGCCCTGCTGAAGCGGCTGACGCGGGAGAAGGGCACCTCCGTGATGCTGATCACCCACGACATGGGCGTGATCGCCGAGACAGCCGATCGGGTAGCGGTGATGTATGCCGGGCGCGTGGCCGAGATCGGGCCCGTGCGCTCCGTGGTGAAGGCGGCGGCGCATCCCTATTCGGCGGGGCTGATGGCCTCCATCCCGCCGCTGACGCACAAGGTGGACCACCTGCCGCAGATCGACGGCGCCATGCCGCGCCTGAACGCCATTCCCACGGGCTGCGCCTACAACCCGCGCTGCCCGCATGTGTTCGACCGTTGCCGCGTGGAGCGGCCGGAACTGATCGACGCGCCGGAGACGAAGGCGGCCTGCTGGCTTTTCGACAGCCACGCGCCGCGGGAGCGCAGCCATGTCTGAGGCCCCCATCTTCGAGGCCCGCGACCTCAGCCGGTATTTCGATGTTTCCAAGCCCGCGCTTCAGCGCCTGCTGGCGCGCGAGGGCCGGCGCACACTGAAGGCGGTGGATGGCGTGTCCTTCGCCATCCCGCGCGGCACCACCCTGTCGCTGGTCGGGGAAAGCGGTTGCGGCAAGTCCACCGTCGCGCGGCTCGCGGTCGGGCTTTACGAGCCCAGCGGGGGGGAGGCGCTGTTCGAGGGACAGGATCTGGCGGAAGCACGCCGGTCCGTTGCCCAGCGCCGCCGCATGCAGATGATCTTCCAGGACCCCTATGCGAGCCTCAACCCTCGCTGGCGGGTGGCGGACATCATCGGGGAGCCGCTGCGTGCCTTCGGCATGGCGCAGGGCAAGGCGGCGCTGCGGGAGAAGGTCGGCGCGCTGCTGAAGCAGGTCGGGCTTTCGCCCACCGATGGCAACCGCTTTCCGCATGAATTCTCCGGCGGTCAGCGGCAGCGAATCTCCATCGCGCGCGCCCTCTCCTCCAATCCAGACTTCCTGGTCTGCGACGAACCGACCTCGGCGCTCGATGTCTCGGTGCAGGCGCAGATCCTGAACCTGATGAAGGGGCTGCAGCGGGAACTCGGCCTGACCTACCTTTTCATCAGCCACAACCTCGCGGTCGTGCGGCAGGTGAGCGATCAGGTCGGGGTGATGTATCTTGGGCGGATCGTGGAATCCGCTCCGGCCGAGACGCTCTTCACCACGCCGCGCCACCCCTATACGCGCGCGTTAATGGAGGCGATCCCGGATCTGGACATGGTCGGGAAGGAGCGCCAACCCGTGGGGGGCGAGGTACCAAGTCCGATCAGCCCACCTTCCGGCTGTACCTTTAACCCGCGCTGCCCCCTGGCGAATGGCCGCTGCCGTGCCGAGCGCCCGGCGCTGATCGCCGCACGCGGCACGCCGGAGACGCTCGTTGCCTGCCATGCGGTCGAGGAAGGGCGCGATGGCTTCGGGATACGGGCCGCGGCCTGAGCGGCCCTAGCGGATGCTGGTCGCGACGGGCACCGCTGCCACCGCGCTGAAGGGAGATCCTTCCACCAGCCTGGTGGACCAGGCGAGATAGATCACCGCGTTGCGCTGCTCATCGATGAAGCGGTGGACGCGGGTTTCCTTGAAGAACAGGGAGGTGGAGCTTTCATGCACCACCTCGCCGCGCTCCCCGCGCTTCGCTTCGGGCAGGATCTCCACCGGGCCGGTCGCGGCGCAGGAAAGGGCAAAGCGGGCCGGGTCCTCCGCCACCCCGACCATGCCGGAGAGGCCGCCCGTGCGCGCCTGACTGATATAGCAGGAAACGTTCCGGACATCCGGGTCATCGAAGCGCTCCACCACCACGCGGTGGCTGCGGGTCAGGCCCAGATTGGTGAGGGCGGTGTTCACATAGCCGATCTGCGCCGTTTCATCGGCCGCCGAAGCGGGGCCGGCCAGGGCAATAGCGGCGAGCAGGGCGAAAGCGGGGCGGCGCATGAGTATTCTCCGTCTTCAGCCGACACAGGCGGCTCTGCCCAGGAAATAGGCTCAATCTCCGATTGCCACACCCTCCCGCCGCGGATCGGCGCCGCCGATCAGCCCCTGCGACGTCACCCGGATGACCTGGAGGCCGGAAACCATCGCACGGATGTCCACGCGCTGGCCTCTTGCCTGCAATGCGGGGGCGAGAGAGGCGGCGGGCGTGCCTTCCTCAAGCTCCACCGCACCACCTAGCGTGCCGACATGCGGCAGCGCCACCGCCTCCTGCGGCGCCAGGTTCCAGTCCAGCATCCCGACCAACGCCTGGGCGACATAGCCGATGATCCGGCCTCCGCCCGGGGAGCCGACCACGGCAAGGAGGCGGCCCTCGGCATCGAAGACGAGGCTGGGGGACATGGAGGAGCGAGGGCGCTTCCCGCCCTGCACGCGATTCGCGACAGGACGTCCCTCGATCTCCGGGCGGAAGGAGAAGTCGGTCAGCTCGTTGTTCAGGATGAAGCCGCCCACCATGATCCGGGCGCCGAAGGCATCCTCGACCGTCATGGTCAGCGAGACGGCGTTGCCCTGGGCATCGACGATGGAGGCATGGCTGGTGCCGTTCTCCACCGCCTCCGGCATCGGCGCGTGCAGCATCGTCTCGCGCCAGCGGGGATTGCCGGCGCGGGGCTCAGCGATGGTCTGGAAAGGCGAGACGAGCTGCGCGCGAAGGGTGAGATAGGCCGGGTCCAGGAGGCCGCGTAGCGGAACCGGGATGAAGTCGCTATCTGCCAGATATTGCGCGCGGTCGGCGAAGGCGAGGCGGCCAGCCTCCCCGATCAGATGCGCCGCCTCGGCGCCACGCGGGTCCAGGCGCGGCATGTCGAAATGCTCCAACACGCCCAGGATCTGTCCCACAGCCACGCCACCGGAGGAGGGCGGCGGGAAGCCGCAGACACGGAAGCGGCGATAGGGATGGCAGAGCGGCTCGCGTTCCTTCGCGGCATAGGCGACGAGGTCTTCCACCACCATCCGCCCGCCTGCGCCGTGACCCCGGACCGCACTGGCAATGGCCTCGGCGATCGGACCGCGCAGCAGGGCTGCCGCACCCTCCTGCCCGATGCGGCGGAAGGTTTCGGCCAGTTCGGGGTTGCGCAGCCGCTCCCCGGCCTGGATCGGGCTGCCGTCGCCTCGCAGGAAATAGTTATGCGTTGAGGGATGGCGGGCCAGGCGCGGCGCATCGGCCGCGACCGCCTCGGCCAGCCGCTCCGATACGGGAAAACCCTCTTCAGCCAATGCGATGGCGCGCTGCCAAAGCGATTTCCAGGGTAGCTTGCCATGCCGCGCATGGGCCAGTTCGAGCATCGCCACAGCGCCGGGCACGCCGATGCTGCGCCCGGAGAGCACGGCCTCATAGAAGGGCAGGGGCGTGCCGTCTGCCTGCAGGAACAGGTCCGGCCGGGCCGCCATGGGGGCCGCCTCCCGGCCGTCGAAGGCGGAGATGGCCTGGGTGGTCGCATCCCAGTGCAGCATCAGCGCCCCGCCGCCGATGCCGCTTGATTGAGGCTCCACCAGGGTCAGCACCGCCTGCACGGCGACCGCCGCATCCACGGCGCTACCGCCGAGGCGGAGTGCGTCCAGCCCTGCTTCGGCCGCGAGAGGATGCGGGGCCGCTACCATCTGCCGCTTGGCGGGCGCCTGGGCGAGAGCGGGTATCGCCAGGACGAGAAGGAAGATGGCGAACAGGGAATGCATGGCTGACTCCGCGACGGAAGCGCCTATCCTGGCAGGGTGGACCCACATGCCAAGGAGCAGGCCCGGCGCGCGGCCGAGCGGCGCGGCCTGGACGCCGAATCCCGCGCCGCCCTGGCGTTGGAAGCGCGCGGCTGGACAGTGCTTGCCCGGCGTGTCCGCACGCCGCGGGGCGAGCTGGATCTGATCGTGGAGCAGGAGAGCCTTCTGGCTTTCATCGAGGTGAAGGCGCGGGCGAGTCTGACCGAGGCAGCCTTCTCCCTTTCGCTCCGCCAGCAGGCACGGATCATGGCCGCCGCGGAACTCTGGCTGGCCGGGAATCCCAGCCACGGCGCTGCGGGCATCCGGTTCGATGTGGTGCTCGTGGCGCCGGATGGAATGCGACGGGTGGAGGATGCCTTCCGCGCCTGGGGCTGAAGCGGCTCAGCGGGCGGAAAGGATGCCGGAGCAGGCTGCCGGCAGCCGGCAGCCGAGGGGGTGGGCCTGAAGGCGCCCGGCGCGGCGGGTTGCGCGCCTCGGGACTCAGCCACCAGTCCAGGCCGGCATCGCAGCCGTCTCCATGCGGTGGCGGCGGGATGTCGCGGCACTCGGGGCTGTCAGCCGGGCAACGGAGGCGGATATGCATGTGGCTGTCATGGCCGCGCCAGGGGCGCACATGGCGGAGCCAGGGCTCCCCCGCATGGGCCGCGCAGAGGCTGCGCTTGATGCCGTGATTCACCAGCACGCGGTCGATACCCGGCAGTTCGGCGGCCATGCGGATCAGCCGCGCATGGGCCTTGGTGAAGAGGTCCGGATCAGCGGCGGATTCGTCGGGCAGGACGAGGGAGCGTTCCGGGATGGTTTCGCGTGCCTTGGCCGGAACGCGTGGCTTGGGTGAGAGGTCCAGCCAGATATCCGCATCCAGCCCGCTCTGATGGCTGGCATGGCCCCAGGGCAGGGGGCCGCCGCGTGGCTGGCCAAGATCGCCGATCCAGAGATCCGGCAATCCCGCCTGCTGTGCCCGCCGCGCCAGATCGCGGACTGCTGCGACCAGGGCTGGGTGGCCCCAGTTGCGGTTGCGGGACAGGCGAACGGCCTGCCAGCCTGGACCTTCCGGCGGCAGGGCCTCGGCGCCCTGGATGCAACCCAGCGAGGTGTTGCCGATGCTTCGCGCCGGCCCCTGGGCTGGGCCCGGCACGGAAGCCCATTGCGATGCCGGTTGCCCGAAAGCGGGGGCGGAGACCCCTGCAACAAGGAGAAGGAGCAGGGGAAGGCGGAGAGGCATGCAGCGCAGCATGCCCTCGGGACCCTGGCGCCACCAGGGGCCGCCGTCAGCTCCGCCGGTGGGATCAGCCCTGGAAGCGGAAGGTGACCGGCGGTTCCTCGGGCCCTGGCGCGGGCTTGCCGGCAGGCTCGGCGGCGGGCCCGGCGGTCTGGGCCTCGCGCGTCTTCGCCTCCACCTCGCGCAGGAGGCGGGTAAGGGTTCCCGCCACGCCTGGAAGCTGGGCCAGTGGGATTACCAGCAGTCCGCTCGGGGCCGGCTTACCGTCGGTGTCCTGCACCGCGAGCTTCAGCCTGGCCACGCCATGCCGGATGCTCGCTTCCAGGACACCATCCGCGAAAAGGGTCGGAAGTTCGGCCATGCTCAGTCCTATTGCTCGCGGAAGGCGCGGTGGAAGCTGTCGAGTATGGGCTGGATCATGTAGCGCAGGAAGGAGCGTTCCCCGATTTGGATCTGCGCCTCCACCGGCATGCCGGCCCGCAACTCCACATTCTCAAGGCGGGCGAGCTGCTCCTCATCGATCGCGATGCGCACCCGGTAGTATTCGCGCATCGTCCGCTCCTCGCTCGTGACGTCGCCCGCTACCACCGTGACCTCGCCGTTCAGGAAGGGAACGAGCCGCTGCTTGAAGGCCGGCAGCCGCACCTCGGCCTGCAGGCCAGCATGCACCACATCAATGTCATGGGGCGCGACCTGGACCTCGGCGATCAGCTTGTCGCGTGCCGGCACCAGCTCCATCACCGGCTCGCCCGGACGCACGACGGCACCGGGGTTGAAGAAGCGGATATTCAGGACCGTTCCGTCCTCGGGCGCAAGGATCTCGTGGCGGGCCGAGACGTCGGCTGCGGCCCGCAGCTTCTCCTCGACATCGGCGAGCTTGATACGAACCTCGCGTCCCTCCGTCGTCACCTCCTGCAGCCGCTGATCCATCACCTGGCGGATCTGTGCCTGGGCCTCGGCCACCATGGCCCGGGCGCGCTCAATCTGGGAGACGAGATCAGCGATCGTGCCCTCGGTGGAGGCGAGCTGGCGCTGCAGGGCGAGCAGGCGCGGCATGCGTTCCAGACCCTGGCGCACGAGGCCGCGGACATCCGCCTCCTCGCGCTGCAGGAGCTCAAGCTGCCGGCGCTGGCTCTGCAACTGCGCTTCCGCCGAGGTGCCGACTGCCTGGTGCTGGAGGATCCGCGATTCCAGCACCTGCAACTGGCTCCGCAGGCTGGCTTGCCGCGAGGCAAAGAGCACACGCTGGCCGTTCATCGCCTCGGTAGCGCGAGCTTCGTTCGCCTGCACGAGGGCAGGCGCGAAGGCGATCTCGGCCGCACCCGCGATCTCGGCGGCGATCCGGCTGTCCTGCGCCAGCAAGGCCCAGCGCTGGGCCTGCAACGCGTCCTGATTGGAGGCGGCCTGTACATCCTCCAGCCGCATCAGGAGCTGGCCGGCGCGTACCGCGTTGCCGTCGCGGACGAGGATCTCGCGCACGATGCCCCCCTCCAGATGAGCGACGGTGCGGCGGCTGCCCTCGGCCTTGATTACGCCGGGAGCGATGGCGGCCTCGCTGAGCGGCACCAGCACGGAGAAGGCGCCCAGGCCGCCGCCAAAGGCGAGCAGCACGGCCAGGCCGAGCGCCACCGGGCGTCCTGTGCGGGGCCTCGGCAGCTCGACCAGGGGCGGGGTCGCGCGTGAGGGAGCAAAGTTGGTGGACAGAAGGGATTCGTTGGGGGCAGTGGTGGTGAGGCTCATGCGGCCACTCCCGGAAGCGTCGGGCCGGGGCCGGGGCGGGGTCCCTGGACCGGACGGGGTGTGCGGAGGCGGGCCAGCACATCGGCCCGCGGGCCAAACAGCTCCGCCGCGCCGTCGCGCATGACCAGGACTTTATCGACTCCCTGGATGAGGGAAGGGCGGTGGCTGACCAGCACCACGGTGTTGCCAGCCGCCTTGAGTGCCGCGAGTCCCTCGATCAGCCGAGCCTCGGCGTCGCCATCGAGGCTGCTGTCGGGTTCGTCGAGCACGATGAGGCGAGGGGAGCCATAGAGGGCACGGGCAAGCCCGACCATCTGTCGTTGCCCGCCGGACAGGGGGGCGCCGCCATCAGTGATCTCGGTTTCGAAACCTTGCGGCATGCGCAGGATAGCTTCCTGGCAACCGGCGAGGCGCGCGGCATGGTGCACCGCTTCCGGCGGCGCGTCAGGCTGGAGCCGGGCGATGTTGCGGAACACCGTGCCTTCGAACAACTCCACATCCTGCGGCAGGTAGCCGATATGGCGGCCCAGATCCTCGCGCGGCCAGGTGGAAAGATCGGCGCCATCAAGCCGCGCACTGCCTGCGATCGGGGCCAGGGTGCCCACCAGCAGGCGCAGCAAGGTGGTCTTGCCGGAGCCGGAGGGGCCGATGATGCCCAGGCTCTCGCCCGGCTCCAGCGTGAAGCTCACGCCCTTCACCAGGGGAACGGTCTGGCCGGGCAGGCCGAAGGTCAGGCGCTCGGCGGTCAACCGGCCCACGGGGGCGGGGAGGGGCTCCGCCTCCCCGCGCAGGCGAGGCATGGCAAGGAAGGTGCGGAGACGCCGATAAGCCTGACGGGCCTGGACAAGGCTCTTCCAGCCGCCGATCAGCTGCTCCACCGGTGCCAGAGCCCGGCCCATGATGATCGAGCCGGCAATGGCGGCACCGGCGGTCATTTCCTGGTTCAGGGTCAGATAGGCACCCAGGCCCAGGACGCCGATCTGGACGGCCAGCCGGACAAACTTGGTGGCGGCCATCAGCAGGGCGGCGCGATCCGCGGCCTTCTCCTGCAGCGGTACGGCCTGGGACGCTGCCGCGCGCCAGATGCGCAGAAGAGCGGGCAACATGCCCATCGCATCTGCCGCCTCTGCATTGCGGGCGATGGCATCCGCGCGCTTCTGGGCCGCCATGGAGGCGGTGCCGGCCTGCCGTAGCGGGCCGGAGGTCGCAAGCTCGCTCGTCAGGGCCAGGATGAAGAGGATCACGGCGCCAGCCGTCGCGACCCAGCCAAGGATCGGGTGCAACAGGAAGACGACCCCGAGATAGACCGGCACCCAGGGAACGTCATAGAGGGTCAGCGATCCCTGGCCGGAGAGCCAGTTGCGGCAGATGGCCAGGTCCCGCAGAGCTTCCATGCGGTAGGGACGACCCCTCAGGGTGGCTTCCAGCGCTCGGGCGAAGCCCTCTGGCGCAACCCTCCCCTCGACCCACATGGCCACGCGCTGCATGACCTGGGAGCGGACACCCTCCAGCAGGGCCAGCACGCCCACGGCACTGACGGCCACGACGGTCAGCCACAGCAGCGTATCCGTGCTGCGGGTGGCCAGGACCCGGTCGAAGACCTGCATCATATAGAGAGAGACGGTAAGCTGAAGCAGGTTAACGACGAGACTGAAGAGGCCTACAGTCGTGAACTGCGACCGGCAGGCGGCAAGTGTAGCAGTCAGTGTATCCGCCCGCGGAACTTTAAGAACCATGCTTCCTTCTCTCCGTGGCGTCCCCCGACCGTAGGGATCATGGCCTTCATCCGGGCGCCTTCAGCGGCGGGCTTATATCACCTGAGAGTGAATGCATGGGCAATTATCTTTTTGTTAAATATCTTTACTTAGACGAAACCCTTGCGTCAAAGAATTCACTTGGCTCTGCCCGTGAGACCTTCCAGGAGGGGCGGAAAGGGCAAGGTAAGCGATCCGCTTTGCCTCAAGCCGCCCCCGGGTTACGGTATCCAGAACCAAGCCGCAGGCCAGGGAAAGAAAGGACAGCATCATCAGACTAAGTGAGGCAACA
Source organism: Roseomonas xinghualingensis (assembly GCF_025791835.1). Lineage (GTDB taxonomy): Bacteria > Pseudomonadota > Alphaproteobacteria > Acetobacterales > Acetobacteraceae > Roseomonas > Roseomonas xinghualingensis. The sequence goes on from NZ_JAOXLP010000020.1 coordinate 27,617, forward strand.
AAGGTCGGCAGGCGCGGGACGAGCCCGGTGCGGAGGAAAGTCTCCAGTACCGGCGCCAGAAGGATGAGGGAAGCTCCAGCCAGTCCCAGGGCAGCTACTCCGAAGAAGAGAAGAGGCTTTTCCCGCTGCACCAAAGAAATGATCATCCGCAAGATCCGGAACCCGTCCCGGTATGTGCGGAGCTTCGAGACAGAGCCTGCCGGCCGCTCGCCATAGGCGGTAGAAAGCTCCGCGATCGGCAGCCTCAACTCCAGCGCGTGGACGGTAAACTCCGTTTCTGTTTCAAATCCCCGAGCCAAAGCAGGGAAGGACTTCACGAAGCGGCGGGAGAAGCAGCGATAGCCCGAGAGCATATCGGTTGCGCGGTTGCCGAAGATCCCCCGCACCACCCCGGTCAGCATCAGGTTCCCAAAACGGTGCCCACGGCGGTAGGCGCCCTCGGCGTCGCTCACCCGCACACCGGTCACCATGTCCAACTGCTCTCGCTGCAACATGGCGATCATCGCGGGCGCCGCTGAGGGGTCATAGGTACCGTCCCCGTCCACGAGCAGATAGGCGTCGGCCTCCACATCGGCGAACATGCGGCGGACTACATTGCCTTTGCCCTGCAGCGGCTCGGTCCGCACCAGCGCGCCGGCCGCCGCCGCAAGCTCCCGCGTCCGGTCGGTGGAATTGTTATCGTAAACATAGATATCCGCGTCGGGCAGGACCGCGCGGAAGCCGGCCACCACGCCGGGGATCGCTGCTTCCTCATTGTGGCAGGGTATCAGAACGGCAATGCGCGGGCCCCTCATGGCGCGCGGAACCCCTGCCGGCAGATGAGCAGGGGGTGCATTCTGGTCCTGCCCTGGGCGGCCGGGCGGGCGCGCCGGATCGAGAGGGGGGCAGCTACGAAGCCGGCTGCGGCAAAAGCAGCGGGTCGAGAGGGGCCGGAAGCGTGCATCATTGTCTGTTTAGCCTTGACCGGCGCTTGTCGGGAAGGGCCCGACCCAGGCATGTGAAAGGGACTTGCGCCGGATGCCCGGCTGCGCTTGCCTTCGCGATACCATCCGGAAGGAACGAAACAGCGCATGACCACGGATCGTCGCCGCTTGTTGGCCGGCGGCGCCGGCCTGGCCCTCGCCCATGCCGCGCCCACTGGCCTTTCCCGCCCAGCTCTCGCCCAGGCGCCGGGGACGGGCGTGCTGAAGTTCATCCCACAGGCCGATCTGGCTGTGACGGACCCGATCATCACCACCGCCTATGTCAGCCGCCACCACGGCTATGCGGTGTGGGACACACTCTACGGTTTTGATGGCGACTTCAACGCACAACCCCAGATGGCAGAAGGCCACTCTGTGGAGGAGGACGGGAAGCGCGTCACCATCCGCTTGCGCCAGGGGCTGAAGTTCCACGATGGTGAGCCGGTGCGGGCGAAGGACGCCGTCGCCTCCATCCGGCGCTGGGCGGCGCGGGATGCGCTGGGACAGGTGTTGATGGCCCGGACCGATGCCCTGGAGGCACCGGATGACCGCACCATCGTCTTCCGTCTGAAGCAGCCCTTCCCGATGCTCTTCGCGGCGCTGGGCAAGCCCAGCACGCCGGTCTGCTTCATTATGCCGGAGCGCATCGCGAAGACCGATCCATCCCAGCCCATCCGTGAGATGATCGGCAGCGGCCCCTTCCGCTGGAAGGCCGATGAGCGCGTGCCGGGTTCGCGCATCGTCTATGAGAAGTTCGCCGATTACGTGCCCCGCGCCGACGGCGAGGTGAGCTGGACGGCGGGGCCGAAGCGCGTGCATGTGGACCGGGTTGAGTGGCATGTGATCCCCGACGCGGCTACCGCCTCGAACGCACTGACGAACGGGGAAATAGACTGGTGGGAGCAGCCCACCGCCGATCTGCAGCCGGTGCTGCGGCGCAACCGCAACATCCTCCTCGAAGTCCCGGATCCGACCGGGCTTTGTGGCATCGCGCGGTTCAACCACCTGCACCCGCCCTTCAACAACCCGGCCATCCGCCGTGCGCTGCTCGGCAGTGTGGTGCAAGGCGACTTCATGACAGCGGTGATCGGCACGGACCGCTCCCTATGGAAGGATGGCAACGGCTTCTTCCCGCCGGGCACGCCTCTGGCGAGTGATGTGGGCATGGAGGCGCTGACCAGTCCTCGGGACTTCGAGAAGGTGAAGAGGGACCTCGCCGCCGCTGGCTACAAGGGCGAGAAGGTGGTGTTGATCGCGGCTTCCGATTTCCCCTCGCTGAACGCGATGGCACAGGTCGGGCGCGACATGCTGGTGAAGGCGGGGATGAATGTTGAATTCATCTCCACCGACTGGGGCTCGGTGGTGCAGCGCCGCGCGAGCAAGGAAGCGCCCGCGCGCGGTGGGTGGAGCATGTTCTTCACCTTCTGGGCCGGGCTGGACATGATCAATCCAGGGGTGAGCCAAAGCCTGCGGGGCACCGGGCAGAACGCATGGTTCGGTTGGCCTACCATGCCGAAGCTCGAGGAACTGCGGAACGCATGGTTCGACGCGCCGGACCTCGAGGCCCAACAGAAGGTCGCCCGCGAGATCCAGCAGGTTGCCTTCGAGGAGGTGCCCTACCTGCCGCTCGGCCAGTACTTCCAGGCCACCGCGTATCGTCGTGGCATCACTGGCGTGCCGAAGGGCTTCCCGATGTTCTGGAACCTGCAGAAGGGCACCTGAGGTTCCGCTGCGGGGACGTCAGGCTTGCCCTGGCGCCCCGCCACCTGCTCACATGTCCGGATCGGACTAAGGAGCAGTGTATATGATTCGTCGCCGCCACCTTCTCGGCGCCGCGGGGGCTGCCGCATTCTCCCCGGCCATGCCGGCGCTGGCGCAGCCGGCTGGCAATCGTGTCCTGAAGATGGTGCCCCAGGCCAATCTGACGAGCCTGGACCCGATCTGGACCACAGCGAACATCACCCGCAATCACGGGTACATGGTCTATGACAATCTCTACGGCATGGACTCCCGGTTCCAACCCCAGCCACAGCTGGCGGAAGGCCATGTGGTGGAGGATGACGGCAAGCGTGTCATCATCACGCTGCGCCAGGGCCCCAGGTTCCACGATGGTGAGCCGGTGCGCGCGGCTGATGCCGTCCAGAGCCTCAACCGCTGGATGAAGCGCTCGCCCTCCGGGCAGAAGCTGGCGGAATTTGTCGATGAACTCTCTGCGCTGGACGACCGACGCCTGCAATTCCGGCTGAAGCAGCCGTTCCCCTTCCTTATCTCCGCGCTCGCGCAGGTCAGCAACAGCCCGGCCTTCATCATGCCGGAGCGCCTCGCCCGGACCGATGCCTTTCAGCAGGTGCGCGAATCGGTCGGCAGCGGCCCGTTCCGTTTTAAGGCGGATGAGTTCAACTCGGGCAGCTTCGTTGCCTATGAGCGCAACCCAAACTACAGCCCAACCCCCGCTGGTACACCTAGTCTGACGGCCGGCCCGAAGAACGTCTTTTTCGATCGGGTCGAGTGGCACATCATCAACGACGCATCCACGGCCGCCGCCGCCCTGCAGGCGGGCGAGGTGGATTGGTTCGAGCAGCCGCCGCCCGAACTGCAGATACTGCTCCGCCGCAGCCGGAACATTTCCATCGAGCCGATCGATCCGCTCCCGCTGATCGGTATCCTGCGCTTCAACCACCTGCACGAGCCGTTCAACAGCAAGAAGATGCGCCAGGCGATTCTGCCCGCCATCGATCAGGCAGACTTTATGCAGGCGATCGTCGGCACTGAGCCGGGGCTGTGGGAGCATGCAGGCGTCTTCACTCCCGGCACGCCGCTGGCGAATGATGTTGGCATGGAAGCGCTGAAGGGGCCGCGGAGCATCGACCGTGCCAAGGCGCTGATGAAGGAAGCCGGATACACCAACCAGCCGATGCGGCTTGTCGGGCCGACGGACATCCTGGCACCGGCGGCCATGACGCAGGTCGCGGCCGATCTCGTGCGGCGTCTGGGCTTCAATGCCGATACCGTGCTGACCGACTGGGGAACCACGGTTCAGCGCCGCACGAGCCGGGAACCGTTGGACAAGGGTGGCTGGAGCATGATCCTGACCTCCTTCTCGTCCTTCGACTTTGTCGATCCCTCCGCGCACTTCCCGCTGCGTGGCAATGGCCTGAGTGCCTGGCCAGGCTGGCCCGAAGTTCCGCAGCTCGAGACGCTGCGCAACCAATGGTTCGTGGCGCCCACGCTCGACGAGCAAAAGCGCATCGCGCGCGAGATCCAGCGCGTGGCGATGGATGAACTGCCCTATGTCCCGGTCGGGGCCTACAAGTCCCTCACAAGCATAAAGAAGGACCTGAAGGACCGCGTTCCGGGATTCGCCATCTTCTGGAACATCAAGCGAGCTTAAGGAGAAAGCCGATGCTACGCCGCCGCGACACCTTCCGAGGACTGGTTGCGGCGGCTGCCGCACCGGGTCTGTCCTCCCTGGCAGGCCCGGCCCTCCCGCAGGGCACCGCCGCGCGCACCCTGCGCGTCGTCCCCCAGGCGAACCTGACCAGCCTGGATCCTGTCTGGACGACTGCTGTCGTCACCCGCAACCACGCCTATCTGGTCTATGACCAGATCTGCGCAGTGGATTCCGCCAACACCCCGCGCCCGCAGATGGCCGAGGGCTGGGACATCGCGAATGACGGGCGCGAGTGGACCTTCACGCTGCGTTCCGGCCTGCGCTTCCATGACAACGAGCCGGTGCGCTCGGCGGATTGCGTGGCCAGCCTCAAGCGCTGGATGGTGCGCGATGTCTTCGGCCAGGCATTGGCCGCACAGGTGGACGAGCTTTCCGCGCTGGACGACCGGCGCTTCCGCTTCCGGCTAAAGAAACCCTTTCCATTTCTCGCGCTCGCCATCGGCAAGAGCCAGAACCCGTGCTTCATCATGCCGGAGCGGCTCGCCTCCACCGATCCTTTCCAGCAGGTGCGGGACGCCACCGGTTCCGGCCCCTTCCGCTTCCTGCCGGGCGAGTGGAACCCTGGTCAGCGTGCCATCTGGGAGAAATTCAACGGATACCAGCCCAGGCAGGAGAATCCGGATGGCCTGGCCGGCGGCAGGATGCCGCGCATGGACCGGGTAGAGTGGACCATCATCAGCGATCCGGCCACCGCCGCCTCCGCGATGGTGAACAACGAGCAGGACTACTGGGAGTACCCGCTGCACGACCTGCTGCCGCTGCTCCGCCGCTCACGGGATCTGGTGGTGGAGCAGCGGTTGCTTGAGGGCACCTATGGCGTGCTGCGCTTCAACCACCTGCAGCCCCCCTTCAACAACCTTGCCGTGCGGCGTGCGGTGGCCATGGCTGTGGACCAGCGGGACTATCTGCGGGCTGTGGCCGGGGAGGACCCGAAGGGCTGGGGTGTTTGCGAAGGTGTCTTCACCTGCGGCACCAGCCTCGCCAGTGAGCAGGAAGACGGAATTCTGCGCACCCGCAGCATCGAGAAGGCCCGGGCGGCGCTGCGGGAGTCAGGCTATGCCAATGAGAAGGTCGTGCTGATCACGCCTAGCGACTACCCGCAGATCAACGCGCTCTCCCTCGTCACCGCCGATCTGATGACGCGGATCGGGCTGAATGTGGAAGTCGTCACTGCCGACTGGGGCACGGTGGTACAGCGCCGGGCGAGCCGCGAACCGGTGGAGAAGGGAGGCTGGAGCGTGGTGCATACCACCTCCTCCGGCAGCGATCTTGGTGTGCCCACCACGCATCTCTTCCTGCGTGCCAATGGGCCGAATGCCTGGTTCGGCTGGCCGCAGGACGACGGGATCGAGGCACTTCGGGCGCAGTGGCTGGATGCCGCGGACAAGGCAGAGAGCAAGCGGATCGGCGCCGCGCTGAACGAGCGGGCCATGGAGGCTCTGCCCTACATCCCCCTTGGCTTCTACTGGCAGCCCAGCGCCTGGCGCCGCAACGTCACCGGGGTGTTCCGTGCCCCCGCCACCGTCTTCTGGAACATCGCCAAGGGCTGAGGTCTGGCACGGCCCGTGCAAGGCGCTGGCAGAGGAGGTGGCGCCGCTGGCCGATCTGCGGCAGGCTAGTCGCCACAGGGTGGAACGGCACGGCAAAGACCGGCCGAGAAAGGGAAGTGGATGATGGATCGTCGCTCGTTCCTGAAGGCCGGCCCGGGGCTGGGCATGACGGGGCTCGGCATTGCCGGGCTGGCTGCCCCGGCTCTTTCCCAGGGTGCCGCCGCCCGCACACTGCGCTTCGTGCCGCAGGCGAACCTGGCGAATTTCGACCCGGTCTGGGGCACCCAGTATGTCGTCCGGAACGCCGCGGCCATGGTCTGGGACACGCTCTATGGCGTGGATGCCCAACTCCAGCCGCAGCGGCAGATGGTGGAGAGCGAGGAGGTCTCCTCGGACGGTCTGACCTGGACCTTTCGCCTGCGCCCTGGCCTGAAGTTCCATGACGGGGAGCCCGTACTGGCAAAGGATGCGGTCGCCAGCCTCAATCGTTGGGCCGTGCGCGACCCCATGGGGCAGATGATCCGGGCGATCCAGAACGAACTGGTGGCGGTGGATGACCGGACCTTCCGCTGGTCGTTGAAGGCACCCTATCCGAAGATGCTGCTGGCGCTGGCGAAGAACAACGCGCCCTGCAGCTTTGTCATGCCCGAGCGGATTGCGAAGACCGATCCTTTTCAGCAGATCACCGAGTATGTCGGCTCCGGCCCCTTCCGCTTCATCCGCGAGGAGTGGGTGCCGGGCGCCAAGGCCGTATTCGCGAAGTTCAACGACTATCAGCCGCGCAGCGAGCCTGCCTCCTGGCTCGCCGGTGGGAAGCAGGCACTGGTGGAGCGGGTGGAGTGGCTGGTGATGCCCGACCCGGCCACCGCCGCCGCCGCGCTGCAGAATGGCGAGGTGGACTGGTGGGAGAATCCGATCAACGACCTGATCCCCCAGCTCCGCCGCAGCCGCAACATCCTGGCCGATGTGGCTGACCCCCTGGGCAATATCGGTGCGCTGCGGATGAACCATCTTCACCCGCCCTTCAACGACGTGCGCGCGCGCCGCGCCGTGCTGATGGCGATCAGCCAGGAGGACGTGCTGCGCGCCCTGGTGGGCGATGATGAGAGCATGTGGAAGCGGCTGCCGAGCTACTTCACGCCGGGCACGCCGATCTATTCCGAGGCGGGCGGCGACCTGCTGAAGGGGCCACGCAATTATGAGGCAGCAAAGAAGCTGCTGATGGAGAGCGGCTATAAGGGTGAACCCGTCGTGATGCTCGTTGCCCAGGACCAGCCGATCACCAAGGCCCAGGGCGACGTGACGAGCGAGGCGCTGAAGAAGATCGGCATGAATGTCGATTATGTCGCGACAGACTGGGGCACGGTGGGCAGCCGCCGCGCAGTGAAGACGCCGCCAAGCCAGGGCGGCTGGAACATCTTCTTCTCCTGGCACGCGGGCGCCGATTGCATCAACCCGGCCGCCTACACGGCGGTCCGCGCGAATGGCGACGGCGCATGGTTCGGATGGCCCAAGAGCGACGAGGTGGAAGCCAAGCGCGATGCATGGTTCGCCGCCACCTCGCTTGATCAGGAAAAGGCAGCTATGGCGGAACTGAACAAAGCGGCCATGGAACATGTGATCTACTGCCCGACGGGCTTCTTCACCTTCTACACCGCCTGGCGCCGCAACGTGTCTGGCATCGTCAAGGGGCCGCTGCCCTTCTTCTGGGGTGTCTCCAAGAGCTAAGGAATTCGGATGTTCGCCTACGCGCTTCGCCGGATCGTCGCCACCATCCCTGTGATGGCCGTGGTGGCGCTCTTTGTCTTCAGTCTTCTCTACATATCACCCGGCGACCCGGCGGCGGTGATCGCCGGCGATCAAGCCACGCCCGAGGATGTCGAGAGGATTCGCGCCAGCCTCGGTCTCGACCGACCCTATCTCGTACGATTTGGCGAATGGGTGTGGCACATCGCGCAAGGGGACCTGGGTACATCGATCTTCACCAACCTGCCGGTCAGCACCATGATCGCGCAGCGGATCGAGCCGACCCTTTCGCTGATGGTGATCACGCTCATCCTGGCGGTCGGCATCGCGGTGCCGATGGGGGTGATCGCGGCCTGGAAGCAGGGCACCTGGATTGACCGCTCGGTGATGGGATTTGCCGTGCTAGGCTTTTCGGTGCCGGTTTTCGTGGTGGGCTACCTGCTCGCCTATGTCTTCGCGCTTGAGCTCGATTGGCTGCCGGTGCAGGGCTATACGCCCTTCTCGCGCGGCATCTGGCCCTGGTTCCAGAATCTGATCCTGCCGGCGGTGGCTCTCGGCGGCGTCTATATCGCCCTCATCGCCCGCATCACTCGCGCCACCATGTTGGAGGTGCTGCAGCAGGATTACATCCGCACGGCCCGCGCCAAGGGCGTGGGGCAGCGTGGCATCCTCTTTCTTCATGCGCTGAAGAATGCCGCCGTGCCAATCGTCACTGTCATCGGCATCGGCGTCGCGTTGCTGATCGGCGGCGCGGTGGTAACCGAGAGCGTGTTCGCCATCCCTGGCCTTGGCCGGTTGACGGTGGATGCGATCCTTCGCCGGGATTACCCGGTGATCCAGGGAGTCATCCTTCTCTTCTCCTTCACCTATGTTCTCGTGAACCTGGTGATCGACCTCCTCTACACCCTGTTCGATCCGAGGATCCGGTATTGAGCACCTCAACCATCCAGCGGGGCATCCTCCGGCCGGAGGATGTCGCAGCCGCGGCGCCGCTGCCCGACGTGCTTCCTCCGGTGAAGGCGCGGCGTGGCTTCTTTGGCTTCATCCGCCGCCATCCGACCATGGCGTTCGGCGGCGCGCTGATGCTGCTGATCATCGCAATGGCGATCCTGGCGCCGTTCCTCGGGACCGTGGACCCGACCGCGCTGGCCCCTGCGCGCCGCACGCGCGAGCCCTCGGCCATGTACTGGTTCGGGACGGATATGCTGGGGCGCGACGTCTACTCGCGCGTGCTCTATGGCGCCCGCGTTTCTCTGATCGTCGGCTTCGCCGTGGCCTTCTTCTCATCTGTGATCGGCCTCACCATTGGCCTCATCTCGGGCTTCGTGCGTTGGGCGGATGCGATCATCATGCGGATCATGGACGGGCTCATGTCCATCCCGTCGATCCTGCTGGCTATCGCCCTGATGGCACTGACCCGTGGCAGCGTAGGCAACGTGATCCTGGCGATCACCATTGCCGAGGTGCCGCGAGTCTCCCGCCTTGTCCGCGGCGTGGTGCTGTCCCTGCGTGAGCAGCCATATGTCGATGCGGCGGTTGCCTCCGGCACCTCCACGCCCCGCATCATCATCAGGCACATCCTGCCGAACACGCTCGCGCCGCTGACGGTGCAGGCCACCTATATCTGCGCCAGCGCGATGATCGCCGAGAGTATCCTCTCCTTCATCGGAGCCGGCACGCCGCCGATCATCCCCTCCTGGGGGAACATCATGGCTGAAGGCCGGGCGCTCTGGCAGGTGAAGCCCTATATCGTCTTCTTCCCAGCGATCTTCCTCTCCCTCACCGTGCTGGCAGTGAACCTGCTGGGCGACGGCCTGCGGGATTCCCTTGACCCCCGCATGGCGAAGAAGGTGTGAGCATGGCCGAAGCGCCTCTTCTCGACGTCCGGAACCTCCAGACGCATTTCCGCACCCCCGACGGCGTGAACCGCGCCGTCGATGGACTCTCCTTCCATGTGAACGCCGGCGAGACGGTGGCCATCGTGGGGGAGAGCGGCTGCGGCAAGTCCGTCACCTCCATGTCGATCCTGCGGCTGATTCCGGAGCCTCCTGGCAAGATCGCCGGCGAGATCCTGTTTCAGGGCAAGGACCTGCTGAAGCTGTCTGATCGCGAGATGCGCGCGATCCGGGGCAATGATGTCAGCATGATCTTCCAGGAGCCAATGACCTCGCTGAATCCGGTGCTGACCGTCGGCAAGCAGATCGGTGAGACGCTGCGGCTTCACCAGGGGCTGAACAAGCAGCAGGCCGAGCAGAAGGCCGTCGAGATGCTGAAGCTCGTCGGCATCCCTGCGCCGGAGCGGCGGGTGAAGGAATATCCTCACCAGCTCTCGGGCGGCATGCGCCAGCGCGTGATGATCGCCATGGCCCTGGCCTGCAACCCGAAGCTGTTGATCGCGGATGAGCCGACCACCGCGCTGGACGTAACCATCCAGGCCCAGATCCTCGACCTGATGCGAGATCTGAAGAACACCGTCGGGGCCGCCATCGTCCTCATCACTCATGACCTTGGCGTGGTGGCCGAGGTCGCGGAGCGGGTGATCGTCATGTATGCCGGACGGAAGGTGGAGGAGGCCAAGGTCGGCGATCTCTTCGCCAGTCCTAAGCACCCCTATACCCAAGGGCTGCTGGGGGCCGTGCCGAAGCTCGGTTCCTCCCTCACCGGGGATGAAACGCGCCTTTCCGAGATCCCGGGCCTCGTGCCCAGCCTCAAGACCCGGATCGAGGGCTGTGTCTTTGCCAGCCGTTGCCCACGGGCCACCGACCTCTGCCGCGCCGTCGCGCCGGCCCTCGAAGCCAAGGCGCCGAACCACGTCGCCGCCTGCCACTATTCCGAGAAGGAGCTCCTCGCCGCATGAGCGCCACGCTCCAGATGAACGCGCCGCTGCTGCGCGTCGATGATCTCAAGAAGCACTTCCCACTGCGGGGCGGCCTGCTCGGCGGCGTCACCGGCCATGTCTATGCGGTGGACGGCATCTCCTTCGACATCGCCAAGGGAGAGACCCTCTCGCTGGTCGGTGAATCGGGTTGCGGCAAGTCCACCGTCGGGAAGGCGGTGCTACGCCTTTTCGACATTACCGCCGGGCAGGTTGTGCTCGATGGGCAGCGGATCGACACCATGTCGCAATCCGCCCTGCGGAAGATTCGTCGCCGTGTGCAGGTGGTCTTCCAGGACCCGTTCAGCAGCCTGAACCCGCGCATGCGGGTGAAGGACATCCTGGCCGAGCCGATCCGCAATTTCGGACTGGCGAAGGACAATGCGGATCTGGATCGCCGACTCGCCGAGCTGATGGATACCGTGCGCCTTCCGCGGGATGCCATCGGCCGCTGGCCGCACGAATTCTCCGGCGGGCAGCGCCAGCGCATCGGCATCGCCCGCGCCCTGGCGGCCGAGCCCGACCTCATCATCTGCGACGAGGCCGTCTCGGCGCTCGATGTCTCGGTGAAGGCGCAGATCGTTAACCTGCTGCAGGATCTGCAGGCCAAGCTCGGCCTTGCGCTGCTCTTCATCAGCCACGACCTCGCCATCGTCGAGCACATGACCCATCGGGTGGCGGTGATGTATCTCGGCAAGATCGTGGAGGTGGCACCGCGGCGCAGCCTCTTCGCCGCACCGAAGCATCCCTATACTGAGGCCCTGCTCTCGGCCGTGCCGGTGCCCCAGCCGGGCGCGGCGCGGAAGCGGATCATCCTCAAGGGCGACGTGCCGAGCCCGATCAACCCGCCCAGTGGGTGCCGCTTCCACACCCGCTGCCCTTATGCCTTCGACCGCTGCAAGCTGGATGAGCCGCTGCTCAAGCCGACCAGCACCGGGCATCTGGCGGCCTGCCACCTGCACGACCTCCCGGCCGTGCAGAATCCTTTGTCGCGGGATGTGTCGCCCCTCCATTGAGGGGCGGCATGCGGGGCGGCTCGCTTGACGCATCGAAGGCGTCGCGCGACGTTCCGGTCCGTGGACGTCGCGGGAGCCGAACATGCCAAGCGTGAACCTGACTGTGAACGGCCAGCCGCACAGCGTCGAAGTGGAGGGCCGGACTCTCCTCGTCGAGCTGCTGCGTGAGAAGCTTAGCCTGACCGGCACGCATGTCGGCTGCGACACCAGCCAGTGCGGGGCCTGCGTGGTGCATGTGGATGGCGAAAGCGTGAAGTCCTGCACCATGCTGGCCGTCCAGGCCGAGGGCACCTCTGTCACCACCATTGAGGGGCTCGCGGCGCCGGACGGCACGCTGCACCCGATGCAGGAAGCCTTCCGCGAGTATCACGCCCTGCAATGTGGCTTCTGTACCCCCGGCATGGTCATGTCGGCCATCGACCTGGTGAAGAAGCACCCTGAGGGGATGGACGAGCACGAGATCCGTGAGGGGCTGGAGGGCAATCTCTGCCGCTGCACGGGCTACCACAACATCGTCAAGGCGATCGCGGCCGCGCAGGAGGTCATGCATGGCCGCCGCACCGCGCTGGCCCCGGCGGAGGTCTGATCAGCGATGTACGACTTCGCCTTCCACAAGCCATCCACCCTTGCCGAGGCGGTGGGGCTGCTTGCCGATCCCGACGCCCGCCCGCTTTCTGGCGGCCAGACCATCCTGCCGGCGCTGAAGCACCGGCTGGACCGCCCTTCCGCTCTGGTAGATCTTTCCGGCATCGCCGAGCTGCGCGGTATCCGGCGGGAAGGGGACAGGTTGGTCATCGGCGCCATGTCCCGCCATGCCGAGATCAGCCGGGACCCAACGGTGCAGGCCGCCATTCCGGCCCTGGCCCGCATGGCCGGTAATCTGGGTGATACCCAGGTCCGCAACCGGGGCACCATGGGGGGTTCTCTGGCGAATAACGATCCCGCGGCCGATTACCCGGCCGCCGCGCTGGGCCTTGGCGCCACGCTGGTGACCAACCGCCGCCGCATCCCGGCCGACGAGTTCTTCCTGGGCATGTTCACCACCGCCCTGGAGCCGGGGGAGCTGCTGACCGGGATTGAATACCCGATCCCGGACAAGGCCGGTTACGCCAAGATGCGGAACCCAGCCTCCCGCTATGTGATGACCGGTGTCTTCGTCTCACGCGGCCCGGCCGGGGTGCGCGTCGTGGTGAACGGCGCCGGGCCGGGCGTGTTCCGCCAGGCTGAAATGGAGGCGGCACTGACCGGCAATTGGTCGCCCGAGGCTGTGGCCGGTATCCGCCAGTCGCCAGACGCGCTGAACAGCGACATCCATGGCAGCGCCGAGTACCGGGCCCATCTCGTCACGGTGATGGCGAAGCGCGCCGTTGTCGATGCAGGCTGAGGCGGCGTCTCCGGAGGGCCGGGGAGCGCATCTGGTGGTCATCGGCGCCGGCATCGTCGGCGCCTGCACCGCCCTGGCCGCGATCGATCGAGGGATGCGGGTCACCATTCTCGACCCCGGTCCGCCGGGGGGAGAGCAGGCGGCCTCCTATGGGAATGGCTGCTGGCTCTCCTTCATGTCGGTGCTGCCGCCCGCCATGCCAGGGCTGTGGAAGCAGGTTCCAGGCTTCCTGCGTGATCCGCTCGGTCCACTGGCGATCCGCTGGTCCTACTTTCCGCGAGTCGTCCCCTGGCTTTGGGCCTATCTCCGCTCCGGCTGGACCGAGGCTCAGGTGCTGAAGACAGCCAGGGCGCTGAAGAGCCTGCTCTCGGATGGTCCGGCCCTGCACAAGGATTTGGCAGAGCGCGCCGGGGTGCCAGAGCTGATCCGGCGGGACGGGCTGATGTATGTCTATCCCTCCCGAGAGGAATACGAAAAGGAGGCGATGGGTTGGCGGATCCGCAAGGCCGTCGGCCTCTCCTGGAAGGAGATCGGGCCGGAGGAGATGCGGCAGCTGCAACCGGATCTCGACCGCCGCTACGGCTTCGGCGCCCTCTTCGAGGAAGCCGGCCATTGCACCGATCCAGGCGCCTATGTCGCGGCGCTGGTGGAGCAGGCAGTGACCGAGGGAGCGGAGCTGCGCCGCGTCGCCGCGACCGGCTTCCGCATAGAGGGCGGCCGGCTGAAGGGCGTGCTGACGGGGGAGGGGGAAGTTCCCGCCGACCGCGCGGTGATTGCCGCCGGCGCCCGCTCAAAGGCTCTTGCCGCCGCTGCTGGCACGCGGGTGCCGCTCGAGACGGAGCGGGGCTATCATGCTGTCGTGCTGGGCGCGGAAACCGGCCCGCGTATTCCGATCATGCCTTCGGACGGCAAGATGGCCATTACCCCGACGCGCGCCGGGCTGCGGGTTTCAGGGCAGGTGGAGATCGCCGGAATCGAGGCCGCCCCGAACTGGAAACGTTCGGAGATCCTGCGGGACCATCTGCTGCGCTCCTTCCCGGGACTGCCCCGAGACCTGCCGGCGGAGCGGGTGAAATTCTGGATGGGTCACCGCCCCTCCATGCCTGATGGGCTGCCATGCATAGGTCTCTCAGCGGCCACGCCGGATGTGGTCCTGGCCTTCGGGCATGGGCATGTGGGTCTGGTCAGCGGCCCTCGGAGCGGGCAGGCGGCGGCTGCGCTGGCGGCGGGAACCTCCCCAGGGATTGATCTGGAATCGTACGAACCGCGTCGATTCACCTAGCATTCCTTGCATCAGCGTGCCAGCATGAGGATACCGGTCCTGCATCCCGTCGGGCCGATATGTTTGCGGAAATAGATATACAGTGTTCCCCGAGAATGAATCGCAGGGCGGCACCGGGCCCGTCGAGGCCGAGGTGAAGTGGTATAATGGCCGTAAGGGTTTCGGCTTCGTGCTCGGGCCCGACGGACAGGACGTTTTCTTCCACGCATCCGCGATGGCCGAGGCCGGCATTCAGTCGGCTGACACGGGCGACAAGTTGGTCTGCGAGATTGGCACGGACCGTCAGGGCCGCCGTCTCGTCACCCGCATTATCGAGCTGAAGCCCGGTCCGGGCGGTGGCGCCGGTGGTGGCGGTGGCTTTGGGGACCGCCCGCGCCGCGAGTTCGGTGGTGGCGGTGGCTTCGGCGATCGTCCGCCGCGCCGCGATTTCGGTGGCCCGGGTGGTGGCTTCGGCGATCGTCCGCCGCGCCGCGATTTCGGTGGCCCGGGTGGTGGCTTCGGCGATCGTCCGCCGCGCCGCGATTTCGGTGGCCCGGGTGGTGGCTTCGGCGGTGGTGCCGGCGGCGGCTTTGGTGGCCCGCGCCGCGACTTCGGCGATCGCCCGCCGCGCCGTGACTTTGGCCGTGACGAGGGTGGCCCGACCTATGCCGTGAACGGCACGGTGAAGTGGTTCGACCAGGTGCGCGGCTTCGGCTTCGTGACCCCGGACGACGGTGGCCAGGACGTGTTCCTGCACTCCTCCGTCCTGCAGCGCGCCGGCGTGACCGACGTTCAGCAGGGCCAGAAGGTGAACCTGGACGTGCGCGACGGCCAGCGCGGCCGCCAGGCCGTGCAGTACAAGGGCGGCTGATCGCCCTATCCTTGAAGGATGAAGGTAGGCCCCGGCTATGAGCCGGGGCCTTCTGATTCTGGGCTATTGTTTGTGATGTGTGGCGAAGGCGTGTGGCGTTAGCCCTTCCTTCATGCTTCGCGTCCAGTGTCTTCCCGAGGGCGGGTGACCCGCCGACGCGAAGGGAAGACCCCGATGGCGACCAATTCCGTCAATACGAACATCGGCGCGCAGGTCGCGCTGCAATCGCTCAACCGCACGAATGAAGCCCTGGCAGTGACGCAGAAGCGTGTCTCCACCGGCTATCGGGTAGCGGATGCGAAAGACGACGGGGCCGCCTTCGCCGTGGCGCAGTCCGTGCGGGCGGACATCGCTGGCCTGACCTCGGCCAATGAGCAGATGGGCAGCGTCCGGGGCATCCTGGACACCACCCTTGCGGGTTTGAACAAGGTCTCGGACACGATGACGGAGATCCGCGGCGTGCTGGTGAAGCTTGCCGATGGCACGCTCTCGACTTCCCAGCGCACCCAGTACCAGGCGCAGTACGATTCCCTGCGGACCCAGGTGCAGAACTTCATCTCGGACGCGACCTATAACGGCCGGACGCTCCTCACCACCTCCACGGCGGCCGGCGGCGGCAACATCGCCACCACGCGGAACGAGCAGGCCACCGTCTACAGTCTCACCGCCGTTGAGGGGGCGAGCACGCTGGTGGTGGCGGCAGCGCCCACCGATGCGGCCGGTGCCGCTTCAGCCCTTGCAGCAACAGGCGATTTCCAGACGAAGATGACGGCGGTGAACACCGCGCTGAATACCTTCGGCTCGAACTCGACCTATCTTGAGTCGCAGATGAGCTACAATAAGGAGAAGCTCGACGCGCTGGAGTCCGGCCTGGGCTCGCTGATCGATGCTGATCTGGCAAAGGAGAGCGCCATGCTCCAGGCGCTGCAGATCCGGCAGCAGCTCGGTACGCAGGCACTGGGCATCGCAAACCAATCGCCCCAGGGCCTGCTCAGCCTCTTCCGCGGCTGAAGCCGGCCGAAGCTGCCTTGCCACTCCCGATCCGGGAGAGCCACCCTATCTTTGGGAAAAGGCATGGGAGGATGGCTCGATGGCCAGGAACCAGGCAGGTGGTGCCTGCATCGTTGGCTGGGCGCACACACCCTTTGGCAGGCTGGAGGACGCGCCGGATGCGGAGGCCCTGATCGGCCGGGTCGCGCGGGCTGCCATCGAGGATGCCGGGGTTGATCCGGCCGA
Source organism: Roseomonas xinghualingensis (assembly GCF_025791835.1). GTDB lineage: Bacteria > Pseudomonadota > Alphaproteobacteria > Acetobacterales > Acetobacteraceae > Roseomonas > Roseomonas xinghualingensis. The sequence goes on from NZ_JAOXLP010000020.1 coordinate 43,969, forward strand.
TGTCGATGCTGTCTATGTCGGCCATTTCAATGGGGGCTTCCAGAAGCAGGACTTTCCTTCTTCGCTGGTCCTGCAATCCGTGCCGAAACTACGCTTCAAGCCGGCAACCCGGCTGGAGAATGCCTGCGCCACCGGTTCCGCCGCGATCCACGGCGCGATGGACTTCCTGGCCGCCGGGCGCGGCCGCTTCACCCTTGTGCTGGGCATCGAGAAGATGACGGCCATCCCGGGTTCCGGGGTGGGTGATGTGCTGCTCGGCTGCGCCTACCGGCGGGAGGAGGGCGAAATCCCGGCGGGCTTCGCTGGCGTCTTCGCCCGGATCGCTGAATCCTATTTCCAGCGCCATGGGGACCAATCAGATGCCCTGGCGGCTATTGCCGCCAAGAACCACCGCAATGGGGTCGATAATCCCTATGCCCAGATGCGGAAGGACCTTGGCTATGAATTCTGCCGCACCGAGAGTGAGCGGAACCCCATCGTCGCCGGGCCGCTGAAGCGCACGGATTGCAGCCTCGTCTCCGATGGGGCGGCGGCCCTGGTGCTGGCAGATGCGGAGACGGCGGCGACGCTGGGAAAGGCCATCCGTTTCCGTGCCGCCGTGCAGGTTAACGACCTGATGCCCATCTCCGCCCGCGACATCATCCGCTTCGAGGGTGCGCGCGAGGCCTGGCGCCAAGCCTATGAGTCGGCCGGTATCGGCGTCTGCGACCTCTCATTCGCCGAAGTGCATGACTGCTTCACCATCGCCGAGCTGATCGATTATGAGGCGATGGGACTGGTGCCGGAAGGGAAGGGGGCTCGCGCTGTGCTGGATGGCACGGTCGCCAAGAGTGGGCGATTGCCGGTGAATCCCTCGGGTGGGCTGAAGTCGAAGGGCCATCCGATCGGCGCCACGGGTGTCTCCATGCATGTCCTCTCTGCCATGCAGCTTGCGGGCGAGGCCGGTGCCATGCAGGTGCCGGGCGCCACGCTTGGCGGTGTCTTCAATATGGGTGGGGCGGCGGTGGCGAATTACGTCTCGATCCTGGAGCGGCTGCGCTGACGACTCGCCGTCCGCTTCTCATAGGCTCCGAGATCTACCGGGGCTCGACTTATGGACCGAAGCACCCGCTGGCCATTCCTCGGGTGCCGGCAACGCTCGACCTGATCCGCGCCCTGGGCTGGCTCGATCCCGACCGTTATCTGGAGAGCCCCCAGGCTACTCCGGCGCAGCTCTGCCGCTATCACACGCCGGAGTATATCGCCGCGTTGCAGCAGGCCGAGGTGGAACAGTCAGCCCCGCCTGAGATTCGCGAACGCCACCATATCGGGGCCCATGGCAACCCGGTCTATCGAGAGGTCTTCCGCCGGCCCGCGACCAGCGCCGGCGGCGCCATACTCGCGGCACAGCTGACACGGGGCGGCGGCATTGTTCATGTTCCCGGTGCTGGCACGCATCACGCAATGCCGGATCGCGCCAGCGGCTTCTGCTATATCAATGATCCGGTGCTCGGGCTGTTGGAATGGCTCGATCTCGGCCTGACCAACGTCCTCTATCTGGACATCGACGCGCATCACGGCGATGGTGTGGAATACGCCTTCTGCAACGATCCCCGGGTCTTCACCCTCTCGGTGCATGAAGCTGGCCGCTGGCCCTTCACGGGGAAGCTTGAGGACCATGCGGGAGGCCATGCCCGCAACATCCCCGTGCCGCAGGGCTTCAATGATACGGAAATGGAGCATGTGCTTCAGGCCGCGATCCTGCCGATCCTGCGGCATCTCCGTCCCCAAGCGGTGATGCTTCAATGCGGCGCCGATGCACTGGATGAGGATCCGCTGGCCCGACTCTCCCTTTCCAACAACGCCCATCGTGCCGTGCTGCGCGCCCTGATCCCTGAGGCGCCCCGGCTGATCGTCACCGGCGGAGGTGGCTACAATCCCTGGTCGGTTGCACGCTGCTGGGCCGGCATCTGGGGCACGCTGGACGGGCGCCCCATGGCCGGTCGCCTGCCGCCGGCGGCCGAGGCTGTGTTGCGGGCGCTCGAATGGCATCGGTCGGGGGGGCGCAACCCGCCGGAGCACTGGTTCACCACCCTGGTTGATGCTCCGCGTCCCGGCCCGTTGCGGGCCGAGGTGGTGGAGGCCTGCGATGCGGTGCTGGAAGGCCTGCCGGAACCCGCTATGCCGGCACCAGCAGGCTGACAGCCGCCTGGGCCGCGATTCCTTCCTCGCGTCCAGGGAAACCCAGCCTTTCGGTGGTGGTGGCCTTTACCGAAATCCGGCCCTCCGGCACGCCGAGAAGTGAGGCGACGCGCGCGATCATGGCCGGAGCGTGCGGGGTGATCTTGGGCCGTTCGCAGATCAGCGTGACATCCGCATTGGCCAGAACCGCGCCCCGTGCGGCGATACGGCCGGCGGCGTGCCGCAGGAAGGCGGCGCTGTCGGCGTCCTTCCATTGCATCTGGCTGGGTGGGAAGTGGCGGCCGATATCGCCCTCGGCCAGTGCGCCATAGATGGCGTCGCAAAGGGCATGTAGCCCGACATCGGCATCGGAATGCCCGTCCAGGCCCAGTGCATGCGGCACCTGCACGCCGCAGAGGAAGAGGGGGCGGCCCTCCACCAGCCGGTGCACGTCGAATCCGGTGCCGACGCGTGGCAGCATGCGGGGCAGCATCGCGGCCTCAATCCTCTCCAGGTCACCAGGATAGGTGATCTTCACATTCTCCTCCGAACCCGGAACCAGCCGCACCGCATGGCCGGCGGCTTCCAGCAGGGATGCATCATCGGTGGCGCCTCCGGGCGCTGCGCGGTGCAGGGACAGCAGCAGGGAGAAGCGGAAGCCCTGCGGCGTCTGCGCGCGGTGCAGCCCCTCGCGCGGGACAGTGCGAATGATGGCACCATCTTCGGCCAGCTTCAGCGTATCCGCCACCGGCTGGGCGGGGATGGCGCCCTCCGCCTCTTCAAGCGCGGCCAGCACAGCCTTTACCGTACCAGCCGGCACCGCCGGCCGGGCGGCGTCATGGACCAGAACCAGCGTAGGGGCGTGGCTCTCCAGGGCTTCCAGCCCGGCCAGCACGCTTGCCTGACGCGTGGCGCCGCCGGGAATGGCGGGCAGCACCGGCAGGCCTGCCAGGATGGAATCCACCCGCCCACGCTCCTCATCCGCGCAAACCGGCTGTATCGCGTCCACCAGCCCGTCACGCAGCAGAGCCTCGGCGGCATGGCGCAGCACCGGGCGGCCCAGCAGGGGCAGGAACTGCTTCGGCTCTCCGCCACCCAGCCGCTCGCCGCGCCCGGCCGCCATCAGCAACGCCGCCACTCGCATCGGGATCTCCCCCTTGTCACGGCGCGGAACCTAGCCGCAGGCGGCCTGCCCGCCCAGAGCGAGAGGGCCTGCGAGAGGAGCGATCCTGCTTGACCGCCTACCTGCCCGCTTGATAGGCATTTCCACATGCCGACAACCTCACGCACTGGAGAGGCTGCCCATCCGGCGGGCAGTCTGCATCTGCGCCCGATCATGGTCGGTAGCGTCCGCATCGACCGGCCCGTGATCCTAGCCCCCATGTCGGGTGTGACGGATCTACCCTTCCGGCGCCTTGCCCGTGGACGGGGTACGCCCATGGTAGTCAGCGAGATGATCGCGAGCCAGGCTATGGTCCGCGAGAACCGCCAGACACTGAAGATGGCCGAGGTGGACGGCTTCGGCGGTCCCGCCAGCGTTCAGCTCGCCGGCTGCGATCCCGAGGTGATGGCCGAGGCCGCGAAGCTCGCGGTCGATCGGGGAGCGGCGATCGTCGATATAAATTTCGGCTGCCCGGTGAAGAAGGTAGCCGTCGGCCAGCAGGCCGGCAGCGCGCTGATGCGCGACGAGATCAAGGCTGCCCGCATCTTGGAGGCCACGGTGAAGGCCGTGGACGTGCCCGTCACGCTCAAGATGCGGATGGGCTGGGACCATTCCAACCTGAATGCCCCGAACCTGGCCCGGATCGCGGAGGCCTGCGGCATCCGCATGGTGACGGTGCATGGGCGTACCAGGCAGATGCTCTATACCGGCACGGCGGACTGGGATTTCGTGGCCGGCGTGAAGGCGGCGGTGGGCATTCCTGTCATCGTCAACGGCGATATCCTGGGTCCCGAGGACGCGGCGGAGGCCATGCGCCGTTCGGGCGCCGATGGCGTGATGATCGGCCGTGGTGCTTATGGCCGCCCCTGGCTGCCGGGGCTGGTCGCGGAATACCTGGCCACCGGCACCATGCCTGCGCTGCCCTCTCTTGAGGAGCAGCATGCGATGCTGCTGGAGCACTATACCGAGATGCTGTCGCATCACGGCAGCAATCCGGGGCTCCGCCTCGCCCGAAAGCACATCGCCTGGTACTCGCGCGGCCTGCCAGGCAGCGCCGAGTTCCGCGTCCGCATCAATGCTGCCGATACGGTGGAGGACGCGCTCGCCGCGATCGAATCCTTCTACCGCCCGCTGCTGGATGCTGGGGTGGAAGGGGTGCGTGACATGTTCCGCGATGCCGGCCGTGAGGCGGCATCCGACGATCCCGCCACCGCCATGGCCGCCTGAGGGGCATCATGCACAAGAGCAGCGGCGCCCAGGACCTGGACCTGCCGGACAGCACCCAGCTCCTTTCGGCCCTGCCGGTGCCGGTGGTGCTACTCGATGCGAAGGAGCGGTTCCGCTTTGCCAACCCCGCCGCCGAACTCTTCCTCGGCATTTCCTCCGCCAGCCTGGCGCAGCTGCATCTCACAGACCTCCTTCCGGAGGATTCACGCCTGCCAGCGCTGGTGCGCCATGTCCGGATGGCCGATGCGCCCATCTCCGACTACGACCTGACGCTGCGTTCCCCACGGCTGCACCGCGACGGCGTCGCCGCTCACGGCGCGCCCATGCCAGAAATGCCCGGCGCCGTGATCCTGACGCTTCAGGATGGCTCCACCGCCCAGAAGCTGGACCGCCAGCTGAATTTCCGCGGTGCCGCGCGGGGGGCCAGCGCGATGGCAGCCATGCTCGCTCATGAGGTGAAGAACCCGCTCTCCGGCATTCGCGGCGCGGCGCAGCTTCTGGAGCAGGCCGCGGTGGAGAGCGACCGGGAGCTCTGCGTTCTGATCCAGGATGAGGTGGACCGCATTCGGGACCTCGTGGAACGCATGGACATGTTCTCCGAGCGCCCCGTCGAGCGCGAGGCCGTGAACATCCATGAGGTGCTGGACCATGTACGGCGCATCGCCATCACCGGCTTCGCCGCCCATCTGCGGATCCTGCAGGATTACGACCCCTCGCTGCCGCCGGTCTGGGGCAATCGCGACCAACTCATCCAGATCCTGCTGAACCTGGTGAAGAACGCCGTCGAGGCGGTCGATCCGCGCGATGGCGAGATCGTGCTCACCACCGCCTATCGCCATGGCGTCCGGCTGGCGATCCCCGGCTCGAAGGAGCGCGTGCACCTGCCGCTGGAGGTGGCAGTGCGCGACAATGGCCCGGGGATCGACGAGGAAGTTCGCGCCAACCTGTTCGAACCCTTCATCACCACCAAGCGGGGAGGGCAGGGGCTCGGCCTCGCGCTGGTGGCGAAGCTTGTGGCCGATCACGGTGCGCTGATCGAATGTGACAGCCGTCCCGGCCGCACCGTCTTCCGCCTCTCCCTTGCCAAGCCGCCCGCGCGGGTGGCGCAGCCGTTGCCGCGCGCACGGATGCGCCAGTCGGCCTGAACCGCCCCTTCCTCCAAGAAGAAGAATGACCGAACGCACCATCCTCATCGCGGATGACGACCGCGCCATCCGCACCGTCCTGGCCCAGGCGCTTGGCCGGGTGGGGTATAATGTGCGCGCCACCTCCTCCGCGGCCACGCTCTGGCGCTGGGTGGAGGATGGCGAGGGTGATCTGGTGATCACCGATGTGGTGATGCCGGATGAGAACGGGCTCGACCTCGTCCCCCGCATCCGCCGCGTGCGGCCGGAGCTGCGGGTGGTAGTGATGAGCGCGCAATCCACCTTCGCGACCGCCTTGAAGGCCGCCCAGCGAGGGGCCTTCGACTATCTGCCCAAGCCCTTCGACCTGAAAGACCTGCTCTCCCTCGTCCAGCGCGCCCTGGCCGCACCGGCCGTTGCGCCGGATGAGGCGGGAGAGGAGGCTGAGGAGGAGCGTCTGCCGCTGGTCGGCCGCTCCGCCGCCATGCAGGAGATCTACCGGACCGTCGCGCGACTCACGACGACGGACCTGACCGTGATGATCACGGGCGAGAGCGGCACCGGAAAGGAGCTGGTCGCCCGCGCCCTGCACGATTATTCCCGCCGCCGCAGCGGCAATTTCGTCGCCGTGAACATGGCCGCCATTCCGCGCGACCTGATCGAGGCAGAGCTGTTCGGTCATGAGCGTGGTGCCTTCACCGGCGCCATGGCGCGTGGCGTGGGCCGCTTCGAGCAGGCAGCCGGCGGCACGCTCTTCCTGGACGAGATCGGCGACATGCCGCCCGAGGCCCAGACCCGCCTGCTGCGCGTGCTGCAGGAGGGCGAGTTCACCACGGTGGGCGGTCGCACCCCGATCAAGGCCAATGTCCGGATCGTCGCCGCCACCCACCGGGACCTGCGCCAGGCTATCCGCCAGGGCCTGTTCCGCGAGGATCTGTTCTACCGCCTGAATGTCGTCCCCATCCGCCTGCCGCCGCTGCGCGAGCGGGTGGAGGACATCCCCCTCCTGGCCCGCCACTTCCTCGAAAGGGCCAAGGCCTCGGGCCTTCCGGCGAAGTCACTGGACAATGATGCGGTGGAGCGCCTGAAGTCCCATCCCTGGCCCGGCAATGCCCGCGAGCTGGAGAACCTGATGCGCCGCCTCGCCGCCCTCTACCCCCAGGAGGTGATCGGTGAGGATGCGGTGGCGGCGGAGCTGGCGGAGGCTGAGCCTTCCCCCGGCCTTCCCTCCGCTCCGATGGCGCCCGAGACCTTGGAGCAGGCGGTGGAACGGCATCTGGCCAATTTCATGAATGCCCATCGCGACGGGCTTCCGGTACGGGACCTCTATGAGCGCGTCCTGGCCGAGGTGGAGCGGCCGCTGCTGCGGCTGGCGCTGGCCAATACCCGCGGCAACCAGATCAAGGCAGCGGCCATGCTCGGCCTGAACCGCAACACGCTGCGGAAGAAGATCCGGGAGCTGGAGCTGCCGGTCGTCCGCGGGCTGTCGTGATCGCCGGGCCGTGACAAGGGATCCTCGCGCACCGCCGAAGAGCCTCGCCCGCCGGGTGGTGGATATACTGCTCGGCCGGGTGATGACACTGGCCCTCGCCCTGGGGGCGCTGCTGGTGGGCATCGCCTCCTTTGCCGTGCTGTCGGGTGGTAGTCCCTTCGGGCCGGCCACGCCGGCGCAGACGGCCGCCCTGATCCTCGTCAATGCCGCCTTCGTGCTGCTCCTGGCCGCCAGCCTGGCCGGGCGCCTCGTCCGTGTCTGGGCGGAGCGCCGGCGGGGTAGTGCCGGTTCCCGGTTGCATGTGCGGCTGGTGATCCTGCTGGGCGGGGTGGCGGTGGTTCCCGCCCTGCTTGTGGCCGTCTTCGCCGCCGTTTTCTTCCAGCTCGGCATCCAGGCCTGGTTCAGCGACAAGGTGCGCAGCACGCTGGAGGCCAGCCTCGTTGCCTCCCGCGCCTATCTGGACGAGAACCGGAACACCATCCGCGCCGATGCCCTGGCCATGGCGGCCGACCTGAACCGCGCGGCACCGCTGCTGCCAGACAATACCCTGGGCTTCAGCCAGGTTCTGACCAACTACACGGCCCTGCGTGGCCTGACCGAGGCGACGGTCTTCGAGCCGGTGCTCGGCCGCGTCATCGCCAGCGCCGGACTTGGCTCGGCCCTGGTGGTGGAACAGCCGCCCGCCTGGGCGATGGAGGTGGTGCGGCAGGGCGAGGTGGCCGTGCTGTCAGATGAGAGCGAGGAGGGATGGGTCCGCGGCCTCGTTGCGCTGGATATCGAGCCCGGGCTGATGCTGATGATCGGCCGGCCGCTCGATCCCTCGATCATCGAGCACATGCAGCGCACCGAACTGGCTTTCCAGGAATACGACCAGCTCGATCGCAACCGATCGGGCCTGCAGGTCACCTTCGTGATGATCTTCGCCATCGCGACCCTGCTGGTGCTGCTGGCCGCCGTACTGATCGGGCTGGTGATGGCCAACCAGATCGCCCGGCCTATTTCGCGCCTGATCAACGCGGCTGAGCGGGTGAGGGGAGGCGACCTCTCCGTGCGGGTGGAGGAGGGGCGGGCGGATGACGAGGTCGGCAGCCTTTCCCGCGCCTTCAACCGCATGACCAACCAGCTTGCCGCCCAGCGGAGCGAGTTGCTGGAGGCTTATCGCCAACTCGATGATCGGCGCCGCTTCACCGAAAGCGTCCTGGGCGGGGTTTCGGCCGGGGTGATCGGGTTGGACGCGGAGGGGCGGATCAATCTGCCCAACCGTCCGGCGAGCGTGCTGCTCGGCCAGGACCTGGAGGCCGCCGTGGGACGGCCGCTGGCGGAGGTGGTGCCGGAGTTCCAGGCCTTCCTGACCGCCGCTGCCGCCACTCCCGAGAAGCCTCGTACCGAGGAAATCCCGGTTCGGGGCCCCTCCGGACGCCAGACGCTGCTGGCGCGGATCAGCGCGGAGTTCGATGCCGGTGGGCTTACTGGTTATGTGCTGACCTTCGACGACATCACTGCCCTCCTCTCCGCCCAGCGCATGGCAGCCTGGGCCGATGTGGCACGGCGCATCGCGCATGAGATCAAGAACCCGCTCACCCCGATTCAGCTTTCGGCAGAGCGGCTGAAGCGCCGGTACCTCAAGCAGATCACCGATGATCCGGATACCTTCCGGGCCTGCACCGACACCATCGTGCGGCAGGTGGGGGATATCGGGCGCATGGTGGATGAGTTCTCCGCCTTCGCCCGGATGCCCCAGCCGGTGATCCGCCCCGAGAATCCGGTTCAGCTGGTGCGGGAGGCGCTGGTGCTGCAACGCGATGCCCACCCGGCCATCACCTATGACCTGCACCTGCCTGAGAACCCGCCCTCGATCCTCTGTGACCGCCGGCTGATCAACCAGGCCATGACGAACCTGCTGCAGAATGCCGCCGATGCCATTGCCATGCGCCCCGAAGGAGAGGCAGGCGGCCGGGTCAAGGTGGAGGTCACCTCCGCCCCGGGCAAGGTGCTCATCTCGGTGGAGGACAACGGCATCGGCCTGCCTGGTGACGGGGAGCGCGACCGCCTCACGGAACCGTATGTCACCCATAAGGCAAAGGGCACTGGCCTCGGGCTTGCCATCGTGAAGAAGATCATGGAGGACCATGGCGGCGGGCTAATGCTCGCGGACGGGGCTGACGGCGGGGCGCGGGCCACGCTCACCCTTCCCTCGGATGAGTCGGGAACTCCTGGCAGATCGGAGCAAGACGGATTGCAGGAAAGAGGAGAGATGCTGCGCCATGGCGCATGACATCCTGATCGTCGACGACGAGCCGGACATCCGCGCCCTGATCGACGGCATCCTGGCGGATGAGGGCTACGAGGTCCGGCAGGCGGCAAACAGCGACCAGGCCCTGGCCGCCTTCCGCCAGAAGCGCCCAAGCCTCGTCGTCCTGGACATCTGGCTCCAGAACTCCCGGCTGGACGGGCTTGGCATCCTCGAGGCCCTCCATCGTGAGGAGCCGCGCGTGCCGGTGGTCATGATCTCCGGCCACGGTACAATCGAGACGGCGGTCCAGGCTATCCAGCAGGGTGCCTATGACTTCATCGAGAAGCCCTTCAAGTCGGACCGGCTGCTGCTGATCGTCGCCCGCGCGCTGGAAGCCGCGCGTCTCAAGCGCGAGAACAGCGAGTTGAGGCTGCGCAGTGGTTCTGAGACGGAGCTGGTCGGCACCTCCTCCCTCGTCGCGGGCATACGCAACGCGATCGAGAAGGTGGCGCCCACCGGCTCACGGGTCCTCATCACCGGTCCTGCCGGCTCCGGCAAGGAAGTGGCGGCACGGATGATCCATGCCCGCTCCCGCCGTGCCGATGAGCCCTTTGTGGCCCTGAACTGCGCCACCCTGAACCCCGCCCGCTTCGAGGAGGAGTTGTTCGGGGTGGAAGGCGGCCCCGATCCAATTGCCCTGCCCCGACGCCAGGGGGTGCTTGAGCGCGCCCATGGCGGGACCCTGCTGCTGGACGAGGTGGCGGACATGCCGCTGGAGACCCAGGGCAAGATTGTCCGCGCTCTGCAGGAACAGGGTTTCGAGCGCATCGGTGGCGCAACGCGGGTGAAGGTGGATGTACGCGTCACGGCCACTACGAACCGTGACCTCTCGGCCGAGATCGCCGCCGGCCGCTTCCGCGAGGACCTGTTCTATCGCCTCGCCGTCGTGCCCATCCGAATGCCCTCCCTGCGGGAGCGGCGGGAGGACGTGCCGGCCCTGGCGCGCCATTTCATGGCGAAGTCGGCCGAGAATTCCGGCGTTCCCCCTCGCGAGATCAGCGAGGACGCCATGGCGGCCATGCAGGCCTATGATTGGCCGGGCAATGTCCGCCAGCTGCGGAACCTAGTGGATTGGCTGCTGATCATGGCTCCGGGCGGCCCTGCCGACCCGATCCGGCCGGAGATGCTGCCCCCGGAGGTCGGCTCCGCCGCCCCGGCCATGCTGAAGCTGGACCGTTCCAGCGAGATCATGACGCTCCCGCTACGCGATGCGCGCGAGCTGTTCGAGCGGCAGTATCTGGAGGCGCAGCTGCTGCGCTTCGGCGGCAATATCAGCCGCACCGCCAATTTCGTCGGCATGGAACGCTCCGCCCTGCACCGGAAGCTGAAGTTCCTGGGTGTGCAGGCTGAGGACCGTGCGAACGCCTGATGTCCAGAATCGCTTATGTGAACGGGCGTTACGTCGCGCAGCGCGACGCATGCGTGAACATTGAGGACCGCGGCTACCAGTTCGGTGACGGCATCTATGAGGTGGTCCATCTCTATGATGGCCGCTTCATCGACGCCGATCTGCACCTTGCGCGGCTTGAGCGCTCCGTGAAGGAGATTCGGTTGGGCATGCCCATGCCGCTGGCTTCCCTGAAGCTGGTGCTGGCTGAGGTTGCGCGCCGGAACCGCGTAAGCGAGGGGCTGCTCTACATGCAGGTGGGCCGCGGGGTGGCGCGGCGCGACCATGCCTTCCCGAATACCCCGGTGCCTGTAAGCCTGGTGGTCACGGTGCGGCGGGTTCCGCCCTATCCCAGCAGCCTGGATGGCTGGAGCATGTCCGCCATCACCCATCCGGACCTCCGCTGGGCCCGGCGCGACATCAAGAGCGTGAACCTGTTGCCGAACGTGCTTGCTCGCCAGGCCGCGCGGGAGGCGGGGGCAGGGGAGGCGATCCTCTTCGATCCGGCCACCAGCATGGTGACCGAGGGGGCGGCGACGAGCTTCTGGATCGTGGATGCCGAGGGAAGCATTCGTATCCCGCCGCTGGGCCCGACGATCCTGCCCGGCTGCACACGCGCCGCGATGCTGGCGGAGATGGCCGAGCATGGCATGCGTGCCGAGGAGCGGCCTTTCTCACTGGACGAGCTGGCCAAGGCGAGGGAGGCTTTCATCACCTCCGCCACCTCCTTCGTGAAGCCGGTCCTGGCAGTGGACGGCAAGCCGGTGGGCGACGGCAAGCCGGGTCCGGTGGCCCGTCGCCTCTTCGAAATCTTCGCCCGCCATGTGAAAGGCGCGCCGCGCAACGCGCTGCAGTGAAAGAGGCCGCCTGATGCAGCGCCCGCTGGCCATCGTCTGGGACTGGGACAACACGCTGGTCGATGGCTGGCCCGCCATCCAGTCCGGCCTGAACGCCGCCTTCCGCGACGCCGGCTTGCCTGAATGGACACTGGAGGAGGTGCGGGAGCGCGTGCGCCACTCCCTGCGCGATAGCTTCCCGCAACTTTTCGGCAGCCGCTGGGAGCATGCGCGGGACATCTTCTACGCCGCTGTCCGCGCAACCCATCTGGCCGTGTTGGAACCCATGCCTGGAGCCGGCCCGTTGATCCGCCAGGCGGCGGAACTCGCGCCGCTGGCCGTGCTGTCCAACAAGGCAGGGTCGCTGCTGAGGGCGGAGGCCGCCCATCTTGGCTGGGTGGCGCATTTCCGGGCACTGGTCGGCGCCGGCGACTGTGTGGCGGACAAGCCCGATCCACGTCCCATGCGCTTGGCCTGCGCCGCCTGCGGCGTCCCGGCTGGCGGGGCGGTCTGGTATGTAGGTGACAATTCCCTCGACATGGATGCCGCGCGCCGTGCCGGCTGCGTGCCGGTGCTGCTGGGCGATGCGGCGCATGATGGTGGCCCGGACCGCGCCGCCGCAGCTCTGCATTTCCCGACGGCCGGGCACATGACAGCTGCGTTATCGGCGCTTGCCAAGCGGGCCCCGGCGGAGTGATTTAGCAACCCCGCGGGCGAGGATGCGCGCCACGGGAACGCGGCATGTCGTAAGGACGTGTCACGCAAGAACAACCGCATCCTGACCCGCCACGGCAAAGCCGGGTGGAGAGCAAGAAGAAGGACATCAGCCAATGGCTGCCGACAAGTCCCAGAACGTGCAGGACGTGTTCCTGAATCATGTTCGCAAAAGCAAGACCCCGGTCACCGTGTTCCTCGTGAACGGTGTTAAGCTCCAGGGCATCATCACCTGGTTCGACAACTTCTCGGTGCTTCTGCGCCGTGACGGTCACACGCAGCTGGTCTACAAGCATGCGATCAGCACCGTCATGCCGGGTGCCCCGATCATGCTCTTCGATGCCGCTTCCGGCGGCGCCCAGGCCCAGCCAACCCAGGCCGGTGCCCCCATTCGTGAGACCACCATGACCCTTACACCGCGCGAGCCGAGCCCTGTCGCTGGCGAAGGCTGAGTCCGGGGCAGGGGCCCCCACCCCCGCCGCCGTGATCCTGCCCTGGGAACGACCACAGGGCATTCCGGATGGACGTGGCGCTGCCCGCGCCGCCGAGGCCAGGTTGGCCGAGGCGGTCGGGCTGACCGCCTCGATCGGCGTGGCCATCGTCCACACCAGCATCCATCCCCTGCGCACCCGGCGCCCCAGCACGCTGCTGGGCGAAGGCCAGGTGGAAGCTGCCCGCGCGGCCATGGCGGAGCACGGCGTGCAGGTTGCCGTGGTCGATGCGGCGCTCACCCCCGTGCAGCAGCGCAACCTGGAGCGCGCCTGGGGCTGCAAGGTCATTGATCGCACGGGGCTGATCCTGGAGATCTTCGGTGAGCGCGCCCGCACGCGGGAAGGTTCGCTGCAGGTCGAACTCGCCCATCTGGAATACCAGCGCACGCGCCTCGTACGGTCCTGGACCCATCTGGAGCGGCAGCGGGGCGGCTTTGGCTTCCTCGGCGGCCCAGGCGAGTCACAGATCGAGATCGACCGCCGCCTGATCGGCGAGCGGATCGTGAAGCTGAAGAAGGAGCTGGAGCAGGTACGCCGCACCCGCGGGCTGCACCGCACAGCGCGGACCAAGGTTCCTTATCCGGTGGTCGCGCTGGTCGGCTATACCAATGCTGGCAAATCCACCCTGTTCAACGCGCTGACCGGCGCCGGCGTCTATGCACAGGACCAGCTCTTCGCGACGCTGGATCCGACCATGCGCGCCATCCGCCTGCCTTCCGGCCGCACGGTGATCCTCTCCGACACGGTGGGCTTCATCTCCGAACTGCCAACCCAACTTGTCGAGGCCTTCCGCGCAACCCTGGAAGAGGTGGCGGCCGCCGATATCATCCTGCATGTGCGCGACGTTGCTCATCCGGACAGTGCCGCCCAGCGTGCCGATGTTCTGGGTGTGCTGACCGACCTCGCCACGGGCCCGGACGCGCCGCTGGACGAAGCCTGGGAATCTCGGGTCATCGAAGTCCTGAACAAGACGGATCTGCTGGAGGAACCGCCTGCCGCCAGTCCCACCGCCATCCCGGTTTCGGCTCTGACGGGCACTGGGCTGGATGAGTTGCGAACCGTGCTCGACCGGCGTCTGGCCGCTGGCTTCGTGACGGAAAGCATCACCCTGGCTCCCGAGGATGGCGCGAGCCTCGCCTGGCTCTACGAGCATGGGGAGGTGCTGGAGCGTCACGACACCGAAGAGGCCATCCGTCTCTCGGTCCGCCTCGCCCCGGCCGATCTCGCTCGTTTCGCTCAGCGCGGAGCCGCATGAGTCACTTTGACGAGGCAGCCCTGCGGGCAGTGGACGGCATCCTGCGTGCTGCTGCCCAGGCCGAGATCATGCCGCGCTTCCGTCGGCTGGCCGCTGTGGATATCCGTACCAAGTCCGGCCCGCTGGACATGGTCACCGATGCCGATGAGTGTGCCGAGCGGGTAATCTCCGCTGCGCTGTCGGAACTCTTCCCCGGCTGCGTCGTGGTGGGGGAGGAGGGGTGCTCGGCCGATCCCGCCCTGCTGGACCAGCTGGGAGTGGCCGATCTCGCTTTCGTGGTGGATCCGGTGGACGGCACGGCGAATTTCGTGGCCGGCATGCCGCTCTTCGGCAGCATGGTCGCCGCCTTTGAGAAGGGCGAGGTGGTCGCCGCCTGGATTCATGATCCATTGGGAGAGGACACCCTGACCTCGATGCGCGGGCAGGGGGCCTGGCTGGCCGCCAGGGACGGGACACGCAGCCCGCCCCTGCGCGTGGCCGAGGCCGCGCCGGTCAGCGCCATGGTCGGCTGCATCTCCTATGGCTATCTGGCCGAGCCGATGAAGAGCCGTGTGGCGGCCCGCCTGCCCAGGCTTGCGAAAACCTGGCAGTTGGGCTGCGCTGCCCATGAGTACCGGCTTCTGGCCACCGGGCACACACATCTGTCGCTCTACAACCGGTTGATGCCCTGGGACCACGCAGCTGGCTGGCTGATCCACCGGGAGGCCGGCGGCTATTCCGCCCATTTCGACGGCAGCCCCTATGCTCCGGCAGCCGATCGTGCCGGAGGTCTGATCTGCGCACCGGATCGCACATGCTGGGAGGCCGCACGGGCAGCGTTTCTGGGCGAGTAGCGAAGACGATCAGCGCTGCTCGGACGCCTTCGCGGCCTGCCAGAGCGTTTCCATCTCCTCCAGGGTAGCATCAGCGGGCGCGCGGCCTTCCTCTGCCAGCCCATCTTCGATGGCGCCGAAACGGCGTTCAAACTTGGCGTTGGCGCCACGCAGGCAGGATTCCGGGTCCAGGTCCAGCTTCCGGGCAAGGTTGGCCAGAACGAAGAGCAGGTCGCCCACCTCATCCGCCAGCCGCGCCGGATCAGCCTTGGGCAGCTCGGCCCGCAACTCGGCAGCCTCTTCCTCCAGCTTGTCCAGCACCTGATTGGCATCCGGCCAGTCGAAGCCGACCCGTGCCGCGCGCCGTGTCAGCTTGGCGGCGCGGGTCAGGGCAGGGAGGTTGGACGCCACTCCTGCTAGCGTGCCGGTTTCCGCCCGGGCAGCCCGCTCGGCTGCCTTCTGGGTCTCCCAAGCCAGGGTTTGGGTTTCAGCATTCCGCGCAGCTTCCTCGCCAAAGACATGAGGATGGCGCCGGATCATCTTGTCGCTGATGGATTTGGCCACATCAGCAAAGCCGAAGCGCCCGAGCTCCTCGGCCATGCGCGCGTGATAGACGACCTGAAAAAGCAGATCACCCAATTCATCCTGCAGCCCGGCCCAGTCTTGCCGTTCGATCGCATCCGCGACCTCATGGCCTTCCTCGACCGTGTAGGGCGCGATGGACGCGAAATCCTGTACGCGGTCCCAAGGGCATCCATCCGGTGCCCGAAGCCGCTCCATGATCCCAAGGAGGCGGGACAGTTCGGAGGAGGCGGAAGCGGCGTTCATACCGGCGCACCTTTGTGTCGCGTAATGTAGATTATGTAAAATTCTTCTGGCATGTCAGCGGACCTCCAGCGTCATTCCATCGAATGCCGGCTCAATTCCGTCCGGGAGTGACGAACGCATCCAGGCCCAGTCCAGATCGGGTCCCATGTGGGTCAGCACTGTGCGCTCGGGCCCGATCCGACTTGCCCAATCGATCACCTTAGCGACATGGGCGTGGACTGGATGCGGCTGGCGCTGAAAGCAGCCGACCACCCAGGAGCGCACGCCTACCAGCGCCTCAAAGCCGTCCTCCGGCATCCCCACAACATCGGTCGAATAACCGAACTCGCCGATGCGAAGCCCAAGCGTCTCCATCACCTTGTGGTCCTGGGAGAACGTCCGGACATCAAGCCCGGCGATCGGAACAACCTGTCCGGGCTCCACCACCTGTGGCTCCAGAGCCGGCCGGAAGAAGCCAGGCGTGGCCGGCCTGAACGCATAGTCGAAGCGCCGGCCCACATCCTCCAGAGTCCGTGCCGTGGCATAGAGCGGCAGCGCGCGGCCCATGATCCGGTTCATGATCCGCAGTTCGTCCAGGCCCAGCACATGGTCCGCATGGGCATGGGTCAGGACGACCGCATCGATACGGCCTATGCCATTGGCCAGAAGCTGCGCCCGGAGATCCGGCCCGGCATCGACGAGAATTGTCGTACCATCCACGGCCTGGATGACGATGCTCGAGCGGCTTCGCCGGTTCCGCAACTCCTTGGGGTCGCAGGCTCCCCAGTTGCCGAGGCCATCGGTTCCGCCCAGAAGCGGAACCCCCCCGGAACCACCGCAGCCAAGGATGGTAATTTTCAACAAGAACAGAGATCTATGCGGATTTGGAGAAAAGGCGCTCGAAGTTCCGCGTGGTGACGTCCTGCACCTTCGCGATGTCCCAGCCCCTCACCCTCGCCAGCACGGCTGCCGTATGGGCCACCAGTGCAGGTTCGTTGCGTTTCCCGCGCAAAGGGACGGGTGCCAGGTAAGGACTGTCCGTCTCCACCAATAACCGGTCCTCCGGCAGATCCGCCGCAATGGCCCGCAACTCCTCACTCTTGGGGAAGGTCAGGATACCGGAGAGCGAGACATAGCCCCCTTCCGCCACCACCGCCTCCGCCAGGGCACGGGTCGAGGAGAAGCAGTGCAACAGAGCCGGGAACGACCCGCCGGCCGCGCGTTCCTCGGCCAGGATGGCGGCGATATCGTCATCCGCATCCCTCGCATGGATCACCAGCGGCAAGCCGGTGCGCTGGCTTGCCCGGATATGGTTCCGGAAACTCTCCTGCTGCACCTCGCGCGGGGCCTTGTCGTAGAAATAATCGAGGCCCGACTCACCGAGTCCGATGATTCGCGGATGATCGGTGAGTGCCACCAGCTCATCCACGCTCGCGACAGGCGCTTCGCCCACACTCTGCGGATGCACGCCGACCGTGCCCCAGACCTGGGGAAAGCGCTCCGCCAGTTCCTTCACCTTGGCGGCCTGATCGACCCGCACGCCGATTGTTACCATCCGCTCGACCCCGGCCTCGGCGGCCCGGCCAATCACGGCCTCGATCTCCGCCTCAGTGTAGTAGTCGAGATGGCAGTGGCTATCGACGAGCATCAGACCGCCTCATCGATCTTGCGGAAGAGCGGCGAAGGCGGCGGCAGCACGGTGCCGTCCGGCAGCGGCGAGGAAAGATCGGAAAGGGCGCGACTCCCCTCCCCGACTCCCAGCTGATCCAGCATCGCCGCCATGGTGCCCGGCATGAAGGGCTGGAGCACCGTCGCCAGGGTCCGCAGCGCCGTGTGCAGGCTCCGCAGCACTGCCGCCATGCGCTCCTGATCGGTCTTCTTGAGCGCCCAGGGCTTCTGCGCGTCGATCCAGGAATTCCCCAGGCGCACCACCACCCAGATCCGCTCCAGCGCCTCGCCGAAAGCCTGGCGGGAGATGGCCTCGTCCACCTGGGCAGACAGCGCCTCCACCGGGCCGAGCAGATCGCGATCAGCCTCGGTCGGCGCCGTCAATCCGGGGAGTCGGCCCTCGCAGTTCCGCTGAATCAGCGAGAGCGTGCGCTGAGCCAGATTGCCAAGATCATTCGCCAACTCACTGTTCAGGCGGCCAATCACGGCGCGGCGGGAGAAGTCGCCATCATTGCCGAAGGGCACTTCGCGCAGCAGGTAGTAGCGCAGCGGGTCCAGCCCGAACTCCTCGGCCAGCTGAAGCGGATCCAGCCCGTTTCCGAGGGACTTGGACATCTTCTGCCCCTCGATGGTCAGCCAGCCATTGGCAAAGACGCGCTTCGGCGGCTCCAGCCCAGCGGCCATCAGGAAGGCCGGCCAGTAGACGCAGTGGAACCGCGTGATCTCCTTGCCGACCATATGCACATCGGCCGGCCAGAAGGCCCAGCGCTCCGAGCCCTGGTCGGGGTAGCCAAGCGCGGTGATGTAGTTCGTCAGCGCGTCCAGCCAGACATACATCACATGGGCCTCGTCCCCCGGCACCGGCACGCCCCACTTGAAGGAGGTGCGGGAGATGGAGAGGTCCTGCAGCCCTGCCTTCACGAAGGAAGTCACCTCCCGCTTCGTGCTGGCCGGCGCCATGAAGTCCGGATTGGCCTCGTAAAACTCCAGTAGCTTCTGGGTCCAGGCCGAAAGCCGGAAGAAGTAGGAGGGTTCCCGCGTCCACTCGACCGGGGCGCCCGAGGCGATGGCCACCTTCTTCCCGTCGCGCTCCTCGATCTCGTCCGGGCCATAGAAGGCCTCGTCGCGCACCGCGTACCAGCCCTCGTAATGGCCGAGATAGATATGGCCGCCGGACGCCAGCTTCTCCCACAGCGCCTGGCAGGCGCGCTTATGGCGCTCCTCGGTTGTACGGATGAAGTCATCGAAGGAGATGCCGATCTTCTCGGCCATTCCGCGGAAGTCGGCAGCCAGGCTGTCCGTGAACTCCTGCGGTGAGACGCCGGCGGTCACCGCCGCCTGCTCCACCTTCTGCCCGTGCTCATCCGTGCCGGTCAGGAAGAAGACCTCGTTCCCCGCCAGCCGCTTCCACCGGGCCAGCACATCGGCCGCGATGGAGGTATAGGCGTGGCCGATATGGGGCTGGCCGTTCAGGTAATAGATCGGCGTCGTCAGGAAGTACCGCTTCCCGCCCGCCACCTTGTTGGCCTCGCTCATCATCCGATCCCGCGCCATGATCCTGCCGGCGCGACCGGGCTCCCGTCACACGGAGAGCCGCGAGAGACCGGTCAGCACCGCCTGCTTGCGGTCCAGGTTGAGCGTCTCGGTCTCGTCGGCCAGCCGGCCGAGCATGTCCCACAGCAAGGCCCAATCGGCAAGGCCGCGTCCTTCCAGCCAGGGCGGAGCCTCCTCCCCGCGCCCGGCCCGCCGGACTGCCGTGGCCAGGGCGTCCCGCAGCAGGGCGATGAAGGTAACGAAGGCGCTGCCGTCGCGCTTGGATGCCAGCCTGTCCGCCAAGGCGTGCAACTCCCTGAGGTCGGGGCGCGGCAGGCGGGCCAGGAAGCCCTCCACCTCCCGCGCCATGGCCAGCCCCTCCCCTTCGGCGAGGGCCAGCGCCCGGCCCGGGCTGCCGGCCGTCAGCCCTGCCAGGGCTGCACGGTCCCCGGCCGGCATCTCCGGCATCCAGCGCTCCAGCACGGCGTCCAGAGCTGCGGACTCCAGCGGAAAGAGGTCCAGGCGACGCACGCGGCTGCGGATGGTGGGCAAAAGCCGGTCAGGCGCGGCGGTGGTCAGCACCAGCACGGCACGGGGGGGAGGCTCCTCCAGCGTCTTGAGCAGGGCGTTCTGCGCCTGCTCGTTCATCGCCTCCAACTCCTCGATCACCACCACGCGCCACCCGCCCTCGGCCGGGGTCATGGCCAGGAAGCGCGTCAGCTCGCGCACCTCCTCCACGCGGATGATAACCTTCTTGCCCTTCTCGCCCGCGCTCGGGGACAGGGAGCGCAGATCCGCATGGGCCCCCGCCGCCACGCGGGCGAAGAGCGGATCGCCCGGGGGCACGAAAAGCGGCGCTTCACCCGCGGGCGCCGCGGCCGGCATGCCCGCGAGCACCCAGCGGGCATAGCGCCATGCAAGGGTGGCCTTCCCCACGCCCCGCGGCCCGGTCAGCATCCAACCGTGATGCATGCGCCCTGACAGCGCCGCATCCCGCAGTGCGGCCGCGGCATGGTCATGCCCGAAGAGAGAGGGGTTCGCGCGGGGTTCCGGCGGCAGGCTCATGCGGCGATGCCCAGGCGTTCCCGGATGGCGGCAAGGGACAGGTCCAGCACCTCCTGCGGACCGCGAGACGCATCCAGCACCGCACAGCGCCCCGGCTCATGTGCCGCGATGGCCAGGAAGGCCGCGCGCACCCGCGCATGGAAGTCCGCCCCCTGCATCTCGTAGCGATTGGCATCGCCCCGGGCGAGCGCGCGCCCCATCCCGCGCTCCGGTGGCAGATCCAGCACGAGGGTCAGATCCGGCCGGAGCGTCCCGAGCGCCAGGTCGCAAAGCGTCTCCCACACCTCACGGGAAAGCCCCTGCCCCGCGCCCTGATAGGCCAGGGTGCTGTCGGCGAAGCGGTCGCAGACCACCCAGATTCCAGCTTCCAGGGCCGGCAGGATCGTCCGCGCCACATGCTCGCGGCGTGCCGCGAAATGGAGCATGGCCTCCGCCACCGGATCCCAGGGACCATGGCCGAGGATAAGCCCCCGCACCGCCTCGGCCCCCGGCGCCCCACCCGGCTCGCGGGTACGCAGCACCGGCAGGCCCTCGGCAGCCAGCTTTGCGGTCAGGGCACGGGAGAGGGTCGTCTTGCCAGCCCCCTCCCCACCTTCCAGGGTGATGAAGCGGCCGCGTGTGCCCGGCTCAGGCCCCACTGACCATGCGCCCGATCACCGCGGGAATCCGCGGGATCAGCCCCAGCCGCCCCACATCCGCTCCGGCCAGCAGTGGCACGGTCATCGGCGGCACGCCGGATCCGGAAACCTCCAGCCGCCCCAACTCCTGCCCCTTCGCCACGGGCGCCGGGACAGGGCTGTCATAATGGATCTTCACCTGCAGGTTGCGGCGCCACTGGCGCGGCAGGGTCAGCACCACATCGCGCCCGCCCACCAGAGGCACCTTCAGCTGCTCACCGAGATAGACCGGAGCTTCCTCGATCGTATCCGAGGCACGGAAGAGGGCGACATTCTCGAACTCGCGGAAGCCCCATTCCATGAGGCGTTCGGTTTCCTCGCGCCGCGCGGACATGCTGGGCAGGCCGTTCACCACGAGGATCAGGCGGCGGTCGCCGCGCTTGGCACTGCCCGTCAGGCCGTAGCCCGCCTCTTCGGTATGGCCGGTCTTCAAGCCGTCCGCCCCGGCGACGCGGCCGAGCAGCGGATTGCGGTTCTCCTGATTGATGTCGTTGTAGCGGAAGCTCCGCTCGCCATAAATCCGGTAGTATTCCGGGAAGTCGTTGATGATGTGGCGAGCCAGCATGGCCAGATCGCGGCAGGTTGTCCGGTGCTCCGGATCAGGCCAGCCGGTGGCGTTGCGGAAGGTACTGTCGTTCAGCCCCAGGCGCTTCCCGTAATCGTTCAGCAGATCGGCGAACTGCGTCTCACTGCCCGAGATGCCCTCGGCCAGCACGATGCAGGCATCATTGCCCGACTGCACGATCACGCCGCGGAGCAGATCGCCGACCTTCACCGAATTGCCGACATGGACGAACATCTTGCTGCCGCCCATGCGCCAAGCGCGCTCACTGACCAACAGTTCCTGGTCCATGGTCAGGCGGCCCTGCTTCAGCAGGTCGAAGACGACATAGATCGTCATCAGCTTCGACATGGAGGACGGCGGCATCCGCTCGTCCGCATTCTTATCCAGCAGCACCGCGCCCGTATCAGCGTCGATGATGAAGGCCTGCCGCGCCAGGGTGTCCACCGGCCCCAGCGGTGTGCTGGCAGGTGAGCCAGCGGGGGGCGCTGGGGCACGCCCCGCCCGCTGCGCATTTCGCCCCTGCGCCCATGCCTCGCTTGTCAGCAGGCCACCCGAAAGCCCGATCGAGGCGACAGCCCCGATCACGTTCCGACGCTTCGGCATCCCCATGCCCCCCAGTTCCTGTCCACGCCACCCAATCCAGGCATAAAGGCGTGGCTCTAGTCCACGATGATCCGTGCTTCCGATACGCCCGCCCGCAGGGCCCCGTCGAGCGCCCTGTCAGCTTCCGCCGGTGTCACAAAGGGGCCGATCCGCACCCGGAACTCCGGTGCGCGCGGGGAGCCGATGGATTCCACCCGTGCCCCCCCCAGCCGCGCCGCCTGCTGCTGCGCCGCCGCCCGGCTGGTAAAGCTGCTGCCTTGTACATGAAGCATTCCAGGCATGGCTGGCCCCTGGGCCACGCGCTCCGGCAAGACCAGCGGTGCGGCTGCCTGCTCAGGCCGCATGTCCGCCGTCCACACCATGGGCCCCCGCCCCTCCCGGATGCGCTCCGCTTGCCGCGCACCGGCGATGGGAGCCAGGGTTTCCCGCTGCACTGCAGCCGTCGGCGCCGCCTGGACCACCGGCTGACTGCCCTCCGGGGCCGGCAAGGCCGAGGCGAGGCTCCGCGACAGGTTGCCTTCCACGGCAACCCGCACCTGGGCCGGACGCCCAGGCAAAATCCCCAGCAGTTCCGCCGAACGACGGGAGAGTTCGATCGCCCGGCCCGGGTCGGCGGGGCCGCGATCATTCACCCGCACTGCCAGGGAGCGCCCGTTCTCGAGATTGGTCACCGTCACCACGGCCGGTAGCTGCAGCGTGCGATGGGCCGCCATCAGCCCGGCCGGGTCGTGGACCTCGCCATTAGAGGTGCGCCGACCAGCCCGCGCGTCAGAGGCAACGCCGGCCAGTCCGGTCTCGACCAGCCCGAAATCCTCCCGCGGATAGAACCAGAGATTCCGAAGCTGGTAGGGCTCGCCCACCATGTAGCGACCCTCGGCCACCGGCAGCGGCTCCGGCTTCCAGCACCCTGCCAGCAGCAGAAGCCCGAGGACGGCGGCGGGACGGATCACGCTACCCGGTCGGATAGTAGCCCGACCGCCAGAGCGTAGAAGTTCGACGGGTTATAGCGCCGGATCACGTTGAAATTCTGATAAACGAGGAAGGCCTGCATGTTGCCGGAGGAGGCGCCGGGGACCAGCACGGCGCCCGTCATCTCCAGTGCGGGCACGGGCGTGCCATCGATGAAGGCCACCCCCATGCGGGCCCATTCGCGCAGCGGGCGCACATTATCCCGTGTTGCCTGGCCAGGGTCGAAGCCCGCCGGCAGAAGCACCTCGCGGCCCCAGCGCTCGTCATCGCGCCAGCCGGAGCGGGAGAGATAATTGCCGATCGAGCCGAGCGCATCGGCCCGGTTGTCCCAGATGTCCTTGCGCCCGTCGCCATCGGCATCCACCGCCAGGCGCTCGAAGCTGCTGGGCATGAACTGCGGATGTCCCATGGCCCCGGCCCAGGAGCCGCGCATCCGCTCCGGCGTCACATGGCCAGCATCCAGGATGCGCAGCGCCGCCATCAATTCATTGCGGAAGAAGCTCGCCCGGCGTCCTTCCCAGGCTAGGGTCGCCAGGGCCTCAATGACCCCGAAGCCTCCGGTATTGCTTCCGTAATTCGTCTCCATGCCCCAGATCGCGACCATGTAGCGGCCGGGAATGCGGAAGCGATCCTCCAGGGACTGGAGCAGAGCGCGATTGTCGGCATAGGCGCGGCGCCCGTTGTCGATGCGGGCCTGGCTGACGATCCGGTCCCGGTACTGGTCCCAGGTCAGGCTGCTCTCCGCCTGGCGGCGATCCAGTTCGATCACCCGGTCCACCGGGCGAATGCCAGTCAGCGCCCGTTGAAGCGTGGCGCTGGAAACCCCGGCACGGCGGGCATCAGCCCGGATCCCGTCGAGGAAGGCTTCGAAGCTGCCCTGCTGTGCCAGGGCCGGAGGCGCTAGCAGAAGGGCGGGGATGGATAGGGCGGACCGTCGGCCAAGGCGGATCATAGGCGGAGAGGTGCCACTTCCGGGCGCCCGGAGCAACGGAGCCTTTCCGCACAAATTTTTGCCACGGCCTTCCGGGCGCCCTTGTCTCCCCACCGGTCGTCAGAACCGGAAGGAGGCACTGAAGGAGCCGAAAGACTGCACCCCCCCCTGTCCATAGAACTCCTCGCTGCGGAGGACGTGGGTATAGGCCAGGCGCACCCCGCGCCAGAGCACGGCCACCCCGGCCTGGGCATCGCCCACGAAGGGGCGCTTGTCCACTCTTGGCCCGTCGCGCCAGGTGTTGCCATCCAGGAAGATGTCGCGCGCCACAGCCCGTCCCTCCACGCCAGCAAAGACATACCAGCCGAAATCCTGCCGCGGCTGGAAGAAGCCTGATCCCGCCAGGGCCGGACGGATGCGGACCGGGCCCCAATCGGCATCCAGCCCGTCCCCGATCCGGAGCATCGTGCCGATGGAGGCATAGGTCTGCACATTGCCGACGGCGCCGGCGAGCACCGGGATGGCCTCAGCCTGCAGGCTGCCGGCATTGCCCAGAGGCAGCCGCCAGCGACGCTCCAGCAGCAGCGTCGCCGCCGGCTCGTCCTTCAGCTGGCGGTCCCAACCCTCGGCGTTTTTGATGTTCAGCAGGTCGTGGTAATTGTTCTGCACGAACTCGCCGAGGGCGGAGGGGCCGACGACGCCGAGCTGCACCTCGGCGATGGTCTGGGTCCGCTCCGTCGTGCGCGTCAGGCTCGCCGCGCCATAGAGATAGCCAGCATAGGGGCGGTCGTTCGGATCCGGGTTCCGGCGCTGTGTGTCCTGCGGCGTGTACATGTTCTGCCCGAGCGAGAGGCCCCAGCGGAGCTGCCCTGGCCCCACGGCGAAGTTCAGGCCGCGGTCGAGCATATCCAGCGGCCAGGGAAGGTTCTCGGTGGGTGACCGCCAGGTCAGCAACAGGCCGTTCGTGTAATAGCGGTCGGAGCCGCCAAAGAGATCGTTCTCGACCGTGAGGCTGAGCGTGCCCCGCTGGTCCGGTGGCTCCTGCGCCTGGACATGGCCTGCGAGCGGGACTGCCGCGATGGCGAGCACGAAGAGGCTAGAGAGTCGACGCATCCTGGTTCCCTTGTTGGCGGCGAGGGTGTAACCCGGCGGCGTGGCGGTGTCGTCCCAGCCCTCTGAACGGGACGGCGCCATGGCTCTGCGCCTCGCGCCGGGATGGGTGGCCGAGTGGTCTATGGCAGCGGTCTTGAAAACCGCCGTGGGGGTGACCTCACCGTGGGTTCGAATCCCACCCCATCCGCCAGCCATTCAGAAAAATCAGCACGTTAAGAGGCACCCCCTCGAAAATCCCACCATTGATCCCACCAAAGACGTTGCGCTGTCCTGCTCTGAGATGGGACGACTTGCGCCACTCGCCTGTGAAGCCGAAGCGCCGCACACTACGTAGGCAGGCGCTTCGGCCGGCTCCTCTTGAGCCATGAGGGCCGTGACCGCCGTTCCCTCCCTCAACGATCAGGGCGCACAGAGGAGATGGTTGCTGACGGGATGAGAGGCCCGATGCACGGGGCAAGGTTGGTGCAAGACACCCGGCTACGCAGACCGCGCCTATCCTTAGTCGTCGCGATCTGGGAGCGAGCCTCCGCGAAATAGATTAGATCGTGCGCGGCTCGGAGCAAACCCGAAGCATTGCAATGTGGACAACGGGGGGGGCTCCGGCGCCGTGTGGTTCCTGCCCGCTCTTCGCCTCCTCCGCAAATAAGCGCCAAGGGAGGCCATCTGAGCCGGTGAATGCTCTGAACGGCAAAAAGGACGCTTTGGGGTGCTTAAGCCAGCACAGCGGCCCGGAGAACGGCGCTACGGCGGCGTTCATGGGAATGATCCAGTTGCGTGTAGACGGCCCGTGTGGCGCTCCGCTCCCGCTCCTTCTGTCACAGGGCGGCAAGGGCTTCGCTTCAAAGGCCAGGATCTCCAGAGGGTCGAGGCGGCCCGCGTTGGACGGCTTGGCTGCCTCGACCCAGCCGTACCCGTCGTCGGTGTCGTCGGCGGCCTTGCCGGGATCGACCAGAAGCCGCCAGGC
Organism: Roseomonas xinghualingensis; assembly: GCF_025791835.1. Lineage (GTDB taxonomy): Bacteria > Pseudomonadota > Alphaproteobacteria > Acetobacterales > Acetobacteraceae > Roseomonas > Roseomonas xinghualingensis. The sequence continues at coordinate 69,817 of NZ_JAOXLP010000020.1, forward strand.
AATGGCGATCTCGACGCCCCAGTCGGCATCTGGCGCCCGGATCAAGGTGACCACGCCCTGCTGGCGGGCCGTCTCTAGGAAGCCGGGCCAGGGCGCCTCAGCTGGTTAAGATTGGCCTGGAGACAGGAGCAACCTCCCCTTGGCTGTATCACTCGCTGGTGTCATCGGGGTTGCCAGCTGTTCTGATGGACGCACGGCACGCTCATGCTGCGCTCTCAATGCGGCCCAGCAAGTCTGACCGCAGTGACGCCCGCGGCTTGGCCGAGATCCTGTGCATGGGCTGGTATCGTGAGGTTACGGCCAAGAGCTTTTCCTCCCACGAGCGGCTGGCACGGCTCGCGACCCGGCGCAGGCTGGTGGCCATCCGGGCGGACCTGGACGCGCAGCTGCGCGGGCTGCTCAAGACCTTCGGCCTGATCCTGGGCCCGGGAAATACTGACGCCCTGGTCCGCCGCGCTGAGACCCTGGCCGAGGGACAGCCGGTGATCAGCGGCCTCGTGACCAGGCTCGCCGAGGTGAGACGTCATGTGGTGACCCAGGTGGCGGCTCTGGACCGCGACATCCGTCGCCTCGTGCGCAGCGAGCCTACCCTCAAGCGGTTCATGACCGTGCCCGGTGTTGGCCCGATCACCGCGGTCGCCTTCCTGTCCACCATCGATGAGCCAACACGTTTCAAGCATGCGCGAGATGTCGGCCCCGACCTCGGACTGACACCAAGGGGCCCAAATCCGCCGCGTCTTGCGCCCGATCACATCGAGAAACGGTCGGAGCCAGCTCTCCAGATCGCCAGACGCGTCAATGACATCCGCCATCGTCACCTCCCGCTAACTAGTCAGCCGGCAGGTGGGGTACTCACCGCTCCGTTGAAGATGCCAAGGTAGTGTTTGTGTGCCGCAGCATTTGGCTTCGGGGTGTCATACCTACGCCAAATCCTTTGCCTAAAGAACGCTCCCCAAGGACCGTCCCTAACGGTTGTCCTTTCAATGCTCATCAGCTGTCTATGGCGCATAGCGGACATGGACGGCGCGGGCGTCGTGGGGATGGCCTTGATGGCTCGTGCTAGAGCATGATCCGAGCGATCTGATTCGAATATTCTTGCCCGACGCGGCGACGATCTGATTCACCCTGATGGCTGGTAGGGAGGCCAGCATGGATGGGCCGGACCTTATCGGAGGATCTTCGCAGCCGCGTCGTTAGGGCAGTGGAGGGCGGGCTTTCGCGCCGCGCGGCC
>NZ_JAOXLP010000021.1 GCF_025791835.1 Roseomonas xinghualingensis
CAGGAGTACAACAGCGAACGGCCGCATGGGTCACTGGGGAACTTGACCCCACGGGCGTTCGCCGAGCAGGCTCAACGAGCCCGACGAGTTGCGTAGCCGCCGGACCAGAGCCGGGGAGCAGACCACCCCTCCGCCACGACTTTGTACCTGCTTCGAAACTAAATCCAACAATCGGTATTCTACTAATACTCGGGTTAAACCGGGGACATAGCTTTGATGCCTCTGAACCCGTCTGAACCTCATTGCTTCCACAATGCGACTTTTCATTTTGTCATAGTTTCAATCAGGCGATTTTCAGCACGAGAGGCGGTCATGGAACAAACAGCTACAACCGAGACCTACCGCGGTAACGACCGACTGTTGTTCGGGATTATTCTGGGGGTCCTGGCATTCTGGCTATTTGCCATGACAACACTGAACATCGCGCCAATCATGGCCGCCGATCTTCAGGTTGAACAGACCTTCATGAATATCGCCGTTTCGATAACGGCGCTGTTTTCGGGCATCTTCATCGTCGTCATCGGCGGCCTGGCCGATCGGGTTGGGCGGGTGAAGATCATGATGTTCGGCTTCGTCTTCTCTATCGTGGGGTCACTGCTGATCGGGCTGGCTCCGACGGGGGGCAGCGGCGGCTTCTTCCTGATTCTGGGCCGGATCTGCCAGGGCCTGTCGGCGGCCTTCATCATGCCGTCCTCACTGGCTCTGGTGAAAGCCTATTGGGACGGCGCCGGCCGGCAACGGGCGGTTTCGCTGTGGTCGATGGGCTCATGGGGCGGCTCCGGTTTCGCAGCGCTGTTCGGTGGGTTGATGGCCCAGAACGTCGGCTGGCGCGCGATCTTCATTATCGCCGCGGTGGTCTCACTCGTGGGCATGCTGCTGGTGCGCGGCACGCCCGAAAGCAAGGCTCCACCGAGAGCGGACTACAAGTTCGATCTCGCAGGCGTGCTAACCTTCATGATCACCATGGTCGCATTGCAGATCTTTGCGACACAGGGCGCCAAAATGGGCTGGACCAGCTTGCCCTCGCTGACGCTGCTGGTGGTGGCCATAGTTTTCGGCATCATCTTCTACCGGTTGGAAAGCAACAACCCGAACGCCTTCGTGCAGTTCCGGCTGTTCAGGAACCTGACCTTCACCGGAGCAACCATCTCGAACCTGCTGCTGAACGGCACGGCGGGGATCATCATGGTCGCCATGCTGGTGCTGCAACAGGGTGGCAATATGACGGCGCAGAGAGCCGGCCTTCTGACCATCGGCTATGCCGTCACCATCCTTGCCTTCATCAGGGTGGGCGAAAAGCTGCTGCAACGCTACGGCCCCCGCAAGCCGATGATCTGGGGATGCCTTATTGTCGGGATTTCGATTCTGCTGCTGATGCCCACTAACCTCTTGCTGGGCACCTATACGGTACTGACCGTGATCGCCTTCTCGCTTTTTGGGATCGGACTGGCTTTCTATGCCACGCCGTCAACCGATGCTGCGTTGTCGAACCTACCTGAGGATCAGGCCGGTGCGGGCGCAGGAATCTACAAGATGGCCTCGTCCCTGGGCGGGTCCTTTGGAATCGCGATCTCGGCCACGATCTATACGGCAATAGCGGGTACCGCCGGAGGCGTGGAATGGATCGCGGGCGTGATCACCTTCATCGGCAATCAGGAAAACCTCGCTACACGCCAGGCGGCGTTACTCGCCTTCCTCGCCAATCTGGTGATGGTGGCGGTCGCCATCCTGTCCATCGTTATTACGGTCCCCAAGGGCAAGCAGGCCGGCGACCGTTGAAATTGGCGGCTACTGCCCCTGCCACACAGCGGGGCGGCGCCCATTGATACTTAGGAGAAATGACATGAACGCCATCGTAAAGCATATGGACAGCATCGCGATGAAGGGATGGTTCGAGCATATGCATCGCCATCCTGAACTGTCCATGCATGAGAAACACACCGCCGAATACATCGCAGAGCAGCTACGCGCCATCGGCGGTTATGAGATCGAGACCGGCATCGGCAAGCACGGGATCGTCGCCACGCTCAAGGTGGGTGACGGAGACAAGGCGATCGGGCTGCGCGCCGATTTCGACGCGCTACCGATTCAAGAAGAAAACGATCTGCCCTATAAATCTACCGTCGGGGGGGTCGCGCATCTGTGCGGGCATGATGGCCATACCGCTATGCTGCTTGGCGCGGCAAAGCATCTGGCAGAAACCAGGAATTTCAATGGTACCGTCCGACTGATCTTCCAGCCCGCCGAAGAGACCATGGAGGGCGGTCCGGCGATGATCAAGGATGGCCTGTTCGAGCGCTTCCCCGTCGATGCCGTCTTCGGCATGCACAACCTCCCCGGTCTCGAAAAGGGAAAGTTCTATTTCCACTCGGGTGAGATGATGTCGGCAGTCGATAACTGGGAAGTCGAGATCATTGGCAAGGGTGGCCATGGCGGCATCCCCGAACTTACCATTGACCCGGTGGTGGCGGGCTCGTCCATCGTCATGGCGATTCAGTCGATCATATCGCGCAACGTCGCGCCAGCCCATCGCGCGGTGGTGACCATCGGCGCCTTCCTATCGGGGAATGCGGGCAATGTAGTGGCCGAAAAGGCGATCTTACGCTTTTCCATTCGCTCGACCACGCATGAGGACCGCGAGATGATCCTAGGCAACATCCGTCGCATCGTCAGCCATCAGGCACAATCCTTCGGCTGCACCTCAGAAATCCGTGAGGGCATTCCCGGCGCGGTGCTGGTAAATGACGCAGGTGAGACCGACAAGGCTGCAAAGATCGCGCAAGCGGCCTTCGGCGAGGATCAGGTTGTCAATCCCGGCCCGTCCCTCCTTGCATCTGAGGATTTCGCCTTCATGCTACAGAAGAAGAAGGGCACCTATTGCTTCCTTGGTAGCGGTCCCGGCAAGATGGTGCACCATCCCGAATATGCCTTCAATGAGGAAATCTTGCCCATCGGTGCGGCCTATTGGGTTGCGCTGGCAGAAGGCTATCTGCGCTGACCCGCCAACCGTAAGCAGGACTGGGCGGACAAGCCGCGTGGCTGGCGCGCATCAGAGGAACACCTCGAACTACCGGCGGCTGCGCGGCCCGGCGAGCAAGATCGTTGCCAGCACCTCATCAAAACGGCGGAACAGCCCCTCCATGGCACCAGCCTGCTTGGGCTGTTCGCGATAGAGCCAGATCGTCTTGGCGTCCGGCACCACCTGGTGCAGCCCGAGGCCTGCAAAGCGCATGAAGAACAGCCAGTTGCACAACTGGGACTCGGCCTGCTCGTCGTAGAGGCTGTAGAGCGCCTGCAACACCAGGATGTGGAGCATCAGCACGGCATCATACGGAGGGCGTCCGCCACGGCTGCGATCTGACTGCGCTAGCGCCGCATCCAGCACGGGACGAAGTCGGCTACCTCTGCAAGCCGCTCCAGCGGGTCGCCCGCCGCCGACAGGGCCGCATACCGCTCATCCACATCAAAGAAGCCAAGATGGCTTGCCGTCGTCACTACCCCGCTGTCAGCCCCAGTAAATCAGATCGGTCCCTCAGCCGCGAAGTTTGTCGGAGTGTCCGAGCGCCTTGCTCGTGACCGCTCCAGAGATCTGGCGTTACCTCGGGATGGTGCGATTTGCTCCAACAAGGTTAGCAATGAGTTTGGACCGGGTCTGGCGCTCCTGCTTCCATGCAGGCTGCCCGGGACGGGTGCGCCAGGACTCACTGAGCGGGCTGTTGTCGACGGTGTCGAAGCCGAATTGGGCGTATAGTCGTGCCACGATCTCCACGGCCTCGGGAAAATCACTCGATGCTGCTAGGGCCAGCCGATCAAGAGAGCCGCGCGACCTGCCCCAGGCGATGATACGCGGAGCCTGGATGTGCGTGAAAGCCTTAACCACCTTGGATGCGGGAAGCTGCTCCTGGCGTAGCTCGTGCTCGGTTTTCTCGCCCGAATCGACGATTGGGTAGTTCCCATCACGCCAGGCCATGTAGTTGTTCGTGTCTATCACGACCTTTCCCGCGAGTGCTTCCACGGGCATGTCATTCACCAGCCTGAGAGGAACAGCGACGAGAACGAAGTCGCCTGCCGCGGCCGCACCTGCAGCAGTCGATGCGCTCGCTGATGGCCCCAGTTCCGCGACGAGCCCGCTCAAGGTGCTCGCTTCCCGTGAATTGGCGATGACGACGTCGTAGCCGCTGACAATGGCCGCGCGCGCGATATGGCTGCCGACTTCGCCTGCGCCGATGATGCCGATTGTTGCCATGGGTGGCCGTACCTCAGGGTCTGGATGACTGATGGCGATGGTTTGTCGCTGCTTCGGATGTCCGCCAGCGATATGAGGCCACAAAGCGTTGTGGTGAGCCACGGGGCTGACTGGGGCCGCCTGCGTCCCAGCCAGCCCCGTGAGGCGCCGAATCAGGCGCCGAATGCGCCGTCGATGGTGTGCATCGCCCCTGTCACGAAGCCTGCCTCCGGCCCTGCCAGCCAGGCCACCATTCCAGCCACCTCCTCCGGCCGCCCGTGGCGCTTGATGGCCATGAAGCTGTGCATCAGCTCTTTCATCGGCCCGTCCTCCGGGTTCGCATCGGTATCGATGGGCCCGGGCTGAACGATGTTGATGGTGATTCCGCGCGGGCCGAAATCCCGTGCCAGCCCTCGTGCCATCCCCTGCAGGGCGGATTTGCTCAGCGCATAGGATGCCATGCCTGGGACGGGCATCCGGTCCCCGTTCACGGAGCCGATCACAATAATCCGCCCGCCCGCCGGCATCCGCCGCGCTGCCTCGACCGCAGCATGGTAGGGAGCATGGACATTGATCCGGATCAGCCGGTCCACTGCGTCTGGGTCCAGTTCCAAGGCGTCACCAAAGAGAGCGATCCCGGCATTCACCACCAGCACGTCAAGTGGCCCGCTTTCCTGCACCCGCGCGATCACCGCGTCCCGGTCCGCGCTGTCCGTCACCACCGCCTTGCTGCCCGTCTCACCAGCCAGCCGCTCCGCCGCCTCGGGCGATCCGGCATAGGTGAAGGTCACTGTCGCTCCCTCCGCCGCGAAGCGCCGCACAATCGCCGCCCCGATCCCTCGGCTCCCACCGAGCACCAGAACGGACTTACCCTGGAAACCGGCCATGCGGCCCTCCTTGAGAATTAACTTAGTGAGTGCTACATAAACCCGTCGGAGGCACCGTCAAGGCATTTTGTATCAATGACTACAAATAAAGCGCGCCCCCGTGGCCGCCCGCGCGGCTTCGACCCAGACCAGGCGGTCGCCACGGCCCAGCGCCTCTTCCACGCCCGTGGCTACGATGCGGTCAGCGTCGCAGACCTGACCGAGGCGCTTGGCATCAACCCGCCCAGCTTCTACGCCGCCTTCGGCAGCAAGGCTGGCCTCTACGCCCGCGCTGTCGGGCGCTACGCCAATGCTGGGGCCATCCCCCTGCCCGAGCTCCTGTGCCCGAACCGCCCCGTGGCGGAATCCCTCGCCGCCGTGCTGGAGGCCGCCGCCCGCATCTACGCCGCCAATCCCGATGCTGCCGGCTGCCTCGTGCTGGAAGGCACCCGGTGCAACGACCCGGCGGCGCGTGAGACCGCCCGTGCCTCTAACGACGCCGCGGCGGACACCATCCGCCGCTTCATCGCCGCCCGCCATCCAGAGGAGGCCGAACGCCTGACCGACTACATGAACACCACCATGGCTGGCCTCTCCGCCAAGGCCCGCGATGGCTACAGCTTGGACCGCCTGCTCGCGACCGCCCGGCTTGCCAGCCAGGCCATCGCGCAGGCCCTCCCTGCGTCAGCGTCACGGTAGCCGGCGCAGCTCATCGCCTTCAGGCTTGCAAAGCCCCGCCCTACCCGTTCAGCCCGCGCGATCGTTCATCAGCGCTGGAAGCGCTTTGGGGACGACCCTTTTGTTGCAGGCGCGAGGAGGCTGCGTTCGTCCACAAACGCTTACTCTCTGCCTGATGACTTCACGGCGAAGTAGCCCCGTGGCGTCAGCCATCCCCTGCCCTTTTCCCTGCAGGACAGCTCAAGAGGTCAGTCCAACACTCGCTTTGCTCGGCCCACCTCGATGCGACTCACTCGCCCAGAGTGACCGCCATATCGCTGCGAATCAGGCTTGTCGGCGGTCCGGGTGCAGCGCTTCAACTCAGGTCATGCGGAGTTGCGCTCGACGGCGAGCGCAAGCAGGGCTGACACCAGCACAAGGGCTGCGGTCGGTGCCGCCCATACCCACCAAGCCCGGCCGGCCAGGGCAAAGCCGGTTGCAGCCATCTGCCCCCAACTCGTTGCCGCGGGATCACCGAGGCCGATGAAGGCAAGGGACGCCTCTGCGACGACCGCCCCGCCGAAGACGATCGCGCCGGCTGCGGTAACCGGTCCGAGGAGATGCGGCAAAAGATGCCGGCGGGCCACATGCACAGGTCCCGCCCCGAGCGCCCAGGCAGCACGCAGGAACTCTCGCCCGAGCAGTGCCTGAACCTCCCCACGAACAATCCGGGCCACCACAGGCCAGCGGGTGAGGCCGAGAACCAGGGCAAGATTGGTGGTGGATCCGCCGAACAGCGCTGCGACCAACACTGCCACCAGCAGCGCGGGGAGGCTCGCCACCACCTCCGCCAGTCGCATGGACAACTCGTCCACCATTCCGGATCCGAGACCCGCAAGCAGGCCAAAGGCGAGACCCAGCAGGAGCGCCAGGATCGTCGCAACGCTGGCGACTGTGAGCGAGGTCATCCCTCCCTGGAACACTGCGGACAGGAGATCGCGGCCAAGATCATCCGTGCCAAGCGGATGCGTGAAGGAAGGAGCCTGCAGCGCCAGATCACCCGGAAGGGAAGAAAGGGATCCCCCTGGCGCCAATAAGAGGCAGGCAAGGTACAGTGCGGCGAATGCCGCCAGCGCCAAGCCGCGGACTATCATCGCCACGCTGCCCGCAGCCGCGGGTCGAGGAACGGCGCGACGCCGTCGGCCAGCATGTTCGCCAGCCAGGCGGCGACCGCAGCTGTCACGACACAGCCGATCACCACCGGATGGTCCCGGGCCACCGCTGACGTCACCGCCAACCGCCCGAGGCCAGGAAGGGCAAAGGCTGTTTCGATCACGAGGGCACCGCCGACCAGACCGCCCAGGCGAGCGGCTGTAAGCGGCGCCAGCGGCAGCAAGGCATTTGGCAGGGCATGGCGCCACCGGGCACCACCGCGCGACATCCCGCGTGCCAGAGCGGCTGTGACATAGTACTGCCGCATCTGGTCTATCAGTCCGGCACGCACTAAAAGCGCGACGAAGCAGAGCTGGTGCAGCGCCAGCGCCGTCACCGGCAACACCAGATGGCGTGCCTGCTCGGCCAGCAGCGCCAATCCCCCTGGGGCAGGCTCACGGAGATCGGCGATGCCCTGCACTGGCAACAAACCGAGACCGAGGGCGAAGGCCGCAACCAGGGCCTGCGCGGCGACGTATCCAGGCACAGCGTGCAACGCTGAGAGCAGGGCCGCAGGCCAGGCTTGCCGTTCCCGCGCCGAGGCAGCCAGACCGATCAGAGTACCCAGCATCACGGAGAGCGCCGATGCAGCGATCGTCAGCGCCAGGGTGAGTGGCAGGCGTTCCGCGATGAGGGTGGCAACGGGAGCGCCCTCTCGCCAGGAGGTTCCGAGATCCCCGCGCAGCAGGCGCCCCATCCAGCCCAGCCAGACCTTCCAGGCCGGGAGGTCGAGCCCATAGCGTGCAGCCACCTCCTCCAGATACCCCGGCGCGCCGTGCTCGCCCGCCAAGCCCACGGCCGGCCCGCCTGGGGCATGCCAGGCCAGCAGAAAGGCAAGGCTGGCGGCCGCCATGACGACCAGAAGACCGAAGGCGGCACGGCGCAGAAGGAAGGCCAGCACGGGGCCTAGTCCCGGCGGCCAGCCCGCTCAGCCACTTGCCCCGTCCATGGGGCGAAATCAGCGAAGCTGCCGCGCCAGGCAGCAGCGAAATCAGTCTCGATCAGCCACCAATAGGGAAGGTCCCGTGCAAGGATAGATTGGGCGGCGCGATAGGCCTCGCCGCGCGCGGCCTCATCCTGCAGCGATGCCGCGCGGTCGAAGAGCGCATCAACCTCCAGGTTGCGGTAACCGGCAGCGTTGGAGAAGGGCACGTTCCCAATGGCGGAGGAGTGAATCATGCGGCGCACGCCGATCTCGGGATCTGTCCCATTGCAATAAGAAACCAGCGCGAGATCGAAGGCGCGGCGGGTGAAGACCGCCTGGGCGAAGGCGGCCGGGTCGAGTGTTTGTACGCGCAGAGCGATACCCAAGGGGGCAAGTTGCTGGCGCATGATCTCGGCCCAGCGAGAGAAGGCCGGGAAGAGCAGGAGGTCAAGGCTGGCACGGAGCCCGTCCGCCCCGCGGGCGAGCCCTGCGGCATCCAACCGTCGATTGGCTTCGGCTATGTCAGGCCGCCAAGCAGCCAATGCCCCAGGCGCGTGCGCCCAGACGATGCCCGAGGCAATCGGCGCCTCGGCGACCCGCCCTTGGTTAAAGGCCACTAGTTCAAGCATCCGCGCCCGGTCCAGGCCGAGAGCGAAGGCGTCTCGTAGGGCCTGCTGGCCCGGAACTGGCCGATCAAGGTTGAAGGCGACCGTCATGATGCAGTTGGAGCCCCCAGGGGCAGAGCGCGTCTCAACCAGCGACATGCCGCGGCCGCGCAGCCGGTCGGCGTCGGCCGCCGAAACGCGGGCGAGCATGTCCACCTCCCCGGCCAGCAAGGCATTCACCTGCGTGCTTGCGTCAGGGACAACGCGGAATACCAGCCGGTCCAGCCGGGGTAGGTCCGGCTTGAAGTAGGAGGGGTTGCGCGTGAGCACGACGGCATCGTCCCGCCGGTAACTCTCGAAGCGAAAGGGCCCCGTTCCGACCGGGCGCTGGTTGGCCGGGTTTGTGCTGGGGTCCGTGCCAGTGAAAAGGTGCGCCGGCAGGATTGGCGCCTCCGTCACGTCGAGTTGCCGGAGGAGCGCCGGATGCGGGCGGCGGAGGCGAAAGACAATGCCCAGCGGTCCATCCGTCTCAACCGCCTCCACCGCCGGGGCGAGACCAGTTCGGGCACGGGCGTGGAAGCGCAGGAGCACCTCGATGAAGGTGACCCGGACGTCCTCCGCGGTGAAGGGCTGTCCGTCGTGCCAGATCACGCCGGGCCGTAGACGGAAGGCGACGCGGAGCCCGTCAGGAGTGACCTCCCAACTCTCGGCCAAATCGGGCACCGGGTTCCCAGCCTCATCCAGCGCGATGAGGCCGTTGAAGATAGACCCGGCCACGGCATGCAGCGGGCCGGCCGTTGAGATGGCCGGGTTCAGGTGCCCAGGATCGCCGCTGACAGCGATGATTGCCGCCCCGCCCCGCTGCATCTCCGCCGCGCCCGCTGCCATGGGAAGGGCAAGCATCGCGAGCAGCAGGGCCCACCTCGCGACGCGGGTTATCGGGCTGGCCATGGACGACCGGTCTCCGGGGTTGCTGCAATCTTAGAGCCCGGTAAGACAAACACCAATAATTATCACACTCACCATGACCATCTTCGTAATAACTCCCTCGGCATATAGATTACCTCGCGCGGAAGTGAGCCATGATGCAGCGAGCAACCATCCCAGGCATCCAGGCTCTACTTACGTGGTTCACACTGGCGCGCCCGCGCAGCGCCGGGCTGCCTCCGCATCCCTGGCCGGAGGCAGACCGAACATCCGGCTGTACTCGCGGGTGAATTGCGGAACGCTTTCATAGCCGACTGCAAAGGCTGCGCTGCTGGCTGACCGCCCCTCGCCCATCATCAGGCGCCGGGCCTCAATCAGGCGCAGCTGCTTCTGGAACTGCAGGGGCGACAGGGAGGTGACGTTACGAAAATGCTGGTGGAAGGAGGACGGGCTCATCCCCGCCGCAGCCGCCAGGCTTTCGACCGGCAGGGGCTCGGCGAAGCGGGCGCGCAGCACGGCCACGGCCCGCGAGACCCGATGGACATGACCATCCGGCCAGCCCAGCCGGCGGATCGCCGCCCCGTGCCGTCCCGCGAGGAGCCAGTAGTGCAGCTCACGCATGAGAGAATCCTGTAGCACCGGTAAGGCTGCCGGGCGTTCGATAAGGTGCATGAGCCGGGTCGCCGCCTCGGTGACCTCGGCCCCGGTCGGATCAACCTGCACCGCGACACCGTCTCCAGTCGCTGCCTTCTCCATCTGCATGCTGAGTTCCGCGATCATGCCAGGGTCAAGCTCGACGACCAGGGACAGATAGGGCTCGGCCGCACTCGCCCGGGTGATCTGGCTGATGGTGGGCACGTCGGCGGTGATCAGCAGGGAGTCACCGGCGCCGAAGGTGAAATCCCTTGTGCCCATGGCGACCCGCTTGCCGCCCTGCACCACCAGGCAGGCGACCGGGCGGGAGATGTCGTGCATCAATCCGCTGGGCGTTGTCGCATGGACCGCGCTCAGGCCAGGGATGCCGGTGCGGGCGATGCCGTGCGGGTCGGCATGCGCCTCGCCATGGCGACGGACCAGGCCGAGGAGGCTTCTCATGCGGCTAGGCTAGCAGCGCCGGGCAGCGGCTTCACCCTGCCTCGGAGGATCAGGCAAGCAAATCCCAGGTTCCGGTAAGGACTTCGCGTGTGCCTGCCCGATGGTCATGGCGGGGTTCGGAAGGAGTTCAGCCATGACCACCATTGCTCTCGTCACCGGCGCCAGCCGTGGGCTCGGCCGCAATACCGCGCTCAGCATAGCGGCCCGCGGTGGGAACGTCGTCATCACCTATCAGAGCCGCGCCGAGGAAGCCCAGGCCGTCGTTGCCGAGATCGCCGCGATGGGCCGCAAGGCGGCCGCCCTGCAGCTCGATGTCGGCAACGTCGCCGCCTTCCCAGCCTTCGTCTCCACGCTGCGAGTTGTGCTGGCCGAGACCTGGGGGCGCGACAATTTCGACCACCTCGTCAACAATGCCGGGCATGGAGACTATGCGCCGATCGCGGAGACGACCGTGGCGCAGTTCGATCGGTTGGTGGATGTTCACTTCAAGGGTGTCTTTTTCCTCACCCAGGCGCTGTTGCCGCTGCTATCGGATGGCGGCCGCATCGTGAATCTCTCCTCTGGCCTGACGCGGGTGTCGGCCCCAGGGTGGGCCGCCTATGCGGCGGTGAAGGGCGCGGTCGAGGTGCTCTCGGTCTACATGGCCAAGGAGCTTGGCGCGCGCGGCATTGCAGTGAACACGGTGGCGCCGGGTGCGATCGAAACCGACTTCTTCGGCGGTGCGGTGCGCGACACCCCTGAGTTCAACAGCTTCTTTGCCGGGATGACGGCGCTCGGCCGTGTCGGGGTTGCCGAGGATATCGGCCCGATGATCGCCAGCCTGCTCAGCCCAGAAAACCGCTGGGTCAACGCGCAACGCATCGAGGTGTCGGGGGGTCAAGGCATCTGACCACCCGTTCGAGGCCAGCGGGCCTGCCATCGCTGCAAAGGCGGCTCATCCGTATCCGAGGAAGAGGCACTCGCGCCCGACCGGACGCAGGTCGCCTTGGCGCTGATCCCGCCACCGCCTTCGTGAAGACCGCTGTCTGTACCTGCTTCACGGATTATCCCTCCTCCGGTCAGGTGTTCAGCGGTGGCAGGATGACTTCAGGCCGGGTGATGAGCCTGCTGGCCTATATGCAGGAAGGGGGCGGACACTCCGCCTGCCTGAGACCTTATTGGAGGAGGCGCCGGCACCGAGGCCGCTCAGGTGTATTACCCGGCGCCCTCGGTCCGCTCCATACGGAGATCAGAAGGTTCGGGAGAGGGAGATCATGGCGCGCGCGTCGCATATCTTCTGGGCGCCGAAGCATCCGGAGCGCGAGAGGTTGGTGTCATAGTAGCCAGCGGTGAAGACAAAGTCCGAGAACTTGTAGGACAGGGTTACGTTCCAGTTGGCGAAGTCGGGCGCCCCCCAGCGGGTGTTATTCTGGATCCACTGGTAGCCGGCACGTCCGGCGAGCGTCAGGTCATGGGGCAGACCGATCTCGAGGCCGCCCTCGACATAGAAGCTGTTGCCGGTTTCGAGCTGGTAGTTGGGCGAGTAGTTGAAGGCGGCCAGCACCTTGATAGGCATCGGCGCAGAGGAGACCTCGTAGGACGCCTTCACCGCCAGCTCGAAATACTGCAGGTCATACAGGCCCGATCCGGCCGGGTTGCTATAACCCGGATAGGTGTAGGCGATGCCGCCCAGATCGATGCTGACACCGGCTATGGTGGTGCGCCATCCGGCCATCGCATCCACCTCCTGGCGGGCATTGGTTCCGAGGAAGGCGACATTGGAGATGAAGGCGCCAACATAGAAGCCGGTGGTGTGCTGGATATCGATCGAGCCCTGCACGGCCGGGCGGTCGCGAGTTTGGCTGACGCCGCGGAACAAGTAGTCGGAGGAAATAGTGGGCGTGATGCCGATCGTCATTCCAGCATCTTCAAACTCGAAGGCATGGGCCGGTGCGGCAGTCCCGAGAAGAAAAGCGCCGCAGAGAATGTGGTGAATACGCATGGGATAGTGGTCTTTCAGGGATGTTCGTTCAGCGCGCGGCATCGAGCGCGAGGTTGAGGCGCAGCACATTCACGCGCGGTGCGCCGAAGAAGCCGAGGATGGGCGCGGCAGTGTTCTCAGCCAGGATCGTGCGCACGCGCTCCTCGGACAGCCCGCGGGCCCGAGCCACGCGGGCAACTTGGCGGGCGGCGTTTTCAGGACTGATATCGGGATCGAGCCCAGAACCAGAGGATGTCACGGCGTCAGCGGGGACAGGAGCGGACCCAGCCTCCGCCACGCGCTCCTGGACCGCATCCGCCAGCACCTGGCTGGAGGGGCCGCGCTGCGAGGCGGCGCCGGCGGCGGCGTTGTAAGGCGCGTCTACCGTCTTGCTGCTGTCCTCCGGACCGGTCGCGCTGGTAGCCGAGGGGCGCGGGTGGAAGTAGCGGTCTTCGGCGAAGTTCTGGCCGATCAGCGCAGAGCCGATGACGCGCCCTTCACGTTCGATCAGGGAACCGCCAGCCCGCGTAGGCGCCAGCGCACCCGCAAGTTGCGTGAAGGCAGCCGGCACGGCGAGCCCGAGGATGAGGGTAAAACCGACGACCAGGGTCGCGGCGGGGCGAAGGAGGGACATGGTTCAGGCGATCCCCAGGAGCTGGAGGACGAGGTCGATAATCTTGATGCCAATGAAGGGCGCGACGATGCCGCCAAGCCCGTAGATGAGCAGGTTCCGCCGCAGCAGGGCCGCCGCGCCCGAAGGGGTGTAGCGCACGCCACGGAGCGCCAGCGGCACCAGAGCCACGATGATCAGCGCATTGAAGATCACCGCGGAGAGAATGGCGCTTTCGGGGCTTGCCAGGCGCATGAGGTTCAGAGCCTGCAGCTCCGGATACTGCGTGACGAAGATCGCAGGCAGGATGGCGAAATACTTCGCCACGTCATTGGCGATGGAGAAAGTGGTCAGCGCACCACGGGTGATGAGGAGCTGCTTGCCGATCTCCACCACCTCGATGAGCTTGGTGGGATCGCTGTCCAGGTCCACCATGTTCCCGGCCTCTCGCGCGGCCTGGGTGCCGGTCTGCATGGCCAGCCCAACATCGGCCTGGGCCAGGGCGGGAGCATCATTCGTGCCGTCGCCCGCCATGGCGACGAGGCGCCCCTCCCCCTGCGCGTCACGGATATAGCGCAGCTTGTCTTCGGGCGTGGCCTCCGCGATGAAGTCGTCCACCCCGGCCTCGGTCGCGATTGCCGCGGCGGTCAGGCGGTTGTCGCCCGTCACCATCACGGTACGGATGCCCATCTGGCGCAGCGCTGCGAAGCGATCGCGGATGCCGGGCTTGACGATGTCCTTCAGCTCGATGGCGCCAAGCAGCCGCTTGTCCTTCGCCACGACCAGCGGCGTACCGCCCGCGCGGGCGATGCGCTCCACCGCCTCACGCAGCGCCGCCGGCACCTCGGCGCCCGTTGCGCGGACGAGGCTGTCCATCGCACCCTTGCGGTAGCTGCCCGCCAGCAGGTCCAGCCCGGATATCCGGGTCTGCGCCGTGAACGGCACCACCTTCGCATCGGTCGGCAGGATCGGCGGCACCACACCGTACCGGTCCCGCGCAAAGGCGAGGATGGAGCGTCCCTCCGGCGTCTCGTCCGCGAGAGAGGAGAGGACGGCGGCCTCCGCCAGCTCGCGCAGCTCCACGCCTGGCGCAGGATGGAGCGCGGCGGCCTGGCGGTTGCCCAGGGTGACGGTGCCGGTCTTGTCCAGCAGCAGCACGTCCACGTCGCCGGCTGCTTCCACGGCGCGGCCGCTGGTCGCCATCACATTGAAGCGCACCAGCCGGTCCATGCCCGCGATGCCAATGGCGGAGAGAAGCCCGCCGATGGTGGTCGGGATCAGCGTGACCAGCAGCGCGGCCAGCACGGGGATGGAGGGCGGCTGCCCGTTCCAGGAGGCGAGCCCCACCACGCTGGCGACGGCGATCAGGAAGATGATCGTCATGCCGGCGAGCAGGATATCCAGCGCGATCTCGTTCGGCGTCTTCTGGCGCGAGGCGCCCTCGACGAGCGAGATCATTCGGTCGATGAAGGTGGAGCCGGGAGCGGCGGTGATGCGCACCACGATCCAGTCGGAGACAACCATCGTACCGCCCGTGACGGCGCTGCGGTCGCCACCGCTCTCGCGGATCACAGGGGCGCTCTCGCCTGTCACCGCAGCCTCGTTCACGCTGGCGATGCCCTGCACCACCTCCCCGTCGGAGGGGATGAGATCGCCCGGCTCCACCAGAACGAGATCGCCCACGCGCAACTCGGTGGCGCTTCGCGGCTGCCAGAGTGCGCGGTCA
Organism: Roseomonas xinghualingensis; assembly: GCF_025791835.1. Lineage (GTDB taxonomy): Bacteria > Pseudomonadota > Alphaproteobacteria > Acetobacterales > Acetobacteraceae > Roseomonas > Roseomonas xinghualingensis. The sequence continues at coordinate 14,809 of NZ_JAOXLP010000021.1, forward strand.
TCGGGCCGGACCAGCAGCTTGGCCTGGGTCTCGGTCCGGGCCTTGCGCAGGCTCTCGGCCCGGGCACGGCCGCGGCCCTCGGCAACCGCCTCCGCGAAGGTCGCGAAGAGGACGGTAAACCAAAGCCAAAGGGTGATCCCGGCCTGGAAAGCCCAGGGCTCCCCCCGGAAGGCTGCGTGAGCGGCGAGGAGGGTGACGAGGATCGAGACGACCTCGGTCACGAAGATCACAGGGTTCCGCAGCAGCGTCACGGGATTCAGCTTGCGGAAGGCGTCGCCGATCGCGCGCGGCAACAGGGCCGGGTCGAGCATCGGAGGCCGGGCGCGCGTGACCGCGCCGAGCCCGGTCCTCGGGCCGGTGGTGGTGTCGAGCATCTTGGCTGGCCTCAGAATGTCTTGCCGGCGAGCAGGGTGAAGTGCTCGGCGATCGGCCCGAGGAAGAGGGAAGGCAGGAACTGGAGCCCGCCCAGGATGAGGATCACGCCCGCCAGCAGCCCGGCGAAGAGCGGCCCATGGGTGGGAAAGGTGCCTGCGCTGGACGGCGCCTTCGCCTTGGCGGCCAGTGATCCGGCGATGGCCATCACCGGCACCACATAGGCGAAGCGCCCAAGCAGCATGGCGATGCCCAGCGTGGTGTTCAGCCAGGGCGTATCGGCCGTAAGGCCGCCGAAGGCGGAACCGTTGTTTCCGGCGGCCGAGGTATAGGCATAGAGCATCTCGGAAAGGCCATGCGGCCCGGCATCCTGGATGGAGGATGCCGCCATCGGCAGCACCAGGGAAACGGCAGTGAAGCCGAGAATGGTGGCGGGCAGCACGAGCACGGCCAGCATGGCCAGCTTGATCTCCCGCGCCTGTACTTTCTTGCCCAGATACTCCGGCGTACGGCCTACCATGAGTCCGGCCACGAAGACCGCGAGTAGGGCGAAGACAAGCATTCCGTAGAGGCCAGATCCCACGCCACCCGGCAGCACCTCGCCGAGTTGGATGAGGAACATGGGCACCATGCCGCCCAGCGGCATGAAGCTGTCGAACATCGCGTTCACCGCACCGCAGGAAACGCCCGTGGTGGTGGCGCTGAAAAGTGCGATGAGCGGCAGGCCGAAGCGTATGTCCTTGCCCTCCATGTTGCCCATGGAAGGATCGACGCCCAGAGCGGTCAGCAGCGGGTTGCCCGCGGCCTCGGCTGCGTAGATGGCGGCGGTGGCGGCCACCACGAAGCCGACCATCACGGCCAGCAGCGCGCGGCCTTGGCGGATGTCGCCCACCATGTGCCCGAAGGTAAGGGCAAGGGCGAAGGGAATGACCGTCTGGCCCCAGATCTGCAGCGCCGTCGCGATCGCGTCCGGCCCCTCGAAGGGGTGCACGGAGTTCACACCGAAGAAGCCACCGCCATTCGTTCCCAGATGCTTGATGGCGATCTGGAAGGCCGCGGGACCGAGCGGGATGACCTGCTCCGTGCCCTCAAGCGTCGTTGCTGTGACGTAGCCCGCGAAGGTCTGGGGAATGCCGAGCGCAACGAAGGCAGTGCCCAGGACGAGCGCGAGCGGCAGCAGCACATAGAGGGTAGCGCGGGTAAAGTCGGCCCAGAAATTGCCGAGTTCCCGCACCCCGCCCCGCGCGAATGCCCTGGTGACGGCGAGCGCCAGTGCAATGCCGGTGGAGCCGGACAGGAAGTTCTGCACCGCCAGCCCCGCCATCTGCGAGAGGTAGGAGGCCGCGACCTCCCCCGAATAGGCCTGCCAGTTTGTATTGGTGACGAAGCTCACCGCCGTGTTGAAGGCAAGCCAGGAGGACATGCCTGAGACACCCTGCGGATTCAGCGGCAACACGCCCTGCAGGCGCAGGATGGCGAAGAGCAGGAGGAAGCCCGCCGCGTTGGCTGCGAGCATGGCGAGGGCATAGCCCTTCCAGTCCTGCCCGCGCGACGGATCGATGCCGCCGGCGCGGTAGAGCAGCGCCTCCACGGGGCGGAGCCAGGCCACGCGGCCATCGGCCACGGCGGCGATGTAACGCCCGAGCGGCACGGCGGCCGCGACGATGAGCGCGAGGACGAGCGATATCTGCGCCCAGCCGATGAGGGTCATGGGATTACAGATCCTCGGGGCGCAGCAGCGCCCATAAGAGATAGATCAGGAGGCCGGCGGACACGGCGCCGCCCAGGACGAGTTCGAGCATGGCGCGTCAGACCCGTTCGCAACCGGCGACATAGGCGGCCATCAGCGCGAAGGCGCCGAGGCCAAGGCCGAGAAGAAGAACATCGATCATTGTGAGTCCTCCTGCCGGGGAACTGCCGGCAATCGGCATCTCAATGAGAAGACGCGCGTAAAGAGGCCATTCCGGATCTGGGCCCGGTCCGTAAAAAGCGTATAAATGTGCCGTGCAATCACGGCGTAGAGCGCCATTTTTATGCGCTTTTTACGGGCCCGGGGCGAATGGATGATCGCGATTTTACGCGCGCGGGGGCAAAGTGCGGGATGTCCGATGACAAGAGACGCCCGACATCTCTGCCACCATCTCGCATCGGCCGGAGGGTTTTGCCGCGGCCCCGGTTCCGCTCCGCTGCCATGGCAGCACGAGCCGCATCTCGCCCTCCCACTGGGCATTCTCCTGATAGGCCTGACCGCCGGATTGCTTGCCGGGACCAGGCTTGGCGAGTGAGGTTCGGTGCGGCGATATCGGCGGGTTTCCCCTTCCGTTGAGTGCGCGTCCCGGATCGGGATCCGGCGAACCTGCCCGTCCCAGCCCTGATGCGCTCCTCGCCCTTGCCAAGCAGGAAGGGCGCGGGCGGCTGAAGGTCTTCCTCGGCGCCGCCCCGGGCGTGGGTAAGACTTATGAGATGCTGACCGAGGCACGGCGCCGCGCGCTGGGCGGCGCCGATGTGGTGGTCGGGCTGGTGGAGGCCCATGGCCGCGCCGAGACCGCCGCCCAGGTCGCCGGCCTGGAGGTGCTGCCCCGAGCACGGCTGGACTATCGCGGCCAGGTGCTGGAGGAGTTCGACCTGGACGGCGCCCTCGCGCGGCGCCCCGCCATTCTGGTGCTGGACGAACTGCCGCACAGCAACGCGCCCGGCAGCCGCCACCCCAAGCGGTGGCAGGATGTGGAAGAGCTTCGCGCCGCCGGGATCGAGGTCTGGACGGCGATGAACGTGCAACACCTTGAGAGCCTGTCCGAGGCTGTGGCGCGCATCACCGGCGTGCGCGTCGCTGAGACCGTGCCCGACCATGTCCTGGCCGGTGCTGACGCGGTGGAACTGATCGACATCCCGCCCGCCGAGTTGCTGGAGCGCATGCGCCAGGGCAAGGTGTACCGCCCGGACCAGGCGGCGCGGGCGCTGAAAGGCTTCTTCCGCGAGGGGAATCTCGCCGCGCTGCGCGAGATGGCCCTGCGTCGCATGGCGGAACGCGTCGATGCCGATGTCACCGGCTACATGCGGGCGAACGCCATCACCGGGCCCTGGCCCTCGGGGGATCGCGTCATGGTACTGGTGGGCGGCGAGCCCTCCGCCGAGATGGCGGTGCGGCAGGCTCGCCGCATCGCCGATGCCCTGCGCGCGCCGCTGGTCGCATTGCATGTCGAACGCCCTGGTCCTTCGAAGGGCGACCCAGGCCCCGCGCTCCGTCTGGCGGAGACGCTGGGCGCCGAAACCGAGACGGTGGTGGCGACCGACCTGCCCCGCGCCATTCTGGAGGCCGCGCACGCGCGGAACGTGACCCACCTCGTCATCGGCCGAGGCCGGCCCAGCCTCTGGCGTCGGGCGACAGGACGCACCCTATCGGCCGTGCTGCTGCGCCGGGCCTCGGATTTCGTCCTCCACCTGGTCCCAAGCCCGTCCACCGCAGGGCGCCCGCAAGTGATGCTGGAACAGCGCCCCCTCCCCGGATGGCTTGGCTGGGCAAGCGTCCCTGCCTTCGTGCTGGCGACGACAGGAATCGGCTTCGCGCTGGACGCCGGAGTGACAGATGGCGCGCTGGGCATGATCTACCTGGTGGCGACGGTCGCGGCCGCCGTTGCCTTCGGGGCAGCGCATGGCTTCGCCACGGCCGTTCTCTCCTTCCTGCTCTGGAACTACCTCTTCATTGAGCCGCGCTACACCCTGACCATTGATGGGCCGCAGGAGATCGTTGGCGCGATCGTCTTCGGCCTCGTTGCCTTGCTTCTGGCAGGCACCGCCGGGCGGCTGGGCCGTACGGTCCGCAGCGCCCAGGCGCGGGTCTTCGGGCTGCGCCGGCTGGTCGAGTTCAGCCGCCGCCTCGGCGCGCCGATGGACCGGGCCACCCTCCTCGCCCTTATCGCCGAGGAGGCCGAGCGCGTTGCCGGTTGCCCCTGCTGCGTGCTGATGCCGCTCTCGGGCGAGGAGGTGCCGGGCCTGGCCTTGCCACGCGAGCGGCGGCCAGACGACCCCGACCTGATTATCCGAGCGGCCGCTCCGGCAACCGCGGAGCCGGACGACGCCTCCATGGCCGCCGCGCGCTGGGCCTATGCCAAGGGGCAGGCAACGGGACGGGGCACGGACACCCTGCCCGCCGTCGGGTGGCAGTTCCAACCGCTGCCGACGGGCCAGGGCTCGGCGGGGGGCGTCGCGGGCCTGGTCGGCCTGCGCTTCGCGGACCGTGCGGAGCCGCTCGACCCCGACAGGGCCCGCACGCTGGACGCCCTGCTCGACCAGGCGGCGATAGCGCTGGAACGGGCGGAGCTGATGGAGGAGCGCGCGCGGGGCGCGGTCCGGGCGGAGGCGGACGCGTTGCGCACCACCCTCCTCACCTCCCTTGGCCACGACCTCCGCACGCCGCTGACTGGAATCCGCGGATCACTGGAGACGCTACGGACGATGGGCGATGCGCTCACGGCGGAGGCCCGGGCGGACCTCATCCTCGCCGCTGAGGAGGAGACGGCGCGCCTCGGCCGCTTCGCCTCGAACATCCTCGACATGGTGCGGTTGGAGAGCGGGCAGGTCGCCCTGCGGCGCGAGGCGGTGGACCTGCCCTCCGCCCTGGAGGCTGCCATAGAGCGGGCAGAACTTGCGACGGGGCGCCGAGTGGAACGGCGCATCGACACGCGGCTTCCAGCCCTGTCGCTGGACCCGGTATTGTTCGACCAGATCCTCTCCAACCTGCTCGACAACGCCCTGAAGTTCTCTGGCCCCGGGGGCCAGGTCGCCGTTGTGGCGCGGCGCGACGGCGCAAGTGTTGCCGTTTCTGTCGAGGATGACGGACCGGGCATCCGGCGCGAGGATCTCGCCCGCATCTTCGACCCCTTCTTCCGTGCCTCCCGCACCGACCGGATCGTGGCCGGCAGTGGCCTCGGCCTGGCCATCTCACGCGGCCTTGCCCACGCGATGGGCGGTCAGATCACGGCCGAAAGTCCCATCCGGGAGGAACGTGGCACGCGAGTCACCGTCCGGTTCACCTCATGAGCAACTCCCTTCCTGACCTCGCCCAGCCCCGCGTGCTGGTGGTCGATGACGAGCCGCAGATACACCGTTTCCTGAGCCCGGCGCTCGCCGCCTCCGGCTATGAGCCGGTGCAGGCAGAGAATGCCATGGCTGGCCTGCGCCTTGCGGCGACGCACGCCCCCGCCGCCGTGCTGCTCGACCTCGGCCTGCCCGACCTCGACGGGCAGGAGGTAATACCTCGCCTTCGCGCCTTCACCTCGGCGCCGATCATCGTACTCTCCGCCCGCGACGGAGAAACCGCCAAGGTGGCGGCGCTGGATGCTGGCGCGGACGATTTCGTGGAAAAGCCCTTCGCCCTCGCCGAGTTGCTTGCCCGCCTCAGGGCTGCCCTGCGCCGTGCTGCCGCCTCTGTGGGACGGGACGCGCCGACGCGGGTGGTCCAGGTCGGCCAGTTGGAGATGGACCTCGTGGCAAGGACGGCGACGCTGGGCGGGACGCCTCTCAAGCTGACGCCGCGCGAGTGGGGCCTGCTCGCGGCCCTTGCCCGCGCGGGAGCCGGGCGCGTTGTGACGCAGCGCCAGCTCCTTTCCGCTGTCTGGGGACCAGGTCATACCGAGAGCCCGCAATATCTGCGTGTCTATATCGGGCATCTTCGCCAGAAGCTCGGCGAGGCGGCCACGCTGATCCGGACGGAACCTGGGGTCGGCTACCGGCTCGGCCCCACGGAGTAAGGGTCAGGCTTCCCGGATTTTATGCTGATTTTACAGGGGCTCGCCCCATTCAGCATCGAGCTTTTATGGCGGTCCCGTCACCTATGGCGGCGTGGAGGTTCCCATGCCCGCTCTTACCCATTCCGTCGTTTCGCCCAAGCCTGCCCCCTCTGCAGCCGCAAGGCAGGCCAAGCCGGAGACCGGTGCGACATCCCTCACCTGGCCGCCGAGCCTACGCTCGCACGACGTACGGCCGGGTCGCGACGACCTGCTCGGAGCCGTCTCGGCAGGGCGTGACGACCGGGTTCTCGTCATCGGTGAGTCGGCGGCCGACACGCTCTGCGATGCCATGCGGCGGGGCTGCCGCGGTGGCTCGGCCTTCCGCACCGCGCCGGCGCATCCCGATCCCGTGGAGGTCGTGATCGCCCCCGCCATCCGCACTGAGGAAGCCGGGCAGGCCATCGCGGCCTGCGCCCGCCGCGCCCTTCCGGCGGGCGGGCGCCTCGCCCTGCGCGCGATCGGCCAGGGCGCGCTGGATGTGGCCCGGAAGGTCGCGGCGCGTCTCAGGACTTATGGGTTCGAGCGCGTGCGGCTGCGAGGGCAGGCCGAGGGTGCCCTTGTTCTCTGCCGCCTGTCCGGTGGCAGCAAGACACGGAAGGCCCGCTGAGATGCGCCCTCCTCCAACCCTGCGGGGTGTCCTCCCCGCGCTCGTCACACCCTTTCGCGCCGACGACTCCGGCGAGTTGGACCTCGCAGCCCTGTCGCGCCTTACGGCACGGGCCGTCTCCCGAGGCGTGGGCGGGCTGGTCGTCTGCGGCAGCACCGGAGAGGCGCCGGCTCTCACCCCCGTGGAGCACGCCCGCGCGGTGGCCTGCGTAGCGGAGGCGGCCGGTGGCCTGCCCGTGGTCGCCGGCGTCGGCGCTCCCTGCACCGAGGCAGCCGTGGCACTGGCCGTCGCCGCGGAACATGTCGGCGCGACCGCCCTGCTCGTTTCCGCGCCACCTTACGTGAAGCCGGGACAAGTGGGACTGCGGGCGCATGTGCGCGCCATCGTGGCGGCAACCGGCCTTCCAGTCGTGCTCTACGACGTCCCGTCCCGCGCCGGTATCACCTTTGCCGACGAGACGATCGTGCGGCTCTTCGAAGAAGGGCACATCCATGCCTTGAAGGATGCGAGCGGCGACCTTTCACGGCCGCCACGCCTCGCGCAGCTCTGCGGACCGCAACTGGTCCAGCTTTCGGGTGACGACGCGACGACGCTCGCCCACCTCGCCATGGGCGGGCAGGGCTGCGTCTCCGTGACCGCGAACCTGGCCCCTGCCCTCTGCACGATACTGCAATCCGCCTTTGCGGCGCGCGACATGAGCTTTGCGGCCACGCTGCGTGATCTTCTTGCCCCCCTCAACATCGCGCTCTTCGCCGAGGTGAACCCGATCCCCGTCAAGGCCGGGCTCGGGGTGCTTGGCCTGTGCGCGCCTGGCCTTCGGCTGCCGCTGACCCGCGCGGAGCAGACGACGGTGGAACGGCTCACCCGGTTGCTGGTGCCCATCATGGAACGGGAGGAAGCGACGGCGGCCTCCCTACAGCCCCGGCGGGCCAGGCAGGTTGCCTAGGATGTGCCAGTAGCCGCCGGGCCTGCGGCTCGCTCCCGCATCGGTCCGCGCTGCCGCGCGGGTGCCCAACCCGGTCAATGCCACGAGACTTCGCACAGCCGCAAAGCGGATGTCCGAGATCAGGTCGCAGGCCGCTTCGCCAGAGCGAGGCCGATGCCGAGCGCGATCATCGTGCCCCCCGACGCCTCCCGGAGGCGCCGGATCAGTGCGGGACGTGCTGCGGCGCCCTTTCGGATACCGCTCGCAGCGAAGGCGACAACGATGTCGGCAAGTGTATTGAGTGCGACCGATACAAAGCCGAGCACCATGAATTGCAGCGCCACATCGCCTTGCATCGGGTCCACGAACTGCGGGACGAAAGCCAGGAAAAAGGCTGGCGTCTTCGGGTTCAGCGCCTCGACCAGCACCCCTTCGCGGAACGCCCGCCGTGGTCCGACGGGCGGTTCCGCAGGCCGACCATCCAGGGGCCCCCTTGCATCCCGTCGGGCTGACTGGAACGCGCGAAAGCCCATCCAGACCAGATAGGCAGCACCAACCAGCTTCAACGTGGTGAACAGCTCGGCGCTGGCAAGCACGATGGCGGACACGCCCAGGCTTCCTGCAACGACATGGACCATGCCGCCCAATCCGGTGCCGAAGCTGGAAGCCACGCCTTCCGCCCGGCCGCCAGCAAGAGTGCGCGCCGCAACGTAGAAGATGCCCGGGCCTGGAGTGATGGCGAGCAGCAATGCCGCGATGGAGTACACGGCAAGTTGGGTCAGATCTGGCACGACCATGAATCTCGGCTGGAAAGCTGATTCTTGAGTCAGTCAGACCGGGATGAGCTTTGCCACGGCGCGCTCCGAGGGCCGCTCGCTCCCGGCCAAGCCAGCGGCCACACCTCGGCGGTCGGCCTCGGACCGATTCTGGCTCATCTTGCGCTTACCCTCTAGGCGCGTGATCGGCAGTCGCAGGCCGACAATTCCCTTGAGCTGCGCGCGGATGAAGGCCTCCGGCGCGTCGGCCACGGCCCAGGGCTCGGAACGGGGCCGCTCGTGCAGGTTCGTCAGGCGCGTGACAACCTCAAGCAGGCGGTCGGCATCCTCGAAGAACTCGGCCGGGCCATAGGCATGGACGGCGACGTAGTTCCAGGTTGGCACGACCTTCCCGTTCTCCTGCTTGGAGGGATACCAGGAGGGACTGACATAGGCGTCCGGGCCCATGAACAGCGCCATGGCATCGCCGGCCGCCGGCAGCTTCCACTGGGGGTTTGCCCGCGCCAGATGGCCATAGAGCGTGCCGTAGGGGCCCTCCTCCGGTGCGAGGAAGAGAGGCAGGGGGGTGGCGACCAATCCTTCGGCTGTGGCGGTGACGAGATTCGCCAAACGAGCCTCGCGCATCGCCCCGTGCAGAGCGGCAAGGTCGTCCTCACGGAAGGCAGGCGGGACATACATCGACGTGACTCCTGGGCCGGCTTGGACCTTGCCCCGGGTCTGGACCATAAGGAATGGCCAGTTTCCCCTGAAAGCACTGGACCAGTTTGTCGCCATGGCATCAGACGCCCCCGCGCAGACGCGGGTCACCCGGAAGATCTGTGCGGCGATCAAGGACCAGATCACCTCGGGCCTGCTTGGCCCGGGGGCCCGGCTGCCCTCCACTCGGTCCCTGGCAGCGGAGTGGGGCGTCTCCCGGACAACCGTCACTGCTGCCTACGAACAACTGATCGCGGAAGGATATCTGGAAACACGGCACGGTGCCCGGACTCAGGTAGCTCAGGGACTTGGCCTTGCGCCTGCGCTGGACAGTCAGGCGGGATGTTCAGTAACTCCCGACCGGCTTTCTGCCTACGGCCAGCGACTGGCAGACTTCCCCCTCCTGCCCGTGTCCTGCAGGCCGCGTTTGATGGCAGACTTCCGATATGGGGACCTGGCTGCCGAGGACTTCCCGATGCTGGCCTGGCGGAAGGCGGTCGGCACCGCCCTGCTGCGCCGCCATGGACGGCTCCGCTACGGCGATCCCCGTGGCTCCTCCGACCTCAGGGCAGCCTTGCAGGGCTATCTCTGGCGGGCTCGTGGCCTGCGCTGCGAGCCAGAGCGGATCATCGTGGTCAACGGCTCGCAGCAGGGTCTCGACCTCTGCGCTCGGCTGCTGCTCGACCCCGGCAACCAAGCTGTGATGGAGAATCCGGGCTACAACCTCGCCCACCAGATTTTCCTCGCGGCCGGGGCCGATGTGATCCCCGTCACCGTGGATCAGGAAGGCATGCGGACAGACTGCCTGCCATCGGCGCGCCTGGCTTATGTCACCCCATCCCACCAGTTTCCGCTGGGCAGCGTCATGTCTGCGGCACGCCGCCAGGACCTCCTCGCCTGGGCGCAACGCATTGGCGCCTATGTCATCGAGGACGACTACGATAGCGAGTACCGCTTCGACATCGCCCCAATCCCTCCCCTACAGGCTCTCGATCACGCGGGACGGGTCATCTATCTCGGCACTGTCTCCAAGACGCTCTCCCCTACCCTGCGCCTTGGTTACCTCGTCGTACCGGCATCATTGTCCGAGGTCTTCGCCAAGGCAAAGCGGCTCGCGGACCGGCACACGCCCAGCCTGGAGCAGGAGGCCATGGCGGAGTTGATCGGGAATGGCGCCTATGAGCGGCATGTCCGGCGCATGCGCCGGCGGAATGGCGAGCGACGCGTGGCGCTCCTGAGTGCGGTGTCGGCTTTTCTGGGCGATATAGTGACGGTGGTGGGCGCGGATGCCGGGCTGCACATCGTCCTCTGGCTTAACCATGTGCCGAAGGGACAGGAGGATGCAGTCATCGCTCGTGCGCTCGAAGCGGGTATCGGCGTGTACCCTGTCAGTCCCCTCTACGCCCCTGCTTCGGCGGACACCCGCCCCGATAGGGCGGGGCTGGTGATGGGGTATGCCAGCCTCGATGTGCGGGCCATCAACAGGGGTGTGCAGACGCTCCGGGAGGTTCTCGAAGCCCTCAATACCGAGATTGGCGCGAGCAACAGACAATGATGTTGGCCGCTTTCATCCGTGGGTGCCCGAAAGTAGCCGGGCCGCCTCCTCGAACTCCGCGGCCGTACCTGGCATTCGGGGTTTCCCCCGAATGCCGCAGAATCACAGCGCTCCTGTTCTCCTCAAAGGCTGTGCTCCCAATGGTCGCGCTGAGGGCACATGTGTCCGCAGTTACCCCCCTGAACAGTCGGCGAGCCTGACTTGCTCGGCTCGGCCTCGATTTCTCCAATCGTCTTGAGGGCCTGCTTGAGCTGCAGGAGCTTCAGGTCGCGCTCCCGCATCAGGTCGGCTGGGCTACGCCCGCCATAGTCGTAGAAGCCGCGCCCCGCCATGACGCCGGTGTGACCATCTGCGACCAGCGCATCCAGGCGGTCACTGCGCCCGCGCACGGGCGGTGGAGTGTAGCTGCGGTTGGTTTGAGCATGCTGGGACATGGCAAGGCCGGTAAAGTCAGCCTTCATGAGGTGCCCAAGGAGGGGCATCCTCAACGCCAGTCCATACTTCACGGATGCGTCGATTTCGGCGGCATCGGCGACACCGTCATCCAGCAGGCGATAAACCTCCAGGCTGATGGCGGCCTGGATGCGGTTCGCGATGAAGCCAGGCACGAATTTCTTCAAAACGACCGGCTTCTTGTCCATTCCTGCATAGAGGTCGCGAAGGGCATGGACGACACCAGGGTCGGTCTCAGGGCCGGGGGCTATGTCCACAAGATCGACCAGGTAGGGCGGAGTGTACCAATGCGCGATGGCAGCCCGCTTCTGGCGGCGCGCCGGGATCAGAGGGAAAACATCAAGATAGGAGGTATTGCTGGCGATGATCGCCTGGTCGGAAGCCGCCTGATCGATTGCCGCGAACACCTGCCGCTTGATCTCGGGATCTTCGAATACGGCTTCCACGATCAGGTCAGCGTCCGCCACTGCTTCCGCGAGATCCGGTACGATATGAACCACCCCGGCAAGCCAGGCATCGTCCTTGTCGGGCCCAGCGGCACCAGCCTCTCGGAGGGTTCGCAGCGCAGTCTGCATGAGCCCTGGGGCACGCTTGAGGGCTTCGGTTGAAACGTCCTGCAACCGGATGTCGGCACAACCGCCCAGGGCATGAACCAGGGCAAGGGCATGCCCCATCGTGCCGGCCCCAATGATCGCAATCTTCTTCATACCATGAGGATCCTTCAGTTTCTCGGTGAACCGGCTCAGGAGAGACGCCGCAGGTCCGAAAGGTCTTTGCCGCCCCGGGCGAAGACCAGGCTGGCGCCCCGAGGTTCCAGGATAGGCAGGGCCTCGAGCGAGGAGACGATGTGGTGAAGCGTTGGCAGATCCTCCCAACGCCCGGCATGAAAGGTCACGCTCCCCTGCCCGCTGAGCCGACGCTCCACGGTCAGATTGGGATTGTGAGCCGGAACGACGGTGGCATAGGCGGCATCAGCGACACCGGGTTCATTGGAGGGCACATACTTGTAGTGAAAGAGGTCCTGAGCCGCCGGCGGCGGACGGGTGTCATCGGTGAGATCGTGGAGTTCAACCTCGGCGAAGGTGAAGCCAAGCCAGTTTGCGGTGTAGTGCCATGATCCGCCGGAGACGCGTGGTTCCGGGATGTCACACCAGAGCTTTGCGAAGCCGAGCTCTTCTCGACCGCTGATGATAGGGTCTGCGAGGTTTTCCCAAAGGACGGTGAGAAACTGTCCCCTCCCCTCATCATGCTGGCCGCGATAGCGAACAGGGAGGCGGATACCGAACATGGCATAGCCACGCCCAGCCAGCCAATCGATCTCCGTCATGTGGTGCATCTCGACCGTGACCACTGGCTCACCGTCCAGGGTGAAGCCTGGGGGCAGCAGCCGCGCCGCGGCCTCCTCATCCGTCAGATAACGGACGGATGCAATTCGGCGTTTCGGAGACTGAGTCAGGTCGCTTGGCTTTCCGGACGGAATCTGCCTGGGCCCCGGGAAAGGCCCGAAGCCGACCGGCATGCGGTAGCGGCCGGCACCCAGGTGCGGGTCATCCATGCTGTCATCCTCCGTGGCTCACAGAATTAAAACATACGTTCGATTGACTGGCGCCGGCAAGGCACCTACCTTCCGGCGGCAGTGGAGCACGCCAGCAAGCGGAGCCTTGCGACAGTCATGGCACAGGCATCAGTTCTTTGACTGCCGATGAGGTAGCCCAGGAGATCTCCGGGACGCAGCTGCGTATCCTCGACACGGCAGAGCGCCTGTTCGCGGACCACGGGTACAACGGTGTCTCGCTTCGCCAACTGACCCAGGAAGCCGAGGTCAATCTGGCAGCCGTGAACTATTACTTCGGGTCAAAGGAGGGCCTGCTGCGTGCCGTCTACAGCCGCCGAGCAGGACCTCTAAATTCCGAGCGCCATCATCTTCTGGATGGCTGCGAGATCGCGATGCAACGCGGCGAGGTCAACGTCGAAGCGATCCTTGAAGCCTATATCGGCCCCATGGTTCGGCTCAGTCGTGCATCGGAAGGCGGTCGCTTGTTCACCAAGCTTGTCTCGATTGACTCAGTCGATCCGACGACCGCTGTCCGAAGCATCGGCAAGGCCTTGTACGACGACGTCGGAAGGCGCTGGGCCAGCCTTCTCGCCCGGGCTTGCCCATGGCTCTCCCCGGAGGACCTGTTCTGGCGCATGACCGCGGCTTTCGGCGCCATGTTCTATGCGAGCGCGAATAACGGGCGAGTGGAACGTGTGGTGCCTACGCACCCATCCAGCACCGCGGCTCCGGACGCGCTTGAGCACCTTATCCCCTTCCTGGCCGCCGGCTTTCTCGCACCGCCGGCGCCATCGACCAAGAAGGGCAAACTCATAAAGAAGGAGAGGAAGAGTGGAACGCCAGCAAGGAACTCCGCGTAGAACGCTGTTGGCCACCATGGCGGCCAGCCTTACAATGCCTCAGATCGCGAGAGCTCAGGGGAACAATGCAAAGTTCCCCAACCAGCCGATCCGTCTGATCGTCCCGTATACCGCGGGCGGCGTGACGGATGTCACGGCACGAGTCATGGCCCAGATCGCAACTCGCCATCTTGGCCAGACAGTGGTCGTCGATAACAAGCCAGGCGCCTCAGGAACGCTTGGTGCCGTGGCTCTGGCCGCTGGTACCGCGCCGGACGGCTACACAGTTACATTGGCACCGATGCCGGTCTTCCGTCAGCCCTATCTGACCAAGGTAAGCTACCATCCAGTGGATAGCTTCACCTACATCGTCGGACTGACCGGCTATCTTTACGGCGTTGTGGTGCGCAAGGATTCCCCCTGGAGGACCTGGGACGACTTCGTTTCTGAATCCAAACGCAGGCCGGGTGAGCTGACCTATGCCACAACCGGCATCGGCAGCACCCAGCACATCACCATGGAGCAGGTGGCGGAGAAGGCGGGCACTGAGTTCCTGCACGTGCCTTACAAAGGATCCTCGGAGACCCTGACGGCGCTGCTCGGTGGCCAGGTGGACGCTGTGGCCGATGCTTCGACGTGGAGACCGCTCGTGGAAGATGGCCAGGTGCGCCTGCTGGTCACCTGGGGAGCCGAGAGGTCGCCGCAGTACCCGGCCATTCCCACACTGCGTGAGGTGGGTGTCGATCTGAGCGCAACCTCGCCCTATGGGATGATCGGTCCGCGCGGGATGAACCCAGAGGTCGTGCGCGTGTTGCACGACGCCTTCCACAAGGCACTCCTTGACCCGGAGCACCTAGCCGCGATGGAGCGCTTCGGACAGGTGCCGAATTATATGAGCAGCAGCGACTATTCTGCCTGGGCCAAGGCTACCTTCGCAGAAGAGGGAGTTCTGCTGGAGAAGCTGGGACTAAGGACTCAATAAGGCAGAAAGCGCCTTCAAGAAAATGGAGGCTGCCGACCATGTCATGGCGGCACCTCCGACCTGATACGGCGGGCTTGGTCAGCCGTCATGATTTGCCGCTCAGCAAGCCTTCGCCGCCAACACCAAGCGATGCCAGAAACATTGATCCCGGCGGTATCACGCCGGAGACCATGGCACCCGTCGTCAAGAGCTGGCGCTGCCAGCTTCAGCCTGGGTTTGGTGCTATTCAAGGCGGACATGGGCAGTGTCGCCCTACGTGTCCGTCGCTTCGCCGAGGCTTGGCGGGCGCTGCGGCTGGGCTGAGCCGCCAGGCTTAGCCGTGCAGGCCGGGTGCCTCCTGCCCAGTGCGGGCCACGTACTCGGTGTAGCCACCGCCATACTGGTGGATACCCTCCGGCGTCAGCTCCAGCACACGGTTGGACAGGGCGGCTAGGAAGTGCCGGTCGTGCGAGACAAACAGCATGGTGCCCTCGTATTCCGACAGGGCCGCGATCAGCATCTCCTTGGTCGCCATATCCAGGTGGTTGGTCGGCTCGTCCAGCACCAGTAAGTTCGGCGGGTCATAGAGCATGCGCGCCATCACCAGCCGCGCCTTCTCCCCACCAGAGAGCACGCGGCACTTCTTCTCCACCTCGTCGCCTGAGAAACCGAAGCAGCCGGCCAGGGCCCGCAGCGAGCCCTGCGCCGCCTGAGGGAAAGCATCCTCCAGCGACTGGAACACGGTGCGCTCGCCGTCCAGCAGCTCCATGGCATGCTGAGCGAAGTATCCCATTTTCACGCTGCCGCCGAGCGATACCGTGCCTTGGTCTGGCGCGGTTGACCCCGCCACCAGCTTCAGCAGCGTGGACTTTCCGGCGCCGTTGGTGCCCAGCACGCAGCAGCGTTCCTTGCGACGCACCAGGAAGTCCAGCCCCTCATAGATCACCTTGCTGCCGTAGCGCTTGTGCACACCTTTCAGGTTCACCACGTCGTCACCCGAGCGTGGCGCCTGCCCGAACTCGAAGACCACGGTCTGGCGGCGCTTTGGCGGCTCGACGCGCTCGATCTTGTCCAGCTTCTTCACGCGGCTCTGCACCTGCGCGGCGTGGGAGGCGCGCGCCTTGAAGCGCTCGATGAACTTGATTTCCTTGGCCAGCATCGCCTGCTGGCGCTCGAACTGTGCCTGCTGCTGCCGCTCATTCATGGCACGCTGCTGCTCGTAGAACTCGTAGTCCCCGGAATAGGAGTTCAGCGCGCCGCCGTCGATTTCCACCACCTTGTTGATGATGCGATTCATGAACTCGCGGTCGTGCGAGGTCATCAGCAGCGCGCCGTCATAACCCTTCAGGAACTGTTCCAGCCAGATCAGGCTCTCCAGGTCCAGGTGGTTGCTGGGCTCGTCCAGCAGCATCACGTCCGGGCGCATCAGCAGGATGCGCGCCAGCGCCACGCGCATCTTCCAGCCGCCGGACAACTTGCCGACGTCGCCCTCCATCATCTCCTGGCTGAAGCCGAGGCCCGCCAGCACCTCCCGCGCGCGGCCTTCCAGCGCGTAGCCGCCCAGCTCCTCGAAGCGGGCCTGCACCTCGCCGAAGCGCTCGACGAGAGCGTCGAGGTCATCAGCCTGCTCCGGGTCCGCCATGGCGGTTTCCAGTGTTGCCAGCTCGGCCGCCACGGTGCTGACGTCGCCGGCCCCATCCATCACCTCCGCCACTGGGGTGCGGCCGGACATTTCCCCCACATCCTGGCTGAAGAAGCCAATGCTGACGCCGCGGTCCACCAGCACCTGGCCCTCATCCGGCAGCTCCTGCCCCGTGATCATGCGGAACAGGGTGGTCTTGCCCGCACCGTTAGGGCCAACCAGACCGGTCTTCTCGCCGCGCTGGAGCGCCGCGGAAGCATCGATGAAGAGAAGCTGCTGGCCGTTCTGCTTGCTGATGGAGTCGAGACGAATCATGGATACTCTGTGCCTGGGATCGGCGCGCCACGTCGGCACCGGAAGGAGCCGTCCGAGAACACATCCGATGACCAACCGTCAACCGCCACCAGGACGGCGGGGAGAGAAGCCTCCTTCGCCCCCACGCCGCCAGCCAGCAGTTACCATCGGTGACACGGCCGCCATCTGCCATGAATTCGGCGGATTCCGTTAAGGCCGTCACGCCTGTCAGCGGTTCACCGATCAAAGGTAGCCACTCCGGATAGGAACCGCCGCCATCAACGCCTGAGGCGGTCAGTGTTCGCCGTTGTGGGCAGCGACAAGCACCAGCTGCATGACGACTTGGACGCTATCGGATGCGGCTAGCGGCCGGGTGTGTCCTTGACCAGCCGCACAAAGGTTCCGATCAGCCTCGGCATCTCCACGGCCTTCACGGGCATCCGCTCTGCGGGCAGGTCCAGCCTGTCGAGGAAGCGACCACCCTCGGTGTAGAACGACAGCTCCAGCCCTTCGCCGACGATCTCCAGGCGGCAGACAACCTCATCTTCCCCAGCCTCGTGCCTAGCCTTGGTGACGAGTTCCACGATCTCCTCGATGCCGCGGGTCTGTGCCCCAGCCTCGTCGAGGAAGTCCGCAATCTCGGCCACCACTTCGGACGGCGGAACCAGCGCGAGCGGCACGCAGCCCCCGCTCGCCTCGAAGATCGACCCACGCCACCTGTCGAAAAGGGCAGTCGTGCGGGCCTCTTCCGGCGTCTCACCAGCGTCGTCGTCGTGCGTGTCGAGCGGAAGACCGCCCTCTGCGGCGATATCGTCCCAGATCGGGATGTCCCAGTCGATCTGCAGGCCGACCAGCACGCCGAAGCCACCCCTCGCCAGCTCGTCCATATCGCCCGGCGGCAGGTCGTGGGGCTGGGTTCCGGCGCCCATGTCCAGGAGGACGCGCCGGAGGGCGCCAGGTGAGAGGCCCGCGATGGTCTCCGGTAGAAACCAGAGCGGTAGGAAGCGGACCTCAAGCGCGTCTCCCAGCGCCCCGGACGCGACCAGCCCCTCGCCGATGGACGCTGCATCCAGCGGCTTGCCCTGGAGAAGGGCCACTGGAAGGGCGACCAACTCGGCCCATCCCGAAGGCCCGATCGGACCGACCTCGGCCGCCGACAACAGCGCCCCTGCGAGCTCGTCGGCGTTCTGATCTCCGTGACGCTCGGCCGCCTTCCGGATGGCGAGGTTCAGAACGTCGTCCCGTCCTACCGACAGGAGATCCTGAGTCAGGGAATCAATTTCGTCGGCGTCCCCGGAGACGAAGGCGGCAAGCAGTTGGTCCGCAATGGGTCCGGGTTGTTTGCCAAAGCGAGGCTTTGAGGGCGGCGAAACGGCTTGCTCAAGACCGAGCAGCCTGAGGGCGGCGTCACCCCTGAGTAGGCGGCGGCGGTCGATCCAGCCACGGCGGTTCTCCGGCGTATCCTCCCGCCCCTGCATCCAGCGCCGGAAGGCCGCCCTGTCCGCCCGCTGCACGAGAACTTCGACCCCCTGCTCGATCATCTCGGCAGCCACGGCCGTGTTCACCGCCTGTACCGTCTCAAGGTCGGTCTCGCCGGGCCGCAGCGTATCGAGTGCCTCAAGGTCGGCGTAATGCGTGAGGAGCACGGACTCGAGCTCCCCTGTGACCTCCCGCGCCAGCGCGGCAGCCGCTTCGACGATCTCGTCCCTCTGGTCTCTATCATGCGGCATGGCGTGTTTCCTGGGTCCGGCCGGGTTATGCCCGCCGATGCCCCCAATCCTCAATCGCGCGGAAGGGCACGCCGCCTGCGAAGCCTTCCGGATGACCCGGCCGCCATGCCTGCTGCGGTGGCTCCCGGCGGGCTCCGCAAGGTGGGGCGGGAGACGCCAGTCCCGCCCCTCCCCTAGCCTCAGGTGCCGTCCAGGAAGCTGCGGAGCTGCTTGGACCGGGTCGGATGCTGGAGCTTCTTGAGCGCCTTCGCCTCAATCTGGCGGATGCGTTCGCGGGTGACGTTGAACTGCTGTCCGACCTCCTCCAGCGTGTGGTCGGAGTTCACGCCGATGCCAAAGCGCATCCGCAGGACGCGCTCCTCGCGGGGGCTCAGCTCGGACAGCGCGCGGGTTGCCGCGTCGCGCAAGCCCGCATGCACCGCGACATCGAGCGGCATGACGGCGTTGTCGTCCCGGATGAAATCTCCGAGGTGGCTATCCTCCTCGTCACCAATCGGGGTTTCCAGGCTGATCGGCTCCCTGGCGATCTTCTGCGCCTTGACGACCTTGTCGATGGGCACGCCCAGCTTTGCAGCGAGTTCCGCAGGCGTCGGCTCCCGGCCGAGTTCGTGCATCATCTGCCGCGACGTGCGATTGAGCTTGTTCACCGTCTCCGTCATGTGGACCGGCACGCGGATCGTGCGGGCCTGGTCGGCGATGGCACGGGTGACAGACTGACGGATCCACCAGGTGGCATAGGTCGAGAACTTGAAGCCGCGGCGGTACTCGAACTTATCCACCGCCTTCATCAGCCCGATATTGCCCTCCTGAACCAGGTCGAGCAGCTGCAGGCCACGGTTGGTATATTTCTTGGCGATGGAGATCACGAGGCGGAGGTTCGCTTCCGTCATCTCCTTCTTGGCCCGGTTCATATCGCGCTCGCCCTTCGCGACCACGGCCTGGACGCGGCGGAACTCGTCCACGGGCATACCCGCCTCGGCAGCGAAAGTCAGGATCGCAGAGCGGGCCTTCTCGGCCTCCTCGGCGTGCCGGGTCGCAAGGGCCATCCACCCCTTCCCCTTGCGATTGGCGAGGCCTGCGATGAACTCGGGGGACGAGCCCTCAGCGCGGTAGACCGCCAGGAAGTCGTCGCGCTTCACACCTGCGCCCTCAGCGATGCGCAACAGCCGCCCCTCGGCGGCGGTGAGCCGCTTGTTGAGGTCGCGCATGCGGTCCACGAGTTCGGCAATACGATTCGCGTGCAGGTACAGCTTGCCAACCAGCGACACCAACTCGCCGCGCAGGCGGACATAGTCCGCCTCGTCCTCGCGCGACAGGGATGCGCCATCGGCGTAAGCCGCCATCCGGCGCGACTGAAGGCCCTTCAACCCGTTGTAGGCCGCCTCAATGGCGGCGAAGGCGGCAAGCGCCTCGGGCTTGACCTGCTGCTCCAAGACCGAGGGGGAGGTCGTCCCGGACTGGCCCTCCGCCTCGTCCCGCTCCTCGTCCTCACCGCCCTCGCCGTCGTCCAGCGGTCCCTCTCCGGCACCCGCAGTCGCATCGAGGTCGAGCACGTCGCGCAGGAGCATACGCTCCCCGCGGACGGCCTCCGCCCAGTCCAGGATGGCATCGAGCACCAGGGGGGCCTCGCACAGCCCCTCGATCATCATGGCCCGCCCGGCCTCGATGCGCTTGGCGATCGCGATCTCGCCCTCGCGGGTGAGCAGCGTCTTCTCGCCCATGTCGCGCAGGTACATCCGGACGGGGTCGGCGTTGATGCCAGCCTCGGCCCTGATGTTGCCGGTGGCCTCCTCGTCCTCCTCCGCGGCCGCCCCGGGCTTGCCCGCGACCCCGGCCTCGGCATCCTCAGCCTCGTCGGCATCGTCCTGGTCCGCCACCTCGACGCCGAGGTAGGCCAGGACACGCAAGGCATCCTCGATACGGTCGGACGAGATCTGCTCGCTGGGCAGTGCTGCCTCGACCTCGGCGTGGGTGACGTGGCCGCGGCTCCGGGCGGTCGCCGCGAGCTGCCGCAAGGCCTGGCCCTCGGCCTCGGGCAGCGCGGCAAGCAGGGCCTCCTCGCGCTCGTCCAAAACCAATACGTCCGCGTCCGTCGCCGCCATGCCAAGCCCCGCCGAAAAAGACCCCATCCCTGGACGCCCGGGAAGGGCGCCCCGCGCGGGGGAGGCGCCCATCTGGGGCCTGCGCCCACGGATGCCTAGGGCTGATCGCAGAACGTTGCCTTCTCCTGCCGCATTGCCGCCCCGCGCGCTTGGCATTTGTAACGGCACCAGCAACGCCGTCGAGGCCCATCGGGCAGCCCCGCTGCCTTCGGGTGAGCCCAGATGGAAGTGCCGCAGACGAAGGCCATCCCATTCCTGGCGTCACTTTCCGGCACCATCGGGGGCTGCTTACGGCCACACCCTGCACCCTCACCTCAGCGATTTCCCTGGCAACGCCCGGGCAAGGTTGAGTGGCGGGACTGACCTTGTGCCGGAAGGGATCCTCTGCGAAAAAGATAAGAACTATTCGCATTATCATCCCTCCCGATGATGGGCTGCCCGTAAGGACCGATTCAATGCGTTCAATGCAGGAATTTGGCCTATCCAGACGCGCGGTGCCTCAAGCCACCCTCTCAGCCCCGGGCCGCCGCCAACTTCTGGCCGGATTCGCCGCCGTCCCCCTCTTGGGGACACTGGCGCGCCCGGCTCTAGCTCAGGGCATGCCTCCGCTCCGCCTCGGCATGGTGGCATCTCTTTCTGGCCCCTTCACCCAGCTTGGCGAAAGCATGAGGGCAGGAATGCAGCTCTTGCTCGCCCAATCCGGGAACATCATGGCCGGGCGCGCGGTGGAGTTCCTGGTGGAGGATGACCAGGCGAGGCCGGAAGAGGGCGTGCGCAAGGCCCGCAAGCTGATCGGCCAGAACAAGGTGGACATCCTGTGCGGGGTGATCAGTTCAGGCGTGGCGCTGGCATTGCGCGACGTGGTGACGGAGGCAAAGGTTCCGACCTTCCTCCTGGGTTCCGCCAACGACCTCGCCCGCAAGGCGGCCAGCCCCTATATCGTGCGTCCCACCAAGACGAACTGGATGCTCGGCCATACCGCCGCGCGCTGGACCCATGGGAAGCTGCCCCAGGCGCGGGCGCTGACCGTCGCCTCCGACTATGCGGCAGGTCGGGAATTCGTGGGCGACTTCGCCGATACCTACCGGCAACTTGGCGGCCAGCTCGGCAAGCAGATCTGGACGCCGCTCGGCAACGCGGATTTCGGCCCGCTGATGACCTCCATCGCGATGGAGCGGCCCGATGTCGTCTACGGCTTCTTCGCCGGCAGCGATGCGGTGCGCTTCCTGCGCCAGTGGAAGGAATACCGCCTCAACGGACGCATACCCCTGATCGGCACGGGCGCCTTCTTCGACCAGGAGGACGTGCTGCCGGCGGTGGGTGATGCGGCACTGGGCACCGTCAACACCTTCCAGCAGTCGCCCACCGCGCCCGCCAGCGCGGCGTTCAACCAGGCCTATATGGCGACCGGCAAGCCCCTGCCGGGCGAGTTCAGCACCAGCGGCTATGCCTGCGGCCAGGTCATCAAGGCCGTGCTGGAGCGCATGGGGGGTGACATCTCCGACTGGGAGAATGCGCGCCAGGCCCTGTTCGCCAGCCCGGTCGAGACGGCGCTGGGCCATATGCCCTTCGATCCGCGCAACGGGCAGGCCATCCTCGATATCCATGTGAACGAGGTGCGGCGTGGCCAGGGCGGCAAGATGATCAACACCGTCGTGCACACTTATCAGGCGGTGCGCGATCCGGGACCGGCCACCTGAGCCGGTAGGCGCCACAATGGGCTATGCTCTCGTCCAGATCCTGAACGCCCTCTCCTTCTCGGCACTGCTGCTGCTGACCGGGCTTGGCCTTTCAGTCGTGCTGAGCCTGATGAACTTCATCAACCTGGCCCATGGCTCCTTCTACCTGCTGGGGAGCTATGTCGCGGTGTATTGGTTCGCCTCCGGCGCGCCCTGGTGGCTGGCCTTTCCCATGGCCTTCGCGGCAGCAGCGCTGGCGGGTGCATTGCTGGAGCGCTTCCCCTTCCGGGGCTTCTACGCGCGCACGCATCTCATGCAGGTGCTGCTGACCTATGGCCTGTCGGTGATCTTCGCCGACCTGATGCGCTGGGGCTTCGGAGCGCAGATCCTCTCGCCCGAGTTGCCTGAGGCGCTGCAAGGCGTGGTCTTCCTGCTCGATATCCCCTTCCCGCTCTACCGCCTCTTCATCATCGCCGCGGGCCTCGTGCTGGGCGTGCTGCTCTGGCTTCTGCTGGACCGCACGCTCTGGGGCGCGGTGGTCCGCGCTTCCGTTTCCGACCGCGGCATGGTGGAGGCCCTGGGCATCGACACGCGGCGCGTCTTCGCCGCGGTGCTCGTACTTTCGGCGGGGTTGGGGGGGATCAGCGGCGCCCTGGGCGCGGGAATGCTGGCCGCCTATCCCGGGCTGGACGAGGAGGTTCTGGTCCTTGCCCTCATCACTGTGGTGGCGGGCGGGCTCGGCACGTTCCGCGGCACGGTGGCCGGCGCGCTGGTGGTCGGCTTTGCCCTTACCTTCAGCAAGCTGTGGTTCCCCGAATTCGCGAATGCGGCGGCCTTCTCCGCCATGGCCGCGTTACTTCTGCTCCGGCCGAACGGGTTGGTTGCACCGCGGCAGCGGCAGGTGTGAGGCGCGTGTCCATCTCCCGGCATCCTTCCTCGCCCCAGCCGATGCTCCTCGCCCACAGGCCCGCCGCGGCAGGCCTCGTCGCGGTGGCGATCGCCCTGCCCGCTTTGTGGGCGGGGGAGTTCCATCTGCGCTTCCTGGCGGAGATCCTTATCATCGGCACGGCGGTGATGAGCCTTGACCTTCTGGTGGGATTCGGCGGGCTCGTCTCCCTTGGCCATGCGGCGCCCTTTGGCCTGGCCGCCTATGCGGCAGCGATCGCCTCCCAATCCCTGGGCGGCAACCTGCTCCTTGTCCTTCCCCTGGGCGCCGCCACCGGCATGGCCGTGGCGGCCGTGATGGGGGCGGTCATTCTCCGCACCAGCCATCTCTTCCTGCTGATCCTCACCCTGCTGCTCGGAAAGATCGCCTGGGAGATCGTCTTCCACTGGCGCGAGGTGACGGGCGGCGCAGACGGGCTGCGCGGGCTGCCGCCGCTCTCGCTCGGGCCCTGGGAGCTGAGCGATGCGCGCTCCCTCTACCTTCTGGCGGCCGGGCTGGCGCTGGCCGCCACCACAGCCGCGCGCTCCTTCGCCGCCGCCCCGCTCGGGCGCGCGCTGATTGGCATCCGGGAACAACCGCTTCGCATGACTGCGCTGGGCTACAGCATCCCGCGTATCCGCTTCAGCGCGATGCTGGCCGCCGGCGCCATCGCGGGGGCAGCGGGGGCCCTCTACCCCTTCGTGAACCTCTATGTTGGCCCTCAGAGCGTTCACTGGACCCTTTCGGCCACCATGATCGTGATGCTGGTGATCGGCGGCGTCGGTTCCCTTTGGGGGGCCTTTCTGGGCAGTGCCGCCTATCTCACCGTCCAGACCTATGTCAGCTCATACACGGATCGCTGGCAGCTCTTCGTCGGGCTCGTCTTTGTGCTGACCGTTCTACTGCTGCCAGCCGGCATCGCTGGCGGTCTCCGCAGCCTCGTCGGCGGCTGGGCGCATGGAAGGAACGGGAATGACCGCGGTGCTTGAGATCGCCGGCGTCAGCAAGCGCTTCGGCGCCTTCCAGGCTCTGACCGATGTGAGCTTCGAGGTGCAGGAGGGCGAGACGCTTGGGCTGATCGGCCCGAACGGGGCCGGCAAAACCACCCTGTTCAACCTCATCAGCGGCTTCCTCAGCCCGGACACGGGAAGCCTGCGTTTCATGGGGGAGCCGATCAACGGCCTGCCACCGGCCCGTCGCGCCGCGCGCGGACTGGTGCGGAGCTTCCAGAAGCCCATGGTCTTCCCCGCACTGACGGCGCGGGAGAACATCGCCATGGCCGCGCGGCAGCGCGCGGGCGATGGGCTGCGCTGGCTCGGCGCCCGCCGCGCCCTGGAGGCGGCGGAGGCACGGGCAAACCGGCTCCTGGCCGAGAGCGAGCTGGGCCGGCGCGGCGGGGAGCGCATGGCCGACCTCTCCCATGGTGAACAGCGCATGGTGGATGTGCTGATGTCCCTCGCCCTGGAGCCGCGCCTCCTGCTGCTGGACGAGCCGACGGCGGGGCTGGCCAGGGCCGAGGCAGAGCGGCTGCTGGAGATGGTGCGCCGCCACGACGCCCGAACCGCCGTTGTGCTCATTGCCCATGACATCGAGATCGTCTTCGGCGCCTGCGACCGCATTGCCGTGCTGGATCTCGGGCGGGTGCTGTGCTGCGGCGCGCCGGAGATGGTGCGGGCCCATGCCGCGGTCCGCACCGCCTATCTCGGGGCACTGGCCGATCCATGAGCGCCGCCCGCGATCCGGCGGCCCAGCCGGTCCTCTCCCTCTCCGGCGTCTCCGCCCATTATGGGGCGGTGGAAGTGCTGCGCGGCATCAGCCTGGATGTGGCGCGGCACGAGGCGGTGGCCGTGCTTGGCCGCAACGGCGTTGGCAAGACTACGCTGGTCCATGCCCTGTTCAATCTCGGCCCCAGCCTTGGCGGGCGCGTCCGGGTGATGGGGCAGGATGTCGCGGGCTGGCCCACCCACCGTATCGCCCGGCTCGGGGTCGGGCTGGTGCCGCAGGGCCGGGGCATCTTCCCGAATCTGACCGTGACGGAGAACCTGCGCCTTGCCACGGTCCGGAGGCGTCCCGGCGCATGGACGCTGGACCGCATCTTCGAGACCTTCCCGCGCTTGGCCGAGCGCCGCGCCTCCTTCAGCGGCACTCTCAGCGGGGGCGAGCGGCAGATGCTGGCCATCAGCCGCGCCCTGCTCACCCAGCCAGAGCTGCTGGTGCTGGACGAGCCGAGCGAGGGGCTGGCTCCGCTCATGGCTGAGGAGATCATCCTTGGGACGCTCGGAAAGCTCGCCGCCGAGGGGCTGACCGTGCTGCTGGTCGAGCAGAATCTCACCCTCGCCTTGCGGCTCTGCCCGCGTGCCGTGGTCCTGGCAGAGCACCGCATCGTGTTCGACGGGATGTCCAGCACGCTCCTGGCCGACCGGAGCCTCGTGTCAGACTATCTTGGCGTGTGAGCTCCCGCGAAGTCCGCACCGCTCCGAATCCAGGCACGGCGCGGTTCGCACCCTATACTAGAGGCTGTTATGGACCTGGGGTGAGTTGAGCGGCCTGCTTGAGCATGAGGCAGGCGAAGGCGACGAGGTGAAGGTCGGCGAGGGTGCTGGCGTAGCGCTCATAGTCCTTCACCAGTTGCCGGAAGCGGGTGGCCCAAGCGAAGGAGCGTTCGACCACCCAGCGCCTGGGCAGCAGGACGAAGCCGCGCTTGGCCTCGGCCAGCTTGACCACCTCGAGTTCGATACCTTGTCTCTTGGCGTCATCAGCAGCCTTTTTGCCGGTGTAGCCCTGATCGACATAGGCCAGGTTCACGCTCTGCCCGGTGGAGGCCTGCACCGCCTGGGCCAGGGTCGCCACCGCGGAACGGTCGTCGGTGCTGGCGGCGTGACGTGGAGCGCCAGCAGGTGGCCCAGCGTATCGACCGCGAGATGCAGCTTGGATCCCTTCTTGCGTTTGGCGCCGTCATGGCCTGCGCGGGTCCCGCTCTCCGGCGAGGAGCGCAGTGTCCGGCTGTCCAGAATGGCTGCGCTCGGCTGAGCCTTGCGCCCCGCGGCCAGGCGCAGCACCGCCCGCAGATCCTCGGCAAGCGCCTCGAAGCACCCTGCCGCCAGCCAGCGCTGCGCCTGCTGGTACACTGCCGCCCAGGGCGGCAGGTCATGGGGCATCCAGCGCCAGGGCGCGCCGGTCTTCACCACATAGCGCAGGCCGTTGAACACCTCGCGCAGCGAGTGCTCCCGCTGTCCAGCATCCTCGGGCAAAAGCGTCAGGTAGGGCGCAACCAGCGCCCATTCCTCGTCAGACACATCGGACGGGTAAGGCTTGCGAGAAGGCATCCCCAGCAGATGAGCCCACCCACAGGTCCATAACAGCCTCTAGGCTAGCCTGCCGCGCCGCACATGGAACATGCAGGCTGGGGGCATGCAGGCCGGCGGCCATCATAGGCTTCGGAACGGCGACTTTCGGATAGTGGAGAGGACAAGGCAAACATCACCGCCGGCCGGATCGTTCTATTGCTCTCCCAAGCAAAGAGAGGGACCACAATGGACGTGTCAGAAGGCCAGCACCCTCAGGAGCAGAAGCGTGGAAGCTCGGGAGGGATCCGACTGCCCGAAACCCCGGGTGAGGCGATTACCGTTCTCGCGCATTTCCACCGCGCCGAGATGGGCCGCATGACTGGGTGGAGGGACCGGATAGATCTAACGACGAACTGGGCCATCACGGTGGTGGCCGGGATGCTTTCCGTCTCGCTCTCGACGCCTTCGGCGCATCACGGCGTACTTCTCTTCGCAATGGTGCTGGTGATGCTCCTTCTGTTCATCGAGGCGCGGCGCTACCGCTTCTTTGACGTGTACAGGACGCGTGTGCGGCGGCTTGAGCGGAACTACTACGCGCAGGTCTTCGCGCCGCGGGGACATACAGAGGACTGGGTGAGGCAGATGGGCGAAGATCTGCGTGAACCCCACTTCTTCATCTCTCTGAGATCCGCGCTCTCACGCCGGCTGCGGCGGAACTATTTCTGGATGTTCCTGGTTCTGCTGGCAGCCTGGATCCTGAAGATCTCCTCTTCCTGGCTCCTGCAGGACGAGGCCCCGGTAGATCCGGCGAAGCCGGTGCCGGGCCTGATTCAGAACTTAGCGCTCGGCCTTGTCCCAGGCTGGGCCGTGCTGATCGCGGTTTGCGCGTTCTATTGCTGGCTTACTTACGCCACCTTCCGGCCGCGCCAGAAGGCCGGCGAACTGGCGCATGGCGATGTCCATGTCTGAGCCTGGCCCGCTACAGCTCGGCTAAGGTGCGGAACCGAGATGGCATGGTACGTTCGCGCCTCCGCCCACCTCGGCGAGCGGCACGATAATCAGTTAGGCTGCCACCTTCACGATCATTGCAATGATGCTTGGGGATGCGGCCCAGCATCATAGCTTCAACGAGCGCGCGATCAGGTTGCGCTGGATCTCGGAGGTGCCCTCACCGATGACATAGACCAGCGCGTCGCGATGAATGCGCCCGACAGGATATTCCCGCATGATCCCGGCGCCACCATGGATGCGGATGGCGGCTTCCGATACCCGCACGGCGCATTCGGAGGCGACCAGCTTCACCTTGGCCGCCGTGGCTGCGTCCAGCGTGCCCTGATCCACCCGCCATGCTCCGTAATAGACGAGCCAGCGTGCCGCCTCGATCTCCGCTGCCATGTCGGCCAGCTTGTGCGCAATGGCCTGGAACTGCCCGATCGGCCGCCCGCGCACCTGGCGGCTGCGTGCATAATCGAGCGCCGCCTCGAAGGCGCCCTGTGCCATGCCGAGGGCATTGGCCGCCACGCCGACGCGGTTCTCCGAGAGGCTTTCCAGAATCACCGGATAGGTGGCGGTCCGCCCTCCCAGCAGGGCCTCATCCGGCACGAAGGCGTCGTCGATATGCACCAACCCGGTATCGGAGGCACGGATGCCTTCCTTCTTGAGCCGGCTGACCTCGATGCCCGGGTTTGGCAGTTCGACGAGGAAGAGGCTGACGGCATCAGGCGTCAGCTCCGGCGCCGTGCGTGCCGCGAGGGTAAGGAAATCGGCGATCGGGGCATTGGTGATGTAGAGCTTGGAGCCTTTGAGGCGCCATCCGCCTGGAACCTTCTCCGCGCGCGTTCGCATGGCGCGGATATCCGATCCGCCATCGGGTTCCGACAGGGCGAAGCCCGCGATCTTCTCGCCCCGTAGGGCCGGCTGGAAAAAGCGCGCCTTCTGCTCGGGCGTGCCCGCCTTCCAGATGGGCCAGATCGCCAGATGGCTATGTCCGGACCAGGAGGAGGAGAAGGATTGGCAGACCCGCGACATCTCCTCACGCAGGATGCAATCGGACACCTTGTCGAAGCCCGCCCCACCATCCTCCTCCGGGTAGCGAACGCCGATCAGCCCCAGTTCGCCGAAGCGACGGAACAACTCCTTAGGGAAGCGCTCCTCCTCCTCCGCCGCGTGGACGAGAGGGGCCATCTCGGTCTCGGCGAAGCGGCGCACCGTGTCCCGTAGTGCTTCCTGTTCCGGAGTGAAGGCAAAGTCCATGAGTTCCTCAATTCATGAAAGGAAAAGGCTTCAGTCGCGGGCAGGCCCATCAACCGGACGATGGCGCGGAGCTGGGTCTTCCAGCGTTCCACCGTCACCAGCGCCACCAGCTCATTCATGACCGGCCGTTCTTTCGTCAGGCACCAGCCCCGCCGGCATGCGGCACAGCCTGCGTCACCACCTGACTGGCGAGCGGCTTGGCCGAGGAGATGCCGAGGATGATGCCCTCCGCCGACGCGCGGGGTCCCAGAACAACGCGGCACGATCAGGTGTTTCACCGCCTCGATCTCCGCATGGGGTGGAATTCTACCGCGTTGACCGAGTTGCCCGGCATTTGCGCGAAGCTTCGCTCATGAGCTTTGCTCCTCCCTGGCACATCCGGATTATTCTTTATAAAGAATTTTATTCTCGTATGATGAGGCTATGGGGCCTACGCTAGCCTGTCAAATATATCGGCACTCCCTCCGGAGGGATGGAGGAGAAATGAATGCCTTGAGAGGTCAGCTGGGGGAGCGGACCGTACGGCGGTGCGTGGGCTCTGCCTCCTGGGCAATCTCGCCGGCGATCGCGACACTCAAGGCCGCCGCGCAATCCCTCACCCCCGCAGCGAGCACGGCGAGGCTGACAGGCGAGAACTGCCCGCTGAAGCAGATGGCACTGACGGCCATGACGGGCCTGCCCCCATCGCCGAAGACAGGGGCGGCAACGGTGGTCACGCCTCGCACATAACGGTCGGCATCAATGCCATAGCCGGAACTCCGCGCCGCACGGACCTCCTCCAGCCAGGTCTCGAAGGAAGGCGGGTCCTGCCAGCGCAGTGTGGCAAAGACCTTGCGGAGCTCCGCCTCAGGCCGCTCGTCATGCACCGCCATGCAACGACCGAAGGCGCCGATCAGCATGGGCAGGCGCTGGCCGAGATTCATATGCACGCGGATCGTTGCGTCATTGTCTGCGCGCTCCACCAGTACCATCCGGTCCTCGCCAGCCCGCTGCCAGAGAGTCATCGTCACGCTGAAGCTGGCAGCAAGCGCATCCAGATGCGGCCGGGCCAGGCGGGCAAAGCTGGCTTTTTCCAGCGAGCCCTTCGCGATCTCCACGAATCCCAGGCCGATCGCGTAGGTCTTGCGGACAGGATCGAAGGTCACGACCCGCTCGTGAACCAGCGTCCTTAGAATGTTGAAGCAGGTGCTCGGGTTCAGGTCGGTTTCCCGCGCCACCTGGTTCACACCTAACGGCCCCTTGGCGCGTGCTAGGTGCCGCACGACCTTGAAGCCGCTGACCACCGCGCCAACCAGCTTGCCGGAAGCCGCCTCGTCCATCGTCACCGAAGCCCCACATTCATTCTTATACGAGAATAGAATTCCCTTACACGCTGTCAATCTCCGCCATGCAGATTCAGGGCTCCCTCCTTCCGGGCGAAGGAAGTCTCCATGAAATCAAGAAAAACCCGGACACGCTGCGCGAGGTGGCGCCGGCTTTGGTACACGGCGTAGACCGTGTCCGCCATCTGGCGCTCATGCTCGGGGAAGAGCCGAACGAGGCGGCCACAGGCCAGGTCCTGCCGGATCTGGAAATCGGCGAGCCGGGCGATGCCCGTCCCGGCGCGAGCGAGGGCCATGAGCATCTCGCCCTGATTGGCGGTGACGCTACCGTCCGCCCGGATGCGGTGGACCGAGCGATCGACATCGCGAAAGGTCCAGGTTCGCCAAGGCATCCGCTTGTTGAAATTCAGGCACTCGTGCTCAGACAGTTCGGAAGGGCTGGAGGGTGTGCCGTGCCGCTCCAGATAGGAGGGCGTGGCACAGATCACCCAGTGCATCTCCATCACCGGCCTTGCGACGAGCGAGGAGTCTGGCAGTTCGCCGATGGAGATGGCCAAGTCCACTCCGCCCTCCAGCAGGTTTCCAGGCTCGTTGCCGAGCATGAACTCGAGCCGCAGCGCCGGATTCTGCTCGCGGAAAGCAGGCACAAGAGGCGCCAGGCAGTGGATCGCGAAGGTCGGCACGGAGCGGATACGCAGCACGTCACGCACGCGCAGGCTGGCGAAGGACAGCGCCTCCGCCTCCTCGGCCGCCGCAATCGCCTGGCGGGCGGCAGGGTAGAAGGCCTCGCCTTCCGGAGTCAGAGCCAGGCTGCGCAGGGAGCGGTTGAACAGGGCCACACCCAGCCGGTTCTCCAGCCGCGCGATGGCCTTGCTGATGGCGGAGGGCGAGAGGGACAGCGAGCGCCCGGCCGCGGAGAAGCCGCCGTCCTCGACTGCCCGGATGAAGACCTGCATGTCCCTCAGGCGGTCCACCTATCCCCCTTGTGAAAGACATTCACCTCAGCTTGTCACCATGGGAAATTGCCGGTCTGCGGGCAAGACCGTAGCGTGCCCACAAGCGCCAGGCCTCATGAGCCGAGGCAAGAATGAATGGGAGCGACACGGATGGCCAAGCTGCAGCCCGCCTCGGAACAACTCGATGCCCTGGTGATCGGAGCAGGCTTCGCCGGGCTCTACCAGCTGCACACGCTTCGCGACAAACTCGGCCTGCGTGTGCGGGTGCTTGAGGCGGGCAGCGGCGTCGGCGGCACCTGGTACTGGAACCGCTATCCCGGCGCACGCTGCGATTCCGAGAGCTACTACTACTCCTTTTCCTT
Organism: Roseomonas xinghualingensis; assembly: GCF_025791835.1. Lineage (GTDB taxonomy): Bacteria > Pseudomonadota > Alphaproteobacteria > Acetobacterales > Acetobacteraceae > Roseomonas > Roseomonas xinghualingensis. Next base: position 45,889 of record NZ_JAOXLP010000021.1, read on the forward strand.
CTCAGACGAACTGCAGCAGCAATGGGGCTGGAACGAGCGCTACCCCGAGCATGGGGAGATCCGCCGCTACCTGAATTTCGTCGCCGAGAAGTTCGACCTGCGGCGGGACATCCGCTTCGACACGCGCGTCACCAGCGCCGCCTTCGACGACGAGGCCAATCTCTGGCATGTCGAGACCGAAGACGGGCAGCGTCTGTCGGCACGCTTCCTCATCACTGCGGTGGGCTGCCTCTCCTCGGCCAATATCCCGAAGATCCCGGGCCTGGAAAGCTTCCGGGGCGAATGGTACCACACCGGCCGTTGGCCGCATGAACCCGTGGACTTCACCGGCAAGCGCGTCGGGCTGATCGGCACGGGCTCCACGGGCATCCAGGCCACGCCGGTCATCGCGGAACAGGCGGCCCATCTCACGGTGTTCCAGCGCACCGCCAATTACAGCATCCCCGCGCGGAACGGCCCCGTCCCGGAGGAAGAGCAGCGCGCGATCAAGGCGGATTACGCGGCCATCCGCGAGTTGGGGCGCAAATCCCAGAACGGGCACCCCTTCCTGGTTGCGCCGGAATCCGCGCTGGACGTGACGCCGGAGGAGAGGCTGGCCCGTTACGAGGCGGCCTGGGAGCGCGGCGGACTGCGCTTCCGCGCGGCCTTCCGGGACCTGCTGATCGACAAGGCGGCGAATGACACGGCTTCGGATTTCATCCGCGCGAAGATCCGCAGCATCGTCAAGGATCCGGTCACGGCGGAGAAGCTGACGCCGAAGGACCATCCCTTCGCCACCAAGCGGCCGCCGATCGACAGCAACTATTTCGAGACCTTCAACCGCGACAACGTATCGCTGGTCGATATCAAGGCCTCGCCTATCATCGAGATCACGCCGGCCGGCATCCGCACGCAGGATGCCGAGTATGAGCTGGACATAATCGTCTTCGCCACTGGCTTCGACGCGATGACCGGCCCGCTGCTGTCCATTGATATCCGCGGACAGGACGGGCTGACGCTCAGGGAATCCTGGGCGGCGGGACCACGCACCTATCTCGGCCTGCAGGTCGCGGGCTTCCCCAACATGTTCACCATCACTGGTCCCGGCAGCCCCTCCGTGCTGACCAACATGCCGGTTGCCATCGAGCAGCATGTGGATTGGATCACGCGTTGCATCCAGGACATGCGGGACCAGGGGCTGACCCGCATCGAGGCCGATCCAGCGGCGGTGGAACGCTGGGTCGCCCATGCGAATGACGCGGCGAATGCGACGCTACTGCCGCAGGCCGGTAGTTCCTGGTACCTGGGCGCCAATGTACCGGGCAAGCCGCGGGTCTTCATGCCCTATGCCGGCGGCATGGCGAACTATGCCGCGATCTGCGAGCAGGTCACTGCCAAGGGTTATGAAGGCTTCATCCTGAGCGCCCCCAAGCCTGTCGGACAGGAGGCCGGCCAAGGCGCCGTGGTGGGCTAGCGCCCGATGCAGGCCGTTCACCCCGACGCACTCCTGCTGCTGGACCAGATCCGGGCGGCTGGTAGCCCGACCTATGAAAGCCTGCCGCCCACCGAGGCACGACTGGCCCATGCGGCGCGCGGGCGGGCGCTGCAATCCGGACCTGATCCCATGGCCGAGATCCGGGACATGGAGGCCTGGGACGGCAAGCACCGCGTGCCGGTACGCCTCTACCGTCATGCAGAAGCGGCACCGGGCGCGCTCATGCCCTGCCTCCTCTTCCTCCATGGCGGCGGTTGGGTGCTGGGGAGTCTGGAGACGCATGACTGGGTCTGCCGTCGGCTGGCGCGGGAGAGCGGCGGATGCGTGCTCTCCGTCGATTACCGGCTGGCTCCGGAGCACCCCTTCCCTGCCGCGGTAGAGGACGCCCTGGCCGCGTTGCGCTGGCTGGCGAGGGAGGCCGAGGCACTCGGCATCGATCCGGCACGCATTGCGCTAGGGGGCGACAGCGCCGGGGGCAATCTCGCCGCCGTTCTGGCGCTGATGGGGCGGGACGGCACGGCCCCGCCCAGCATCTTCCAGGCCCTGCTCTACCCCGCGGTGGACCTGGCCGTGGCGGAGGGCGGATACGGCCCGCGCACTCCCGGCATGGTCCTGACCGCCGAGACGATGCACTACTTCATCGGCCATTACCTGCCTGATCCCGCCATGCGGTTCGACTGGCGGGCCTCTCCATTGCGGGCGCCCAGCCTGCGCAGCACGCCGCCGGCGCTGGTGCTGACCTGCGGGCACGATCCGCTGGCCCGCGAGGGGCGGCTCTATGCCGAGCGACTGGAGCGGGAGGGGGTGCGCGTGACGGCGCTGCACCTGTCGGACCTGCCCCATGCCGTGCTGACCATGGACAAGGCGATCGGCCCGGCGGCGGCGCTGCTGGGCTTCGTGGCGGCGATGCTGCGGGATGCTTGGCGCTGAGGCTTAGCCGGAAGGCAAGCTGACCGCCAGTTCCTCCCGTAGCACGCGCTTGAGCATTTTGCCCGAGGGGTTCCGGGGCAGCGCCAGTTCAGCCTCACGGGTGGTTAGCATCATCCTGATCAGCGAAATGCTGTCTGTCATTCCGGATTCACACCTGTAGATATCGGCTCTGCACCGTAGGGTCGGCCTGGAACTGCGCGACATTGCCGCTCCAGACGATGCTGCCCTTGTCGATGACGGCCACACGGGTCGCGACGGCCAAGCAGAAGCGGCTGTTCTGCTCGGCCAGGACAATGGTGGTGCCGGCGGCGCGAAGTTCGCGGATCAGGCGGCCAATCTCGGCCACGATCAGCGGCGCCAACCCTTCCGAGGGCTCGTCGAGCAGAAGCACGGCAGGGTTGCCCATCAACGCGCGGGCGATGGTGAGCATCTGCTGCTCCCCGCCGGAAAGGCGCCCGGCCAGGCGCCGGCGCAGCGGCACCAGAAGCGGGAAGCTGTCGAAGGCACGGGCCACGCTCCAGCCCACCCCGCCATCCAGGCCACGCTTCTGCGCGATCTCCAGGTTTTCCTCCACCGTGTGCTCGGGGAAGACCTGGCGGTCCTCCGGCACATAGGCGACGCCACACCGGGCAATGCGATAAGGCTTGCGTCCCGCCACATCATCCCCGCGCAGGCTGACTCGGCCGGCGCGCGGGGGCAGCACGCCGGCGATCGCCTTGAAGGTCGTGCTTTTGCCCGCGCCGTTGCGTCCCATCAGCGCCAGTGTCTCGCCGCGCCCGACCTCGAATGAAACGCCGAAAAGCACCTGGCTGGTGCCATAGGCAGCGTCCAGCCCGTCCACGGCAAGTTCGGAGACAGGCCCGCTCACGACACCATCTCCAACGGTTGCTCGGTGCCGAGATAGGCTTCGATAACGGCGGGATCCCGCCGGATCGCCTCCGGCGTCCCCTGCGCCAGCACCGCGCCATAGCGCAGCACCCGCACCGTCTCGGCAATGCGGAAGACAATGTCCATGTCGTGCTCGATAAAGATCAGGGTCATCCGGCGTGCCTGCCAGAGGCCGTGGACACGCTCGATCATGCGCCAGCGCTCATCCGGCCCCATGCCCGCAGTCGGCTCGTCCAGCAGCAGCACCTTCGGGTCGAGCGCAAGGGCCAATGCTATGTCGAGCAGCTTCTGGTCGCCATGCGAAAGCTGGCGCGCGACCGTGCCGGCCAGGTGGCGCAAACCACACAGCTCCATCACCTCCTCAGCCCGCAGGGCGACATCGCGTGGCGGGAAGGCTCGGAACAGGTTCGCTGTGCGACCCTCATGCGTCAGAATGGCCGCAGCCAGGCTCTCGGCCACGGTGAAGCTGGGGAAGAGATTTGCCACCTGGAAGGCGCGCCCGATGCCCCGGCGGACGATGGCCTGCCGGTCAAGGCCGGTGATGTCCTGGCCGTCCAGCAGCACGCGGCCAGCGCTCGGCGCGATCATCCCCGTGATCAGGTGGAACAGGGTGGTCTTGCCTGCGCCATTCGGCCCGATGATCGCGGAGAGCGAGCCGGCTGTGAAATCGAGCGTGACGTCATTGGTCGCCACGATCCCGCCGAAGCTGCGGCGCAGCCCCTGCAACGCAAGCGCGCCGCCTCTCATACCCCTCCCCCTTCCGCCGTTACATTCCCGCGCGGGCCAGGCAGCTCGCCATAGGTCGACCAGGACCCGGCAACGAGCCAGCCGGCATCCACCGGCAGGTTGATGCCAGTGATCGCCCCGGCGGCATCGGAAGCGAGGAAGCAGACGGCCTCGGCGATGTCCTCCGGCGTCACCATGCGGCCGAGGGCGCTCGTTCCCTCCAGCCGCGACACGTCGCGCTCCCCACGGTCGATCTGGGCCTGCAGCCCCGGCGTGCGGGTGAAGCCCGGCGAGACGGCGTTGACCCGCACGCCCGAGCGGCCCCATTCGGTCGCCAGACAACGTGTCATCTCGATCACGGCGGCCTTGGCAGGGGAATAGGCGTGCAAGGGCATGGAGCGGATGCCCGCGATAGAGGCGATGGTGATGATGGAGCCTCGCCCTCGCATTGCCATGCGCCGCCCGAAGGCCACGGCCGAGTTCCAGGTGCCGATCTGGTCCACCCGGATGACGCGCTCCACCTCCACCTCGTCCAGCGCCTCGGCGCGGAGCGGACGCTGGAGGACGCCCGCGCAGGCCACGAGGATATCGGGCGCGCCGAGCATTGCCTCGACCTCGGCGGCGGCCGCCTCGTTCATATCCATCCGCCCGACATCAAGCGCGAAGGCGCTGCCCTTCAGTTCATCGGCCAGCGCCGCCGCGCGCGCCTCATCGATATCCAGTACGGCAACCCGGGCGCCGCGCTCGGCCAGCATGCGGCAGCAGGCGGCTCCGATGCCGCTGGCGCCGCCCGTAACGGCGGCGATGCGCCCGGAGAGAGGAGTGTTGCTCATGCCTTATGCCTTTCCCGCCGGCTGCGCCATGCCTCCACCGCCCAATCCAGCATGCCTTTTCGCAGGCCGAGGACTAGCAGCAGCAGCACGGCGCCGAAGAACAGCCCGTGATGCTCTGTGAAGGCGGTGATCCGGTCGCTGATGAAGAGGAAAGTTGCCGCGCCGAGCAGCGGGCCAAGGAAGGTTCCGATGCCACCCAGCATGATCATGAACAGCGCCTCGCCCGAGGTGGTCCAATAGAGGAAGGTCGGGAAGGCGCCGGAGACATAGAGCGACATCAGCACGCCCGAGAGCCCCGCGAAGGTTCCGGCAATGACGAAGGCACCCAGGCGATAACGGAAAACCGAGAGGCCCAGGAAAGCAGCGCGTTGCGGGTTGTCACGCAGCATCCGCAGCGCCACGCCGAAGGGAGAGCGGATCACCTGCCGCAGCAGCACCGCAGATACGGCCAGGCAGGCGGCGGCAAAGAGCGCGAGATGCGTGGGCCGTGCCAGCTCAATGCCCAGGAAGGGAGGCTTGGGAACGCCGCCCATCAACCCCTGGTCGCCCCCCGTTAGGGAAACCCAGGATATAACCATGGAATGGATCAGCATCTGGAAGGCAAGCGTCAGGAAGGCAAAATAGATTTCTGACAGGCGCACACAGAGCGCCCCGATGGCCAGGGCGAGCAGCGCGCTCCAGAGCAAGGCCGCGAGAATGGCAGCCGGGACCGACCAGCCACCCGATTGCATCAACAGCCCGAAGGCATAGGCTCCGCTGCCGAAGAAGGCCGCATGACCGAAGGAGACGAGCCCCGCTGTTCCGATCAGCAGGTTCAGGGACAGCACCAGAAGGCCGAAGATCCCGAAGCGGATGATGAAGTCCACCAGCCCGTTCGAGCCGAGGCCGAGCACAAGTACGGCGGCAACGAGAAGCGCGCCGAGAGCAGCTAACACGTCGCCACGCCAGCCGGAGAGGCGCCTCATGCCAGGTGCTTCCCGGCCAGGCCGCTCGGTTTCACGAGCAGGATGGCGGCCATCATCAGGAACATCAGCCCCTCTGTGAACAGGGGGAATCCAATGGAACCGAAGGACCGAGTGAGGCCGATCAGCAACGCAGCGGCCAACGCGCCGCCGATCGATCCCATGCCGCCGATCACGGTCACGATGAAGCTCTCAATCAGTATCGAGACGCCCGCACCTGGCACCACGGAGCGGATCGGCGCAGACAGCGCGCCCGCAAGTCCCGCCAGCCCCGAACCGACGGCGAAGACCGCCGCAAAGACGAAGCTGGTATTCACCCCCAGTGAGGCCACCATGGCCGGGTTGACCGCCGCGGCGCGCACGGTGCGGCCGAAGCGCGTCCGGCTCATTCCCAGCGCGAGAAGCAGCGCCACGGCGAGTGTGATGCCGAAGAGCACGAGATAGAAGAGTGGGACGATGCCGCCGCCGATCAGAAGTGGGGGCCGCCGGAAGGTCTCCGGCATGTCCATCTTCAGGAAGTCGCCACCCCAGACGATCTTCACCACATCGTCCATGATAAGGATGACGGCGTAGCAGACCAGGAGCTGCATCAGCACGTCCGCACCATAGATGCGGCGGAACAAGGTGCGCTCCATGAGCAGGCCGAAGACTGCTACGCCAAGTGTTCCGGCGAGCGTCGCCACCAGGAAGCTTTCAGTCAGCTCATAGGCAGAAAGGGCGAAATAGGCGCCCAGCATATAGAGCGTGCCATGGGCAAAATTCACCAGCCCCAGCACGCCGAAGATCAATGTGAGGCCGGAAGCCACAAGAAAAAGAAGAAGGCCGATGGTAAGGCCCGCCGAAACTTGTGTAATCACGCAAGGAAGTGAGCCCATACAGGCCGCGAGTTCGCCGAGATCCATGAGGTCCGCTCCAGGCAGAAAGGCGAAGGGCCGCGCGCGACGCGGCCCCGGGTAAAGGCTCAGGCCCAGCCCTTGCCCTTCTTCCATTCCTGCTCAAGCTGGGTGATCTGGTTCCAGTCGGCCGTCTTGATGCCCTCGACATAGGGCTCGGCGGGAATGGTCGTGCCCCAGCCAATGGCGTAGCCCACCAGCGTCTGGTCCTCGGCCCGCATGGTCACCTTTCCATCGGCGCCAAAGGGGCTGTCGATGGTCAGGCCGCGCAGCGCCGACGCCAGCTGGCGCGGGTCGGTGCTGCCCACCTTCTTCAGCGCGGCGGTGGTCAGATGCACCGCCGTCGCGGCCTGCCAGGCCCAGTTGGTGGGGTAGTTGTTGTAGCGGCGCTGATAGTCCCGTCCGAACGCCGCATTGGTAGGCTGGGCCGGGTAGCTGGACAAGTAGCGGTTGCCGGAATGCACGCCGCGCGGCAGCTGCTTAATCTGTTTCAGCGTGGTGTAGTCCGCCATGTTGACAGCGAAATACTGCGACTGGCTGAACAGCCCATATAGCGCGGCCTGTTCCACGAAGGCGACGAGATCGCCAGCCCAGAGGCAGGAATACACGGCCTGTGGACGTCCCTGGGCAAGGCGCGTCACATTCTCTGTGTAGTCCGGCTGGAACAGCTTCGGCCAGGTTTCTCCGACCACCTGCACGTCCGGCGTGAAGTACTTCAGGTACTCGATGAACTCGGCCGTGGTATCGCGGCCATAGGCATAGTCCGGCGAGACGGTCATCCAACGGCGAAGGTTCTTCGCCTTAACGATTTCTGCCGCATAGACGCCGCCCGCAATGGAATCATGGATGCCCTGTCGCGCGATACGGAAGGCATTCCAGAAGCGCTGCTTTGGATCGGCGCTCATCGCCGATGTTTCGGTGTTGATGTGCAGGGTCAGCGTGCCCGTCTCGCGCACCACCTCATGCACGGCGAAGCCGCCGGATGAAGGCTCGCCGTCGAAGAGAATATCCACGCCGTCGCTGATCATCTCGCGCGCCAGCCGCGCCGCTTCCGCTGGCACGCCACGGCTGTCACGCACGATCACCTCGATCGGCCGGCCGTCCAGCCCACCCTCGGCGTTGAACTTCTCCACCTCCATCAGCACCGCATCGCGGGAGGAGATGCCAAGCTGCGCGACGCGTCCGGAAAGGATGGTCGGCATGCCGATGCGGATGGGTCGTCGCCCCTGGCTTCGGGCAACCATGGGGAATCCCGTGATTGCAGCGGCGCCCATTCCCGCCGATGCCGCAAGAAGGCCGCGGCGGCTCGCGCCACCAGGATCGGTTTTGGACATTCTCTCTCCCTCGGGCCCAGCTTTCCGCCAGTGCCATGGGCGCTTCGAGCGCCGCGAAGGAAGGCTAGGTGCCACGCGGTTCGAGCGTCAACGAGAAAGCTGAGCGGTCATTCATTTCTGTCCTGCCTCTTTACCAACTCAGGGCCGCCACCGGTCAGGCCGTTGCGAATCAGCTTGGCATAGGCGCTCCAAAGCGCATCGGGACGACGCTTGGCCTGCCCATCATCGGCATAGGCGTAGCGCATGCTTGTGTAGCTATGCATGGCCATAAGGAGGAAAACTAGCGGCTCCAGTTCATCCTCCATGAAACCGGGCAGCGTGCCGCGCGCACGAGCATTGCGAAGCGCGGCCAAGCAGTCATCGGCGATGTTCGCGAAATGCTTCCGGAATCCCTCTGGCGCAAAAAGCTCCGCCCCATTCAGGATCCTGAAGAAGGCCGGGCGCTGCTGCAGAAATCCGAAGAAGGCCGCGAAGCACTGCTCCTCCCGATCGACCTCCCCGGTCACCCCGTGAACTTCCCTCGCGATATGCGCCAGCATCTCCTAGCCCCGAGCCGGTAGGAGCTGATCGAGGAAATCCTGCCGCGAGGCGAAGTAGTTGTAGAAGGTGCCCTGCGCCACGCCGGCAGCCTCGGTGCTCCGTGCGATGGAGGCCTCCGCATAGCCGAACTCGCCAGCCACACGCGCCGCCGCATCGAACAGGGCGCGGCGCACACGCCCGCTGTTCTGCTGCCACTTGCCGCGGGGATGCGCCGTCTTGGGGGCCCGGAATGCCGGTCAGCCACGGTCGCGCAGGGCTCCGGCTTGCGGACGGGCGGCGCACGAAGGGCGACGCCGGAGCATGCGGAATCTCCAGGAAGCGGGCAGCAAAGCCCGAGGCGCACCGATCAGGCGCGCCGGGCTAGGTTGCGTCGATCTGTACCCCCTCGCGCCGCACCACTGCGCCCCATTTCTCGATCTCGTTATTGATGAAGGCCGTGAACTCCTCAGGCGTGCCATAGGCAGGCGTGCCAGCCATTTCATCGAAACGGGCCCTGGCCTCTGGCGTCGCGAGCAGTGCCTTGATCTCCAGGTTCACCGCCTCCAGCGCGGGGCGTGGCACGCCGGTGGGGGCGACGATGCCAAACCAGGAATTCATCTCGTACTCGGCCAGCTCCGGCATGGTTTCGCGGAGCGCGGGGATGTCAGGCAGGCGCAGATTGCGCTCCACGCTCGTGACGGCAAGGGCCTTCACCTTCCCGTTGCGGACCTGCTGGATCGCCGTAGAGAGATTGTCGAACATGAACTGGATGTTGCCGGCCATCAGGTCCAGCATGGCGGGTGCCGAGCCGCGGTAATGCACCGCTGCGGCCTCAGTACCCGTGAGCTGGCTGAACCAGGCGCCGCAGACATGCGGGGACTGTCCGACACCCGCAGTGCCATAGGTCATCTTGCCCGGGTTGCGGCGGAGATAGGCGACAAGTTCCGGCACGGTGGACGCCGGCACCGACGGATGCAGCACCAGCACATTCGCTGTGCGGATCATGTTCGAAACGGGCTGAAAGTTCTCAGGCTTGTAGGGAAGGTTGCGAAACAGCGAATAGGCGATGCTCTGCGGGCCTATATTGGTGCTCAGCAGCGTCAGCATGTCCGGCGCTGCGCGGGCGACCTCGGCCGCCGCGATGGTGCCGCCGCCGCCCCCCTTGTTCTCCACCACCACGGAGGCGCCCCAGCGGGACTGCAGATGTGCCGCAAGCAGCCGGGCCATGATATCCGTGGTGCCGCCTGGTGCCGCGGCGACGATCAGCTTGATCGGCTGGCTCGGCCGCCAGTTGCTCGCCCGTGCGGTGGCGGGCAGCAGGCCTGCAAGGGACGCCATGAGCGCGACGCGGCGCGGAAGAACGATCATCGGACTGTTTCCATCCTGTGTTGTTGTTATGCTTCGTTCACTGCGCGGCGGGCGGGCCTCTTCCAGGTCCGCCGGCATGTCCCCCTAACGCTGCACCGGGTCCTCTTCGGCATAGGGCAAGGCGATGATATGCGCCCCCCCGGGCGGGCCGAAGCGGATCCGCAGCGCCCCCCCTATCCGCGGCTCCGCCGCCGCCACGCCACGGAGATTCACCATGATCCGCGGCCCTTCCTCCAGCGCCACCAGCGCCACCACATAGGGCAGGTCCGGCTTGAAGGCCGGCGAGGGCGGGCGGTGCACGCGCGTGTGGCTCACCAGCCGCCCGCGCCCGCTTGCCGCCTCCCAGGCAGGGGCCGGCGCGTGACAATGAACGCAGATGGCGCGCGGCGGAAACTGGGCCTGGCCGCAGGCGGCGCAGCGTTGCAGCCGCAGCTCGCCACGCGCGGCGCCCTCCCAGAAGGGTGCGGTATCCGCATTGGGCACCGGAAGCAGTCTGGCAGGGTCCTCCGCCATCTCAGCTCCTTCCCAGCACGAGCGAGCAATGGGCGGAGAGGATGCCGCCATCGCCATGGACGAAGGCCAGTTCCGCATCCGGCACCTGCCGCGCCGCCGCTTCTCCGCGAAGCTGCCGTACCGCCTCCACGACGTGGAACAGGCCGCCCGCCGCTCCGGAATGCGCGTAGGACATCAGCCCGCCATGGGTGTTGCAGGGCAACCGTCCACCGAGGTCAAGCGCTCCGTCCAGCGCCGCCGGGCCTGCCTCTCCCTTCTCGAAGAAGCCGATGGACTCCAACTCAACGAGCAAGGTGACGGTGAAGCTGTCATAGATCTCGGCCACATGGATGTCGGCGGGCTTCACCCCAGCACGGGCGAAGGCCTGCGCCGCGCTCTCGCGGCAGCCGAAATTGGTCAGGCTCGGGGCGGCAACCAGATGCTCATGCGTGTTCTTCTGCCCGGCGCCCAGCAACGTGACCGGCCGCTGCGCCGTATCCCGTGCCGCATCCGGCGCGCTGATGACCAACGCCGCGCCGCCATCGGAGATCAGGCAGCAGTCTAGCAGCCGCAGTGGCTCCGCGATCGGCAGGCTGGCCAGCACGTCAGCCACCGTGATCGGCACCCGCATCTGCGCCTTCGGATTACGCACCGCATGGGTGCGGCTGGCCACCGCCATGGCAGCCAGATGCTCGGGCGTCACGCCGTATTCATGCATGTAGGCGTGCGCCACCAGCGCATAAAGGGCGGGAACCGTCACGCCGAAGGGCCGCTCGAACTGCGGGTGCCCGACCTCGGACAGCGCCGCCACGGCGCGGTCGCGCGAAAGCCCGGTCAGGCGGTTATCACCCGCGACGACAAGCACATGCCGACAGATTCCCGCCTCCACCAGCGCGGACGCCTGCATAATCATGATGCAGCCCGTGGCCCCGCCCGCCTGGATCGCGGCGGAGTAGGCAGGCTGGATGCCGAAATACTCGCAAAAGACGGAAGCGAGCATCAGATGCGGTTCGCTGAAGGAATAGGCGCAGAGCACGCCATCGATGTCGCCGGGCCGCAGCCCTGCATCGGCCAGGGCGAGCCCGGCCGCCTCGGCATGCAGCCCCATGCAGGTCGATCCGGGCAGTTCGCCCACCGCCGTATCGGCGGCTCCGGTGATAACGGCACGGCCAGGGCTCATGCGGCGCCCTCCTCCCTCATCCCCGCCGTGACGTTGGCAATCTCCGGGTGCATGTGGGCGTTCAGCACGTTGCGCCTCTCCGGGTAGTGGAGGGTGAGGGTTCCGATCCCATCATCCCTGGCCCAGCCAACGGCCTCGTAGCCATCCCTCTGCGGCTCATCCTCTCGCCTCATGCCGGATAACCCTCCACCGTCCCCTCCCCGCCAGGAATGGCCACGCCGGTGATCACGGCCTCGCCGGTCTCGTCGCGGACCCATACCTCATAGCCAGGCCCGTCGCTGCGTGCTGCCCCGCCCGAGGTGACCCGCATGCCCATCAGCACGGGCCGCACGAAGCGGATATCCATGGAGACCGGCACCCCGCTGCCCAGAGCCTGCCGGAGCGACTGCCAAATGAGGTTCAGCGACAGCATTCCATGCGCAATGGGCCGGCCGAAGGCCGTGGTGGCGGCGAAAGCCTCGTCCACATGCACGGGATTGAAGTCATCGGTGATCGCAGCATAGGCGAGCACCGCCTCACGATCGACATGGAGGCTCACCGCAGGCAGCATGGCCAGGGTGGGAGTCATGCCGCCCACAGCACGGTCATCCGCCCGCTGAAGAGAAATCCTTCCTCGCCTCGCGTCTCCATTGCCAATGTAACACGCCGCCGTTCACGCCGGATCTCCTTGGCGGTACAGGACACGGTCGTCACTAGGTCTCCGCCGATGCGAGGAAGCCGGAACAGGGCGAAATGCTGGCTCGCATGGATGTTGCCGGGCGGACGGTGGGGAACCACCTCGCCATAGGCTCGCATGGAGACGACCGCGACCATGCCATGCGGCATCAGCTCGCCCAGATCATCCGCTGGGAAGAGGCGGCGCCACTGCGCGATCACCGAGGGATCGAGCCTGTAGGGCGCGCTGCCCAGCAGCCGGCCAGGCACAAAATCCTCATAGAGGGTTGGGGATTCGTTCCCCAGCGGCGCCTGCTGAGCAGCGTACCCGGTGTCTGTCTCCAAGGCCCCCCCATTCACGTCTGTGAATGCTTATTTTATTTCCGGCAGACTAGGCTGCCCGCGTCACCGACGTCAAACAGCTCCTGGTACAGAGACGACCAGCGCGTCGAGCGCGACGACTCCCTCGGCCCGCACGAGGAGCGGGTTGATCTCGATCGAACGGATCTCCGCCGGGCGCGAAGCCGCCAACTCCGAAACCCGGCACAGCGCTGCGACCAGCGCATCTCGGTCGAGCGGCGGGCTGCCGCGCCATCCCTTGAGCAGTTGAGAGGCGCCGCGCACTTGGTCGATCAGGCGCGCGGCGCGGGCTGGCGAGAGCGGCGCGGAGCCGAAGGAGATATCCTGGAACAACTCTACGGCGATGCCGCCCAGCCCGAACATTATCATGGGGCCGAAGACCGGGTCCTGCTGAACGCCGATGATGGTTTCCAGCCCCTTGCCCGCCATTGGTGCGATAAGCACGCCATCGATCCGAGCCGTGGGCGCATGCGCCCGCGCCCGCTCCATCAGCGTCTGGAAGCCCGCCGCGACCGAGGCCGCATCCGCCAACCCGAGCAGGACGCCGCCGATCTCCGTTTTATGCGGTATGTCCTCCGACAGGATCTTCGCAACAACCGGGTAGCCAACGGCCTGGGCGGCCGCCACGGCCCCGGCCGCATCGGTCACGACGCGCTCCGGAAGAACCGGGACGCCGACGGCGGCCAGCAGCGCCTTGGCGCCTGCTTCGTGCCGCGTATCGATCGCTTCGCCATGGAGTGGCGGCACGGCCAGCAGCACCTCGGCGGCGGCCTGGAGCCCCGGTAGGGCGGCGCCCGCCCCCAGCGCGCGTAAAGCGCGGGAAGGATCGTCGAAGACAGGAATGCCGATCTCCCCCAGCCGGTCCCTCACCGTCTCGTCCAAAGTGGCGACGACAATGAGGAGGCGATCTGGATAACGCTGCCGCAGCCGCCGGAAGCCCTGCTCCACCTTCGCAAACAGCGCCGGATTTCGCAGCGTATGGGCAAAATAGGTGACGATGGTCGGAATAGCCGTGCGCTCCAGTGCGCTGCCGATCAGCGTCTCCACTGCATCCATCCGCGGGATCGCGTTGGCCGTGGTGTCCACCGGGTTTACCCCAGCCGCGGCGGGCAGGCTTTCAATCACCGCACCGAGCACCTCCGGCGGAAAGGCCGGCAGCGATAGACCGGCGGCGCTCGCAGCATCGGCCATCAGCACGCCGATCCCGCCGGAGATGGACACGATGCCCACCTCCCGCCCGCCCGGCATGCCGCCCAGGCTGCAGAGCTGGGCGATGTCGATCATCTCCTCGATACTCTGGGCACGCCAGGCACCGCCCTCGCGTAGCACGGCGTCGTAGACGCGGTCCTCGCCAGCAAGGGAACCCGTATGCGTCGCCGCCGCGGCCGCCCCCGCCTCGCTGGCGCCCACCTTCATTACAATTACCGGCTTGCCCGCCTGTGCTGCCTTCAGCAACGCCGCGCGCAGCCTCGCACCGTCCCGGCACCCCTCCAGCGCCGCGCAAATCACCGAGGTGCCCTCGTCATCGGCCAACAGGGCAATGCATTCCGCCACGTCCAGGTCGGCCTCGTTACCGGTTGCGACCGCACGGCTCATCCCGATCCCACGCAGATGCGCGCAGGCATAGGCATGGGAGGCGAAGGCGCCGCTCTGTGTCACGAAGGAAACGCGGCCGGGCCGGAAGCGCATGCTGTCCAGCGTGGTGGTGAAGGTCGCGAAAAGCCCATCAGGCACGCTGACAGAGCCAAGCGCATTCGGCCCGGTAATGCGAATGCCCGCTCGGCGCGCTACGGCCAGGATCCGCTTCTGTCGCACGGCACCCTCCGGCCCCTCCTCGGCAAAACCGGAGGAAAGCACTTGTACCAGCCGGATTCCCCGCGCGGCGCAGGCCTCCAGCGCCGGCTCCACGGCCTGGGCCGGCACGATCACCAGGGCTTGGTCTGGCGTTTCAGGAAGGTCGGCGACGCTGCGAAAGGCTGGAAGCCCCTGCACCACCTCGCCAGAGCCATTCACCGGATAGATCCGCCCGGCGAAGCCGAACCTCTTCAGGTAATCCACCGGACGCCCGCCGAGCTTCGCAGGATCCGAGGAGGCGCCAATGATAGCGATAGAATCAGGCTGGAACAGGGCCCTGCGGAGCCATGCCTGGCCGCCGGAGCCATCGGATGGCCGGGAGCATCGGGGCAGGGTCATGACGGACATGGTGTTCTCCATCCATCTCGCCGCCTCTGGCCACGTGGCTTGCATTCGGAAGCAAGAATTTTCTTTCTTTGATAAGAATGATACTAAGGCGGTTTCCAGGGGCATGTCAAAGACAAGGGAGGGCGCCTGACGGTACCGTGCCGGGTCTGATCGATGCTCCTGCTGGCGGCAGCCAAGGTCATGGGGCCGCATGGCTTGTGGGCGCAGATGGCTGGCCAGCGTATCTTCCGCATCAAGCGATGCGGACCAGATGGTCATGGCACGCAGCGGCCGATGCGTGCACCGGGGGCGGCGTCTCCAGCATCTGATACACGGCATTTTTGCTTTATGGGCAGGCAACGCGCCTCCCCGCGGATACCTTCAATCGAGCGCGAGCTTGCCTTCGCGCACCACCTGGCCCCATTTCGTGAGTTCCGCCTCAAGCTTGGCGCGGAATTCGGCCGGCGTGGATCCGACCGGCTCGCTGCCTTCTGTAGCAAGGCGAGACACGATCTCGGGACCAGAAACGGCCTTTCGCATCTCTTCGTTCCAACGGGTGAGGATCGGCTCCGGCAGCCGGGCCGGCGCAACCAAGCCCGTCCAGTTCATTGCCTCGAAGCCGGGGAAGCCCTGCTCGGCAACCGTTGGCACCTCCGGAAAGGCGCGGGTGCGCGCCGCCGAAGTCACGGCAATGGCGCGGACTTCGCCCGCCTGCAGCACTCCCTTCACCGAGAGTGGATTGGCCGAATAAACATCGAGCCGCCCTGCGAGAAGGTCGGTCACCACCGTGCCAGCGCCCCGGTAAGGAACCTGGGTAATCTGGACACCTGCCAAGCGGTTCAGCACTTCGCCGGAGAGGTGGCCAACGGTGCCGTTGCCCGGATGTCCGGCGGAAAGGTGGCCAGGCTGCGCCCGTGCCGCGGCAAGAAGATCGCTGAGGCTTTGCACTGGCGAGTGCTTCCCGACCACGATGATGTTTGGCTGCTGGGCCACCAGCCCGATCGGCGTGAAGTCTCGAAGCACGTCATAGGGCATATTGCGGTAGAGCGCGGGGTTGATAGCGAGGTTCGCAGTCTGGCCCATGCCGATGGTGTGGCCGTCCGGTGCTGCCTTCGCCACTGCGTCAAGGCCGATGTTACCGCCCGCCCCCGGGCGATTGTCCACAACCACCGTCCAGCCGGTCGCTGCGGCGACACGGGTGCCGATCTCGCGCGAGATCATGTCTGTACCGCCACCGGGCGGAAAAGGGACAATGAGGCGAATTGGCCGCTCGGGATAGCCGGTCTGGGCGCGTGCGAGATGCGGCGTGGCGAGCGCCATGCCAACGCCGGCAAGGAGAATGCGACGGTCCATCCTGGTGCTTCCTCATGAATTATTTTCTGATTGGATATTAGGCTCAGGCCTCATTGACCCAGAAGAAGACAGTGGCGGCAAGGCAGAAGACGGACATGAAGATGTGTGCACAGCGATCGCGGCGCATGGCGTGCACATATGCGCATGGTGAAAGCCGGCGAGGCGATCCCCGTTCTGGTCAAACAAGCTGAGGCCGTTCATCTCGAGGAAGGTGGCGCGGCATCACGGGCGCGGAAGTCGGCTCGCTGACCATCATCGCCTCGGGCCCGATGCCGCCTAGCTGGCCGCAGTCCAGCCAACCACACCTATTGCCGCCAGCTCTACCGCGCCGGGCAGGGCTCCACGGCGAAGCTGATAAAACAGCTCCTCATCGCGATCCATATCGCGCTGATCGCGGAGGCTCCGGGCTTGGCTCAAGGAGCAAAACGGGGGTGCTTTGCATGTACCAATCCCTCGGCACGTCCGACGTCGCCGAGCTTGCAAAGAGGCCCGGCATGAACACCGAGATCACGACCATCCCCATCATCACGGCGGACACGATTACGAAGTTGCCGCCGGAGGCGAACGGCGCCGTCATCCTCTCCGGCTCGCATGGTGGACGCTATCCAGGCTACCTGACGGCCAAGGCCAATGCCCGCGCCGTGATCCTGAACGATGCCGGGTTGGGCAAGGAGGATGCGGGGATCGGCTCCCTGCCCTATCTGGAGGCGCTGGGCATCGCCGCCGCCACCGTCTCCCATCTTTCCTGTCGGATCGGCGACACGGCCGACATGCGGGCGCGTGGCGTCATCAGCCACGCGAACGCACCCGCCCGCGCCGTGAGCGTCGCGCCGGGGATGAATTGCGACGCTGCGGCGGGACTGCTACGGAAAGCGCGGCATGTCCGCACGACCGCGCCGGTCCTCGGCGAGGCGCGCGGCGAGGTGCCGGTTCCGGGTGGGGCGCGGCGCATCCTGCTGCTGGACTCCGCATCTCTCGTCCTGCCGGAGGATGCGGGGCAGATCATCGTCACCGGATCTCATGGAGGACTGGTGGGCGGCGTCCCCTCCATGGCCTTGCGGGTAGAGGGCTTCGCGGGCGTCTTCCACGACGCGGGGATCGGCATTGAGGATGCCAGGACCACGCGCCTTCCCGCACTCGACGGGCGTGGTATCGCCTCCTTCACCGTCTCCGCCACCTCCGCTCGTATCGGCGACGCCGCCTCCGTCTTCCATGACGGAGTCATCTCCGTGGTGAACGAGACAGCCCGCCGGCTTGGTGCGGCGCCGGGCATGCACGCTTCCGAGGTGCTGCTCAACTGGGCGCGCCGGTCCTGATGGGAACTCCATGACCGCTGCAGCCCGGTTCAAGGCGAAGCCTGCCACGAAGGAGAGCCCCCTCCTGCTCAACCCGAACTATCCGTCACCGGGGCTTGTGGAGTTCTCGCGGCGGCCTTTTTCATCGGCGTTGACCTCGCCAAGAGCATGGGCTTTGCCGGCGGCTACACAGGCCGGAGATGGTCCGGACGATCAAGGAGACTACTGTCCGGAACCACCGTGCCGGCAAGCCCGCAGGCATGATGCTGAAGCCACATGACATCGAGGCATGGAAGGTGCCCCCCATGCTCTACGCCCATGTCTATGACTTCCTCGTCATGGGCGCGAAGGAGTGGCAGGCGCGGACGGGGCTGTAGAACCTCCGGTCGTGTCCAGCCGCCCTGCGATGGCCGTTGCCTCCTCCTCCAGCCAGGCGACCAGCTGGGCGCGGCGTTCCGGCTGCATCCGGCCCTCGATGGCCGCTATGCTCAAGGCGCCGGCCACCTGGCTCCCGCCCGTGCGGACAGGTACGCCCACCGCCATCATGCCCTGCAGCACCATGCCGGGATTGGTGGCATAGCCCTCCGCGCGAGTGCGCTCCACCAACTCCCGCAGCTTTGCGGGGCGAAAGGCGGTGTAGGACCGCAGGCGGTCAGCATTCCCGGTGATCACACGCTCCACCTCCGCATCCGGCAGCGCGGCCAGAAGTGCCAGGCTGCCGACGCCGACGCCAAGTGGGCGGCGATCCCCGACCGCGAGGGTAAGCGTCTTGATGGGAAAGCGCCCTTCCTGCCGCGCCGTGCAAAGCGCATCGTCGCCCGAACGAATGCTGAGATACACCGTGTCCTCGCTGCGCTCCTCCAGTCGCACGAGGCTGGCACGCGTCAGCTCCGGCAGCTCATGCCGCTCCGCGGCGCATCGTCGATACCGTCCGGCTTCTTCAACAGAATCGGCGCCAATGGGCCACCACAAGAAATATTGCACATCATCTTTCCCTATACTTCTAACGATTAATTTTATACGAAATAATATTGCACAGCAAAGAATAGATATGTGCATTTATGCATGCACTCTGAACAACTGCGGGCATAGCTGTGGAACAACTGGCGCTCGAGCGATTTCGTCTTCCGCTGGCCGGTGGAGGTTCTCTCGCTGCCAGGATGATTCGGGCCGCTTGGCACGCAGGCCGCGGATGCTCCGCGGGCTGTTGAGGAGGGCGCCTAGGCGCCGGAGCGACTACCCGGTGTGCCGTTTGAGCCTCGACGGCGATCAAGCTGCCGCGGCGGGTCCGTCAGACTGGCAGCACCGCCCGGCCCGGATTGGCGGCTACCGCAAGCCGTTGCTGACTGGGCAGGAGGAGCTCCTCCGCAAGCCGACGACCAAGCGGAAGGGAATACGTTGGCCGAGATCCGAGCAGTCCTGATCGAGCGCGGCGTGGTGCGGGTCTCGCTAATAACCATCTGGGCCATGCTGAAGCGGCTCAAGTTATCACACAATCGCGCCTGTTTGGCGGGGCTCCCCATGGGCGACATGGTGGGCGGGCCTAGCACTGAGCGTTCTGAGCTGGGGCCTCCTCACGGGAAGCACATGGCCCAGGGCGCGTCTCCTCTGTGGCCTAGGGTGAGGATAGTCCGCACTGGGCTGCCCAATTTTCGGACAGCAACTGGTCCAGGATCGCATCCGGAAGCCGAGGCTCTTTGCGTCGGGCTATGGAGGAGCTCCGTAAGCGAGGGCTACAGGCCCTTGCCGTGATTGGCTGACGCTCGGGGCGTTTTCGGGTCGGCCCAGCACCAGGGCATGAGCTCGTCGATGCGGCTGTTGGGCCAGCCCTCGACAAGGCGGGTCAGCA
>NZ_JAOXLP010000022.1 GCF_025791835.1 Roseomonas xinghualingensis
CTCCAGTGCTAGCACTGGTGCTGGCACTCGTGCTTGCCACCCATCGCGCCATCGCCACACCCTCCGCGACGGCATACCTCGCGGGATCAGCTGCGACGTTCAAGAAGGGTGGTCACGCCGCGCTTACGCTAGTGGATGCCGGGCATCGCATGAATGCTTGGTGGCAGGGGCCTGAAAGCGACCATCGCCGCCGCGATTCTGGCGGCGCTGCCGGCCATTCGCGGCAAGAACCTCGCCTGCTGGTGCAAGCCCGGCGCCCCTTGCCAAGCTGACGTGCTCCTCGAACTCGCCAGCCAGCGGCCGCTGCGGGAGGTGGAAGTGCCTGATGGCTCGGCCACCCTACTGGCCGCTGATGATGGACAAGGCCACGGCTGCCAGGCTTACCGGGTACACGAGCCGCGACTTCCGGGCGCTGGTGAAGGCCCAGGTCTTTCCGCTGCCCAGGGTCTTCCCCCGGTCGAGCAAGCCCGCTGGCGCCGGTTCGAGCTGGAGGCGGTCACCGGCCGCCTCTATGGGCTGGACGCTCTAACCCCCTTTGCAACAGGACGAGGCGCCCGAGCGGCTGGTAGAGATCTTCAGGGGAATACTGTCGGAGGCCGAGTCCACGGGGAACCGGACTAAGGCGCCTGGTGTGACCGGGAGGGCCGCCGCGAAGGCGAAGAAGGCACTGGCAACCGAAGTGTAAACTGACCACTGGAGCCGCCGAGTAAGGCGGTTTGGTCGCATAACCCACTGAAAAGAAAGGTGGCGTCCCGTACGGGATTCGAACCCGTGTTGCAGCCTTGAAAGGGCCGCGTCCTAGGCCTCTAGACGAACGGGACAGGCCGGACCCCGCCAGATCAGCGTGGGCGGCCGGTGACTACAACGCCTGACCGTCCACGTCCAGCCACCGTGTCACAACGAAAGGGGGGCTTCAGGCGGAACGAGGGGGCTGCGTGGCGAGGGCAGAGCCTCTGTTGAGGCCGGAGCGGGCTCTGCGGGCGGCAACTCGCTCCGAACCGGCGCCTCTGCGGGTGCCTGCGGCGCGTCCTGCTGCAGGTCGGCCCGGACCGGCGCCTGCATGACCGACGGCTGCTGCCCCGCAGGCGCGGGCACCTCCTGCACCGTGTAGTCCGGCACGATTCGCGCCTGGGCACCGGCAATCACCAGCACCTTCTGGCCGATCGGGAGCGGTGGCACGTCCCGCTGCGTGACGTTCACCATCTCCCCATTCGCCTTTCGGACGATGTACTCGGTGCCCCGATTCTCACTCACGACCCGCTCGCTGGCGCTGCCGAACAGCCCGCCGATCAAGCCGCCGCCCACCCCGGCCAGAGCGGAGGTGAGGCTGCTGCCTGGCGTTGCCCCACCGACAATCCCCCCCGCAGCGGCACCCACTGCAGCGCCGGTTGCCCCATCCGCCGAGATGGCCACCTCACGCGCGCCGATGATCACGCCCTGCTGGACCTGGTTCACCTGCTGCACCGCGCGGGTGGCATAGGTATCGGCGGAATAGTCGCTGCCACAGCCGGCGAGCAGCAGCAGGGGGATCAGGAAACGGCTAGGCGGCATGGGGTCTCCGCGATCTGTCCGGATAGACGGGGCAGAGAACCGGAAGGCCCATCCCTGTCATCAGCGGCGCGAGTTAGGACGAGCCACCGCCCAGGGCAACCCGCGGTGCCTCAGGCCGGCGCCGCGTCCTGCACATGCAGGCAGGTCGAGACATCGCCGTTCCAGCTCTCCGCCCGCAGCGTTCCGCAGAGATGCAGCGGCATTCCCCTCGCCCCGAGCAATAGTTCCGCCAGCGGCCCATCCTTCGCGCGAAAGCAGACAGCCTTGAGGCGCCCTCCTCCCTCCCCCTCGAGGAAGAGGCGGACGGTTGCACCCTCCTTGCCCACCCGGTCGGCGCGGGCGACCCGTGCCCGGCGAAGCGCGAAAACCGGCTCCTCATTGCCCGCGCCGAAGGGAGCCAGCCGACCGACCTGCTCCGCCAGCAGGGTATTGGCGGCCGCCACGGAGAGCGTTCCCTCCACCACCAGCGCCGCCGCATCCGGCAGTTCCGCGGCACTGGCCAGGCGCTCATTCAGGAAGGCCTGCAGCGCTTCCCGTTTCTCCGCGCGGAAGCCGAAGCCGGCGGCCATGGCATGGCCACCACCGGTCTCCAGCAACCCAGCCTGGCGGGCCGCGATGATGGCCGCACCCAGATCGATCCCCGGCACGGAACGGCCAGACCCCTTCGCGAAGCCGTCCGAGACGCCCGCCACCAGCGTCGGCCGGTTGAATTTCTCCTTCACCCGCCCGGCGACGATCCCGACGACACCGGGATGCCATCCTTCCCCGCAGATCAGCAGCACGGGATGGCCGGCGGCGACCGCCTGCTCGGCCATGCTCAGCGCGGTGCCCATCACCTCCGCCTCCACCTCCTGGCGGCGGCGGTTGGTGGTATCGAGCCGCTCCGCCATGGCCTGGGCCTCCAACGGATCGGCCTCCAGCAGCAGGCGCAGTGCCAGGTCGCTCTCCCCGATGCGCCCCGAGGCGTTGATGCGGGGCCCAAGGCCGAAGCCTAGGGAATGGGCGCTGGGTACATCCTTCACCCCCGCCACCTCCAGCAGCGCTGCGATGCCAGGACGCCCGCGACGGGCCATCACGCGCAGCCCCTGCGACACCAGCGCCCTGTTCAGGCCGGTCAGCGGCATCACGTCGCAAACCGTCGCAATGGCGACGAGGTCCAGATGATCCAGCAGTTGCGGTTCCGGGCGGCTTTCGAAGAAACCGCTGCGGCGAAGAGTTCGGTGCAGCGCCACGGCGGCCATGAAGCAGACGGCCGCGGCGCAGAGGGTGCGAAGGCCCGATTCGCAGTCCAGCCGGTTGGGATTCACCGTTGCCAGGATCGCGGGTGGCGGCCCCTCGGCCTTGTGATGATCCAGCACCACCACTTCGGCCTGCCCATGCGCCGCTTCCAGCGCTGCATGGGCCGAAATGCCGCAATCGACGCAGACGATCAGCGTCGCCCCCGCGTCGCAAAGTGCTGAAATGGCCGGCGCGTTGGGGCCGTAGCCCTCCTTGATCCGGTCCGGCACGTAATGGGTAGCCTGAACGCCGAGGTCGCGCAGCACCTGGGTCATCAGCGCCCCGGCACAGGCGCCGTCCGCATCGTAATCAGCGAAGATCGCCACGCGCTCCCCAGCGCGCACCGCCTGGGCCAGCCGCCCGGCGGCCAGATCCATATCCCGCAGGCAGGAAGGGTCGGGCATCAGCGCCCGCAGCCGGGGTTCGAGGAAATCCGCCGCGCCATCCACCCCCACGCCGCGCGCGGCGAGGAGGCGGCCGACGAGTTCCGGCACCTCCAGCCGCTGCGCGATGGCGAGCCCCGTGCGCGCATCCGCCTCCCGCCACACCCAGCGGCGGCCGGTGGCACTGCGCGTCACGCCCAGCACCGCCTCCGGAGAGGGATCTGCGTCCAGGAGCCCGCTGCCGGCCAAGGCCCGCGTCAGCCCAGAAAGCTGTTGGGCTTGATGGCGAAGTTGTGGTGGCCCTCGATGTAGCGGACCGTGCCCGTCTTGCTGCGCATCACGATCGAATGCGTCACCGCGCCCGCCGCATGGCGGCGCACGCCGCGCAGCATGGCGCCGCTGGTCACGCCCGTGGCCGAGAACATCACGTCGCCCTTCGCCATATCCTCCACGTTGAAGACGCGGTCCGGATCGGCGATGCCCATGGACTTCGCGCGCTCGCGCTGCTCGTCATTCTCGTAGATCAGCCGGCCCTGCATCTGGCCGCCGATGCAGCGCAACGCGGCGGCCGCCAGCACGCCCTCGGGCGCGCCACCCCAGCCGAGATACATGTCCACCCCGGCCTCGGGCTGCGAGCAGGCCACCACGCCCGCCACGTCGCCATCCGGGATCAGCATGATGCGCGCCCCGGCTTCGCGGCAGGCGCGGATGATGTCCTTGTGGCGGTCGCGGTCCAGGATGCAGACGACGAGATCCTCGATCTGCGACTTCTTCGCCTGGGCGAGATTCTTCAGGTTTTCCTTCGCGCTGGCATCGATGTTCACCACGCCCGCCGGCAGGCCCGGGCCCACCGCGATCTTGTCCATGTAGATGTCGGGGGCGTGCAGGAAGCCACCCTTCTCTGCCACGGCCACCGTCGCGATCGCGTTCGGCATGCCGCGGGCGCAGATGGAGGTGCCCTCCAGCGGGTCCACCGCGATGTCCATTGCCGGGCCGCCGGCGCCCACCTTCTCACCGATATAGAGCATCGGCGCCTCGTCCATCTCACCTTCGCCGATCACAACGGTGCCGGAGATGGCGACGCTGTCGAAGGCGCGACGCATGGCGTCCACGGCGGCGCCATCGGCACTGTTCTTGTCGCCACGTCCGATCCAGCGCGAAGCCGAGAGCGCCGCCGCCTCGGTCACCCGCACCAGTTCCAGGGCCAGGTTGCGATCGCTCTGCAGGGGCTCGTTGGGATTGATGCTCATGGGTTCTCGATCCGGATGAGGGCGGGGGATTCAAGTACGGCGTCGAGCGCCGAGATACGCGCGATCGCCTCGCGCATGGCGGACTCCCGCGCGTCATGGGTGGTGAGCACGACGGGCACCGCCTCGCCGGGCGCGCGGCCACGCTGCAGCATCGATTCCAGGCTGATCCCGGCATCCCGCAGCACGCCGGTCACATCGGCGATGACGCCCGGGCGGTCCACGACCATCAGGCGCAGGTAATAGGCGCCGGTATGGCGCTCCATGCCGATGGAAGGCAGGGCGGAGAAGGATTCGGCCCCCCAGACCGGGGTGTGCCGCCCGCGCGCGATATCCACCAGGTCCGAGACGACCGCGCTGGCCGTCGGCCCGGCACCGGCGCCGCGCCCCACCAGCACCACGCGGCCCACATGGTCGCCCTCGGCCACCACAGCGTTGTACACGCCATCGACGGTGGCGATGGGGTGGGAGACGGACACCATGCAGGGATGCACCCGTGTCTCCACGCCGCCATTGTGGCAGCTGGCGATGCCGAGCAGCTTGATGCGGTAGCCGAGTTCCTCCGCCAGCTTGATGTCCAGCGCGGAGACGGCGCGGATGCCCTCCACATGCACAGCCCCGAAATCCACCGGGCGCCCGAAGGCGAGCGCGGCCAGGATCGCGAGCTTATGCGCCGCGTCGATGCCATCCACGTCGAAGGTGGGGTCGGCCTCGGCATAGCCGAGCTTCTGCGCTTCGCTCAGCGCCTCCGCGAACTCCCGGCCACGCTCGCGCATCTGCGTCAGGATGTAGTTGCAGGTGCCGTTCAGGATGCCGGTGACGCGGGTGATGCGGTTGCCCGCCAGCCCCTCGCGGATCGCCTTGATGACGGGAATGCCGCCAGCCACCGCCGCCTCGAAGGCCAGCGGCACGTCGGCCTTCGCCGCCAATTCGGCCAGCTCCGCGCCATGCACGGCGAGCAGCGCCTTGTTGGCGGTCACCACTGGCTTGCCGGCGGCCAGCGCCGCCTGGATCAGCGCGCGGGCCGGCCCCTCGCTGCCGCCGATGGTCTCCACCACCACATCGACCGCCGGGTCATTCGCCAGCGCGACGGGATCGTCATACCAGCGCAGCCCTTCCAGGCTGATGCCGCGGTCGCGCGTGCGATCGCGCGAGGAAACCGCCGTGACGGCGATGCGGCGCCCGGCACGAGCCGCCACGATCTCCGCATTGTCCCTGAGCAGGGTAAGCACACCCGCCCCCACCGTGCCGAGGCCGGCAACCGCTACCGCAAGTGGACGAGTCATGCGCGGTGGGAATCCTCTTTAGCCAGGTCTTCGATGGAGGGGGCGGCATTGTCGCCCTGAAGGAAATTCTTGATACCGCGCAGCGCCTGCCGGATGCGGTGGTTGTTCTCCACCAGCGCGATGCGGACATGGTCGTCACCGTGCTCGCCGAAGCCGACGCCCGGCGCCACCGCCACCTTGGCGCGGGCCAGCAGCAGCTTGGAGAACTCGACGCTGCCGAGATGGCGGAAGCGCTCCGGGATCGGCGCCCACATGAACATGGAAGCCTCGGGCGAAGGCACGTCCCAGCCCGCCTGCTTCAGGCCCTTCACCAGCAGGTCGCGGCGGTCCTTGTAGAGCGCGCGCATCTCCGCGATGCAATCCTGCGGCCCGTTCAGCGCGGCGGTGGCCGCCACCTGGATCGGCGTGAAGGCGCCGTAGTCGAGATAGGACTTCACCCGCGTCAGCGCCGCGATCAGGCGTGGATTGCCCGCCGCGAAGCCCATGCGCCAGCCCGGCATGTTGTAGGTCTTGGACATGGAGGTGAACTCCACCGCCACGTCCTTGGCCCCTTCCACCTCCAGCACGGAAGGCGGCGGGGTGTCGCCGTAATACAGCTCCGCATAGGCGAGGTCGGAGAGGATGAAGAGCTCGTGGCGGCGGCAGAAGGCCACCAGCTCGCGATAGAACTCGATGCTCGCCACCAGCGCCGTCGGGTTTGACGGGAAGTTGACGATCACCGCCGTCGGCTTGGGCACGGAATGCCGCACCGCGCGGTCGATTGCGCGCAGCATCTCGTCATCCGGCGTGTAGGGGATGGAGCGCACGGAGGCGCCTGCGATCAGGAAGCCGAACTGGTGGATGGGATAGGAGGGGTTCGGCACCAGGATGGTGTCGCCCGGCGAGGCAATGGCCTGCGCCAGGTTCGCCAGCCCTTCCTTGGAGCCGAGGGTGGCGATCACCTCCGTCTCCGGGTCCAGCTTCACCCCGAAGCGGCGCGCGTAATAGGCGGCATGAGCGCGCCGCAGCCCGGGAATGCCCTTGGAGGAGGAGTAGCGGTGGGTGCGCGGATCCTGCACAGCCTCCACCAGCTTCGCCACGATATGCGGCGGCGTGGGGCTGTCTGGATTGCCCATGCCCAGGTCCACCACATCCTCTGCGGCTGCGCGTGCCTTTGCCTTGGCGGCGTTAACCTCCGCGAAGACATAGGGCGGCAGGCGTCGGATTCGGTGGAACTCTTCTGTCATGATGCGGTGCTCGGTGTTTCTTCGCTCAGGGAAGCATAAGGCAGGATAGCACGGGGAGGATGGCAGCGGTCAGAGGCCACGGGGGGCGATGGGTGGGAAGCTGGGTGGCGCCGCGAGATCGGGTGGCGGCGGCGCGCTCAACTCGGCCGGTGGCGGTTCCGGTGCGGATTCCTCGATCTGCGGCGGCTCCATGCCTGGCACGAGCAGCGTGGCGGGTCCCTGGCCGATTGGCGGCGCCGCAGCCAGGCGTGGCGGCGCGGGCGGGGCGGCCGGCACCGAGGCCAGGCCCTCCGTCGCGGGGCGCTCCGGCAACGGCGTGCCAGGCACCCCTGGGTTGGCGGCGGCGGCACGGTTGGCCTCCAGCGCGGAGGTCAGCTCCGCCCGGGCGCTGGCCGGCCCGCGCGAGGGGCGCTGCGGCACGCTGGCAAGGTTCGGGCTGGGTTCGGACATGCCGGGTGGCAATGGCCTCCCCTCCAGCGCCTCGCCTGATATCTGGCGGTAGAATTCCCAGGGACTCTCGCCCGGGGAGCCGACGCAGGCGCCCAGCGCCAGCGGCGCCGCGAGCGCAAGGAGCCGCCCGGCCGCCCCCAGGCGCGCTTGTCTCGCCCCATGACGGTCCCTAGCTTTCCCGCACCGGATGGTTTCCGGCCGGAACGGCATGGCCTGCTTGCGCATCGCACGCTCCTCTCCACCGGGGGTTTGCCGCAGAATGGCGACCGGCGGAAGCCACTGAACCAGAACCCGGGAATGCGGAAGCCCGGAACCCGGCCTGCCAGCCGCCGGGAGCGAATACAGGGAGAGGACGCTGATGAGCCAGAAGCCGGAGAGCGGCCGGACTCCGTCGGAGGTGGCAAGTTCCGCGGCCGGGGCCCTCGGCGGCCAGGATGAAGCCAGCCCGCCTGCCCCTCGCAACGGCAAGGCCAGGGGCGCGAAGCCCGCGCGCCTTCCGCAGGAGGAGCCGGCCCCGATGGTACGGGCCAAGCCACCCGTTGCGGCCACCCTGGCCGTCGAGCCGGAAGCTTCGCGACTGGCCATGGCCATTGCCGCCTCCTCCCCACCGCCAGAGCCGGTGATCGTCTTCTCTCCCCCCGCGAACGAAGCGCGGCCGAGTCCGGAGGACGACAAGGCACCTGCCGCGCCCCCTTCCCCCGCCCCGCCCCACGCCCCCGATGCCACCGCGACGGCACCGGAGCCAGAGCCAGCCGCCTTCCGCCTTCCCGATCCCGGCCTGGTCAGCCGCACGATGGCTGACGTGGCCGAGCGCGGTCAGCGCATCGTGGGCGACTTCCTGCGGCGCCAGGGCACGACGGATAGTCCGACCACCCCCGATCCGCTGAACATCGGCGGCGCCTTCCTGGAGATGACGGCGCGGCTGATGGCCAATCCTGCCCGCATCATGCAGGCACAGATCGGCTTCTGGCAGGATTACCTCACGCTCTGGCAGAATACTGCTCGCCGCATGATGGGCGTGCCGGTCGATCCGGTGATTGCGGAGCGCAAGGGCGACAAGCGCTTCAAGGACGATGCCTGGCGCGAGAACGAGGTCTTCGACTTCATCAAGCAGTCCTACCTGCTCTCCTCCCGCTACTTCACCAATGTGGTGCACGGGGCGGAGGGGCTGGACCCGAAGACGGCGCAGAAGGTGGATTTCTATACCCGCCAGTTCGTCGATGCGATGAGCCCCACCAATTTCTGGCTCACCAATCCCGAGGTGCTGCGCAAAACCGCCGAAACAGGTGGCGAGAACCTGCTCAAGGGCCTGTCCAACCTGCTCTCCGACCTGGAGCGCGGGAAGGGCAAGCTGCGCATCAACATGACCGACGAGAGCAAGTTCTCGATCGGGGAGAACATCGCCGTCACGCCCGGCAAGGTGGTGTACCGCAACCCGCTGATGGAGCTGATCCAATACAGCCCCACCACGGAAACGGTGCTGAAGCGCCCCCTGCTGATCCTGCCGCCCTGGATCAACAAGTTCTACATCCTGGATCTGCGCCCGAAGAATTCCTTCGTTCGCTGGGCCGTCAGCCAGGGCCACACGGTCTTCGTCGTCTCCTGGGTGAACCCGGACGAGTCGCTCGCCGAAATGGGCTTCGACGACTACATGCGCCTCGGCCCCTACGCCGCGCTGGAGGCCATCGAGAAGGCGACGGGCGAGCGCCAGGTGAATGCCATCGGCTATTGCCTCGGCGGGACGCTTCTGGCCTGCACCCTGGCCCATATGGCGAAGCGGCACGATGACCGCATCGCCTCCGCCACCTTCTTCACCACCATGCTGGACTTCGAGGAGGCGGGTGAACTCGGCGTCTTCATCGATGAGGAGCAGCTTCAGGCCCTGGAAGCGAAGATGAGCCAGCGCGGCTATCTCGAAGGCTCGGAAATGGCCGATACCTTCAATATGCTGCGCGCCAACGACCTGATCTGGTCCTTCGTGGTGCAGAACTACCTGCTGGGGCAGGAGCCTTTCCCCTTCGACCTGCTCTTCTGGAACGGCGATTCCACGCGGATGCCGGCGAAGATGCACAGCTTCTACCTGCGCCGCATGTACCAGCAGAACGACCTGGTGAAACCAGGCACCATTGAGCTTGATGGCGAAGCACTGGACCTGCGCGACATCAAGGTGCCGTCCTACCTGCTTGGCACGCGCGAGGATCACATCGCGCCCTGGAAGAGTAGCTATCGCGCAACGCAGATCTTCTCAGGCCCGGTGCGCTTCGTCCTGGCGGCATCGGGCCATATCGCCGGGGTGGTGAATCCGCCCGACAGCGGCAAGTACAGCCACTGGGTCGGCGGTGAGGAGGCTGCGCCGGAGCAGCCCGCCGACTGGTTCGAAGGCGCCACCGAATTCGCCGGCTCCTGGTGGCCGGACTGGCAGCGCTGGGTATCCTCGCAGGACCGGACCATGGTGCCCGCGCGCCAGCCCGGCGAAGGAGGGCTGCCGGCGCTGGAGGATGCACCAGGCAGCTATGTGAAGGTGATGGCGGGTGACTAGAGTTTTCTCCGCTCACTCGCCTTCGCTTCAAATGCCCGGCCTGTCGTTTGCGGAGCGGATGCGCTCTGCCGGGCGATCCCGCCCGGCAGCGATCCGCTCAAGCGCATCGATCAGATGCTGAAGGGAACCTGACCCCGCCCTCCCCGCTCTGGCGGTACGGGCGTGCTGAAATCCTGCGCCCAGCCATTGGTCTCGTCCAGGATCCGCACCCGCTCGGCCAGGGCGGCGGAGGCTATCTCGCCCTGTGGCAGCGGACCGGGGTCGGAGAGCCGGGCCAGTGCCGCCTCGCCGCCCCTCGGGAATAGGCTGGAGGGCAGCGCCGCGATGGCCTCGGCCCGGTTCCCCGTCCGCAGCGCGCGATAGGCAGCCGCCAGCGCCTCCGCCATGCGCGGCGAGGCGCCCAGCGGATCGGCGCCCAGCGCCCCGCGCATTTCGTCCCGCGCCAGCCCGATTCCCTCCCTTACGGCTCGGGGCAGCGGAGCCCAGCGGGGCTGGCTCATCAATTCCACTGCCAGCCATTCCAGCAATGCCGCCATCCGGGCAATCCGGGCGGGGTCGCCGGTAATGCCGGTATTCGCGCCCTGCATCCCCTGCGCAAGGACGGCGACGGCGCCCCGGCCGGGGTCCACATTGGTGGGCAACAACCCGGCCGGAGCTGGCCGGGGCAGGTTGGGCTGGCGGAGCTCTGCGCAGGCGCCGAGGGCTGGCAGGGCAAGAAGGGAAAGAAGGGCGCGGCGTCGCGTCATCGAGGGATCCGGTGCCATGGGCCGCGCAACATGCCCTGGCACGGGCGCGACGTCACGGGACGTCCCACTCTTCTTCCCGGCCGAACTCGATGTCGCGTTGCGCGCGGTGGGTTGCGAGATTGGCCTGGGGTATGCTCGGCATGTTGGCCAGCCGCGTCAGTATGCCCGGCGCGAAGACAGGTGGCGGCAGGGCCGCGGCGGCTGCCGCCCTATCACCCCGCGCCAGGGCGGTGGCAGCAGCCTCCATGCCAGCTATCACCACCGCGGGCGGAGCGTCCTCCTCGATTCCCAGCGCCCGCCGCACCTGCCAACGGGCTGCGAGAAGCGCTGGGCCAGTCATGGTGCTGAAGGTGTCGAAGGTGTTGTCCGCCATGACCGCCTCCGTCTCCCATTCGAGGCGGATGACCGCCACCGCCGCCTCGGCTGGCCGCCCCGCGAGCGAGGCAGGATTGCCGAAGGCCTCAGCCGCCCCGTTGATGGCATTGATGCCTGGGGCCCACGGTCCAGCCCCGGCCAGCGGAGGCACTGGCGGCACCACCGCCGGAGCGACGCATCCACCCAGTGCCAAGGCCAGGACGAAGACCATTCGGCGCATGGCGCAGCCCTTTTCTAGAGGCTGGCGCGATGCTCCTTCGCCAGCTCGGCATAGTGGGCGGCCGTCTTGTCCCATCCGGCGCGCTCCTCGGGAGACATAACGCGCACGAAGCGCGCGGGTGATCCGAGCCATAGCTCATTCGGCCCGATGCGCTTGCCGGGCGCGAGAAGCCCGCCTGCGCCGATCATCCCGCCTTCCTCGATCACCGCCCCATCCAGCACGGTGGCGCCCATGCCGACGAAGGCGCGGTTCTTCAGCGTGCAGGCATGGACGATGCAGGCATGCCCGACCGTGACATCGTCACCGATGATGGCGGGGATGGTGCCGCGCGCGACATGCACGATCGTGCCGTCCTGGATGTTGCTGCGGGCACCGATGCGGATGAAGTTGGTGTCTCCGCGCAGCACGCAGCCATACCAGACGCTCGCATCTTCCCCGAGCGTCACATCCCCGATCACCGAGGCGGAGGGCGCCACGAAGGCGCCCTCATGAATGACCGGCCACTTGCCCTTGAACGGAAAGAGCGGGCCGCTCACGCGGCCTTCCCCATCTGGCTGCCGGCATTGAGCCCGAGCATCAGGTCCAGGTTCTGCACGGCCGCGCCCGAGGCGCCCTTGCCCAGATTGTCCAGCCGCGCCACCAGCACGGCCTGGCCGCGCTTCGCGTTCCCGAAGACGCGCAGCTCGATGAGATTGGTGTCGTTCAGCGCCTCCGGCTCCAGCTTGCCGTTCGTCTCGGGGGGCAGGACGCGGACATATTCGGAACCCTGGTAATGCGCGGCCAGGGCCTCGTGCAGTGCTTCCGGCGCCGGGCTGCCCGCCAGCAGGTCCAGGTGCAGCGGGATGGAAACCAGCATGCCCTGGCGGAAATCGCCCACGCTGGGCACGAAGATCGGGCGGCGGGTCAGGCCGGAAAAGTGCTGCAACTCCGGCAGGTGCTTGTGCTCCAGCCCCAGCCCGTAGAGCTCGAAGGCCGGGGCGCCCTCGCCTTCATAGGCCGCGATCATGGCCTTGCCGCCGCCGGAATAGCCGGACACGGCGTTCACGGTGACCGGATAGTCCTTGGGCAGGAGGCCGGCATCCACCAGGGGCCGGAGCAACAGGATGCCGCCGGTGGGGTAGCAGCCTGGATTGGTCACACGCCGCGCGGCAGCGATCTTCGCGGCCTGGCCCGGTGCCAGCTCCGGCACGCCATAGACCCAGTCCGGGTTCACCCGGTGCGCGGTGGAGGCATCCAGCAGCCGCGGCGCCTGCGCATTCAGGGAGGCGGCCAGGGTGGTGGCCTCCTTCGCCGCGTCGTCGGGTAGGCAGAGGATCACCACATCCACCTCGGCGAAGATGTCGCGCTTGGCGGCGGGGTCCTTTCGGAGTTCAGGCGGCAGGGAGCGCAGGTTGATGTCGGCGCGGCCCTGCAGGCGCTCGATGATCTGCAGGCCGGTCGTGCCGGACTCACCATCGATATAGACGCTCGGAATGCTGCCTTTGGCCATATGGCCCTCCCTTGGGGTGCAAATAGGGGCTTTGGGGTGCCGGAACGCAAGAGGGGCGGCCCTCGCGGGCCGCCCCTCTGATCTCGATCCTTGATGCAGGACCGGCGTGACGCCGGCCCGCCAGCGTCAGCGCTTGCTGAACTGGAAGGAACGTCGGGCCTTCGGCTTACCGTACTTCTTGCGCTCGACCACGCGCGGGTCACGGGTCAGGAAGCCGGCCTTCTTGAGGATCGGGCGCAGGCCCGGCTCATAGTTGGTCAGCGCGCGGGACAGGCCGTGGCGCACCGCGCCGGCCTGGCCGGAGAGGCCGCCGCCGACAACCGTGCAGATCACGTCGAACTGCTGGTAGCGGTCGGCCACCAGGAAGGGCTGGGCGATCAGCATGCGCAGCACCGGGCGGGCGAAGTACTTCGCGGCCGGCTTGTCGTTGATCGTGACCGTGCCCTTGCCCGGCTTGATCCACACGCGGGCGATCGCGTTCTTGCGGCGGCCGGTGGCATAGGCGCGGCCCAGGGCGTCGCGCTTCGGCTCACGGGTGGACGCGGCAGCGTCCGGGGAGGCCGGGGTGCCAGCGACGAGGGTCTTCAGGTCGGCCAGCGAAGTGGCGGTGGTCTGCTCGCTCATGGTCTCAGGCGGCCTTCTTCGCGGCGGCGAGGTTCTTGCGGTTCAGCGACCCGACATCCATCGACTTGGGCGACTGACCGGCATGCGGGTGCTCGGCACCGGCATAGACATGCAGGTTGCGCATCTGCTGGCGGCCCAGGTTGTTGCGCGTGATCATACGCTCAACCGCCTTCTCGAGCAGGCGCTCCGGGAAGCGGCTCTCGAGGGTCTCGCGCGCGGTGCGCTGCTTGATGCCGCCGGCATAGCCGGTGTGCCAGTAGAAGACCTTCTGCTCGGCCTTGTTGCCGGTCAGCTGCACGCGATTGGCGTTCACGATCACGACGTGGTCGCCGCAATCGACATGCGGGGTGAAGGTGCTCTTGTGCTTGCCACGCAGCAGGTTGGCGACAACGGCCGCCAGCCGGCCGAGGACGAGGCCGTCAGCGTCGATCAGAATCCAGTTCTTCTGGACATCCGCCGGCTTGATCGAGCGGGTCTCTGTTTTCAGCATGATCCGTCTGTTCATTCGGTATTGCGGTGCGGCATATGCCCTTCGGGGCTGCCAGGGTCAAGGAAAAGATGTGTGGTAACATTATACCACATGGGCCGGAGCCCATGCCTTGTCGGGCTTCGCGCCCTTTTCCGGGCTCCTGAATGCGCCGCTGGCTCACCCTCCTCCTCCTCCCGGTCCTGGCCATCCTGATCCTGCTGCTGCCGCGCGTTGTGGTGCTTCCCCCGGCCTGGAACCCCTGGACGCCGCTCGACCTCCGGGCGCCGCCGGGATTGCTCACCCGCTACAAGCTCTCCCGCATGGCAGGGGAGCCCGGCCTCTGCGCCGCCTCCTTCTCCCTCTCGGGCATTC
Organism: Roseomonas xinghualingensis; assembly: GCF_025791835.1. GTDB lineage: Bacteria > Pseudomonadota > Alphaproteobacteria > Acetobacterales > Acetobacteraceae > Roseomonas > Roseomonas xinghualingensis. The sequence continues at coordinate 14,256 of NZ_JAOXLP010000022.1, forward strand.
CCCTCCAGCGGCTCCCACCCCAGCCGCTGCGGAACGGCTGCGGCATTGAGGACCCCGTGCGGCTGCCGGGCGACCTGCGCTTCTCCCCCGGCACACCCGTGGTGAACTGCCCCCTGGCGGCCGCCTGGGTGATCTTTGAGCGCCAGGGTCTTCAACCGGCGGCCCAGGAAGCCTTCGGGCAGCGGGTAACGGGGGTGCGCCACCTCGGCGCCTATAACTGCCGCAACCTGTATCACCGGGCCGGTGGGCGGCGCAGCCGGCACGCCACGGCCGATGCGCTGGACCTGGGCGGCTTCACCCTGGCCGATGGCCGCGGCATCGGCCTGCCGCGCGACTGGGACTCCCCCGGCCCGCCCGGTGCCTTCCTGCGGGATGTGCGGGATGCCGCCTGCCGGGTCTTCGGCGCCGTGCTGGGTCCGGACTACAACGCCGCCCATCGCGACCATTTCCACCTGGACCGAGGAGGCTGGGGAACCTGCCGATGAACCAGCCGCCCATCGCCGTGATCGGCGCCTCCGGCCGCTCAGGCCTGGCCCTCTGCCGCGCCCTGATCGCCGAGAGCATGCCCTTTCGCCCTGTCGTGCGGAATGCCGCCCGCTGGGCCGCCGCCGGCCTGCCAGGCGAGCCGCGCCTCGCGGATCTGCGCGATTCCGCAGCCCTGCGCGCCGCGTTGGACGGGGCGGCCCAGGTCGTCTCCTGCGCCCATGCCCGCCATGCCCCCGCCATCCTGGCCGCCGCCCCGCCCGGCGCGCCAGTGGTGCTGATGGGCAGCACCCGCCGCTTCTCGAATTGGCGGGACGACCATGGGGAAGGCGTCCGGCGCGGAGAGGCGGCTCTGCTGGAGAGCGGCCGTCCCGGCGTCATCCTGCATCCCACCATGATCTATGGCGCGCAGGGGGAGGATAACGTCCAGCGCCTCGCCGCCCTGCTGCGCCGCCTGCCCTTCGCTCCCCTGCCCGGCGGTGGCAGGGCCCTGGTACAGCCCATCCACCAGTCCGACGTCACCCGCTCCCTCATTGCCGCCCTCCGGCGGGACTGGGATGGCCCGCAGGCCCTGGTGGTCGCCGGGCCGGAGCCGGTGCGCTACGCCGATTTTCTCCGCGCCGTCTGCCAGGCGGCGGGATTCGTCCCTCCCCGCGTGGTGCCCCTGCCCCTCGCGCCCCTCCTGGCCGCCGCGCCGCTGCTGCGCCTCATCCCGCGCCTGCCCCGGATTCGCGCGGCCGAGCTTCGCCGGCTAACCGAGGACAAGGCCTTCGACATCACCCCGATGCGCCATATTCTCGGTTTCGAACCGATCGGACTGGACGAAGGCCTCGCGCGGACCTTCAAACAGGCCTGACGGGGCTTCACACCCCGCCCGGACGCGACCACCATCCGCCGCCTTCGGACACCGAGGTCTCCATGCCCATCATCAACCGCATCGCCGAGTTCCACGACGACATGACCGCGTGGCGCCGGGACTTCCACCAGCACCCCGAGCTGAACTTCCAGGAGGTCCGCACCAGCGGCATCGTCGCCGGGAAGCTGCGGGAATTCGGCTGCGACGAGGTGATCACCGGGATCGCCAAGACCGGCGTGGTCGGCGTCATCAAGGGACGTGGTGAGGGTGGCGCCATCGGTCTGCGCGCCGATATGGATGCGCTGCCGATCCATGAGGAATCGGGCGTTCCCCATGCCTCGCTGACCCCGGGCGTGATGCATGCCTGCGGCCATGACGGCCACACCGCCATGCTGCTCGGCGCCGCGCGCTACCTGGCGGAAACGCGGAACTTCTCCGGGACCGCGTATATGATCTTCCAGCCCGCCGAGGAGATGGGCGGCGGCGGCGAGGTCATGGTGAAGGAAGGCCTGTTCGAGCGCTTCCCGGTGGACCGCGTCTTCGGCCTGCACAACTGGCCGGGCGTGCCCGAGGGCACCTTCATGTGGCGCGTCGGTCCCGTGATGGCGGCAGTGGCCGATATCCGCATTACCATCACCGGCAAGGGTGCGCATGGCGCCATGCCGCATCAGGGCAACGACCCGGTTGTGATCGCGGCGCAGATCGTCACCGCCTTCCAGTCCATCGTGGCGCGCAATGTGGAGCCGGTTGAAGGCGCCGTGGTCACCATCGGCGAGATCAAGGGCGGCAACGCCTTCAACGTCATCCCGGAAGTCGTGACCCTGCGCGGCACCGCCCGCTGGTTCCAGCCCGAGGTCGGCGACATCCTGGAGAGCAAGGTGCGCTCCATCGCCTCGGGCATCGCGGCGGCCTTCGGTGCCGAGGCCGAGGTGCGCTTCGACCGGATGTACCCCGCCACCATCAATGAGGAGGTCAGCGCCGGCCTCGCGGCCGAGGCCGCGCGCGCGGTGGTGGGCGAAGCCAGGGTGGAGGTGCTGCCCAAGCCCACCATGGGCGGCGAGGACTTCTCCTTCATGCTGAACGCCAAGGACGGCGCCTATCTGATGCTCGGCTCCGGGCGCTCACCGGAGGACCCGCAGGTCCACCACCCGCGCTACGACTTCAACGACAATGTCCTGCCGGTCGGAGCGTCCTGGTGGGCGACGCTGGTGGAGCAGCAGCTTCCCCGGAAGGACTGACCGGCGCGGCCTCCTCGGCGAGCCAGTTCCGGAGGGCGGCCAGTGCGGGGTCGCCCTCCCGCTCCACGTCATGGAGCAGGGTGAAGCAGCGCGTGGTGGGCCGGATGAAGGGGTGCGGCGCCACCACGCGGCCTGCCGCCAGATCCGGGCCGACCAGCGCACGGATCGCCAGGGCAACGCCCAGCCCCTCCGCCGCTGCATCCAGCGCCAGGGCGATGCTTTCGAAGCTTGGGCCGCTCTTCGGGTTCACACCCCTGATTCCGGCAGCCGACAGCCAACGCGCCCAGTCATCCGGCCGCTGGCGCGAATGCAGCAAGGGCTGCTTCCGCCAATCAAAGCCGTCCGGCCCGATCAGGCGCGGCGCGCAGACCGGCATCATCTCGATGGGAACCAAGGGCACCATCGTCAGCCCTGGGCGCGGGCGTGAATCTGCCACGGCGATCACGGCATCGAAGGCGCCCGGCACGAGTTCCAGCGGATCGGCGCTGGTCTGGAGGTCGATCTCCAGATCGGGATGCCGTTCCCGCAGCCGGTTCCAGCGCGGGATCAGCCAACGGCTGGCGAAAAGCGTATAGGCGCCGATCCGCAGGCGGCGCCGTGGCGCCGCGTGGCGCATGGCCACCAGCCCGGCCGCGATCCGGTCCAGCCCGTCCCGCGCCGCGCGAAACAGCGCCTCCCCTGCCGGCGTCAGCGCCAACCCGGCCGTGCCGCGGGTGAAAAGCGCCGTTCCCAACTCCTCCTCCAGGGCCCGCACCGCGCGGCTGACAGCGCCGGGCGTGACGGCAAGCTCCCCCGCCGCGCGCGTGACACTGCGGTGGCGAGCCGCCGCCTCGAAGCTGCGGAGGCCGACCAGGGACGGAAGGCGGCGATAAGTCATAGGGGTTGAGTTTAACTCAACGCCCCCGGCAAACAAATCGATTGGCAGCGCGCCTCCACATGGCCAGCTTCCACGCAACAGACCCACCGAGGAAGCGCGATCATGCATATTCGCCCCTCCGGCCCGCCGGCCGGTGCCGCCGCGATTCCGGACAGCCATGGGCTGAATCTCTTCCGCGCCGATCCGGCGCTTGCGCGCCTCGCCTCGCTCTACCTGCCGCCCGACCTCGCCGCGCATCTGGAGCCGCATCTGGACCGGCTTGGCGTCCTGGCCGGCGGCACGCTCGACGCCCTGGCCATGACGGCCGACCACAACCCGCCCGAGTTGCTCCACCGCAACCGCCGCGGCGAGGACGCACAGAGCATCGAGTACCACCCCGCCTATCGCGAGATGGAGCGCCTGGCCTTCGGTGAGTTCGGCCTTGCCGCCCTCTCTCATCGCGGCGGCGTGCTGGGCTGGGACTGGCCCATGCCGCCGGCGGCCAAATACCTGCTGACCTATCTTTTCGTGCAGGCGGAATTCGGCCTCTGCTGCCCCGTCAGCATGACGGACAGCCTGACCCGCACGCTGCGCAAGTTTGGCGATGCCGATCTCGTCGCGCGCTACCTGCCCGCCCTCACCAGCCAGGATCTCGATGCCCTGCACCAGGGCGCGATGTTCATGACCGAACAGGGCGCGGGCTCCGATATCGCCGCCACCATCGTGCGCGCCACACCACGCGAGGATGGCACCTGGGCGCTGAGCGGCGACAAGTGGTTCTGCTCCAACCCCGATGCCGGGCTCGCCATGGTGCTGGCCCGCCGCGACGATGGCGCACCGGGGCTGAAGGGCGTCTCTCTCTTCCTCCTGCCGCGCACCCTGCCGGACGGCACGCCCAACCATCACCGCATTGTCCGGCTGAAGGACAAGCTCGGCACCCGCTCCATGGCGAGCGGCGAGGTGACGATGAACGGCGCCATCGCCTGGCTGGTGGGCGAGCCGGAGGCCGGATTCCGCCAGATGGCGGATATGGTGAACAACTCGCGCCTGTCGAACGGCGTGCGCGCCGCCGGCATGATGCGCCGCGCGACCACGGAAGCGCTGTTCATCGCGCATCGCCGTGTCGCGTTTGGCAAGCGGCTGATCGAGATGCCGCTGATGCGCCGCCAGCTTGCCAAGATGCTGGTGCCGACGGAACAGGCGCGCACCATGGTCTTCCAGACGGCCGAGGCGCTGCGGCGCTCCGACGCCGGGGAGGAAGGTGCCTATGCCCTGCTCCGCATCCTCACGCCGCTGATCAAGTTCCGCGCCTGCCGCGACGCCCGCAAGGTGACGGGCGATGCGATGGAGGTGCGCGGTGGCTGCGGCTATATCGAGGAATGGTCGGACGCCCGGCTGCTGCGCGATTCCCATCTTGGCAGCATCTGGGAAGGCACCAGCAACATCGTCGCACTCGACGTTCTGCGCGCCGCGAAGCGCGAGGGCTCGCTACCCGTGTTGCGGGACCATGTGCGCGGCCTGCTGGGCAATAACGAGACGCTGCCCGAGGCGGCGCCCGCGCTGGATCGCGCCATCACCCTGGCCGAGGCCGCGCAGGACGATCCCGCCCTGGCCCGCCAGGCGGCTTCCGCCCTGTACCACGTCACCTCCGCCGCCGGCCTCGCCTGGGAGGCAACGCGTCTTGGCATGCCGGAGCGGCTGGAGATCGCGCGTCTGGTGCTGCGCCACCGTGTCCAGCCGCGCGATCCGCTCGATCCGGCCCCGCAAGAGGCAGCAACGCTCCGGGACATCCTTCCCGATCCCGGTGCGAACCAGGGAGAGAACCCATGACCATGCGCCGCATCCTCCTCGCTGCGACAGCCGCGGCCTTCGCGCGCCCGGCCCTCGCCCAGCCCGGTGGACGGCCGGTCATCCTGGTGGTCCCCTTCTCCCCGGGTGGTCCCACGGACCTGATCGCGCGCCGCCTCGCAGTCAGCCTGGGCGAGACGCTGAACCAGACAGTCGTGGTGGAGAACCGCGCGGGGGCCGGCGGCAATATCGGTTCGGAATATGTCGCCCGCAGCACGCCGGATGGCCACACCATCCTCTTTGGCACCTCGGGCCCGCTGGCGATCAACAAGATGCTCTATCCGGGTCAGCCCTATGACCCGGTGAAGGATTTCGCGCCTGTCGCTCCGCTGGGCCGCATCCCGAATGTGCTGGCGGTGAATTCCAACGTGCCCGCGCGGAACGTGCAGGAGCTGATCGCCCTTTCGAGAAAGCAGCGCCTCTCCTTCGGTTCGTCCGGCAACGGCGCTTCCTCGCATCTCGCGGGCGCGCTGTTCAACACCATGGGCGGCACAAATATCGAGCACATCCCCTATCGCGGCACCGGCCCCGCGTTGAACGACCTGGTGGCGGGCCATATCGCCATGGTCTTCACCGATGTGCTCACGGCCCTGCCGCATGTGCAGGGCGGCCGCCTGCGCGCCCTGGGCATCACCACGCAGGAACGCTCCTCCGTGCTGCCGGACCTGCCGACCATCGCCGAGCAGGGGCTGGCCGGCTATGACGCCTCGGTCTTCTTCGGGCTCGTCGTCGCTGCCGGAACGCCGGACCCGCTGCGCGAGAGGATCCGCACCGCCCTCGCTTCCTCGCTCGCCCAGCCTGAGATGCGGAAGTTTCTGGAAAGCCAGGGCATGCAACTGGCCCCGGAGCAAACCCCCGCCGCCCTGACCGGCCTCATGGCCACAGAGACCGAGCGCTGGGCCCGCGTGATCCGCGAGGCGAATGTGCGGGCGGACTGACGCGGCCCTGGCTGGGCGCCCGCCATCGGCGCCCGCGTCTCAGTGCCGGTTCTGGCTCCGCTCGCCCCGGCGTGAATTCGCGATGCGGTCGAGCATCTGCGTCGCATACCGGCCGGCATCCGCCAGGCGCGGCGGGTCCGCGTCCAGCTCTTCCAGCTCGCGCGCCGCCTCCGAGCTCTTCGCCACGAAGACGAGCATCGACACCACTTCCTCGAAATCAGCCGATGGCAGCCGCGCGGCGACGGCCGCAACGGTCATCTCGAGCACCAGCAGACGCATGCTGATGTTCTCCGGTTCGTCTCCACTCTCTGGAACACGGGTGTTTGCCGGCAAGCACAACTCCTGCGCGAAGATAGTTCCGATTTATGATCGCAGCGCCTGAATTAAACAAGAACGCGTCGCCAGCGGGGCAAAAGAGAATTGTTTCCGCTCCGGGCCAAGGCTGCGAGCATGCGGTGCGGACGCATGGCATCCAACGTCCCATGCCTGATCGTTACGCGGTCCACGCGACGCAATCACCGATGGACCGGAACACCCGTTCCAGCTATCGGAAGGAGGTTCGAGCCACCAAGGCAAGGGCGCAGGGGTGAGAGCCATGATCTTCGATCGGGCCGGCGGCACGCCATTGGGCCGTTCCTTGAGAACCGTGAACCGGCCCTTCCCGGATGCGCCGGATGGCTTGCTCGACCTTTCCACCGCGATAAACCCCCGCCCCTGGCCGGATCCGGCGCTGCCGCCCCCCCTGCCGCCGGAGATGCTCATCCGCCTCCCCGAACCGGGGGCGATCCGCGAGCTCGAGGCGGTGGCGGCCGCCTGCTACGGAGCCCCTTCCCCGGAGCATGTCATGGCCGCTCCCGGCACGCAGTTGCTGCTACCGATGGTGGCGGGGCTGGTCCCGGCAGGCATCGCCCATATCCTCGGCCCTACCTATGGCGAACACTGCTGTGCCGCGGCACTTGCCGGCCATGCTGCGCGAGAGGTGGTGGAGCCGGGAGACCTGCCGGGGGGAACCCTCGCCATGGTGGTGAACCCGAGCAACCCGGATGGCCGGATCCTTCGCCAGGATGCGCTGATGAGCCTGGCAAGCTCCGTTCAGCTGCTGGTTGTGGATGAGGCCTATATGGAGGCCGGTTCCGGTGTCGGCTCAATGGCACCGATGGCGCATATGCCCAGGCTGGTCGTGCTCCGCTCCTTCGGCAAGTTCCACGGCCTGGCCGGGCTGCGCCTGGGCTTCGCCATCGCGGCGCCGGAAGTCCTGGCTCCGTTGCGCGCCATGCTGGGCCGCTGGTCCATCTCCGGACCGGCACTGGCCTATGCGGTCGCGGCGCTTGCCGACACGGAATGGGCCGAGACGACGCGCGTCTCCCTTCGCGGCACGGCGGCACGGCTGGATGCCGTGCTGCGGCGGCACCGGCTCCGAGTGATGGGCGGAACATCCCTGTTCCGATTCGTACGCTGCCCGGAAGGCACGCTCGAAGGCCTGGGCCAGCATAGCATCCTGGCCAAGCCCTTCCCTGACCGTCCCGGCTTCCTGCGCTTCGGCCTCCCTCCCGATGATCCTTCCCTGGCACGGCTGGACCGGGCGCTGGAGGGGGTGATCGCCCCTTTGCGTCCCCACTGATCCAGTCACCGCCCCTTCGGCTTCGCTATCGGAACCTGTGGGAAAGCAGGGCTGCCTGGCAACGGCAGCGCCGGAACGTGGTGCTGACGGTTCTGGCACTTCTCTGGCCATGTGGCGGCCCGGCGGCTGCGCGCGAGCCAGTCATCCCCCATTCCGAGCTTCCCGGTCTTGGCTCCCGCGATCCCCGGCGGCCTGTCGATGGCGGCGCCATGCCATGGGCCGCCCTTGGGCGGGTGCAGACGGAACTCGGCGGCCGCTGCACCGGCACGCTGATCGGCCCCCGCACCGTATTGACAGCCGCCCACTGCCTGGTGGCGCCACGCTCGGGGCAGCTGGTGCGGCCATCCTCCGTGCATTTCCTGCTCGGATACCGGCAGGGCGCCTGGCGCGCGCGGGCCCGGGCGGTTGCCCTGACCATCGGCCCCGGCTTTGATGCCCGGACACGGTCCCCACGCGGTGCCGACTGGGCGCTACTCACACTTGATGCGCCGATCAGCCCGGCGGAGGGGTCCCTGCCCCTCATGACTGGTTTTCCGCCCAATGGGACGCCACTCATGCTCGGTGGCTACCAGCAGGACCGACCCGAACTGCTGATGGCGGATGATGACTGCCGGGTCCTGGGGGTGCTGCGGCATGGACGGCATCTCCTGTTGGCCCATGACTGCGCCGGCACCCGTGGGAGCAGTGGCGCACCTCTCCTGGCCCGCACACCGGATGGAGGCTGGGCCGTCGCCGGCGCCGCAGTTGCCGCCGCGCGGCGCGACGCGCGGGGCCTTGCCGTTCCCGCCACGACATTGAGGCAGGAACAGGAGCGGCACGGGAACTAGGCCCCGGCTTCCACCTCTCGCCCAAGCGCTACATATTGCAACGCATTAAACTCGAAAAAACAAAGACTTTCGATTCGACGGCAAAGTTCCACAGGAGTCCTGGCGGGGCTAGATAGGGCGACTTTCTTCTTGAGCCGGCATCGGGCTTCGCCTAATTACGGCCATGTTTTCGCCACTTTTGCCCAATTTGGACATGCGCGCCGATCACCTCCCTGCGGCCACGACTGCGGCTCTTCTCGTCCTGACGCTCTTTTCTGCCCCCGCCCCGGCCCATGAGGTGGCGCTTGAGGCATATTCGCGCGCGCCACGAGCTCCGGATCACGTGATTCCCCGGCCACCGCTGAGCATCGCCTGGGACGCTCCGGACAAGAGCTTTTGGATTCTGGGGGAAAGCCCGGAGCCCAACCTGGATCCGACGGGGCAGATCGTTTCGGCCACCGCCGTGGCTACCATGGGGGCGCGCCACGAGATCTTCCGGAGCGGCGGCATATCCCTGACCACATCTCCGCAGTTTCGTGCCGAGACCGCTTGGCAGGAGAAGGGCGGTAACGGCCCGAAAGCCGGCGCCGTCATCTACAACGAACTTGCCGTTCCACTGTCCCGGGGTTTCAGACTTGAAACCAGGGCGGGATTCGGAAACCGCATTGGCGTCTTCCTTCCCAGACCGGATGGTGCCGCTTCCGCCCTGGCCTTCCGCGGTGAGGCCAGCCTGTCCGGCAGCCTCGGCGATATCGGCCAGGAGCAGACCCGCTTTGACCTCCGGGTCGCCGCTACCCACCTTCTCTCGGGCGATATTCGCGAAACCGAGGCGCCTTCCACCTGCGAGCTGAACCTTCAGCTCTCCCGGAAGGGCTTGGCACCGCTGAATATCGGTGCCTCCTGCCCGGGCGCCGAAGGAGAGCGCCGCATCACCTTCGGCATCATGGGGCGGTTCTGAGGCGTCTTCGGGTGCCGGATGCGCACCCTCGAGGAACAGGTCTGCCGCTCCACCAATAGCGAGGTGTCCGCACGGTTCGGTGCCACAGAGCAGGGCGGCCACCTACCAAGACGGGCCTCTCCTGGGGCAGCCCACCTATCGGCTGATGGCACTGGTGCCCATAGCGGCCGAATGCAGCGCCAGGGGGCCTGGTCATTCTGTGGTTCCACCAGAACGACATGCCCCCACCGGGCGCCGGATTGCGCCCCCGGCCTTCCTGCGCTGAGCGGCACCAAGGGCCAGGGGCCGAATGCTCACCGCTGCTCCAGCCGCGTCTTCGCCTTCCGAAGCAGCCAGCCCCACAGGCCCGGCGCCTTCCCGATGGCATCCTGAAGGGCTCGCAGTTCCGCCTCGGCGCGGGAGCGCGCCACCGTTGCCTCCACCGCCTGCCCACGTGCCACCTGCCGGCCTTCCTCCAATTCCGCGAGACGCCGCGCCAGGAAGGCATCGGCGCCACCCTGCTCGACCTGGCGCAGCTTCTCTCGCGCCTCCGCCAGTTCGCGGCGTAGTTGCGCTGCCTCGGCCTCAAGTTCCACGACGCGGCGGTCGCGACCCTTCTGGGCCTTCTGGGCTTTCTGCGGGCGCCGGCTCACGCGCGCTGGGCTCCGGCGCCGATGCCTGCTCCGCCGCTATTCCGAGGGATGATGTCCACGCCTGCCACTCCGAGTTGCGGGGGTTTCCGCCTGTTCCGCGGGAGACGGGCATGCAACCCGTCACCCGCCGCCCGTACGGCCGAACCAGACCCCAAGCAACGCCCCAAGGCAAACAAGCACCAGGAACCCGTTCACCCCGATGAGCAAGGGGCGTGGCAGGGGGTGGATATCCGGCTTCGGCAGCGGCCCACCGGACCATAGTTCGCGCCGTACCGCGGCAACGAAGCAGAAGGCCCGAACAGGACGAGCACCGATCCGGTCGCCAGCACCGCCCATTCCGGAAGCACACCTCCCAGCACCTTCTTCGCGCCGACCCCGGCCGCGAGCGCCGCGAGACCGGTGCGGACCCATGCCGCATAGGTGCGCTCCGCGGCCAGGATCGTGCGGTCCACCGCCAGTTGCGTGTTGCGATCAACCCTCTCCGCCTGAGGTGGTGATGGCTTCACCTCCATGCCCTGCTCCACCGGTGTCTCAATCGGCCAGAACGGAGAGGAAGTCTTCGAGGATGCGCCTTGAGCAGTTCTTTCGACGGATCGACCTGGTGGTGGCTGCCAGACCGCCGGAGGCAGGCTGGGTTCGCTGACCTCACAATTTGTTCGTTGTTCGCGCGCGCAGTAAATTCCTCTCTGGCCCGTCAAGTTAAATACGGAACAATTCCGGCCACGGCCGGACACATCTGCGTCATAAATTTGCCATGGGGAGAAATTATCGTATGTTAAGTGCCAGATTCGATCCGGCCAATTCGCGCGCCAGGAGTTGGTTCCGGAATAACCCGGGATCTCAGGCCAGCGGAGTGCCGGGCATGAGTTGGAGTTGCCGCGGTGGACCCGGAGGCGGGCCCCGCAAGCCAGTCCCCTAGGGATACTCCCCTGTACGACCCGGCCGTGGCTCTCCTTCCTTCCTCCTTGCTGGCAACCTAACCCAGGGGGGCATCCGGCCAGGGATTCACGCCCTCCGTCAGCCAGCGTAGTGTCCCCGCCCAGAAGCCTCGCTCGTGCCGTGCGTGGAAGAGGCTGAAATGGCCAATGCTCGGCACCCCCAGGTCAGCAGGCGTCAGCAGCACCTCGGTTCGGGGCGCGTTGCGGTAATAGCCAAGCCCCCGCCGGATGGCTGGGAGTGTCGCGAACTCATCGTCCGAAGCGGCCACTGCCAGGATGGGGGCGTTTACGGCGGAGAAGCGCGCGAGGACTTCCTCCCGCTGCCAGGTAGGGTGGCTGAGTTCCATCCGGGCGCGCCGGAAACTCCACTCATGGGCGACGCCAGCCGGAAGATCCTCCAGCCAGCCAAGCCGGCGGCCGGGGAAGTAGCCGCAGATGGCCGTCAGCGCTGGCATGGCGACATGCCATTTCAGGAATAGCGTGCGGCGGTGCTGCGGCGCGTAGTCGCGCCAATAGGCATATTGTGCTCCGACAGTGATCATGCGGGTAAGCACGGAAGCGCCTGGAGCCAGGCCCGGCAGGAAGCCGCCGATGCTGTGCCCCACGGCAAGAAGCGGCCCCTCCCCCGCCTCTGCACGGAGGAAGCGCAGGGCGGCGTCGAAATCCAGTTCGCCCCAGTCGCGCCAGCGATAATCACAGCCCCGCAGCCTCACGGGCCTCGATGCGCCGATGCCGCGATAGTCATAGGTGAGGACGTGGAAACCATGGTGTGCGAGAAAGCGCGCATAGCGATGATAGTAGCGGGCCAGAACCCCGGTCGCGGCATTCACGATGACGGCGCCGCGTGGTTGGCGTGATGCGGCCGGCCAGAAATGGCCGCCCAGGCGCACACCGTCGAGGCAGGGAATCGCAATCGCCTTTCCCTCCATCACGGAGGACACCGCGGCCGCCGCGTCATTCTCGTCAGCGCGCATCAATAGGGAGTGCCATCCTTGCGCCGGAAGCGCCACGCGCCTTCCCCCCGGACAGCCACGAGATCATCGGCCGGATAGGAAACCTCATCCCCTTCGGTACGGTCGCCGATCTCCAGATAGCGCACGGGCGTGGTGGAGCGGTTCTCCAGGTGATGCGAGATGCCATCCGCAGGAAAGCCGGCGCATGCCCCCGCATGCAGGACCGCCTCCTCCCCGCCTGTGACGAGCACCACCTCCCCTTCCAGCACGAAGATGAATTCGTCCTGCCGGCTATGAAAATGTTGCAGGGCCGAGACCGCGCCAGGTTCCAGCGTGGTCAGGTTCACGCCAAAATTGCGCAGCCCGAAGATGTCGCCAAGCGGACGCTTCACCCGCCCCGCCATACGCGCGGCGAAAGACGCCGGATAGTTCGAGGGCTTCACACGTGGCGCGGCGTCTTCGGCCACGATGGCAACAGGCTTGGTTATTATGCTCTCCATACACTGCCATTCCTTCATGGGGTCAGGAGGTTTGGGCCACGCCTTCCCGCGCCGTCGGCCTGCTGCGCATGCTCCGCGTGGCAATTGCCAGCGCGATGATCGCAGCGAAGTAGAGCAGCGCGATGACAGCCATGCCGGCGGCGTAGCCATCCGTCTTCTGCCACATCCAGGCCATGCCGATCGGCCCCGCCGCGCGGGCCAGGGCACTGCCCGCCGAGAGGATGCCGGTGATCGTGCCATAGCCTTCCGCACCGAAGAGCAATGCCGGCAGCGCGCCGCGCACAATCGTCAGCACGCCATTGGCCGCGCCGTAGAAAACCACCGCGCAACCAAGCAACACCGCATCGCCGCCCACGGCCAGGATACCGAAGACGATGCCAAGCGTGGCCAGCGAGAGAAGCGCGACGCTCCGGAGCGAAATCCGTCCACCGCCCGCGAATTCCGCGATCCGTCCGGCCACCTGCGCCACCCCGACCAGCGAGGCGATGAACGCCGCCGAAGCCCCGAGCCCGCGCTCCTGCAGGAAAGGCACGAGATGGACCGCCACGGTCGAACTCGCGAATCCGATCACGGCATAGACGAAGACGAGAATCCAGAAGCGATGCTGCCGGAGTGGAAGATGCGGCCCGGCGGCGGGGCCGCGCGCGCCCGGCGATGCGGGAGGTGTTGAAGCAGGGATCAACAGATGTGGCAGGACGCAGGCGAGGTTCAGCAATGCGAGGATGCTGCAGGCCTCGCGCCAACCCAGGCTTTGCACCAGCAGGCTTGTCAGCGGCCAGAAGACGGTACTCGCCAGTCCGCCGGCGAAGGCGACCGCCGCGATTCCACGCCGCGCGGCATGGGCGCCAAAGGAAGCGGTGATGGCCGCGAAGGCGGATTGATAGAGGGTCGCCGCCATGGTGGCGCCCAGTGCGATCCAGACGGCATAAAGCTGCCAGGGCGTCTCCACTTTCCCGGCCAGCCAGAGACCGAGCGCGGCGGCCAGGGAACCGGCCGTCATCACACGCCGCGCGCCCAGCCGGTCGAGCAGCACGCCGACCAGCACGGCCGCTCCCGCTTCTGCCAGCAGCCCCGCCGAGAAGGCGCCGACCACCAGTTCTACGCGCCACCCCGTCTCCGCCATCATGGCCGGCATCAGCACGGAAAAGGCGTAGAACAACGATCCCCAATGGATCACCTGAGTCACCGCCAGCGCCGCGGCCACGCGCCAGGGTGGCGCGGGAAGATCCTCCGCCATGCTCACAACCCGCCTGTCACGCGCAGCACGGCGCCCGTGGTATAGGAGGCGGCATCGGAGAGCAGCCAGAGCACCGCCTCGGCCACTTCCTCCGGCTGCCCCACGCGCCGCATCGGCACGCGCGGCGCGATACGGGCGGGACGGTCCGGATCGCCCGCCGCGGCGTGGATGCCGGTTTGCACCGTTCCCGGCGCCACCGCGTTCACGCGGATGCCCTGCTCCGCCAACTCGCGCGCGAGGCCGAGGGTGAAACTCTCCACCGCCGCCTTGGTCGCCGCGTAGTGCACGTATTCGCCGGGGCTGCCGGTGCTGGCCGCGATGGAGGAGATGTTGACGATCGAACGTCCCGCCGCGCCTGCTCGGGCCAAGAAGCGCCGCAGCGCCTCCTGCGTGCAGAGCATCGTGCCGATGAGGTTCACCTCCACCACGCGCCGCATTGCCTCCGCATCCAGATCGGCGAAGCGGCCGAGTGGCCCGGTGATGCCAGCATTGTTCACCAGCCCATGCAGAGGACCGAGCGCCGCCTCCGCCTCATCGAACAGGTGGCGGATCCCTGCCTCTTGCGATGTGTCGCCGGCAATGGCGACGGCGTGGCCGCCTTCCGCATCGATCCGCCGCACCACGGCTTCGGCGGCCTCCGCATCATGCCTGTAGCCGATGCAGACGGCGTATCCCGCGGCGGCGAGCCGCCTGGCCGTCGCCGCGCCGATGCCACGGCCGCCGCCAGTGATGACCACGAGCCGCCCTGGCCTGTCATCGGACACTTCCATCATGCCTCCCCGGCAGCGCCGCCGCGAACCGGATGGAATAGTGGGGCGGACAGGGCCGAAGACAGAAGGAAAACTTTTCGATACGGCGTATTCGGATAACCTATGCCTATGGCCTCTCCTTCTCTCACCCTGCGGCAGCTGCGGACCTATCTGACAGTGGTCGAGAGCGGCAGCGTCTCCACCGCCGCGCGGCTGCTGGGCATGACCCAGCCCGCCGCCAGCCAGCAGTTGCGGGAGATGGAGCGGCGCACCGGCATCCGCCTGCTCGAACGCGCCGCGGGCCGCTCGCTGCCGACTGCGGCGGGGCATGCCCTGATCGCTCCCGCGCGGCGTGCCCTGACGGCGGCGGAGGATGTGGAAGCGGTGGCGGCAACGCATCGTGAGGGGCAGGCCGGCCGCATCCGGCTCGGCACGGGCGCCACGGCCTGCATCCATCTCCTCCCGCCTGTGCTGGCCACGGTCCGGCGGCGGCTTCCCGCGGTGGAGCTGATCGTCGCCACCGGCAACACGCCCGATATCGTGCGCCGCGTGGAGGAGGGTGACCTTGACATCGCGCTGGTCACCCTGCCGGTGCCGCCCAGCCGCTCATTGCTCGTCACGCCCCTGCTGACGGATGCACTGGTGGCCATGCTGCCCACCGCTTCGGCACCTGACGGCACGGGAGCCATCGGCGCCAGCGCCCTCGCTCGGCTGCCGCTGATCCTCTACGAGCCGGGCGGGACCATGCGAGGGCTGGTCGATGCCTGGTTCGCACGCGCCGGGGTGAAGCCACACCTTGCCATGGAGCTTGGCAACATCGAGGCGATCAAGGGCCTGGTAGGCAGCGGGCTGGGCGGTTCCGTGCTGCCGGCACTGTCGATCGGCGCGGAGGTCCCAGGTACGGTCTGGCGCCCGCTGCGCCCGGCGCTGTCTCGGCGCCTGGGCATCATCCTGCGCCGGGAGAAAACGCGCGATCGCGGGTTGCGCGTTCTCGTGGAGGAGCTGGAGCAATTGGCCAGGCGCTGAGGCCGGGCTTACCGTCACGGGAGGGAGCGTTGTATGCATGGCGCAAGATCAAACTGCCGCTCTTGGGAGGGACCGCATGGACAACCCGCTTCTCCGCCTGGCCGGGCATGCCGCCGAATGGCGCGGCCGGACGCTGACGTCTGAGGTTGAGCACCATGCCCGGCGCGCCCTGCTGGACTGGTTCGCGGCGCTGCTGCCCGGCTGCTCCCGCCCGCCCGCCACACTCCTCGCCGCCGCCCTGGCGCCGGAACGCGGGCCCGGCAAGGCCATCTCCTATGTGGACGGATCGCGCGGCCCACTGCGCCATGCCGCGTTGCTGAACGGCACTGCGAGCCATGTGGTGGAATTCGACGACATCTACCGCGACGCCGGCTATCACCCCGCCTGCCCGACCATCAGCGCGGCGCTGGCGGCGGCACAGTCCCAGGGCGCGTCCATGCAGGACCTGCTGCGCGCCATCACGGCCGGCTATGAAGTGGGCTGCCGCATCGGTATGGCGGTTCAGCCCAGCCATTACCGCTATTGGCACACCACCGGCACGGTGGGCACCTTCGGCGCCGCCGCCGCCGTCGCCGTGCTGCTGGGACTGGATACGGAGCGGACCGCCCATGCCCTGGCCACCG
Organism: Roseomonas xinghualingensis; assembly: GCF_025791835.1. Taxonomy (GTDB): domain Bacteria; phylum Pseudomonadota; class Alphaproteobacteria; order Acetobacterales; family Acetobacteraceae; genus Roseomonas; species Roseomonas xinghualingensis. The sequence continues at coordinate 30,518 of NZ_JAOXLP010000022.1, forward strand.
CCGCCACCATGGCGGGCGGGCTTCAGGGCGCCATTCAGGGCGAGGGCATGAGCAAGCCGCTGCATCCTGGCCATGCGGCCGAGGCCGGGGCGCTGGCCGCCCTCGCCGCCGCCCAGGGCGTGACCGGCACGCTGGATGTTCTGCACGCACCGCGCGGCTTCGCCGCCGCCACCAGCGAGGACACCGGCAAGTGGGACAAGGCCCTGGAGGGGTTGGGCGGTGCGCCGGCGATCACCGCCATCACCTTCAAGAACCATGGCTGTTGCGGCCATATCTTCGCGCCGCTGGACGCCATCGGCGCGCTGCGGGATTCCCATGGCTTCACCGCCGCCGATGTCGAGCGGATCCATGTTGCCGGCTACACCGAGACCAAGACGCTCTGCGACCGGCCCGAGCCGCGCACCGTGACCGATGCCCGCTTCTCCGTGCAGTACTGCGTCTCGGCGCTGCTGCATCTCGGCGGGGTGCGGCTGGCGGCCTTCGAGCCGGAAAACCTCTCCAGCGCCGCCATCCGTGCTGATCTGGGCAAGGTGAGCGTTTCGATCGCCCCCGATCTGGCCGATGCCTATCCGGGCCGCCGCGCCGCGCGCGTGGCGGTGACGCTGCGCGATGGCCGGGTGCTGGAGCATTATCAGCCGACGCGAAAGGGCGATCCGGACGCCCCGCTGAGCGATGCCGACCTCTCGGCCAAGTTCCGCGAGCTGACCATCCCGGCTATTGGCGCCGAGGCGGCGGCGCGGCTGGAACAGGCCCTGCTGCACGGACAGGCCTTGCCCGGTCCGGTGCCGCTGCTGGCCCCAGCCCGGGCCGCCTGAGGCAGCGGGCCTAACCCGCCGCTTCCGCCCGCACCCAGGCCAGGAAGGCCCTGGCCTTGTGGTCCGGCGGGCGGTCGGCGGGCCAGATGACGTGATAGGCCAGGGGCCGTTCTACCGGCAGGCCGAAGAGCGGCACCAGCCGCCCTTCCTCGATGTCATGGTCTAGCAGCCGCATCTGGCCAATGGCCACGCCCAGCCCCTCCACCGCCGCCTGATAGGTCAGGACGGAGCTGGTGAACTCCATCCCCTCCCGCAGCAGGTCCAATCGGCCAATCCCGGCCAACCAGTCACGCCAATCGTCACGCCGGTATCGGGAGACGAGCATGCGGTGCCGCTGCAAGTCGTCCGGCCCCCGCAGCGGCGGCCCTGCTTCCAACAGGCGGGGGCTGCAGACGGGCTGCAGGATATCCGGCATCAGCCGAAGCGATTCCATCCCGGGCCAGGAGCCTTCGCCAAGCTGGATGGCCAGGTCGATCGGATCGCGCCGGAAATCCACCGGAGCGACCGAATGGCTCAGGCGGACAGCGATGCCGGGATGCGCCGCCTCAAAGCGGTGCAGGCGCGGCAGCAGCCATTTCGCGGCAATGGTGCTGTAGACCCGCAGCCGCAAAGGGGTGGCACGGGAATCCTGCCGCAGCCGCTCGGCCGCGGCGACGATGCGATCGAAGGCGGGCCCCACCTCGTCGCGCAGCGCCGCGCCCTCATGCGTGAGGCCGATACCGTGTCGTTCCCGCTGGAACAAGCGCGTGCCGAGATAGCCCTCCAGCACCGCCACCTGCCGGCTGACCGCCGATTGTGAGACGCCCAGCTCTTCCGAGGCGCGAGTGAAGCTGCCCAGCCGCGCCGCGACGGCGAAGACATGCAGCGGATTGAAGGGCGGCACCGGCCCGGCCACGCGATCCTCCGGATTCTGGCATGAGGATGAGACATAACAAAAACTCATCCCACCATGAAGAGCGGTCGGCTCCCCAGGGCAAGCCGGGGCGGAGCATGATCCACATCGCCTTGAAGTAGAGTGCGTGGGGATACGACAGCCATGGATTTCAGCCTCACCGAGGACCAGCGGATCTTTGCGGATTCCGTTCGCCGCTTCGCCGAGGAGCATCTGGCGGCCGATGCGCTGAAGCGCGCCCACACCCCTGGCTTCCCCTATGATGTGGCGCAGCTTGCAGCCCAGCAGGGCCTGCTCGGCATCACCATCCGCGAGGAGGATGGCGGCCAGGGCGGCACGCTGATGGATGCGGTGCTGGCGATCGAGCAGGTGGCCCTTGTCTGCCCCCGCAGCGCCGATGTCATCCAGGCCGGCAATTTCGGCCCGATCCGCACCTTCGCCGAATATGCCACGCCCTATCAGAAGGAGCGCTGGCTGCCGGACCTGCTGGCGGGCAAGAACTCCATCTCCCTCGGCATGAGCGAGCCGGAAGCCGGTTCGGCGGCGACGGAGCTGAAGACCACAGCGCGGCTGGATGGCGACCATTACATCGTCAACGGCTCCAAGGTATTCGGCACGCATAGCGCCGAGGCCTCGCTCTATCTCATCTACTGCCGCTTCGGGCCGGGCATCGACGGCATCGGCTCCATCCTCATCGAGCGCGGCACGCCGGGCTTCACCATCGGCCAGGCCTCGCGTTTCCTGAATGGCGAGGAGTGGAGCGCCCTCTATTTCGAGGATTGCTGCGTGCCGAAGGAGAATCTCCTTCTCGGTCCGGGCGGCTTCAAGAAGCAGATCGCCGCCTTCAACGCGGAGCGCGTGGGCAACACGGCGCGTTCGCTGGCGGTCGGGCGCTATGCCTTCGAGCGCGCGAAGGAACATGCGGCCACCCGCAAGCAGTTTGGCCGTACGCTGAACGAATTCCAGGGCATCCAGTGGAAGTTCGCCGACATCGCCCTGAAGCTGGAGGCGGCGCAGCTGCTGCTCTACCGCGCGGCGGTCAACGCCGATCACGGCCTGCCTTCCGCCTATGAGACCACGCTGGCGAAGCTGGCCTGCAACCAGGTTGGCTTCGATGCGGCGAACGAGGCCATCCAGATCATGGGCGGCACCGGCTTCTCCGAGGAATCCCTGGTGGAATACTGCATGCGGCGCTGCCGTGGCTGGATGATCGCGGGCGGCTCCATCGAGATGATGAAGAACCGCCTGGCGGAAGAGGTGTTCGGCCGCCGCTTCTCGCAGCGCCCGCCACGCACCAACCCGCCCACAGCGGCCGCGGCGGAGTGAACTGATGCGCGCTGCCCCGCAGACCCTGCTGTCGCCCCGAAGCATCGCCATCATCGGCGCCTCGGACGATCTGTCCAAGACCGCCTCCCGACCGCTGCGCTTCCTGCGCGGAGGCGGATATGAAGGCACCGTCTATCCCATCGCGCGGCGCGAGACGGTGCTGGGGGAGCGCGCATGGCCCTCCCTCGCTGCCCTGCCGGAGCGCCCGGACCACGCCTTCGTTCTGCTGCCCACCGAGGGCGCGATGGCGGCCGTGGCGGAATGCGCGAAGCTTGGCATCCCGGCCGTCACCGTGCTGGCCGGAGGTTTCTCCGAAGCCGGGCCCGAGGGCTTGGCGCGCGAATCCGCTTTGCGTGAATCCCTTCGTGGCAGCGAAATGCGGCTTCTGGGGCCCAACAGCATCGGCCTGGCGAACCTGAACCACCGCATGGTGCTAACCGCCAACGCGGCCTTCGCCGAGCCCGACCTGCCGCGTGGCGGCACCTTTGTCGCATCGCAGAGCGGCAGCATGATCGGCGCCATCCTCTCGCGCGGGCGGCAGCGGGGCCTGGGCTTCGCAGGGCTCGTCTCCGTGGGCGCCGAGGTTGATCTCGATGTCGGCTCGATCTGCGCCTCCACGCTGGATGATCCTCAGGTCACATCCTACCTGCTCTTCCTGGAGACACTGCGCGGCGCGGATACACTGCGCGACTTCGCCGCTGGCGCCGCGGCGCGCGGCAAGCCTGTCATCGCCTACAAGCTCGGTCGCTCCCAGGAGGCGGCGGAGCTGGCCGTCTCCCATACCGGCGCCCTGGCCGGCGAGGATGACGTGGCCGATGCCTTCCTGCGCGATTGCGGCATCGCCCGCGTGGACACGCTGGAAGGGCTGTTCGAGGCCCCTGCCCTGCTGCAACGCCTGCCGATCCGCCCGGCCGGCTCACGCAAGCCCGTTATCGGCGTGGTGACCACCACGGGCGGCGGCGCCGCGATGGTGGTGGACCAGCTCGGCATCCGCGGCATCTCCGTCGAGGCACCCGGCGAGGCCACGCGCCAGCGCCTGAAGGATGCCGGCATCGATCCTGGCCATGGCCGCATCTTGGACCTGACGCTTGCCGGCACGCGCCCCGAGGTGATGGGCCCGGCGCTGGACGCGCTGCTGAAGGCGCCGGAATTCGATCTGATCATCGCCGTCGCCGGCTCCTCCGCCCGCTTCCAACCGGAACTGGCGGTGCAGCCAGTGGTGGAGGCCGCCAAGGGCGGCACGCATCTGGCCGCCTTCTGCGTGCCAGAGGCGCCGCAGGCCCTTGCCATGCTCGCCGCCGCTGATGTTCCTGCCTTCCGCACGCCGGAGACCTGCGCCGACGCCGTGGCGGCTGCCTTCGCCCGGCGCGAGCCACGCGCCTCTGCCACCGTTGCCGCAGTCACCGACAGGCGCGAGCGGATGCTGGACGAGGCGGAAGCCTATGAACTGCTAGCCGATCTCGGCGTGCCACACGCACCCTGCGTGGCGATTCCCGCCGCACAGGCGGGGCGGGAGAAGCTGCCCTTCCCCTATCCCGTCGCCGTGAAGGTCCTGCACCGGGACATCCTCCACAAGACAGATCTGGGCGGCGTGGCGCTGGGCATCTCTTCCGACACGGCACTTCGGGATGCCGCCACGCGCATCGTTGCCAGCGTCGCGGAACACCGCCCCGCGCTGGGCGCCGACCGCGTGCTGATACAGGCCATGACGCGCCCGCTGGGCGAGGTGCTGGTAGGCTTCCGCCGCGATCCCCAGGTGGGACCGATCATCCTGCTCGCCGCCGGCGGGATCATGACCGAGATCTACCGTGACCGCAGTGTCCGCCTCGCCCCTGTCGATCACGGCACGGCACGGGAGATGATCGCCGAGGTGCGCGCCTTGCGTGCGCTGGAGGGCTATCGTGGCAAGCCGCGCGGCGACATGGAGGCGCTGGCCTCCGCCATTGTCGCCCTGTCACGCCTCGCGGAGCGGGACGATGTGAAAGAATGCGAGATCAACCCGCTGATGGTTCTGGACGAGGGACATGGCGTGATGGCCGTGGATGCTGTCATCAGGCTCGCGGGCTTCCAGGGCGAAGACATCTCAACCGTTCCTCACGGTTGAGGCACCCGCACGGCACCTCGGTTGCGAGCCTTTATCCGCGCCTGGGGTGCCGATCCTGTGAAGCAAGACACGCAGGAAGCGCGGCACTTCGAATTAGAAACCAACAGAGCAGGCTTAGACCGGCCTTATTGGAGGAAGCATGAATCTTACTCGTCGCCGGCTGCTGCTGGCTGCACCCGCCCTGGCTGCCGCCTCCTCTGCACGCGCGGCCAGTTGGCCCGAGCGTCCTGTCCGCGTGATCGTCTCCTTCACGCCGGGCGGGACCACCGACATCATCGCGCGGATCGTCAGCACCCACCTGTCCGAGATGTGGGGTCAGCCCGTTGTGGTCGAGAACCGCCCCGGTGCCGGCGGCAACATCGGCACCGAAATGGTCGTGCGCTCGGCGCCGGACGGCTACACGCTCCTGGTCGGCTCCAATGGTCCGCTTGCGGTCAATCCGTCGCTCTACAAGAACCTGCCCTACGACACCCGCAAGGACATCGCGCCGATCACCCTGCTCGCGGATGGCCCCAATGTCCTGGTTGTCCCGCCGGATTCACCGGTCCGCAACGTGGCGGATCTGGTGGAGCGTGCGAAGCGGAAGCCTAGCGAGCTATCCTATGGCTCGACCGGAATTGGCACCGCCTCTCACCTGGCGGGTGCGTTACTGGACCAGATGGCAGGCATCCAGACCACCCATGTGCCTTATCGCGGTGCCCTTGCCCTGAATGATCTGCTGAGCCGGCGCCTCGACTTCATGTTCGCCACCCTTCCATCCACCATTGAGAACATCCGCTCTGGCAAGCTGCGTGCGATCGCGATCTCGAGCCTGAAGCGGTCACGTTCCGCCCCGGATGTTCCGACCATGGCGGAGTCCGGCTATCCGGGGTTCAATGCTTCGGCATGGTTCGGAATCGTCGCGCCTGCGAATACGCCGGCGCACATCGTTTCCAAGATCCACGACGACACCGTGAAGGTTCTTCGCAAGCCTGATGTCGAACGCCAGATGATCGAGCAGGGCGCGGATCCGGTCGGTAATACTCCCGCCGAGTTCAAGGCCTATATCGACGCCGAGATCACCCGCTGGGCAGAGATCGTCCGGAGTTCCGGCGCCACGGTGGAGTAACGCCATCCGCTCGGATGCGCAGTGTGCTCAATGGGTCCGATGCGCGCCGCCGGCAAAGGGAGAGAAGAATGCCCGCATCGGCGTGTTGGCCGACTTGCATCTCACCGGCGGCCATGCCGCCGGGCTTCAGGGGGTGCGCTTCCATAACGGGCGCGGCTGGGTGATGCTGGCAAGCGGCGCCGCGATAACCAGCAGCTGCCGGGCAGGCTTGGCAACCGGCCTTTTGCGCGGCAGCCCTCGCTCTCAAGGGCCACGCTGCCCGCATTCACCCCCAGCCTGCAAGGCGCGTTTGCGAGTGGGGGTCCGTCCGGCATAACATTGGTCTTGCATGAGCAAGACAGCCTTTAGAGATCTCCTGGACCAGGCAGGTAAGAGCGACCTTACGCCGCTGCGGGATGCTGCCCTGAATGCGGAAACCCCGGTTCATCTTCTGGATGAGCCCATCACCCCGGTCAGCCGATTTTTCGTACGCAACAACGGGCAGGTCCCGTCATTCGACGACGCTCAGCTGAAGAACTGGACGCTGACGCTGGACGGTGAAGTCGAGCATCCCCTCACCCTCAGCCTTGCCGAGCTTCGCTCTCGCTTCCAGATCGTGACCGAGGAAGCCGTGCTCGAATGCGCGGGGAACGGGCGCCACAACTACTCCCCCCCGACAGAGGGCCTGCAATGGGGCGACGGCGCCGTCGGATGTGCCCGATGGACCGGCCTGCGCCTGGCCGATCTTCTCATGGCGGCCGGCCTGAAACCCTCCGCACGCTACACTGCTCATTTCAGCGCCGATCCTTGTGTCGATGGCGATGGACCCGCCCTTTCCCGCGGCCTGCCTCTTTGGAAGGCGCTGTCACCGGAAACGCTGCTGGCCTTCGAGATGAACGGGCAGCCGCTCACCCTGCTGCATGGCGCCCCCCTGCGCATCGTGGCCCCCGGCTTCCCCGGCTCCGCCTGGCAGAAGTGGATCCACCGGATCACGCTGCGCGACCGCGAGCATGATGGCGCCAAGATGACCGGCTATGATTACCGCCTGCCCTCCCGCCCGCTTCGGCCGGGCGAGGTGCCGCCCGCCTCTGAAATGGCGGTGATGGAGGACATGCCGGTCAAGTCGCTGATTGTGTCACCCGCCTCGGGCGGGAGCCTCCAGGCCGGAAGGCCGACCGAGATCACGGGCTTCGCCTGGTCCGGCCATGTGCCGCTGGCTGGCCTGGAATTGTCCATGGATGCGGGGCGCAGTTGGCGGCCTGTACCGCTCCGTCCCCCCGCCAGCCGCTTCGCCTGGGTTCCCTTCAGCCTGTCCTGGACACCCGGCGACACAGGCGAGACCACCATCCTCTCGCGCGCCCGGGATGCGCGCGGTGGCATCCAGCCGGTGGATGACGCGCCCTGGAACCCGAAGGGCTATGCCAACAACCGCTGCCACCGCGTGACCGTAATGGTTGCCGCCTGACATCCGCGTCCGGATGAGGTGGCGCGGATGCGCCGCCCGCCAGTCCCGCTCCATGGACTGGGCCGCTGCCAGCCCGCATGATTACGGCCCGGGCGCCGCCTCCATCCCGCTTCCGGCGCTGGCGCCCGGGCGCATCCCAGCGCCTGTCACGCTGTTCATCGTCATCAGGGCCGCCGCCAGCCGCGTGAGGCATCGTGCAGCACCCAGCCGCACGGCCGCCTGATCACCCCCCTGTTCCGGCAAGGTGCAGCCTGAGAGGGTAATGGCGGTGCCGATGATCCGCGCTTCCAGCGCCCCGACAAGGGCCTCGGCCGAGGCGTCACGGCCGAACTCCCCATCAATGGCCTCGCCCGCACGGTCTATCTCGCATTCGACCCGTTCATCCTCGGCCAGCACGCCCATGATCTCGGCCGGCGGGTCCGGCTCTTCCCCGGCATGCAGCGACATAAGCCCCAGCGCGCCGACCAGCATGTGCATGGGACCGGAGTCGCCGCCCTGCGACGCGAAGGCGCCATAGGCGACGGCCAGCGCCGCCTCGCCAAGCACGCCCCGGCTTTCCTCGTCCATGGCATGCAGGGCAACGGGAGCGCCCTCAGGCGCGGGGGGGATCGTCTCCGCATCCGGCATCGAAGGTACCCCGCCTTCCGCAGAGGCCCGGCTGAGCGTGGCGAGGGCTTCGAACAGTTTCAGCTCGGATATCTGAGACATGGGTTCGGCATCCCTGCTCGGGTTCGTGGCGGCTTCCCCTGCCTAGCGCGCTGCCTCTCCCAGCGTTTCATCACGGCCCCGGCGAGGTCCTTGGCACCCGCCCGTTTCTGATATGACTTTGAAACAATCACGAGAATCAGCGGAGGTGCACATGTCCACGAGCGGAAACACCATGCCGGGGCATGCGGCGCCACTCCGTTACGATACCGCCTCCCGCACATTCCATTGGGTCACCGTGGCACTGGTGCTCGCCACCATCGCCCTTGGCCTTTGGATCGCCCATGCGCGGCCGGAAGAGGAGGCCTTCAAGCTCACCCTGTACAACATCCATGAGAGCATCGGCGTCACCATCTGGATCATCACCCTGGCGCGCCTGGCCTGGCGCCTGGGCCACCCGGCGCCCCCCTTGCCCGCCGAGTTGCCACGCGCGATCCGCATCGCCGCACGCGCCAATCACTCCGCCTTCTATCTGTGGCTGCTGACGATGCCGCTGGTGGGTTTCCTCGCCACCAATGCCTGGGGGTTTCCGCTGCGCTGGTTCGGCCTGATCCCGCTCCCGGATCCAGTCGGCAAGAACATACCGCTGGCCGAAACCCTGACGGCCATCCACCGCCTGATGGCATGGACCTTGGGCGCTATGATTGTCCTGCATGTCTTTGCCGCCTTGTGGCACCAGGCTGTCCGGCGGGATGGCACGCTTCGGAAGATGCTTTGACGTCGCGACAATATCCCTGGCTCGGGACCGCCGTGTCAGGCCGCAGCCCCCGTAGTGGCCGGATCGATCGCCCGGGCGATTTTGCTGGTTCTGCCAGAGGGGAATCCGCCCTCCCTCATCGCTGCCATGGGATCATGCCGCCTCTGGCTCCCAGCCAATGGCACGGCGCAGAAAGGCAGAACCGAGGGCCGCGAAGCTCGCCACCTCCGCATTGTCCTTGCCATAGCCATGTCCGCCGGCGGCGGGCTCATAGAACCAGGCCGGGTAGCCCATGGCCTGCAGCTTCGCCGCCATCTTGCGGGCATGGCCCGGATGCACGCGGTCATCCCGGCGTGTGGTGGCCAGCAGGATAGGCGGATAAGCCCGTCCCGGCTCCGCCATGTGATAAGCTGAAATGTGCCGCAGGAACTCCCAGTCCTCGGGCTTGTCGGGATCGCCATACTCCGCAACCCAACTGGCCCCTGCCAGCAGCTTGTTGTAGCGGCGCATATCGATCAGCGGGATCGTGCAGAACAGGGCACCGAAACGCTCCGGATAACGCGTGAGCATGTTGGCGATCAGCAGGCCGCCATTCGACCCGCCTTCGGCCGCGATGCGCCCCGGCCGCGTGACGCCGCGCTGCGCCAGATCCGCCGCCACCGCCGCAAAGTCGTCATGCGAAAGCTGCTTGCGCTCACGCCGTCCAGCCTCGTGCCAGCGCGTCCCGAACTCACCGCCACCACGGATATTGGCGACGACGGTCGTGCCCCCCTTCTCCAACCAGAGCTTGCCGATCATGCCCTGGTAGTGGGGCAGGCGGGAGACGCGGAAACCACCATAGCCGGAGAGGTGCACCGGCGCCTCGCCCGTCTCCCGGGCGGGTCCCGTCTGCACATAGGGAATTCGTTCGCCATCCACCGATATGGCTTCGTGCCGTGTGACGATCAGGCCGCTGGCGTCATAGGTCGGTGAGGAGCGCCGCAGGAGGGCAGGCGCGGAAAGGCTGGTATCGGTCAGCAGCAGGCTGGGCGGCGTGATCGGGTCCTCGACCTGGGCGAGGAGCGAGCCATCGGATTCCTCCGGCTCGGAATCCAGCGGCCAGAGATGCGCCACACCCGTCTCCGGCAGGCCGGGCAGGCGCGCGCCCGGCCAACCAGTTTCTCCGGGCGTGAACACCGTGAAGTCGGGCTGCAACTCGTCAAGCACCGAGACCACCAGACGGCCATCGCACCAGAAGAATTCCTGCAGCGCCCGTCGCTCAGCCGGCGTGAACAGCACCTGGAAACCACGATCTCCCGCCAGGAAGGCATCCAGCCCGATCCCCAGCAGCGTATCGGGTGAATGGGTGGTACCCTCCACTGCCCAGGAACTTCGCGGCTGCACGGCAAGCCAGCCGCGCTGCCATTGGAACTCCGCGTCGCTCGGCAGTTCGATGCGCCGCAGCGGTCCCGTCCGGTCGCCGATATGGACGGCGGTGTCATAGAAGCCGATCTGGTCGATGAAGATCACCCGCCCGGGCGCTTCACGCTCCACGCGCCCCCAGGCACCCATATGTGCCTCGCCGCATTCGAAGATCACGGGTGCCAGCGCGGGATCGGTTCCACGGGACCAGAGCCGGATGGTGCGGGCATAGCCCGAATGCGTTGCCATTCCCTCCCCCAGCGCCGAGGAGAGCAGCAGCGTGTCCCGATCCAACCAATCGATGCTGCTCTTGGCCTCGGGAAGAACGAAGCCGCCGGCCACGAAGAGCCTGCTTCCGAGATCGAACTCCCGCAGCCCCACCGCATCGCCGCCACCCCGTGAGAGGCGCAGCATGGCCCGGTCATGCGTGCCGGGCAGCGTGGAGGCGCCCTGCCAAACCCAGTCCTCACCCTCATCCCGCGCCAGGGCGTCGAGGTCGAGCAGCATGTCCCATTCCGGCTCCGGGCTGCGGTAGGATTCCAGGGTGGTGCGCCGCCAGATTCCGCGCGGCTGCGCCGCATCCTGCCAGAAATTGTATAGCCAGGCCCCGCGGCGGGTGACGAAGGGCAGCTTGTCCGGCCGATCCAGCGCTGCCTTCACCGCATCCCGATCGGCGGCGTAACGCGCATCGGCAAAGCGCCCCAGCGTGGCGGCATTCTGCTTGGCCACCCAGGTGAGGGCGCGCTCTCCCTCCACCTCTTCCAGCCAGAACCAGGGGTCGTCATCCGGAGCGGCGAGGGTCGGGCGCGGATCGGCGGAGCTGGACATGGTTCGATTCTACAGATGTGCCAGGCGGATGGCGACGCTGAGTCGGTTGCCCCACCATCCTGCCGGAAGGATGCCCCCTTCTCCGTCTCCACGCAGGATGTGGCGCACCGTGGGAGGGCACGTGATCATCCTTGGCGGCGCCCCTCTACACGACCTTTGCCGCGCCATGCGGCAGATCCTGTGTCCCTCTGGGGTCCAGCGGCGCGGCGATGGGTGTGGTCCCCGGCGCGGGCTGGAACGGCCCTTGCCGCTCGGCAGGCACCGGCGCGCGGGCGCGCATCCGCCAGAGGCCGAAGAGAAGCCCCAGCAAGGCCACGCCCGCGGCATAGGCGAAGAGGCCGGCAGCGCCCATCGCCGACATGGCCCCCGAGCCCGCCAGCGGGCCAACCGTAGCGCCCACCGAATAGGCCAGCACCAGCCCGCCGCTGGCCGCCACCCGGTCTCGCGGTGCCAGATGGTCGTTCGTATGCCCGACACAGAGCGGATAGAGCGCGAAGGCGAAGCCGCCGAACAGGACCGCCGCAGCGAAGAGTGCCCCCTGTCCTTCCCGTGCGAGAAACGGCAGGGCGGCGGCAGCTGCGGCCAGCGCCGCCATCGTGCCGATGATCACGCGGCGCCGGTCGAAGGCGTCCGACAGCCGCCCCAGCGGCCATTGCAGCAGGACGCCGCCGAAGATCAGCGCGCTCATGAACAGTGCCGCGCCGGACGCCTCCAGCCCTGCGAAGCGGCGTGCGAAGACGGGGCCGAGCGAATAGACGGCGCCCAGCACCAGTCCGCTCGCCACCGTGCCCACCACACCGAGCGGAGAGGCCTCGTAAAGCCGGCGGGGCGAGAAGGAGGCGACGTCCGGCAGCGTCGGCGGCGCCTGCCGCGTCAGGGCTACTGGCAGGATGGCCAACGACATCAGGATGGAAATGAACATGAAGACCCGCGGCTGACCGGGGCCCTCATCCAGCCCCAGCAGGAACTGGCCCGCTGCCTGCGCGAGATAGAGGCACATCATGTACAGGGCGAGGATCTTGCCGCGCGTCGCGGGGCTTGCCCGGTCGTTCAGCCAACTTTCCACGCAGATGAAGATTCCCGCCATGCAGAAGCCTTCGACGAGGCGCAGCACGGCCCAGGACAGCGGATGCATCACGAGCGGATAGGCAAGCGCCACGGCCGAGGTCATGGAGGCGAAGGCCGCGAAGGCACGGATATGTCCCGCGCCGAGCACCAGCTTGTAGGCGAAGAGGGAGCCGAGGGTCAGCCCGCCGAAATAGGCCGCCATCACCGCGCCAATAGCGATGCGAGCAGTGCCCATCGCCTCCAGGCGAAGGCTGACCAGCGTGGTCAGGGGCCCGCTGCCCGCCATGGTCAGCGCCACGCCCACAAGAAGCGCGGCCACCATGCGCAGCCCGCCCTCGGCCGGTGCCTGCGTCCGCATGGTCAACCCGCGCACCACATGGTGCGCGGGCGCTTCAGCGGCCACCCGGAAAAGGGCCGCACAAGGTCAGGTTGATGGCTCATCACGGGGCGATCCTGTCCGTCCGTTTGCAAGGCGCGTCCAGCCCGCCCCCCGTCACGAGGTGATGAGCCCCGGGGATCAGGTGGCGAACCAGCCGTTCACGCGCCCGGCGTTCTGGCTGATGTACTGATTCACCGCCGTGTCGTAATCCGTCTCCTGAGCCACCAGCATGGCCCTCTCCAGATCAGCCAGCGGCAGGTTCAGGCGGGACAGGAAGGCAGCCACCTCCGGCCGCTCCTTGCCCAGGTTCGGGCGGCCCAGGGCGACAACCTGCTCCTCCGCACCCAATGCTCCCTTCGGATCGGCCAGGTAGCGCAGCTCGTACTTGCCGAACATCCAATGCGGGCTCCAGGCGGTCGCCACAACCCAATCCTTCCCGCGGATGGCACGCTGGACCATGCTGAGCATGGCCGCTTCGCTGGACTCCTGCAGCGAGTAGTCCAGGTCATAGGCCTTCACCGCCTCCTTCGAGAGACGGGTGAGGCCGGCGCCCGGCTCGATGCCCTGGATACGGCCATTGAGCTTCCTGCGCACCTCCGGCTTTGCCAGATCGGCAATGGAGGCCAGTTCAGACTCCGGCACATAGGTGGGCACGACCCAGCCCAGCTTCGCGCCGCCGTAAAGCGTGCCGAGGCGCTCAACCTTGCCATCCACGCGCTTCCAGTAGTCGGCATGGGTCTGCGGCAGCCAGCACATCAGCATGGCGTCCACATCGCCGCGGGTGATGCCCTGGTAGAGCGGCGCCACATCGGTCTGCACCAACTCCACCGGCGTGTTCAACCGGTCCTTGATGAGCTTCGCCGCCAGCTTGGTGACGAATTCCGCATCCGCCCAGGGCGCGAAACCAAGCTTGATGGGCCGGCCTGACTGCGCATGGGCCGCGCCCGTGGTGAGGGCCGCCGCCAGCCCAGCCGAGAGTCCAAGGATCTCGCGCTTACGGAATTGCATGGTGGCTCCTTTCATTAAGGGAAGTGAAAATGGTGCTCAGGCCTCGGGCGCAGGCCGGGCGGCGGGTTCCGCCGCCGGGCGACCGGGCCAGGCGAAGAGCTGCCGCAGGCCGAGCCCGGTACGAGGTTGGCCGAAGCTTTGAGTGATGCGGTCCAGCAGCACGGCGAGTACGACGACGGCCAGGCCGCCCTCGAAGCCGGTGCCCACATCCAGGCGCTGGATACCGGTGAGAACCGTGTTACCCAGCCCACCCGCGCCGATCATCGAAGCAATGACGACCATCGAGAGCGACAGCATGATAGTCTGGTTGATGCCCGCCATGATGGAAGGCAGCGCATTCGGGACCTGCACCTTCAGCAGCAGCTGCATCGGCGTGCAGCCGAAGGCGAGCCCCGCCTCGATGAACTCCGAATGCACCTGGCGGATGCCCAGATTTGTCAGCCGCACCACTGGCGGCATGGCGAAGATCACGGTTGCGATCGTGCCCGGCACCGCGCCCAGGCCGAAGAACATGGCAGCCGGGATGAGGTAGACGAAAGCCGGCATCGTCTGCATCAGATCCAGCGCCGGACGGCCCAGCATCTCCGCCACCGAGCTGCGCGCCATGGCAATGCCAAGCGGAACGCCGATCAGGATGGCGATGAAGGTGGCTGCAAGCACCAGCGAGAGCGTCTCCATCATCCGCTCCCACAGCCCCATGCCACTGATGACCAACAGCGCCGTCACCGCGAAGATCGCGAACTTCCACCCCACCCGCCATAGGGCGAGCAATGCGATGATGGCGATCACCGCCGGTGCCGGCATAATGTTTAGCCCGGCCTGGATACCGTCGGTGACGAAGCCGATGGCCGCGGCGATCGCATCCAGCGCAGGCTGGGCATTATCCAGGATATAGTTGACGACGGCATCGGCGGCCTCGCCGATGCCGAGATCCAGATCTTTCATGATGTCCTCCCGCTTAGTTGCTGGAGCGATCGAGCGTCATGAGCAGCGTGGACTTGCTGATCGACCCGAGATAGCGGCGGCGCTCATCCACCACAGGCATGGGCACGGCGCTCTGCGCCACCCTCCCCATCACCTCTGACAGTGTCTCCGCTGCCGCGATTGGCTCCACATCGGGCAGGAAGGCGCGGTGATAGGGATCAGCAGCCCCATCCCGCATGGCACGCGCAAGGGAATCCACGCTGATCATGCCCTGATAGGTTTTGTCCCGCCCAACCACGATGGCGATATCGCGGTCATGCCGCCGCATCCGCTCAAGCGCGACCGGAGCAGAAAGCCCCTTGCGATCGATCAGCGTCACCTGCGTCTCCCGCGCGATGTCACCGGCCCGGAACACCTGGCTCACATCGACATTGCGGAAGAATGAGCGGACGTAATCATTCGCCGGGTTCATCACGATCTCGTCCGGCGTGCCCACCTGCACCACCACGCCATGCTGCATGATGGCGATGCGGTCTCCAATGCGCATGGCCTCATCGAGGTCATGGCTGACGAAGACAATGGTGCGGCTCTGCTCGGCTTGCAGACGCAGCAACTCGTCCTGCATCTCCGCACGGATCAGGGGATCGAGCGCTGAGAAGGCTTCGTCCATCAGCAGCACGGTGGGCTCGCTCGCCAGGGCGCGGGCGAGGCCAACGCGTTGCTTCATGCCGCCTGAAAGCTGGTCCGGCCTGCTATCCGCATAAGCTGCAAGGCCCACACCCTGCAGCGCGACCAGAGCCTTCTCGCGTCGCACGGCTTCCGGCACGCCGGCCACTTCCAGCCCGAAGGCGGCATTGTCCAGCACATTGCGGTTAGGCAGCAGGGCGAAGGATTGGAAAACCATGCTCATGTCACGGCGCCGCAGCTCGATCAGCTCGCGCTTCGACATTTTCGTAACATCCTGCCCATCCACCAGGATCTCGCCTGCGCTCGGCTCAATCAAGCGGTTGATCAGCCTCAGCAGCGTCGACTTACCTGAGCCGGAGAGGCCCATGATGACGAAGATTTCGCCTGCATGAATGTCGAAACTGGCATCATTCACCCCGACGGTACAGCCCGTCTTGGAGAGAATGTCGTCCTTGCGATGCCCGGCGCGCACCATGCGCAAAGCGGCATCAGGATCGTCCCCGAATATCTTGAAGACGTGACGAAGAGCAATCTTTACCTGCGGTGAAGTGGCACCATCGGCCTTATCCAAACTGGCGCTGTGCTCTCCATTGCTAGGTGAGGCGGCGCCAAGGTCGGTCATGGTATCAATGTTCATGCTTGAATACGGTCTGCCCTCCGCCGGGCGGGAGCACACACCTCCTTCTTGGCTTGCCGCGGCAGGAATGTTGAAAATCGCGTTTAAGCGATCATACATTCCGCCACAAAATGAACACAAATTTGTGTTGCGGGCACGTTGTCGGTTCAGATGTAGGGCATGATGATACAAATGTCCATGCCGAAGGACGATCCTAGTCTAGCTGCATGCATGTGGAGTGTCTCTGCTGCATCTCAAATCAGTAGATTTGCCACAGCATGCATCACACCCTACGCAGCGGATATTCCTGATGCCATCAACAACAAGCCAGCTTGCATTCTGATGTCCTGACAGCTCCGTTAACGTCTCATAAGACCTCTACCTGCATCTGCATGCCCCGGAGGATTTATGAACCAAGCCGCAGGACAATGGCTGGATCCATGACACTGCCGATGATCGTGCCGCAACTGCTCAGTGAGGCAGACATCCGGATACGGCCACGTTCGATCAACTCGCCTGCCTCCTGTGTCGCCTGCGCCATTGCAGTTACAAACTTAGTGCGCCCGCTGAGGACGACATCCAGGCGGCCTCTTCAAATTTGTTAAGAATCGTTTCGGCTTCCTTGTGCTGTTCACCACTTCAAGGCGCCCAGCGTGAGTTATTGAAGAAGCCTGAGTTTTTTGAAGCAAGGAGAGCGGCAATGGAGATTGGACGCGCAGGCTCTAAGCCTTCCGCCAAAGGACCGGGAGAGTGGTTCAGCGGTACCGTGCGTATAGACCCCCTGTTCAGCGCGCCAGATCCGGCCCGGGTTGCTGGCGCCCTGGTCACCTTCGAGCCGGGCGCGCGCACGGCGTGGCACACCCATCCACTCGGCCAAACCCTGATCGTCACCACCGGCTGCGGCTGGGTGCAGCGCGAGGGTGGGCCTGTCGAGGAAATCCGGCCGGGCGACGTGGTCTGGTTTCCGCCGGGTGAGAAGCACTGGCACGGGGCGACGGCGAGCACAGCCATGAGCCATATCGCCATCCAGGAGAAGCTCGACGACAAAAGCGTCGATTGGATGGAACATGTCAGCGAAGAGCAGTACCGGGACGGAGGCGTGCCGTAAGAACGGCAAGCCATGGTTGATATGCCACTGAACCGCCGGGATGCCTTGCCACCGTGATGGAAGGAATGTCCCGGCAGCAGCGCAACAGCCCCGGCGCTCCCCTGATGCGCCTTACATCACCAGCATTCGGGAAGCGGAACGCCAAGTTGTGCCGCGGTCCGCGAGAGGTCCTGGCGGATCTGCGCTGGCACGTCGAGCCCTTGCTGCCGATGGCGCTCTTCGTTCCGCGCCTCGATCTCTCCGGGGTAGAAGACTTCGTCAAAGCCCTCGGCGAGGGGAACGGCCTTGATCCGGGCGATCATCTCCTCCATCCGCGCCTCGAAGCGCGAGCGGGGGCCGAATGCCTCGATATTCAGCGCCATGACCATATGGCCGCACCGGCTGCGCTTCTCTGCCTGGTAGGGGCCGCTCACCTCATCCATGATGCCGCTGCCTGAGAGCACGCCCGACAGCACATCCATCATCACCGTGATACCGTAGCCTTTATGCTCTGCCATCGGCAGGATCACACCACCGAGCGCCGCCACCGGATCGGTTGTCCTGCGCCCCTGAGCATCGATCGCCCAACTGTCGGGGATGGGAATGCCCTTCTGGCGAGCAAGGAAGATCTTGCCCCGCGCAACCATCGTATTGGCGATATCCAGCATCATCGGCGCATGGCGCCCCGCAGGCGCCGCAATGGACCAGGGATTGTTGCCCAGGAGCTTCGTCCTGCCGCCCCAGGGGGGCATGGCCGGACTACCATTGGTGGTCAGCATGCCCACGAAGCCCTGGCCGGCTGCCATATGCGTGAAGTAACCCAGCGCCCCATGGTGATTGGACTCGCGCACGGAGACAATGCCGACTCCATGGGCCTTTGCGCGGCGAATCGCATCCTCCATGGCGCGCTTCGTGATCACCTGCCCTACCCCGTCCCGGCCATCGATCACCGCGATGGCGCCGGCATCCACCACGACTTCAGGCGCTGTCACCGGCTTCATCGTGCCTGCCCTTACCCGGTCGATGTACCAGGGCGCGCGCATCACGCCATGGGAGGAATGCCCCCACATGTCGGCTTGCACCAGCGTATCCGCGACCAGCGCCGCATCCTCGCCCGGAAGTCCAGCCGCAGCGTAGAGCGAGGTCACGAAGGCGCGCAGCACGTCTGGTGAGGTATGGGGCACAGGCTTCTCCACTGAATGCCGTCATTGCTAATCCAGCCGACCATCTCAGAAGTCAGGCGCAGCAGAAACCGCAGAGGGCCTGGCAGTCTCCGCTCCCCCGGAACAGCCGCCAATGGGCGTTCCGTGCTCCCTTGGGAAGCGCAGCCCTGGGAGCGCCCCCTGGTGGAAAAGCACCGCCTTCGCGGGGATCATCCACAGTTTTCTGGCCTGAAGCACCTCATTGAGGGCCGTCTGCCGGAGGTCTGCAAAAAGAGGCCCTGAGTCCGCTATTCGTGGACATGGGATTCGATCATGCCATGGCGGCTTTCCTGGGCACCGATGGATCAGACCGGCCGCACCAAGCCCAGAGATGCGGCTACGCCTCTAACACGACAAGGAAGCTCTCAACGCCTGCGCGATTACCCTTCCAGGCGAATTCGCCCCTACGGGAACCTGGAAGGATGCACGGCGTCCTGAATATTACACCACCACCGGAAGGACGCGGTTGAGTACTTCCCGCGCAACGCTGTAGCCAGCGGTAAGCGAGGTCTTCGGATTGGCCGATGATGGGCGCCCCTCCAGCCGGATCGTGAACTCGGCTGCGCTGGAACGCACCGACACCTCATGCAGGTTGCGCGCAATGCCGGGATCGGCGATCAGGCGCACTCGTGTCGCGTCCATCCCCGCCCCTGCCAGGGCCACGGTGGCTGCGACATTGGCATTCTGCGGATAGTCTCGCGCTGCCTCGCGCGCAGTGCCTTCGAAGAAGGTGGCTGGTTCCGTCAACCCGTCCAGATCGAGCAACGCCTCGGCCCGCGTGCCGCGCCAGGCGCGGGGCGGCTTACGGCCGGTATAGGTGACGTCCTCCAGCCCAGACAGACGCGCTGCCACCAGTGCATCAATCCCGCCCACCGCGCCGGCGGGCAATATCAGTTGCGCGCCGCCCCGCTCAGCCGCCGCCTTCAACCGATCATGCAGTCCATCGTCGGAAATCGCTCCGGTCGAGGCGATCACCAAATCGGCTCCAGCTGACAGGACAGCCTCACCATGCTCACCTACCGCGCCATGGCCAGCGCATTCGGCGACCAGATCCGGCGCGTCGGCGAGGAAGGAGCCACATTCGTCATGCACCACGCGGCGCATGGCCAGCCGGTCCCCGAACCGCTCCAGCAGCGCCGTACCCTCCTCCTGCCGTCCCGGCCGCACCAGCAGGCTGACCGCCTCCAGCGGCGCGGGAAGCGCTTCCGACAAGGCGGAGAGCACCGTGTCGGACATGCCGCCGGCACCGATGATTCCGAGCCGGCGTATCACCCTATGTTTCCCCCGCGCCTGCCAGCGGCCCAGCTGGGTTCGCCGTTCATCAGCATCACGCCCCCACCACCTTCCCTGCTATGATCTCTCGCGGTGCGCTACGGCAGCAGCGTCTCGCAGGAAGGCCAGCATGGCGTGCCAGCTCGCCTCGCTTGCATGGGCGTTGGTCGCGGCCGTTCCACCGCCGGTCGCGACAATTCCGCTGACCGGGTGCGGCCAGGCAATGTGAGTGGTGGGCTGGTAGGGATGGGTGATGGCGTGTCCCGCCCCTTCAAAGGCGAGGTGCACATGTGGCCATGGGTGGTTTGCGGCTGCCAAGGCCTCCTCCACCATCTCCGCATAGCGGGTGCTCGGCCAGGAGCCGTCATCCGTGCCTGAGATCATCAGCACCGGTCCACGGATGCGCTCCACGGGGATGCGGGCGCGCGCCACCGCCTCCGCGTCACCCAGCGCCGTCTCCACGCCGTGGGCATGGCGGCGTGGCGCCACGGCCTCATCATAGGGTTTCCAGGAGGCCGTGCGGTTGTCCTGCCAGACATGTGGGAGCGGCTCTCCCGCCAACGTCCAGGCAGGGCCGTCACGCCCACCCTGCGCAGGGTCGGCGGCACTCATCGCCCCATGCACCACGGCGCCCGGCACATAGGCCACCACGGCGGAGACGCGTTCAGGGAAGGTCGCACCCAGCAGCAGCGCGAGTTCCCCTCCGCGGGACTGCCCGGAGACGGCGACGAAGCCGCCGGGCGGCGACACTGTGGCGCGCAGCCAGTCAATCCCACGCGCGAACATCTCCAGAGGCGTGTTGGAGATGTAGCGGGGCAAACCCGGCGCACCAAAATAGCCCAACGCGAGAGCCGCGAAGCCGTGGGACGCCAGCAGCGCGGCTCTTGGCTCATTGATCCCGCCGCCAGATCCGTAGAGCACGACCACGGCCGGGTGCGTCCCCTCGCCTGGCGGCAGGAAGAGCGTGCCAACCAGCCCGTCCTCCCTCAGCTCGCGCCGCGTCACGCCTGGCGCCGCGAAGCGCGCGGTCATGGCTGCCTCGGCGCGCATCGTTCCCGTGTCGGCTGTCAGCCGGGATTGCACCGGATTGGCGGCCAGCGGGCCCGTCGCATCGGCCGGCAGGGCGGCAACCAGCTTCTCCTGGGACCAGACAAGGCCCATGGCAGAGACGCCCTCATAGCTGCCCTCCAGCGGAGCGTCCCGCATGGCGTCCACCACACCTTCCGCATCGGCCCGGAAGGTGGCTGCGCCGGCCCAGCGGCCACCATCCGGCCAGTCGGTCTCGATTGCCACGCGTATGGCGGCGCCAGGCGGTGCACCCTCCACCCGAATATGGCGCGGCACGTCCAGCAGCGCGTCCGCCGGTTCGACAAGCAGGCGCATGCTCAACCCTCCCGCCGGACCATCATCGCCGCCGTGCGGTCGGAGACGAGAGGAGAGACCGAGAGGCCGCGCCGGGCTGCCCAGAGATTTCTGTAATGGAAGATCGGAATGATGCCGCCCTCTCCCATCACCAGCCGCGCCGATTCCTGCAGGATGGCCTCGCGCTTGCCATCGTCCAGCTCCCGCACCGCCGCCTCCAGCAGCCGGTCTGCCTCTTGGCTGGCGTAACGGCCCCAGTTGGAGGCACCGCGTCCCTTGGCAGGGTCGTAGGAGCCAATGACGTTGACCAGCGCGTAGGAGGCCTCGCCGGTTCCGTTGCCCCAGGCCAGGACTGACATGGCGAACTGCCCCCCTGCCGCGCGGCCGGAGAAGGTGGCCCAGGGCATGTTCTCCACGGTCGTTCGAACACCAATACGGGTCCAGGCCTGCGCCACCGCCTGCGCCGTCTCGGGCCCGCGGATGTAGCGGTCGCTCGGGACATGAAGCGTCAGGCGGAACCCATCCGGGAAGCCAGCCTCGGCCAGCAGGCGTCGCGCGCTTTCAGGGTCCTGCGCGGGGACGGGAAGTGCAGGCTCATAACCGAATGAGCCCTCCGGCATCCATTGCCCGGCCGGCACCGCCTGCCCCTGCAGCAGCCGCTCCGCCAAGCCACGCCGGTCGAGCGCGAGGGAGAGCGCTCGGCGCACCTTCGCGTCACTCAAGGGGTTTCGTGCCAAGGGGGACCCGTCAGCTGCCTGCACGAAGGGGTTCGGCTCCGGCGCTGCATTGGGGCAGAGCAGCAGCACGCGAAGCCCGGGATGGGCGAAGAGCTCCACGTCCTGTCGGCGCCGGATACTATCCACATCGGCCACCGAGACGCGTTCGATCACGTCCACATCGCCCGAGAGGAGGGCGGCGGTGCGTGCTGCGGCGTTGGGAATCAGGCGGATTGTCACCTCTGCCCAGGCCGGGCGGCCTCCCCAGTATTCGTCGTTGCGTCGGAAAACAATACGGTCCCCCGGCGAGTAGGAGACAAACCGGTAGGGGCCCGTGCCGATTGCAGCCTTGCCCGAGTTGAAGTCCGCACTCGTCGCCCCTTCGGTCGCGTGACGGGCGACAATGGAGACGGAAGCAAAGTTGAGCGGCGTGAGCGGGGCAGGCCCGTGAGTTCGGACGATCAGGCGGTGTGGATCCGGGGCTTCCAGCCCCGCAATCTCCCGCAGGTAGCCACCATAGGAGGAGGCGGAACCGGGCACTTCGGGCGCGCGCCGGTAGGAGAAGATGGCGTCATCCGCCGTGAAAGGGCGGCCGTCATGCCAACGCACGTCGTCGCGCAGCGTGAACTCCCAGGTGGTGGGGTCGATAAGCTTCCAGGACTTCGCGAGGCCAGGCCGCAATGTGCCGTTGTGGTTCTCAACGAGGAAATCGAATGCGTGCAGGCTGACCGAGCGGTCGCCGCCGAAGTTGTTCAGCTGCGGGTCGATGGATGAAACGGGATCCCCGAAGGCGATCGTCAAACGGTCATCCGGTGCTGGCCGGCTGCCCTGGGCCCGCGCGGCCCCCGCCAGGGCTGGCAGGGCGAGCAAGGAAGGAAGGGCACGGCGGGAGATCATGGTGTGTATTCCTGAGTTCAATGAGGCTATTCGGTGGAACGGGCGGGACATTCACCAGCCCTCCCGGGCGCTGATCAGATGGCACTGTTGCGGCACCCGATTTCCAGGCCGCGCCCGCTGCAAATCTCGTGAGGCTCGACTTTGAAGCCCAGAGGAGAGCAGGTGCCGTCGCAGGAGGTGGCCTTCCCCCTGATGATCTGCGGAATCTGCGTCTTCACCGCATCACGACATCCGGGCCCACATAATCAACAATTATTCATGCATATACCGAACATATAACTATTGTCAATAGTTATAAGGCTCCACCACTTGATGCCCGCCTCTGGAAAACAGGCATCCCAGCCGATGCCCGATACATCTGCTAGCTTCGGATCTTACCCTGGCTAACGCTTGGCGACTGCTCGCCCCTGACCGAGACCTCCCCTTGGGCCATGCAGACCACTAGCAGGAGGGTAGTGGAGGCGATGAGGTGCAGGCCTACGAGGGCTCCAGGCAAGCGCTATGGTTGTGGACGTGGAGCGGAGAGCGCGACTGCCCAGGACTGCGGTCCGGGGCTCCTCCGCTCACTTTTGGATCAAGCGGCACAACACGCCTTGAGTCCCATACCAGCACTCGGAGCAGCCCGCCGGGGAGACAGCGCCGGGCGTGATCATGGGCTGCATGCCCGGGCGGAAGGTTGTTCGACATCGCGCCACAGGTACTGCAAGCCAGTCAAACACCTCTCGCAGCGGGTGCTCGCATTGGCCGGCGCCCGGGCTGGCAAGATCAGGCAGAGTGCGACCAGCGCCCATTCTTCATCAGGCGCATCGGACAGGTACGGCTTGCGAGGTGGCATCCGCTCCAAAAATGAAGCGGCACTCAGATCCGTGACAACCTCGCTAGAGCAGACTCCGTTCATTCGGGTTCATAGCCGGCGGCTGTGAAGAGGTTGGCGCACTCGGCTGGTGTGAACTGGGGGAGTGCGGTCCCGATGACGGTCCAGAGGTCGTCGAGGTTGCGGGCG
>NZ_JAOXLP010000023.1 GCF_025791835.1 Roseomonas xinghualingensis
CGACGCTTGGAGCTCGGCTCGAACACGCGGCGTCGTTCGGGCTGAACCGTGAAGACCGCCTGCCATAGGGCATCCTCCCCCTCGCGGGTCAAAGATGCACCACTACTCCCCGGGACTGCACACCTAGAACGAAAACCCAATCAGGTATGACCGGGTTGGATAGGAAGCAGACGCCAGCGGCGTCTACGGACTATCTTCGAGGGATCTACACTCGTTGGTTTTGAGGTCCTGGCTGCTCAGTTGGGATCTTTAGAATCCTGGCGCTTTCTCGCTACTGCGACGGTGAGGTGCCAGGGCGAAGATACGTAAACATGTGCGCGACATAGTCGGCCTTGCCCAACTCGACGCCTTGGGCGCGAAGTATCGCATAGGCGGTCATCACGTAAAAATAGAACTGCGGCAGCGCCCAGTCGCGGACGTATTGCTCGGCAGTGAGGTCAAACACCATGCCTTGGGGCAGCGCGTGGGCAATCGGCATCGCTGGGTCCACCGCAGGAGCGTCGGCTGCGGCAGCCTCCACCACAGCCATGGTCTCGGCGATCCTCATCCGCGCGTCCGCGATCGAGCCGGGGCGCTCGGCCGCATTCCGTCCTTCGTCCAGCAGGATCGCCACTGAAGCGGGAAATTCCTGTCCTCGCAGCCGGAACATGCCTTCCTGTGCCTGCACGCAAGCGAAGCGGACCTGGGTGGACAGCGGGAACATGTCAGGGGCAAGACGTGCGGCGAGCAGAGATTCCGCCCCACCATTCGGCCTCTGCGCCTCGGCCTTACCCAGCCAAGCGGATAGCGCCCTGAGCATCTGCATGTAGGTTGGGGACAGAACGTCAGGCAACGTCATACAAGTTATCTCTTCTGGGGCCTGTAGAGCATGGCGTCGATCACTCATCCGCGCCAGCCGAGCCGTGGAAGAATCAATGAGGATGAACCCATGACAGCTTGGTTAGCCATTGCTGATCATGTTTTCACCCCCAGGCTGTAGGCGGCATCCCCGCCTCCAGCCCAATCACCTCCCGCGGTGGGATTCTTGTGGTTCAGCCGCGGCTCGTGAGGTTCATCGGCTCTGCAATCCAATTATAACCCTGCCCGGCACGGACAACATGGCCCAGCCCCGGCCAGGGGAAATGATAGGACAGCACCTCATGCTTGTCGGTCGCGAGCCTGTCCAGCATCCGGCTGCGGCTCTGCGCAGATTGCTTGGGATCGGTGTCGAAGGAGAATTCCCACAGCGGCCGCTGCAGCAACAGAATATGGTGATGTGCGAGATCGCCGCTGTAGACCATGGTCTTCCCGCCGGAAGAAATCGCGTAGCACATGTGGCCCACCGTATGCCCCGGCGTCGCGATCGCGGTGATGCCGGGCGCGACCTCAGCGCCATCCCGCACCATCACCATGCGGTCGCGGTAGGCTGAAAGATTCTTCTTCGCGCCATCGATGAAGGCGGTCATGAAGGCCGGACCGCGCTTGTTACCATCATCGGTCCAGTAGCGCAGATCGGCTTCGCTCAGCGCCACCTGCGCATTTGGGAAGTTCAGCTTCCCTTCGGCATCGACAAGCGCCCAGCAATGGTCGCAATGCGCGTGACTCAGAACAACGAGATCGATCTGCTCCGGCTGGATCCCCGCCACGCGCAGATTGGCGAGAAGCCGCCCAGTGGTGGGCCCGAACATGCGGCTGTCCGCGCCCATGCTGTCGCCCATGCCCGTGTCGAACAGGATGAGCTGGCGCCCCGTGTTCAGCACCAGGGTATTCTGCTCCAGCGTCGCCTCGTCCGGCGGCAGGAAGTTGTCGCGAAGCAATCCCAGGATCTCGCCGGGCGGTGCGGCGGGAAAAGCCGGCTCCGGCTTACCTAGCGGCAACCGCCCGTCTGATACGACCGTCGCTTCGTACTCACCGAAGGGGAAGCGGTACCATCCCGGTGGCACGTCCCTGCGGAAAGGGGCGGCAGCCAGGGCACCGCGTGGAGCGCCCGGAAACAGGCCTGAACCCAGTGCAAGGCCCACGGCACCACCGAAAAGAGCACGCCGCTCCAGTGTCATGTCCGCTTTCCTCCGATGGTTTCTTCTTGCTGTTCATCACCCGGCGCACCGCATCGCGGCGGAGCAAGAAGGTGGCTGGCCCATCGGAGATGCGGCAAGCACGGAATGCCGCCCCATCGCCTTAATGAAATCGCTTTCTCGTGTACCGCTCGGGCAGAACCGTAGAAATGCACCCTCAGAACGCCCGCCGCTTGCGCAAGGGCGGCACGTCGGTCGCCCTCGCCAGCAGCTCCTCCAGCGTCGCCCGGTCCGGCGTCCGCCCATCCCGCGCCCGCAACGCCCCCGCCGCCGAGGCGAAGCGCAACGCATCCTCCACCCCCTGCCCCTCGGCCAAGGCCAGCGCATAGGCACCGTGGAACACATCCCCCGCGCCCGTCGTGTTGGTCGCCTCCACCGGGAAGACCGGCCTCAGCCCCGCCTTCTCCATCCCCGGCCTGAGCCAGAGACTTCCCTTCTCCCCCAGCGTCACAGCAGCCAGCTTCAGCGGTCCCGCCTTCAGCACCCGCGCCAGTCCTTCCTCAGGCGGCACGCCCGGCGCGAAGATCGAAAGCCCCGTCATGGCGAAGATCACATGGTCGGCCAGCGGCGCCAGCTGCCGCAGCACCCGCTCCTCGGTCTTCTCGGCATCCATGACGCTTGGCACCCCACGCGCCCGCGCCACCCGGAACGCAACCTCCGCCGCCTCCGGCCAGCGCGGATCGCATAGCAGCGCCCCCGCCTCCGCCAGCCGGTCCAGCGGCAGGCCCGATGGATCGGTGGGCAGCCTCTCCCCGCGATAGGTCACGATGCTCCGCTCGCCACGCTTGTCCACGATCACGGCCGAAAGCGGCGTCCGCGCCCCCTCCGCCATGACCAGCCCGGACGCATCCACCCCCTCATCCTCCAGGGCCTGCCGCAGCTCCTCCCCGGCCTCGTCCCGGCCCACGCGTCCCCAGAACACCGCCCGCCCGCCCAGCCGCGCCACCGCAATCGCGGCAGTGGCCGCCATCCCACCCACGCTGCGCGCATAGCCGCGCGCCGTGGTCTTGGAGGGTGGAAGATCCACCTCATCCACACGAAAGGTATGGTCGGTCACCACCTGCCCGACGCAAACCACCTCCGCCTTCCCGCCGGACCTCTTGAAAGCCCCCTCCAAGACCATGCGCGACCCCTCTTCCCTGCCCAGCTGGCTCGCCGGGCGGATTCTGCTCATCCGGCCCGAGGCAATGGTGATCGACAAGCCCGCCGGCCTGCCCCTCGATCCCGGCCGCCCGAAGCCGGGCATCTCCGGATCCAACCGGGGGACCAACGCCAGCCTTGCCGATTGGCTGCCCCTGCTTCAGCTCGGCAAGCGCCACCTGCCCCAGCCCGCCCACCGGCTGGACCAGGACACCGCCGGCTGCCTCGTCCTCGGCCGCACCAAGCCCGCCTTGGCCGCCCTCAACACCCTCTTCGCCGAGCGCCGCGCGGAAAAGACCTACTGGGCCCTCGTCACCGGCCAACCCCGGGGCGAATCGGGCACCATCGACGCCCCGCTACGCAAGATCAGCAGCCGTGAGGCCGGCTGGCGCATGGAGGCGCATCCGGACGGACAGCCCGCCCGCACCGCCTGGCGCGTCCTCGGGCGCTCGGAGGATACCGCCTGGCTGGAACTCCGCCCGACCACAGGCCGAACCCACCAGCTGCGCGTCCATTGCGCCCTGCTCGGCTGCCCCATCCTCAACGATCCGCTTTACGGTCGTCTCCCTTCCGTTCCCGGGCGCGCGCCGCCTGGCCCCATGCATCTTCTCGCCCGGGCCATTGCCCTTCCCCTCGACCCACCCCTTGCCGCCACCGCACCGATTCCCCCGGAAATGGCGGCAGCCTTCGCCCGCTGCGGCGCCACACCCGGCGCCTGATGCCCGCGGTTGACGCATAGCGCTGGGCGCCGACCGCCCGCGAGTTGCACCCCGCACGGCAGCGCACGATTGTTTGACGTGTCCTGTCCCTCCCTGCCAAAACCATGACGGTTGGGATCGAATGACGATGCCAGAGGGCTCCCACACGACCACGCTCCTGCCCGCCTCTCCCTTCCCAGGCGGGAGCGATGCCGCGCATGCCCAGCGGGGGCGCCGCCGCTGGACGCTCAGCCAGCGCCTGGCCTTCGTCTATGGCTGCATCTCCTTCGTCATCCTCCTCGGCGCCGGCCTCTTCACCTGGTGGCAGGCCTCCCTCCTCTCCGCGCGCAACGAGGACCTGGCCATCGCCGAAACCCGGCGCATGGCCGAACGCATCGGCAGCGTACTGGCACAGGCCCATCAGGGCATCTCCGTCCTCGCCTCCATGAATCCCCCGTCCCATGGGCCCGAGGCGTGCCAGACGATGCTCAACGCCGCCCATCTCACGATGGACGCCATGGTTCGCCACCTCCTCGTCATCGATGCGAACCGCCGGATCGCCTGCTCCACGCTTGCCTCCTCCGTCGAATATGTCGGAGCCGACACCGTCATCCGCACGGCGGAGCTGACCGGCCGCCCCGTCACCGGCGCCTTGCGCCAGTCAGCCCTGGGCCTTGGCACGGTGATCGGCGCTGGCCACCCGATCCGCCGCAACGGCCGGCACGAGGGCGTCGTCCTCGCCACGGTGACGGTAAGAGACCTGCGGGAGGTCACCGCCAGCAACCTTCCGAACTTCCAGGGCCTGCGCGTCTGGCTCGTCGATGCAGCGGGCGAGAGCGCCAGCCTTGTCGGCCCCGAGGCACCGCTGCCGCGCCTCCCCGACGCGCTGCGCGCCTCCTTGCGCGCCCCACACATGGAAGCCGGCATCGCCCTGGCGGATGATCAGTTCCTGATCGAGGCACGTGCGACGGACGACCTCGCCGTCATCGCCGCCCTGCCCGAGCGCGCCATCCGTGCCGGCGCGCCGCTCGAAGTGGCGTTGCCGCCCCTGATCCTCGCCTTCATGCTCCTCGCCGGGCTGGGCGCGCTGTTCTGGTCGGTCCAGCGCTTCGTCGTCGCCCCGCTCGAGGCGGCCACCCGCCGCCTGGAAGCCTTCGAGAACGCCCCACCCGGCACCAACCTCGCCCTGGATACGGAGATCGACGCCGCCTCGGACGTGTCGGATCTCATCCGCCGCCTCGGCGCCACCCGCACCACCCGCGACGAAGCCATCCGCCTGCGCGACATGCTGCTGCGGGAAGCCCATCACCGCATCAAGAACCACCTCGCCCTCGTCGCCTCCTTCCTGCGGCTGCAGGAGCGGCAGCTTTCAGACCATGCAGCGCTCCAGGCACTGCGCGCCGCGCAGAACCGCATGGTGGCCATCGGGATGACCTATGAGCTGCTGCATGACGGTGCGGGCCAGTTCGTCGCGCTCGACAAGATGCTGGATCGCTTCTGCCGCGCGCTCGCGGCCCGCGATCTCACCGAGGGCCACGCCACCCAGATCCTGGCCGATCTGGCCCCGCTGGAGGTGCCGGCCGACATCGCCGTGAAGATCGGACTGGTGGTGAACGAGTTAGCCACCAATGCCCTGAAATACGCCTTCGTCGGCCGCGGCCCCGGCACGATCCGCGTTGCCCTGCGCCCCGCCGGGACCGGCGGCTTCACCCTGCGCATCGCCGATGACGGCGCGGGCATGCCCAACGAGCCCAGCCGCGGCCTTGGGCTGACGGTGGTGGACAGCCTGCTCCGTGGCATCGATGCGAGCATTGAGCGCCAGCCCGGCCCCGGCACAGCCTTCCTCATCACCTGGCTACCGCGCGGCACGCCCAAGCCTGTTGGCTGAGCACCGCGTCCCATCTGCCACATGCCGAAGCCGCGGACCGGCCCCCATCATCATCACGAAGCGTTACATTCGGCATATTATCCTAACATTATAGGGTCAAGCCGGGCCGGATTCTCAAACTTCTCGGCTGAATCGCGCAGACGTGTGGAATGGGTTGCGATAACAAACCCTTTACTGATAGCCCATAGCTCGTCCCGCGCCGAAATACTCCGTGAGTATTCATAGAGCGCCCTCTCCCGCAGTTCCGGCAAACGGAATGCATTGTTGGACTCTATATTTGAAAAATAATGCACGTATTTAGCGTGCACATAAGACTGGGAACGCTTCAGGCCACTCTCATGAAGATCGCGCATATTCGGCGCGAGCGGGGATGTATTGATCATGGCTCTTGCAGCTCACGGCTTCGCGTCGCTGAATGGCGGCACCACCGGCGGCTCCCGCGGCGAAACCGTTGCGGTTTCCACCGGAAAGGAATTGCTTGCTGCCATCGGGCAGGCCGGGTCCTCGCCACTGACCATCCGCGTCGATGGTGAGATCACCGCCTCCAACACCGGCGCCAGCCAGATCACCCTCAAGGACGTCCACAACCTCTCGATCATCGGCGCCGGCAAAGGCGCGGAGTTCGACGGCATCGGCTTCCAGGTGAAGGACGGCTCGTCCAACCTGATCTTCCAGAACCTGAAGATCCACGACGTGCGCGGCGGCGAAGGAGATGCCATCGGCATCGAGGGTGGATCCCACAACATCTGGATCGACCACAACGAGTTCTACAGCAGCAAGTCGTCCAGCAAGGACCACTATGACGGTCTGGTCGATACGAAGCGCGGCTCGGAATACATCACCATCTCGAACAACCACTTCCATGACCACCACAAGGCGTCGCTGAACGGCTTCTCCGACAGCGACCAGGGTGGCCGCTACGTCACCTACAGTGGCAATGTGTTCGAGAATATCGGCTCGCGGGCCCCGAGCGTCCGCGACGGTGAGGTCCACGTCTACAACAACCTCTACTCGGATGTGAGCGAGTCCGCGATCAACATCCGCATGGGCGCCGAGGCGCTGATCGAGAACAACGTCTTCACGAATGTGAAGAACCCGATCGTCTCCATCGACAGCGACAAGATCGGCTTCTGGAACCTGAACGGGAACGAGTTCAACAACGTCACCTGGGGCAAGACCAGCGGCAGCGAGGCCTCCGCGCAGGACGGCAAGTCCACCACGGACTACGACGTGCCCTACGCCTACAAGCTGGCCTCCACCGCCTCGGTGAAGGCGGATGCGCTCGCCAATGCCGGCGTCGGCAAGCTCGACGGATCGCAGGATACGGGCGCCACGCCCAAGCCCGTCACGCCGCCCAGGCCGCAGCCCGAGCCGGAAACCCCATCGGACAAGGATGACGACGACTCGTCCAAGGACGAGACCGACAGCACGAATCCGGATGACAGCGACTCGTCCCCGGACGACGCCGCTCCGACCATCACGGCGACGGGCCGCGACGACAGCCTGACCGGCACCAGCGGCGATGACGTCATCGCCGCCAAGGGCGGCGATGACAAGGTGCTGGCCGGCGACGGCGATGACATGGTCACCGGTGGCACCGGCGCCGACAGGCTTGAAGGCGGCGACGGCAAAGACGTGCTGGACGGCGGCAACGGCCAGGACACGCTGCTCGGCGGCAATGGCGACGACACGCTGCTCGGTGGCAACGGCAAGGACACGCTGCTCGGCGGTGCCGGCGACGACACGCTGCTCGGCGGCAACGGCAAGGACATCCTGACCGGTGGCGCCGGTGCGGACCGCTTCACCTTCACCGATCTGGCGGACTCGAAGAGGGGCGGCAGCCGTGACGTCATCACGGACTTCGGCGATGGCGACGTGATCGACCTCTCCGCGCTCGATGCGATCACGGGCCAGAATGGCGACCAGGACTTCACCTTCCTGGGCAGCAAGGCCTTCACCGGCAAGGCCGGCGAGCTGCACACCATTCAGTCCGGCGACAGCACCCTGGTCGAGGGCGATGTGAACGGCGACGGAAACGCCGATTTCCAGATCGAGCTGAACGGCACCCACAACCTCGCCGCCAGCGACTTCATCCTCTGACCTCGGGGGATGAAGACCCGGCCCGGACCTCCCCAAGGTCCGGGTCCCGCAGGGGCCTGCCCAGGAGCCACCGGGCAAGCCCCGCGGAACCCCTGGGCGGGCAGCCGGATCAGCCCGTCACTACGCCTCGCTCCGGAAGGTCACCACCTGGTAGAGGTAGAGCAGCACGATCCCACCGATCACCACATTCGAGACGGGGTTCAGATACGCGGCCACGCGCTCATGCTGCCCTTCCAGCACATAGCCCAGCCCCGCCAGTACGCCGCACCACACCGCCGTCCCAAGGCTCGTGAAGATCACGAAGGTCGGCAGCGGCATCCCCGCGATCCCCGCCGGAATGGACACCAGCGTCCGCACCGCCGGCACGAAATGCGCGAACAGCACCGCCAGCCGCCCGTGCCGCTCGAACCAGTCCGTGGCGCGGTCCACCTCGCCTGGTGAAATCGTCAACCAACGTCCATGCGCGCCTGTCCAGCGCCGTAGCCTGTCCTGCCCCACCCAGCGCGCCACCCCGTACCAGAACAGCGCCCCCAGCACCGTTCCGACGGTTCCCGCCAGCACCACGAGGAAGATGTTCAGCTTGCCCTGCGCCGCCGTGAAACCGGCCAGCGGCATGATCAACTCCGAAGGGATCGGCGGAAACACATTCTCGGCCAGCATCAGCAACGCGATGCCGAGATATCCCGTCTGCTCCACCATCCCCGTGACCCTGTCGAACATGCGCGCTCCTTCCGCCCGGCGTAGGAGGGTGAACGCGCGGCGGCCCCAAGGGCTTTACCCCCCGGTCTCTCCAGAGGTGGCGGCGATCCGGCCAGAGGCTCCTACCGCCCCCTCAGTTCCCGCACATGCTCCACATGCCAGCGCGCATACCCGTTCCCCACCTGCCCCAGCCGGTCCCGCAACAATGCATGGGCGTCCCGCAGCCGGTGAAAGGGAATGAAGGGATAGAGGTGATGCTCGGCATGGAAGGGCATTTCCCACATCAGCAGCCGCACCGGCGCCACCGTCAGCATGGTGCGGGTGTTGGTCAGCCCGTTGGCATCCTCCGTGCAGCCCGTGTGCTCCGTCAGCAGGTACAGGCGCAGCAGCGGCTGCCCCAGAAGCTGCGGCCCCACCCAGTGGAGCAGCAGCGCCTCCCACCCGAAGAGCAGCCCGGCCGCCAGGGCCAGCGCCACTGTCAGCGCCGAACCAGCCCGCACGCTCGCGATCACCCGCGGCGCCGTCGCCGGATGGATGAAGGGATAGCCCGACATGTCCCCCCGCCACCCGCGCAGCCAGACGGTCAACTGCGCCTGCCAGTAAGGCACCCCGACGATCCGCGCGGCATAGCCCGCCAGGTTCCGCGGCGGCGGCGGGGACAGTTCCGGATCATGCTCCGGATCCTGCGTGTGCTTGTGATGGGCCAGGTGGAACTGCTGGTAGAAATGCCAGTTCCGCAGCGCCGGCAGGGCGGCCAGCCACCCCACCATCGCATTCACCCTGCGCGACCTGAAGGCCGTGTAGTGGCAGGTCTCGTGCAGCGGCGCGAACAGCGCGGCCTGGATCGCCCCCGCCAGCACCATGGCCGGCACCACCAGTACCCCGGGCGCCACCGCGATCAGCCATCCGCTGCCCAGGATCAGCGCCAGGTGGATCCCTGCCCGCGCCCAGCCCTTCGCATCCGAACGCGTGTTGAGGTGCATCATCTCGCGCGGCTTGGGCGCCGCCATGGTCGCACTCATCCGCTCCTCCTGGCTGCCTGAGGTTTCACGCAGCCAGGCAAGCAAGGACCGGGCCGCGAGGCCGCGTCAACGCACCGATCCGGCGCCGGTCGGGCAACCAACAGGGCAAGAGGCTCCTGCCCGTCACCCCCGGGGCTTGTGCCCCGAAGCCTTCCCCCCCGCATCCGGCGCCAGCCTTGCCGCCACGGGCGCAGCGAGCAGCACCGGCAGCGCCGCCCCGATGAAGGCCACGGCGAAATCCACCACCTCCGGCTCCGCGTGCCCCCCGATCGCCGCCGAGGCCGCCAGCCACCCCGCGCCCCAGGTCACGCCCAGCGCCATGAAAAGCTGCTGCGCCGTCGCCGCGACCGAGGTCCCCGCCGAGAGCTTCCCCGGCGGCAGATCCGCATAGGTCAGCGCGTTGGAGGCGGTGAACTGCAGGCTCCGCACCAGCCCCGCCAGCGCCAGCACGATGAACACCGCCCAGAGCGGCCAGCCCGGCGCGAAGCTCGCGCAGACCAGCAGCGATCCCGCCACGATCACCGCGTTCCATACCAGCACGTTGCGGAAGCCGAAGCGACGAAGCGCCAGGCTCGTCATCGGCTTCATCGCGAAGGCCCCCAGCGCGCTCGCCAGCGTCACCAGCCCCGAAGCCGTCGCCGAAGCGCCGAAGCCCAGCTGCAGGAGCAGCGGCAACAGGAAGGGCACCGCCCCCGCCCCGATGCGGAACAGGCTCCCCGAAGCCAGCGCGATCCGGAAGGAAGGGATGGAGAACAGCGAAAGATCCACCGCCGGATTCGGCGCCCGCCGCACCCAGCGAAGCGCCATCCACGCCAGCACCATCCCCAGGGCGAAGCCCAGCACCGGCACCCAGCCGGGCAGCATCCCGCGCCCCACCGTCTCCGCCCCGAACATCAGCGCCGCCAGCGCGGCCCCCACCAGCGACACGCCCACCAGATCCAGCCGAGGCGGCCGCGCCTCGCGCGAAGCCGGGATGAAGCGCCACACCGCCAACAGCCCCAGCGCCGCGATCGGCAGGTTGATCCAGAACACCGCGCGCCAGGACGCCGCATCGGTCAGGAACCCGCCCAGGGGCGGCCCGAAGATCGGCCCCAGAAGCCCCGGCATGGTCAGCCAGGTGGTCGCGCGCACCACTTCCTCCGGCCGCACCTGCCGCATCAGCAGAAGCCGCGCGACCGGCACCATCATCGCGCCACCCAACCCCTGCAGCACCCGCGCCGCCACCAACTCCCCCAGCCCCCGCGAAAGCCCGCACAGCGCCGAGGCGAAGGCGAAGACCGCGATGGCCACCATGAACACCCGCTTCGCCCCGAAGCGGTCCGCCACCCAGCCCGAGAGCGGGATGAACACCGTCAGCGCCACGAGATAGGAGGTGATGGCCGCCGAGAGATGCAGCGGCTCCACACCCAGGTCCCGCGCCATCGCCGGCAGGGCCGTGGCGATCACGCTCGAATCCAGGTTCTGCATGATCAGCGCGCAGGCCACGATGAAGGCCGTTGTCCGCGCATTGCGCGGCGCCTTCGGCACCGGATCGCCCGATGCCACCGCCACGCCCTCCGCCGAATCCAGTCCCGAACCTGCCACTATCCCTCCTGGCGCGCCGCCCATGGCACCTCGCCGCAGGATGACCCCCGCGCGCCGCGCCTAGAAGCCCTCCCCCGATACTCTCCGGCGCAAAGCCATGGCCCTTCGCCGGGCGCATTCCCGCCATGCCTTGCAACTGCCCAGCCCTGCGCGCATTTTTGCCCTCATGGACCAATCGGCCGGCGAAGCGCGCCGCATCCCCCTCCACGGCCCGGAAGACTTCGAAGGCATGCGCCGCGCAGGCCGCCTCGCGGCCGAGTGCCTGGACATGATCACCCCCCATGTCCGCCCCGGCGTCACCACCGGCCAGCTCGACCAGCTCTGCCACGACTTCATGATGGACCACGGCGCGGTTCCCGCGACGCTGGGCTATCGCGGCTACACCAAGTCCTCCTGTATCAGCATCAACCATGTCGTCTGCCACGGCATCCCGGGCGACCGCACGCTGGTGGAGGGCGACATCCTGAACATCGATGTTACCCCGTTACTCGATGGCTGGCACGGCGACAGCTCGCGCATGTATGTGGCGGGCACGCCCTCCACCAAGGCGAAGCTGCTGATGGACGTCACCTATGAAAGCCTGATGCGCGGCATCGCGGCGGTGAAGCCCGGCGCCACCCTCGGCGACATCGGCCACGCCATCCAGTCCTATGTCGAGAAGCACCGCTTCTCCGTAGTGCGGGACTTCTGCGGCCATGGCGTCGGCCGCAAGTTCCACGCGCCGCCGAACGTCCTCCATTTCGGCCGCCCTGGCGAAGGCCCCAAGCTCAAGCCCGGCATGTTCTTCACGATCGAGCCCATGGTGAATGCCGGCCGCCACGACGTGAAGGTGCTGGACGATGGCTGGACAGCCGTGACGCGGGACCGCAGCCTCTCCGCCCAGTTCGAGCACATGGTCGGCGTCACCGAGACGGGTTGCGAGGTCTTCACCTACTCCCCCGCCGGCCTGCACAAGCCCCCCTACGCCATCCCCGGTGCCACTCCAGGCGACGCATGAGCCTTCCACCCCGTCTGATCGAAGGGTATCGCGGCTTCCGCCATACCCGGTTCCGCCGTGAGCGGGACCACTACGCGCGCCTGGCCGCCTCCGGCCAGCGCCCGACCACGCTGATGATCGCCTGCGTGGACAGCCGCGTCGCCCCCGAGGTCGTCTTCGACGCCGATCCGGGCGAGATGCTCGTCGTCCGCAACGTCGCGAACCTCGTGCCCCCCTACCAGCCGGACGCCAACTACCACGGCACCTCGGCGGCCATCGAATTCGCCGTGCGACAGCTCCAGGTCCGCGACATCGTCGTCACCGGCCATGCCTGCTGCGGCGGCATCAACGCCTTCCGCCAGAACCACCTGAACGGCGTGGACATCCGGGACGGCGACTTCGTCGCACGCTGGATGGAGCTGATCGCCCCAGCCACCCGCCTCGCCCGCAGTTGCGAGGCCGTGGACCCGCTTCAGGACCAGACCGCGATGGAACTGGCCTCCATCCGCCAGTCCCTCATCAACCTCCGCACCTTCCCCTGGCTGGCGGCGCGCGAGAAAAGCGGCGACCTCACCTTGCACGGCGTCTGGTTCAACGTCGCCGAAGGGGCCCTGCGCGTGCTGGACGAGACGGCCGGCGAGTTCACCCTGCTGGAAGACGCCCCCCTCGCCTGAGCCAGGGGCGCCCCTGTGAGCGCCACCATGGACAGCCGCGGGCCCCGGCCTCATTCTGCCGCCATCACAAAGGCAGGAGAGGGTTTTGCCCCACAGGCGCGGCATGGCCGAGGCAAGCCCCGGCTTCCCCACCCTGCTCGAACCGGCTTCCCTCTCCCGCCCGGCGCTGGAACCCGGCCCCGAAGGCCACCGCAAGCGTCTCCGCGAGAAGCTCCTCCGTGCCGGTCCCGGCTCTCTCGCCGATTACGAGCTGCTGGAGATGCTCCTCTTCCTCGCCCTGCCGCGCATCGACACCAAGCCGCATGCCAAGCGCCTGATCGCCCGCTTCGGCTCCGCCGGCCGCGCCCTCTCCGCCTCCGATCATGAGCTCCGCTCGGTGGAAGGCATCGGCGATGCCGCCATCGCGGCCCTCCGCCTCGCCCAGGCCGCCGCCCTCAAGCTCCTGGCGGAGGAAATCCGCGACCAGCCCATCCTCAACAACTGGGAACGCCTGATCGCCTATCTCACCGCCGCCATCGCCCGCGAGCCGGTCGAGCAGTTCCGCGTCCTCTTCCTCGACAGCCGCAACCGCCTTCTCGCCGACGAGCCCCAGGCCAAGGGCACCGTCAACCATACCCCCGTCTATCCGCGGGAAGTCATCCGCCGCGCCCTCGAACTCGGCGCCACCGCCCTCATCCTCGTGCACAACCACCCATCGGGAGACCCCACCCCCTCCCCCGCTGATATCGAGATGACGGCCGAGATCAGATCCGCCGCCGCCATCCTCGGCATCACGGTCCATGACCATCTGATCATCGGCAATGGCCGCCATCTCTCCTTCCGCCGCGAAGGCCTGCTCTGAAGCGACAACCCGTTCGTTTTGACTTGAAAACATCAAGCCGCGATGTTCCGGTAGGGAATTCCCCTGGAACGGACCGGAACCAACCGTGCCTCCATCCCCGGTGCCGGAACTGGCTGGGCTGGCCTATGACGCCGCCACCGGCAGCACCTCATGGCATGAGGTCGGGCTTTCCCTGAAAGCCTGTTTCGGTGCGGCCACCGCCTCCCTCTGGCTCGGCGACCCGGGCAGCGGCCAGATCGAGATGCTCTATGCCGAGAACCTCCCGCAGGAGGCGACGCAGGCCTATATCGCGCATTTCCACACCAAGGACCCCTGGACGAACGGCGCCCTCCTCACCGCCAAACAGGCCCCGGACAAAATCCAGCCCGCCCTCCTGGGCCACCAGATCCTGCCATACGAGGCCTATCGCCGAAGCGAATTCTACGCCGACTTCGCCAGGGACATCGGCCTCTACCACCTGGTGGGCACCGTCCTGCCCGTCGGCGATGCCGGCTTCCTCCCCCTCGGCCTCCACCGCCCGGAGGGCTCGCCCCCGTTCACCGAGATGGACCGCGCCGCCCTCGACAACCTGCTGCCGCATCTGCACCGCGCCCTCCGCCTTCGCCACCGCCTACGCCAGGCGAATCTCGGGGAGGCCGCCGGCATTGCCACGCTGGAAGCGCTGCCCCTCGCCGCCATCGTGGTGGACAGGGACCTGCGCGTGGTCTTCGCGAATGCCGCCGCCGAGGCGCTGAACCGCAACGGAAGCGGCCTGCGCCTCCTCCGCACCGCGCCGCCTCCATCCCCCGTCCTGATCCGCGCCGCCCAGGCCGCCGAGGCCACCGCCCTTTCCAACCTGCTGCGCGCCGTGGCCCTCGCCCAGAGCGCGGGTGGCAGCCTGCGGATCACCCCGGAAAGCGAGGCCGCCAGCCCTTCCAGCCCCAGCCTCGCCGTCCTCGTCACCCACCTGCCTGCCCGGCTGGCGCCAGCCCCTGTCAGCGATGGGCGCCGCGCCGTGCCTGGCCATGCCCTCGTCATCGCACGGGAGATCGGCTCCATCCGACGCCCCGCACCGGCCCTGCTCGCGGACCTCTTCGGCCTCAGCCTCGCCGAGGCCAGCGTCGCCGCCGCCCTGGCCGGGGGAACCAGCGCGGAATCCGTGGCGGAGGAACGCAAGGTGGAAGTCAGCACCATCCGCGGCCAGATCCGCACCATCCTGGGGAAGACCGGCGCCGCCAACCTGCGGGACCTGGAACGCATCCTGGCCACCCTGGCCATCGGCTGATCCTCCCGGCCCGCCAAAGCCGCATTGACCCCGGGCGCAGCCATGGCACGCTCCTGCCATGCTCGCCCCCCTCGCCGTCCTGCTGCCGGCCATGCTGCTCGCCGCCTCGGCGGCCACGGCCCAGCTCGTCCCCGCCCCGGGCAAGTCCCGGATCGCCGATCCCGCGCAGGGCGCGCAGCCCGGCGTCAAGCCACCCCCGGCCGACGCGCCCCTGGGTTCCGCCCCATCGCCCGGAGCCCCGCCCGCCGCCGGTCCCGCCGGCAAGCCGCCCCCGCTCTACGATATGCCGGACCCGGCCCCGCGCCGTCCCGGCCCGCCCTCGCGCCCCGATCCACGAACCGATCCACGCCCGGCGCAGCCGCCCGGCAATGCCCCTGCCGGCAAGCCCCCGCCCCTCGGACCCAACGAGGCCAATCCGCCCAACCTGCGCGAGATCTCCTCAGGCACCGGCTTCGTGGTCGCCGAGCGCCAGCTCCTCACCAACGATCATGTCGTGCGTGATTGCCGCGCCCTCCGCGCCCGCAATGCCGATGGCCGCGAGATCCCCGCCACCCTCCGTGCCCAGGACCGCCGCCGCGACCTCGCCCTGCTGGATCTGCGCGAGCCCGCCGGCCCGCCCCTTACCTTCCGCAGCGGCCCCGACATACGGCGCGGCGATTCCGTGGTGACCTACGGCTTCCCGCTCGCCGGCATGCTCG
Organism: Roseomonas xinghualingensis; assembly: GCF_025791835.1. Classification (GTDB taxonomy): domain Bacteria; phylum Pseudomonadota; class Alphaproteobacteria; order Acetobacterales; family Acetobacteraceae; genus Roseomonas; species Roseomonas xinghualingensis. Next base: position 15,639 of record NZ_JAOXLP010000023.1, read on the forward strand.
CCTCCGGCCCCACCCTCACCACAGGCGGCATTTCCGCCCTCGCCGGCCTCGCCGACAACCGCGCCCATTTCCAGATCAGCGCGCCGGTCCAGCCCGGCAATTCCGGCGGCCCGCTGCTGGACCTTTCCGGCCATGTCGTCGGCGTGATTACCAGCAAGCTCAATGCCCAGCGGGTCGCCCAGCGCACCGGCGACATCCCGCAGAACGTGAACTTCGCGGTGAAGGCCGAGGAAGCGCTCGCCTTCCTGCGTGAGCACGGAGTCCGCCCCCGCATCGCCACCTCCACCGCCCCCCGCGGGGCGGCCGAGGTGGGAGAGGCCGTGCATCCCTCGGTGCTCTTCCTGCGCTGCCTGCGGTGACGTCCGAAGCCGCCACCGCAATCCAGCCTCGTTCCACTCCGCAAAATACTGTAGCCTGACTGGCGCCGGGGGCACCCGGACGTAGCTGCCCCGGCAACGGAGGAAGCAATGCGGAACCAGGCCAGCCAGTGGGCACTTGCCCTCGGCCTTGCGCTCTGCCCCAGCCTCGGCACCGCGCAGCATCAGCACGACAACCCGGGCCAGACCCCACCACCGCCCGCCACCCTCGGCGAAGTCCACTTCTCCGTCAGCTGCACGCCGGACGCCCAGGCGGCCTTCGACGATGCCATGAAGCTGCAGCACTCCTTCTGGTACCAGGCCTCCAGCCAGGGCTTCCGGCGGGTGCTGGAACGCGATCCGGATTGCGCCATGGCCTATTGGGGGCAGGCCCTTTCGCTGCTCTTCAACCCCTTCATCCCGCCCCCCGCCGCCAATATCGCCGAGGGCCGCGCGCTGCTGGAGCGCGCGCACCAGGCAAAGCGGACGGAGCGCGAAGCCGCCTATATCGAGGCCCTCGTCCCGCTCTTCTCAAGCGACGATGCCCCTGGCCGCCAGGCGCGCCTCGAACAGCATGAGCGCGCGATGGCCAGCCTGCGCGATCGCTTCCCGGACGATCCCGAGGCGGCGATCTACTACGCCCTCGCGCTGAACATGGCCGCCCAGCCCACGGACCGGACCTATACACGGCAACTGCGCGCGGGGGAGATCCTGGAGCGCGAATTCACCCGCCGGCCCAACCACCCCGGCGTGGCCCATTACCTCATCCATACCTATGACTATCCCGCGCTCGCGCAGCGCGGGCTGCCGGCCGCCGAGCGCTACGCCGGCATCGCGGCCGATGCGCCCCACGCCCTGCACATGCCCTCGCACATCTTCACCCGTGTCGGGCGCTGGGAAGCCTCGGCCGAGACGAACCGCCGCTCGGCCGCAACCGCGCGGTCCCGGGGCGAGACGAGCGATGAACTGCACGCGATGGACTACATGGTCTACGCCTATCTCCAGACCGCTCGCGACAGCGAAGCCCGGCGCGTGGTGGAAAGCCTCGGGGGCTACGACAAGCTGGACCGCCCGGTCTTCACGGGCCCCTTCGCCCTGGCCGCCATGCCGGCCCGCTTCGCGCTCGAACGCGGCGCCTGGGCCGAGGCTGCGGCGCTCGCGCCGCGCCAGACGACCTTCCTCCATGTCGATGCCATCACCCGCTTCGCCCGCGCCTACGGCCTGGCCCGAGCCGGGCGGCCGGATGAGGCCGGACCGGATGTGGCTGCGCTGCGCGAAGCGGCCGGGGCCCTCAGGGAGCGCGGCGATGCCTATTGGGCCGAGCAGGTCGATATCCAACGCCGTGCCGCGGAAGGCTGGGTCGCCTATGCGAGCGGCCGGCGCGAGGACGGGATCGCCGCCCTGCGCGAGGCAGCCGAGCGGGAGGGCCGCACGCAGAAGCACATCGTCACGCCCGGACCGCTGGCGCCGGCCCGCGAGCAACTGGCCGAGATGCTGATCGACACAGGAAAGCCGGATGAGGCGCTGCGCGAGTTCGAGGCCGTCGCCCAGACGGAACCCAACCGCTTCCGCGCGGTCTCCGGCGCCGCCCGGTCGGCGGCGATGGCGGGCAATGCCGAGGCCGCGCGCCGCCACTACACCCACCTGCTGCAGATCGCATCCCAAGCGGAGGATGGCGCGCGCCCGGAGATCGCCGCCGCGAAAGCCTATTTCCTGAAGTGACGGAAGGCGCTGGGAGGAGCCCGCAAGGGCTCCCCCCGCACCGCAGGGATTCAGCGGATACGGCCCGCCGTGAAAGAAGCCATGGAGGCCAGGACGCTCAGGCCCCCCGCGCCGCCCTCGCGATCTCCGCAGCAAAACCCCGCGCATCCACCGCCGTTCCGCTGCGGCTCGGCATCGTCACCTGCACCCGCAGGAAGCGCCCCGCCGCAACGCCCACACAGACATGCCGCTCCACGCGAAGCCGTCCGAAACTGCCTTCCAACAGGGCGCAGGAAAGGTCGCCGCCGGGCACCGTCACCGGCGAGCGTCCCGCCACGGCCAGTTCCCGCCCCGTGCGGTCGGCAGGCAGGCCGGTGCCTTCGCTGATGGCGCGTTCCACTTCCGGCGGCAGGTCCGCCGCCGTCACGCTGGGCCGACCCATGTCATAGACAAAGACATGCCCCACCGCGACGCGCCCGGAGGTCGCATATTCCACCACCTTGCCGGCGTTGGGGTCGCCTGGTGCCACATCCATGGTCGTCCCGCGCTCGAAGCCCGCGGCACCGGCAGGAAGCCGCGCCAGCACCGTATCGATCAATGGGCGCTCATGCTGGGCGCGGGCCGCTGCCTCCTCTTCCGTAACCGCACAGCCCGCCAGCACCGCCGGCAGCATGATGAGCGTAAGGCAGCGCAGCGCTGCCCCACGAATTCCCCCTATCAACCGTCCGTCCTCACTGCGCCGGATGGGGCGCTGGCAATGGCAGCCCGAGGGTCAGAGTCGCATTAGCCGTCATAAGGCCCTCCCAAAGCAGTTGCGCGCCGATATAGGCGATCAGTGCAACGCCCAGATAGGCGATCCATCTGTAGCGATCCAGAATACGCGCCAGCAGCCCGCCCAGAAGTCCCATCATCACGATGGAGATGCTGAGCCCCACGACCAGCAGCGTCATGTTGCCGCGCGCAACGGCAGCGACGGCAAGCACATTGTCCAGGCTCATGGACATGTCGGCCAGAATGATCTGCCACAGCGCCGCCATCAGCGTCTTGCCGTGATGCGCGCCCCCCTCCACGGCCTCCTCGTACTGCGCGGCACGCAACTCCTTCAGGAAGTTCCAGGCGATATAGAGCAGGGCGAAGCCGCCGATGATGTCGATCCACCACAGTGCAAGCAGCTGCTGCGCGACCAGAGAGAAGACAATCCGCAGCACCGCCGCGGCGATGACACCGAACAGCACCGCCTTGCCGCGCTGCGAAGGCGGCAGCCCTGCCGCCGCCAGCCCGATCACCACCGCGTTGTCGCCGGACAGGATGATGTTGAGCCACATGATCTCGAGAAGCTGTGGCAACGCGCTGGTGATCGCTTCCATCGAGGTCTCCGGATGACGGCAGCGCCGGGTGCCGCCAGCCTCATCGCTGAAGGGAACCGCGCCTTCCCGCAGCCGCAGATCGGCGCAAAGCACCAGATTCTAGACCCCGGCTCCACAACAAAAAAGCGCCGCCCGGTTTCCCGGACGGCGCCAAACCTCTTTTCTTACAAGAGCTTAACCGCTCCTCCAGATAGGAGCGGAGGAGGCCTTAGTGAGCGGGTGGAGGCGCGGATGGCGCGCCGTTCATGGCACCGAAGACCTCGCCCGAACCGGTCCAGATCATTTCGACAGCCACGTAGAGGATCACGAGCAGACCCACCCAGGCGATCCACCGATGCTTCTCCAGAAGCTTCGCGATGAAGGTCGCCGCGACGCCCATCAGCACCACCGAGATGGCAAGGCCGATGACCAACACGTCCACATGCTCCTTCGCCGCGCCGGCCACGGCCAGCACGTTGTCGAGCGACATGGACACGTCCGCGACCAGGATCTGGATGATGGCCTGGGCCAGCGTCTTCTTCTTGCCGCCCTGCTCGACAGGATCGCCGACAACGGCATCCTTCGCCGCCTCGGCCGCCTCGTCCTGCTCATGGTTCTGGCGCAGCTCGCGGTACATCTTCCAGCACACCCAGAGCAGCAGCAGGCCGCCGAAGAGCGTGATGCCGATGATGGCAAGGAGCTGGGTGGTGATGGCCGCGAAGCCGATGCGCATGATCGTGGCGGCAGCAATGCCCCACAGGATCGCCTTGCGCCGCTGCTCGGGTGGCAGGCCCGCGGCCGCCATGCCGACCACGATCGCATTGTCGCCCGCGAGCACCAGGTCGATCAGTAAGACCTGTCCCAGGGCGATAAACCAATCAGCTCCCATCCGTGCTCCGCCTTCCCCTGCCGGCCCAGATGGGTTCCGGCCATGAATGAACGCGCCCCCGCCGACGGTGAGGGCGCCGGCCACATGATTGCAGCCTGCCGCCTGATTACGGCGTGTATCGCTTAAACAATGAGCAATCTGACGGCAACCGTTGAACAAACGGTTCTGCGCGATGATCGCCGCACGCAATGATCTGCAAGGTTGACGCCGCGCCGCCCCCCGGATACCGCCCCCGCGCTGCAGCCCCTCCAGGGGGCGCCGCCCTCCAGGAGGCATGCCTATGGTTCCGCGCTACACCCGCCCCGAGATGGCGGCCATCTGGTCCCCCGAGGCCCGCTTCCGCATCTGGTTCGAAATCGAGGCACTGGCCGCTGAAGCCATGGCCGATCTGGGCACCATCCCCCGCGAATCAGCGGAGGTGATCCGCCGCGAGGGCGGCCGCCGCATCGCCGCCATCTCCCAGGCCGATCTCGACCGGATCGACGAGATCGAGCGCGTCACCCGCCACGATGTCATCGCCTTCCTCACCTGGCTCGGCGAGAAGCGTGAGGACGGCTCCGGCATGGGCGAGCATGCCCGCTTCATGCACCAGGGCATGACCAGCTCCGACGTTCTGGACACCGCCCTGAACCTCCAGATGGTTCAGGCCGCCGACCTCCTGATCAAGGACATGGACGCCCTCCTGGCCGCGCTGCGCCGCCGGGCCGAGGAACATGCCCTCACCCCCACCATCGGCCGCTCCCACGGCATCCATGCCGAGCCGACCACCTTCGGCATCAAGCTCGCCGGCCACTGGGCCGAATTCGCCCGCTGCCGCCAGCGCCTCGTCGCCGCCCGCGAGGAAGTGGCCACCTGCGCCATCTCCGGCCCCGTCGGCACCTTCGCCAGCGTGGACCCGCGCGTGGAAGCCTTCGTGGCCGGAAAGCTCGGCCTGCGCCCCGAGCCCGTCTCCACCCAGGTCATCCCGCGGGACCGCCACGCCGCCTATTTCTGCGCCCTGGCCATCGCCGCCAGCGCCATCGAGCGCCTGGCCACGGAAGTCCGCCACCTCCAGCGCAGCGAGGTGCGCGAGGCCGAGGAATACTTCCATCCCGGCCAGAAGGGCTCCTCCGCGATGCCCCACAAGCGCAACCCGGTCCTCTCCGAGAACCTGACCGGCCTCGCCCGCCTGGTCCGCGGCTACGCCATGCCCGCGCTTGAAAACGTCGCCCTCTGGCATGAGCGCGACATCTCCCATTCCTCCGTGGAGCGCGTGATCGGCCCCGACGCCACCATCGCCCTGGACTTCGCCCTGATGCGCACGGCTGGCATGATGGAGAAGCTGACGATCTATCCCGAGCGCATGCGCGCCAATCTGGAGAGCCTGGGCGGCGTGGTGCACAGCCAGAAGGTGCTGCTCGCCCTCACCCAGGCCGGCATGTCCCGCGAGGACGCCTATGCCACCGTCCAGCGCAACGCCATGGCCACTTGGGAGAAGCTGGGTACGCCGGAAGGTCGGACCTTCCGCGACAACCTCCTGGCCGACCCCAAGGTCACCACCCTCATCGCCCCTGAGGCGCTGGACGGCGTGATGGACCCGCAGCGCGACTTCACCCATGTCCGCGCCACCCTCGCCCGGGTCTTCGCCGAAGGCGCCTGAATCCGGCCGGAATGGTCTCGGAAGCGTGATCCCCGGGCGCCGCAAAGCGGCGCCCGCCGCCTCCGTTCTGCCCTTATGGGAGCCCATCTTCCAAGCACCCCCAGCCGCTCGCACGGCCAATGGAGGAGCGAGATGACCCACCCCCTGCCCAGCCCGTTCCGAGCCGCGCTCGCCGTGGCCACCGTGACAGGCGCCCTGGCCGTCGCCCCGGGCACTGCCGATGCCATCATGCCAGCCGCGGCGCCGCTGGCCGGCGAAACGGCCCAGATCCAGCCCATCCAGTACTACTACGCGCCGCCGCCGCGCTATTACGCGCCGCCACCGCCCAGGGGCTACTACTATCCCCCGCCCCGCTGGCGCCGCCCGCCGCCGGCCTACTACGCACCACCTCCGCCACCGCCGCGCTACTACGCGCCACCTCCGGGCGTCGGCCTCTACTACCGGTACTAAGAACGTTCCGGGGGACTTTCCGGGAAGCCCTGCTTCCCGGACCTCCCGCCGCGGGCCGCCGCGGCCTTCCGCGTTTCGAATGAAAAAGCGCCCGAGGTCCTGGACCTCGGGCGCTCGGCATGCCCGCAAGCTCTTCCACGGAATTCACGGGTCAATCCCCTGCCCCATGGCGGCAGAACGGGGCGGCTCCCCAAGGAACCGCCCCGCCCATCACGCTGGTCGCTCTATGCGATCAGATGCTCTCGCGCTTCGGATTGGCCCCGGTCGAATTGGCGCCAAGGGTCTTGTCCGCCGCGCGGCCCGCCGCCGTGCCCGGAGGATTGGCCGGGGTGCCATCCGACTGATGCGGATAGGCGCCCGACATATTGGTCCCGGCCGCCCGGTCGAAGGCACGGCTCGCCTCGGTGCCCGGCGGGTTGGTGCTGGTACCGCCCATGCCCGCGCTCTTCGGATAGACGGTCGTATCCGCCCGGCTCGCCTCATTCTGAGGATAGGCGCCCGAGACATTGGTGCCAGCCACCTGGTCCACGCCACGGGACGCCATGGTTCCCTTCGGATTGCCCGGCGTGCCATCCGGCCGGTCGCCGACAACCGCGTCGTCCTGATAGCTGGTCCAGCCGCTCGCCCGGTAATCCGCCTCGCGGGCGGTGGTATCCACCGGGTTGTGGCGGGCCAGGATGGCCTCCACCTCGGTCGCGCGGCTCTCATCCGTCCGCACCGTCACCAGGCTGCCACCACGGCGCAGCCCCTCGGAATAGACATGCGCGTCGCGCTCCTCGACGCCCGCGCCCACCAGGCTGCCGATCAGCCCGCCCGCCGCGGCACCGGCGCCCGCGCCCGTCAGGGCCGCAACCAGCCAGCCGGCCGCCACGATCGGGCCCAGACCGGGAATGGCCAGCGCGCCGATACCCGCCAGCACGCCCGCGCCACCACCCAGCACGGTGCCGATGGTGGCGCCGGTGCCAGCGCCGGTCGCCGTGTCGTCATGATCCGTCCGGTCGCCCGTGGCCGTGGTGCCGGTGGTGGTGCCCCTGGCGGCGTCATTCGCCACGATGCTGATGTCGTCACGCATGAAGCCGGCGGCCTCCAGCGCGCTCACCGCGGCGCTCGCATCCGAATAGCTGTCGTAAAGGCGGGCAATGGTCCGCGTGGCCATGAATCTCTCCTGTGTTCCGTTGATCTTCGTCTTGGGAAAGGTCGCCCCAGGGACCGTCGCCGGCCCCAGGGCGCCATCAACCTTGGAAAACGCGGCCTCAGCGGGCCGGCGCGTTGCCCGTCACCACGTTGCCCTGGTAGTCCAGGCCCACCTCTGCGGTCTGGCCGCCCTTCATGGCGCGGCCGCGCCACACGCCGGACTCGTCCTTCTTCAGCTCCTGCACGCCCGTGAAGCCAGCGGCCTCGATGCGGCTGCGTGCCTGACCTTCGGTGAAGGAATTCGCGCCCGCCGCCGGGGTGGTGACAACCCGCGGCTGGTCACCCGAATTATCCGTCCGCACGGCGGACTGGGTGTTGTCCGTGCCGGTACCGCGGGCCGCGTTGCCCGAAGTGCCGTCGCTGCGGCTGCCACGATCGGTGGTGATGGTCTGGCTGCCCGTGGCGCTGCCCTGGGGCGCCATCTGCGTCGCGGTGCCCGCCCGACTCTGGGACGCGGCCGGGCCGGTGGTGGTGCCAGGGGCGGCGGTCCCGCCCGGCGCCTGGGTGGCGGGCGCCATGCTGACCGGCGGCTGGCTGGTCTGCTGAGAACCCGGATTCTGGGTGTTCCCCTGCTGGGCGAGAGCCGGCGTGACCAGAGCCGCGGCCAGGGCCAGGGCGGAAACACTCGTGCGCATTGCGTATATCTCCCAAAGGATTGGTCCGAGTTCTTCCGTCGGACGGAAACGCGGTCTGGCCGCGCTTTGCTGTGGGTTAACGCGCTGAACCGCCCCGCGTTGACCGCCTCCGGTCACGCGCCCGTGTGGATCGCCCGTTGAGCTGCCAATTGGGCCACCCGCCCATGCCGCCCCGAGCCCCACCCGCCCCGCACTCCGGCCTTGCGCCCGAGGCGGTGGCCCTGCCTCCGCCCCCCTGCTATATGCCCCTCAATCGCCGCCGTGGACCGGGCCGAAAGGCCCGGCCCCGGCGGCCGCACGAATTTCGGGAACCCCCCATGGCCCGCAGGCGACAGCTCTACGAAGGCAAGGCAAAGGTCCTCTTCGAGGGTCCAGAGCCCGGCACCCTCGTCCAGTATTTCAAGGACGATGCGACCGCCGGGAACGGCGCGAAGAAGGGCATCATCACCGGCAAGGGCGTGCTCAATAACCGCATCAGCGAATACCTGATGACGCGCCTGGCCGAGATCGGCGTGCCCACCCACTTCATCCGCCGCCTGAACATGCGCGAGCAGCTGATCCGCGAGGTCGAGATCATCCCCCTCGAGGTGGTGGTCCGCAACATCGCCGCCGGCAGCCTGGCCAAGCGCCTGGGCATCCAGGAAGGCACCCGCCTGCCGCGCTCGATCGTCGAATACTATTACAAGAACGACGCCCTGCAGGACCCGATGGTCTCCGAGGAGCACATCACCTGCTTCGGCTGGGCCTCCACCCAGGACCTGGACGACATCGTCGCCCTGGCGCTCCGCGTGAACGACTTCCTCACCGGCCTCTTCCTCGGCGTCGGCATCTCCCTGGTGGACTTCAAGCTGGAATTCGGCCGCCTCTACGAGAACGATGAGATGCGCATCGTCCTCGCCGACGAGATCTCGCCCGACAACTGCCGCCTCTGGGACGCCAAGACCGGCGAGAAGATGGACAAGGACCGCTTCCGCCGCGACCTGGGCAAGGTCGAGGAAGGCTACCAGGAAGTGGCCCGCCGCCTCGGCATCCTGCCCGAGGCCGGTGTCCGCGACATGAAGGGCCCGGAGTTGATGCAGTGAGCGCGGCGGCCGGTGACCGCAGCGCCAGTGGAGATCTGAACCAGATGGCCAAGCTCAAGGCCCGCGTCTTCGTCATGCCCAAGAACGGCGTGCTGGACCCCCAGGGCAAGGCCATCGGCCACGCCCTGGGCACCCTCGGCTTCGAGGGCATCGGCGAGGTCCGCACGGGCAAGGTCATCGAGCTGGAACTGGCCGAGACCGACCCCGCCGCGGCCAAGGCGGCCGCCGAGGCCATGGCCCGCAAGCTCCTCGCCAACACGGTGATCGAATCCTTCCGGGTCGAGATCGCCTGACCAGCACGGCAAGCCTCGCGCCATGATCAAGGCCAGCCTCCTCATCATGGCCGTGCTCACGGTCCTGATCGCGATGCTCCTGTCATGGCGCGAGCGGCGCATGGCCCTGGCGCGCCCCGCCCCGGCCCCTGCCCGGGGCCCAGCAAGGACGAAGCGCCGCCCGGGCCTCATCGCCCGCGGCAAGGCAGGCATCGACCGCTGGATCACCGCCGCCGCCATCGCGGCGGTCATCACCATCGCCGTCCTCGGCGGCCTCCACTGGCTCAGGGTGTTCCAACAATGAACGCGACCATCCTCCTCTTCCCCGGCACGAACCGGGAGCGCGACATGGCCATCGCCCTGGAACGCGTCACCGGGAAGAAGCCGAAGATCACCTTCCACCGCGAAACCGAACTGCCCCAGGGCACGGACCTCGTCGTCCTCCCCGGCGGCTTCTCCTATGGTGACTACCTCCGCTGCGGGGCCATGGCGGCCCAGTCCCCGATCATGGGCGCCGTGCGCGACTTCGCGGCCAAGGGCGGCCATATCCTCGGCGTCTGCAACGGCTTCCAGATCCTCTGCGAGGCCCAGCTCCTCCCCGGCGCCCTCCTCCAGAACGCCGGCCTCCGCTTCCTCTCCATGGAGACGGTGCTCCGCGTCGAGCGTGCCGGCACGCCCTTCACCTCCCGCTGGCAGAAGGGCGCCACCTTCCGCGCCCCCATGGCGCATGGGGACGGCAACTACTTCGCCGATGAGGAAACGCTGGACCGGCTGGAGGGCGAGGGCCTCGTCGCCTTCCGCTACGCGGACATGAACCGCAACGGCGCCGCCCGCGACATCGCCGGCATCCTCTCCCCCAACCTCCGCATCTGCGGCCTGATGCCGCATCCGGAGGATCTGGTGGACCCGCTGATGGGCGGCGAGGACGGCCTGCCCCTCTTCCAAAGCCTCACCGAGGCCCTCGTCGCGGCCTGATCCGGAAGCCCTGAGGGGCTGAACCGAACAGAAGGGGGTGGGGAAGAGATATCCCCGCCCCTTTTCCATGGCGCATCTTGCAGGCGCCCGGCATGAACGAGCCCGGGAATGGCCGCTCCGCGGCCCCGCTCAACCTCCCTCCCGCGCCCGGTCCTCCGCCTCCTTCCGCGCGCGCACGCCACCCTCCACGCCCGTGCCCCGCGCCACCGGCTCATGCACCGATCCGGCCGTCACCGGGGCCGGCGACGCCTCTTCCATCTGCGAGCGATGCACGATGTTCCCGGCGATATACTCCGCCGCCCGGGGCCATATCTGATCGCCGACCACCGCCCCCTGCGCCTTCCACCCCACCGCGTATTCCTTCACAGGATGGATTGAGGTCCAGACGATCGCATCCACCACCTCTTCCGGCCCATCCATCATGGCCATCCGCGCCGAGCGCCCGGAATAGTTCGCCCCATGCTCCCAGAAAGGAGTGTCCGCCGCCCAGGGCAGGACCGTGGAAACCTGAATCCGGTCATCCAGCCCTGCCAGCCGCAATTCCTGGTGCAGCGCTCCCCCGAAGCCGACCAACGCGGCCTTCGTCGCCGCATAGCTCGCGTGATAGGCCAGCGGCACATGCCCCTCGACCGAGGAGATGTTCACCAGCACCCCGGAACCCTGCCGCCGGAACTGCCGCAACGCCACATGGCTGCCATGGAGCGCGCCCTTGAGGTTCACATCCACGATCCGCGCGTGATCCCGGAACGGCACTTCCTCGAAGCGCCCCACTGCCCCCACCGCGGCATTGTTGATCCACACATCGATCCGGCCGAAGCGCTCCACCGCCGCCCGCGCCAGCCGCTCCACCGCCTCCGGCTCCGCGACATCCGTGGGCACCACCAGCGCCTGCCCACCGCCGGCACGCACCTCGCTGGCCACCTCCTCCAGCACCGCACCGCGCCGTGCCGCCAGCACGACATGCGCGCCATAGGAACCCAGCCTCACCGCCACCCCGCGCCCGAAGCCGCTGGAAGCGCCGGTCACCACATAAACGCGTCCCGCGATCCGCTCCCGGCCTCCAGCCCCGAGTTGTGACGGTGCCGCGCATCCCACCAGCCAGATCCCCAGAAGCAACACCGTGAGGAATGGCGGCAGCCTCGATCCTGCGCCCAAGACGGAACCCTCCGCCGGCATTCCGGAATGCACCGCCCGCCGGCCCGGCAGCACGGACATAACCCCGCAGCCAGCTCCGCGTTCCACCGGAAGAAAGGGCGGCTACCGCCTGGTGGTGATCTCCTTGATGCGGCTGGCCAGCAGCTCCATCGGGAAGGGCTTGGTCAGCACATGCATCCCCGCCTCCAACTGACCATTCCCCACCGCCGCATTCTCGGCATAACCGGTGATGAACAGGACCGGCAGCTCCGGCCGGATCTCCCGCGCCGCATCCGCCATCTGCCGCCCGTTCATCCCGCCTGGCAGCCCGACATCCGTGATCAGCAGATCGATCCGCACATCCGACTGCAGCACCTTCAACCCCGAAGGCCCATCCGCCGCCTCGATCGCCGAATAGCCCAGCTCCTGCAGCACCTCGGTCACCAGCATCCGCACCGTTGCCTCGTCATCGACGATCAGCACGGACTCCCCGTTCTCCGCCCGGGGAGCCTCAACCAACTCCGGCTGCCCCCTCTCATCCTCCAGCGCTCCCAGATACCGCGGCAGGTAGATCCGCATGGCGGTCCCCACCCCCACCTCGGAATCGATCTTCACCTGTCCGCCCGACTGCCGCGCGAAGCCATAGACCATCGAAAGCCCAAGCCCTGTCCCGCGCCCCAGCGGCTTGGTCGTGAAGAACGGATCGAAGGCCCGGTCGATCACCTCCTGGGACATGCCAACCCCGGTGTCGGCGATGGTAACCACCACATAGGGCCCGGCCTGTATCTCCCCGGCCGAGCCCCCCCGGTCGTCCAGCATCACATTGGACGTCTCGATCCGCAGCCGCCCGCCACCAGGCATCGCATCCCGCGCGTTGATGCACAGGTTCAGCAGCGCGTTCTCCAGCTGGTTGGGATCGCACAGCGTCAGCCACAGCCCCTCGGCCAGGACCGTGTCCACGATGATCTCCGGCCCCGTTGTCCGCCGGATCAGCTCCTCCATCCCGCCGATCAGCCGGTTCGCATCCGTCGGCCGCGGATCCAGCGTCTGGCGCCGCGCGAAGGCCAGCAGCCGGTGCGTCAGCGCCGCCGCCCGCGAGGCCGCCCCCTGGGCCGCGGAGACATACCGGTCCAGATCCCCGATCCGCCCCTGCGCCACCCGCGCCTTCATCAACTCCAGGCTGCCGGTGATCCCCGTCAGCAGATTGTTGAAGTCATGCGCCAGCCCACCCGTCAGATGCCCCAGCGCCTCCATCTTCTGCGCCTGGAACAACTGCTCGCGTGACTGCTCCAGCGCCAGCTGCGCCTCCCGCCGCTCCGTCAGGTCCCGCGTCACCTTCGCGAAGCCGATCAACTCGCCGCCCTCGTCCCGGATCGCGTCGATCACCACGCTCGCCCAGAAACGCGTGCCATCCTTCCGCTGGCGCCACCCCTCGGCCTCGTACCGGCCCTCCCGGTGCGCCGTCGCCAGCGCCCTCCACGGCAGCCGCGTCTGCACATCCTCGGGCGTATAGAAGCGGGAGAAATGCTGCCCCACGATCTCGGCGGCCGAATAGCCCTTGATCCGCTCCGCCCCGGCATTCCAGTTGCTCACCAGCCCCTCGGGCGAGAGCATGTAGATCGCGTAATCGACAACGCCCTCGACCAGCAGACGGAACCGCCGCTCCGTCTCCATCGCCTCCATCTGCGTCCTGCGTTGCTCCGTGATATCCCGCGTGACCTTCGCGAAACCCCGCAGCTTTCCATTCCGCCGGATCGGATAGATCACCACCATCGCCCAGAAGCGCGTGCCATCCTTCCGCACACGCCAGCCCTCGGCGTTGAAACGCCCCTCTTCCACCGCCGTCCGCAAGGCCTCCTGCGGCACGCCGGCAACCCGGTCCTCCTCCGTATAGAAGCGGGAGAAATGCTCGCCGATGATCTCCTCGGCCTCATACCCCTTGATCCGCGAGGCGCCTGGATTCCAACTCACCACATGGCCGCCAGGGTCGAGCATGAAGATCGCGTAGTCCACGACACCCTGGATCAGCAGGTCATGGATATCCTGAGAAGAGTAGAACTGGGTGCGGCTCATTATACCACCGGGGGAGACGACGCCGCTCACGCAACCTGAGTGACGCGCAACACCCTTCACACTCTTCCGGTCCCGCCTCAAGCATTGCCCCCTTCACAAACCGCACACTCCACCTAAGGGTTCCGGAGCGTAGCACGGCGCCTGCGCCTGCGCCTGAAAACGCCCGGCTCAGGCACCCCGCCAGCGGCCCATCTTTCCCACCAGCCCCCAATGGCACCGGCCCGAGCCGCACCGATGCGACATGCCATTTTGGCCCAAAATCCATTTTGGCCCAGACTCATCGACATGACGCAATAACTGCAATTGACATTTTTGGTGATTTTTGCTCCGGCCCCACCCCATTTGTCCATGATTTTTTTCGACAGCGCCGCATCGGTAAGCAAAATTTTACGTTTGTCCTCCAGCCGACTCGTTAATCTGGCCGCTGGGCAACTGCCCAGCCAGGAACAAACAGAGGAAACCGATGCCCACTCCCACCAATGGTAAGGACCGGCTCATCTACGGCGATGGCGACGATCGCGGCGGCAACGAATATGTTTACACCTTCATCGACCTGCTGGGCGGCAACGACGTCGTCTATGCCGGCGGCGGCAACGACTTCTTCTCCGGCGGAGACGGCAAGGACCGCCTCTATGGCGAGGCCGGGAACGACGCCCTCTATGGCGGCGCCGGCAGCGACAAGCTCTACGGCGGCGACGGCGATGACTTCCTGAACGGCGGCAGCGAGGGCGAGTCCACCGACGAAGGCAAGGACGACCTCTACGGCGGCGCCGGCAACGACACCATCTACGGCGGCGGCGGCAAGGACCGCCTCTGGGGCGACGAAGGCAACGACCAGCTCGACGGCGGCCTCGGCGACGACCGCCTCTGGGGCGGCATCGGCAACGACCAGCTGATGGGCGGCGAAGGCAAGGACATCCTCTACGGCGAGGACGGCAACGACACCCTCGACGGCGGCGCCGGCAACGACAAGCTCTACGGTGGTGACGGCATCGACATCATCTGGGGCGACAGCCGCATCGGCGGCGGCCCCGGCGGCAACGACACCATCGATGGCGGCGACGGCATCGACTACGCCGTCTTCCGCGGCAACTTCGCCGACTACAGCATCACCACCAACAGCAGCGGCGTCACCACCGTCCGCGACCTCCGCTCCGAAGGGAACACGGATGGCAAGGACACGCTGACGAATATCGAGCGCCTGGTCTTCGAGGACCGGACCATCTCCCTCTCCAACCCGGACCTGGACGCCACCTTCGCCGGCGCCAACGCCATCACCGATACCGACCTCGCCGATGGCAGCTTCACCGCCAACGCCTCCCTCGATCTGCCGGACGACGTGGACATCTGGAAGGTCTCCCTCACCGCGGGCCAGACCGTCACGGCCTTCACGACCTCCGAGGAGATCAACCAGCCCCGCACCAACATCTCCGTCTACGACGCCACGGGCCGCCTCGTCGGCCTCAACTGGGACGACAACCAGGACGACCCGGATGAGGGCTTCCCTGACCTGAACCTGATCTTCACGGCGCAGGAAACGGGCGACTACTACTTCGCCGTCGCGGGCTACGCCCACATCCCGACCGGCGACAACGACCCGGCCGCCCCGAACTACACCGGCTTCTCCGGCCAGAGCGGGGACTACGTCTTCAACCTGACGGCCTGACGCGACCGAGAAAGAAAGGCCGGGGGAAGGAATTCCCCCGCCCCCCCCATCTATTTCTCCGAGAAAGCGGGCCGGTGTGCCCGGCAGCGCCGACAAGCGCGAAGAACCGACCCTGCAGCTACGCAGCAGCATACCTTCGGGCGACAAACAGGCCCCGAGGGGAACGTGGCCGCGATATCAGCTTTGCGCCCAGACCGGCCGCTGGCTTAGCGTTGGCGCCGGCCCAATACCGGACGTGAGGGCCTGAGTACGGTGCGACCGGGTTGGGCGGGGAGCAGAACCCGACGCTTTCGAGGCAGGTCGGTCGGGATGCGGACACTCGGTTTTCCAGCACCGCCCCTTGATAATGGCAGCCGAGTTGAGCGCAGAAACTGCGGCTTCTGAGGCAGGGGCCTAACTTTGGACAGACCTGACCGCTGTTTCTGCTCATGATCAAGCCTTTCTAAAACGGTCACCAAGCGGTTGCGTCCCGCGTTCTTCCTGCGGAGCCGTGCTGGTCCGGGTCTATGAGCAACAGGGAGTTAGGAAGCGGGTGGTGAGGACTCTCCACTGTCAGGAGGGAATAAATTCACCCCTGCCGAAAAGCGGTTTACGAATAACCTTGAGAAATAAAATAATAGTCCCTATATAGGTCTGGTCAGGTTCGTTGTTTCGGTGTGCCTCTCAGACCCAATTTATTTGGGACCCTGGTTTGTTTCCGTCTCAAAGTGAAGATGATCCGGTGTGCAATATTGCCCACTGGTTTCCCGTTTTGATCGGAAATCAAATCATGTCCATCGGCACCGTTAAGTGGTTCAACGCGACCAAGGGCTTCGGCTTCATTCAGCCCGAGGACGGCTCCAAGGACGTCTTCCTGCACATCTCTGATGTCCAGCGCGCTGGCCTGCAGGAGCCCCGCGAAGGCGACCGCCTTGAGTACGATGTCCTCAGCGGTCAGCAGGGCAAGTTCTCGGCCGGCAATCTGCGTCAGCTCTAATAAGGGTCGAGCAGCAGTATTGCCGCTCCCCCAATAGCCATCGCATCGCTGCGATGGGCCTTGAGCCCCGGTTGGAGAGATCCTGCCGGGGCTTCTTTATGAGTATGCGCCTTCCCGCTTGCCACGCACGATCTCGATCTGAATTGGTGGATAACGGCTCCCACTTGGCTGGGCCAGCGAGCAGACAGTCGGCATCCAGCCAGCATCGCATAGCCGAGTTTTTCTCTCCCTTTGGGCGAAATCGGAAAAACAACAAAGCAACCGCAAAATCGTTGACATTAATAGGATTTTATTTCTACAATCATCGATGCCTCTCCCCCAGGCCTCCCGCCTAACCCCACCCCGCCCCTTCTCCCCCCTCACCGACGACCAGTGGGCGGCCCTCCTCCCCTATATCCTTCCCCGCTCCCCGCAGGGCCGAAAAATCGCTGATCTCCGCGCCCGCATGGATGCCATCTTCCAAACCACCGCCACCCACGCCCCCTGGCGCGAAGCCCCACCCGCAGGCGCCAAACCGGATACCATCGCCCGCTACTACCGCCGCCTCACCCATGCCGGCCTATGGGAACGCCTTCTCATCGCCCTGGCTGAAGCCGCCCCCAAACACCCCCTGCGCGGCATCGAACACCTGATCGTCCGCGCCTGCCGCCGCGCTCACCGCATCCTCGGCATCGGATTTCTCGTCCTCATCCGCCGAATCGGCCTGCGTTCTGCTCTTCCCGGCCCGCCCTGGCTGCTCCCCGATCCCCTTTTGTCCGAAACCCTCTCCCGCGCCCCGATCCCGGTCGGAATTCCGAAAACACCGGAAGCAAGGCGCCGCAGAACGGACTATCTCAGGGCGCTAAAACACCTCTTCCGCACTGCCGAGGGCCGCTCCCGCATCCCCCGCTCCGTCCGCCTGGCCTGGCCCTGAACGCCGCCATGCGAAACGCGCCCGCCTCCATGCCGCATCGGCCCCTGGACAAGCCGCGCGCCCCTGTTGACAAGGCGCCCATGCCGAACTCGCCCTTCGAAACCCCCGCCGCCCTGCTGGAAGAGCCCAAGGCCCGCCAGCTCGCCAAAGAATTCGGCCTGAAGGGCGACGAGTTCGACCGCGTCCTCACCATCCTCGGCCGCAACCCCTCGCTGACCGAGCTGGGCATCTTCTCCGTCATGTGGTCGGAGCACTGCTCCTACAAATCCAGCCGCGTCTGGCTTCGGGAACTGCCCACCAAGGCCCCCTGGGTCATCCACGGCCCTGGCGAGAATGCCGGCGTGATCGATATCGGCGATGGCCTGGCCGCCATCTTCAAGATGGAAAGCCACAACCACCCCTCCTTCATCGAGCCCTACCAGGGCGCCGCCACGGGCGTCGGCGGCATCCTGCGCGATGTCTTCACCATGGGCGCCCGCCCCATCGCCAACCTCAACGCCCTCCGCTTCGGGGATATCAACCACCCCCGCACGAAGCAGATCCTGGATGGCGTCGTCCGCGGCATCGGCGGCTACGGCAACTGCGTCGGCGTCCCCACGGTCGGCGGTGAGGTGAATTTCCACCCCGCCTACAACGGCAACCCGCTGGTCAACGCGATGACGGTCGGCATCGCGAAGAAGGACCGCATCTTCCTCAGCGCGGCCGCGGGCATCGGCAACCCCGTCGTCTATGTCGGCTCCAAGACGGGCCGGGATGGCATACACGGCGCCACCATGGCCTCGGCGGAATTCTCCGAGGACGCGGAGGAAAAGCGCCCCACCGTCCAGATCGGCGACCCCTTCGCCGAGAAGCTCCTCATCGAAGCCTGCCTGGAACTGATGGAGACCGACACCATCGTCGCCATCCAGGACATGGGTGCCGCCGGCCTCACCTCCTCCTCGGTCGAAATGGCCGGCAAGGGCGGCGTCGGCATCGAGCTGAACATGGATGCCGTGCCCCAGCGCGAAGAGGGCATGACCGCCTATGAGATGATGCTCTCCGAGAGCCAGGAGCGCATGCTCATGGTCCTCAAGCCCGGCCAGGAACACGTCGCCGAAGGCATCTTCCGCAAGTGGGAGCTGGACTTCGCCGTCATCGGCCACCTCACCGACACCGGCCGCATCACCCTCCGCCACAAGGGCATCCTCGAGGCCGACATCCCCCTCGCCCCGCTGGAATCCGAGGCGCCCCTCTACCGCCGCCCGACGGTGGAAACCCCGAAGCAGCCCGTGCTGGACGCCGCCACCGTCGAAGACCCGGCCGGCGTCATCCCCGCCCTGAAGACCCTGCTGGCCTCCCCGGACCTCTGCTCCCGCCGCTGGATCTGGGACCAGTATGACAGCACGGTGAACGGGCAGACCGTCCGCCGCCCCGGCCAGGCCGACGCCGCCATCGTGAAGCTCGAGGACAGCCCCCGCGCCCTCGCGATGACCACCGACGTCACCCCCCGCTACGTCGCGGCCGATCCCGAGATGGGCGGCGCCCAGGCGGTGGCCGAGACCTGGCGCAACATCACCGCCACCGGCGCGAAGCCCCTGGCGATCACCGACAACATGAATTTCGGCAACCCCGAGCGCCCCGAGATCATGGGCCAGTTCGCCGCCGCCATCCGCGGCATGAAGGCGGCCTGCGAGACGCTCGATTACCCCGTCGTCTCCGGCAACGTGTCCCTCTACAACGAGACGCGCGGCAATGTGGACAACCCCGTCTCCATCCTCCCCACCCCCGCCATCGGCGGCGTCGGCGTGATCGAGGATGCCCGCAAGGCCACCGGCATCGCCCCCCTCCCCGGCCAGGAGATCGTCCTGATCGGTGAGACCCAGGGCCATCTTGGCCAGTCCCTCTGGCTGCGTGAGATCGCGGGCCGGGAGGAAGGCGCCCCGCCGCCGGTGGACCTCGCCGCCGAGCGCCGCCATG
Organism: Roseomonas xinghualingensis; assembly: GCF_025791835.1. Lineage (GTDB taxonomy): Bacteria > Pseudomonadota > Alphaproteobacteria > Acetobacterales > Acetobacteraceae > Roseomonas > Roseomonas xinghualingensis. The sequence goes on from NZ_JAOXLP010000023.1 coordinate 34,896, forward strand.
GCGATTTCGTGCGGGAACGCATCCTCGCCGGCGCCATCAGCGCCTGCCATGACTGCGCCGATGGCGGCCTGCTGGTCGCCCTGGCCGAAATGGCACTTGCCGCCAATCTCGGCCTGAACATCGATCCCACTCCCGCCGGCATCCCCGCCCATGCCTTCTGGTATGGCGAGGACCAGGGCCGCTATCTCTGCGCCACCCCGGATGCCCCGGCCCTGATCGCCGCCGCGAAGGAAGCCGGCATCCCGGCCCGCAAGATCGCCCGGGCCGCCGGCACCACCGGGGCCTTGGCGCTGCACGGCCATCCCGCCATATCCTTGGACGAGCTGCGCGAAGCGCATGAGGGCACCCTTCCCGCCCTCATGGCCGACGCCTGAGGAGACGCAAGAGATGGCGATGCCCGCCGCCGAGATCGAAGCCCTGATCCGCGCCGCCCTTCCCGACGCACAGGTCACGATCGAGGACCTCGCCGGGGACGGCGACCACTACGCCGCCACCGTCATCTCATCGGCCTTCCGCGGTCTGCCCCGCGTGAAGCAGCACCAGATCGTCTATGCGGCCCTGCAGGGCCGCATGGGCGGCGAGCTTCACGCCCTCGCCCTCCAAACCTCGGCTCCCGAGTGACAGGAACCCCCCGCATGTCCGAAAACCCGGTCTTCCAGCAGATCCAGGCCGAGATCGATGCGAACCCCGTGACCCTCTTCATGAAGGGCACGCCGGTCTTCCCCCAATGCGGCTTCTCCGCCCGCGTGGTGCAGATCCTCTCCCATATGGGCGTCCCCTTCCACGGCGTGAACGTGCTGGCGGACATGGAAGTGCGCGAAGGCATCAAGACCTTCTCCAACTGGCCGACCATCCCCCAGCTCTATGTGCGCGGCGAGTTCGTCGGCGGCTGCGACATCATCACCGAGATGTTCCAGTCCGGTGAGCTGGGCACCCTGCTGACCGAGAAGGGCATCCCCCACACCCAGGCGGCGTGAGTCCCAAGGACCTTCCGGGCGGCCCCCCGGCCCAGCCAGGCCTCGCGGGCGCCTCCTGGAAGGTCGCTCTGGCGGTCACCCTGCTGATGCAGACGGTGGCCGCCTTCCTGAATCAGTGCGTACCGGTCCTCGCCCCCCTCCTGACCGGCAGCGCCGGCCTCCCCCCCGAGGCCGCAGGCCATCTCGCCGCTCTCGCCACCCTCGGCATCCTGGCCTTCCTCATCATCGGCAATCCCTTCCTGGCCCGGCTGGGCCCGGTCCGGACTCTGCAATGGGGCGCCATCATCGGCGCCGCCGGCCTCGCCATCGCCTCGCTGGGCGGCATGGCGGCCCTGGCCGTCGCCTCCCTCCTCGTCGGTATCGGCTACGGCCCCACCCCGCCCGCCGGCAGCCGCATCCTCGCCGCCACCGCCCCGGCGCGGCACCGCTCCCTCATCTTCTCGGTGAAGCAGGCTGGCGCCCCGCTCGGCGGCATGCTGGCCGGCCTCCTCGTGGCCCCGGTCGCCGCCTCCTTCGGCTGGTCCACCGCCCTTGCCATGGCGGTCGCCATCGCCGCGCTCTCGGCCATCCTCATCCAGCCCAGCCGCGCCATGCTGGACGTGGAGCGTGAGCCCGACCGCCCCATCCACCCGCGGGCCCTGCTCGACCGTGGCAATCTCGTGGGCCCTTTCGCCGCGCTCCGCCTGCATCCGCTGCTGCCGCCGCTCACCTGGCTGGCCTGTTCCCTGGCCACCGTGCAGGGCTGCTTCTTCGCCTTCGCCGTGACCTGGCTGACCCAGACGCGGGACATGACCCTCGTGCAGGCGGGCGCCGTCTTCGCGGCCATGCAGGCGGGCGGCGTGCTCGCGCGGGTCGTGCTGGGCTGGATGGCGGACCGCACCGGCAATGCGGCCATGAACCTCATCGGCCAGGGCCTGGGCGGCGCGGCGGTGGTGGCCGTCTTCGTCCTGCTTCCGCCGCTGGGCTTCTGGTGGACGCTGCTGCTGGGCCTGCTCTCCGGCTCCCTGGTGGCGAGTTGGAACGGCATCTACCAGGCGGAGGTGGCCCGCCTCTCCCCACCCGGCCGCGTCGCCGAGGCCACCGCCGGCTCCACTACCCTTTGCTTCCTGGGCTACCTGATCCCGCCCGCCATCTTCGCGGCGCTGGTCACCGCCACGGGGAGCTGGCTGCTGCCGCAGCTTCTCGCTTCAGGCCAGCTGCTGCTGGTGGCGCTGATGGTGCTGCCGAAGCTGCGGCGGCACGGACATCCTGCCTAGAGACTGCCGGCCTCTCCCGGTTTCCCCTTGCCCAACGCCGCCCCAGGCGGCATCCCCCGCCCCATGACCGGCAAAGAGGGCGGCGCCGCCCTGGAACCCCCGCCGGGCGAGAGCCCCATCGTGGTTCTCGTCCGCCCCCAAATGGCGCAGAACATTGGCACCGTGGCCCGCGCCATGGCCAATGGCGGCCTTTTTCACCTGCGCATCGTGGCCCCCCGCGATGGCTGGCCCCAGGCCATTGCCTGGCGCGCCGCCTCAGGCGCCGACCGCATCCTGGATGCCGCAACCATCCATGACACGGTCGAGGATGCCGTGGCGGACTGCCACCGCGTCTTCGCCACCTGCCCGCGCCCGCGCCATGTGATCATCCCCGTCCACACCGCGCGCGCGGCGGCGGAGGACCTGCGCGAGATCAACTCGCGTGGCCTGCGCGCCGCCATCCTGTTTGGCCCCGAGCGCGCGGGGCTGGACAATGAAGACATGGCCCGCGCCGACACGCTGGTCCGCTACCCGCTCAACCCCGTCCATATGAGCCTGAACCTCGCCCAGGCCGTGATGATCCTGGCCTATGAGTGGTGGACGGCCGAGGAGCCCACGCCTCCCCGGGCCTTCATGACCAACGAGACCCGGGTCGCCACCAAGGGCGAGCTGGAGAATTTTCTTGGCCGCCTGGTGCGGGAGCTGGACGCCTCCGGCTTCCTGGACAACATCCCCAAGCGTCCCGGCATGGTCCGCAACCTCCGCCACCTCTTCGAGCGCGGCGAGGTCACGGAGCAGGAGCTTCGCACCCTGCATGGCGTGGTGACGGAACTCTCCCATGGCCGCGTTGCGCGTGGCGGACCGGCGGCCGTGGACCCGAAGATCGACGGTTAGTTCCTGCGGGCGGCGCCGTGCCAAGCTGCCGCCCATGGAATCGTCCTCGAAGACCACCGAAGGGCAGGCGGCAGGCGACCGCCGCCCCATCGCCGCCCGCAATCTTGGCGCCTCGGCCGCCCTGGCCGACTGGCTGATCCGCCGCCGCGCCTCCCCCAACGGCATCTCCGCCGCCGGCATGGTCAGCGGCCTGATGGCCGGCCTCGCCCTGGCCGGGACCTGGTGGTGGCCCGATGCCGCGCGCGCCCTCTTCCTGGCCGCCGCCGTGTTCATTCAGCTCCGCCTTCTGGCGAATCTGATGGACGGCATGGTCGCCATCGGGCGCGGCGTCGCATCGCCCGTGGGCGAACTCTGGAACGAGGTGCCCGACCGCGTCTCCGACACCGCCACCCTCCTCGGCCTCGGCATCGCCGCCGGCAGCCCCGCATGGGGCCTGGCGGCGGCCCTCGCCGCCATGGCCACCGCCTATATCCGCGCCACCGGAAAATCCGCCGGCGCGCCCAGCGACTTCCGTGGGCCCATGGCGAAGCAGCAACGCATGGCGCTGGTTACCCTCGTCGCCATCCTCTGCGTCTTCGTGCCGCGCGGCTGGCATCCGGAGCTTGCCCTCTGGGCTCTCGTGGCCATCACCGCCCTCGCGGCGCTGACGGCCCTGCGACGCCTCCATGGCACCGCCCATGCTCTCCGGACCCGCGCATGATCCCGCATCCTGAAGGCGGTGCCTTCGCCCATCCCGTCACGCTGGGCATCATCATCGCCACCATTGCCGTCCTGGCCGTGGCGGGCCTTGCCATCCTCTGGCTGTCGAAATCCGGCCGCGCGAAGCCCGAATTCCGGCGGGAGCTCTGGCTCCGCTGGGCCTCCTGGTGCGTCCTGCTGCCCGTGATGCTGGGCCCGGTCCTGCTCGGCCGCGCCTGGACCATCGGCGCCGTCACCATCCTCGCCCTGCTCTGCTACCGCGAATATGCCCGCGCCACGGGCCTGTTCCGGGAGCGCCTGCTGAGCATGGTGGTGGTCCTCGGCATCCTTGCCGTGAACTTCGCCGCCCTCGACAACTGGTATGGCTTCTTCGTCGCCCTCTGGCCCCTGATGGCCTGCCTCCTGGCCGTCGCCACCATCCCGCTCGACCGCCCCGCCGGCTACATCCAGCGCACGGCCCTTGCCATCCTCGCCTTCATGCTCTTCGGCGCGGGCCTCGGCCATCTCGGCTACATGGCAAACGACCCCGGCTACCGGCCGCTACTCCTGCTGCTCCTCACCGCCGTTGCCCTGAACGATGTGGCTGCCTTCACCTGCGGCAAGCTGATCGGCGGCCCGAAGCTGCTGCCCGCCACCAGCCCCAACAAGACCATCTCCGGTGCCCTGGGCGCCGTGGTGGTCACCACCACCCTCGTCGCCCTGGTCGGCGCCGCGATCTTCCGTGGCACTCCGCTCGCCAACCCGGTCTGGCTCGTCGCCATGGGCGCGCTGGTGAGCGTGGCGGGGCAGGCAGGCGACCTTCTCCTCTCATCCATCAAGCGCGATCTTGGCATCAAGGACATGGGCACCGTCCTGCCCGGCCATGGCGGCGTGCTGGACCGCTTCAACTCCCTCCTCCTGGTCGCTCCCGCGATCTTCCACCTCGTCCAGTATTTCCTCGGGTTCGGCATCGGCCAGCCGGCCCGGCTGATCACCGGCTGAAGGGCAGGGAGCGATGGAAAATTGGAATCTCCGCCCCGCCCGGGACCTTGGCCTGGCGCCGCTGGATCGTCTCCGCAGCCTGGGGCGGGAGCAGGGGCTCGTCGGGCTTGCCCTGAATGCCGGATGGCGCAAGGCCGTGCGCGCCTATCTCACCGCCTTCCACCGCTTCCGCGTCACGGGGCGCAAGAACCTGCCCGCGGAGCCACCCTTCATCCTGGTGGCGAACCATGCCAGCCATCTCGACGCCCTGGCCCTGGCCGCCGCCCTGCGGGGCCTTCCCGCGCGCCGTGCCCATGCCATGGCCGCTGGGGAACTCTTCTTCGGAGGTCCGACCCGCTCCGTCCTGGCCGCCTATGCCATCAATGCTCTGCCGGTCTGGCGCGGCCGCAGCCGCCGGACCGATCTGGACACCATGCGCGCCCGCCTCGCCGAGGACGCGCTGGTGTATATCCTGTTCCCCGAGGGCACGCGCAGCCGCACCGGCGAGATGGCGCCCTTCCAGCCCGGAATCGGCATGCTCGTCGCTGGAACGGATATCCCTGTCGTCCCCTGCTGGCTCGAAGGCGGTCGCGCCGCCTGGCCCGCCGAAGCCCGCGCCCCGCGCCCTGGCCGCTCCCTCCACCTCACCATCGGCCCGCCCCTGCACTTTCCCGATGCCCGGAACGACAGAACTGGCTGGCAATCCATCGCCAGTGCCACAGAGGCCGCCGTCTACCGCCTCGCTCCGGTGGGGATGCAACCTCAGCCAGCGGCCCCATCTTCCGATTGACGCCGTCGCGCCGATACGCAGGAATGCTGTCCGGCGCCCGATGGCGGCCCCAACAGGAGGAAGTGAGCATGGCCTGGAAGACCCCGAAGATCGTGGAAGTCTCCGTCGCGATGGAAATCAACAGCTACGCCTGCGCCGAGGTCTGATCTTTGGCACCCCCGGCCCATGCCGGGGGACGAGACCACGATGCTGCGATTGATCGTGCTCGGCTCCGCGGCTGGCGGCGGCTTCCCCCAGTGGAACTCCGCCGGCCCCGGTTGCCTGCGCGCGCGTGCCGGAGACCCGGCCGCCCGCCCCCGGACCCAATGCTCCCTGGCTGCCAGCGCGGATGGCGAGCGCTGGGTGCTGCTCAACGCTGCGCCTGAGCTGACGGCCCAGATCGCCGCCACCCCGGCCCTGCACCCCCGCCCCGCGCCCGGCCAGATCCGCCATTCCCCGATCGCCGCCACAATCCTGACCGGCGCCGAGGTGGACACGGTGGCTGGCCTCCTTTCCCTCCGGGAGCGCCATCCCTTCGCCCTCTACGGCACCGCCCCGTCCCTGGAGGTGCTGGACGCCAACCCGATCTTCCGCGCCCTCAACCCGGAGATCGTCCCGCGCCGTCCGCTTCCGCTGAACACGCCCTTCAGCCTGCGGGATGCCACCGGCGCCGATCTGGGCCTGACCGTCGAGGCTTATCCCGTCCCCGGAAAAGTCCCCCTCTACATGGAGGAGGGCGAGGACCCCGGCCGCGCCGAGGATGGCGAAACCATCGGCCTCTCCCTCCGCGCCGGCAGCGGCCCCCTGGCCCATTTCATCCCCGGCTGTGCCGCCATGAATCCGGCACTGCGGAACCGTCTCCAAGGCGCCGCCATGGTCCTCTTCGACGGCACCCTCTGGCGCGACGACGAGATGCTCCGCATGGGCGCGGGACCCAAGACCGGCGCCCGCATGGGCCATATGAGCATCGACGGCCCGGAGGGCGTCATCGCTACCTTCAGGGATCTCGGCGTCCGCCGCCGCATCCTCATCCATATCAACAACACCAACCCTGTCCTGCTCGCGGACAGTCCGGAGCGCGCCATCGCTGCCGCCGCCGGCTGGGAAGTCGCCGAAGACGGGATGGAGCTCACCCTGGAGGAAGCCTTCGCGTGACCGCCCTCTTGCCGCCCGAGGAGTTGGAGGCCCGCCTGCGCGCCATCGGCGCCGAGCGCTACCACAACCTCCATCCCTTCCACCGGCTGCTGCATGGCGGGAAGCTCAACAAGGGACAGGTACAGGCCTGGGCCCTGAACCGCTATTATTACCAGGCCAGCATCCCCGCGAAGGACGCGACCCTGCTCGCCCGCCTTCCCACCACCGCGCTCCGCCGCGAATGGCGCCGCCGGCTTGAGGATCATGACGGCGATGGCAGCAAGCCCGGCGGCGTGGAACGCTGGCTGCGCCTCACGCGCGGCCTGGGCCTGGAGGATGAATACGTCACCTCCCTTCGCGGCCTTCTCCCCGCCACGCGCTTCGCGGTGGATGCCTATGTCCATTTCGTCCGCGACCGCAGCGTGCTGGAGGCCATCGCCTCCTCCCTGACCGAGATGTTCTCCCCCGCCATCATCTCCGAGCGCGTCAGCGGCATGCTCCGCGCCTATGACTTCGTGGATGAGGACACGCTCGCCTATTTCACCCCGCGCCTGACTCAGGCCCCGCAGGATGTTGCCTTCGCCCTGGACTATGTGAAGCGCGAGGCCCGGACGCGCGAGGAGCAGGAACTCGTCCTCAACGCGCTCCGCTTCAAATGCGACCTGCTCTGGGCCCAGTTGGACGCCCTGCACCACGCCTATGTCAGCCCCGGCCTGCCGCCCCCCGGCGCCTTCGTGCCGGACGCGCCATGACTCCGATCGGGCCCGCCACCATCCCCCGCTTCGCCCGCGGCATGCGGCTGCGCGAGGACCAGGCGCGCTCCCGCTGGGTGGTGGTCGGTCCCGAGCGTCTTTTCGTGCCTGACGAGATCGCGCTCGAAATCCTCCGCCTCATGGATGGCACGCGCAGCGTGGATGCCATCGTGGACGACCTCGCCTCCCGCTTCGATGCCCCGCGCGAGGCCATCGCCAATGACGTGCTCGCCCTGTTGCGTGACCTCGCCACGAAAGGCGTGGTGACGTCATGACTCCGCAGCCTCCGCCGCCCCTCGGCCTGCTGGCGGAGCTGACTCATCGCTGCCCCCTGCGTTGCCCCTATTGCTCGAACCCGGTGGAGCTTTCCCGCGCTTCCGCGGAACTCGATGCCGCCACCTGGGGCCGCGTCTTCCGCGAAGCCGCCGCATTGGGCGTCCTGCAACTCCACCTTTCCGGCGGCGAGCCCGCCGCCCGCCGCGACCTTCCCGAGATCGTCGCGCATGCGGCCGAGGCCGGTCTCTACAGCAATCTCATCACCTCTGGCGTCCTGCTCGATGCCGAACGCCTTTCAGCCCTTGCCGCCGCCGGCCTTGATCATGTCCAGCTCTCCGTGCAGGACGCCGAGGCGCAATCCGCCGACCGCATTGGCGGGATGCAGGGCGGCCACGCCCGCAAGCTCCGCTTTGCCGAACACGTCCATGCCGCCGGCCTGCCTCTCACGCTGAACGCCGTCGTCCACCGCCAGAACCTCGATCGCCTGCCCGAGCTGATAGAGCTGGCCCTCACCCTTGGCGCAGGCCGCCTCGAAGTCGCGCATGTCCAGTATTACGGCTGGGCGCTCCGCAACCGCGACGCCCTGCTCCCCAGCCGCGCCCAGCTCGACGCCGCCACGGAAGCGGTCATCCAGGCCCGCGCCGCGCATCAGGGCCGGCTCGTCATCGATTATGTGGTTCCCGATTACCATGCGAAGCGGCCCAAGGCCTGCATGGGGGGCTGGGGCCGCTCCTTCATCGCCGTCTCGCCCGCTGGCCGCGCGCTTCCCTGCCACGCCGCCGAAAGCCTTCCGGGCTTCGATTTTCCCAATGTCCGTGACCGGTCACTCGCTGACATCTGGCTCCATTCCGAAGCTTTCCAGCGCTATCGCGGCACGGATTGGATGCCCGAACCCTGCCGCTCCTGCGACCGGCGCGAGCAGGACTGGGGCGGCTGCCGCTGCCAGGCCTTCGCCCTGACCGGCGATGCCGCCAATACCGACCCGGCCTGCGCCCATTCCCCCCACCACCATCTGCTGGACCTCGCGGTCCAGGAGGCGGCGGTGGCTGGGACGGATTTCATTTATCGCGAGATTAAGCGTCCCGCCGTGGCCGAAGGCTGAGATCAGGCCGCGGCCGGAAAGCCGTAGAGCCTCTCCGGATTGCGTACGAGGATGCGCTGCCGGGCAGGCTCCGGCGTCCAGTCCAGGAACACCTCCAGCAGCCGCGCCGCATCCGGCACCTCATCCTCCGGCCGGGGATGCGGCCAATCCGTGCCCCAGACGAGCTGCTCCGGATTGGCGGCGACCAGCGCATCGTGGAAAGGCCGCGCCTCAGCATAATCCGGCGCTGTCGCACGCAGCCTGTAGGTGCCGGAGAGCTTCGCCCAGAGCTGCCCTTCCGCCACGCCCCGGCGCAGCGCCTCGAAACCCGGATCTTGCGTGCCGCGGCTATGGTGCAGCCGCCCCATATGGTCCACCACCACCGGCATCTCCAGCGCGGCGAGGCGTGACAGCAGATCCGGCAGGTCCGCGGCATCGAGCCACAACTGCAGATGCCATCCCATCTCCCGCATCAGCGGCGCCAGAGGCTCTATCTCCGCGAGGCGAACACCGCCGTGATACGCCGCCTGTCCCGCGCGCCTGTACTCATTCGCGCGCAGCCCGCGCATTCCCGCCTCATGCCATTCCCGCAGGATCGCGGGCGTCAGCTCCGCGCCACCCACCCCAACGCCCCGCAAGCGGTCAGGCGCGCGGCGTAGCGCATCCAGCGTGGCGCTGTTGTCGCGGTCATAGGCGCTGGGCTGGACGATGACGCCCCGCGCCAGCCCCAGCCGGTCCAGCAGCGCGCGATAGGCCTCCAGCGGCGCGTCCTCCGGCGTGTAGGAACGCGGCTCCGCATAGGGAAAGCGGTCGGCGGGGCCGAAGACATGGCAATGGCAGTCGCAGGCACCGGCCGGGACGCGCGGATCGGGCGTGCTCATTCCGGCTTGATCCCCGCCAGATCAGCGGCCCGTTTCGCATCGCCCGCCTGCCGTTCCAGGAAGCGCGTGAAGCCTTCCGGCGTCTGTTCCGCACCGGACGCCACCTCGGAGCCCATCTCCTCCAGCTTCGCGCGAATGGCGGGATCGGCCGTCGTGGCCGCGACCGCATCCCTCAGCGCCGCGACGACCGGCCCTGGCGTCGCGCGCGGGACGAGCAGGCCGCAATAGCTGGCGGCCGTGAAGCCGGGCAGGCCGGCCTCGATGAAGGTCGGCACCTCCGGCAGCAGCGGCGAACGCCTAGCGGAGGCAATGGCGAGGATCCTGCCTTTCCCATCCTTGTGCAGGGGAAGCGCGGTCGAGAACTCGGTGAACATCGCGTGGATATTCCCGGCGATGAAGTCCGGCACGATGGCGCCACCGCCCCGATAGGGAACATGCACCAGGCTCGCGCCCGTCGCGCTGTTGAACAGCTCCAGCGTCAGATGCGCGGTGCTGCCGGCGCCCGGCGTGCCCGTGGTGAAGCTGCCCGGCTGCGCCTTGGAAAGCGCGACGGCCTCCGCGATGCTGGACGCGCGGGTGCCGTTGGTGACCATCAGCACCAGCGGCACGGCATTCACCAGGGCGACGGGCATGAAGTCGCGCAGCGGCTCATAAGGCAGCCGCGCCTGTACGAGCGGATTCACGGTGATCGGGCCGTTGGAACCCGCGAGCACCGTATAGCCATCGGGCGTCGCACGGGCGACCTGCTCCGCACCGAGGCTGCCGCCGGCGCCGGGCCGGTTGTCCACCACCACGGATTGCCCAAGGCGCTCGGATAGCCGTGGCGCGAGCAGCCGGCTCACCACATCGATATTCCCGCCTGCCGCATAGGGCACGACAAGGCGCAGCGGGCGCTCAGGCCAGGCGGCAAGTGCCGCGCGCGGCAGCATCGCGCCGGCGGGTAGTCCCGCCAGCGCCAGGATCTGGCGACGGTTCAGCATTCCTGGATTCCGTTCCTTCCCTGCCGCAAGGGCTCCTGGTCTGCGCCGGGTCACCCTTGCTGTGGCCTTGCTTCAGCGTTGCGCGATGTAATGGGCCAGCGCGTTGATCTGCGCATCGCTCAGCCCATGCACTGCCGCGTTCATCTGCGTATCCGTCCCATGCCGCTTGTCGTCACGATAGGCGCGCAGCGTCTGCGCCAGGAAATCCTCCCGCTGTCCGGCGATGCGTGGCACCTGGTTCTGCCCCGTCAGGTTGGGCAGGTGGCACACGCCGCAGCGCAGACGGTTCGACAGCGCCGCACCGTTGTTGTAGGCGCCCACATTCCGCCGCGCCCTGTCCGGTGGCACCGCATGGGGAAGGGAGGAGAAATACGCCGCCAGGTCCTCCAGCTGCGTGTCCGTCAGCCCCTCCACCGCCGGCTCCATGGGCGGCACGTCGCGCAGCCCTTCCCGGAACAGCACCAGCTGCAGCGTGATGAACTGCGCCTGCTGCCCCGCGAGGGAAGGGATGTTCTCCATGGCCGAGACGCCGCGTTCGCCATGGCAGGCCATGCAATTGCGCTCGGCCGCCAGCGCCTGGCCCCGCTCCGCGTCCTGCGCCCGGGCTGCTGAAAAGGAAGAGGCCAGCGCCACAAGCGCCAGCCCTCGCATTACCGAAGTAAGGATCGAAGCCTTCAAGCCGGTCACCGCTGATAGGAGATGCGGTAGATGGCGCCGGTCTGCTCATCGGAGACGAGCAGCGCGCCGTCCGGCATCACCAGCACATCGGTCGGGCGCCCGCTGAAGCTGTTGTCAGCCGTGTTGAGCAGCCCCGTCAGGAACGGCTCCACCTTCCCCTGCGTGCCATCCTCGTTCAGCGTCACCGTCACCACGTCGAAGCCGCTCTTGGTGTCGCGGTTCCAGGAGCCGTGGCGCGCGATGAAGGCGCGGCCGCGATAGGCCTCGGGGAACATGGTGCCGGTGTAGAAGCGCATGCCCAGCGGCGCCGTATGCGGCCCGAGCAGCGCGACCGGCGCCGGGAATTCCGAGCACTTGCGCCCCGTATGCCCCGGGTCCTGCCAAGCATTGCCGGAGCAATAGGGGAAGCCATGATGCTCGCCCATGCGCGCCAGCCGGTGCAGCGTGTCCTCGGGCGTGTCATTGCCCGCCCAGTCGCGCGCGTTGTTGCTGGCGTAAAGGACATTCGTCCCCGGCCGCCAGTCGAAGCCCACCGAGTTGCGCACGCCCTGCCCGACCACCTCACGGCCGGAACCGTCGGGGTTGAAGCGCACGATCAGCGCATGCTTGTTCTCGTCGAAGGTGCAGACGTTACAGGGCACGCCGATATTCATGTACAGCTTGCCGTCCGGGCCGAAGGCCGCGAACTTCCAGCCGTGATGCGCCTCGGTCGGCAGGTTGAAGGCGGCGGTCATGTCCACGGGCTCAACATTCGGGTTCTGCGCGATATTGTCGAAGCGCAGCACCTTGTTGATGGCGATGACGTAGAGCGAGCCGTTCCGGACCGCCACGCCGTTGGGCTGGTCCAGCCGCTGCGCCAGAACGCGCGGCGTGCGCGTGCCGTTCTCGTCCTTCACCGCATAGACGCGACCGATGGTGCGGGTGCCGACATAGATCGTCCCGTCTTCCCCCCGCGCCATCATGCGCGCCCCCGGCATGCCGGACGCCCAGAGCTCCGCCTTGAAGCCCTCGGGAAGGCGGATCGAGCTCACCGGGATCTGGGCGGCAGGCGTGGCCGTCAGCCGCGGTGCGTGCGGGGCGAGTGGGCTGTTCGCCTGATCCGCCGACCGGCCCTGCGCCCAGGCAGGCGGGCTGGCGGGTGGGGCGGGCTGCTGCGCCAGGGCAGGCAGGCAGAAGGCGAGACTCAGTGCGCCGGCCAGGGCCGCGCGCAGAGGGATCTGGGACGCCATGTCTTCCTCCAAAGCGGCGCTTGCTTGCGGCGCCGTCACGGAGGAAGGCTAGTTCAGGATCTCTCTGCAAGACAATGCGGCAACCGGCCGGCGCGGCATCCGCCCGGCGGATGCTGCCGATGCGACAGGCATCGGCAGCGCGCATGGCCAGCGCAGGGAGGAAGACCCTCTCAATCGGTCGATTCCGCCATCTCCGTATCGGCCTGGACCATCGCCACATCGGAAACCAGCGGTCCATGGCGCAGCGCCGAGACGGAAGGCATGAAGAAATAGGATCCCGCCGTGGCGTGGACGAATTGCTCGTTCAGCTCGGCCTGCGAGCGGACATTCCCTGTGGGGTAGTTGGGCACGGGTTCGTCCATCTGGCGCTGCCCGTTCACCTGGCCGATGATCGGGTCATGCCCCGGCGTGACATTCCCGCCGGTCGGGCGAACCTTGCCGAAGACGAAGCCAGGGTTGTTCGACCAGGATTGCTGGATGAACTCGAACTGCTCGACGATCGAGGTCTGGTAGCAGACGAACATCAGCCCGCGTGACTGTTCGGCGCCGATCTTCTCGTCCGCCGCGATTTCCGGGCCGAAGGGAATGCCGGCCCGCCGGATGCGCCGGGTCTGCACGGAGGCCTCCCCCGATTCACCCGCCAGAGCGGGCGGGCCCGCGTCATTGAGGTCGTCGCGCGGATAGGTCTTCCGGATATGCGCCGCATAGGGGCAGCGGCGCTGATGCGGGTCGGGCCCGAAATCGAAGTCGTTGCTCCGCATCTTGTCCGCGCCCAACAGAGGGTCGTCCTGCATCGGGGCGAGGAGCAGCGGCGCCCCGCTCGGCCAGCGCCCCACCATGCGCGCCGCGAGCAGGCCGGAATCCATCCCGAGGCGCGCGGCCTCATTCTTCACCATCTCGCGGAAGGCCAGCACCCGCTGCTCCAGCCGGCGCCAGACCATCAGGGAGCCGTCCTTCATCCAGCGTGCCGGCGGAACCACCACGGGGCCCTCCTCCCTCTTGGTGGTGGGCCTTTCGTCGGATGGCTCGACCTGTCCCGGATAGCCAAAGACGAATTCCCCGGGCCAGATCAGTTCCTGCCCCGGAATCCCATGCTCGGGATTGAGCGGATTCTCCCGCGCGGTCAGCCCTCGGATGCCCGGCTGCGAGATGCCGTCCAGGAAACCGAAATGCTCATGGGCCCGCTGCGGCCGCACCGCGCCCATCTCGCGGCAAACCTCCTGCAGGCTGTCCTTGAACATCGCCAGGATGGAGGCCGTGTGCGCCTCCACCGTATCCTTCGACGGTCCGGTGATCAGCAGCACGCCATCCACCGCACCTTCCGCGAAGGGCGCCCGCCAGGCCGCGGGATCATCGCCCAGGGCCGCGCCCCGCTCCTTCGCGCCCGCGCGGAAGGCCGCATCGAAGCCCGGCAGCGCCCCGCCGAAATCCTGCTGCTGGAGCAGCACCTCCAGCCCGCGATAGGTGAAGCCGAGATTCAGTCCCAGGAAATGGAAGCGCGTCTGCACACCGGCCGCCTTGGCCGCCGCGATCTGGCTTTCGCGCCGGAGCACATCGGAGGTGCTGGTGATCTGGAAGGCGACGGCATTGCGCAAGGCCGCCTTGAAGGCCGGAGCATCCGTGATGGTGAAGAAAAGGAAGCACTCGGCATCCTTCTGCAGCCCCACCAGGACATCCCCCTGGATTTCGTCGAGCCGCAGGCGAGGATCGTTCGCCTGCCCCGTTGTCGCAAAGCTCTGGACCGTCACCTCAGCCTCCTCTGTGACCGGGCCGGCGTGCCAAACAGACAGGGCCGGTTGTGCCGGCATTGGTGAACAGACCGAATTCAGCAGGCGAGCTTTATTGTTACAACCACAAAACAATATCTGATGGAGAATACTGGTATTAACGCGAAGAATACCCGCAGATGACGAGAAAGCCTGCGGATCAGCGCTTCCTGCGGGAATCTGTCAGGTGGTTCTGCCCACCGCCGGCCGTCACTGGTCCTCGAGCTGCATCCGCTTCACGAGGCGCTTCGCCAGCCACAATCCACTCAGCCCCGCCAGCGGCGCGGCCGGCAGCACAAGGATCCATCCGGCATGGGCGCCCTGCGTCACCATGCCCAGGCCGATGCCGAGCAGCAGCCCGCCCACCAGGCTTCCAATCACCCCGGCCGTCAGGCCGAGCACCAGGATATCCGCGCGAAGTCCCATGCCGCGCCGGTTAGGCGCGCGCGGAGGCTTTGACAAGCGAGCTTTTGCCGCCCGCGTTTGACATTCCGCCCTGCTTCGCCTATCGGCCCCCCTCTTCCCGGGAACGTGGACGGGCCCAGGGGCCTTGGCCCCAACGAGGCGCGCGCCCGCCCCCAGCCGCCAGGCAGGGGGACTACCGGGACAACACACGGGCCAGCCATAAGGCATCAGCCCGGACAGATACGAAAGGACCCGCCGCATGACGAAGCGCGCGGAAAGCAAGTACAAGATCAATCGCCGCCTCGGCGTGAACCTGTGGGGCCGCGCCAAGTCCCCGGTTGCCAAGCGCGAGTATGGCCCCGGCCAGCACGGCCAGCGCCGCAAGAACAAGCCGACCGACTTCGGCATCCAGCTGATGGCCAAGCAGAAGCTCAAGGGCTACTACGGCAATATCGGCGAGAAGCAGTTCCGCAAGTACTATGACGAGGCCGTGCGCCGTAAGGGCGACACCTCCGAGAACCTGATCGAGCTGCTGGAGCGCCGCCTGGACGCGGTGATCTACCGCATGAAGTTCGCCATCACGCCCTTCGCCGCGCGCCAGTTCGTCAACCACGGCCATGTCACCGTGAACGGCAAGCGCGTGAACATCCCCTCCTACCTCGTCCGTGACGGCGACGTCATCGAGGTGAAGGAGAAGTCCAAGGGCCTGACCGCCGTGCTCGACGCCGCCCAGTCCGGCGAGCGTGACGTGCCCGAGTACATCCAGGTGGACCACCGCCAGATGAAGGGCAGCTTCGTGCGCGCCCCGAAGCTGTCGGACGTGCCCTACCCGGTGCAGATGGAACCGAACCTGGTGGTCGAGTTCTACTCCCGCTAAACCTCGCCGCATCAGCGACGTTGCCCGGACGGCCGGAGGGGTTACCCTCCGGCCGTTCATGATTCCGGGGAGACGCACGTGCCGCAGGACCAGCTTCGCCGACTTCTCTGCCTCATCCTGCCCTGGGCGCAGATCGTCACGGCCTTTCTGCCGGCGCTGGGCATCGGCACCTCCATGGCGGCCGTTTCCGCCGCCTCCCGCACCCCCGTGGTGCCCGCCGGCTATGCCTTCTCGATCTGGAGCCTGATCTTCCTGCTCTCGGTCGCCTACGGAATCTGGCAGTTCCTGCCCGCCCACCGCGAAAGCGCCCTGGCCCGCCGCACAGGCTGGCCCCTGGCCGGCGCCTTCGCCGTGAATACGATCTGGCAGACCACGTCCCAGCTCACCGGCTCCGTCGGCTTCGGCCTGTTCGCCATCATCCTGCTCGGCCTCGCCTGCGCCCTCACGGCCCTGTTCGTTGCCCGCAAGACGCCTGAAGCGGGCTACGGCCCGCGCTGGATCGTCACCCCGCTCACCGGCCTGCTCGCGGGCTGGCTCACCGCCGCCAGCTTCGTGAACCTCTCCACCGCCACCCGCTATGCCGGCATCCTGCCGGAGAACGGCATGGCCGCCAGCCTCTTCTCCGTCGTGATCCTTCTTGCCGCCGGAGGCGCCGCTGCGGCCATCATCTGGCTGCTGGAACGGAATGCCGCCTGGTTCGCCGGCGCCGTGGCCTGGGCCTTCATCGGCGTGGTGGTCGCCAATCTGGGCGTGAACCAGGTGAACATCCTCGCTGCCCTGGCAGCCGGCGTGATGCTGGCCCTGGTCATCGCCGTCACCTGGCAGCGCCGCCGCGCCGCCACCTATCCGGCGTGATCTCCGTCCCGCCCTACAAGCCTTCTGGAATCGCCTTCGAGAACTCCTAGCCGGAATGGCCTGCGGGGATGCGCGTCATGCCCGGCAGGCTTCCCGCGGCCCACAATTCCCTTTTGGAGCGCCTGGGGCGCCCACCAGGCGCTCCTGTTGCGGACTTCGCCCGTTTGCCAATGCCCATTTGCCCATGAGGGACACGACAACGATCCACGCCTTCGCCGGCACGGCCAGAGCGGCTGCCCTGATCGATGTTTGGGGCTGCGGAGGCGCGGCGCGACCTACGGCAGCACCCGGATTGGCTTCATGGCCGTGCAGACCAGCCGCATCACTTCACTCTCAGTCCGCACACCACATACCGAAGCTGAACAGCTAGAGCATGATCCGAGCGATCTGATTCGAATATTCTTGCCCGACGCGGCGACGATCTGATTCACCCTGATGGCTGGTAGGGAGGCCAGCATGGATGGGCCGGACCTTATCGGAGGATCTTCGCAGCCGCGTCGTTAGGGCAGTGGAGGGCGGGCTTTCGCGCCGCGCGGCC
>NZ_JAOXLP010000024.1 GCF_025791835.1 Roseomonas xinghualingensis
TCCGCCCGCAACTCATCGGCCAGCTGACGCAACTGCTCGGCCGACAGATTGCGCAGGTCCGAAGGGGCGCGAACCCGGTCGAGCAGCGGAGTGGCAGGCAGGGCAGACATCAAAACACTTCCTCAGACCAGGCGGGCAGGTTGGCTTTCGTGGGGAGCTTCGTGATCAGCATGGGGCCAGTTGCGGCAGGATCTCGCCCCGCGCACGCGCCACATCCGCCTGGAAATCGATCTCGACCCAGGGAAGCGGCGTGATGTCCACGGCGGAGAAGCGATCCGGCTCCGCCAGGATCAGGTCACGAATGGCTTCCTCATATTCCAGATCGAGATGGCCTGCGCTTACATGGGACAGGCACCGGTCCGCCAGATCGGCGGCGCCTGCTGCCGAAAAGCGGAAGAATCCGACCGATTCCCCGTGCCATTCATGCGCGTGTTCCGGCTTCTTGCGGAAATCGACGATCCTGCCGTCGCGGAAGCAGATCTTCACCGGCTCGTCACCGGGCTCGATCTCACGGTCCAGCAGAAGGATGTTCTCGCCGGGTGCTTCGATCAGGGACTCGACCATCCGGTGATCGTAGAGCACGTCGCCATCCATCAGCAGCACGGGATGGCCGGCCCGCAGACGATCTTTCTGCACCGAGAGGGAGACGAGGCTGCCTTCACGGTAACGCGAGTTCTCGATGAAGCTTACCCGGCTGGACCAGCCCAGCCGCTCGACCTCCGCCTCGATCATCTCGCGCCGATAGCCGACCGTGATGCTGACCTCCTTCACGCCATGCGCGTCGAGCGCGGCGAAATGCCTCGCCAGGAGGGACCGTCCGCCGAATTCCAGCAGGATCTTCGGCCGGGCCTCTGGCTCCCCCAGCCGCCGGCCAACGCCCGCCGCCAGGATGATTGCCGAAGCAGGACGCATCATGGCCATCAAATCAAGCATCCTGAGATGGGGCTCCAGTTCTCGTGAAGGTATGATATCGAAATCAATTATGACAAGCTGAGCCGTCCGGCGGACATTGGGATACGGATTCCAACGAGAGGGGCACGCTTTGGGCAATGCCGGGTCATCCGCCATGCGGGGTGGAAGTTCTTTCTCCGTGTCGGGGGAAACGCGCTTCGCTGCACTGCGGCGTGAAATCATGTCCCCCTCGCTCTCCTTCCTGATGGAGGCGCATGACGGGATTTCCGCCAAGATCGTGGAAGAAGCCGGGTTCCGGGGCATCTGGGCATCCGGCCTGACCACCTCGGCCGCGCTCGGCCTGCGTGACAGCAACGAGGCATCCTGGACGCAGGTGCTGGACGTGCTGGAATACATGGCCGATGCCGCCACTCTGCCGATCCTGGTGGATGGCGACACGGGGCATGGCAATTTCAACAATGTCCGCCGCTTCGTGCGGAAGCTGTGCGAGCGCGGCATCGCTGGCGTCTGCATCGAGGACAAGCTGTTCCCGAAGACCAATTCCTTCATCGGGGATGCGCAGCCCCTGGCCGATGTCGATGAGTTCTGCGGCCGCATCAAGGCCGGCAAGGACAGCCAGGCGGATGACGACTTCGTCCTCGTCGCGCGGGTGGAGGCGCTGATCTCCGGCCGTGGCATGGAGGAGGCGCTGCGCCGGGCCGAGGCCTATCACCGGGCCGGAGCCGATGCGATCCTGATCCATTCCAAGAAGCCTGATGCCAGCGAGATCTTTGCCTTCGCCGAACGCTGGGCCAACCGCGCGCCGCTGGTGATCGTGCCAACCATGTATTACGCGACGCCGACGGAGCTGTTCCGGCAGGCGGGCATTTCCACCATCATCTGGGCGAATCACCTGCTCCGCTCCTCCATCGCGGCGATGCGGGAGACGGCTGGCCGCATCCATGAGGATGAGTCGCTGGTCCGGGTGGAGGGCAGCGTGGCGACGGTGAAGGACATCTTCCGCCTGGTTGGCAATGCGGAGCTGGAGGAGGCGGAGCGGCGATACCTCCCCGAAAGGCCCGCCGCGGGGGCGGTGGTGCTGGCGGCCTCGGGCGGGCTGACACTGGATCAGCCGAAATGCATGCTGGATATCCGTGGCCAGTCCCTGCTGCAGCGGCTGGTGGGCACGCTGCGCGAGAGTGGGGTGCGGGACGTGACGGTCGTGCGCGGCTACCGCAAGGAGGTTGTGGCGCTGCAGGGCGTCCGCATGCTGGACAATGACCGCCATGCCGAAGCCGGTGAAGCCTGGTCCCTGGCCTGTGCGCGCGAGGTGATCCGGGGGGAGACGATCGTCGCCTATGGCGATGTGCTGTTCCGCCGCTATATCCTGGACAGCCTGCTGACCAGCAGCGCCGATATCGTGGTGGCGGTGGATACGCTCGCCATCTCCCATCCCCGGCCCGGCAAGCGTGATCTGGTCACCGCCGATCATCGCTTCTCCGGCGATTATCTCGATGACCTGCCGGCACATCTGCTGCGCATGGCGGGGGATATTCCCCAGGGCGAGATCAGCGGCGAATGGATGGGGCTGGCCCGCTTCAGCGCGCGTGGCGCCGAATGGCTACGGGAAGAGATCGCGGCGATGGAGGCGGAGGGCCTGCTCGAGGCAGGTGACATGCCGCTTCTCCTCACGCGGCTTGCCGGGAAGCATCCGGTGCGCGTGAAATACTTCACAGGCCACTGGCTGGATGTTGATACGCTGACCGACCTGGCCGAGGCGCGCAACTTCACCTGAGCGGATCCCATGATCACGGCGGATGACTTCATTGCCGAGGCCGGCCGCGCTGGCTTCGATTTCTACACGGGCGTGCCCTGCAGCTTCCTGACCCCGCTGATCAACGGCGTGCTGTCCTCGCCATCCCTGGCCTATGTGGGCGCGGCGAGCGAGGGGGAGGCGGTGGCCATCGCCTCCGGTGCCTGGCTGGCGGGGCGGCGGACGGTGGTGATGTGCCAGAACTCGGGTCTGGGGAATGCGGTGAACCCGCTGACCTCGCTGAGCGCGCCCTTCCGGATCCCGACGCTGTTCCTCACCACCTGGCGTGGCGAGCCGGGCATCCCGGACGAGCCACAGCATGAGGTGATGGGGCAGATCACCCAGGACCTGATCTCATTGATCGGGCTGGAACAGGCACCGTTCCCGCCGGCGCGGCAGGCCCTGGGCCCGGCCCTGATCCACGCCGTGGAGCGCATGGAGGCGACGGGGCTGCCCTATGCCTTTGTCGTGCGAAAGGACGATGTGGCGGACAGGGAACTGGACCAGCCGCCCCGCGCCCTGCCTGCACCGGGCCAGCGCGCCGATTTCCCGGATGGCGGCCCTCGGCCCAGCCGAGCGGCGGTGCTGGAGCGCTTCCTGGCCATCGTGCCGGATGAGGCAGGGGTTATCGCCACCACGGGCAAATGCGGGCGGGAGCTCTTCACCCTCTCGGACCGGGCGCAGCATCTTTATCAGGTAGGCTCCATGGGCGGGGCCAGCGGCATGGGGCTGGGGGTGGCGCTGAACAGCCCTCGGCCCGTGGTGGTGCTGGATGGCGATGGCGCGGCGCTGATGAAGCTCGGCACCTTCGCGACGATCGGGGCGTATGCGCCGCGCAACCTCGTGCATGTGCTGCTGGACAATGGGGTGCATGACTCCACGGGTGGGCAGGCGACCGTCTCGGCATCGGTGGATTTTGCGGCCATCGCCCTGGCCTGCGGCTATCGCTACGCGGCTTCCTGCGCATCCCTGGAGGGATTCGAGCAGGCCTTACGCGCGGCGCTTGCCCATGGCGGGCCGGCGATGATCCATCTGCGCATCGCGCCGGGTTCCATGGAGAAGCTGGGCCGCCCGACGGTGAAGCCGGCGGATGTGGCGCGCCGTTTCCGGGACTTCCTGGCGGCACCTGTCTGGGAGCCGACGCTGGCGTGATCTGGACCACCGCGGTCAGCCTGCTCGTCGGGCTGGCCATTGCCGTTGCCCTCATCGTCACGAATGATCCGGGCGAGATCCTCCGCCTCCTGCTGGAGACGGGATGGTGGATGGTGGCGGTGCTGGCGCTGAATGCCGCGCAGATCGTCGTCTCCGGCCTGGGGTGGGGGCCGCTGATCGATGATCCGCGCAGGCCGGGCGTGCTGGGACTTGCCTGGCTGCGCTGGATCCGGGTTTCAACGAATGCGCTGCTGCCTGTCGTGCAGGCGGTGGGGGAGCTGATCCGGGCGCAGCTCCTGATGCGCCGTGGCGTCAACAAGCTCCGCGTGATCGCGAGCCTGGCGATCGACCTGGGCACGGAAATGGCATCCCAGATCGTCTTCTCCCTGCTTGGCCTGGCGGTGTTGATGATGATCCCGCATGCGGCGGGCGGTTCCGCCATGACCTGGGCGGTGCTTGGCACGGTCCTGGGCGCTGGGGTGACGGGGGTGTTCATTGCCGCGCAGCACTGGGGGTTGTTCCGGTTGGTAGAACGGATGCTGCCAAAGTTGGCGGCACGGCTAGGCTGGGCCTCCCTGGGGGAGGTCTCGGGGCTGCATGACACGGTGGTGCAGCTCTACCGCCAGCCGGGGCGGCTGTGGCGTAGCGGGGCATGGCACTTCGCCTCCTGGCTGATCGGGGTGCTGGAGACCTGGGCGGCGATGCGGGCACTGGGCATCGAGGCCGGGCTGGCCGAGGCGCTGGTGATCGAAAGCCTGGGGCAGGCGGTGCGCAGCGCTGGCTTCTTCATTCCTGGCGCCCTGGGGGTGCAGGAAGGCGGCTATGTGCTGATCTGCGCCCTGTTCGGCATCCCGCCGGACAAGGCCATCGCGCTGGTGCTGGTCCGGCGGCTGCGGGACATCATCCTGGGCGTGCCTGGCGTGATTTCCTGGCGCTGGAGCATTGCCGCCGGCCGTCCGGTCGGCACGAGGAGCCTGCCATGAGCGAAAGCCCGGTCCTGCTGACCCCGGGGCCGCTGACCACGGCGATAGAGACGCGCCGAGCCATGCTGCGAGACTGGGGCTCGCGCGATCCGGCCTTCATCGCGCTGACGGCCGAGTTGCGCGCCCGGTTGCTTCGTGTCGCTCGCGGAGAGAGCAGCCATGTGGCGGTGCCGCTGCAGGGTTCCGGCACCTTCATCGTGGAGGCGGCCATCGCCACGCTGGTTGGGCCGCGAGACAGGCTTCTGGTGCTGGTCAACGGGGCCTATGGCGAGCGGATGGTGGCCATCGCCCGGCGGATGGGGCGCGCCGTAGAGGCCCTTCGCTGGCCCGAAGACCGGGTTGTGGAGCCGGCGATGGTGGCGGAGGCCCTGCGGGCGGATCTGGGGATCACCCATGTGGCGCTGGTCCATTGCGAGACGACGACGGGCATCCTGAACCCGCTCCCGGAAATCGCCGCAGTGGTGGCGGGGGAGGGGCGTGCTTTCCTGCTGGATGCGATGAGCAGCTTCGGGGCGATCGGGACCGACCTTTCCTCCGTGCCGGTCACCGCCCTGTTGGCCTCTTCCAACAAATGCCTGGAGGGCGTACCCGGCCTTGGCTTCGCGCTCATCGAGGCGGCGGCGCTGGAGCGGGCGGCGGGAAACAGCCCTTCGCTCAGCTTCGACCTGCACGCCCAATGGCGCGGCTTCGAGGCCGATGGGCAATGGCGCTTCACCCCACCCGTGCAGGTGGTTGCGGCGCTAGTGGAGGCGCTGCGGCGGCTGGAGGCAGAAGGCGGGCCCGCGGCGCGGCTGCGGCGCTACCAGGAGAATTTCGACACGCTCCTGGCCGGGATGCGGCGGTTGGGCTTCACGTTGTTCCTGGACGATGCGGTGCAGGCGCCCATCATCGCCACCTTCCGCATGCCGCAGGATGGCCGGCTGGCCTTCCGGCCCTTCTACGATGCCCTCGCGGCGCGGGGCTTCCTGATCTATCCGGGCAAGTTGACCCAGGCGGAGACCTTCCGCATCGGCTGCATCGGCGCGCTGGGCCGGCGCGACTTCGAGCGGTTGCGGGGGACGGTGGCGGAGGTGCTCAGGACGCTCGAGGTGGCCTGACCGTGGAGCGCGGCTTGCGCGCGCTGAGGCCAAGGAACAACGCCGCCAGCGGCGTGATCACGGCAGCCGCCCAGAGCATCGGAATGGCCGCGCCCACCCAGATCAGGATGGGGACGAAGACCATCAGGTCGTCCGGATCGATGATGATGCCGGGGGCCAGCTCATAGCCCCGCACCTCGCCGATCTGCAGGATGTGGAGCTGCCAGAACAACGTGCCCACCGCCGCGCCGGCGATAAGGCCGATCACGGGGCCGAACAGGCCGAGCGCCGCCATCTGGCCGAGGCCGATCCCGATGAAGGCGATGATATTGGAGAGGCAGTCGCTGATCAGATCGTAGCGATGGCCCGAGGGGCTGGACTGCCCGGTCTGCCGTGCCAGCTCTCCATCCGCGCGGTCCAGTAGCATGGACAGGAGGAAGATCGCGCCGCCGGCGTTCTGCCAGCTGGCATCCCCGGAGAAGGCAATGGCGGCGGCGATGCCGGTTGCGATGCGGGCGGTGGTGATCTGGTTCGGCGTGATCCCTGTGGGGGCAAGGGCACGCACCGCCGGGCGGACGATGCGGTGGATAACGGTATTGGCGCTCACGTCAGGTTCCTGCCTTCAGGCCTGGGTGGACCGCGGCGCCGGCATGAAGCGGCGGGCGAGGCGGATGAAGAAGGGAACGGTGGTGGGGCGCAACAGCCGCTTGTCATAGCCGGCAAGGCGGCGGTCGTTCTCTGTCAGGCAGATGTCGATCAGCTCCGCCGCGCTCATG
Source organism: Roseomonas xinghualingensis (assembly GCF_025791835.1). Classification (GTDB taxonomy): domain Bacteria; phylum Pseudomonadota; class Alphaproteobacteria; order Acetobacterales; family Acetobacteraceae; genus Roseomonas; species Roseomonas xinghualingensis. Next base: position 6,692 of record NZ_JAOXLP010000024.1, read on the forward strand.
CTCACGCCGATGGAATCGGATGAGGCGGTGAAGTTCGTCTGCTTGGAGGAGCCGCCGAGATCGCGAGCGAGGACGAGGCGGTCCCAGATCAGCACGGCCCAGACGGCGGCGGTCTTGGCGAGGAAATAGGGCTTGCGCCACCATGGCTGTCGCCGGCGCTGCCAGGCGGCCCAATTGGCGAAGAAGAGGATGTGGCGCGCTTCCTCCTGGATCACGGGCTCGAAAGTGCCCACGAGATCGGGCGGGAAATAGCCGGAGCGGCGCGCTGCCTCGAAAAGGCCAAAGGCGAAGAAGCTGTCGATGCACTCGCTATAGCCCGTACGCATCCAGCCCCATTCGGTGTCGCGATAGCCGGTGTATTCGGGCTCTGGCTCCAGCACGACTCCATAGGCCTCGACGAGGTTGGAGAGGACCTTCTTGTGGCGGGCCTCCTCGTTCCCGTCCATCACCATCGCCGCGTTCAGCAGCGGGTCCGTGATGGTGGCGGCATAGTCGAGCACGCGGAGCGAGGCGCGGCCCTCGGTCTGCACGGCGATATCCCAGATGGGCAAGGTGGTGAGGCGCGCATGGGCCTCGGGGTCCAGCTTCGGCCAATCCAGCACGCGAGGCTTGTAGGGGTTGTGTGTCTCCAGCAGCATCCGGGCGAACATTTCCATATGTTCGGGGCTGCCGATGCGGACAGGGCCGGGCTTGTCGAAGGTCCAGTGGCGTGCCGTGTGGTCGGCCGCGGCAACCCGGGGACTGTCGAGAGGAACGGTCTCGGCAGCGCTAGAGGACATGCGGGAACCCCCCTGAACAGGCAGAGACCGAGGATTAGTGAGCCTGTTGCGGGAAAGCGCAAGCTGCGAGGAATAGGTCTGTAGTTGCAAAACCCGTGTAAAAGACCAGCTTCCGTGGCTAGGTTAGCGCGGAAGGAGGGTCATGCGGATGCGGCGAACCGGTAAGCCAACCGACTTCAAGCCATTGTCCGACATGCATTTCCTTCCGTTCCGGGCCTTCCATGCGGCTGTGTTCCGCGGGCAGGACCGGGAATGATCCAACCGTTATCCCAGCTTCAGCCATGCCGGGCGCTCAAGGACGAAGCCCCAACTTGGAGGATTGGCCTGCATGCGGGTTCTACTGGCTCAGCCCCGGGGCTTCTGCGCCGGGGTGGTGCGGGCGATCGAGATCGTCGAGCGTTCCCTTCAGAAATTTGGCGCGCCTGTCTATGTTCGTCACGAAATTGTGCACAACCGCCATGTCGTTGAGAAGCTGAAGGGCAAGGGGGCAGTTTTCGTCGAGGATCTGTCCGAAATCCCGGATGGGGCGGTGACCATCTTCAGCGCCCATGGCGTGGCGCAATCCGTCATCGACGAGGCGGCGTCACGGGGTCTTCCCGTGCTGGACGCCACCTGCCCGCTGGTTTCCAAGGTTCACAGCCAGGGCAAGCGCTATGTCGCGCGTGGGCGGACCCTGGTCCTGGTGGGCCATGCGGGCCACCCCGAAGTGGAAGGCACCTTGGGGCAGGTGGGCGGAAAGGCGCATCTCGTCTCCTCTGTCGAGGATGTCGTGGCGCTGGACCTGCCGGCGGACACGCCGCTCGCCTATGTCACCCAGACGACGCTGAGCGTGGATGACACGCGCGGCATCATCGCCGCCCTGCAGGCCCGCTTCACGGATCTGGAGGGGCCGGATGTCTCCGACATCTGCTATGCGACGCAACATCGCCAGTCGGCCGTAAGGGATCTGTGCGGGGTGGTGGACCTGCTGCTGGTGGTTGGGAGCACGAAGAGCTCCAACTCCAACCGCCTGCGGGAGATCGGGAGGGAGCAGGGAATTCCCAGCTACCTCATCGCCGATGGCGACGAACTGGATCCTGCCTGGCTTCAAGGCGTGCAAACTGTGGGCCTGACCGCCGGCGCATCGGCGCCCGAGGAGCTGATCCTCGACGTCATCGAAGCGCTGCGCCGGCAGGGCGAGGTGGAGGTTGCGCAGATGGGTGGCATTCAGGAGGACATCGAGTTCCGCCTGCCCCATGAACTCCGGACCCCGGCGGCGCCGGCGGTTCAGCCCGCGCAGTAAGGAGCACCGTCTTGGGAATTCCGCTGCTGCAGGCCGCCCGGATCGGCGCCTATCTGATGAAGCAGCATCTTTCCGGGCGGAAGCGCTATCCGCTCGTGCTGATGCTGGAGCCGCTGTTCCGCTGCAACCTGGCCTGCGCCGGCTGCGGCAAGATCGATTATCCGAACGAGATCCTGAACCAGCGCCTCTCCGTGCAGGACTGCATGGAGGCGATCGACGAGTGCGGGGCGCCCGTGGTCTCCATCGCAGGCGGCGAGCCGCTGCTGCACCGGGAGATGCCGGAGATCGTCCGGGGCTATCTGGATCGCGGGAAATTCGTGATCCTCTGCACCAACGCGCTGCTGCTGGCGAAGAAGATCGACGACTACAAGCCGCATCCCGCCTTCACCTGGTCCATCCATCTGGATGGCAACCAGGCGATGCATGACAAGTCCGTCTGCCAGCGCGGCGTCTATGACAAGGCGGTGGAGGCTATCAGGCTCGTCAAATCCAAGGGATTCCGCGTCAGCATCAATTGCACGCTGTTCAATGATGCCGATCCGGCCCAGGTCGCGAGCTTCTTCGACGACATGAAGGCGCTGGGGCTGGATGGTATCACCGTCTCGCCCGGCTATGCCTATGAACGGGCGCCGGACCAGCAGCACTTCCTGAACCGCACGAAGACGAAAGAGCTGTTCCGCGGCATCCTTTCGCGCGGGAAGGGCGGCAAGGCGTGGCCCTTCAGCCAGTCCGTCATGTTCCTGAACTTCCTGGCGGGGAACGAGGCCTATCGCTGCACGCCCTGGGGCAACCCGACACGCACGGTCTTCGGATGGCAGAAGCCCTGCTATCTGCTCGGTGAAGGCTATGCCAAGACCTTCAGGGAGCTAATGGAAGACACAGAGTGGGACAAGTACGGCGTCGGCAACTACGAGAAATGCGCCGACTGCATGGTCCATTCAGGCTTCGAGGCATCAGCGGTGAAGGACATGGTTCGGAACCCTCTGAAGGCACTGGCGGTGACGATGCGCGGCGTGCGGACGGAAGGGCCGATGGCGGAGGACATCCCGCTCGATGGGCAGCGCCCGGCGGAATATGTCTTCTCAGGCCATGTCGAGCGGAAGCTGGCCGAGATCAGGTCCGCCGGGCCCCAGACCCGGAAATCGGGGCCCCAGAAGCCGGGGGCCGAGAAGACGGTGGCCGCGGAGTAGGGCCCGGAAGGCCCGCTCCGCCTCCAGCCCTGTCCGGATCAGGGCGGGAAGCTGGAAAGGGCCCATCAGGAGTGAGCGCAGAACGGCGGGGAGGTCCATCCCCCCATCCGGACGCATTCCCCGCTGCGCGGCGGATGGAAGGCTGCGCTGCGCGGCGTCCGAGATCACGCGGGCAGCGGCGAAGGGCAGGGCGTGGCGCAGGGCCACGCGTGCGGCGATATGGGATTCCATGTCCACGGCTGTGGCGCCGGTGCGCCGGTGCAGGGCGGCCTTGTCCACGGCCTGCGCCACCATGACATCCGTGCCGAGCTGGAGGCCCGCCACGGCGCCTGGAAGCGTGGCGAGGAGGCGCCTGCTCCACGCCGCATCGGCTGGAAACCTTGCATCTCCATGGAGCACCGCTTCGGCCACGACCCAGTTCCCCGGCCGCAACCCTGGCGCCAGCGCGCCCGCGATGCCGATGCTGATGATGCCGCGTGCCTTTCCGGCAAGGCGTTCCAGCTCCGCCTCCAGCCGCACCTGATCGCCGCCGCCTGCCAGCACCAGGACATCCGGACTGGACAGGATGCGCCGCTCCCGCTGCAGCCCGGTGGCCGCGAGGATGGTCACATGCCGTGGACCGGGCGCGTGGCATTGCCGCGCCGCAGGTTGCGGTAGCGCGCCAGGGCCCAGAGCGGGAAGAACTTCGGATAGCCGTGGTAGCGGAGATAGAAGACGCGCGGGAAGCCGCCGCCGGTATAGGCCTCCTGCTGCCACAGGCCGTTCTCGTCCTGGGTGCGGCGCAGATATTCGATGCCGCGCGCGACGGCGGGATGATCCACCGCGCCCGCCGCCATCAGCCCCAGCAGCGCCCAGGCGGTCTGCGAGGCGGTGGAGGGCGCCGGTTCATGACCGCGATAGTCGAGCTTGTAGCTCTCGCAATCCTCGCCCCAGCCGCCATCCGCATTCTGGATGGAGATCAGCCAGTCCGCTCCCTGCCGCACACTCGGGCGGGAGTTGTCGAAGCCGGCGGCGTTCAGCGCGCAGAGGGCCGACCAGGTGCCATAGATGTAGTTCACGCCCCAGCGGCCGAACCAGCTTCCATCGGCTTCCTGCTCGCGTTCCAGATAATCGATGGCGGCGCGCAGGCGCGGGCTTTCGGGCTTTTCGCCAAGTTGGGCGAGCATGCTGACGCAGCGCGCGCTGACATCGGCGGTGGGCGGATCGAGCAGCGCACCGTGATCGGCGAAGGGAATGTTGTTGAGGTAGTGGCGGATGTTATCAGCGTCGAAGGCACCCCAGCCGCCATTGCCGCTCTGCAGGCCGGCGGTCCATTCAGTGCCGCGGGCGATGGCTTCGTCATAGCGATCGCCGATGGGAAGCTGATGGCGCGCACGGTCCATGGCCATGACGACGACGGCGGTGTCATCCAGATCCGGATAATGCGGGTTGCGGTACTGGAAGGCCCAACCGCCGGGGCGCAGATGCGGGCGGATCTCCGCCCAGTCGCCTTTCACCTCCAGCTCCTGCAGCGGCTTCAGCCAGTCCAGGCCGCGCGCGGCGGCAGTGGCCGCGGCCTCGCCGCCCACCTCCATGAGCGCATGGGCGGCAAGGGCGGTGTCCCAGACCGGAGAGACGCAGGGCTGGCAATAGGCCTCGTCCTCCCGCGCCACCAGCAGCTTCTCGATGGCTTGGCGGGCGATGGCGCGGTCGGGATGTTCCGGCGGATAGCCGAGCGCGTCATACATCATCACGGCATTGGCCATGGCGGGGTAGATGGCGCCAAGCCCGTCCTCGCCATTCAGGCGCTCGGTGACGAACTGCACGCAGCGCTCGATGGCGCGCTGGCGCAGCGGGCGCGGCCAGAAGGGCTCCGCGACCTTCAGCCCGCCATCTATGCCGTTGAAGAAAAGCGCCCAGGCGCGTTTCTGATGCGTGCGCATGCGGCGGGTGCGGGGGCGCTTCGCCGTAAGGAGTTCCTGGACACGCACGCTGCGCGGGTTGCGCGCCCGCACGCGCAGCGCCTGCAGCACCAGCAGGGGCACCAGCACCGTGCGGGCCCAGTAGGACATCTTCGAGAGATGGACGGGGAACCAGCGCGGCAGCAGCACCATCTCCACCGGGATGGTCGGTACGTGACGCCAGGAAATCTCGCCGAACATGGCGAGCAGGATGCGCGTGAACACATTCGCGCGCGCCGCTCCGCCATGGGCGAGGATCGCCTCGCGCGCCCGCGCCATATGCGGCGAAGCCGGATCGTCGCCGATCATCTTCAGGCAGAAATAGGCCTTCACCGAAGCGCTGATATCGAAGGCGCCACCATGGAAGAGCGGCCATCCACCGTGATCGCCCTGGATGCGGCGCAGATAGGCGCCGATCTTGCGCTCCAGCCCCGGATCATCGGCTTCACCGAGATGCTGGCGCAGCAGCACATATTCGGCGGGGATGGTGGCATCTGCCTCCAGCTCGAAGATCCAGTGGCCATCAGGCCTCTGCTCGTTCAGCAGGGCTTCGGTGGCGCGGCGAAGATCGGCCTCGATTCCATCGAGCCGGATATGCTCGGCTGTGGCGAGGACATTGCTCGGCACATCGTTCATGCCGGAACCTTCTCAGGAACCGCCGCGCTTGTGGAGAGGGCGATTGCCGCAGCAGCCTCTCCGGAACGCAATGCTCCCTCGATCGTGGCCGGCAGGCCCGTGTCGGTCCAGTCGCCGGCGAGGAGGAGATTGGACCAGCGGGTGCGGGTGGGAGGACGGCGCGCCTCCTGCGCGGGGGTGGCAGCGAAGGTGGCGCGCTTCTCCTTCACGATGCGGGAGGGCGGGGGTGGGCCGGACAGGCCATGGGCCGTGGCGACATCCCGCCAGAGGCGCCCGGCGAGGATATCATTGTCCATCTCAAGCAAAGCATCGGCGGCGCTGGTGGTTACCGAGAGCCGGTCGGGAAAGGCGAAGACCCAGTCGGCGGTGCCGCCGATCAACCCGATCATGGCAGGCGCGCCCTCGGGCGGGGCAAGGCGGAAATGGGCGTTGACGATCGGGCGGTGCTCATCCGGCACCGTGAGGCCGGGCAGCAATTCCTGCGCAGCCCAGGGCGGGACTGCCAGGATGATGCGATCATCCGGTTCCAGCGGCACCACCTGATCAGCGAAGCGCAACTCCGTCACCTGCCCGTCCTCCAGCCCCAGCCCGCGCAGGCGTTGGCCGAGCCGGATTTCCACGCCCGCCTGGCGCAGATGCCCTAGGGCCGGATCGACGAAGGCGGCGGCGAGGGTGGGGGTGGCGATGCGGGGGCGGCTCGGGAGGCCGCCTTTCGCCAGGCTTTCGCGCATGACGGCGCCGGCCAGGTCGGCGGACCCTTCCTCTGGGGCGGTGTTCAGGATGGACACCAGCAGGGGGCGCAACAGGCGTTCCCACAGCGCGCCCCGGCAGGGCATCACCTCGTCGATCCGGCGGCCGGGATGGGGGCGCAGCAGCCGCGCCAGCGCCAGGTAGTCGCGCGGGCGGGTACCGGGCACGCGGCGGCCAGGGGAAAGAACCCACCAGGGCAGGGGGCCGTCATTCGGGCGCAGGGTCCAGCGGGCGCCGTCGCGCAGGTCGAGGAATGGAAACTCGGCGCGATCTGGGCCGGTGAGGCGGTTTTCCGCGCCGATGGCACGCAGGTAGCGGGCGACCGCGGGATTCCCGGACAGGACGAGGTGGTTGCCGTTGTCGATCACCATGCCGAGCTGGGCATCGTGATAGGAGCGGCAGCGGCCGCCCGCCTGCCTCGCCGCGTCCGAAAGCACGACATTCACGCCACGCGCCGCCAGGGCCACGGCCGCCGAGAGCCCGGCCAGCCCGGCGCCGATGACATGGACCCGTGCCGTCATCCGGGCAGCCCGTGGCGCGCGACAAGCCAGAGCAGCCTTGGCTTGCCGATCCGCACGCGCCGGCGGGGAGGGGCCCAGCTCTGGACCAGCATCCTTTGCAGGATCTCGCGATAGACCGCCTCCATCAGCCGGGGGGCCAGAAGGCGACCGTGCGGGCGGGAGCGCATTAGCCGGTCGGCGGCCGCGAAGTGGTCCAGGGCGCTGTCGGCGAGGGGGCGGCAGGCGGCATCCAGGCGCGGGTCGACGATGGCGGCGGATGGCTGGGTCGTCGTGATTCCCGCTTCGGCCAGAAATTCGCGCGGCAGGTAGAGGCGGCCCATGGCGGCGTCTTCGTCCAGGTCGCGCAGGATGTTGGTGAGCTGCAGGGCGCGGCCGAGATGGTGAGCCAGTTCCAGGCCGGAGGCCTCCCCCATGCCGAAGACGCGGGTGGAGAGGCGGCCGACAGCGCTCGCCACCCGGTCGCAATAGAGGTCCAGCTTGTCCAGATCCGGGGCTTGGATGTCTTCCGCCACATCCATCGCCATGCCGTCGATCACCGCGAGGAAATCGGCATGGCGCAGGCCGAAGCCCTCCACGGGACCGGCCAGGAAGGCGGCATGGCCGGCGGGCTGGCCGGCGTAGAGAGCGGCCAGATCGGCGCGCCAGCGCTCCAGTTCCACGGCGCGGGCCTCGCGCGGGCGGGTGCCGTCATCGGCGATGTCGTCCACCATCCGGCAGAAGGCATAGATGGCGAACATGGCCGCGCGCTCCGCCTTCGGCATCAGCCGCATGGGGAGGTAGAAGGAACTGCGGGCGATCTGCGCCTGGAGCGCGGCCGGATCGGGGAACGGCTGGCGGCCGGCCGCCAGCCGTTCCCGCTGCGCCGCGGGCGCCGGCATCAGGCCGCCGGGCGAAGTCTGCGACATGGTCATCCGCCGCCGGCCATGGCCTGGGCCCGGCCTTTCCACATGCCGCCCCGTCCACGCCAGACCTGCAGGGCCGATTGCAGGGTGAAGGCTGTGTAGGCCGCGCCGATGGCGGGCAGGGCGAAGCCCCAAAGGGGCGAGACGCGGTAGAAGCGCAGCATGGGCTGGAAGGAAAGCGCCATCAGCAGCCAGGCCGCCAGCCCTGCGACCTGCGCCAGGCCGGTCCCGAACAGCGCCAGGGCCAGTGGCACGAGATAGGTGAGCACCATGCCCGCCAGGGTGCCCGCGAGCAGCAGCGGCGAATAGCCAAGCTGGGCATAGGCGGAACGCGAGACCATGCGCCCGATCTCGCCGGCGCTGCCATAGGGGCGCAGGCTCCTCGCGCGGCGCGTGAGGCCCAGCCAGATCGGGCCTTGCATCTTCAGCCGGCGGGCCAGGGCGCAATCATCGATGATCGCCGCGCGGATCGCGGCGATGCCGCCCGCCGCCTCCAATGCCTCGCGGCGCACCAACATGCAGCCGCCGGCGCCGGCCGCCATGCGGCGTTGCGGATTTGCGACCCAGGCGAAGGGGTAGAGCATCTGGAAGAAGAAGACGAAGGCCGGGATCAGGAAGCGCTCGGCCGCATTGGCGCAGGAAAGTTCGGCCATCAGCGAGACCAGCGCATGACGCCCCTGTTCCGAACGCGCCACCAGGGCGCGCAGATTATCGGGCGCATGGCCGATATCGGCATCGGTCAGCAGGATGTGGTCCGGCGGTGTGGTGGCTGTGGCATGGCGCACGCCCTGGTTCACGGCCCAGAGTTTCCCGGTCCAGCCTGGTGGAAGGGGCATTCCGGGCAGGATCTCCAGCCGGGTTCCAGCGCCGCGCGCGGCATGACGCGCGGCTTCCGCCGTGCCGTCATCGCTGCCGTCATCCACCAGCACGACGCGGAACTCGCCCGGATAATCCTGGCGCAGCAGGCTGCCGATCGAACGCGCGATCACATCGGCCTCGTTGCGGGCGGGCACCACGGCGACCACGCTGGGCCAGCGGGCGGGATCGGGGGGAACATCGCGGTTATCGCGTCCCCGCGCCAGCCAGAAGCCGCCGCGCGCCAGCAGGAGATAGAGCCAGATCGCCAGCGCGAGCAGGCCCAGGCCGGGCGCCAGGGCAATGCTCATGCCAGATAGCCTCCCTGCCGGAACCAGGAGAGCGCATCGGCCACGCCCTCCTGCCAGGGGCGCGCGCTGTAGCCCAACTCCCGTTCCGCCTTTGCCGAGGTGAAGAACATCCGGTGGCGCGACATGCGCAGCCCGTCGGCGGTGAGCAGCGGCTCCTTGCCCGTGGCGCGGGCCACCGCCTCGGCACCCCAGGCCAGGGGGAAGAGCGGGGCGCGCGGCAGGCGGATGCGCGGCGCGGCGCGGCCGGTGTGGCGTGCGATCTCGGCCAGCAATTCCCGCAGCGAGAGGTTCTCGCCGCCCAGGATGTAGCGCTCCCCGATCAGGCCGCGCTCGAAGGCCAGGAGATGGCCTTCGGCGATGTCGTCCACATGGGCAAAGTTCAGTCCGGTATCGACGAAGGCGGGGATCTTGCCGCGCGCGGCATCCAGGATCACGCGGCCGGTCGGCGTCGGGCGGATGTCGCGCGGGCCGATGGGGGTGGAGGGATTCACGATCACGGCAGGCAGGCCGTTCCGCGCCACCATTTCCTCCACGGCGCGCTCGGCCAGGGTCTTGCTGCGCTTGTAGGTGCCGATGGCCTCGGCCGGGTCGAGCGGCGCGGTTTCGTCCACCGGCGCGGTGGCGCCCGCCACCTTCAGGGCGGCGACGCTGCTGGTATAGACGATCCGCTCCACGCCCGCCGCCAGCGCCTCGCGCATCAGGGCCCGCGTGCCCTCGACATTCACGCGCAGCATCACCGAGGGATCGGGGGCCCAGAGCCGGTAATCCGCGGCAACATGGAAGAGGAAGCGGATGCCGCGCAGCGCGGTGCGGAGGGATTCCGGATCGGTCAGGTCGCCATGGATGATTTCGCAACCAAGCCCTTCGAGATTGCCGCGCCGGCTGCTCGGGCGGACCAGCGCCCGCACGCGCAGCCCCCGCGCCAGCAGGGCACGCGTGACGGCGGAGCCGAGGAAGCCCGACCCGCCCGTCACCAGTACTGGGCTGCCGGGCGGCAGGGAGAAGGCCGTCACGGGCAGGGCATTCCCGTCCGGGGCCTCACGGAAGCCTTTGCCGCGATGGCGGCCGGCATCGTCATGGGTCATTCGGTCATCCCCCCGGCGGAGAGCATGATGCGCCCCGCCCATCGAAGACCAGCCGCCCGGCCCTGCCAACACCGCCTTTGACGTTCCAGGCAACGAGGAGACCCCATGAGGCAGCATATCCATCACCTCTCCGTGCCCACCCGCCAGCGCGGGCTGGTCGAGGTGACCCGGCCGGTCCGGGAATGGGTCGCGGGGCAGGGAATCGGTGTTGGGCTACTGACGATCTGGTGCCGTCACACCTCGGCCTCGCTGCTGGTGCATCCGATTTTATGAGCGGCCAAGCTGCTGAAAAATAAGGCCGAGGGCGGCGAGCCCCCGGCCCTGATACCCGGGATTATACCCGGCGAGCGAATTATCCCTTGCGGGGGCGTCCACGGCCCCGCCGCTCCTGCTGCGGTGGCGGTGCTTCTGAGCCCGCCGCGATCTCCGGCGTGGGCTTGGGGGCGCGGAGCTGCACCCGCTGGCCCTGCCTTTCCCGGCTCCATTCCTCCACCTCGCCTCGCACCCAGCGAACGCAGCGCGGGCTCAGCTGCACGCCCAGGGGGAAGCGACCTTGGGCCATCCAGAGATAGATAGTCGAGGCGCCGAGATGGGTCTTCGCCATGACCGCCTCCAGCGGGATCAGGTCATCGGCCGAGAGTGTGGATGCCGCGATCGGCTGCTCGGCGCGGGACGTGCGCCTACGCCGGGGCTCGGCTGTCAGCGTCTCGGGAAGCGTGTCACCCATGGGCGGCCTCCTCCTGCAGGACCTGCCGCGCCAGGGTGAGGCACGGGCAGTCGAGCGCGTCCCCTTGGCAGGCGCTGCGGCATCCCTGGAGGCGCCTCACCGCATCCAAGGCGCCGTTCAGGCGGACGTCGGCGGCGGCCGTTCCCGGCTTCATCATCGCCTCGCGACAGGCATTCCATCCCCGCGCCCAGCCGATCGGCTGATCCCCAGGCATTCCCCTGGGGGCATCCAGCACATCCACCTCCGGCGGAATTGCTGGGGCAGGGGAGGGCGTGTCCCAAATTCCGCCCTCAACTGAGGCGGCCAGGGCTTCGAGATCGGCCAGGACAGCCTCCTCGATCCCGAGCCCGCTGTTGCTATCCAGCAGGTGCCGCTGGCGCACCAGCACTTCCTCCATGGTTCGGCTCCGAAGGCCGGTCTCGAAGAGACGGCGCACCATCTCCTGGCGGATACGGCATGGTAGGGAGAGCTGATTGTCATCGAGACGGCCCCATGCCAGTCCCAGCTCACGGTCGCGGGCATCCCATGCATCGTACTCGGCCTTTGCCTCCGTCACGGTGACAGGCATTGGGATTGCCTTCGCGATGGCGGCCTTCACGCGCTCAGGCGCACGGTCGATGAACAGGCTGTCGTACCAGCCATCCAGGCCGTCCACCTCGAAGACACCATTGGCGAACTGGTGCTTGACCTTGCCCTTGAACGGGCCAGCCGCGGCCTCGATGGCCGCCTCCATGGCGTTGTCCGCCTCCAGCGCCTCCATGGAGCCGTAGCGCCTCAGCAGGTCTGCCAGTTCGTCCTTCTCGCGCTGACGCTTCTCCGCCCGCTCGCGCGCCATGCGGGCGCGATAGCCGGGCTCCTTCTCCTCCATCCAGTCATCGAAGCCGGCGAAGGGGCTGAAGCCTCCGGCGCCCTGCGGCGGGTCTACCGGCTTCTCGGTAGACCCCTTCAGCAACCCAGGAAGGGCGCGCCGGGTCTTCCCGCCTGCCTTCAGGATCCCATCCACCTTCGACCACGCCACCGCCGCCTCATGCGGGTTCGGGCTGGTGGTCATCGCGTGGACCTTGCGGAGCTTGGCGAGGTCGATCATGGCCCCGCCTTCCAGTCGGCGCGAATGGCACGGTACATCCGCCGCAGCTCGCGCCGATCCTTCTGGCGGCGAGCCAGCCGCGCGCGGATCGCGTTCTCGTCCGTCGTCTCCAGCGCCGCCATGATCTCGTTGTGAGTGCAGTTCCGCACCGAGAGCAGGAAGGTGGAGGAGGCCGCCTCCACCGCCTTCGGGTACATGCGCTCGATGTGCTCGGCCACGGCCTTGCCGATGTCCATGGCGATCTCCTTCACCAGGTCACGGGCGATCGGGCGCGGCTCGGGCGGGATGGTGGCGGGGACACTCATACCTGCCCCCGCACGCTCTTCGAGAGCCGGTCATAGAGGATGACGTTGACCGTGGCGGCGAGGTTCATGCAATGCCGCGTAGGCACCATCACGCGTCGGCTGCACCGGGCAAGAACCGATTTGCCCAGCGTGCCGTCCTCAGGGCCAAAGACGTAAAACGCCCTCTCGGGATGGCGGAAGGTCGGCAGGGGAACGGCGCCCTCCACCAGGTCCACGGCCACCGTCTCGGCGTCATATGGCACGACATCGAACAGGTTCTGCAGGTCGTGCAGCACCGGCAAATGCTTCCAGGCCTTGGGAGTGTCGGCGGCTGACCGAACGTAGCGACGGCCGCTTATTGCGACCATGGCAGCCCCGTAGCAGTCGGCCGCCCGGAGGGCGCTCCCGACATTCTCCGCCCGCTTCGGCATATGGAGGCCCACAGCGGCGTAACCACGCCTCTCCATCATGCCCGCCCCCTCAGCTCGATCAGCTCCCCAATCAGCCGATCCATGGCCTTCCAGACCGGCTCTCCTGGCGCGCACTCCCGATGCACGAAGGCGCCGGCCTCGCGCGTGACGTTCAGGGTTGCGCGGGTTCGGCCCGGCTGCGGCATGCGCATCGCCAGCAGCGCCTTCTCCACCACCTCCAGCGGCAGGGTCAGCGTCTCCGCGATCTGGGTCGGCTCCTGGCCCTTCTTCCGTTCGCGGCGGATGGCGTCCACCAGTTCTTCTGAGAGGCCGATGTCGGGGCGCAGAGCCTTGGTGCGGTGGGAGATGCTTCCGGCCGCCGGAGTGGGCGGGGTTCCGTGGAAGGTCATTCCGGCAATCCTCCCTCGCCAGCGGCCGCAACCACGCGCTCCACCGCCTCGCCAATGCTCACGAATGGGGCGGGCAGCGCCTCGGCTTCCTGGCGGGCCTGACACACCACCTCGCGCCGCTCCATCTCGCGGAAGGCACCGCCCAGGCTGGCGAGCGCCTGCTCCATCAGTGCCAGCGAGACGACCTTAGCCTCCATGGCGGGCACCCATTCGGGCGCGTGCATCCCCGTGGTGATTTGCCAGCGGATGCGCCGTGCCTCCCGCCTGCAGGCGCCAGCTGCCCGCAGGATGTCGGTTGAGGCGACACCCCTCAGCAGGTTGCGGCGTACCTGCTCGATCCCAGTGGGGATCTCCGTGAAGCGCGGCACCGCAGCGCGCTGGCGCGGGAAAGTCTCAGGGAGGCTATCCATGGACGGGCTCCTCGATCAGCTCGTAGGTGACCTTCACGGCCTTCCGGACGCCGACCGCACGCAGCATGCCGGGGCCGGGATGGCGGTTTCCCTTTCGGGCCTCATGCACCTCCTGGCGCGTGAGGCCGTGCTTCTTGGCGAAGGCGCTCTCGCCGCCGGCGGCCCTGATCGCGCCATTCAGGCGTCCCAGGACATCAAGGAATGGGATCTCCTTACTCATGTCCGCCCTCCCGTCATGCGGCGGATTGGGCGGTTCACGTCCGGGCACAGCACGGCCGGCTGCAGGCTGGCTTCATCCAGCCCGTCGTCGTCCTCATCAGGCTCCAGGTCCGTGAATGGTGCCTCGACCGCGTCGAGCTGCTGGATGATCAAGTCGGCAACGTCGAGCAGGCGCTCTTCGTGCTGCTCGGTGAAGACGAGGCTGGCGGCGCCGTAGGGCACGCCAACGATGAGGGCGGAGAGCGCCGCCCAGGCGATGTGCTGGCGGGCCATCAGGAGGCACCCCCAAGGCATTGCGCCAGAACGGCGTCGGTGACGCGCGCCCCGTCCTCGGCGGAGCCGCCGGTCTCTACCCAGAAGGCGACGCCGGCGTCGCGCGGGTCCATCCCGTTCGCCACGTTCCTGACGTAACGGGCAGCTGCAGGTTTGTGCTCGTCAGGCAGGCTCCTGAAGAGAAGGATGAACTCCATCTCTTGCGGGTTAGTGACCTTCTCGTCGCCGACCATGACGAAGGTGGGTGCCGCCGCGACCACTTGCGTCGAAGCGCTCCGCCGGAACCCGCTGGCGCCAGCCCGCCGCTGTGCCAAGCGGGTCATTGGGGCGCCTCCAGATCCCGCCCGGCCATGTCCTCGGCCAGGGACCACAGCATCGCGTGGTCGTGGTCGATCGGGCCGCCCTCCGAGTTCGTCTGCACGAGCGTCATGGCGGCCAGGGCCTTGGCTTCGCGCTCTTCTGGCGTGTGCGCCTTTGTATAGGCGATGGTCATCAAATCGGACGGGCTTTCGCTGTCCATGTATCGCCTGCAGGCTTCGAGCAGATCGGCCTCGGCACGAGCCTGTGCGTGGCTGCCGCGCGTGCCCGCGAATGGGTCGAGATGCGGTGGGAAGTAGTACTCCTGGACGCGGCTTGGGAGCTGAGCACCGCGCACCCGAAGCCCATCCTGCAAGGACCATGCAAGACGCCGCGCACGGTTCAGTGCCGCGTCCGTGCATTCATCCTTTGTTGCCCGCTCATGAAGCTCATGGACTTCGGCGAGAAGGATGCCGACCTGCAGCAGCATGCCCTGGAAGCTGTGCGGCGTGATGTCGACGGCTGCGCTCTCGTCCGTATCGAGCGGTCCTGTGTTCTTGTCCCATCCCGTGTCGATCCCGCGGACGAAATCCGTCAGCATGCAGTGCTCGGTCGGCGGGGTGTCCGGCACTAACGTTAGGATGTTGTCGATCAGGGTCCCTGTCGTCTGGTGATCCAGAAGCCAGCTGCCATCCTCGTTGCGGAGAAGGTGCGCCTCCATCGCGCGAGCCTTGGCTCGAAGGCCCTGCGGTGTTCCTGCCGAGTACCCGAGGATCTCATTCAAGCGGTCATGGTAATCGGCAGAGAGGGCATCGACCCGCGCCCGGGTCTCAGAAGGCATTACCTCTCGCGTGCCGAAATACGGTTCCTCCAGAGCCCAAGCCTCACGCTTGCGCCGGACGAAATCGTCGCAACGCTCGATCAGGTAGTGATCATCCACACCATCAGCGGGGCAGAAGCTCACGACAGGAAGCGAAGCGCCTAACGCGCCGAAACCCGCGTCTCCAGCCAGCTTACGTAGGATCTTCCCAGCGAGGATCAGCTCATCATTTTCTGACCAGGCAGGGGGCGAAAGGTGGCAACGGGCGATCTCGGCTCCGTAGAGGGCAACACGCGCCACGGCCGCGAGACCCATCATCGTTTGAGGCTCGCTCCTAAGGATCGCCTGTTCGTCCTTCCTGAGCGCGGGGTATTCGCTCATTTCATCGAAATTCTTCGATGCCTCGGGATGGTCCTTGGCGTTCATCCGACGCGAGCGGTTGATGTAGCGTTCGCAGGTCGCGATCAGATCGGCGTCAGCACCGGCCGTCGGCAAACGGGCGCGCTCGATCAGCTCTTCCTCGACCCTGCGCAACAGGGCTGTGAGCCTCAGGGCATGGCCTGTGCCATCCCCTCGCATGTGGTTGTCGCTGCTGACGATCCGAACCATCCGGTGCAGATCTGCGACTTCCAGGTCGGGCGCCTTGACGAGGGCCTTGAGCAAACGCGCCTTAATCCTGTTCCACTTGGCCACGGCCGCATTGGCGTCTGGCCAGGCAGCGCGACTGGGGTCCTTCCGCATCAGCGTGCCCAAGCTCGCTAGGCAGGAGAAGATCGCGTGGGCGGACGTGGCCTCGCGGCTCGCCTTGTCCACGCCGGCGAGGCCTGGGACAGGGTCCCACTGTCCTGGCTTCACGCGGGTCCCCGCCGCCGCGCTGACCTTCAACTCCGGTGCTTTCCGGAACGCCTGCGCCTTGAGCGCACTTTTCCTGCCCGCCTTGGAGGCGGTATTCGTCGCGGTAGCCGCTGACATTGGGAGGCTCCTGGCCTTTGTGTTGGTGGTTAGGCCGGGTGGTGTGGCTGGTACCCACGCCGCTCGGCCGCTTTGCCCGGATTACCCGCCGGGCGCGGGATCCTGTGCCGAAACGCCTGGTTCCGTCAGCTGGGGTGGAAGAGGCGGTTGCGTCCCGCTCAGCGTGACGACAGCGAAGATGCCGTTGATGGCGCGGACCGCGTGGATCTCGAACCCACCCCAGTCCTGGGTCATGTGAGTGATCGACGGGTCGGCCGTCATGTCCTGCACAGCTAAGCCGATGTCGCGCTCAAGGCCCTGCTCAATGGTCAGGCTCTCACCCTGGTAGGGGTTCAGCGGGAAGGTTGCTGCGCAGCAGCCCTCAACGCCGAATATGCCGCGGAGAGTGTTGGTCTCGGCGGTCATGCCTGCACCACCGCGTCGTCGTCGCGCAGCCTCAGGCCGGCGCTGGCGAGGATTGCCGCAACACCGTCGCGGGTCTCGTCAGCGGCGAAGGTGTTGGAGATGGTGGGGAGATCGCGGCCGTTCGTGCGGAAAAGGGTCCAGCGCAGGGCACCGCTGCTTCCTGCGCGGCGGCTGGCGATGAAGCCGACCAGCTTGGGTAGCTCCGCAGCCAGCGCCTCATACTCGGCGGCTGCACGCACGAAGCGTGGAGCATTGAGACGGCGCTTCTCGGCCGCCTCCTTGAGGAGGTGGTCTACCCCGAGGGCGCGCAGGCCGTTTCGCCTCTCGTTGCATAGCCGACGGCACTCGTCAGGACTAAGCGCGGCCACATCTCGCAGGGCGGGTTGGGAGCGCAATATGCTGCGCTGCAGTATGGCGGACGGCATTGGTGGGCTCCCTGGGTGGGTGCCCTTCTTTGCCAGATAATCTGGCGAACTTCAACTGATTTGCCAGAAAATCTGGCAAGGCTCCCCGGTTGCGCAACGTGTGGTCGATTAGCTACGTTCGATGTTCTCTAGGTGTTCACGTTTGGGAGGGTATAGTGGGTCGGCGAGAAGAGCGGCTTTTTGTGTGGCCTAAGCCTTACGAGCACCCTCCAGTGCAGCTTGCACCACAGACGAAAGATCGGCCGTCCCCTCATCCGGCACCTGCCCCTGCTCCCGAGCCGCCAGCCGTATGGCGAGTGCCATAGGCACAGCATCCAGCTTGCCCCGGTAGATGTAATCCATTGTTAGGCCTGTCTGATCGCACAGCCAGGCCATCTTCTCCTCTGCTGGGCGGTTCTGGTCGTTCTCCCAGTTCGAATATCGGGTCCGGCTCACCCCAAGCCAGTCGGCCATGGCTGCAGGGGTGAGCCCGCGCTCGTCGCGGATGGCTTTCAGACGCCGGCCGATGCCCGCAATCGGTGAAGTGTTCATATCCACGGCATAGACCCGGGACGGCTGGCAGGGCTTGCCAGAAATTCTGGACGATGCGGCGTTGTTTGTCTTGTTGGTTGCCAGAAAATCTGGCAAGCCTTCGGGCATGGACACGGCTGACCTCATCCGAAAACTCGGCGGACCGAGCGTGGTCGCTTCAGTTGTTGGCAGCACCCGCAGCGCCGTCTCGAACTGGCCGAAGGCAGGCATACCCGCAAAGTTCTGGGTCCCGGTCTTCGAGGCAGCCAGGGCGAAAGGCCTCGACGGCGTCACGCTTGACGTCGTGCAGCGGCTCGGCGCTGGCGGCCGCCAGAAGGCCGCGGCCTGATCGTGTCGAACGCCCCCACCCAGCCGACCCCCGGATGCATCACCGCGATGATGTCGCGCCCGTCCGCATCCGTGGTGACACGCACGGCCTCGCCCAAGTTGATCCGGCTGCCCTCGAAGAGGAACCCGGTGCGCTTCGGCAGCATCGCCGCCCGGCAGGCGGCCAGCTTCCAGATCAGCGCCTCCACCTCGGCCGCGTCCAGCAGCGCCGCCTCGTCGCCCATGGCCACGCGGGACAGCATCCCGTCCTCGGCCACCAGGCACACCACCCGTTCCACCGTCTCGCTCATCGCCTCGCTCCTGGCTGATGACGAGGACGCTATCCCGGCCGGCGCCGCCCGGCTTCCCGAAATCCGTTTGGGGTACGCAACATGAGCCGCTTCAAGGGCGTGAGCGAGCAGATCATCAACGACGTGCGCGCGGGCTGGCGGCAGATCGTGCGCGAAATGGGCGGGGTGGATCGCACCTCCAAGGTTTGCTCCGTGGCGATCAGCCAGGTGTCGATCTATGGCTCCCTGCAGGGCGACAGTCTGCCGTCCCTGGCGACCGTGCTGGCGGCCGAGACGGACCTCGGGAAGGCGCATGTCACCGAGGCCCTTGCGCGGGCCACCGGGCACATCCTGGTTCCCATCAAGCCCCTGGCCCAGGGCGACCTGTCCGCGCACCTGGCGCGCGTCGGCGGCGAGACGGGCGAGGTGTTCAATCGCTACGCCGCTGCGCTCAGCAACGACGGCAAGGTGGATGCCGAGGAGCGCCGGGAAATCGCCCGCGAACTACAGGACCTGATCCAGGCGGCCACCGCCGCGCTCGGGCACCTGCAGGTCCAGCCCGCCCAGGTGGTGGGCACCCGCGAGACGGCGAGCGTCTGATGCGGCTCGCTGATCAGCTGATGGCTATGGCCCGGCACAAGGGCCATCCGTGCCGCGAGGACTTTGCCAGGGTGGCGGAGGCGGTACGCTCTGCCGAGCGCTACGAGATCGAGCCGGCCGCCGGCACCGTGATCGCCGGCGTTGGAAAGCGCGACGCGAAGCATCTGCGCAGCCTGCGCGGCCTGGCCCGATCCACCGCCTCCGCAGTTTGGGTGGAATGGGTCGGCACCAGCGGCGCCTTCTACGGCAATCACGACCCCTGCACGACAGGTCAGGTCAGGCCGGACCGCTGCGGCTTGCTGATCGAGACTGACGCTAGCCGTCAACGTGGCCAGATTACGCAGTGCTGGACGGCGGTCACGGACAAGAAGCGGATGTTCTTCGAGGTGCTGCCGATCTGCGCGGTGTTCGACTGGCGCGATCAGCCGGCACCGGTCCCGTCCATCTTCCCGCGAGATCCTAACCGTCCGATCTTCGGCGGCGGAGGGCCCAGGACAGCACGCGAGCGGCGGATAGCAGAGCAGATCAGCACCCTGACGCCGGATGAGATCCGAGCGGAGGAGGATCGGGTCGGGTTCATCAGCAACCACCGCATGCAGCAGCTGGAGGACATCCTCGACGTCTCGTCGCGCCAGGACCCGATTGGCAATGCGCGGCGCGTCTGCTCGATGATGGACGACTGGCTTGGCGAAGTGAATTTCGCCTACGCGATCCTCGTCGGGCTCAACTCGCCCGAGAAGCTGCGCATCAAGGCGCAGGAGGACCTGACTGCCCAGAACAAGGTTCGGCGACGCCTTGGGCGGCCAGAGCTGCTGGCCTTCTCCGTGGTGAAGCCGGCATCCGGGGTGGCAGCATGATCGGGAACCACATGGCAGACGCCATTCCCCTGAACATCCATGTCGAGAACTTCCCTGCGGCGATGCGCCAGGTGAAGCAGCCGTTGGCAATCATGGTCGCGCTTGAGGTTCTCGGGGTGGTGCGCAAGGGCTCGATCGAGCCGTTGAACTTCGATCCCCATGGCTGGGTAGCGGACATGCGAAGCCTGGGCCGGCACGTGCCTCTGACGGCCGACGAGATCCGCGAGGCTGAAGTCGACCTACTCCACTTCTTCGTGGTGCTGCCTGACGGTCGCTGGCAGCCGAACCCCGAGATCTTCTGGCCCTTTGGTGAATGCGCTGGGGCGGAGGAATAGGCATGGCGAACGACCGCCTCAATTGGATGAAGTTCTGGCCGAAGGACTGGCGCGCTGATGCGGCGTTGCGCTCGTGCTCGCTGGCCGCGCGTGGGCTGTGGATAGAGATGATCGGCTTGATGCACGACGCTGATCCCTATGGCCACCTCCTGGTGAACGGTCGCGTTCCCGACGCCCGTATGCTCGCTGGCATGGTGCTATCCACCGAGAAAGAGGTGAAGCGCTGCCTGCAGGAGTTGGAGGATCGTGGCGTCTTCGACCGCGACGGCGATGTCATCGTGTCACGGCGCATGGTGCGGGATAACCGGGCGCGGATCGATGGACAGGAGGCCGGACGCCGAGGGGGTAATCCCTCTCTTCGGCGCAGCAACGCTGAGGGGGTTAACCCCGGTGTCGCGGGCAGGGGGTTAACCCCCCCGGTTAACCCCCAGGATAACGGAGAGGATAACCCGCCCCCTTATCCCCATCCTCGCGTATGTGCGCAGGCGCCCGCGCGCGCATGCGATCAGGCGCTAGAGGCAGAGGCAGAAGAAGAGAAAGAGAGCTTCGCTCTCTTGTCCGATCGGGGATCGGACGCGAGCGATCCGGCTCCGCCAGTTTCCCCTCAGCGCAAGCCCAGGACGGTAGCGCGGCCCGAGCCCGAGGGCTTCCCCGCGTTCTACGAGGTCTACCCCCGGCACGAGGCCAGGAAGGACGCCGCGGACGCGTATCGCCAGGTCGTCGGCGAGGCGGGTGGCTCTGAGGCGCTGCTGGCTCACCTGCGGCGGTACCGCTTCAGCCCGGACCGCCAGTTCATCCCCCTGGCTGCCACCTGGCTGCGCGGCCGGCGCTGGCAGGACGAGCAGCAGATCAAGGTCGTGGCGGCAGGTCCGGCCCTCCGTGTGGATGAGCGGTACTTCGACCGCGACCCGCGCGAGGTCGTGGCCCTGCCGAAGCCGCCGAAGGGCACCCCGGAATACCGCGCCTGGGATGCAGCAACCGTGGGCCAGCGCACGCCCAATCCCAACAAGCCTCGCGTGGCCGCCATCGCATGAACCACCCCGACAATCTTCCCGAGTTGCTCGCCGAGCACGGCATCCACCTGAAGAGCTACGCCGCCGGGCGCGAGGAGCGGCTGTGCTGCCCGCGCTGCCTGGGCGGATCGTCCAGAGAGGACTGCCTTGCGGTCCGCGTGGACGACGAGGGCGACGGTGCCACCTGGATCTGCCATCGCGGCAAGTGCGGCTGGCGTCATGGTGTCACCCTGCGCCAGCCTGAGCGAGATGAGTGGCGCCGGAGTGCCCGGCGGCCGGTAGAGCCCGAGGCGCCAGTCCCGCATCGGGCCGAAGAGCAGCGCCGGCCGGAGGGCATGTATGCCTGGTTCGAGAGCCGGCGGATCAGCCGCGAAACCGTGGATCTGTTCGGCTGCTACGTGACCACCAAGGGGTTCCGGCAGCCCGGCGGCGCCTGGCAGGACAAGGACGCGATTGTCTTCCCCTACGTGTTCCAGGGGCGCCTGGTGAACCGGAAGTATCGCTCCCCTGAGAAGGAGCTGATGCAGGACAAGTCGCCCCTGCCCACCCTGTTCAACATCGACGCGGTGGTCGGTGACGACGTGCTGATCTGGGTGGAGGGCGAGCCGGATGTGATGGCCGTCCATGAGGCTGGCTATCCGCAGGTGGTCTCGCTGAAGGACGGCGCCAGCAAGACCCTGCGCGCGGAAGATGACCCTCGCCGGCAAGACCAGAAGCGCTTCGCCGCGATGGCGACCCACGACGAGAAGCTGAACAGCATCAAGAAGCACATCCTGGCGGGCGACATGGACGAGCCGGGGAAGGCGCTGCGGGAAGAGATGGCGCGGCGGATCGGCCGACACCGCTGCTGGATCGTGACCTGGCCGGAAGGTTGCAAGGACGCCGGCGATACGCTGCGCGACCACGGTCCGGATGCGGTGGCGGCCTGTATCGAGGCTGCGAAGCCCTATCCCATCCAGGGCGTGATGCGCATCAAGCCCGGCGACCTTGTCGCGCTGCGCAATCAAGGCCGGCCGCCCGTCCTCTCAACCGGTACGGAGAACACCGATCGCATCCTGAGCCTTCCCGGCGAGGGTCGGATCATCATCGTCACGGGCATCCCTAACCACGGGAAGAGTTCCTGGGTGATGTTCGTGAAGGCGCACCTGATGCTCCACCACCAGCGGCGCTTTGCCACCTTCAGCCCGGAGATGGAGCCCTGGGCGGATTACGTGGCGGCGATGGCGGCGGTTCTGAGCGGCAAGCCGTTCTGGCCGACGCCAGGCCATGAAGCCATGACGGACGAGGAACTGGCGAGGGCAGAGACCTACCTGGAGGGGCGCCTCGCCATGCTGGTCTCCGACCCTGAGAGGGAAGGGGACGAGCCGACCCTGGATTGGATCCTGGAGCGCGCCCGGATCGAGGTCATGCGGTCCGGCGTCACGGACCTCGACATCGATCCCTGGAACGAGTTGGACCATAGCCGCCCCGCCGGGGTCACCGAGACCGACCACATCGGGCGCAGCCTGCAGCGTCTCCGCGCCTTCGCTCGCCGGCACGGCGTGAACGTGTGGATCGTGGCGCATCCGGCGAAGCCCTTCCCTACGAAGCGAGGCGAGAAGCCCGAGCCCCCGAACCTCTATTCGATCAGCGGCAGCGCCAACTGGAACAACAAGGCCGACCTGGGCCTGACTGTGCACACCGAGGACGGCGTGACGCAGATCCACATCACCAAGAGCCGCTTCCAGCGCTGGGGCCGCCGCGGTGATGTCGCTCACCTGGAGTTCGAGCGGGCCACGGGCATCTACTCCGACGCGACCGTGCCGCTTCCCGGAGAGGATGAATGAGCGCGCGGCCGGATGCTGCCGATCGCGAGCGCGCCCTGCGGGTGCGCGCCGCCATCGCCAATGGGGCGACCATTACCCAGCACCGTGGAGGCGTGATCGCCATGTCCGTGCCGGGCGAGCAGGGAACGCTCGTCACGTCGGGTGATGAGTTGCGGAAGATCATCCCGGGCTGGCCGCGCCCGGACGAAGCGCAGGTGGTCGGGGGGACGGGGCGTTGAGCCACATCGAGCAGAAGCGTGACACCTCGCCAGCGGGGCTGGTGCGGGCAAGGGATCGGCATGCCCGGGCAGAGGCTGAGTGGGCGCGGGCGTCCGCCATCGCCAACCCCGACCCGCACCCTAACGCTCGCGACCCGCGGCTTCAGGGGCCGGACGTAGGGCCTTCCTTCCAGCACCGCCCAGCCGGGCGCCTGGAGACGGTCTATGCGGTGGATCCCACCCAGCCGAAGGGCCCTCGCATCCGGCGAGCCAGGACCAAGGACCCGCTCCGCCGGATGGTGAAGGTGGGCGCCATCGATTACCGGCTGTATGTGGCGGCCGACAGCTTCCGAGAGGATCTGGAGCGGTCGGAAGGGGGCAGGGACATGGGCGAGGCTCTGGCCCGAGCACTCTCCCGCGCAGCCACGGACACGCCTTCACCGGCCCCTGCGCCATGGCTGCGGAGCAACCACATGGCTCCAGGCCAGTGGTCGGCCCAGCGGCGCGTACAGCGCGCCTGGCGCGAGGCGATCGGCATCATCGCGGGCGGCGTCTTCAGCTGGGTTGTCATCAGCTGCGGCACCTTGACCGACTACGCTACCTGCAAGGGCATCCCGCGTGCTGATGCAACGCAAACCCTGAAGGATGCGCTCGCGCGCCTGGCAGACTTCTACGCCATCGGAGACGTCACACCGCCCCCGGAATGGGAGCTTGACGCGGCAAACCCAATCGGTGCATAAATTTCTAACCTGTCCAAAGGTGCGCCCCGCCGGTTCTGCCGAGCGGGGTTTCCTGTTTCTGGGCTCCTGTCACCATTGGTGAGGACAAGCGGGGAGGCGACATGGCGGTCCGTGTCGCCGAAGACCGCTCCCTGTCAGTGCGCCCCGGTCAGATCGTCCGCACCGCTTGGGTGGACATAGACCTCTGCCGGCTCGGCAACCGCGCGCGGATGAGCCCAGAGGCGGTCGAGAAGAAGTACCGCCGGCTCCTGAACCTTGGCGACTGCGCCCCATGGCCTCCGGTGGTAGGGCATTGGGATGCCGAGCGCTTCGTGGTTTGCGACGGCCGGCACGACTACCTGGCCAGCCTGATGATCGGCCGGGACAAGATCTTCGTCTGCTGGCTGGAGGAGGCGGCGCCGTGATCCGCATCAGCGTCCGGCACGACTTCGACAAGCTGAGCCGCACGCTCGACGCATTCAGCCGGAAGCAGATGCCATTCGCCACGGCCCGCGCCCTGACGGCAACGGCGCGCGAGGCTGGCAGCGAGTTCACGCGCTCGATGCCCGAGACGCTGGACCGCCCGACGCCCTTCACCATGCGGGCCGTTGGCATCACGGCGGCGCGCAAGAACAGTCTGCGCTCGGTCGTGTTCATCAAGGACAGGCAGGCCGAATACCTGGGATACCAGGAGAAGGGCGGCCATCGCGGCCCGAAGCGCAGAGCGCTGGTGATGCCCGCAGGCATGCGCCTGAACCGCTACGGCAACATGCCCAACAGGGCGGTGGCGAAGGCGATCGGCCGGCCTGACGTGTTCGTCGGCGAGGTCAACGGCATAGGCGGCATCTGGCAGAGACCGAAGGCAGGCGGGCGGCAGGGCGCGAAGAAGGGGCCGAAGCTGCTCGCAACGTTCCGCCCCGGGGCTACCTACAAGCCCCGTCTGGGGTTCGAGGATCGGGTGATGGCCAGCGTGCGGCAGCAATTCCCTCGGCACATGCAGGCCGCGCTGCACGAGGCGCTGAAAACGGCACGTCGGTAGGCCGGCGGCGGTCTTACGAGTAGAATTTTCCTGGCCCACAAGGTCGCGATCTGATCGATTTTTTGCGCGCACGAGATTTGGCAGAACCGATTTTCGCAGTCCGAGTATGGGCGACGCCGAGAGCCACGCGGCAGACGCATGGATGCAGCCAATCTGCGCTGAGCCATGCGGCCATTGCATGAAACATTATTGCGCGCAATATTGTTGCGCGGGTCCTTCCGGGGCCACCCCCGGCGCACGGGGAATTCGCGACCCCGGGTCTTTTCTAGCTGCAGTGCGTCAAAAGGGGTTGCAGGTGGGGATCTCCATCAGCGAGTTCGCACGCCGGGAAGGCTGCAGCAGGACGCTCGTTCAGCGTGGTGTCAAAACCGGCCACCTGAAGGCGGAGCCTGACGGAACGCTGGATGAGTGCCAAGTGGGCGGGCCTTGGCGCAGGACGAACAGGGTGGAGAGCAACGAGGCTGCAACACAGCCTGCAACACGTCCCGCTGTTGCATCTCAGGTTGCCGTTGCAGTAGGCGAGAGCCCCGCAGAAGCAGCGGAGCGCATTGCCCTCGGCAGCGCGCCCTACGACATCGCCGAAGCAGAGCGGGTGAAGGAGAACTACCTCGCCCTGCTCCGGCAGCTTGAGTACGACCAGAAATCTGGCGCCGTGGTGCCTGTGGCGGACGTGGCCAGGGTGGTGGGCGAGCAGCTCGCTCGTGTTCGCACGAGGCTCCTGGCCATTCCGGCCGAGCAGGCGCCGCGCATCCACCGCTGCAAGACAGCGGCTGAGGTGCAGGGTGTCCTGGCGGACGTGGTCACCGAGGCCCTGGAGGAACTGACGCGTGACGGAGCAGGTCCGGCCGACTGACGCCGGCCGCTACGCGCGCGGCACCGCCGCCCTCATTGAGGCGCTGCATGTCGCGCGCCGGGTGAACCTGGCGCCGCCGCCGAAGCTGACGCTGAGCGAGTGGGCCGCGCGCTACGCCGTCCTGTCGCGTGAGACCAGCGCCCAGACCGGGCGCTTCCGGTCCTACGCCTACCAGGACGGGATCATGGATGCGATCACCGACCCCTCGGTGACCGAGGTGACGGTGATGAAGTCGGCCCGTGTCGGCTTCACCAAGGTGCTGGACCATGTGGTGGGCTACTACATCCACCAGGACCCATCGCCGATCCTGGTGGTGCAGCCCCGCGTCGAGGACGCGGAGGATTACAGCAGCACCGAGATCGAGCCGATGCTGCGCGACACGCCGGCACTCGCCAATATTGTGGGCGACCTGAAGGCGAAGGACAGCAAGCAGAAGCTGCTGAAGCGGGTGTTCCGCAACGGCGCCTCGGTATCCTTCGTCGGCGCGAACTCGCCGGGCGGCTTTCGGCGCATCACGGCGCGGATCATCCTGTTCGATGAGGTTGACGGCTACCCCAAGGGCGGCGCGGGGCAAGAGGGCGACCAGATCGCCCTCGGCACCAAGCGGTCCGAGACCTTCTGGAACCGCAAGATCGTGAAGGGCTCCACCCCCACCATCAAGGGCGAGAGCCGGATCGAGAAGGCCTGGCAGCAGAGCGACCAGCGGCGCTTCTTCGTCCCGTGCCCGCAATGCGGCGAGATGCAGCCCCTAGAATGGGGCGGGCCCGACACGCCGCACGGCATCAAGTGGAAGAAGGACGAGAAGGGCCAAGGCCTACCCGAGACGGCCTACTACGTTTGCAAGGCCAGCGGCTGCGTCATCGATGAGATTGACAAGCCGGACATGGTCGCTGCGGGGGAATGGCGCGCGACCAACCCGGCCGGCAACCACGCGGGCTTCCATATCTGGGCCGGGTACAGCCTGCATGTGAACGCGTCCTGGCCGAACCTGGTCGCGGAATGGCTGCGGGTGAAGGACGATCCGCTGGAGCGGCAGACCTTCATCAACCTGGTGCTGGGCGAGCCTTACGAGGATCGCGGCGACAAGGCGCTGGCGGAGAGCCGGCTCCTCGCCCGCTGCGAGGTCTGGGATGCCGAGGTGCCGGACGGCGTGGCGATCATCACTGTGGGCGGTGACGTCCAGGATGACCGCATCGAGCTTGAGGTGGTCGGGTGGGGGCGGAACGAGGAAAGCTGGTCCATCGCCCATAAGGTGATCGAGGGGGACCCGGACCAGCAGGCGACCTGGGATCTGGTGGATCAGTTCCTCAAGCGGCGCTGGAGCCGAGCGGATGGTCGGACCTTCGCCGCCGCGGCGGCCTGCATCGACAGTGGTGGCCATCACACGCAACGGGTCTACGCCTTCGCCAAGGCGCGGCTGGGCCGGAGGATCTGGGCCATCAAGGGCGAGAGCGCCCAGGGTGGCCAGCGGTCGCCGGTCTGGCCAGCGAAGCGGCCGACGAGCAAGACGAAGGCCAGCTTCCGGCCGATCATCATCGGTGTGAATGCCGCCAAGGACGTGATCCGGGCGCGGCTCCACATCGAGAAGCCGGGGCCCGGCTACATGCATTTCCCGGCCGACCGGGACCTCAACTACTTCGCCCAGATGACCTCCGAGCGATCGGTGGTGAAGCAGGTGCGAGGGCAGCGGTTCCGGGTGTGGGAGTTGCCGCCGGGGCGACGGAACGAGGCGCTGGACCTGCGGGTCTATGCCTATGCCGCGCTCTGCGGGCTGTTCCACTTCGGGCTGAAGCTGAACCAAATGGCCGAGCAGGTCGGCGCGGCCGAGGGCCCCGTCGTGCAGGCGGAGCCGGTGCCACCGCATGTGCCCTCGGCCGAGGTGATCGCTGCCACGGCCACTCCGGTGAGGCAGCCGCGTCCGCCGCGGCAGGGTGGGTTTTTCAACAAGCGACCTGGATACTTCGGGAGGTGACATGGCGCGCACTGCCGAACAGGTGCAGGCCGAAATCGACGGTATCCTGCGCCGCCGAGCGGCTGGCGTGACCGAGGTCCGCCATGCAGATCGAAGCGTGAAGTTCGACCCCGCTGCCGACGACCGCGTCCTGGCCGATCTGCGGGATGAGCTTGCCACCCTCAGTGGTGCGCCGCTCCGGACGCGCATCTCTTACCGCCGCGTGGGGATGCGCCGATGCTGAAGCAGCTGGTGGATGGGGCGGTGTCGGTGTTCTCGCCGGCACGCGGCCTGGCGCGCGCCCAGATCCGCGCCCGGGAGCAGCGTGTCCTGGCCTACACGGCCGGGCAGATCCTGCCGCGCGGCAAGGAGTGGCAGGCGTCCCGGAAGGGGCCGAACGCAGAACTGCGGGACGCCCTGGGCTGGATGCGGCGCCGCTCGCGCGAACTGGTGCGCGACAACCCCATGGCGGCACGCATGGTGTCCGTCGCAGTTGCGCATGAGGTGGGCTACGGCATTAAGCCGCGGAGCATCACCGGCGACGAGACTGTGGACCGGAAGGTCATCACCCTGTGGGACCGCTTCGTCGCGAAGTCGGACCTGCACGGGCGGGTCGATCTCTATGGCCAGCAGGTTCAGATGGCCACGACGCGGCGCGTAGCGGGCGAAGCGCTGATGCGACTGGTCCGTATCCCGCCAGCCGAGGCGCGGCGCCTGCGCCTTCCAGTACCGTTACAGCTGGAGGTGCTAGAGCCGGAGATCCTGGACGACGCCCCGCTCCTGACCGGGCAGGCCGAGAGCCTCCGGGTCGTCTCCGGCATCGAGTTCGATCGCTCTGGCCGGCGCGTGGCTTACCGGATGCTCCGTCAACATCCGGATGAGGGGCTGGCGCCCCTGACCGCAGGCGGTGTCCGCTATGACCGTGTCCCGGCCGACGACGTGGTGCACCTCTATCGGGCCCATCGCCAGCGACCTGGGCAGGTGCGCGGCGTGCCGGACTTGGCACCGGTGATGATGCGGCTGCGTCGGCTGGAGGAGTACGAAGAGGCGGCCCTGGAGCAGGCCAAGGTCCAGGCGCTGCTCGGCGTCTTCTACGAGACGCCTACGCCGGCCGAAATCAGCTTCGAGGGCGAGCCCGTCGAGCAGGCTGAGGCCGGCGGTGAATTCCCTACCGAACTCTGGCCAGGGATGGTGGGGAACCTACCTCCGGGCGCGACGGCGAAGTTCCTGCAGCCCTCCGGTGCGGGGGCTTTTGAGCCCTTCGCCAAGCATGAGTTGCGGATGATCGCTGCGGGTATGGATCTGCCCTACGACCTGGCAACGGGCGATCTGAGCGACACGAATTACTCCAGCATGCGCGGCGGCAAGATCGCCTATCGCATGCTGGTCGAGCAGGACCAATGGGCGATGCACATCCCGCAGATGTGCCAGCCGATCTGGGACGCCTTCATCCAGGCGGCCGTCCTCTTCGGGGAGCTGGAGGACCGGGCTGGAGGGTATCCAGTCGCTTGGAACCCGCCGCCCTTCCTGATGCTCGACCCAGGCAAGGAAATCCCGCCGATGGTGGATGCCGTCCGGGCAGGCTTCGCCACCTGGGACCAGACGGTTGCAGGCCTCGGCTACGACCCGCGCCAGCAGTCGCGCGAGATCGCCCGGACCAATGCGGACCACGACCGGCTCGGCCTGATCCTCAGCACAGATCCTCGCCGTGTGGCGAATTCGGGTGGAGCCCAGGACGCGCGGCAGAACGCCGCTGTGGAGCTGGGCGCCAGGGGCGACGCGCCGCGCCAGCCCGCGGATTGATCGGAGAAACAGATGAGTGGCTCGACAGCGGCCCAGGCGGTCGCCGATTACCTGCGCGCGCGCGGCGGTGGTGCCGAGGCGGATGTCGTCTGCCTGGTGGAACTCACGGATGCCACTCTGCCGCCGCAGACCCGGGATCTGCCGGACGGCCGCCTGGAACTGTTGATCTACGGCGATGTCGGCTTCGAGGTGTCGGCGCGCGGCGTCCTCGCTGCTCTCGAAGGCTCCGAGAACCGAAACCTCCTGATCCGCATCAACAGCTTCGGTGGTATTGGCGAGGAAGGCTTCGCCATCCACAACATCCTGGCCAGGCACGCCGGCACCAAGACAGTGGTGGTGGATGCCGTGGCGGCGAGCGCTGCCAGCATCGTGGCGATGGCGGGCGACGAGATCGTCATGCCGGCCGCATCGTTCCTGATGATCCACAACTCCGCCACCTTCACCTTCGGCGGGCGCCCCGAGCATCAGGCAACCATGGAGAAGCTGGCGCGGATCGATGCCGCGATGGCCGGCATTTACCAGCGCCGCACCGGCCTGCCGCTCGAAGAGATCGAAGCCATGATGGCCGCCGAGACATGGCTGACCGGCCCGGAGGCCGTCGCCAAGGGCTTCGCTACGCGCGTGGAAGGCCAGCCCCAAGCTGCCCCTGTTACCGCCCGCGCCCCCCAGATCGTGCAGGCCTTCGCCCGCGCGCCAGCCGCCGTGCTCGCCATGGCGACGACCCAGCCTTCCACCCAGCCGGCGCAGCCGGCCCATACCGAGGAGGTCCGCATGAGCGGAACCAATGCCCCGGCGGCCGAGCCCGCCGCGCCCGTGCCTGCCAACCCGCCGGCTCCGCCCGCGCCGCAGCCCGCCGCCCCTCCCACACTGCCGGCGCAGCCGCCGGTGACGGCGCAGGCCCTCAAGCCGGCCACGCTGGCGGAGCTGGAGGCGATTGCCGGCCGAGCCAAACTGGGTAGCGACTTCGTCCTGGCGCAGCTCCGCGGCGGAGCTACGGTGGACGCTGCCCGCGATGCTGCGCTGGAGGTGCTTGCCGCCGCCGGCCCGAACCGTCCCGGCATCATCGGCAACGCGCCGGTCGAGGGCGCTTCGCTGAAGGCCATGGGCGCCGCGATTGCTAAGCGCGGCGGCGTGAAGACCCCGGAGGTGCTGGCTGCGGCAGCACCTTATGAGGGCGCCACGCTGCGCGACATGGCGGCCGACGCCTACGAGATGCAGACCGGCCGCCGCGCCCGCGGCCTGACGCCGGACCAGCTGTTCCGCCACGTCCTGGCGAGCGGCACGGTCGGCATGCAGTCCACCAGCGACTTCGCCCAGATGCTGAATGGCGCTGCGGCGGCGATCGTGCTGGACGGCTACCAGAGCGTCTCGGCCGAGTGGCGCAAGGTCGCGCGGACCTTCAACGTGGACGACTTCAAGCCGCGCGACGTCGCGGGCGGCTGGGACCTGCCGGACCTGAAGAAGGTGCCGGAACACGGGGAGATCGACTACGGCACCATCAGCCGTGTGCTGGGCGCCGTGAAGCTGGAGACCTTCGCCCGCGGCTTCGCCTTCACCCGCCAGGCGCTGATCAACAACGACCTGTCCGACTTCACCAGTCAGAGCCAGGCCTATGGCATCATGGCCGCCAAGAGCGTGAGCGCCCGCGTCTGGCGTGTCTTCATTGAGGGAACCACGGCCGACTTCAACATGCGGGACGGCAAACCCTTCCTGCATGCCGACCACGGCAACCTGATCGCCTCCGGCTCCGACGTCACGGACGAGAGCCTGACCGAAGCGACGACGCTGATGCTGAAGCAGTCCCGCAGCGGGGTCTCGCTCGGCCTGCGCCCGCGCTACCTGGTGGTCGGCATCGGTCAGCTCTTCAAGGCGCGCAAGGTGATCGGCGTCGAGCGCTACCAGGACGGCACGCCGAACCAGTTCAAGGATTACGAGATCGTCTTCGAGCCCTCTTTCCCGGAGAAGGGCTGGGCGCTCGTGGCTGATCCCACCCAGCGGCCCATGATCGCCGTCCCGCTGCTCGGCGGGCGCGAGGAGCCGGAGGTGGTGAGCGAGGCCTCCTTCGACACCTTCGGCATCAAGACGCGCGTGTCCCTCGACTACGAGGCCGCGCCGATCGACTGGAATGGCCTCGTCTTTAACCCCGGCCCCGCCTGACGCGGCCTGAACGAGAGAGGATCGCGACATGCAGAACTTCCGCCAGGTGGGCGACCAGCTCACCACCATCGCGCCGGCCGACGTGGTCTCCGGCCAGGGCATCAAGATCGGTGCCATCTTCGGCGTCTGCACCCACTCGGCCAAGAGTGGTGCCGATCTGGTGATCCGCATCAAGGGTGTGGTCACTTTGCCGAAGGCCTCGGGCGCCGTCACCGAGTTCCAGAAGGTCTACTGGAACGACACGGACAAGGTCGTCACCGCCACTGCCACTGGCAACTCGCTCATCGGCGTGGGTCGCGCCGCGGCCTCTGGAGCAGGTTCGGTGGACGTGGTGCTCGACGGCACGAGCATCTGAGCCACGCGGGGCGTTGACGGTGATCGACTTCGACGCGCTGCTCAACGCCCCGATCTACGACGTGTTCGCAGAGCCGGTGCTCTACGCCCGGCCCGACGAGCCGCCCTTCGATGTCCGGGGCGTCTTCGACCACAGGCACCTGCCCATCGAGTTCACAGACGGGGCGGCGATGTCGGCCGAGCAGGTGACGCTGCGGGTCAGGCTGTCCGACTTCCCGGCCCGGGTCAGCCCCGGACAGGGTGACCGGCTGCAGCTTCGTGGCGCCACCTGGTTCGTCCAGGACGTGCAGAACCTCGGAGAGGGAGAGGCCACCCTCGTCCTCTCCGCCCGCTCTCCGATCGATGGGTGACGCCATGCCGCTTCCTATCCGTGCCGGTGTCAGGGCAGCGGCACTGGCCCTGCTGCGAGAGCAGGTGCCGCAGGTGGAGGGCCGGGTTCACTCGGCGCGCGTCTGGCCGATCCCGGTGGGAGCCGAGCGCAAGAGCCTGCCGGCCCTTCTGGTCTATGCCTTCCGGGAGCGGAAGGCGCCCACCGGGAACCTCGGCGCGCCCAGCTTCAACACCACCGTCACCCTGGCCATCATGGCGCGGGCCGCCGGCAAGCGAGAAGCGGACGTCGAGGCGCAGCTGGACGAGATCTGCGGGGGCATCGAGGCGGGGCTGCTTGAGGATCCGAACTTCGTCTCCTGCCTCTCATCGGTCGGCGCCATCGACACGGTGATCGACATTCGTGGCGAGGGCGACCTGATGGTCGGTGAGGCCGCCATCACGATCGAGGTCACCTGGGGCGAGAACTTCGAGCCCCGCATCCCGCACCTTTTCACCGGCGCCGATGTCCGGGTGGATGCCATCGACCCGGCCGATCCGGTCGGCGCCTACGAGGCGCCCGCCCCCTGGCCCCAGCCAGACGCCCCGCCCCGCAAGAGCGGCCCGGACGGGCGCGCCGAGTGGGAATTTCCCGTCAACCCGCCCCTAGCCTGAGGAGGTCCCACCCGTGGCCGTAGGCTTCAACACGATCCCCGCGGACCTCCGCATCCCCCTCTTCTGGGCGGAGTTCGACAATTCGCAGGCCGGCTACGGCAGCAACGCCAAGCGCACGCTGCTGGTCGGCCAGACGATCACGCCTCTGGCCGCGACCATGGCTTGGCCGCGCCTCGTGACGTCTTACGAGGAGGCCGCCGGCCTCTTCGGCCAGGGCAGCATGCTGGCCAACATGATGAAGGCCTACCGGGCAAACGATACCTTTGGCGAAGTTTGGGTCTATCCTTTCGTGGATGTGACGGCCGGCGCCGCCGCCACGGGCACCATCACTGCCTCGGGCACTGCCACGGCGGCCGGCACCATCGCCCTCTATGTGGCCGGAACGCTGATCCCGGTCGGCGTCACCGTGGGGATGACAGCGGCGCAGGCGGCAGCGGCGATGGCCGCAGCCATCAACGCCAAGCCGACCCTTCCGGTCACTGCCTCGGCCAACGCCGCCGCCGTCACCGTGACCGCCCGCCACAAGGGCACGCTCGGCAACGCGATCGACCTCCGGGCGAACTACCGGGGAGGCGCCGGTGGCGAGAGCCTGCCGGCGGGTCTCGGCCTCACCTTCGCGGCCATGTCTGGAGGCACGACCGATCCGGACCTGGTGCCGCTGGGGGCCGCCCTGGGGGATGAAGAATTCGACTTCGTCGTCTCGCCCTACACTGGCGTCGGCCAGCTTGACACTCTGCGGGACATCATGGGCGACACGACCGGCCGTTGGTCCTGGCAGCGCCAGGCCTATGGCCATGTCTTCTCCATGAAGCCCGGCGATGCGGCCGCGCTGCAAAGCTTCGGTGCGGCCCGCAACGACCAGCATGTGACGATCATGGGCGTGGATGGCAGCCCCACCCCGCCCTATGAATGGGCAGCGGCCTATGGCGGCGCCGCGGCGGTGTCGCTCCGGGCAGACCCAGCACGGCCCCTGCAGACCGTGCCCATCCGGGGCGTCCTCGCCCCATCGATCGACAAGCGCTTCCCACGCACGACGCAGCAGACGCTGCTGTCCTCCGGCATCGCCCTGGCGGATTTCGCGCGGGATGGCAGCGCCATGATCCTGCGCGCCGTGACCACCTACCAGCGGAACCGATGGGGCCAGGCGGACCTGTCGTATCTCGACACCGAGGTGCTGTTCATTGCCGCGGAGGTCGTCCGGCGGCTGCGCTCGGTGATCACCCAGAAGTTCGCGCGCTCCAAGCTTGCGAATGACGGCACGCGCTTCGGCGCAGGCCAGCCGATCGTCACGCCGAAGATCATCAAGGCGGAGCTGGTCGCGCAATACGCCATCATGGAGGAGGAAGGGCTTGTGGAGAACGCCCAGGCTTTCGCCGCCGCCACCATCGTGGAGCGCAGCACGTCGGACGTGTCCCGCGTGAACGTCCTCTACGCCCCCGACTTCATCAACGGCCTGCGTGTGCTGGCCGTGCTGGCGCAGTTCCGGAGCTGAACCCATGGCCAATAAGCGAGTGGCAGGCACCTGCTACGTCTACCAGGATGGCGCCCAACTGCAGCTGGGCGGCACCTTCAACATCGGTCCCAGCACGAAGAACCGGGAGGACGTGGTCGGCCTCTCGGGTCCGGTTGGGGTCAAGGAGACGGCCGTCCGCCCCTACATGGAGGTGGAGATCGTCAAGACGCCGGAGCTTCGGCTGACGGATCTGGAGAAGATCACAGACGCCACGATCACCGCGGAGCTGGCGGATGGCACGACGGCTGTCCTCTATAACGCATGCCAGATCGGTGAACTCGAATATACCGGCGCGGAAGGGACGATCACCGTCCGCTGGTCCGGCTCGCTGATGGAGATCTGAGGATGAGCGATCAGGCAGAGAACATCAGGCCCGTCGAAGACCCCATGTCACTCCCCCTCGGCAAGCCGATCAAGGCGCATGGGGCGGAGGTCCAGCGCCTCACCTTCCGCATGGCGAAGGGCGAGGACATCACCGCCTGCGGCGTGCCCTTCACGCTGAGCAGCGCCGGAGAGGCCGATATCAAGGCGCCGGCCATGTCGCGGATGATCGCCACCCTGGCATCCATTCCGCCTTCCTCGGTCGCGCAGATGGATGCGCCGGACTGGCTGGCGGCTGCCGGGATGGTCATCGGTTTTTTTACGGAACCGACCCAGGCGAAACCCTAGCCGCCTATTTTGACGCCGGGGCCTGGTGGGGCGACGTCAGGCACGTCATGGGGCTGACGGTGCCTGAGTTGGAACTGTACCTGGAACATGCCGTGCGGATCCAAAAGGCCAGAGCAGGCAGCTAGTTCCACTTGCATGCAGAGAGGACTGGGCGGATCGCCTGGCGCATGCCGGCGAGGTTGAATTGCAGGGTCATCTGGCGGCCGGCTGGACTGGCCGCACGGACGGTGAGCGATTTCGCCTCAAGCAGGCGGTGCATCACCTCCTTGGGTTGAAAAACGGTCGTCACGCGGTCGGAGAACAGTTCCCAAGGCTCCTCTTCGGCAGGGGAGTTGCCAACGCGGAAAGTCACCATCACCGCGGGGGCGCCGGTGGCATTCAATCCTTCGAAGAACCCAGCCGGTGCGACCTCGCCGGGCCAGACCACCCCAAGTCGAGGCTCGTCCGCTGAGCACATGACAACGAAGACCCCCTCGGCGCGCCTGCCCTCCGTGGTGCGATCAGAAAGCTTCGCGACTTGAAGTTGACGGCGATCGGTAATGGGGTCGGTTCGGTCAATAACCTGCCAGTCGGCGCGTTGCGCTGCGACAGCAGAAGTAAAAACAGCACAGGCAACAATAGCCAAAGTAATTCGGCGCACGGCGCTACCCCACCTCGATCCTGTTGGAGGATAATCCCCAATGGCCGTTGACGAAAAGTTCCAGGCGGTCATCACGGTCGATGATCGGACCTCCGTCCCCATTCGTCGTATCCAGCAGAACCTTGCTCGGATCGGTGACGCGCCTGGCCTTCGTCGCTTCGGTCAAATCAGTGGCCGGCTGTCGGCCAGCTTCGGCGGTCTGGTGCGCGCCACGGCATCCATGAGCGCGCCGCTTGCCGCCGTGGGGGCGGTAGGGGCAGGAGCTGGCCTGCTGCATCTCGCCCGCTCCGCAAGCGATAGCGTGGGCGAACTCGACCGCTTTACGACCTCGACCGGATTGACGATTGCGGAGCTGCAGGAGCTAGGAGCCGTCGCTCGCAGCACCGGCGGCGTCGAACTCGACAACTTCGTGGACAGTATGCAGGAGCTGCAGAACGCCATGCGCGAGGCCGCGCAGGGCGACAGCGAAGAGGTCGCGAAGCTTTTCAAGAAGCTCCGCATTCCCATCACGGAGATGCGGAACGGCCGGCGGGAGGTGCGCAGCCTCGCCTCGGTCCTGCCGGATCTCGCTGAAGCCTTCCGCCGCAACGAAGACCCGGCCGCCCGCATCGTCATGGCATCGCGGCTGATGACCGACGAGGGCCGCAAGCTGATCCCGATGCTGGTCGGCGGTGCGCGGGGCTTGGCGGCCGCTCGCGCTGAAGCCCGCCAGTACGCTGCGACGCTGGACAACCGCACGCTGGACAGTGTCAGGCGCAGCCGGCAGGGCATGATCAACTTCAGTGCGGCGATGGAGGGTGTGCGCCTGACCATCGGCGCCCGGCTGGCGCCCATCCTCGGTGATTTAGGTCAGCACTTCGCGGACCTCATCAAGCAGAACCGCGAGGCGGTCTCGGAGCGCCTGGGGGGATGGGCCAGCGAGATTTCCACGTCCCTGAAGGGGATCGACTGGCGCGAGGTGGCTGATGGTATGGAAAGCATCGGCCGGGCTATGCGGTCGGTTAACGAGACGGTCACCAACACGACAGGCTGGAAAAACGCTTTCATCGGCATCGGCGCGCTGCTGGCCGCCCCATTCGCGGCCGGCGCTCTCTCCGCTGTGGTCAGCCTTGGAAAGATCGTCGCCTTCCTTGGTGGTCCGGTGACCCTGGCCATTGCTGGGATTGGAACGGCAATAGTCACGGCCTGGAAGTATTGGGATGAGATCACAGGCTTCATCAACAAGACGAACGCCGCGATGAAGCGCCTTCAGGACAGTGCCATTGCATCGGTCCTGGCAGGATTTCGAGAGATCCTTGGTGTGGTCGAGCGCATCATGGATGCCTGGGACCGAGGACAGGGCTTCCAGTCGCCCGCAGCACCCGCCTCAGGGCAGGGCCAGCGCCGCATGGGCGGCCGGGCCGGGAACCTCTACGACGCTCCGGCCTTAGACCCCGACACCGGTCACCCGCTGTTCCGGCGACAGTCCCTCGAGATGGACCCTGACGCGGGCCGATCGGTCCTCCGGCCAGCTTCCTACGGGCGGGACGCCGACGCGGAGGACCGTCCTTTCTTGGATCGACAGGCCGCCCGCTCTCCATGGGCAGGCATGGCGGACAGGCAGGCGGAGCGGCGCACGTCGTTGTGGGAGAGGCCGTCCGAAATGCAGCGCGGCGAAGTGGAGGTGAGTGTGCGTTTCGAGAATGCGCCTCCTGGCACCCGGGTGGACGCTGAGACCCGCGGCCGCGTCGCCCGTAGCCCGACCCTGGATGTCGGCTACGCGCGCCTGGGCGTCGCCTGATGTCCGGCATTCTCAGCGCGATCCTTCCCGGCCTGCCGACCGGCACCTGGCGGGATGGGCTGCGTCCAGCCTCGTTCCGTGGCGTTCCCTTTGAGGTGGACACGCATGACCGGGAGGGCGGCCGGCGGGTTGCCGAGCATGAGTTCCCCCTGAGCAACCAAGGGGCAGCGGAGGATCTTGGGCGATCCATCCGGAGGTTCGGGTTCGATGCCTTCGTCATCGGCGACGACTACATGGAAACGCGGGATGCCCTGCTGGCCGCATGTGAGGACACGGCCGGCCCGGGGGCGCTGATCCATCCGACCCTGGGCGAGTTCCAGGTGATCTGTAGCCGCATCAGCGTCAGGGAAACGAAGGCAGACGGCGGCATGGCCGTCTTCACGCTGACCTTTGTGGAGTGGTCCGGCACTGCCGGGCTCCTGCAGAAGAAGAGCACGCTGAGCAACCTGCTCGCGACCGTGAAGCGCGTCATCAAGATCGCGCGCTTCGCCTTTGCCGTTCATCGGGTCGCCAAGAGCAGCCTCGGCGGCTTCTTGATGCGTGCCGGCCTGGGCATGCTCTCCGATGCCGCCTCCGTGCTGGCCGGCCGCTTCCTGGGCATGCCTGGCCTCAACGTTTTGTCTATCGGTCGGGCAATCGCCGATCTCGGCCGCGACGATGACGCGGTGGATGCCAGTACCTATGCAGCCCGCGTCACCGGCACCGTCGAGGCAGTAGCTGAGGCGGCCCCGGTGGAGGCCGCTATCCCTGAGGCAGGAGAGGCCTTTTCCTCCAGGGCCGATGGCACGCGTGACCCCCGCATGGACGCCGGGGTGGCTCTCCTGGCCCTCTGGGCCGAACCCGAGATCCTGCCGCTTCCAGTAGATGAGGCGCGGGAGCACGAGGCGCTGCGTCTGGGGACCGAGGCTCTGATCCGGCAGACCGCACTGGCGGCGGCAGTCCAGACCTATGCTCTGGCGGACTGGCCCCACGCGGATGCGGCCGTCCCGATCCGGGATGCCCTGATCGAGGCGCTCGATACAGCTGCAGAGCACGCCGCCAATGCAGGCGACGATGAGTTGTTCAGGGCCTGGCGTGCGTTGTCGGTGGCGGTCGTGGAGGACTTCCGCGAGCGCATCCAGCAGGCCCCCCGGATGGTGCCCTATGACGCGGGTCGCAGCCTCCCCGCTCTCGCTGCCGCACACCGGCTCTACCGGGATGCTTCGCGCGCCGATGAACTGGCCGGTGTGACCGGGGCGCCGCATCCCGCCTTCCTGCCGGCGGCCGGGCTGAGGCTGTCGCCGTGAACGAAAGTGTCGAGCTGCAGATCGGCGCGCGGATCTTCACCGGCTGGAAGGGGCTGCGGGTCAGCCGCGAGCTGGACCGGATGGCCTCTGATTTCGAGTTGACCGCCGCAGGTCGGTGGCCGGGCCAGGGCGAACCGATCAAGCCCTTCATGCCTGTGGTGATCCGTCTGGGCGGCACCGTGGTGCTGACCGGCCATGTCGATGTCGTGGCGCCTACGATCGAGGCTCGCCGGCACGAAGTGCTGATCACCGGCAGGAGCAAGACCGCCGACCTCATCGATTGCACACCGGAGCTGCGTGGCAGCGAACTGCGGGGCGCCACCCTGGATGCCGTCGCGCGCGCCCTTGCCACCCCTTTCGGCGTCACCGTCAGGGCAGAGACGGAGATGGGCGAGCCCTTCAAGAGCGAGGCGATGCTGGATCATGGGGAGACGGCCTTCGAGGCCATCGAGCGCCTCTGCCGGCTCCGTAGCGTCCTGGCGACCGACGCGCCCGATGGCGCGCTGGTGCTGGCGCGCACGGGGCAAGGCCGCGCGAAGGACAGCCTGCAGGAGGGCCGCAACATCGAAAAGGCCAAGGTACTCCTCGATGGCTCGGAACGGTTCAGCCGGTACATCGTCCAGGCCCAGAAACCCACCGCCGCATCCTCGTCTTCGGATGGCGATGGCGACCTGGAGGACGAGGACGAAGCCGAGCGGCCGAGTGCCGGCGTCCAGGTCAGTGTACTGGGCTCGGCCGACGACCCCGAGGTGCCGCGTTATCGCCCCCGCATCCTCAAGGGAGAGGCTGCCATGACGACGGCCCAGGCCAGGGAGCGCGCGGTGTGGGCGGCCACCACAGCGAGAGCGAAGGGGCTCCAGGCCATCATTACCACCAAGGGCTGGCTGCAGAGCGATGGCTTGCCCTGGCTGTCCAACACCTTGGTCCAGGTGAACGCGCCGACGCTCCTGATGCAGGGCGAGATGCTGATCGCGGGCGTCTCCTACATCCTGGACGAGCAGAGCGGCCGTACCACTGAGCTGACGGTCGGCCCGCCGGGCGCCTGGACCCCGAAGCCGCCTCCTGTGGGGGAGAAGGCAAAGGCGAAAAAGCAGGAAGGCGGCACCAATAGCGGCCTAGTGGACCTGATCCCGATCCGATGAGCGAGCCGACCCGGGGGAAGATCGTCAGCACCCGCACCCGCGGCGGCCGTGCCCTGGCCACCGTGCTGCTGGCAAACGGCGACATGCGCAACCGCGTCGAGCTGCTGATGCCCTACGGCATCTCGGCGCTGCCCGAAGAGGGCGCTGATGTGATGGTGCTGGAGGTGGGCGGGAACCGCGATCACCTCGTG
Organism: Roseomonas xinghualingensis; assembly: GCF_025791835.1. Classification (GTDB taxonomy): domain Bacteria; phylum Pseudomonadota; class Alphaproteobacteria; order Acetobacterales; family Acetobacteraceae; genus Roseomonas; species Roseomonas xinghualingensis. The sequence goes on from NZ_JAOXLP010000024.1 coordinate 46,715, forward strand.
GCGCTCATGGCCGATGCCTCGGCCCTTCGCATCCCAGGCCTTGCCCCGGGCGAGGTCGGCTTCCGCGATAAGCGCGGGCAGCAGGTGGTGCTCCGGAGCGACGGCGTGGAGATCATCGGCGCGCTGAAGGTGACCATCGTCAGCAGCGGCCCCGTCGAGGTCAAGGCGCCGGCGGTCATCATGACCGCGCCCCTCGTGACGGTGGTGGGCAACCTCGAGGTCGAGGGGACCATCACCGCGACCCAGAACATCACCGGCGAGGGCGTGAGCCTGCGCGGCCACCGCCACCACGAGACGGGCACGGGTGGTGGCACGACCACGGTGCCGATCGGCGCGGAGTAAGACGATGGATCTCGCAGTCACCTGGGACGCGGCGGCAAGCCGCGGCGATCTGCTGTGGGCGGGCAATGGCCTGGCGCCTGACAGCGGCCTGCGCACCGCCGTGGCTATCAGCCTTCTGACGGACCGCACAGCAGGCGAGACCGATACGCCCGGCGAGCCATGGGATGGCGATCCGCGTGGCTGGTGGGGCGATATGCCCATCGGCCCCGAGGACGCGCGCGGCTCAGTCGGCTCTCGGCTCTGGCTGCTGCGGCGGGCGAAGCGGACCCTGGCCACTCTCCGCCAAGCCGAGAGCTACGCTCGTGAGGCGCTTTCCTGGCTGACGGAGGACGGCGTGGCCTCCCGTGTGGAGGTGGCCGCTGAGTGGCGCGGCGCCGCGAATGACCAACTCGCCCTGGCCGTGACCCTGCATCGCCGGGACGAGCGCACCGGGGAGGCCAGCACGACCTATGACTTTGCCTGGAGGATTGCCTGATGCCCTTCGCGCGGCCGACGCTGGAGACCCTGCGGCGCGATACCCGCTCCTTCGTGCAATCCAGGCTCCCCGCGGATCAGCCACCGTTGCGGCACAGCATGGAAGGCATCCTCGCCGATGCCGAGGCCGGGCTGGCACACCAGCAGATGGGCTACCTGGACTGGATCGTCCGGCAGGTCATTCCCGACGCCGCCGAGGGCGAGTTCCTGGATCGCTGGGCCCGGCTGGTCGGCCTCACACGCAAGCCTGCCAGTCAGGCAATCGGAATGGTCATCTTCACCGGCACGCCTGGCATTCCGATCGATCTGGGCACTCAGCTGACCCGCTCCGATGGCACGACCTACGCCACGACCAGCGCGGCTGTGATCGGCGCAAGCGGATCCGCCTCCGTGCCGGTGGAGGCTGTCGAGGGCGGAGCCGCGGCGAACCTGGCGCCGGAGGCGAGGCTGACGATGCTGACAGCGGTGCCGGGGCTGTTCAACACGGCGATGGTGGCGGCGCCCGGGTTCACCGGAGGAGGCGCGGAGGAGCAGGATGCGGCCCTGCAGGCCCGGCTGCGCCTGCGTCTGTCCTCTCCCCCGCAGGGCGGCGCGGCCTCCGACTATGTTGCCTGGGCCCTTTCGGTTCCGGGCGTCACCCGCGCCTGGGCCTATCCGCAGCGGCGAGGCGCCGGGACGGTGGACGTGGTCTTCGTGATGGATGGCCGCGAGGACATCATCCCCACCGCACTGGATATCGCTGCGGTGCAGGCGGTGATTGACGAGCGGCGCCCGGTGACCGCCGACAGCCTGGTTTTGGCGCCGACGCCACAGGCGGTGAACGTCACCTTCTCTGACCTCTCCCCGAATACGACGGTCGTGCGGGCCGCTGTCGCTGAGGGGGTGCTGGCCCAGATCGCTCGCGACGCGGTGCCCGGCGGCACGCTGCGTAAGTCGCGATTGATCGAGGCTGCGTCGCGGGCCTCGGGCGAGGGGTACCACACCATATCCTGGCCCGCTGGTGACGTGAACTTCGCGCCCGGCGTCATCGGCATCCCAGGGACGGTGACCTTTCCATGAGTGCGCCAGTGCTCAACGCGGAGGATTTCACTCAGGCCCTCGCCGATCTCCTGCCGGTCGGCGCGATCTGGTCACGAGACCCCGATGCCATGCTCATGCGGCTGGTGGCCGGCCTCGCCGCCGGCGCCAATGCAGCACACCAGCGCGCTCAGGATCTGCTGCTGCGCGAGAGCGCCCCATCACAGACGGTCGAACTCCTGCCAGATTGGGAACGCGCCTATGGCCTGCCCGATACCTGCGCTCCGGACAATCAGGGGCTACAGGAGCGGCAGGCCGCTCTGCTGGCCCGCATCGCCGCGCTCGGCGGCCAGTCGCGCGCCTACTTCATCGCGGTTGCCGAGGCGCTGGGCTACTCGATCACCATCGAGGAGTTCACCCCGGCCAGAGCCGGCGTCTTCTCGGCTGGCTCGCCCCTGTATGGCGAAGACTGGGCGCATACCTGGCGCGTCCATGCCCCCAGTGTGACCGTGACCGATTTCGTCGCCGGCGCCTCGGCAGCCGGTGAGCCCCTTGCCGCGTGGGGCAATGATGCCTTGGAGTGCGTGCTGAACCGCCTCCGCCCTGCTCACACCATACTGCAGATTGCTTACAGGAGCTGACATGAGGCGCATTCGAAGCGCGACTGCCGTCGCGTCAAAACCTGCCGTCCCTGCGCTGGCCGGTGTGGAAGGCTACTTCACCAACGGCAATCCTGCTGCTGGCGTGCCAGCCACGTTGGTCCCGGACTGGTGGCTGAACATGGTGCAGGAGGAGCTGCTCGCCTTCCCGGCGGCAGCCGGCATCACCCCTGGAGCCAACAGCGATCAGGCGCTTCAGAGTGTGCGCCGTATAGCCAGCGCCAACTACACGACCATCTACGA
>NZ_JAOXLP010000025.1 GCF_025791835.1 Roseomonas xinghualingensis
GGCCGCGCGGCGCGAAAGCCCGCCCTCCACTGCCCTAACGACGCGGCTGCGAAGATCCTCCGATAAGGTCCGGCCCATCCATGCTGGCCTCCCTACCAGCCATCAGGGTGAATCAGATCGTCGCCGCGTCGGGCAAGAATATTCGAATCAGATCGCTCGGATCATGCTCTAGACGTGATGGAACGTGAGTTCCTCGCCATCATCGGCCCAAATGGCGCAGGCAAGACGACCTTCATCAACATGAGCACGGGCTATCTGCGGCCCCAAGGCGGCTCCATCATCTACCAAGGCCAGCAGATCCTGGGGATGCGGCCACGCGAAATCGTGCGTATGGGCATCGCGCGGTCTTTCCAGTTGCCGCAACTCTTCACCGAGCACACGGTGCTGGAGAACGCTGCAATGGCCGTGGCGGCGCGGGAAGGGGCCTTCTCCGCCTTCCTCCCATTGCTGCGCCCTGCCTTCCGTGAAGAGGCAGAAGAGCTGCTGGAGCGCTTTGGCCTAATGCCCGTTGCACGATCGCGGGCCGACGCGCTTAATGAGGGAACGCGCAAGCTGGCTGATATCGCCATGGCTGTGGCGCTGCGTCCAAATCTGCTTCTGATGGATGAGCCTACGAGCGGCGTCGCGGCGGCCGACAAGATGGCAGTGGTTGAGACCCTGGCGCGCGTGCTGCGGAGCGCCGGCGTGACGGCGGTCTTCGTTGAGCACGACATGGACGTGGTCAGCCGCATCGCCGACCGCGTCGCGGTCTGGGGGCAGGGGAGGATTGTGGCGCTCGGGCCTCCTGGGGAAATCCTGTCCGACCCGGCCGTGCAGCGCGATGTGATCGGCATCCGGACCGGCAAGGCTTCTCATGTTGCGGCTTGAGAGAGCCTGTGTCGATATTGCAGGCGCACCGGTGCTGCGGAATGTGGAAATCGATGTGGAGGCCGGAAGCCGGGTGGCGCTCGTCGGCCGGAACGGCGCAGGCAAGACGACGACTTTACGCGCCCTTATGGGCCTCCTGCCGCTTCGCGAGGGAGGCATCCGCATTAACGGTCAGAATTGTACGGCTGCACCCGCTCATCGCCGCGCCGCGCTCGGCATAGGCTATGCTCCGGAAGAGCGGCGTCTCTTCGGTAGCTTCACGGTCCTGGAGAACCTGCGGCTTCCTGCCGAGGTGCTGAAGCTGCAGGAGGCCGAGATCCGGCGGCGGCTTGAAGTGGTCATGGGCCTGCTGCCTGAACTGCATGATGTCGCGCCACGTAAGGCTGCGGGCCTGTCGGGCGGACAGGGCAAGATGGTGGCACTTGGCCGCGCCTTGATGGTCGGCACGCGCGCCGTGCTTTTGGATGAGCCCCTTCAGGGTCTCGCGCCCGCTCTGGCGCTTCGCTACGCCGAGGCACTGGGCCGTCTGCGGGCAGCCCTGCCGGAGCTTGCCATTCTGATCACCGAGAGCAGTCCGGATCTCTTGGCCCCGCTGGTGGATAGGACCCTGGTGATCGAGCGGGGCGAAATCATGCCAGAGGGCCCGGGACTACCCGCTTAGGCTGCAGCTTGGCCAGCGGACGAGTGTGTTTGGCCGCGGACGAGGCGTTGCGGCGGTTGATGGCGCGATGCGAAGCGGAAGGGTGCCACCATCTGCGAGATCGGAATCAGAGTTGGATGATGGGCGGCGTGTAGCGCCGGGCAGAACCATGTGCCTGGCGGAGGGGGCCAGATCCCTCCGTTGAAATCCAAGGCTGGCAAATGCCAGCCTTGGCCAACAGAGCCGATAAGCGGCCGCATGAGGAGAAGTCCATGACCAAAGCTGATCAGCCCGTCGAGCGCGGGCCTTTTTCGAACCTGTCCCGGCGTGCGACGCTGAGTGCTGGCCTTGCTGCAGGGGCTCTTCTGCTTCCCGGACGGCGGACACAGGCGCAGGCGCAGGCGCAGGCGCAGAAGCCGGCTGAGATCAAGGTTGGTATCGCGACGTTTCTTTCGGGCCCATCCAGCGTCTTCGGCGTGCCCGGCCGCCAGGCGGCAGAGATGCTCTTCGATGATCTCAATGCCGCCGGCGGGATTGGTGGTGTGAAGCTGCGGCCAATTTTCGTCGATGAAGGACCGGGGGTTGACCATTTCGTGGGCGAGTATCGGCGGTTGGTCCAAAGTGAAAACGTCCACCTTCTCTTTGCCGCAATATCCTCGGCTTCCTGCCTTGCCTGTGCACCGCTGGCTGATGAGATGAAGCGACCCACCCTGCTATGGGACTGCGGTACGCAGCGCGTCTTCGAGGATGGCCGCTACGACTATGCCTATCGCACGCAAGGCAATGCGACACCGGAAATTCTTTCGGCTCTACTCTATCTACTGAAATCCAAACCCGATTTCCGTAGCCTGGCCGTGGTCAATCAGGATTATGCCTGGGGCCGTGACTCCTGGGATATTTTCCGCACGGGCATGCAGACCCTGAAGCCGGGCGTGCGCGTCTCCGCGGAACTGTTCCCGCGCTTCGGCGCTACCGATTTTTCCAGCGAGATTACCCGGCTCCTGGCTCTCAGGCCCGATGTTATCTTCTCCACCTCCTGGGGTGGCGATCTCGATACCTTTATTCGGCAGGCGGCTGACCGGAAGCTTTTCGAGCGAAGCACCTTTGTGATGCCCCTGGCGGAATCCTCGCTTGAGCGGGTTAGCAAGGCGCTACCAGCGGGACACATCATCGGAGCTCGAGGCGATCATTGGTTCCTTCACCCATCGCCAGCGAACCCGGCTCTGCTGAAGGACTTTACCGAGAGCTATCAGAAGCGCTTCAACGCCTACCCGATCTACTCAACACACCACATGGCGCAGGCTGTCTTCGCGATGAAGGCAGGTTATGAGAAGGCCCTCGCGGCCAAGGGCGGGCAGTGGCCCAATGATGCCGAACTGGCTGCCGCTTTTCGTGGCCTCAGCTTTCCGTCGCTCACCTCCTCCGTTACCATCCGTCCAGACGGGCAGGGGCTGGAAAATCAGCTGATCGGCACAACACTTCACACCGACCGATATGCTTTCCCGGTCATGACGGACATGATCACCTTCCCGGCAGAGATGGTAACGACGCCCGTGGGCCAGAAGAGCGTGGATTGGCTGAAAACGCTCACGCCGGAGATCCTTGGACGGATACCGGCGCCGGCTGCGTTCCGATGAGGGAGTAGTGTGCGGCAACGTCTCGTCTGGAGTGAGGCGGGGATGCATGGCGCGGTTCCTCGAACCGCGTCATGCCCCGGCAGAACGGATGATCCTTCTCAGGACCTAAAGCCCTGAGATCTCGATTGGCCCGCCAGATCAAGCGTCGGCACGGATGTTATTGGCCCGCACCACCTCACCCCAGCGTGCATGGTCATTATGCATCGTGGTGCCGAGTTCCTCTGCCGTCCCGCCACCAGGTTCATCACCTTGGGCGGTGATTCGATCGCGCACGGCCGTGTCCTGCACCGCTTGGTTCAATGCAGAGTTCAGGCGCTGCACGATTTCGTCGGGCAGGCCTGGCGGTCCGAATAGGCCGACCCAGGCGGTGAAGGAGAAGTCCTGCAAGCCTTGCTCGGCCGAGGTGGGAATATCGGGGAAGGCAGGAATTCGCTGCGTACCGGTGGTGAGCATCCCCCGGATCTGGTTGGCCCGAATGAATGGAGCCATCACCGAGGCACCGTCGAACATGGCGCTGAAGCGATTGACGATGAAGTCCTGCAGAGCGGGGCCGCTGCCACGGTAGGGGACATGCTCCATCGGCGGGTTGCCGATGCGGTTTTTGAACATTTCCATCGCAACATGCGTCAGGCTTCCCGCGCTGCCTGACCCGTAGTTCACGCCCTTGCCCCCGTCTTGTTGCCGCGTCCATGCGGCAAACTCCTGTGGGGTTTTCGCCGGCACGGAAGGATGAACGCAGAGGATCAGCGAGGATTTCAGCATCATCCCGACCGGTGTGAGCCGCAACGGATCGATCGTCATGCCCTGGAAGGTGTGCGGGTTGATGGTGAGCGGGTTCGCATTGCCGGCGAGCAGGGTGTAACCGTCGGGCCGCGCACGCAGCACGGCATCCGTGCCGAGGTTCCCGCCCGCGCCGCCGCGATTATCGATGACCACGCCCTGCCCGAGCGCAGAGGAGAGGCCCTGCTGAAGGATGCGCGCGGCAAAATCGGTCTGTCCACCTGGTGGGAAGCCAACAATCATTGTGATGGGGCGATTGGGCCATGCCTGCTGGGCGCTTGCGATGAAGGGCAGGGCGAGCGTGCCAGCCCCCAGCCCTCCTACAAGGGCGTCGCGCCGTGAGAGCAACAGGCCGGCATTGTTTTGTTTCATTTGCTTCTTCCTCCCGTGATGCCTGGAACTTAGCTGGACGCTTCGATCAAACATCTATGCCCGGCGCGACGAACGCCGGTACCTGCTTTGGATTTGGTGTCTTCTGCCCTGCCGGACATAGGTCGCAGCCGTCGATATGAAATTGTTCTGCTCGAAATAGCTTCCGAGCGAGTGCCGGATGAAATGTGCCAATGGTTGGTGAAACGCGGACATGCATCTAGTTCACTCGCCCCGTGCCAAATGCCAGCACAGCCCGCATCACCCCACGCAGCTCTGCCAGCCCCTTCAATCGCCCGATGCAGGAATATCCTGGGTTCACCTTCTTCCCTATGTCATCCACAAGGAGATGGCCATGATCCGGGCGCATCGGGATCATGGCATCCTCGCGACCTTCCCTGTTGCGTCTGTCCTCCTCGCGCATCAGGGAAGCGACAACGGCGACCATGTCGGTATGCCCATCGAGGTGGTTTGCCTCGTAGAAGGACCCATCAGGCTCGATCGTCACATTACGCAGATGCGCGAAGTGAATGCGCGGTCCGAACTCCTCCACCATGGCCGTAAGATCGTTGGCCGGATTGCTGCCAAAGGCGCCGGTGCAGAGGGTAAGGCCATTTGCAATCTCCGGCACGGCGGAGAGGAGCGCACGAACATCCGCCGCCGTTGACATGACACGGGGCAGTCCGAAGATCGGGAAGGCTGGATCATCGGGGTGGATGCAAAGCCGCGCGCCTTCTTCGGCGGCCACGGGTGCTACCTCCCGGACGAACTCCACCAGATTGGCCCGCATCCCGTCGGTGCCGACATCACGGTAGATATCGAGCATGCGCTGGAATCCTGCACGGTCATAAATGAACTCACGTGCCGGGAGCCAGTCAATCAGAACGCGCTCCAGCCGGTCGACCTTGCTTTCCGACATGGCGTGGAAGCGTGCCATGGCGGCGGCCCGGCGCTCGGCCGGATGGTCTGCCTCTGCACCCGGGCGGCGAAGCACATGTAGGTCATAAGCAGCGAGATCGGTCCAGTCGAAGCGCAGGGCATAGCCACCGCTCGGCAGCCGCCATGCGAGATCGGTCCGCGCCCAATCGGTAACTGCCATGAAGTTGTAGCAGATGGTCTTCACCCCGGTCCGGGCCACGACGCGGATCGATTCCTTGTAGCCTTCGATGAGGTCCCGGAAGGCGCCCGTGCGTGTCTTGATGTCCTCGGCCACGGCGATGCTCTCGACTACGGCCCAGGTGAGGCCCGCCGCTTCAATCTGTCTCTTTCGCGCTTCCACCTCCTCCTTCGGCCAGGCACGGCCCTGGTTGAGGTGGTGGAGTGCCGTGACCACGCCGGACGCACCTGCTTGCCGCGCATGAACCAGCGGTACAGGATCCTCCGGACCAAACCAGCGCCAGGTCTCCAGCATCACGCATCCTTCCAGGAAGAGAGATGTCGCCGGCAGGCAGCCAGCTGGCCTGCTCCTTCGTTCAAGGGGACGTGCCAGACATGGCGCGACGGGCGCGTGCCTCAATGGCGGTCCAGTTTCCTGCCGCCACCTCGGCCGATGGGGCGAGCCAGGATCCGCCCACTGCCACGACATTGGGAAGGGCCAGGTAATCTAGCGCTTTCTTCTCGCTGATGCCGCCGGTTGGACAGAAGCGCGCTTCGGGAAATGGCCCGCCAAGTGCCTTCAGGGCCTCGGTGCCGCCGAGCTGAGCCGCCGGGAACAGCTTCACGGTGGTGAAGCCCCGCGTCATGGCCGCCATCAGTTCCGACGCCGTGGCGATGCCGGGTACGAAGAGAATGGCGGCCTCAGCGGCAGCGTCGAGTAGATCGGGCGTGGCGCCGGGCGAGAAAGCGAATGTGGCGCCAATTGCCTCGGCCAGTTCAAGGTCGCGACGTGTCAGTACCGTGCCTAGCCCGACGATCGCGCCCGGTACCGCAGCCATGATCGCCTCCGCTGCCTTCGCTCCGACTGGGGTACGCAACGTGACCTCCAGGGTGCGAACGCCGCCTGCCACCAGGGCGCTGGCAAGTGGCACCGCGGTTGCGACGTCCTGGATCGTGAGCACGGGAACGATCCTTGCCGCGCGCAGCAGGTCAGCGATGTCAACAGATGTGGTCATGTGGTCTCCGGCGGGGTCAGGAGGCGCAACACGTCAATAGGCATGGCGTCGCGCGGGATGATCGCTCCTGGGTGACGGATCACGGCATTCGCCAGGCGGTGGCCGGCGCACGCCGCAGCCTCTGGCGGTAGCCCAGACAGACGAGCGGCGAGGAAGGCTGCGGCAAAGCTGTCGCCTGCGGCAGTGGTGTCCCGCGGCGTCACCACTTCCGGCTGAGGCACAGGCGTTTCCACCATGCCATGCAGCACGATGCAGCCAGGCTCCTGCAGTTTTACTACGGCTTCGGCTACGCCTGCACGACGCAGTCGTGCGATCAAGGCCTTGGCCGAACCTTCACCGTCGAGAAGAGCAAAATCCTCCACCCCGGCCAGCACGGTGTCGCTGAGGCTGAGCGTGCGCTGGAAGGATGCGCGTGCCTCCTCTGGATCGTGCCAGCCGCGCGGCCTGAAGTTGCTGTCGAACACCACCCGGCCGCCCTGGGCCCGGGCTGCTTCCAGTGTCACGAACAACTGCTCTCGCGCAGCGTGGTGGAACAGCGACAGGGTGATGCCGGACAGGTAGATCACGTTGGATGCAGCAAGCGCAGCCTCGATGTGTGGTGTCTCAGGCAGGTCGAAAAGCCGGCGGACCGGGGACCTGTCACGCCAGTAGGAGAAGCGCCGTTCGCCCGTCGTGTCGGTCTGGATCATATACAGGCCCGGGAGGTAGCCGGGCAGGCGCAGCACCAACTCCGTGCCCACGCCTTCTTCTTTCCATGCACGCAGCATGTCCTCGCTATGTGCGTCGTCACCAAGTGCGGTCACATACTCCACGGCAATGCCAAGCCGGGCGAGATAGATGGCGGTGTTCAGCGTGTCCCCGCCGAAGCCGCGCGAGAGAAGCCCATCCTGGCGTTCGCGCAGTTCGATCATGCACTCGCCCACACAGGTAACCTGGGCGGCGGGTGTGGGCGGTGTCATCTCGCGCAGTATCGGCTTGGTGCCCTTTGGCGAGGCAGGTGGAGGACCGGATCTTTGGGTCATCGCGTCCTCCGGGAGTTCAGTGGGAGTGGCGCGGCAGACCGGCGGTATGCGCCAGATCCTGATAGGCTAGCGCGCTCTCCAGGCAGGCGCCGTTGGATAATTGGCCAACCTGCTCGCGGTATAGTGCCTGCCAGGGCGTCTGGTTTGACAGGGGCGGCGGTGACAGGCCAGCACGCCGCACGGTGATCTCCGCCTCAGGGGCCAGCAAATCCACCCGGCGGCGGCGCAGATCCACCCGGACCCTGTCGCCGGTCCGCAGGATCGCGAGGTTTCCGCCGGCTGCCGCCTCCGGTGACGCGTTGAGGATGGAGGGGCTGGCCGAAGTGCCACTCTGCCGGCCGTCGCCGATGCAGGGAAGGGAGGTGATGCCGTGCCGGATCAGCGCATCCGGTGGCTGCATGTTCACGACCTCCGCCGAGCCGGGGAAGCCGATGGGGCCGCAGTTCCGGATGAAGAGGATACAGTGCTCGTCAATTGCCAGGCCTGGGTCGTTGATGCAGGCGTGGTAGTCCTCCGGTCCTTCAAAGACGATCGCGCGCCCTTCGAAAGCATCCGGATCATCCGGGTTTGAGAGATAGCGATTGTAGAACTCTGGTGAGATAACGCTGGTCTTCATCACCGCGGAATCGAAAAGATTCCCGTGCAGCACCAGCAGACCGGCCTGGGGCATCAGGGGGGCTGCGAACGGGCGGATCACCTCACGATCCTCTACCGCCACTTTGTCCAGTATCCCGGACAGGTTGCGTCCGGATACGCCGAGTGCTGACCCATGCAGGAGGCCGGCCCCCAGCAGTTCCCGCATGACGGCCGGCACTCCTCCGGCGCGGCGAAAGGCTTCGCCGAGGAAGGCGCCTGCGGGTTGGCAGTTCACCAGCATTGGCACGTCATGTCCGACACGCTGCCAGTCATCCAGGGACAAATGGACGCCGGCGTGGCGCGCAATGGCAATCAGGTGCGGCGGGCAATTGGTGGAGGCGCCCAAAGCGGACGCCACCATGATCGCGTTCTCAAAGGCCTCCCTTGTCATCACGGCGCGCGGCGTCAGTTCCTCGTGCACCATCTCGACGATGCGGCGACCTGTGGCATAGGCCATCTGGCCACGTTCGCGGTAAGGGGCAGGGATGGAAGCGCAGCCAGGCAGGCTCATGCCCAGTGCCTCGGCCAGGGAATTCATTGACAGCGCTGTGCCCATGGTGTTGCAATGGCCGATGCTGGGCGCGGAGGCGGCAGCCATTTCCATAAATTCCTTGTAGCCGATTTCACCGGCCGCAAGGCGTTGCCGCCCCTCCCAGATGATGGTGCCACTGCCAGCAAGGCGACCTTTGTAATGCCCGTCCAGCATCGGGCCGCCCGACAGCACGATGGCCGGAAGGTTCACCGTTGCCGCAGCCATCAGGCAGGCGGGGGTTGTCTTGTCGCAACCGGTGGTAAGCACCACCCCATCGAGCGGGTAGCCGAACAGCACTTCCACAAGGCCGAGATAGGCGAGGTTCCGATCGAGCCCGGTCCGTGGGCCGCTTGCCGGTCTCCTGGATCGGGTGGACAGGGAACTCCATGGGAATGCCGCCCATTTCACGGATGCCGGTCTTTACGCGCTCGGCAAGGATAAGATGGTGGCGGTTGCAGGGGGTAAGGTCACTGCCGGTCTGGGCAATACCAATGATGGGCCTGCCGGACTGCAACTCCTCGCGTGTGATCCCGTAGTTCAGATAGCGCTCCAGGTAGAGCGCCGTCATGTCCGGATCATCCGGATCGTCGAACCAGGCTTGGCTGCGCAGCTTGCCCATCGAGATGCCCGTTTCCTGTCGGCTTTGCTTCCGGCCCGCACTCCTCAAAATAACCATATCGGAATAATGTGGTGGGCGCTTCTCTTCTGGAGTGGGAAGCGGATCACAAATCGCTACCACTGACGCAGGCGGATCTTCCTGAAGATGACAGTTCGGTACTCAAAGGGTGCAGCTGTGCAAGGTGACATGGATGAGGCGGTGGATCAGGCACACGCATCGCGTGCTGTGGCCGCCCAAGCGTACAGGCTGGAGATTGAGTAGTTCTGTGGATGGTCTCGCAGATTCAGGTTTCGCCTGGCGAGGCGTTCCTGGACGCAGCAGGGCGGCGGATTGAGCCAGGGCGGATACCCACGGGCCGGCGAGTGGTCAGGGCACGCACACGGGCTGCCTGAGCGGCCTCATAATGCCGGATGTCCGCTTCGGTGCGCTGGCCTTTACGCAGCCGGGCGCGCTCGCTGCCAGTGAGGCCAACACGATCGAGCCCACGAGCGCGACGGGTGTTCCCGGCCATGGCAGGAGGAACCACCGCGCCCGGTCCAGTGGCCAGGGGAGAGCCTATGCTGGCCAGGTGCGAGATGGCCCGGCGGCAATAGGTGACTGAGAGGGATGTCATCCGCTCCTCGCCATGGCCGGCGCGATACTTCATCAGGGCGCGACACAGATTGCCGTCGGCGAGCTCCCAGGCACGGGCGAGATAGGCAACAGCGTAACGTATGTTGGTCTGCGGTTCAGCCAGTGCCGCGTTGCTACCGCGGAAGCCCAGCATGGCGGCTGTGGAGGGCAGGATCTGCATCAGCCCAACCTCCCCGTCCTGGCCTCTCGCGCTGGGATCGTAGGCGCTCTCCACCGTGGCGACAGCATCGGCAAGGGCAGGGGGAATACCCTTCTGTTGTGCTTCCGCCCTGATGGTGCCGAGAAAATGGGCGCGTCGGCTGGAGAAATCCTGCACAGCAGGAGCCGCTGGGCGGGCCAGAACGGGTTGAACCGGTGCCTCTGCAGGCTCCGCCCGCGTGGCGAGTGGGAAGAGGAGCGCCGGAAAGAGGAAGCTTACCCAAGAAGCCCGGCGCTTGATGCAAGGCGGAGTGGGTTCGGAGGGAAAGTGCAGGAACGCTTTCCTTAAGCTTGCGGGGCCAATGGGAAGCAGGTGCGGGGAAGGAGATTCCCCCCGTAGTGCATAATATGCGTGAATTGCTCAATCACGCTCCGATAGGGTAAGGCAAGCAGAGATATTCTCGTACCAGCTTTTGATCTTCATTACTGAAAGAGCATCGATCTCTCATCGGATGTCGCCCAACGTGTCTGCGGAGGCTGACAACAGTGAGGTTATATGAATGTCCCGTCTGCTGATCGGCTCAATGAAGCGAGGGCAAGGAACCGAGAGGAAAGCTAAGCGCTCACAAGAAAGTGCGGAATGGGCTTCTGACGGCGCATATTGAATGAACGGCTCTTCCCTGAAAGCGTGGGGACATTCCCGGAGGGCACAACATCGCCAGCCCTAAGATCAGGCAATGGCGTTACGTTCAGCCACCCCATGCGGATCACATTGGGTTGACAATGCAGGGGCAGGTGGCAGGCTTCCCGAAGCTAAGGCGAAGGGGATCCGAGTGCGTAGTCTTTTACTTGCCGCTGTATGTTGCTCTCTTCCGTTCGTTGCTCATGCGCAGAACACCCTTACTATTGCGGCTCAGTCTGCGCCCACTGCTATGGACCCGCATTTCCATCGAGCTAACAGTAACAACGCGATTCTGCGCCAGGTGTTCGACCCTATGGTCGACTTCGATAACAGCGGTCGCATTGTACCACGCCTTGCTGAATCCTGGCGCGCCGTTGATGATCTGACGTGGGAGTTCCGCCTTCGCGAAGGCATTCGTTTCCACGATGGAACCCCCTTGCGCGCGGAGGACGTCGCCTTCTCTTTCGCGCGGCTGCCATTGGTTCCGAACAGCCCAGGTTCCTTCGCTTCGACGGTCCGCACCGTGAAGAGCGTTGATGTTGTCGATGACCGGACAATCCGCATCACCACAAGCGAGCCGACTCCGTTTCTGGATGCGGAACTGACGGCAATCATGATCCTGTCGCGCCAACTGCACGAGAATTCCTCAACGGCCGACTTCAACAATGGCCGGGCCATGATCGGTACTGGTGCTTACCGCCATGTTTCTTACGAGCAGGGCAACAGGCTCGAGGTGGAGCGCAATCCGGGCTTCTGGGGTGAGACTGTGCCTTGGGATCGCGTTCAGATCCGCTTCGTCGGTAGCCCAGGAGCACGCGTCGCGGCTCTGCTCTCCGGAGATGTGGACCTGATTGACGGAGTTCCGACGCAGGACGTTGGACGCCTGAACCGGGATTCACGCACTGCAGTATTCAGCACCGAGAGCAACGGCACGGCCTATCTTTTTCCTGACACCGTACGCGATCAGGCCCCCTTCATAACTGACCGCGACGGCAAGCCATTGGAGCGCAATCCGCTGCGGGATGTTCGCGTCCGCCGTGCCCTTTCGATGTCCATGAACCGGCAAGGCATTGTGGATCGCTTGCTGGCGGGGCAGGGTCGGTCGGCCGAGCAATTCGCCTCGCCCGTCGCGATCGGACGCATCCCGGATCGCCCGCCCATTCCCTACGACGTGGCGCAGGCTCGCGCCCTCCTGGCTGAGGCTGGTTATCCGGAGGGCTTCCGCATGACCATCCATGGGCCGAATGGATGGTTCCCCGGCGATGGCGAAGTTCTTCAGGCAATCGCGCAAGGATTCAGCCGTATTGGCGTGGAGACGCGTGTTGAGGTTCTTCCAACGGCAACCTTCTTCTCGCGCGCCACGAATCGCGACTTCGCAATGTTCATGACGACCTACGCGTCCAACCTGGCTGCGATCACCCTTCAGCAGGTAATTGCAACCCGCAATCCGGAGACGCGGATGGGGCCCTTCAACCGGCAGCACTATTCGAATCCGCGGATGGACCGAACGTTGCTGGAAGCAATGCAGACCATGGATGAAACCCGCCGCAATGCGTTGACTGCGGACGCCATGGGTATCGCCATGGATGACGTGGCAGTGATCCCCATCTTCTATCCGAAGGCAATCTGGGCCGGCCTGAGGGCGCGTGTACACTATGACGCATCGCCAAGCTGGTACACCAACGCACTCTTCGCCACGCCGGCCAAGGCCGACCGCTCGAACTAGAAACGAGAGATCTGAGAACAATGTCTGACGCTGCAATGCTGGCGCGCCTTGGCACCGCGGTTGACGCGATATTCGAGAAGCAGGTTTCCCTCCTGCAGGATCTCGTGCGGTTTCCCTCGCGGCGAGGAGAGGAAGGGCCGCTACAGGACTGGGTCGCGCGAGAGCTCGCAAAGCGCGGCTATGTGGTTGACCGCTTCACATTGGCGGATGTTGGGCTGCAGGCGCATGAGAAAGCCGCGCCGATGGTGGATGTGGATCCTGCCGGTTCGGTCCAGGTCGTAGGGACTTACCGCGCGAAGAACCCGACCGGCCGCAACCTGATCATGCAAGGCCATATCGATGTGGTGCCCGAAGGCCCGGAAGATATGTGGACCCACCCGCCCTATGCGGGTGTGATCCGCGATGGCTGGCTCTACGGGCGTGGCGCCAACGACATGAAGGCTGGCGTCTCCTGCATGATCACCGCAATGGATGCCTTGCGGGAGGCGGGACTTGAGCCGGCTGCTGATGTCTATCTCCAAACCGTGACGGAGGAGGAAAGCACCGGCAACGGCGCTCTTGCGACCTTGTTGCGTGGCTACCGGGCTGATGCGGTGCTGATCCCTGAGCCAACTGGGCACACCATCACTCGTGCTCATACCGGTACTCTGTGGTTCCGGCTGCGTGTGCGTGGCGTTCCTGTCCATGTGGCGGTGGCGCAGGATGGCACAAATGCGATCATGTCCGCGTATCACCTGATCCAGGCACTGGCGGCGCATACGAAAGCCCTGAATGAAGTGGCTTCCTCGGACGCAGTCTACGCATCGGTGCGGGATCCCATCAAGTTCAACCCTGGCATCATCCGTGGGGGCGATTGGGCCAGCAGCACACCCGCCTGGTGCGAGGTGGATTGCCGTATCGGTCTGCTTCCATCGATGGATGTGAAGGATGCCATGGCGGGTGTGGAGCGCGTGGTGAGAGAGGCGGCCAGGAGTGACCACTTCCTCGCGAATAACCCTCCCGAAGTCATCTGGCACGGCTTCCAGGCCGATGGGTTTGTGCTTGAGCCGGGAAGCGAGGCAGAGGCCGTGCTTTCGGCGGCCCATGTGGAAGTGCATGGCAAGCCCATGGAGGAGCGCCGATCGACCGCTGTGAACGATACGCGCTATTATGGCCGTTACTATGATATTCCTGCTCTCTGCTATGGGCCGAAGGGCGAAGGCAATCACGGCTTCGACGAGCGAACTTCGCTTGAGGATCTGCGTCAGTGCACTCTGACCATGGCGAAGTTCATCGTGGACTGGTGCGGAGTAACCCCGCGCTGATCTGGTAGCAGCCGAGGCAACACCAAGGCCGGGAAGGGATGCTAACCCTCCTGGCCGAGGTGTCGGCATGCACCCTTGGTGATTACACGCTGTTTGCTCCGGAGCTGTTCTCCATCATCACAACCTGCCCTGGCGCTTCAGCCCGCCGCCGTCAGGCTTATCGCGTGCTGGGGCATCTCGTCGGCACGCTGGCCCCTCCCATCGCGCATTTTGGGCACGGAAGTCGCCGGTAGCGACATCACAGGAGAGGTGAGCGAAACGCCAGTATGGCTGGCCTTTTCGGCAGGAAGAATCTCTACGGCCTGCCTTCGTCATGGATCAGAGCTACGGCAGGTGAAGTCACCTGTGTTTGGCGTCGGCAGTATATTTCATATATTTGATTTTGTTGTCTATTTTTTGCATTCTGCCTCAAGGCAGGAAGAACAGGAGAGTTGTTGAACTCTCCCTACTGGTCCGCCTCGACAGGCCAACCCGAGGGCCGGCATCTTCCTTGATGGCCGCCCCTGTGATCCTACCGCATCTAGCTTTGTGCCGGCCTTGAGGGCATTGACCCCGCAGGCCGACAGACGCAGCTTCCGGCCGCCTCCACCACCCCACCGAGGAACAAGAAGAGAAGATATGTCGCGTCAAGCCGTCCTGGATGAGATCCAGACCTACGCCCCTGAACTGATCGCCATCCGCCGCGACATCCACATGCACCCCGAGACCCGCTTAGAGGAGGTCCGCACGGCGGCGTTGGTGGCGGAGAAGCTGCGCGACTGGGGCCTGGAGGTGACGGAGAAGGTTGGTGTCACAGGAGTGGTGGGCACCTTGCAGGGCAACCGCCCGGGCCAGCGCGCCATCGGGCTGCGTGCGGATATGGACGCGCTGTTCATCGAGGAACAGAACACCTTCGCCCACCGATCGACCGTGCCTGGCAAGATGCATGCCTGTGGTCATGATGGGCATACGGCGATGCTGTTGGGTGCTGCTAAGTACCTTTCGCAGCACCGTGACTTCGGCGGTACGGTACAGTTCATCTTCCAGCCGGCCGAAGAGGCGGCGACCGGTGCCCCAGCCATGATCAAGGATGGGTTGTTCACCCGCTTCCCCGTTGATGCCGTCTACGGCATGCACAACTCACCAGGCCTCCCTGTCGGGCAGTTCGCGACGCGGCCAGGTCCGATCCTGGCTGGCGCTGATTTTTGGGGCGTTACCTTCCGTGGCACGGGCGGGCATGGTGGCGCGGCACCGCATCTGGCAACGGATGTGACGGTCGCCCTGGGTCACTTCCTGCTGGCGGTGCACAGCATTCTGCCCCGCAACCTGAAGCCGACCGAGAGCGCCGCCGTCAGCGTCGGTCATGTGTCCGGCGGCGCCTTCAAGTCTCCCAATGTGATGCCGGCCGAGGTGGTGGTGCGTGGAACCGCGCGCTACTTCCGCCCGGAGGCTCAGGAGATCATCCGCCGCCGCTTGGCGGAACTGGCCGAGAGCCTCGCCACCGCGCATGGCTGCACGGCGGAATCCGTATATGAGCCGCTTTGCCCGCCGACGGTGAATTCACCGGAAAAGGTGCCGGTGGCAAGCGCCGCAGCCGCTGCGCTGGTGGGCGAGGCGAATGTCGGCGAGATCCCCATGAGCACGGGTGGCGAGGACTTCGCCTTCATGCTGCAGGAGAAGCCAGGCGTCTTCATGCGCATCGGTAACGGTGCCAATGCCGACGGCAGCTTCCACAACGTCCACACGCCCCTCTACGACTTCAACGACGACGCGCTGGCACTGGGTTCTGCCTATTGGGTGAGCCTGGTGCAGCAAGAACTGGGACTGGAGGACCGCTGATGTCCGTTTTCATGCCGGGCCGCCGAACCCTGATCACGGGAATCGGCGCGGCGGCGCTGCTGCCACCGTTGGCCACAACCTCCGCTCGTGCGCAGGCGACGCGGGTGCTCAATATGGCCGTCACCGCGCCGCCGGCTAGTATTGATCCGCAATACTATACGCTGACGCCGAGCATCATGCTCTCAGCCCATATGTTCGAGCCGCTGACGATCCGCGACGAGAATGCGCGCATCACGCCGGGCCTGGCAGAATCCTGGCACCGCGTGGACGACACAACCTGGGAGTTCGTGATCCGGAAGGGCGTGAAGTTCCATGATGGGTCCGAACTGACCGCAACGGATGTGGCTTACTCCATCGCCCGCGTACCGACAGTGCAGAGCCCCAGCAGCTTCGCCGTCTACACCCGTGCGATCACCGGGACAGAGGTGGTGGGCCCGCACGCCATCCGCTTCAAGACCGCCAGCCCCTATCCGCTGCTGCCGACAGATCTCGCCTCGATCTTCATCGTCTCGCACCGTATTGGCGAGAATGTCCCGTCCAGCGACTTCAACAATGGCCGGGCCGCAATCGGCACCGGGCCGTTCAAGTTCGTCTCCTACAGCCCGAATGACCGCGTGGAGATGGAGCGCTTCGAGGGGTATTGGGGCAAGAAGCCCGAATGGGAACGGGTGAACTACCGCATTATCACGAATACAGGCTCCCGTGTCGCGGCGCTGCTATCGGGTGATGTGGAACTGATCGACAACGTCCCGACTGGCGACATCGCGCGCCTGCGGCGCGACAGCCGTCTGACGCTCGTTGAGGGCACCAGCCTGCGCCTGATCTTCCTCGCCCTGGATGTCGAGCGGGACAAGCCGTTGCCAGACGTGACCGGGCCGAATGGTGAGGAGTTGGACCGGAATCCGTTCAAGGATATTCGTGTCCGCCGCGCGCTTTCGGAGGCGATCAGCCGGGATGCCATCGTCAGCCGCATCATGGAGGGCGCGGCGGTTCCGGCGGGCCAGTTCATGTCGGCTGGGACCTATGGCTACTCCCCCGACATCAAGGTGCCGCCCTTCGATGTGGCCGGCGCGAAGAAGCTGCTGGCTGAGGCTGGCTATCCGAACGGCTTCTCTGTCGTGTTGCGCGGGCCGAACGACCGCTACGTCAACGACGCGCAGATCCTGCAAGCAGTGGCGCAGATGTGGTCGCGCATCGGCGTCAAGACGCAAGTAGACGCGCAGCCACTGGCGACGCTGATCGGCCGTCTCAACCGCTTCGAGGCATCCTGCTACCTGCTGGGCTGGAGCAACAGCACGGGCGAGCCATCGACCTCGCTGCGTGCAGTGCTTGGATCGCGCGGAAAGGGCCCTGGCCTCGGTCTGTCGAACTACGGCCGCTACAGCAATGACCGGATGGATGCCGCCACAGCCGATGGGCTGAGCACGCTGGATGACGAGGAACGCGAGCGGAAGCTCCAGGCGGCCATGAAGATCGCCATGGATGATGTGGCGGTCATACCGCTTCACACGCAGAAGAGCGTATGGGGCATGCGGAAGGGCTTCAACTATGTGGCGCGGGTGGACGAGAACACCCTGGCCATGAGCCTGACTCGCGGCTGAGGCTGCGCTAAGCCGGACGGCGCCGCCCCGCTCAATCGTGGCGGCGCCGGCATGGCGTATTCCTGGCGGAGAACGGCCCTGGCCCGGGCAGTGCGGAACAGGTCAGCGGTCCGGGCGACATCCTGTTCAAGGCGATCGCTGCACAACGAGCGTCATGTCGCCGTCTCCACGGCTGCACGCGTTCCTGGGGGCGTGGTGCTGCGGAGGAAGCGCGCGAGTTCCCTGAAGGCGGGTGCGCGTGCATCGGTACGGCGCCAGGCCACTCCGATTGTGCGGCCCACCTCCTCGGCGCTCGCCAAGGCGCGGACCCGCACGAGGCCGTCCAACTCCGCTCGCTCCTGTGTCGCCAGAAGCGGCAGCAGCGAATGGCCCTCTCCGGCAGCAATCATGTGCCGCAGCATCTCCAGGCTGCTCGCGAAGCGCGCATCCCGGCCCCGGCGGCTCATGCCGCACAGGGAGAGCGCCTGATCGCGCAGGCAATGCCCTTCCTCCAACAGCAGCAGCCCGTCGCCGGCGAGGTCCTGCAGGCGGATCTCCGGCTGATCGGCGAGCGGGTGATCCGCCGGAAGGGCGGCGCGGAAGGGCTCAAAGAACAGTTCCTCCGCCATGAGACCCTCGGCCTGCAGCGGTAGGGCGACCAGAAGCACATCGAGTTCTCCAGCCAGGAGAGCCGTCACCAGCGTGCCCGTCTGGCCCTCCTGCAGCCGGAGTTCCAGCTTCGGGTACTTGGTCCGAACCTCCCATAGCAGTCCGGGCAGGTAGTAGGGACCGAGGGTCGCGATAACGCCCAGGCGCAGGGGGCCGGCGAGAGCTTCCGCCCGGCTATGGGCCATTTCCAGCAGCATGCGCGCGCTGGTGATTACTTCCCGGGCCTGGCGCAGCAGAAGTTCACCCGACGGTGTCACGGCGATGCGGCGCGTGGTGCGCTCGAACAATGCGGTGCCCAGCATCTTCTCGAGCTTACGGACCTGTTCAGAGAGGCCGGCCTGACTGACGCCGCACCGCTCCGCGGCGCGGCCGAAATGGCCGAGCTCGGCAACGGCCACCGCATATTCGAGGTCCCTGAGGGAGAGGCCTGTAAGAGTGTTTGGAGGCATGATTTATAAGTATAACCGAAAAATAATAACGGAAACATCGATTTCACCGAAAAGTGGGAATCGGTCATCTTCGGGGCAGCCCCTTGAAGGGGATGCAGACAGATGAGGACCCCGATGGCAGACACCACACGCCCGGTACTGACGAGCACAGCAGGTGCGCCCGTCGCGGATAACCAGAACAGCGTGACAGCGGGCCCCCGCGGGCCGATCCTGCTGCAGGACTACCAGCTGATTGAGAAGCTGGCGCATCAGAACCGCGAGCGGATCCCCGAGCGCGTGGTGCATGCCAAGGGTTCCGGCGCCTATGGCACCCTGACCATCACAGGCGACATCACCAGGTACACCCGCGCCAAGCTGTTCCAGCCCGGCAAGGTGACCGAGACCCTGCTGCGCTTCTCCACGGTTGCCGGCGAGCGTGGTGCGGCCGATGCCGAGCGCGACGTACGCGGTTTCGCCCTGAAGTTCTACACGGAAGAGGGCAACTGGGACCTTGTGGGTAACAACACCCCGGTCTTCTTCATCCGTGACCCCATGAAGTTCCCTGACTTCATCCGTACTCAGAAGCGCCATCCGCGCACCAATATGCGCTCCGCCACCGCCATGTGGGACTTCTGGTCGCTCTCCCCCGAGAGCCTGCATCAGGTGACCATCCTGATGAGCGACCGTGGCCTGCCGCAGAACTATCGCGCCATGAACGGCTATGGCAGCCACACCTATTCATTCTGGAATGATGCCGGTGAGCGCTACTGGGTGAAGTTCCACTTCAAGTCGATGCAGGGCATCAAGACCTGGACGAACGCGGAGGCCAATGCCGTAATCGCCGAGGACCGCGAGAGCGCCCAGCGCGACCTGTATGAGTCGATCGGGCGTGGCGAATACCCGCGTTGGCGCGTCTGCGTGCAGATCATGCCGGAAGCGGATGCAGACAAGCATTGGTACAATCCGTTCGACCTGACGAAGGTCTGGCCGCATGGCGACTACCCGCTGATCGAAGTAGGCATCCTGGAGCTGAACCGGAACCCGGAACATTACTTCGCGGAGATTGAGCAGGCTTCCTTCTCGCCCTCCAACGTGGTTCCGGGAATTAGCTACTCGCCGGACAAGGTCCTGCAGGCGCGGCTTTTCGCCTATGCGGATGCGCATCGCTACCGGGTTGGCACGCATTATGAGGCGCTGCCGGTGAATAAGCCGCGCTGCCCGGTGAATCACTACCACGCCGACGGTGCCATGCGCTTCGACGCGCCCAAGGGGACGGATGCCTATTACGAGCCGAATTCCTTCAACGGCCCGGCCGAGGATCCATCCACCAAGGAGCCGCCACTGCGCATCAACGGCGATGCGGACCACTACAGCCATCGCGAAGGCAATGACGACTACCGCCAGCCCGGTGATCTGTTCCGCCTGATGACATCCGAGCAGCAGAACCGGTTGTTCGAGAACATCGCCGGCGCGATGCAGGGCGTGCCGCGCTTCATCATTGAACGGCAGTTGGAGCACTTCCGCCGCGCCGATCCGGCCTATGCCGCCGGTGTGGATGCTGCCATCCGGCGCATCCACACCGCCCCGGCCTCGGCACCCACCACGGCTGCGGATGTCCTGCCCGCCCAGGCCGCCGAGTAACGACAGTGGCGGGGCCGGCCTTCACCGGCCCCGCCACCCGCCCGATCAGGGAGAGTCCTTCGATGTCCGCCGCCCTTTCGATGCCGTCCACCTCTTTCCACACGGTGCCGCGTTCCAGCGCGCTGCATGTGGGTACCCGTGGCTCCCCGCTGGCGCTGGTCCAGGCACGCATGGTGATGGCGGCCCTGGATGCGGTGCGTCCGGGACTGCCCTTGAACGAGGAAATCATCAGCACCGTGGGTGACCGGGTTCAGGACCGGCGTCTGGCGGATTTCGGTGGCAAGGGGCTCTTCGCGAAGGAGATTCATGAGGCGCTGCTGGACGGCCGCGTCGATTTCGCGGTCCATAGCCTGAAGGATCTGGAGACGGAACTGCCGTCCGGCATCACGATCGCCTGCTTCCTGCCACGCGAGGACCCGCGTGATGTCCTGGTGCTCGCCCCATCCTGCCCTGTGGCGGAGCGCGCCCTTCCGTTCCCCAACCTGCCGGAAGGCGGGCGTATTGGTACCGCCTCCGCCCGACGCCAGGCGCAGCTTCTGCATGCGCGTCCGGACCTGCGGGTGGGGTTGATCCGGGGGAATGTCCGCACCAGGCTGGAACGGCTTGAGGGTGGGGATTTCGTCGCGACGCTTCTCGCGCTGGCGGGACTGAAGCGCCTCGGCCTCGCCCACCGGGTCACGATGCCGCTCGATCCGGAGATCATGCTGCCGGCTGCAGGGCAGGGCATCATTGCCGTTACCGCCCGCGAGAATGACCATCAGACGCGGGCAACCCTGGCGCAGATCGATGATCCTGCAGCCCGCGCCGCGGCGACGGCTGAGCGTGCGGTTCTGCGCGCGCTGGAAGGATCGTGCCGGGCGCCCATAGGCGCTTTCGCCCGCTCCATGCCTGGCGACGAGCTGTTGCTGACCGCAATGGTCGCGCGCGCGGACGGTACCTTCCTGCAGAGGCGCAGCCTGCGCGGTCACAGGAAGGATGCGGCACGCCTCGGCATGGATCTCGGCGCTGCGCTGCGCGCCGACAGTCCGGTGGATATCCTTTCATGAGCCAGATGGACTGCAAGGCCCTTAGGTCTGCCAGCGAAAGCTACTCCGCCAGCATGCCACGTTCCCAAGAGCGGATCGGTGTCCTTCTGGTGAATCTTGGCACCCCCGAGGGGACCGGCTACTGGGATATTCGCCGCTATCTTTCCGAATTCCTCTCGGATCGGCGCGTGATCGAGAATAACCCGCTCTGGTGGCAGCCCCTGCTGCAGGGCGTGATCCTGTCTCGGCGTCCTTTCCGCACAGGCGCGGCCTATCGTGAAATCTGGAATCGGGAAGGGAATGAATCGCCGCTGCGGACTTACACCCGAGCGCAGGCCGAGAACCTTCGTGCCCGCTGGCCGGAGCAGGAGACGGGCGTCGTGATCGACTGGGCAATGCGCTATGGGCGCCCAGCGATTGCGGAGCGTCTGGAAGCGCTGGTGGATCAGGGCTGCGGCCGTATCCTGATTCTACCGCTCTATCCGCAGTACAGCGCCACCACGACGGCAACGGTGAATGATGCCGCCTTCCGCGCGTTGATGCGCATGCGCAGACAACCTGCCATCCGCACGGTGCCAAGTTTCCCTGACCATCCAATCTACATCCGGACAATGGTAGACCGCATCCGTTCCTCGCTCTCGGAACTGGATTGGCAGCCGGAGGTGATCGTCGGCTCCTTCCATGGACTTCCGCAGCGATATGTGGATGCTGGCGATCCCTATGCCCGGGAATGCGAGCGCACGATGCTGGGCCTGCGCCGGGAACTCGGACTGGCGCCAAGGCAATTCCCGATGACCTTTCAGTCACGTTTCGGTAGCGAGCCCTGGCTCCAGCCCTATACGGATGAGCATGTTGCGGCGCTTGCCGGAATGGGCGTGAAACGTATCGCCGTGGTGGCGCCTGGCTTTCTTGCCGACTGCGTCGAGACATTGGAGGAGTTGGGCGGCGAATTGCGGGAGCGATTCATCGGTGCCAGCGGGGAGAAGTTCCACTTGGTGCCCTGCCTGAATGACACCCAAGGGATGACAATATTGCTCGACCAGCTCCTGCGTGAGGAACTGGCCGGATGGTCCGGTCTGGCTCATGAAGCCCCGCGCGAGCCCCTTGCTGAAGGCTCCGGCTCGCAGGCCGCGTAGTATTCGTGAGTTGGCACCGGAAGGCGTAAGCTCCCCAGCCTTCCATGGAGGCTGGGGAGCGGTTCCGCCGTATCGTCAATCGAACAGGGAAACGGGGCCGCCGAGCTGCCGCGTCAACTCGATCGCAGCCTCACGGACCCGCTCTCCATAGGCCGGGCGGCAGCGCGCCACGGGCATGATCAGCGTGACGGCTCCGGCCAGATGCCCTCCGGCTTCGAACACCGGCGCGGAGGCACCCGCCAGATCCGGTATGCGATCGGCGGCCAGCACGATCAGCTTGTCCCGTCGGATGCGATCGTAGATCTCGCCCTCGGCGCCGCTGAAAGCCAGCAGCACCCGGCCGCCCGAGCCCCTGTCCAGCGGGAACAGATCCCCGGCGCGACCGTGGTCGCGCAGCGGCTGCGGCGAGTCCACGCGATAGAGACACAGGCGCTGATCTCCCTGTCGGACATAGAAGGTCGCGCTTTCCTGGGTTGAGGCCGAAAGGCCGCGTAGTACCGGCATCACCACGTCACCGATGGTGAATGAGGCTGCGTGAACGGCCTGAAGCCGGCTGATCTCCGGCCCCAATGCATAGCCATCACCGCGCCGCTGCACGAAGCCGAAATGCTGCAGGGAAGCCAGGAGCCGTATCGCGGTGCTTTTTACCAGCCCCGTGCGCCCGGCCAGTTCCGCAAGGGAAAGGGTGCCGTCACCCTCACTGAAGGACGAAAGCAGCAGCAGGGCCCGGTCCACTGCCGCCACACCGCCTTCTGCTGCCGAGGAGCGGGCCAGCGGCCGCGATTGGTAGCGAGCCATGCATCACCTCCGGAATTGGTTTGACAGCATCCTTGCGCAGCATCTACCACTAAAAGGAAACGTAGTTCTATTAGATAAAACATTGGGGGAGCCATGGACATCCTCGCGAACGAAGTGGGACCGCGCGGCGGCCCGCAGAGCATCCGTCAGACCATGGTGACCGATGCGAAGCGCCGCTCGCCCATGCGGGCCTCGGCCATGTCATCATTCTGGGTCACCAGGGGCAGATGATCGCGGCGCTGAAATCCTGCCGTGGCAGCTTCACCACCAATCTTGCCTTCCGCCCGGACGGGCGGGTGGCCGTCATCACCGATTCCACGACGGGCACGGTGCTGCAGGCCGACTGGGTCATCCCCGATGCCCATGCACGCCATCCCATAACCGTACAGGACACCGCGCCATGAGCGACCTGCCGAAAGCCGTCGATATCGCGGAGGAAGGCCCCCGCGAGGCCTTCCAGATCGAGCCGGGACCCATCCCGACTGCGCGCAAGATCGCGCTGATCGACGCGCTTTCCGCCACGGGGCTGAAGCGCATCCAGGTGGCGTCCTTCGTCAATCCGAAGATGGTGCCAGGCTGGGCGGACGCGGAGGATGTGGTTGCCGGCTTCACGCCGCGCGAGGGCGTGGAATATGTCGGGCTCTGGTTCAACCCGGCCGGGCTGCAGCGTGCACTCGCATTCCCCGATCGGCTGAGCATCTTCGGCTCCATCACCTTTGCCGCCTCCGACGCCTTCTCGCGCCGCAATCTCAATCGCGACCGCGCCGGGCAGATCGAGGCGATGCGCAAGCATGTCGTCGCCCATCGCGTTGCGGGCGTTCCCGTCACGCGCGTCAGCCTCCAGGCCGCCTTTGGCTGTAACTTCTCCGGCGATGTCTCCACCGCCCAGGCCCTGGCTGCGTTGGATGACGCGATGGCGCTGGCCGCCGAACTGGAACTGAAGATCGAGAAGATTTCTCTCGCGGATTCCATGGGATGGGCCACACCGCCGCGCGTGGAGCGGCTGGTGGGCGAAGTGCTCGCCCGCTATCCGGAACCGCGCCTCAGCCTGCATCTGCACGACACGCGCGGCATGGCCGTGGCCTGCGCCCATGCTGGCCTCCGCATGGGTGTCAGCGCCTTCGACGCGGCGGTTGGGGGCCTCGGCGGCTGCCCCTTCGCAGCGCATCCTGGCGCCGCGGGCAATATCGCGACTGAAGAGCTGGTCTTCCTCTGTGAGGAGATGGGCATCAGCACGGGCGTGGACCTGGAGGCCCTTCTGGAAGCGGCGGCACTCGCCCAGGATATCGTCGGTCATCTGCTGCCCAGCGCCATGATCCGTGGCGGCAGCCTTACCCCCTACCGGATGCAGGCACAGGCAGCATGAGCACCACCCCCCTGCCACTGGATGGCATCCGGGTTGTCGAATTCTCCCATATGGTCATGGGCCCGACCTGCGGCCTTGTGCTCGCCGATCTCGGCGCGGAGGTCATCAAGATCGAGCCGCCGGGGGAGGGGGACCGCACGCGGATGCTGACCAACTCCGGCACCGGCTTCTTCCCTGCCTTCTCCCGTAACAAGAAGAGTGTCCAGGTTGACACCAACGACCCTGCCGAGTTGGAGGCGCTGCTGCGCCTGATCGACACGGCCGATGTGCTGGTCGAGAATTTCCGCCCGGGCGGGTTGGAAGCGAAGGGACTGGGCTATGAGGCGCTGTCCGCCCGGAATCCGCGGCTGGTCTATTGCTCCCTGAAGGGATTTCTCTCTGGCCCTTATGAAAAGCGGACGGCGCTGGACGAGGTTGTGCAGATGATGTCCGGCCTTGCTTACATGACCGGCCCGCCTGGCCGGCCGCTGCGCGCCGGCGCGCCGGTGAACGACATGATGGGCGGGGCTTTTGGTGCCATCGCCGTGCTTGGCGCATTGCGCCAACGGGAGATGACCGGCAGGGGGCAGCATGTGCAGTCCGGCCTCTTCGAGAACTCGGCCTTCCTCGTCTCCACCCATATGTTGCAGCAATCCATCTCCGGGCAGGAGCCGACGCCGATGCCTGCGGGAAAGCGCGCCTGGGGCGTCTATGACGTGTTTGAATCCGCGGACGGCGTGCAGATCTTCATCGGCGTCGTCACCGACCGGCAGTGGCAGATCTTCACGGACCGCCTGGTGGAACCAGAACTGCTCGATCCCGCCTGGGCCACCAACACGCTGCGGGCCCAGGGCCGCGACACGCTGATACCGCTGGTGTCGCGCCTGGTGAAGAAGCGCAGCATCGCCGAGCTGGAGGAGATGTGCGAGCAGGCGGGGCTGCCCTTTGCCCGTATCACAAAGCCCTGGGACCTGTTCGACGATCCACATCTGAACCATGCCGGCGGCATGCTGCCGCTGCCCTTGCCGAATGGTGGCCAGACCGCGGTGCCTGGCCTGCCGATCCAGTTCGGCGCCGAGCGCCTTCCGCTGCGCAGTGCTCCCCCGGCGCCGGGCCAGCACACGGCGGAGATCCTGGATGCTTTCCGCACCGGCCTGCCTGACGCGGCTGAATAAGCTCGGAGAGGCCGGACCAACCGGCCCACGAGGCGCCTGTAAAAATTTGGAGGACGTCATGACAAGCACCATCAACAGGCGAAATCTGCTCGGGGCAGGGCTGACGGCTGTCACCCTGTCGCGCGTCGCCAGGGCTCAGCCCCAGACGGAATGGCCGAACCGCCCCATCCGCCTGATCGTGCCTTATCCCCCGGCCGGCGGCACGGATGTCATCTCGCGGGAGATGGGCCACCGCATCGCGAGCGCGACGGGCTGGACCATCGTCGTCGAGAACCGGCCTGGCGCGGGCGGCAATATCGGGCTCGATCTTGTGGCCAAGTCGGAGCCCGATGGCTACACGATCGGCATGGGGCAAACCGCCAATCTTGCGATCAACCCCTCCCTCTACCAACGGATGCCCTTCGATCCCCTGACGGATCTGACGCCTGTTTCCACTGTCGCGCAGCAGCCCAATGTGCTGGCCGTCCGCAAGGACGCGCCCTGGGCCGATCTGGCTGCACTGGTGGCCGATGCGAAGCGCCGGCCCGGTGCCCTGACCGTCGGCCATTCCGGCGCCGGTACCACGGGGCATCTCTCGGGCGAGATGTTCGCGCTGCGGGCGGGCATCAATCTCGTTGTGGTGCCCTATGTCGGGGCGGCGCCGGTGTTGACCGACATGCTGGGCGGCCGGATCGACATGTTCTTTGCCAATCCGCTGGCAGCGCGTGGAACACTGGAATCCGGTGCCGTGCGGCCCCTGGCCGTGACCTCGCCCCAAAGGATGCGGGCCATGCCGGATGTCCTGACCGTCGCCGAGCTGGGCTATCCGGGCTATGAGGCCGTCAACTGGACGGGTCTGGTGCTGCCGGCCCGTACACCCGAGCCTGTGCTCGCGCGTATGAACCAGGTGGTGCGAGGCGTGCTCCAGCACCCGGCGGTTGTGGCACGGCTTGCAGCCGAAGGAAGCGAGCCGATGGGCTCCTCACCGGAAGAGTTCCAGGCCTTCCTGCGTGCGGAGCATAAGAAGTGGGGCGATGTCGTTCGGGAATCCAAGATTCAGGTTGGATGATGTCTTCCTTCGGATCCCTGCCTGGCTGGTGGCGGGGATCCGGTCCTGATCTGCCTCTTCAAACCGGGAGGAGTGGCCCCGCTCACCGTCCCATTGCCGCTCCACGATCCATCAACATGGCCGAGACGGCCTTCCGGAACGGCGCGATCTGTCCGCCAAGTCGCAGAACGGCATGTCGGGCCAGCCGAGCCGGCAGGCCTTCCTGAGCATAGAGGACTGCGATCGCGTTGGTGGCGGCGTAGAGTGGCCCCGTGGCGAGCCGGTGGGCGGTCTCGAACCGGCGAAGCACCGCCGGTGATGCAATATCTTGTCCCCGGCGCTTCGCCGACAGGATTTCCCGCGCCAATGTCTCCGCGCCGCGGAGGCCGAGGTTGAAGCCATGCGCGGTCACGGGATGCATGCCAACGGCCGCATCCCCCAGCAACGCAAAACGGCGGCCCGCGAAATGATGCGCATAGGTGGCGACCAGCGGATAGGCGTGCCGCGTGCTGACGAGGCGCAACCGGCCCAGATGCCGCCGGCGCAGGCACTGCCCCATTTCCCTTTCGAAGGCCGCCGGTTCGAGGCCGTTCAGCCGCTCGATCTCCGCCGGGTCGCGGGTGAGCACCAGGGATGAGGCCGCGCCGTTCACCGGCAGGAGCGCAACCGTCTGCCCGTAATCGAACCATTCCGTCGCGACATGTTCGTGCGGCGTTTCATGTTCGATCCGGCAGACCAGCATGGACCGGCGGAAATCATGCATGGAGGCGGTAATGCCCTGCTCCTGGCGGGAGCGGGAGAAGCGGGTATCTGCCGCTACAACCAGCCGCGCCCGGATCTCCTGCCCGTCGGACAGCCGGAGCGTCGCGGCCTCGGCGCCGGTCGTCACGCTCTCCACGCCTGTCCCGGCGATCAGCCGAATGTCAGGTGTTCCCTGTAGGGCCGCATACAGAGCACTGCGGATCAGGTGGTTGGAGACAAGGAAGCCCAGGGGGCCCTCGTCCTTTCCCCCCGTATCGAAGGTGAGCGCATAGGACGCCGTGCCATTCAGCACCCGGGCCTGCCGCAACGGAGACACGGCATTCTGGGGAATGTGGGCCCAGGCGCCGAGCTGCTCTAGCAAGGTCCTTGAATGATGGGTGAGGGCGATTTCCCGGCCGTCGAAGCTGGGATCTTCCAGCACCGACAAGGGCTGGCGTTCCACAAGCACGGCCGAGAGGCCGCTTCCAGCAAGTGCGGTGGCAAAGCTCAGGCCGACCGGCCCTGCACCAATAATGGCCACATCATACACTGGCCGCATCTCCTCGTCGTCCGCCCCCAACAATTAGGTGGGTGCAGCGCCGAGGTGAAGGTCCGGTTTCCACCCTGGCTGGATCATTGCTCATGGGTGCCCCGTGGCCTGGCCTGCCGCAACGCCTTTGCGACGGTGCTCCTCAAGGGGTTCAGGCTGTATCAAATATCGAAGAAGACTGTTTCGCCCTCGCCCTGCAACCTGATGTCAAAGACATAGACCTTCTCGTCACCCCGCTGCTCAAGCCTCGCGATCAGTGTCTCGCGCCGAACCGCCTGCTCGATGATGTTGAGCACCGGGTCCTCGGCGTTCAGCGCCGCCTCGTCGGGGAAGTACATGCGGGTGTTGAGCCCGATATTGATCCCACGCGCCACGATCCAGAAGTTGATATGCGGCGCCATAGGCTTGCGGCCCTTGCGGCCGACGACCGGGCCCGGCTTGATCGTCTCGAAGTGGTACAGGCCGGTCTGGAAGTCCGTACCGGTGCGGCCCCAGCCGCGGAAGCTGCCGTCCCGCGGCTTGTTCTGCCGGTCTGAGGGGTGGTTGTACTTGCCGGCAGCATTCGCCTGCCAGATTTCCAGAAGGATGTCCTTGCAAGGCTCGCCCAGCCCATCAAGGACGTGACCCTCGATGCGGATGCGCTCGCCCTGGGTTTCAGGCTTCGTCAGCACATGGCTGAAGTTGTTCTGGAAGATGTCAAAACCGGCCTGATGTGGGATCAGGCCGATATGCACGTAAGGTCCGGCGGTTTGTGACGGGGTTTCGCCCAGATAGGTAACGGACTGGATCACAGCTCAGTTCCCCTGCAGCTTGTTTTCGAACATGGTCGAGCGCGTGCCGCGCAGCACGATGTTGAAGCGGTAGGCGAGGCTGTCGAGCGGTACGCCGGCGCGCAGGTCGAGCGCTGCGATGAGGCGCGAGATCGCCGCCTTGTCAGGGATGGTGGCGATGATCTGGTCGTGGGGTATCAGGGGATCGCCCTCGAAATACATCTGCGTGATCAGGCGCTGGGCAAAGCCGGAGCCGAAGATCGAAAAATGGATATGGGCGGGCCGCCAGCTGTCCACATAGTTGCGGAACGGATAGGCGCCGGGCTTCACCGTGCGGAACTTGTAGTAGCCTTGGGCATCGGTGATCGTGCGGCCGCAGCCGCCAAAATTAGGATCGACCGGAGCCAGGTAGGTATCGTTCTTGTGGCGATAGCGCCCGCCCGCATTGGCCTGCCAGAACTCGACCAGCGTATTGGGCACCCCACGGCCATTCTCGTCCATGACCTGGCCATGGACGATGATGCGCTCGCCGATCGGCTCGCCCGTCTTGGCGTAATTCAAAATGAGATCGTTATCGAGCGGACCGAGCTCCTCATGGTCGAAGACGGGACCCGTCACTTCGGAAAGGGAGTTCTGCAGCGACCAGAGGGCCAGGCGGGGCGAGCGCAGGACACTTGTCTTGTAAATCGGGGTCAGCGCCGGCGGATGCACCGAGCGGTCGCGCGACATGAACTCCGCCTCGTTGAACGGTGTGCGGTCGCCTTGGAGCGTCTCGCTCTGGGACATGCCTGCTCGTTCCTTCCCTGGCTG
This sequence comes from Roseomonas xinghualingensis, assembly GCF_025791835.1. Classification (GTDB taxonomy): domain Bacteria; phylum Pseudomonadota; class Alphaproteobacteria; order Acetobacterales; family Acetobacteraceae; genus Roseomonas; species Roseomonas xinghualingensis. The sequence goes on from NZ_JAOXLP010000025.1 coordinate 29,210, forward strand.
GCTTCCGCCCGCGGTCACGATGCTGGCGGGTAAGATCCTCGGTTGGATCGCATCCCGTCCAACCTCCGATCAATCTGGCGCACTGGCCAAATCGATACGCTCAGCTTATCGTTTACCCCAGATGTCCTCCCGGCGCTTTCGATACTTCGTCGCTGTCGCTCAGGAACTGCATGTCGGCCGGGCGGCCGAGCGACTGGGGATCGCGCAGCCAGCCCTCACGCAGCAGATCCGGGTGCTGGAAGCCGAGTTGGGCGTACGTCTGGTCCGGCGGGCCGGGCGTGGAATCGTGTTGACGGAGGCGGGCACCGCGCTGCTTCCGGAAGCCCTTGGCGTGCTGGAGCAGGAGGAAAGGGCGACCGCCGTCGCGAGGCGCGCTGCGCGCGGCGAGATCGGCACGCTGAATATCGGCTATGTCAGCACGGCCATGCTGGAGCCCGAACTGCCGGCCTTGCTTTCCGCCTTCCGGCAGATGGTCCCGGATGCGGCGATCCACCTCGAGGAAACGGCGGTGCAGGACCAGCTGGTGGCGCTGGAGCAGCAGCGGCTCGATGTGGGGATCGTGCGGGAGCCGACCGGACCTCTACCGGCAAGCCTGCGGATGTTGCCCTTCCTGCGCGGCCGGCTGCTCGCAGCGGTGCCGGCCGAACTCGCCGGGCGCCTTCAAGAGCCGGTTCGCCTGCGCGATCTGGCCGACTGCACCTTCGTCACTCTGCGGGACCCGCATGGGCTGGGGCTCGGGCACAGTGTCTGGAGCCTTTGTGTTCAGGCCGGCTTCTCGCCGCGCATCAGCCTGCAGGTGAACAATGTCGTCAGCGTCCTGGGACTTGTCGCGGCCGGCTTCGGCGTGAGCCTGGTGCCCGCAGCCTTGCGCCGGGTCGAGATGCCCGGAATGGTGCTGCTTGAGGTGGAAGGTGAGGGGGCCTGCACCGGCCTGGCGATCCTGCACAGATCAACGGACAGGTCCTCACTGAAGCAACGCTTCCTTGAACTTACCCTGTCGGGCCGGATGCGGAGGAAGCCGGGGAGTAACGCGTCTGGCTTACGCACCATCATCGGGGGTAGTTGAGAGGCTGTTCCTCCTACGGTGACGCATGAAGTTCATGTCGTGCCTGGGCCGCCAGCCGAACGGCGGCATTCGCCTCACCAAAGCCCGCATAGCCTTGCCGTCGCTCCACCACCTCGAAGAAGAAGCGGTGGGCGTAAAGCGGGCCATAGGCATGAATGAACTCGCCTTGGGCGGCATCCCGGTCATACAGGAGGCGTCCGTGCCGCAATGGGTCGAGCGTCGCTCCGTCCAGCCCGAAGCGGGCCTCCAGATCGTCATAGTAGTTGGCGGGAAGATCCAGTAGGCTCAGCCCGACGGTGGCCGCGGCAGCATCCGTCGCTGCGAAGGCAATGTGGTGCACGCCACCACCGGATGAAGCGTGCAGGAAGCGCCCCGTTGCCGTGCCCTGCCAGTCAGACGCGTTCAGTGGCAGCCGCAGCCCTCCTCCCTGCGTAACCAGGGCGCGGGACCGCACCAGCCCGCGCGGATCTGGCAGATCCACCGGGGCCAGTGCACGAAGCCCGAACAACCCGCGCCAGAACAGCACCGCCGCATCCACCTGCCAGGCCGGCAGGGAGAGCGCCACATGATCGATGCCGGTAAAGGGCTCCAGAGCGCCAGCGCCGTCGCCAACCGACACGAAGTCCCGTTCCCAGTCGCCGTCATCCACCAGCAGCACCAGGGAGCCGTCGGGAGTACGGACGCCCTGGATGTTCTCCTCGTCCTCTCCGTGCCTCTCGCGCCATGTGGAGAGGTGCAGGGCATTCGCGCGCCTCACGACAGCATCCCCATCCGGCACCCGCAGCGCCATGGCGCAGACGGAGGGGCCGTGCAGCGCGAAATGACCCGCCGCGGCCCCGTCAGGCTCCGCATTCACCACCAGCCGCGCCTTGCCGCGGCTCCAGAGATTCACGGCCTTGGAGCGATGGCGGCCGGTGCGTCGGAAACCGAAGGAGGAGATGTAGGCCTCGACGCTGCCTGCCGTCTCCGCATCCACGGCGAATTCCAGGAACTCGATCCCCCGGGGTTCCTGAACCGGCGGCAGGGCGGCAGCAGGAGTGCGCGGCCGCGCCTCGGCCTCCACCAGCACCAGGGAGCGCAGCCCGTCGCGCGCGGTGTGGGTCGGCGGCGCGGCCCGGAAGCCGTCATTGAACACTTCGAGTGACAAAGGGCCTGCATAGCCGGAAGCCAGCACGGCGCGGAGGAAGCCAGCGACGTCCAACTCGCCCTGGCCGGGGAAGTTCCGGAAGTGCCGGCTCCAGCTCAGCACATCCATGCTGAGCTTCGGGCCATCGGCAAGTTGCACGAAGAAGATCTTCTCGCCAGGCAGTTCCGCCAGGCCCGATGGATCATCGCCCACGCAGAGCGTGTGGAAGCTGTCCACGATCAGCCCGAGTGCCGGATGGTCCGCCCGCTGCACGATATCCCAGGCCTGGCGCCAGCGATTGACGTGGCGTCCCCAGGCCAGGGCCTCATAGCCCACGCGCAGGCCCCGTGCGGCCGCGCGCTCGGCCATCGCACGCAGATCGGCGGCGGCACGATCAGGGTCTTCGGATGCCGCTTCCTGGACATTGGAGCAGACCAGGATCTGGTCGCATCCCAGTGCCTGCATGATGTCGAACTTGCGCTCGGCCCGGTCCAGGTTGCGGCTCCGCTGCGGCTCGGGCATTGCCTCAAAGTCGCGGAATGGCTGGTAGAGCGCTATCTGCAGCCCCAGGTCGTCAGCCATGCGGCGGACCTCTGCGGGCGTTCCGTCATGGGCAAGAAGATCGTTCTCGAACAGCTCCACCGCCTCGAAGCCGGCGCGGGTCGCCGAATCCAGCTTGTCCGGTAGCACGCCACTCAGGCAAACCGTGGCTATCGAGCGAGCCAGCGGTCGCAGGGGCTGCATCATCTCAGTGCTCCGTCGCGCCGGCCGGGGCCGGAATTCCAGCTGCAGTGATGCCGCGGATCACGCTTCCCAGCATAGTCATTCGCTCCGTGCTGCCACGCTGTAACGCAACCGCTGATCCCAGGATGGTAGCTCCTGATCGGCTGGAAAGAGCACCGACCGGGCGGCGAAGGGGGCGGGGTTCGCTCGCACCTCCGCCCCGCTGCCTCAATTGCCCCTCTGCCTCAATTGACGGTGATGCCCCGCGTGCGGATCACATCGCCCCATTTGGCGCTCTCCGTCTGGAGGTAGGCCGGGAACTCCTCTGGAGAGCCCGGCGTGGGGGTATTGGCGGCGGCCCGCAGCCGTCCCAGCACGTCCGGGTCGTTCAGCGTGGCCAGCATCGCGCCGCTGAGCTTGCGGATCACCGGCTCCGGCGTGCCGGCCGGCGCCAGCAGCGCGAATTGCGAGGAGCATTCGAAGCCGGGCAGGCCGGACTCCGCTATCGTGGGTACCTCCGCCGCCAGCGGCGAACGCTGGAGGCTCGACACGCCCAGCGGCACCACGCTCTTCGCCTCGAAGAGCGGCAGGGCAGTAACCGCGTCCACGAAGGCCATCTGCACCTCATCGGCCAGCATTGCCTGCACGGCCGGCGCGCCGCCGCGATAGGTGACGTTCAGCACGTCGATATCGGCCATCTTCAGGAACAGCTCGGTTGCCAGATGCGCCGAGGAGCCGGCACCCGAGGAGGCATAGCTCAGTTTGCCCGGCTGGCGCTTGGCCAGCGCGATCAGCTCGGCAACGGTCTTGGCACCGGTGCGCGCTGTCGTGCAGAGGAAGATCGGGGTCTCCGCCACCCGGCCGATCGGTGCGAAGGACCTCACGTCATCATAGCCCTTCTGCGGGAAGAGATGCGTGGCCATCGCATAGGTCGAGTTCACGCCGAGCAGGATCGTGTAGCCGTCCGGCCGGGCACGGGCGACCGAGGCATGGCCGATGGTGCCCGAGGCGCCGGCGCGGTTCTCCACCACCACCTGCTGGCCGAGCGTCCGGCTCATGCCCTGGGCCAGAAGCCGGCCCACGAAGTCGGTGGACCCGCCGGGCGCCCAGGACACCACAAGGGTGACCGGCCGGCTGGGATAATCGCCGGATGAAGCGGAGGAGGGGGGCTGCGCGGCAACCGGAACGGCGCGTCCGGCGGCGGCTGCGGCAATGCCCAGCCCAAGGGCACGGCGGGTTAAGCGCATCTGGATGTCCCTCCTTCAATCGCGTCGAACTGCGCGTTGATCAGTTTGTACTATTTGGTACATTGTGGGTGCAAGCGAGAAGACGCAAGCAAGAAGGATGTCCGGAGTGCCCGTCAGATCCAGCATCGCCGGCGCCCTACACGCCCGGGAACTCGGCCCTTCTGGGGTTGATCGGATCAGGTATCAGTCTGTCGCGCACGCCTGCGATGCATGAGGCGGAGGCGGAGGCACTGGGCTTGCGTTGCGTGTGCCGGCTCATTGACCTGGCGCGTCTGGGCCTGGGGCCTGAGGCCCTGCCGGAGTTGCTGACCGCCGCCGAGCGCATGGGGTTCACTGGGCTCAACATCACCTTCCCCTGCAAGCAGACGATCATCCCGCTGCTGGACGAGTTGTCCGATGAGGCGCGGGCGCTGGGGGCGGTGAACACCGTCGTGCTGCGTGAGGGGCGGCGCATCGGGCACAACACGGACTGCTCCGGCTTCGCCGAAGGCTTCCGTCGCCTCTTGCCGGACGCGCCGCTGGGCCACGTCGTACAACTCGGCGCGGGAGGGGCTGGCTCGGCGGTGGCGGAAGCGATGCTGACGATGGGCACCGCGCGCCTTTCTCTTTTCGATATGGATCCTTCCCGCGCAGCTTCGGTGGCCCAGGCGCTTTGCGGCCGCCACGGCGCGGGGCGAGCGGAAGCTGGTACAGACCTGACAGCGGCGATGGCGGCGGCCGATGGGCTCGTGCATGCCACGCCCACCGGCACCGCCGCGCATCCGGGCCTGCCGCTGCCGGCGGAACTGCTGCATTCCCGCCTCTGGGTGGCCGAGGTCGTGTATTTCCCGCTGGAGACCGAGTTGCTGCGCGCCGCCCATGCCCTGGGCTGCCGCACCGCCCATGGCGGCGGCATGGCGGTGTTTCAGGCCGCGCATGCCTTCCGGCTGTTCACCGGGATTGAGCCCGATGCCGAACGCATGCAGGCCCATTTTACCGCGCTGGAACGAAGCGCCGGGCTGGGTTGAGGGCCTGGATCAGGCCGGGCGCAGATAGGCCAGGACCGCTTCCACCAGCATGTTCCGCTGCATCCTGGCGACCTCGGGATCACGCAGGTCGCGGCCGAAGATGGCGCCCAGGGTGTGCCGGTTGGATACGCGGTGGAAGCTGACGCCATTGATCAGCAGGTGAAGGTCCAGCGGGTCCACGCCGGGCCGGAAGCTGCCCTCACGCACGCCTCGGTCGAGCAGCCGCTGCATGGTGCTGACGACCTCCGCATTGCGGCGGGCGATGGAGGGAATGCCGCGGACATGCCGCCCACCCTCGATATTCTCTCCCGCCACGAGCCGCACGAAGGACGGATCGGCGTGGTGGTGGTTGAAAGTGGCTTCCACCAGCCGGCGCATCGCCTGCGCCGCCGGCAGGGCGCCCAGTTCCAGGCTGCGCTCGGCATCGCGGATGCGGCCATAGGCGCGCTCGATCACGGCGCCGTAGAGCCCCTCCTTGCTGCCGAAATAATAATAGATCATCCGCTTGGTGGTGCGGGTCTGCGCCGCGATCTCGTCCACGCGTGCGCCCGAGAAGCCCTTCTCGGCGAAGACATGGGTCGCTGTGTCAAGAATGTCGCGGCGGGTTTGTTCTGGATCCCGTGAACGCACTCCCTTCGTGCTGCTCCCGGCGCTCGTATCGGATAGGGCTTCAGGAAGGCTCATGGGGCTACAGTAGCGCCTCGGCGCAGCGCTGCGAAATCGGTAGAGGCCCCTGTGAGGTCCCGCATTTCCGGCTGTCGCCGACGGCCCATGGTTCGCGGTTCTGGTGAAGCAGAAACCGGCCCGTTGTCTGGGCTGGGCATCCGATGAACCATTTCGGCGAACCTTCCCGAAGTGCCGCCCCTCTATTCGCTGGCGCGTTCAAACCCGGTTGTCTGTGAGACAGGGAAGCGGGGAAGGTCATTGCCTTGGATATGGTGATCAGAAAATCTACCTGTCAGGGTAGGGCGGCGCCACTGCGAGGGTACGGCTGGCATGGCTAGGAAGCCGGGCAGGCCGCACCGGACGAGCTGCGGCGTGATCGTAAGCGATGGGCGCCACGTGCTCCTGGGCCACGCGACACGTTCTGTGCTCTGGGACATTCCCAAGGGGGGTGGCTTCTCCGGGCGAGGCTTTCGTGGAAGCCGCCATTCGCGAATTGCGGGAGGAAACCGGCCTGAAGGTCTCCGCCCCTGAACTGATCGACCTTGGTGTCCATGCCTATCTGCGCGGCAAGGATCTTGCCATCTTCGCCTGGAGGACCGCCGTGATGCCCGATGCGGCCAGCCTCCGCTGCACCTCCTTCATGCGACTGCCGGGCGGAGGGCTGATCCCGGAGTTCGACCGCTTCGCCATCCTGCCCTGGGAGGAGGCGCTGGGCTGTGTTGGCAAGAATCTCTCGCGGGTCCTGCAGGAACTTCGCGCTGGGCCGGAATGGCCCTTTCCGCTCGCCGCCTGAATGCCGGCCGGGGACGCATGATGGCGGGTTGCATCGCTTCCAGCCGGATGGCTTTCGCCCCTTGGGCATGGACCGAGCACCAGTTGGCCTGGATGGAGTGATCCGATGACCATCTTTCTGTGTACCACTTGCGGCACGTCCTATCCGGACTCCCCCGGGGCGCCCGAACACTGCCTGATCTGTGAGGACGAGAGGCAGTATGTGCCCGCATCCGGTCAGTCCTGGATCACTCGGGAAAGCCTGACGAAGGGGCATCGCAATGCATGGCACCGGCATGAGCCTGGCCTGCTAAGCGTGCAGACCGTGCCGGCCTTCGCCATCAACCAGCGAGCCTTCCTGCTGCGCACGCCGCAGGGAAACATCCTGTGGGATTGCATTGCGCTGATCGATCCGGCCACTGAGGAGCTGGTGCGCGGCCTCGGCGGCCTGCAGGCAATAGCGGTTTCCCACCCCCATTACTACACCACCATCCAGGATTGGGCGGAGGCGTTCCAGGCGCCGGTCCACCTGCATGCCGCCGACCGCGATTGGGTCATGCGTCCGCATCCCTCCATCCACTTCTGGGAAGGGGAAAGGCTGGAACTCCTTCCCGGAGCCACGCTGGTCCGCGGCGGCGGGCATTTCCCGGGCGGAACGGTGCTCCACTGGACCGGCGCGGCGGATGGAAAGGGCGTGCTGCTGGCAGGTGACATCGTGCAGGTGACACCCGGAGCGAGGCGCGTCTCCTTCATGTGGAGCTATCCGAACATGATGCCGTTGCCTGCGGCGGAGGTACGGCAACTCGCCGCGCGGCTGGATCCCTTGGCCTATGAGCGGATCTACGGTGCCTTCAGCGGTCAGGATGTGCGGCAGGATGGCTCCGCGGTCGTGGCGCGCTCCGCCGCCCGTTATGTGGAGATTCTGGAAGAGGGGCGCCTCGGCTAGCCGGACGGGCTGGCTGCCCTGCGGATTTCCCTCAGGCCGGCATGTCCTGGCCTGTGGGCGGGTTAGCCGGAACTCTTGTCATTCGCACGATACAGTTGTAAATTCCGGCGAAATCCAAGTGAGGCAGCATGACCCAGGCCCTTTACATCCGTGCCGCTCACGATGCTTACGTGGCCCCCTTCAACCTGCGGGAGGGGCAGCCGGGAGAGACGCTGCTGGATGTGGCGGCGGTTGGCCTCTGCGGCAGCGACCTGCACTACTACAAGGATGGCGGCATCGGTGCGGCGCAGATCAAGGCCCCCTTCGTTCCCGGCCATGAGTTTGGCGGCTGGCTGACCGAGGATATCGAGGAGCTGGGCCTGAGGCGCGGCGCGCTGGTGGCCGTGGACCCGAACAAGGCCTGTGGCCATTGCGCCTATTGCCACTCCGGCCATCCGAACCTTTGCCCGAATGTCGAGTTCATCGGCGCACCGCCCTTCGACGGTGCGATGACGAAGCGCATCTGGGTGCCGCGCAGCCAGATCGTCGCCCTGCCGGAGCATTTCTCGCCGCTGGACGCGGTGATGCTGGAGCCGCTCGGCGTCGCGATCCATGCGGTGGATCTGGCCAAGCCGCGCCTGCTGGAGCGCGTGGCGCTGCTCGGTTGCGGCCCGATCGGCCTGTTGATCCTGCAGGTGCTCAAGGCTGCCGGTGCTGGGGAGGTGCTTGCGGTGGATCCGCTGGAGCACCGCCGTGCCATGGCGCAGCGCCTTGGCGCCGATCGTGCCGGGTCCTCGCTCGCTGACATTCAGGCCTGGACGCATGGGGAGGGGGCTCCCCTAGTCATCGAGGCGACGAACTCGCCCCTCGGCTTCCGTGATGCCGTGCTGGCCGCGCGGATCGGCGGGCGCGTGGTCCTCGTGGGCATCCCTGATGGCGATACCTACACCTTGCCCGCGGCGGATGCGCGCCGCCGGGGTTTGAAGATCAAGTTCTCCCGCCGCATGGGCGAAGTCTATCCGCGCGCCATCCAGCTCGTGCAGGCGGGCAAGGTGGATGTCACCTCCGTCGTGACGCATCGCGTGGATCTCGAGGGCGGGCCCGAGGCCTTCCGCAATCACGCGGAGGACAAGCCGGGCGTCATCAAGACGCTGATCTATCCCAATGGGGTGGATCGCGACGCCTGAGGATACGAAGCAGGTCATGCGGATGGCGGGGACGGACGGACTGCTGCTGGCGGTCGATGTCGGCACGCTGTCCGCACGCGCCGGGTTGTTCGATGCGGGCGGGCAGTTGCTCGCCAGCGCTTCCGCGCCCTGCGAACTGATCCGCCCGGCCCAGGATCACGCCGTCTACCGGATGGACGGCATCTGGGCCGCAGTGACCCAGGCCGTTCGTGACACATTGGCGGGCCAGCCCGGAGCCGCGCTGCGGGTGCGGGCCCTGGCTTTCGACGCCACCTCCTCCCTTGCGCTTTCCCACACCGGCGCGCCGCCCCTTGAAGGCGATGCCGACGTGTTCTGCTGGGCCGATCACCGCGGCGAGGCCATCGCCGAGGAGATCACGGCCATCGGCGACCGGCTGCTGGATTACACGGGCGGCGCTCTTTCCCCTGAAATGCATCTGCCCAAGCTGCTCTGGCTGAAGCGGCATGACCCTGCCGCGTGGGCACGGGTGACGGGCGCGCGGGATCTTTGTGATGCCCTCGCCTGGCGTGCCACGGGTGACGATCGGCACTCTCTCTGCGGCCTGGCCTGCAAATGGGCCTTCCTGCCGGCTGACGGAGACACCGCGTGGCGTCGCGGCTTGCTGGGAACACTCGGTATCGCCGATCTGCTGGATCGGGGGGTACTGGCGCAGCCGCCCCTGCCGGTGGGTGCAACCCATGGCCGCCTGAGCGCCGAAGCCGCGGTGGAAATGAGCCTCCCGCCCGGCCTGCCGGTGGCGGTGGGGCTCATCGATGCCGAGGCGGGAACGCTCGGCGCCTTGGATGGCAGCTTCGCCCAGGCGATGAACGAGACGCTGGTCCTCATTGGTGGTACCTCCACTTGCATGATGGCCTTCGCGCCGGATGAGCGCCGTATCCATGGTGTCTGGGGACCGTTCCGCGATGCTGTCTTCCCTGGCCTCTGGATGCATGAGGCCGGTCAGTCCCTGACCGGCGCCGCGCTGGACGCGGTGTTGCAGCAGCATCCTGCCGGGCCACGCCGCTCCGGCCCGGCGGCGCATGCAGCCACTGTCACGCGCATCATGCCCTTGCTGAAGGCCGAAGGCCCGGCTTTCGCGGCTGGCCGCCACATCGTGCCGGACTGGCTTGGCAATCGTTCCCCGCTTGGGGAGGGCAGGGCGCGCGCGCTGGCGGCTGGGCTGGGGGAAGAGCGCGGCGAGCGTGACTTCCTAGAGGCGTATTACGCCACCGCGCGCGGGATCGTCCTCCAGGCACGACAGATTCTCGACCACCTGGACGCGCATGGCTATGCCATTCGCCGTGTCGCGCTCTCGGGCGGGCATGCGCGCAATCCGCTGATGGTGTCCCTGTACCGGGATGCGCTGGGGCGGGAACTGCTTCTGCCCCGCACGCCGGAACCCGTACTTCTGGGCACGGCCATGGTAGCCGCCGTGGCGGCGGGTTGGTATCCGGACCTGCTTTCGGCCGTGGCAGGCTTGGCGCCGGGAGGCGAACCCCAGGTCGCCGATCCGGCCTGGGCCCGGGCGCACGACATCGCCTTCCGGATCTACCTGGGCCTCTTCGAGGCCAGGAACGCGGCGATGCGGGATTCCGCCGCGCTGGCGGCGCTAGCTCGCCAGTGACATGGCGGCCCTGGCCGTCTCCTCATCGGTGATCAGCACCTTCGGGATCCCGCCCCGTAGTGCGGCGGCGATCACGGCGGCCTTGTTCCGCCCGCCGGCGGCGATGACCACGTTGCGCACCTCCGCCAGCTGCGCATAGGGCAGGCCGATGACCCGGGCGTTGATCGGGTGATCGATGGGGCGGCCCATCGCATCCAGGAACTGTCCAAGCACGTCTCCCACCGCGCCGGCCGCCCGCAGGTCCTTCACCGTCACATCATTGGGCAGTCCATGCCGGACCAGGAGGGAGCGAGGGCTCAGATCCCCCAGGCTCAGCAGCGCAAGATCCACGGCCCGGATGCGCTGGAAGACCTCGGCGAACACATCCAGGGCCACCAGTGTATCGCGTGAGGCCGGGCTGCCGGCGTAGATCGGGGCGGCAAGATAAAGGCACTGGGCGTTCAGCCGCCGCGCCAGCTCCCCCGCCGTCTCGAAGGTGTTCAGGTCCAGTCCCTGGGTCAGGCCGCCCATCATGGCGGTGACCCACAGGGAGGGCAGGTCGGCCGGGGCGATATGGCGGATCGTCTCGTGCAACGTGGCGCCCCAGCCGACGCCGAAGACGGAAACCTCGGTCCGTCCGAGGTAGCGGGAGAGGTAGTCTCCGGCGGCCATGCCGATCAGCCCGGCAAGCTTCTCGGGGTCTTCCGGGGTAGGAATGACCACGGCGTCAACCAGACCGAAATCCTTGGTCAGCCGGCCCTCCAGCGCCACGCAGCTTTCCAGGCGGGAGGCGAGATGCACCCTCACAAGCCCGCTGGCCCGACATTCCGAGAGGATGCGGTTCACGCGGAGGCGCGTGAGGCCCAGCCGAGTGGCGATCTCACCCTGGGTCAGATCTTCCATATGATAGAGCCAGGCCACCCGCACCTGAAGCTGCTCGTCCGAACCGCTCAACCTGAACTCCCTTCATGGCCCGCCCCTGACCAGGCCGGCAGGCTGGGGGATGTGGTGGTGCCTGTCACCTGGGCTGGCGCATATTACAATTGTGCGTCGCGATTTACACGTGCTTACCTCGCGGCTAACCTGCGCCGGCAATCCCCATGCGGCGGGCGGCACCCGCCGCATGCGCCAGGATGCTCCGCAGGTGCCGCCAAAGGCATCGAAGCGTGCCGGCGGGTCACAGGGAAGGAGATGACGATGGCCACTGCATTGTCCCGCCGCACGGTCCTCGCCGCTGGTGCCGCGGCGCTGCCGCTTTTCCATGTCCGCACCGCCGCCGCCGCACCGCGCGAGATCAAGTTCTGGCATGCCATGAGCGGCGTAAATGGCGAGCGGCTGGAGGAAATGACGCGGCAGTTCAACGCGTCCCAGACCGAATACAGCGTCACGCCCATCTTCAAGGGCACCTATGACGAGCTGATCAACGCGACCGTCGCCGCCTACCGTACCCGCACCCAGCCGCAGCTCGTGCAGATCTATGAGCGCGGCTTCATGACCATGCTGCTCTCCGGCGCTGTGGTGCCGGTGCAGGAGCTGGTTGCGGCGCATGGCCATAACATCAACTGGGCCGATTTCATCAAGCCCATCGCCGGCTACTACACCCATAAGGGCAAGCTGGCGGCGATGCCCTTCAATTCCTCCACTCCGATCCTGTTCTACAACAAGGCGCATTTCGCCAAGGCGGGGTTCGACAAGCCGGCCGAAACCTGGGCGGCGTTGGATGAGCAGCTCCGCAAGGTGAAGGATGCCGGCGGACCGGGCAGCATCATGGCGGGCGACTACCACTGGAGCTGGTTCGAGAACTACAGCGCCATCAACGACTACCAGTACGCCACCAAGAACAACGGCTTCGAGGGGCTGGACACGGAGTTCACCTATAACCGCACCCCCGTTGTGCAGCAGGTGGGCCGGATGAAGCGCTGGCTGGACGACGGGCTTTTGCAGATCTCGGGGGCAGGCGTATCGCCGACCGCGGTCTTCACCTCCGGCCGCTCCGCCACCTTCATCGCCTCCACCGCTTCCCATTCCGCCGTAATGGCGGCGGGCGGGCTGGAATGGGGCGCGGTGCCGCTGCCCTATGAGGAAGGCCGCACGCCGCGGAACAGTGTCATCGGCGGCGCCGTGCTCTGGGCCCTGCGCGGCCATGGGCAGGCAGAGAATGCCGGGACGGCCGCCTTCCTGGCCTTCAGTGCCAAGCCGGAGACGCAGGTGTGGTGGCACAAGGCCACCGGCTATGTCCCCGCCACCAACGCCGCCTACGAACTGGCCAAGCGCGAAGGCTGGTACAAGCAGGCGCCGACCCAGGAGATTGCCATCCAGCAGTTGATGCGGGGCGAGCCGACCGCGAACTCCCTTGGCTACCGCTTCGGCAACTTCACCCAGACCATGCTGGCGCAGCGCGAGGAGGCCGAGCGCTCCTTCGCCGGGCAGAAGACCCCGCAGCAGGCCATGGATGATGCCGTCAGCCGGGGCAACGAGATCCTGCGGCGCTTCGAGCGGCTGAACGCCGGGCGCTACTGACCCTCTTCTGACGAGTGCGCATGAGCGAGACCGCAATCCCGACCCTGCCGCCGCCCAGGCGAGCGCTGTGGCCAGCCTTCCTCCGCAAGGGGAAGGCCAAGCGGCGGAGTGTGCAGGGCATCAAGGCGTCGGGATTCGAGGGGCAGCTCCTGCCGCTGCTGTTGCTCACGCCGCAGCTTCTGATCCTGTTGTTGTTCTTCTTCATCCCAGCCGTGCGCGGCCTGGCCCAGGCCTTCCTGCTGCAGGACCCTTTCGGGCAGGAAGTGCATTTCGTCGGGCTTGAGAACATCATGGCCCTGCTGCGCAGTGCCGAATACCATGAGTCGCTGCGCCTCTCGGTCCTCTTCACCATTGCGACCACGGTGCTGACCTTCTCTGTCGCCCTGGTCCTGGCCTTCGCGACGGACCGCGTGACCCGCGGGCGCACCACCTACCGCGCCGTGTTGCTGATCCCCTATGCCATCGCGCCGGCCGTCGCGGGTTTCGTCTGGGCCTTCCTCTTCAATCCGCTCGTCGGGCCGGCCGCGACCTTCCTGCATTCGCTGGGCATCGCCTGGGATCCTAACCGCAATGGTGACGATGCCATGCTGCTGGTGATCCTGACGGCGTCGTGGAAGCACCTCTGCTACAACTATATCTTCCTGGTCGCCGCGCTGGCGGCCGTGCCTCGCTCCGTGATTGAGGCGGCGGCGGTGGATGGCGCGGGGCCATTGCGGCGCTTCGCCTGGATCACCTTCCCGATGATCGCGCCCACCGTCTTTTTCCTGATCATCATGAACACCGTCTATGGCCTGTTCGAGACCTTCGCGATCATCGACGCCACCACCCAGGGCGGCCCTGCGGCGGCGACGAGTATCCTGGTCTACAAGGTCTATGTGGACGGCTTCATCAATCTCGACCTCGGCTCATCGGCTGCGCAATCCGTCCTGCTGATGATTTTCGCGGTCTGTCTCACCGTTATCCAGTTCCGTCTGATCGAGAGGCGGATCAGCTACGAGGTCTCCCAGTGAAGGCGCACAAGACGGGAGAGCCGGCATGATCGAACGTTCCCCTTGGCTGGACCGGACCTGCCACGCCATCCTGATCATCGCGGCGGTGCTCACCTGCATCCCGCTCTACTACGCGGTGGTAGCCGGCTCCCTCACCACCGAGGCGGCGCAGAAAGTGCCGCTGCCCCTCGTGCCGGGTGGCGCCTTCCTGGAGAATGCCGATGCGGTGTGGAACCGCATCGGCTTTGGCCGCCTGCTGATGAATTCGCTGATCGTCGCCCTCGGCATCGCGGCCGGGAAGCTCGCGATCTCCCTGCTGTCGGCCTTCGCCATCACCTATTTCCGCTTCCGCTTCCGCGGTGCTGCCTTCTGGCTGATCTTCCTCTCCCTCATGCTGCCGGTGGAGGTGCGGATCGTACCGACCTTCGAGGCGATGACGGATGTGCTCATGCCCCTGCGCATCCTGGTGCAGTGGAGTGGCATCAGCTGGCTGGTGGAGGCGATGACCGGATGGCGCCTGGAGATCTCCGCGAATTGGAGCCTCCTGAACTCCTATTCGGGCCTGATCTTCCCGCTGATGGCCTCGGCCACGGCCACCTTCCTGTTCCGCCAGTTCTTCCTGACCATTCCGGACGAGTTGTGCGACGCGGCGCGGATCGACGGCGCCTCGCCGCTGCGCTTTTTCTGGAGCATCCTGCTGCCGCTCTCGCGGCCGAACCTGGCCGCCCTGGGCATCATTTTCTTCCTCTTCGGCTGGAACCAGTATCTCTGGCCGCTCCTCTTCACCACCGAGCCGACCATGACGACCGTGGTTGTGGGCATCAAGCAGCTGGTGCCGCATGGGGATTCCATTCCGGCCTGGAACCTGACCATGAATGCCGCCGTGCTGGCCATGCTGCCGCCCGTCGCCGTGGTCCTGCTTCTGCAGCGCTGGTTCGTGAAGGGGCTGATCGAGTCAGGCAAATGAGTGAAGTGAAGAAGCGCATCATCGGCCATCGCGGCGCGCGCGACCTGTGGCCGGAGAACGGATTGGCCGGCTTCCGCAAGGTGCTGGACCTGGGCGTGGCTGGCGTCGAGTTCGATGTGCATCCGACTGCGGATGGCGACCTCGCCGTGATCCACGACCCCACCCTGGACCGCACCACGGAAGGGCAGGGGCCTGTCTGCACCCGGACCATGGTCGAGCTCCGCACCCTTCGGCTCAAGGGTGGGGACGAGGGCGTTCCCTCGCTTGACGAGGTGCTGGACGTGCTGGCGCCAGCCGGCGTGGAACTGCACATCGAGCTGAAGGTGGGCCCCGACGGCAATCCCTATCCAGGCCTGGAGGCGCGGGTGGCGGAGCATGTGCGGAAGCGTGGCCTCACCGCCCAATCCGTGCTGACCTCCTTCTGGCCTGAGGTGCTGCACCGCCTGCGCGCGGCCTTCCCGGAGGGCAAGCTGCTCGCTTCCATCAACGCCTCCTCCGCTGAGAAGCTGGGGGGGCTCGATGCGGTGCTCGATGAGCTGGATGCTGCCAAGGTGGATTATGTCGCCGTGCACCACGCGCTGCTGGCAAAGGAAATGGAGTTGCTGCTGCGCCGGGTGGGCACGCCGCGCCTCGGCGCCTGGGTGATCAACGATCCCGCCGAGATCGCGCGCTGGCTTGCGGAGCCCGTGGGAATCATCACCACCGATCGCCCGGATCTGTTCCCGCAACCCGCCCAGGCCTGACCGCCATGCCTATCCTGCTGCCACGCCGGGGTCTGCTTCGCACAGGCCTGGCGATGCCTGGCCTTGCCCTCCTCGGCAATCTCCGGGTGCAGGCAGCGGAGGGCAATCCCTTCCTGTTAGGTGTCGCATCTGGCGAGCCGACAGCCAGTTCCGTCGTGCTCTGGACACGGCTGGCGACGCAGTGGCGCAACGGCGGCGGCATGCCGCCTGAGCCTGTGCCGGTGGACTGGATCGTCGCGCGCGACGAGGGCCTGCGCGACATCGTCCGGCAGGGCCGGGCCATGGCCGTGCCGGAGGATGCGCATTCGGTTCATGCCGAAGTGGATGGGCTGGAGCCAGACCGTCCCTACTGGTACCGCTTCACCGCTCTCGGCGCCGCCACGGACATCGCCCGCACGCGCACCGCGCCACGCCCAGGCATGATGTCGTCCAGGCTACGTTTCGCCGTCGCCTCCTGCCAGCAATACGAGCATGGTTATTTCGGCGCCTATCGCCACATGCTTGCGGAGGAGCCTGATCTCGTCGTCTTCCTCGGTGACTATATCTATGAGATGTCCTGGGGCCGGAACCTCGTGCGCAGTCACGAAGGTCCCAGTGCACGGGACCTGACCGGCTACCGGGACCGCTACGCCCTATACAAGACCGATCCCGACCTTCAGGCGATGCATCGCGCCTGCCCGTGGCTGGTGACCTGGGATGATCACGAGGTCAGCAACGACTACGCCAATGATCGTGGCGAACGTGAGCGGGGCGAGCCCTTCATGGCCCGGCGCGCCGCGGCCTACAAGGCGTTCTGGGAGCATATGCCGCTACCGCCTTCCGCCCGGCCGGATGGTCCTTCCGCCCGCATCTACCGCCGCACGGCCTTCGGTGACCTCGCCGGCTTCCACATCCTGGATGACCGCCAGTATCGCGACTACCAGCCTTGTCAGGCCCCGAATTACGGCGGCGGCGGGCGCGTGACGCGGGAGAATTGCGCCGAGCTGGACGACCCCTCCCGCAGCATGCTCGGGGAGGCGCAGGAGGCCTGGTTGAAGCAGGGCCTTTCAGCGGAACGGGCGCGCTGGACGATCCTGGCGCAGCAGACGCGGATGGCGCGGCTTGGCTCGCTGCAGAAGCCGCACACCTACTGGACGGATGGTTGGGACGGTTATTCGGCGGCGCGGCAGCGCCTGCTGGAGCAGCTGGCGGAAAGCCGCACACCCAATCCGCTCGTCATCGGCGGGGATATCCACGCGCATCTCGTCGCCGAGCTGCGCCCCGACTTCGACCGGGTGGAGAGGGCTCCCATCGCCGTCGAGTTCACGGGTACATCGATCACCAGTCAGGGCGGGCGCCTCGCCGGGCATTATCCCGATGATCCGCATGTCGCCTATGCCGATGGCTCATCGCGGGGCTACATCATGATGACGCTGACGCCGGAGACGGCGACGGCGGATCTTCGCGCCATCGCCGACCCTCGCGACCGCGACACGGGGATTTCCACCCCGCGCCGTTATGTCGTGGAGGCCGGACGCTCCGTCCTCCAGCGCGCCTAAAGGATCCGGCCCGAGGCCGGGTCCAGCAGATGCATGTGGTTCAGATCAGCTGCCATCGGCAGCGGAACGCCCGGTGCAGCGGGGGCTGCCGGATCGACACGCGCGCAGATCGGTGCATCTGCCATGCGGAAATGAACCAGCGTTTCCATGCCCATCGGCTCGGTCACCTCCGGCGTGGCCGAAAGCGTCGCGACATTCGGCCGATCGAGGTTGCGTTGCTCGGTCAGATGCTCCGGCCGGATGCCCAGCAGAACCTCCTTGCCCGCCCAGGCGCTGTAGCGGGCGGTGCGCTCCGCCGGCACAGGCAGCACGATGTCGCCCGGAAGATGCAGGCGCAGCGCGGCCGATGCGGCTTCAAGCCGGGCCGGGATGAAGTTCATGCCCGGGGAGCCGATGAAGCCTGCCACGAAGCGGGTGGCCGGGTTGTGGTACAGTTCCTGTGGCGCTCCCACCTGCTCGATCCGCCCGCCGTTCATCACCACCACCCGGTCCGCGAGTGTCATCGCCTCGACCTGGTCATGCGTGACATAGACGGTGGTGGTGCGCACGGTCTGATGCAGCTTCTTGATCTCGGTGCGCATCTGCACACGCAGCTTGGCATCAAGATTGGAAAGCGGCTCGTCGAAGAGGAAGACCTTCGGGTTCCGCACCATGGCGCGGCCCATGGCCACGCGCTGCCGCTGACCGCCTGAAAGCTGCCTTGGGCGGCGCTCGAGCAGCGGCTCGATATGAAGGATCCGAGCGGCCTCCTCGACGCGTTGGCGAATGGTCTCCTTCGGAACCTTCCGCAGCGACAGGCCGAAAGCCATGTTCTCATAGACGCTCATATGCGGGTAGAGCGCGTAGTTCTGGAACACCATGGCGATGTCCCGCTCGCTGGGTGGAACGTCATTGACCACCCGCCCGCCGATGGCGATCTCACCCGAAGTGATCTCCTCCAGGCCCGCGATCATGCGGAGCGTGGTGGATTTGCCGCATCCCGAAGGACCTACAAGAACGACGAACTCATGATCCGCGATGTCCAGGTCGATGCCTTTCACCGCCTGCGCGCCGTTGTCATAGGCTTTTACCACGTTGCGCAGCGTCACTTGCGCCATGCCTTGCCTTCCGAGATGTCGTGCGAAGAACTCACCGCAAGCTACCATCTATGGCGAGCCGGATCGATCCATCAGGGCGCGGTGCAGTGCCATTCTGGATATCTGGCTGCCATGGCCGAGGACGCGTCACCAGGCGGCCGCATCGTTGGACGCCAGCCACGCTGCCGCTGGGCCTGTTGCTGCCGGAGCTGGCGCCGCTTGTCGTTACCCCAGCCACCGCCCCAACCGGGGTTACGATGTCTCATGGAGCGCGGACGAACAGGCCCAGAAGACGCGCCGGCAACGGCAGCAGGAGGCGATCATGGACAGAAGGGTGTTCCTGGGTGGGGCGGCCATGGTGCTGGTCACCGGCGGCGCGGCCGCGCATCACGGGTGGAACTGGGCGGAGGATGAGCAGGTCGAACTGAGCGGCACCATCCGCGAAGTCACCATCGCACCACCCCATCCCGCCCTGCGGGTGGAAACGGCTTCGGAAGGCGTCTGGACGGTGGAACTGGGCAATCCCACCCAGACCCGCCGTGCCGGTTTCGTCGAAGGCGTGGCCAAGCCGGGTGACCGCATCGTCGCGCTGGGTAACCGCTCCCAGAACCGCAACGAGCGGCGCATGAAGGCAGTGCGGATCACCGTTGGCGAGCGGCGCTTCGACATCTACCCGGAGCGCATCCAGGCCGGCTGACCTCCTTGGATCCTCTGCAACTGCTGGCGGAATGGCCCGTGGCGGCGGCACTGCGCCGCTCCGAGTTGCTGTACCCGACGGTCAACGCCGCACATATCCTGAGCATCGGGATGCTAGTGGGGGCGATCTTCACCCTGGACCTGCGCGTAATTGGGGCTTTCGGACGCGCCCCGCTCGCAGTGCTGGGGCCTCCATTGGTGCAGATGGCGGCGGTCGGCGTGGGCCTGGCCTTGGTAACCGGTTTCCTGCTGTTCAGTGTCCGCCCCTCGGCCTACGCGACCAATCCGGCATTCCTGATAAAGCTGGGGTTGATCGCGGCCGGGCTGCTGAACGTGCTGTTGCTGCGCCTGGGGGAGGGATGGAGACGGGCCCTGGCAGGTGGGCCCGTCACGGCCCTAGTGAGGATGGCGGCTATAGCTTCAATGCTAATCTGGGTAAGCGCCGTACTGGCAGGCCGTTGGATTGCCTTTCTGGACTGAGGCCTCCTGGCGCCTGGCGGGCAGAGTGGGCGGAGGCCGGCCACTTCAGTCCACAAGGTCACTCCCTCAATCAACAGTTGGAGCGGATGCAGACCGGCTCCGAGCTCACGGCGCCGTCGGCTGCCGCAACTACGAGGCTTGGGACGCTATTGATCCAGGATCATCGTTCCACAAAAGCGTCGCAGCCATAAACCTTGGGCTACCGACCACGGGCCCCCTGAGGGAACAGACCGGAGCGCCCAGTGGCGATCACGAAAACTCGAAATTCCTTAAAATACCCACTTGCGTTGTGTGCGTTGATGGCTCATATCCCCGTTCACCGGCAGGGCGCTGAGGCGCTTCCGCCGGGCCGGTTTCCGGGGGTTGGATAGGGGCTGCGAGGTCCTGGTTCAAGCGCTTC
>NZ_JAOXLP010000026.1 GCF_025791835.1 Roseomonas xinghualingensis
CGCCGCTACTTCCACGGCTCCGACCGCAGGCGCGTCTGCATCGCCCTCACCGATGAAGCCGCCAACATGGTCGTCTCAGCCCTCCAGGAAGAACTCGCCTTCTACCAAAGCATCCAACCACGCTGAGGCGAGCAGGGCGTCAGAGGCTGAAACGGGTGGGTTTCGTCCGTGCCCTGCCCGTGTTCGCGCCTCTTGGCTCAGTGATAGATAAAGCGTTCCAGTCGCTGCTGTCTCAATTGGCGGCGCAAGGCGGCAGGCGCCCTCCCCGCGCAGGTCGGGCGGGAAGCGATGGCGCCGCTGCCATGCGCCAGGCGCTCATAACTATCCGGACGTGACGGGTTCACCTGTTTGGCCTCCATCGCGGCGTTCCGTGGAGCCATGCGTGAAATCTGAAGCGTGCCGCCATCTGCTCTAACGGATCCTGTGGAACTGCGTTCATTAATGAGCGCCCAGTTGTAGGGGCGGGGCCTTCCATCTGCCGGCCCTGCGTCGCGGCTGGCCGGGAGCCTGGGCTGCCATGATCTTCCAGAACCGCGTCGATGCCGGCCGGCGGCTTGCCGAGAGGCTGATGCATCTGAAAGGGCAGGACCCGGTGGTGCTCGCGCTGCCGCGCGGGGGGGTGCCGGTGGCCGCTGTTATTGCCGAGGCGCTCGGCGCGGCGCTCGACCTTCTGATCGTGCGCAAGATCGGTGCGCCGGGCTTCTCGGAGCTTGCCGTCGGCGCGGTGATCGATGGGGCAAAGCCCATGACGGTGTTGAACGAGGGCATCATCCGCGAGCTTGGCGTCTCCAGTGCCTATCTGGAGCAGACAACCAGCCGTGAACTCGCGGAGATCGGGCGGCGCCGGAGCATGTATCTGCGTGGCCGGCTGCCGGTCGCGCTGGATGGGCGCGCGGTTCTGGTCGTGGATGACGGCATTGCAACAGGCGCGACGATGCGCGTGGCTCTCCGTGCGCTTGCCGCGGGGGGCGTGGCCAGACGCGTGGCGCTGGCGGTTCCAGTGGCGCCGCCCAAGGTGGCGGAGGCGCTGCTGCGCCTCTGCGACGAGGCTGTGTTCCTTATCACCCCATCCCAGTTCCGTGCTGTTGGCCAGCATTATGTCGACTTCACGCAGACGGAGGACGCCGAAGTCATTTCCTTGCTCGATCAGGCGGCTGCGCGAATATCAGGCGCTGCACGGCATCCTTGAGGGCTGTTGTATCGCCCCCGAGAGAGGGCAGTATCCCTCAGGAACGCCCTGCAGCATAAGCTGGAGCGGCATGGCTGGCTCGCTGTGGGCGGAAACCCGCAGCAGCCCATCCCTCCTTCCGCCCAGCCGAGCTGATACAACCCCGGCGCGTGGAGACTGCCCTTGCCAAGTCTGAGCCCGGGGCGCGCTGTCAAGTAGGCTTGTGCCATGTCTGCCCATCCGTGTCCTCTGTCGCTCATCCCGGCCAGGATGGAGTATGGGACGCTGTCAGCTGGGAACTGTGCCCGGGCTGTGCAGTGCTATGGGCCGTGCCCGGGACGGTTTTGTGGAGTTTTAACGCCTTGCAGCCGCTTCGTTATTGGCGCGTTCCGGGGATGAGGCGGAATATGCTGTCCGGCTTTGCGCAAGGACGATGAGCCTTAATGCTCGTATGGGAAGCTGAGATACTGTTCGTGCAAATGTAGATCAATTTGGTCGTCTTTTGCGCTGCACAAAAACTTATCGCTCAGCGCTTCCAAATGCTTTGGCGGGGTATTGTCAGAGCAGGAATCACTTGTTGTGCTTGACAAAAATGACCTGGGGCGCACTATTTATCTTTGAGATAAATTGCTCCATTTGGAGGGTGACATGAACATGGAACTCTCGCGACGTGGCTTCTTGAAAGTCGCGGGTGCGGGCGTTGCGGGAACATCGCTTGGGGCAATGGGCTTTGGGGAGGCGGAAGCCGCGGTCGCGGCCCATGTCAGACCACTGAAGCTTGCGAATACCACCGAAGCGCGCAACACCTGCCCGTACTGCTCCGTCGCCTGCGGCATCATCATCTATTCCAAGGGTGATATCCGGAAGAAGGAGCGGGCGGAGGTCGTCCACATCGAGGGTGATGCCGATCACCCGACGAATCTCGGTACGCTCTGCCCGAAGGGCGCGGCGTTGAAGGATTTCGTCAGCTCGCCGACGCGGCTGCAGTACCCGATGGTGCGCAAGCCCGGCTCGGACCGTTTCGAGCGCATCTCCTGGGATGAGGCCCTGAACCGCATCGCGCGCCTGATGAAGGACGACCGCGACGCGAACTTCCTGGCCGCCAACGATGCCGGCGTTCCGGTGAACCGCTGGACTACCACCGGTTTCCTCGCCGCCTCTGCCACCACCAATGAGACAGCCTGGACGACCTTCAAGGTCGTCAAAGCCCTCGGTATCGTCGGATTCGATAACCAGGCGCGCGTCTGACACGGCCCCACGGTGTCCAGTTTGGGCCCGACATTTGGCCGTGGAGCGATGACGAACTCCTGGACCGACATCAAGAACACCGACCTCGTTGTCGTCATGGGCGGCAATGCGGCGGAAGCGCACCCCTGTGGCTTTAAATGGGTCACGGAGGCGAAAGCCCATCGCGGCGCCAAGCTGATCGTTGTCGATCCGCGCTATACCCGCACGGCCTCCGTTGCGGACTTCTACGCGCCGATCCGGCAGGGCACGGACATCGCCTTCCTGCTGGGCGTGATCAAATACTGCATCGACAACGACAAGGTGCAGTGGGAGTACACCAAGGGCTTCACCAACGCCTCCTTCATCGTCAAGGATGGCTACGGCTACAGTGACGGCCTGTTCACAGGCTATGACGAGAGCAAGCGCGACTACGACCGTTCGAGCTGGGACTATGTCATCGGCGAGGACGGCTTCGCCGTCACGGACCCGACGCTGCAGCACCCGCGCTGCGTCTGGAACCTGCTGAAGGAACACGTCGCGGCCTATACGCCGGAGATGGTGGAGCGCATCTGCGGCACCCCGAAGGAGAAGTTCCTGAAGGTGGCGGAGATGATCTCCGAATGCTCGTCGCCCACCAAAACGATGACGTCGATGTACGCCCTCGGCTGGACGCAGCATTCGCACGGCGCGCAGAACATCCGCGCCATGGCGATGCTGCAACTCATCCTGGGCAATATCGGCGTGCGGGGCGGCGGCATGAACGCGCTGCGCGGCCACTCCAACATCCAGGGCCTGACAGATATCGGCCTGATGTCGCATCTGCTGACCGGCTATCTCAATATGCCGACGGAAGCCGAGCGCGACTTCGGAACCTATATGAGCAGCCGCGTCTTCAAGCCGCTGCGGCCGGGCCAGACCAGCTACTGGCAGAACTACCGCAAGTTCATGGTCAGTCTGCAGAAGGCGATGTGGGGCGATGCCGCACGCGCCGACAATGACTGGGCCTATGAATACCTGCCCAAACTCGACGTGCCGGCCTACGACGTGCTGCGCATGTTCGAGTTGATGCACTCGGGCAAGGTGAACGGGTATTTCTGCCAAGGCTTCAACCCTGTCCTGGCCTTCCCCAACCGGGGCAAGATCACGCAGGCACTCTCGAAGCTGAAGTTCCTGGTCACGATGGACCCGCTCGAGACCGAGACCTCCCGCTTCTGGGAGAACCATGGCGTCTACAACGAGGTAGACACGGTCTCGATCCAGACGGAGGTGTTCCAGCTTCCCACCACCTGCTTCGCGGAGGATGAGGGCTCCCTCACCAATTCGGGCCGGTGGCTGCAGTGGCACTGGCCGGGCGCAACCCCGCCGGGCGAGGCCAAGCCGGACACCTACATCATGGCGCAGATCTTCCTGCGCATGCGGGAGCTGTACCGGAAGGAGGGGGGGGCGTTCCCTGACCCGATCCTCAATCTCACCTGGGATTATTCGGACCCGAACGAGCCGCATCCGGCGGAGCTGGCCAAGGAGATGAATGGCCGTGCCCTGACGGATCTGCGCGATCCGGCCGATCCCAGCCGGGTGATCGTGCCGGCCGGCAAGCAGGTGCTGAACTTCTCGCAGCTGCGTGACGACGGCTCGACCATGTGTGGCGTCTGGATCTATTCGGGCTGCTACAATGAGGCGGGCAACAACATGGCCCGCCGCGACAACAGGGACCTGGACAACACCGGCACCTATCTCGACTGGAGCTTCGCCTGGCCGCTCAACCGGAGAACGCTGTACAACCGCGCCTCCGCTGACTTGCAGGGCAAGCCCTGGGATCCCAGCCGCAAGCTGCTGGAATGGGATGGGACCAGGTGGACGGGCTATGACGTGCCGGACATTGCACCGAACGCCAAGCCCGAGGAGGTCGGACCCTTCATCATGAACCAGGAGGGGGTTTCGCGCCTCTTCACTCGGGGCATGTTGCGGGACGGGCCATTCCCGTCCCATCTCGAACCCTTCGAGAGCCCCGTGCCGAACGTCTTCAATCCGAAGATGCGCGGCAACCCGGTGGCGCGCATCTTCCAGAACGACGTGTCCCAGTTCGGCAACTCGGACGAGTTCCCGTTCGCGGCGACCTCCTATCGCCTGACGGAGCACTTCCACTACTGGACGAAGCACAACCGGGTGAATGCCTCGCTGCAGCCCGAGTTCTTCGTCGAGATCTCGGAGGAGCTCGCGGCGCTCAGGGGGATCACCGCCGGTGGCTGGGTCCGCGTCTGGTCGAAGCGTGGCTCGGTGAAGGCGAAGGCCGTCGTCACCAAGCGCATCCGGCCGCTGAATTGCGACGGGCGCGTGGTCCATGTGGTGGGCATCCCGCTGCACTGGGGCTTCACGGGTTCGGCGAAGAAGGGCTTCGGCCCGAACTCGCTGACGCCCTTCGTGGGTGACGCGAATATCGAAACGCCCGAGTACAAGGCGTTCCTCGTCAATATCGAGCCGACGACACCGCCGGAGGTGGTGGCATGAGCGACAGCCCGCGCACAGCGGTCAGCAACCCGCCGACCCAGCCCATGGCCAGCAATCTTGGCCAGCAGGATCTGGTGCGGCGCTCCGCCACCAAGGATCTGCCCCCTCCCGAGCGGCAACTCACCCCGGTGGCGAAGCTGATCGACGTCTCCAAATGCATCGGCTGCAAGGCATGCCAGTCGGCCTGCGTGGAGTGGAACGACACCACGCCGGCCGTCGGGGAGAATGTGGGGGTCTATACGAACCCCCACGACCTCACCGAGAACATGTTCACGCTGATGCGGTTCACCGAATGGGTGAATCCCGAGACGGACAATCTCGAATGGCTGATCCGCAAGGATGGCTGCATGCATTGCGCCGATCCGGGCTGCCTGAAGGCCTGCCCGGCGCCCGGCGCCATCGTGCAGTACAGCAACGGCATCGTGGACTTCATCCACGAGAACTGCATCGGCTGCGGCTATTGCGTGAAGGGCTGCCCCTTCAACATCCCGCGCATCTCCAAGGCGGACCACCGTGCGTATAAGTGCACGCTCTGCTCGGATCGCGTGGCGGTGGGGCAGGGGCCGGCCTGCGCCAAGGCCTGCCCGACCGGTGCCATCGTCTTCGGCACCAAGGATGACATGAAGCGGCACGCCGAAGGGCGGATCGCCGACCTCAAGTCACGTGGCTACGCGAACGCAGGCCTTTATGACCCGCCGGGCGTGGGCGGCACCCATGTGATGTATGTGCTGCATCACAACGACAAGCCGCATATCTACGCGGACCTGCCGGACGAGCCGAAGATCTCCCCCGTCGTGCAGACCTGGAAGGGGCTGACCAAGTATGTCGGCCTCGCCGCCATGGGCTTCATGGCGGCGGGCAGCCTGATCCACGGCGTCCTCGCCCGGCCGAACCGCGTCTCCAAGGAAGACGAGGAGAATGCGGAGAAGCTGGTCGAGAAGGTGGTCGCGCCGCCTGAGGAGCGCGTCTGATGGTCGAGCGTGTGCAGCCAGGCGACGCCATCCACCCTGGCAAGCCCGTCACGGTGGATCGCTATGGGGTCGGCGCCCGGATCAACCACTGGATCACAGCGGCCAGCCTGATCCTGCTGGGCATCTCGGGACTCGCGCTTTTCGATCCTTCGCTGTTCTTCCTCACCGCTCTGTTCGGCGGTGGTCAGAACACGCGGGCGCTGCATCCCTGGATCGGTGTCGTTCTCTTCCTCAGCTTCTTCATCTTCTTCTTCCAACTCTGGCGGGCCAACCTGCCGGCGAAGGTGGACTGGGTGTGGCTGTCGAAGTTCAGGGACATCATCGGGGGGCATGAGGAGAACCTGCCGGAACTCGGCAAGTACAATGCCGGCCAGAAGTTCATCTTCTGGTCGATGACCTTCCTGATCCTGGTGCTGATCGCCAGCGGGATCGTCATCTGGGAACAGTACTTCGCCGAGTACATCACGATCCCGGTCCGCCGTATCGCGGTGCTGGCGCATTCCATCGCGGCGGTGCTGATCATCTGCATCTTCATCCTGCATGTCTATGCGGCCATCTGGACGCGCGGGACGCTGCGGGCGATGACACGGGGGTCGGTGACAGGCGGATGGGCCTGGCGCCACCACCGCAAGTGGCTGCGGGAACTGGCCGGCCAGCGGAAGATCGGCCCCGCCGAGTGACGTGTGGATGGCCGGAAGCGGCCATCCACACCACATGGAAGAAGCCAGGGCATCCGAGGCCTGCGACGGAATGCCCTGGCCCCTTGTAACAGGCCGTGGCCGGTGCGGCCCGCTGAGGTGAAATGTCTGGCTCCCAGTCCCTTCAGCCCGATCCTTCCGCGATCGGGCGTCTTTCCAAAGCCCCTTTCGCTCTCCTGCCCGATGCGCCCCGGCTGTTCCGTCGGCGCTCCGAGCGTTTCGAAGCCCTGGCAGAAGGCAGCCACCTCTCTCCTTATCTGCATTTCCTGGCCCGGCTGACCGCGGCACAGGCGGATATCGCGGCTGAGCTTCCGGTGCCCGTGCCGATCGCGAGCGAACAGGTGGAGCGCGCGCGCGCCAACCAGATGCCGCCGCTGGACCGGAACGTGATGATCGCGGCCCCCGGCCCGCAGGACGTGGTGGACCGCTTCCTGACTGCCATCGAGCCCGCCGAGAAGCCGCGCCAGGCCGCGGATGCCTTGCGCGGATTGCGCGAGGCCACGCGTGAGACGCGCGAGGCCATGCTGCGCAATGTCGCGGCGGATTCCATTCCCTTCGAAAGCCTGCCGCAGCACGTCTATCTGTCTGCCGCCGTGCAGATCTACGCAGCGAAGCTGGCGGGAACGCTGGATGCTTCGCGCCTCGTGCCGATCGGGACGGGGCTTTGCCCGGTCTGTGGTGGCCCGCCCGTCTCCTCCATGGTGGTTGGCCATCAGGGCGCCGAAGGGGCGCGCTACGCCGCCTGCGCCTTCTGTGGCACCTCCTGGAACGAGGTCCGCATCAAGTGCCTCGCCTGCGGCACGACCAAGGGCATCGGCTACAAGGCGGCCGAGACCGAAGGCGAGGAAGCAACGGTGAAGGCCGAAACCTGCGACGAGTGCCGCAGCTGGGTGAAGATCCTCTACCAGAACAAGAATCCCTCCCTCGAAGCCGTGGCGGACGACGTTGCGAGCCTCGGGCTCGACCTGCTGATGCAGGAAACAGAGTACAGGCGCGCCGGCTTCGACCCCTTCCTGCTGGGCTACTGACCCATGCAGGACAAGGCTGCCCTTCGTGCCCTCCCTTCGGTGGACCGCATCCTGGGCAGCGCGGCCTGCGCGCCTGTGACCGAGCGCTTCGGCCGCGCGATGGTGACGGCGGCGGTGCGGGAAGTGCTGGCCGAGATCCGTGCGGAGCCTGTCACCGGCCCGCTTCCCGGCAGCGAGGAGATCGCCACCGCCGTGCGGGCGCGGCTGGAGCGGGACGAGCGTTCAAATCTGCGCCCGCTCTTCAATCTCACCGGCACGGTCCTGCACACCAATCTCGGACGGGCCGTCCTGGCCGAGGCTGCCATCGAGGCGGCGACGGAGGCCATGCGCGATGCCGTGGCCCTGGAATTCGACCTTGGGACGGGCAAGCGCGGAGAGCGTGACGATCACCTTCGTGACCTCCTCTGCGACCTGACCGGCGCCGAGGATGCGACCGTCGTCAACAACAACGCCGCGGCCGTCCTCATCGCCCTCAACACGCTGGGCGCTGGGTGTGGCGCCATCGTCTCGCGCGGCGAGCTGATCGAGATCGGCGGCGCCTTCCGCATGCCGGACATCATGGCCCGTGCCGGCGTCCAGCTGGTGGAAGTGGGGACCACCAACCGCACCCATCCGAAGGACTACAAGGCAGCGCTCAGCCCTGAGACGGGTCTAATCCTCAAGGTCCATACCTCGAACTACCGGATCGAGGGCTTCACTGCCGAAGTCAGCAGTGGGGAACTGGCGGTGATCGCCCATGGCGCGGGCGTGCCGCTGCTGAACGACCTTGGCTCCGGCACGCTGATCGATCTGTCCCGCTATGGTCTCGCGAAGGAGCCGACGGTGCGGGAGGCCGTGGCCGAGGGGGCGGATGTCGTGACCTTCTCGGGAGACAAGCTTCTGGGCGGCCCCCAGGCTGGCTTCATCGTGGGCCGGAAGGACCTGATCGCGGCCATCAACCGAAATCCGCTAAAGCGGGCGCTGCGGGTGGACAAGATTCGTCTCGCCGCCCTGGCAGCGACGCTGAAGCTGTATCGCGACCCCGACCGCTTGGCGGAGCGCCTGCCAAGCCTGCGGATGCTGGCCCGCAAGGCCCCGGAAATCGACGCGCAGGCCCGGCGGCTGCTGCCGCATGTGGCGCAGCTGCTCCCCTCGAATTTCGTGGTGGAGGTCCGTGCCTGCCAGAGCCAGATCGGCTCCGGCGCCCTTCCGCTCGATACGCTTCCCAGCGCCGCGCTGCGGATCACGGCGCCGGATGGCCGCAGCCTGGAAACGCTCATCGCCGCGCTGCGTGACCTGCCGCATCCGGTGATCGGCCGTATCCGCGACGGCGCCCTCCTGCTCGATCTGCGCTGCCTTTCGGACGAGAAAGGCTTCCTTGCCAGTCTGTCGGCCCTGTCAGCCCCCCATGTCCTGGCTTGACCGGCTGAGGTGCCGTCCGGCGCCGCCTCCGTTGGGCCCGATGGAGGAGGCGCTGGCGGCGTTCCAGGCGGGAGACTACGCCCGCGCGCTGGACCTTTGGGAACCGCTGGCGCGCGCCGGTTCCGCCCGTGCCCAGGCCAATATCGGTGCCTGTTTCGCGGAAGGGATGGGCGTGCCGGTCAATCCGCCGCTTGCCCTGAAATGGCTGACACTGGCGGCGGAAGCTGGTCATGCTGCCGGGCAGCGCAATCTGGCGGCGCTCTACCTGCGGGGCGGCGAGGGGGTGGAGCCGGATTTCGTAAGGGCAGCGGAGCTTTATCGTCTTGCGGCGGAACAGGGCGATGCGCTGGCGCAGGACATGCTGAGCTGGATGCTGCTCGAAGGCGAGGTGATGCCCTCCGATCCGGAGGAGGCGCGCCGCTGGGCCCTGGCGGCGGCTGAGGCCGGCGTCGCGTCCTCCATGACGCGGCTGGGCATGCTCTACCACCACGCCATGGGGGTGGAACGCGATGTGGCCGAGGCCGCGCGCTGGTGGCGCATGGCGGCTGAGCGTGGTGATGCGGATGGCCAGGCGATGCTGGGCGCCGCGCATCACCTCGGTGCCGGTGTGGGGCGCGATGGTGTCACGGCGCTGGCCTGGCTCATCCGGGCCTCCAGGGGCGGAAGCACCCTCGCGCAGCCTTTCCTGCCGGCCGTCCGTGCCAGCCTTGACCCGGGCCAGATGGCGGAGGCCGAGCACCGTGCCGCGGCGCCGCTGGAGGCCTTCTCCCCATGATCGTCGGAACCGCCGGCCATATCGACCATGGCAAGACTGCCCTGGTGAAGGCACTCACCGGTGTTGAGACGGATCGCCTGAAGGAGGAGAAGGCGCGCGGGATCACCATCGATCTCGGCTTCGCCTATCTCGGCCAGGACGATGGCGTCATCGGCTTCGTCGATGTCCCGGGGCATGAGCGTTTCGTCCACACCATGCTGGCGGGCGCGAGCGGCATTGATTTCGCGCTGCTGGTTGTTGCCGCGGATGACGGAATCAAGCCGCAGACCCGAGAGCATCTCGCTATCCTGGACCTGCTCGGCATTCGCCGTGGGGTGGTGGCGCTCAGCAAGGCCGATCTGGCCGATCCCCTGCGCCGCGCCGCCGTCACGGCGGAGATCCGCGAGGCGCTAGCGCCGACTTTCCTGCGGGATGCCGCCATCCTGCCGGTCTCGGTGATGAGCGGGGAGGGGATCGATGCGCTGAAGGCCACCCTGGCCCACGCCCAGGCGGAAACCGCCGCCCCTGATCCGCATGGCCGGTTCCGGCTTTCCGTCGATCGCTGTTTTGTCCTGCAGGGGGCCGGCACGGTCGTGACCGGCACCGTCCTCTCCGGCTCGGTTGCCGTGGGTGATCAGGTGGTGGTCAGCCCCAGTGGGCTGGCGGCGCGGGTGCGCTCCATCCATGCGCAGAACCGTCCCGCCACCCGCGGATTGGAGGGACAGCGCTGTGCCCTCAACCTGGCGGGAGAGAGTATCGCCAAGGATGCGATCAGCCGCGGCGACATGGTGCTCGATCCCGCGTTGCACGCCCCGGCCGACCGGATCGATGCCGAGTTCCGAGCCCTTCCCAGCGAACCCAAGGCGATCGGCCAATGGTTCCCGGCGCGCCTGCACCATGCGAGCGCGGAGGTCGGCGCACGTCTGGTCCCGCTGGCGGGCTCGATCGAGCCGGGCGGCACGGCAAAGGTCCAGCTTGTGCTGGACACTCCCATCGCGGCGGCGGCCGGGGATCGCTTCATCCTGCGCGACGTCTCGGCGCAGCGCACCATCGGCGGCGGGCGCTTCCTGGACCTGCGCGCCCCTGCCCGCAAGCGCCGCACGCCGGAGCGTTTCGCCCAGCTCGGCGTCCTGTCCGAGGCAAGCCCGGCCGAGGCCTTCGCCCGGCTGCTGGAGATGCCGCCCTTCCATCTGGAGGTAGCGGCTTTCGCCAGGGACCATGCGCTGGCCGGTACGGAGGCCGAGGCACTGATCCTGAGGCTGGGTGCCGTCACCCTGGATGCGGGCGGCAGCCGCTACGCCCTTTCACCGGGGCGCTGGGAGGAGTTCCGGGCGAGCCTTTCCGCCGGGATCGCCCGCTTCCATGAGGAAAACCCGGATCTTCAGGGCATTGGCCGCGAAAAGCTGCGGATGCAGGTGGTCCCACGCCTGCCGCCATCGGCCTTCGTTGCCGCGCTGGAGCACGAGGCCAGAGCCGGTACGGTCGTCCTTGAAGGCGCCTTCCTGCGCCTGCCTGGTCATGAGGTGCGGCTGAACCCGCAGGATGAAGAACTCTTCGGTCGCATTGTCCCTTTGCTGGATGGCGAGGCGCGCTTCCGCCCACCGCGCGTCCGCGATTTCGTTTCCGCCCTCGGCGTGGAGGAGGCGGAGATCCGGCGCGTCCTGAAGCTTTGCGCGCGGCTGGGTCGCGTGGACCAGATCGCGCATGACCACTTCTTCCTGCGCGCCACCACCTCGGAGATGGTGGAGATCGTGAGGGATGTAGCCGCCAAGGCCACCGATGGCTGGATCACCGCCGCAGCCTTCCGGGACAGGATGGACAATGGCCGCAAGGTCGCGATCCAGATCCTCGACTTTTTCGACAGGCACGGCGTTACCTTGCGCCGGGGAGACCTGCGCCGCATAAACCCTCATCGCACGGACCTGTTCCGCATGTCCGAAGCCGATGCGCATGGAAGAGAATCGTCCCTGGTGGGGCGTCCGGACTTCAAATCCGGGTGGGGCAGCGAGACTGTCCCGGGTGGGTTCGACTCCCATTCTCTTCCGCCATCGACGGAACCCGCATGACCATTCCCGCCGAAACCGATTTCGATGACTGGCTGATCGCGATGTTCCGCGAGACCGGCTCCTTCACCATGCTTTTCGTGCTGGTGGAGATCACGGAAACGAAGGTGGAGTTGCTGCGATCCGCCTATCTCCATGTGGTCGGCGACGAAACGCGATGGCCGGACATGGTGCGGATATTCACCGGGGCCGGTGTCGCCTGGTCCGGCGCGGTGTTCTACCGGGCTGGGCGTGAGGGGCTGGTGGAGGATGCCACCGCCAAGGCACGGCTCGCCTCCCTGATGCGCAACCTGCATGAGGACCGTTCCCTGATCCGGGAAGGCGAGTTCTTCAATGCGGACGGGCTGCGGCTCCGCATCGAGGAGCTGAAGCCGCACTGACCACGGGCGCCGGCACCTCCCGTGCCAGTTGCCTCAGCAGGCCGAGGTGGGTGCTGGCGGCGCCGGTGCGGCGATAGGGTCCAGCCCCCGCGCCGTGGCTGGCTGCCAGGTGCGAGACTCCCGCGTCGCCCCGCTGGGATTGGTGCCGATATGCGATCCGCCCGTGCCGCCGCTCCAGCCCGTGGAGCCGGCATTGCCCGGAGCGGTGCCATCGCTGCTGCCGCGCGCGGGAGGGGTGGCCGCTTCGGCCCTGCTTGCCTGCTGGCACTCGCCGTCTTTGAGGCTTTGCGTGGAGGGCGGCTGGGTTTGCGCGAAGCTGGGCGTGGCGATGGCCAGGCCAGCCAGGCAGGCGATCAACTCCGGTCGAAAGCGCATATTACCCTCCTCCACGCATCGTCGGGCAGGCTTGCCGCCCCCATTGTATTGGAGCGCCGCCGGCGCGTGATAGTTTGCGCGCCCCGGCGGCCGTGGCGCTACACCACCGCCACGCGGGGCTCGCCCGGCGCCGCCGAGCCGATCAGCCGCGCCAGAGGATAGCCAGCTGCCTTGATCCGCTCCAGGATTCCGGGGGCTTGTTCAGGGGCGCAGGCGATCAGAAGCCCACCCGAGGTCTGCGGATCGGTCAGCAGCTTGCGCTCCCAGGCTGGCAGCCCGTCGGGAAGGATGACCTGCTCGCCATAGCTCGCCCAGTTGCGTTCCGAGGCCCCGGTGGCGAAGCCCTGCTCGGCCAGCGCCGCGGCATGGGCCAGCAAGGGCACTTCCTGCCTGCGGATGGTCAGCGCCAACCCTGACCCACGCGCCATCTCCAGCGCGTGGCCCAGCAGACCAAAGCCGGTCACATCCGTGATCCCATGGACGGCAGGGTCCGAGGCAAGCTCCGCGCCCACGCGATTCAGCAGCGTGGTCGAGGCGACCATCTCCTCATAGGCCCCATCGGGCAGGGCCCCCTTCTTGATGGCGGCCGAATAGATGCCGACGCCCAGGCCCTTCGTCAGGATCAGGGCATCGCCGGGCCGTGCACCGGCATTGCGGCGCAACTGGTCCGGCCGGCAGAGTCCGATGATGGCCAGCCCGTAGATGGGTTCCGGCGCATCAATGGAATGCCCGCCCGCAACCGGAATGCCAGCTTCCGCACAGATCGAAGCGCCGCCCTGCAGGATTTCCCGGATAATCTCGGGCGGAAGCTTGTCGATCGGCATTCCCAGGATGGCCAGTGCCATGATGGGTTTGCCGCCCATGGCATAGACATCCGAAATGGCATTGGCCGCCGCGATCCGCCCGAAATCGCGAGGATCGTCCACCATGGGCATGAAGAAATCGGTGGTCGCGATCACGGCAAGGTTTTCGTCCACCTGCCACGCAGCCGCGTCATCGGCGGTTTCGGTGCCCACCAGCAATTGCTGGAAGGGGGCCGCCATGGGCTGGCCCGCCAGCAGCTTCTGAAGGACGGAGGGGGCCAGCTTGCAGCCGCACCCACCGCCATGGGCGAATTCGGTAAGCCGTATCGTTTGGGCGGACATGGCATGCCTTGCTGTTCTGATCGCTTGCAAGGGCAACATATCCGAACCCCGGGTGATCTCCAGGGGAAGCGCGGCTGGATGCTCACACCAGCGACTTCTCCCTGGCATAAGCAAAGCCGCCCCGCGGCCCTTCAGGAGGCCGCGGGGCAGTACCAGGCGTCGTCAGCCCATGCTGGCCGCGAAAGCCTCCGCCACACGCCGGGCGAAGGCGGCCGGGTCGCGCGGCGTGTCGCCATCCTGCACGCGGGCCAGGTCCAGCAGCAGCCCAGCCGCCTCGCCCAGCCCGGCCCCACCCTCGGCCCGGGCGGCCAGGCTGCGGATCAACGGATGGCGCGGGTTGATCTCCAGCACCGGCATGCCGGCCCCAAAGTCTCGGCCTGCCCGTTGCAGCAGCCGCTGCATATGCAGGTCCGGTCCGCCCGCCGAGGCCGCGAGGACCACGGCGCTGTCCACTAGCCGGTCCGTGCCGCGCACCTCGGACACTTCGTCCTTCAGCGCATCCTTCAGCAGCGGAACCAGCTTCGAGATATCCGCCGCCTCGCCAGGCGTGCCCTCATCGGCCTTGATCTTCGACAGGTCGATGGTGCCCTGGGTGATGCTGCGGATGGGCTTGTCCTCGAAGCTGTCCAGCCGCTCCGGCCAGAAGGCGTCGATCTGGTCGGAGAGCAGCAGAACCTCCACGCCGCGGGCGCGGAAGCCTTCCAACTGGGGCGACTTCGCCAGCGCCTCCGGCGAGTCCCCGGCCAGGACATAGATCGCCTCCTGGCCCTCCTTCATGCGGGAGACATAGTCGGCCAGCGAGGTCCAGCCCTCCACGGCCGAGGAACGGAAGCGCAGAAGGCTGGCGAGATCCTTGCGGTGCTCGGCATCCTCCCAGATGCCCTCCTTCATGATCGGGCCGAAATTCTCCCAGAACTTCGCGTAGCTCTCGGTATCCTTCGCGCGGTTCTTCAACTCCGTCATCACGCGTCCGGTCACCGCACGCCGGATGCGGGCCAGAACAGGGGTGGATTGCAGCATCTCGCGGGAGACGTTGAGCGGAAGATCCTCGGTATCCACCACGCCCTGCACGAAGCGCAGCCAGGAGGGCAGCAGTTCCGCCTGGTCGGTGATGAACATCCGCCGCACATGCAGGCGGACGCGGCTCTCGCGCTCCCCCTCCACCACCTGGAAAGGCTTCATGCCCGGGATGAAGAGGAGGGCGGTGAAGTCCAGTGCACCCTCGGCCCGCCAGTGCAGCGTGGCCCAGGGCTCGTCGAAGGCATGGCCGAGATGGCGGTAGAAGTCGGTGTAGCTCTCCTCGCTGATCTCCGACTTGGGCTTGCGCCACAGCGCCGTTCCCTCATTGGCCGGCTCGTCCTTGCCGTCACGGGCAATGGTGATGGGAATGGTGATGTGGTCCGCCCATTTGCGGATGATCGCCTGCAGCCGGAACGGCTCTAGGAACTCCTCCGCATCAGGCTTGATATGCAGGACGATGTCGGTGCCTGCCTCGTCCCGGCTTGCGGGCTCCAGCGTGTAGCTGCCCTGGCCCTCGGAGGTCCATTTCCACGCCTCGTCCGTCCCCGCTCGGCGGGAGGTGACCTCAACCCTGTCCGCCACCATGAAGGCGGAATAGAAGCCGACGCCAAATTGGCCGATCAGGCTGGGGCGCTCGGCCGGGCTGGCCTCGGCCAGGGACTGGGTGAAGGCGCGCGTGCCGGACCGGGCGATGGTGCCCAGATTCTCCGCCAGATCACCCTTGGCCATGCCAATGCCTGGATCGGAAATGGTGAGGGTGCGGGCAGCCTTGTCCGGGAGGATCCGGACGCCGGCGCCTTCCGGCACCGCCGGAATGGATTGTGTCAGGGCCTCGAAGCGGCGCCGGTCCACCGCGTCAGCAGCGTTGGCAACCAGCTCACGCAGGAAGATCTCCCGGTCCGAGTAGAGGGCGTGGACCACCAGGTCCAGCAGGCGCCCGACCTCCGCGCCGAATTCGTGGCGTTCCACCGTCTCACTCACAATCATTCTCCTAGCCTTGGGGCCAATCGGCTGTGCGATATGAAAGGACCGCGGCTCGCCTTCAAGATCCGGAGAACGGGCAGGGCCGCCCGATCCTGTCGTCCAGTTCCCTGGAATCCCATCGGCTCGCCCGGATGGGCGCGCCACGGAAAAGGCGTGGGAGGTGGCGAGCGTCAGGCACCGGCCCAGATTAGCGCGTGGCCGGCGGGATGCATGAATTCGCTCCGGCGCCGGTATCCTCAGCCCGCAGCAACAAGACCACGCACCTGGCCAGCTCATCCGGATCGACAGGCTTGTGCAGCATGGCGAAAGGGCCGTTCTCGGCGGCGTTCGTCAGCTCTCCCTGGCCCGCATCGCCGGCATAGCCGGTAATCAGGATCGCCGGCAGGCGCGGATAGCGCTTGCGTGCCTGCCGCAGCAGGCCAAGCCCGTTCATGCCGGGCATGGCAAGATCCGTCACCAGCATGTCGCAGCCATCCAGCCGTGTCAGGGCCGTCTGCCCGTCATGAGCCTCGTCGACATGGTGTCCATGCGAATGCAGGGCGGCCGCCAGCACGGCACGCACCTGCGGCTCGTCATCCACCACCAGGATGCGCGCGGCCTTTTCGTCCTGCTGCGGCATGGAGGGCGGGAGGCGAGGTTCCGGAACGGCGTCGATGGCCGCCCGCGGTAGCCAGAGCGTCACGGTCGTCCCTCGGCCGGGTTCGCTGTCGATCCGAATCGCGCCGCCGGACTGCTCGGCAAAGCCTTTCGCCATCGCGAGGCCAAGCCCCGTGCCCTTGCCCTTCGGTTTCGTCGTGAAGAAAGGCTCCCCGGCGCGCGCGAGGGTCGCGCGATCCATGCCGCTGCCGGTATCCGATACGCGCAGGCGCAGATAGGACCCGGCTGGAAGGCCCGCTGCCGCATCCAGAGGGGCCTGCATCTCTTCCACGGAAGCGGAGAGGGTCAGTGTTCCGCCGCCGCGCGCCGCCATCGCGTCACGCGCATTGACCGCCAGGTTGACCAGCACGGTTTCAAGCTGTCCCCGGTCGGCCAGGATCTTCGGCAGCACCGGATCTGCTTCGATCCTTACCTTGATATGGGTGCCGAGCGTATGCGCCAGAACCTCGCGCAATCCAGAGAGGAGCGGCCCGATCTCGAACAGATCCGCGCGCAGTTCTCCCCTGCGCGCGAAGCCGAGCAGGCGGCGCGTCACCGACGCGCCTCGCTCGGCGGCGTCTGCGATCATGCCGGCAAAGCGCCGCGCTGTCTCTGCATCGTTGGGCTTGCGCTGGATGACCTTGGCGCCACCCAGCACCGCCTGCAGCACATTGTTGAAGTCATGCGCGATGCCGCTGGCGAGCCGCCCGAGCGCTTCCATCCGCTGTGCCTGCGCGAGCCGCCCGAGCGCGGCTTCGTGCTCGCGTCGTGCGAGTTCGAGATCGGCCTGTGTCCGCCGCCGCTCGATCCACAGCAGTGACAGGCCCGCCACCGCAAGGGCCAGCAGGGAGATCGCGGCAGCGGCGGCACGAAGGGCGGGACGTACGAAGCTGGTCGGCGTCAATTCCTGCCTTGCATCCAGGCCCACGGCGGTGGTGAGCGGAGCATCCGAGAGCACACGGTAACCGATCAGCTTGGCCGCTCCGTCTAAGGCACTGCGTTCCAATCGCAGCCTCCCGCCCGCGGAGCGCTCAAGCCTGGCCAGCGCTTTCTGGTCCAGGGAAACACGCTGTCCGAGCGCATGCTGCGCCGCTGAGCTTCGCGCCAGGATGATGCCGTCATGGCGCAGGACGAGCGCGCTGCTGCCGGCCCCCAGGCTCAGCTCCGCGAGACGCTGGGAGAGGTTGGCCGGATCGATGGATACGACGGCGACGCCCGCGAAGGAGCCTGCACGCTCCTTGAGCGGGCGCGTGAGCTGAACGGTCCACTGATCCGATGTGCGCCCGACCAGCGGCGCACTCACGAACAGGGATTGCCGCCCTTCGCGGTGAACCCGGAAGTGCTCGCGATCACTCAGTTCGACGCTTTGCCAGCCCGGTACGGATGACCAGCTCAGCCACCCATCCGCCCCGATGACCGCGACCTGGAGAACACCGAAGCGGCCATCAGCGGAAACGGCGGCGAGTTGATCCTCCATCGCCTCGGCGCCGTCCCGGTCATTGTTTTCCCGCAGGCGCTGACGGGATTGTGCCAGGTCATGCAGGCCTTCCACCGCCTCCAGGATCCGCAGCAGGTTCTGCTCGATCGCGCCGGCCGATACCTCTGCTCGCGCAAGAGCCGCGGCTTCCGCTTCCCGCTCCACGCGGTCGGCATAGCCTTCCGCGACGAACCAGACCACTCCGGACAGGATGAGCCAGATGGATGCTGTCAGCGCCCAGGTCGCATGGCGGGAAAGGCGGGAAATCACGCGGGACGCTCCGGAGGCGTTGCGGGGTGGAAGCGCCATGCGGTGCCGTTACGGCAGGAACGGCCGAGGCTTGCCATGCCGAAGGGCGGTATGAGGCCGCATGCCCGCGCTGCCATCCTGGAACACCGGCAGGCTGCGGGGCAGGAGTGCGTTCCCGGCGTTTTCGATCCGCTTCATCCCTTGAATCATCAACCGCCACGGTGCCGGCTTTGATGAAGCGGCTTTCTGATCATGAAGTGAGGCGATGAAAAGGCACCGCTCCGCTGCCATTCCGGCACAGGGAACCGCAGCGGAGTGGCCTGGATACCGATCCTGCTAGGGCTGCCGCTCACCAAGCACGCGCGTCAGCCGTGCCACCGCTTCCCGCGCGAGGCCAGGGCTGACGGCGAAGCAGATGCGGATAAAACCCTCTCCCTCGGGCCCGAAGGCGGTACCGGGGGCGACGCCGACCTTGGCTTCCCGCAGCAGGCGGAAGGCGAGGTCCAGGCTGGTCTCGTCCGTGTCTACCCGGGCCATGAGATAGAAGGCGCCCTCCGGCGCGAAGACCGTCACGCCCTTCAGGCGCGACAGCCCCTCCACCATGATGGCGCGGCTCTCTGCGCAGCGGCCGACCATGGTGCGGATGAAGGCATCGCCTTCCTCCAGCGCCGCAACGGCCGCGTGCTGGATGAAGGTGGGGATGGAGGTGGTGTTGTACTGGCCGAGCTTGCCGAAGGTCTCGGCAAGTCCCTGCGGATAGACGAGCCAGCCCGCGCGCCAGCCGGTCATGGCCCAGTTCTTTGAGAAGGTGGAGGTCACGATCAGCCGGTCGGACGGCGTGCAGATCTGCAGGAAGGAGGGCGCGATCGCGTTGCCATAGGTAAAGTGGCTGTAGACCTCGTCCGAGATGATCCAGAGGTCCCGCTCCCGCGCGGCGTCGCGGAGCGCCTCCATCTCGGCGAGGGGCATGACCCAGCCGGTCGGGTTGGACGGGGAGTTCACCACCAGGATGCGGGTCCGGGGCGTCACCGCCGCCAGGATATCCTCCAGGGGCAGGCTGAAGCGGCCATCGGCGCTGCGGCGGTAGGGCACCGTCACCGGCACGCCCCCGGTCACCCGCACGGCCTCGGCCAGATTGGGCCAGTTCGGGGTGGGGATGATGACCTCGTCGCCCGGCTCCAGCAGCGCCTGGCAGGCCTGCATGATGGCGTTCATGCCGCCGGCGGTGATGGCGAAGCGCTCGGGCGCGACCTCCACGCCCCAGTGGCGGCGGTGATAGTCGCTCAGCGCCTGGTGCAGCCGGGGAAGGCCACGGGAATAGGTGTAGCGGGTCTCGCCCGCCAGCATGGCGCGCTGAGCCGCCTCCACCACGAAGTTCGGGGTCGGCAGGTCGCCTTCGCCGATCCAGAGTTTCACCACCTCGGGATCGTCACGGCCCCGATCGGCCACCAGCCCGATCTGGCTGGTTCCCACCTCCTGGATTCGGCCGGGCAGGGTCTCGGTGAGATCAATGTTCGGGGCGGAACTCATGAAACCAGATCCTTGCGGGGCGGAAGGCGCCCCAAGAATGGAGCGGGCGGTGCCGGCATGTGGGGACACGCTTCTGCCGCGTTGCCCGTCTTCCCGAAAGAGGCGAGGGGAGAACTCCGCCATGCGATGGCCGCGGCTGCGCGTGCCGTTCAGCCCTTCCGGCGGCCGATCACGCGCGCCACCACCATCAGCAGCACGCCGAGGGCAACGACCCCATAGGTGGCGGGATCAGAGCGGACCGCATCGATGGCGGCCATCGGGATCCACATCAGCGTATCGATCGCCGCCATGGGCATCCAGAGGAGCGCATCCCAACCCATCAGCCGCGCGGCCAGGCCAAGCACGACGAGCGCAACACCCAGGGACCATAGCTTCGACGACATCGTCACCCCTTCTGGTGCGCGCAGGCCTAAGGGGTAAGGCAGGGACCCTGCAAGCCCGGGGCGGGCTGAGAACTCGCGCCACCATTGCAGAATGAGGCCTGTGGCCAT
This sequence comes from Roseomonas xinghualingensis, assembly GCF_025791835.1. GTDB lineage: Bacteria > Pseudomonadota > Alphaproteobacteria > Acetobacterales > Acetobacteraceae > Roseomonas > Roseomonas xinghualingensis. The sequence continues at coordinate 20,106 of NZ_JAOXLP010000026.1, forward strand.
CCCCCAGCTTTCTGGCGCGCTCAGTCTGGGCGCCAGGAACGCATACCGACCGGGCGGCGTTGTACCGGAAGCTTCCGCTTTGCTGGGCGAGACAGAAATGCCTGGCCCAACGCCTCGCGCCGCAAGCAAGGAAAGCCAATGAGCACCCATTTCCTGCTTTCCACCTTCATCACCCTTCTCGTGACCGTGGATCCTGTTGGCACGGCGCAGGTCTTTATGTCCCTGACGGGGAGCATGACGCACCAGGACCGCCGTTTCGTGGCGGTCCGGTCGATGCTGCTGTCCTTCCTGATCCTGGTCTTCTTCGCCCTGGCCGGGCAGCGGCTGTTTGCGATCATGGGCATTGGAATGCCCGCATTCCGGATCGCCGGAGGGCTGCTTCTGTTCTGGATCGCCTTCCAGATGGTTTTTGCGCAGACGAGGCGCCACAAGGAGGAGGAGGCGGAGAAGGCTGCCCGCGCAGATGAGATTCGAGATATCGCCGTCTTCCCGCTGGCCATCCCCATGACGGCGGGGCCGGGTTCCATCACGGCCGTGATTCTCGTCGCGTCCCGCGCGGAAGGACATATTCTGACGCTGGCATCCCTGGTGGTGCTCGTTGGCATCGTCATCCTGATCTGCCTGGCCCTGTGCCTGGCGTCAGAGCGCGTATCGCGCCTCCTGGGGAGGACGGGTAACCTTGTCCTGAGCCGGCTGCTCGGGGTGCTCCTCACGGCTCTTGCCGTAGAGTTCGTCACAGACGGCATCCGCGCGTCGCTGGCGCCGCACGCGTGACGAGCGGGCGCCTGTTGGCTGCTTGGCAATGATGGGGAAGTTCCCCAGGTCGCAGGAAAGCCCAGGCGGCCATGTGGTACTGACAGGTCCCGCAATCTGCGATGGACCGGCTGTCAGCTAAGGTGACTTGGATTGGAGGAAATGGTGCCCAGGGGCGGAATCGAACCACCGACACTGCGATTTTCAGTCGCCGTTCAAGAGGCGACACAAGGGGTCCGCTGACCGTCATAACCCTCTAAGCCATTGTGACTCATAGACGATACTGCGACAGTCGCCGCCACGAGCCGACATACCCCCGCGCCTCTAGGGGTCCGCGAGGGGTCCGCCGGGATCAGCTGACGGAGGCCAGAAAATGGGTGAGCGGGTGAGGTTGACGGACGCGACGGTGGCGGCGCTGCGCTGCCCCCCTAACCGGAAGGACATGACGGTGGCTGACGCCAGCCTTCCAGGGTTCTGGTGCCGTGTAGGGGGCGGGGCAGGGAGCAAGGTCTTCCTCTACCGCTATAAGCGGGACGGCCGTTCGCACCGCGTCGTGCTGGGGACCTTCGGGCAGATCACCACTGCGGCGGCCCGAAGGAAGGCCGAGGGGCTTCGGGGGCAGGTGGTGGACGCCCGTGACCCCCTGGCCGAACGGCGGGCTGCCAGAGCAGCCGCCAGGGCCGCAGAAGCGGTCAGCAAGGCGGAGGCGGCACGGGCCGCCTTCACCGTTCGCACGCTCATTCAGGGCTGGTCCGACCACCACCTCGCGGAGAGGAGCGCGAGCTATCGAACCAGGGTGCCGCGCGAGATGCGGGCAGCCCTTGCCGGATGGCTCGACGCCCCAGCCGCCGACTTCGGGCACGCGGACGCCGTGCGGGCGCTGGACGATGCGAAGGCCAGCCGAGGCCCAGTGGCAGCGAACCGACTACAGGCTGTCGCGCGGGCATGCTGGGGTTGGGCGTGCAAGCGGGGCACGCTCGCGGCTAACCCGTGGCAAGCGACCCCCAAGCCCTCGCGGGAGGTGTCGCGGGACCGCGTGCTGTCGGATGCGGAACTCACCCTGGTTTGGCACGCGGCGGGTACGCTGGGGCATCCCTGGACGCCGATCATCCGCCTCATGATCCTCACGGGGCAGCGGCGAGGCGAGGTGGCGGAGCTCCGATGGGCCGAATTGGACCTAGACGGGGCGACGTGGAACCTGCCCGCGGCGCGGGCGAAGAACGGCCGGGCTAACGCGATCCCCTTGCCGCCGCCCGCGGTCGCCACCCTCCGCGCGTTGCCCCGCGTGCAAGTGGACGAGGAGCCGTCGCCGCTGGTCTTCTGCAATGCGCGCGGCACCGCGCCGTCCGGCTTCGGGAGGGCGGTGGAACGGCTCACGTCGGCTGTAGCCAAAGCCCGAATCGAGGCCGCGCCAGACGCGCCTCCTATCGCCCCATTCACGCTGCATGACCTCCGTCGCACCGTCGCCACCGGCTTGCAGCGGCTGGGGGTGCGGCTTGAGGTGACGGAAGCCGTGCTGAATCACGTCAGCGGCAGCCGGTCCGGGATTGTCGGAGTGTATCAGCGCCACGGGTGGGACCGAGAGAAGCGCACTGCCCTGGACGCATGGGCGGGGCACGTCGAGACGCTGGCCGACAGGTCGGGCCAGGGTGGAAATGTGATGGCGTTGCGGGAGCGGCGGGCATGAGCGGGAGGGAGGACAATCCGTGGGGCATAAACCCGACCGACCCCACCACCTGGCCTGAGGAGATGCGTCGATGGGTGCGCGATACCGACACGCCGGCCGACGCTCGCGCCGCCTTCGATGCGGCTATGACTGGCGACTGGCCGGATGAGCCCAGCGCCAGTGCGTCGCCCGCGGAGGATATGGACCCTAATGGTCCGGCCACGTGGCGTGAGGAGTTTCGGCCACCGCCGGGTGTTACGAAGGTGCTACTGCACGGCGGTGGATACTTGGCGCCCGAACGTGAGGCGGCGCGTGATGAGGCAGTTGAAATGATCCTCAGTGGCATCGTGCGTCTCATCAACGCGACCTCGCGCGACTACGCACGCAGCATCGTTAAAAACCTCATTATGAAAGACCCGCTGCTCGCGCCTGAGGGCGGTCGCGCGAGGGGGAGCAAGGGCACCGCCGCCGGCCGTCAAACCGTCGGAGGGCGCGACCGCGAGATGAGCCTTCTCCTAACGGCATTAGGAGACGATCACATACCGGCAGCGCGGTTAGCGCGCATCCTCCACACGAAGCGGCCGAAATACTACTCGGATACGGAGGGCGGGCTAGCGAAAGAAATTCAACGCATTCGTAAGGCTGCACGGGACCGCGGCGAGATGGCCGTGATCTTCGATGCCGCGTGCCGCCGATCGCCTGACTACCTGGCCGACGAAGACAAGCGCCGTGGTGCGGTCGTGCAAACCAACCAGTGGTTGGCGGCCATCGCTGGCATTCGCTCGGCCCACGCCTCCAAGCCCGACAAATAAACTGCGGGCTTCTTGTCGCGAGACGTGGCCCGGTATGGCGTTCAATAGGGATGTCCGGCGGTGCATGACGCGCCGCGTCGCAAGCGAGGAAGCAGCGATGACGGACACCTTACTAACAGAGCGCGCCCTGAGTGAACGCTTCGGCGTTTCCCCCCGAACTTTGCAGCGGTGGCGCCGCACGGGCGAAGGACCACGTTTCATCCGGGCCGGGGCACGGTGCGTGCGTTACGCCGAGGCGGAGGTGATACGATGGGAAGCGCGCAATAGCTATGACCACCGCGCCGCGGAACTCGCGAAAGCTGAGAGCTGAGAAAATCCCCGACCACCTCAAGGCGGCCGGGGCAGGCGGTAACCCTGAGAAGCGCGGAATAGCGCACTCCCGCCCTCTGCTTCAACGGTCGCCTCCCAAGGAGGCGCAAATGCGCGAAATCGTCATTTCCCCAGATCAACGTCGAATGATGGTCGAGCGGGGCGCGCCGCTAGGCTGTCCCCACATCGCGGCTATCCTCAAGTCAGAAACGCCGTTCGTTTGGTTGGCACGGGAAAAGTGCGTCGTCACCACTCCTGATTGGAAGGATGGGCGGCATGTCCTGTGCATCGCTGACGACGATAGGACCCCGACCGGCCCGATGGGGTTTGGCACCGTAAGCAAGGCCCTGAGAGAGTCACACTACGTCATTATCCACGCGACGGGTGCGGAGGCTTGGCACGGTGCGATGGCTGTCTTTGCAGCCGACCTGTTCGGGTCATGCACGATCATTGAAACGCAACCGGGCTTCATTGGTGCATGGAAGAAGGCCGTAGAGGACGTGGGGCGCCACGTTGACGTGCTGTTCACGCCGCTACCGAGGGCGGGGAAGGCTTGCTGATGGCCATGCCCCTCCAACCCGTGGAGAAACTTACGGATGTGCCGCCCGAAGTAGTCGCGGCTTTCCGAGATGCCTTGGACCGCGTCACAGCCGCCCTCGAACCAGGGAGGCCGCGGCCACCGCCAGACGTGACGGCAGTCCGGCTGGCAATGCTAAAGAACGGTTACGCCGTCATCCCGGTCACGTCACCGGACCATCCGTCGCATCGCGCACTTCCGCCGGGGAAGGCCGGTAAAGCGCCGATCATGCGGGCGTGGAACTCGCGGACGGCGGAGAACACGACGCCTGAGATGGTACGTGGTTGGGCCACTCTTCCACACCAGGGCAACACGGGGATCTGCTGCGGCAAGGTGATTGCCGTGGACGTGGATGTGTCTGATGCGCGGCTCGCGGCGCGCGTCGTCAGGCTCGTCGGGTCCACGCTAGGCCGTACGCCGCTTCAACGCATCGGGCGCGCGCCTAAGACACTTCTCCTCTTTCGCGCCATCGTGCCGATTCCGAAGCAGGCTTGGCCGACCACCGCCAGCGGGGACGCACCACGTATCGAGGTACTTTCGAAGGGGCAGCAGTTTGTCGCGTCCGGCGTGCACCCCGGAACGCGCCAGCCGTATCGGTGGATAGGGTTTACACCCGAGGATGTACCGTATCACGACCTCCCGCTGGTAGGGCCGGAACAGATTGCAACCTTCATGGAGGAGATAAAGCGACTCTTCCCCACTTCGCTCGGCGTGGCGGGCGACGCCACCGCGACGACGGCCACCACACCCGACGACGCCACGGACCAGGGGGACCACTTCTTCACGCGGGTGAACCGCCACGCTCTGACCCACCGCGACGCTTGGGTTCCCGCATTGTTCCCGACTGCGCGAAAGGAAGCGGGCACGGGCGCGTGGCGCGTTACGTCCGACGATATCGGGCGCGACTTAGAAGAAGACCTCAGCATACACGCCGACGGTATCCGTGACTTCGGGACGGAAAGAAGCCTCAGCCCCATTGACGTTGTGTTTGAGCATGCTGACGACGATTTCCTCATGCCCCGCGATGCGGCGCTTTGGTTGTGCGAGCAGATCGACGTGGAACCTGAGTCTCTCGGGTACCGGCGCGAGCGGGCGATTGTGTCGGAAGGTTGGCGTGACCGATTCCACATGCTGTCCATGTCGGACGCTGCCGACGCAGAACCACCGCGTTGGCTGGTCGCTGACTTGCTTCCAGAGGGAACGGTGGCTGTGCTTTTCGGGGAACCGGGCGCGGGCAAATCCCTCGTCTCACTGACGTTGGGCGTCAGTGTGGCCAGCGGGCGCGACTTCGCGGGGCGGAGCGTGCGGCAAGGCCCCGTCCTCTACATGGCGGCGGAGGATAGCGGCAGCATCCTTCGGCGGGTGTCTGCGCTGCGCGAGGACGTGGGGGACTGCCCGGCATTCTTTGTCCTCACGGGGAAGTCCGGCGCCATTGACCTCCGCGAGCGTGCCTCCCCTGACGCGCAAAGCCTGCTGGCTGCGGTTCACGAGGTTCGGCCCGTGCTGGTCGTCGTGGACACCCTACCGGCGGCCACACCCGGCGCCGATGAGAACAAGGGGGAGCAGATGGGCGAGGCGTTTGCGGTGCTGGGGGCGGTGGCGGCTAGCGGAGCGGTGGTGGTGGCGCTGACGCACTCCAGCAAGGCGGACGCGACCCGGCCTCGCGGCCACACGTCGCAACTCGCGACCGCGGCTACCGCCATACAGGTACGAAAGGAGCCGGACGGCAACGTGCGCGCCTCTTTGACGAAGGCACGGGACGCGGACCCGAACCAGGTCCTGACGTTCCGCGTGGTCGTTCGCGGACTCTGCGACCGGAACGGTACGCCCCGCATGGACAACAAGGGTAAGCCCGTTACGGCGGTTGTTGCCGTTGCCCTCAGCGACGATGAGGCCCGCGCGTCGTGGACGGGACCGCGCTTGTCCCCGGCACAGGTCGTGGCACGAGACGCACTCATGGAAGGCTTCCTCGCGAGCGACGGCGCCGGGCTGTCGGACGCCGATTGGCGGGCGGCGTGCCAGGAGCGCGGCTTGTCCGGCGCCACGAATTTGAAGGATCGGCGGGACGCTATTGGACGGGCGATTCGCGACCTCGCTGCGAAGGGGCTGGCCCGGCGGCATGGGGACAGGTGGTGGCCGGTCACGCCGGGCAACGCGGACCCGGACGACTTGCTGGACGATATGGGGACCGGCTGACCATCCCGGACCAGGTGAGCGGAAGTAACTTCCGGCGGTGGTCGGCGGGCTCCACGGCTGGCGTGCGACAGGCGACAAGGCCGCGACAGTCGCGCGACTGCCGCGGTAGCGGCTGTCGGCATATAGCGGCGAGACGGTGCGACCGACAGCGACAACCCCCTAAGGGGTTGTCGTGTCGTCGCGCGTCGCGGCCATGCCCGGACCAAGGGAGCTAGAAGGGCACACCCTTGGTTGGTGAATTGCCGTTAGCTCCGTCGCCAGTTCCACAATCGATACATAGAGAGGTTCAGAAGTGTCTGAGTTGGAGGCTCTGCGCCCCCCCTGGAAGTAACTTCCGCGCAAAAGGGACCCGAACCGACATCCGGAGGCGCAAGGGCGGCCGTTCAGAGAAACAACGTCGGAGCTCGAGCATGCCCCGGCATTCTAGCCGTAAAACTTGGCTTTTGATATAAGTGCATAGCCGAAGCACATTGAGGGTGGGCGTGCTACCGGCGTGATTGTCAAAGAGGGTGCCGTGGACCTGCTGCATGCCGTCTATTCGGGCTACACTGAGTCAGTCGCCGCCCATGATCAGCGGGTTCCCGGTCAGCCGGATACGCCAGCGCTCCTTGCACTAAGCTCTTCGCTGCCAGCGTTCTTAGAGTCGACGCTTGTGGAAAGTGGGCGGAGTCCTAACGAGTACCGCTGCTATGGCGGCTATGGAGAGCCGAATCGGACTTTCGCGAAAGTCCCATGGGTTGCGGTCTGTGCAACCTCAGTCACCCGCACTGTGACAAAAGGTTATTATATCGTTCTGCTATTTCGGGCGGACATGCGAGGGTGCTGGCTATCGTTAAATCAGGGCTACACGCAGTATAGTAGGGCGTTCGGTAGCCAAAGAGCAGCTCACCGCCACGCGAGCCTAGGCGCTCAGGTGATTTTTCCATGGATTGATATACCCGAGGGGTTCGTGGCTGGGCCGCTTGACCTAGCAGCATCAACTGATCTCGGAAAAGGCTATGAGGCCGGGGCGATTGTAAGCAAATACTATGACGCGGTGGGTGTGACCTCGGAAGCAGATGTTGCAGCTGACTTTCGGTCACTTCTCAAGATATATGATCAGCTCCGCCTGAGGCTTGGAGCGAGCATCGTTGACCTTCTCCCCGATGATGAGGTGGCTTATCAAAACGCAGCAGCCGAGCTGGTGCGCAGTCCACCAAACTTGCCGGACCTTTCCCCTGGGCCTCAACCACGCCCAAAGCAGAACGCCGCTAGGCGCGGAGCGGGACACCGACGGGATCCCGCGATCGCGTTCAGAGCGTTACGAATGGCCGAATATAATTGTGAGCTGGGCCCTACGCACTCGACGTTTACTGCGCGCCGGACACGCAAGAATTTTGTCGAGGCACATCATCTGGTACCGATGAGCGAGCAGCATAGCTTCGAGAACAGTTTGGATGTCCCCGAAAACGTCGTGGCGCTATGTCCTAACTGCCATAGGTTGCTGCACCACGGCCTTGCGGCGGATCGCATTTCGGCCGCAGTTAGGTTGTTTCGAGCGCGGTCGGAAGGCCTTAGCGCCCGGGGCATCGTCATCGCCGAAGCTGATATCCGGTCTAAGTACAAGCATCAGATCGAGGACGATTTCGGCGGCTGAGGCTCAGAATTCTTCTTCTGAGTCGGCGTTACTGCATAATGTGCCTAGGGACGTGCTGATCCGCTCACTGCTTAGATCATACCAAGGGACAGCATCCGCCCGTCCGAGGCGGCTGAAGTTTTTGGGATGGCACAGCGGATCTGCACGCTGGCGACCTGACGTTGCTCCTTGGCGGCATGACAAGGTCCGCCTTGCGCGACGCCAAGACCTCGTAGCCTCCGTGGGTCTTTAGCACCGTCTGCACATGCGCGGCCGGACCGTTGAAGCTCTTACGCATAACTGTCGTGCCGAGCTCCAGATGGACGCGCGCACCCGCAAGCATGGCCACCATCAGCCCTCCAAGGCCGCAGCGAGCCGATCCCGCACGTCCGGCTGGATTGGCTCGGAGACCCGCAGCGTCCGGTCGCTCTGCAGCACCACCTCTACCATGGTCCGGCGCTAACAGGCTGCTTGGGATGGAGGAGTGCGGGGGGCTTCACCTCAGACGGCGCCTTGTCCACAAAGCGCACCGGCACCGGGGAGGATAGCCCCTCTAGCTCTGGCTAAACCAGGCCTGGCATCGCCCCCGCGCCTGACGCCGCCACTCGACCAAAGGGTTCGGTGCACCCTGTGCCGGTCGGGCACCACCGCCAAAGACGTGGCAGGCCGCATCGCCTCCTCAACCAGCGCCAGCTTCTGCTTCGTCCTCCAGCGACGTCGCCGCTGCACCACGTTGATCACCTCGCCTCGTGAGCCGTTCAGCAATGCCCTCATCCCTATGCGTAAGGGCGACAATCGACATCGAGACCGCCCTTCAACTGAACAAGTCAGTTCACCCGCTTCAGGCACTACCAGGCAGTCAAAGGAATACATTTACAGCGCAACTTTTACCCACAAAGCACCGCGCCAGCAGCCCCCTGGCAGCTATAAGAGCTTCAACGCCCTTCATACCTCCGGAGCGGTCGTGCATCTGTCAAGAACAACATCAAGGACGGTGCCTCAGCCTTTGATCGCTGTTGTTGCACCTGGAAGCAGACTACGAATTTGTGTTGACTACTGCCACCTTCGGAGGACGTTCGGCTTTGGCGGCAACATATTCGACACTACCGAGAACTTGTTGTGCGTCTGCATCGTAGCATTCCGGCTCATCTTGCCGACAGCAAACTGCTATAGGCCGTATTGGCTCGGAGTTGTTCGTCTGGCCTAAGTCTCTTAGTTCAGGCCCATGAGTTCGCGCCAAACGATCCTCAAACTGCTTGCGGACATCCGAGTTTTGGCCGGCAATACAGCACGCCATTCATCCTCACCTAGGTCATTGATCCAGTTACGGACATCAGTATAAGAATTTGGCCTCGCCTTAGACTGGGATTTCCACAGGTCGCCCATTCCCTCTGCCACTATTCGCGGAACACCGGCCATGCGGAGCCAAAGTGCCTCCACACTTCGAACGCCGAAGAAGATCATGGACGGCACGTAAGCCGACGCATCGGTACGATCGTCTCTGCCCGTGCCAAGGCAAACGTTTCCGAGGGCGCCGAGACCCCAAGAGGCGTTTCCAAGCAAAGTTGAAAATAAGTACCGACTAAAGTTTGCGAGCTTCAGCTCGGAATCTGTCTCGTCCTGCTCATCATCATCTCCGGATGCAGAGGTTGAATAACGCTCAGCCATTTCGGCCGGCGATGCGCCACTCACCCAATCACGTAGAATAGATGCAACACGAGCCGTATCGATTTGTCCACCGGCACCATCGCCAAGTTTCATTTCAGGCACGTCAGCGATCACCGCGATCTTCTGCCGAAGCGCTTCTATGTCCGATCCGAACAATGCGTCTGGGGACCAAGTTGAACGATCTCTGAGTTCGCGTTGCTCGCCAGCTTTCGCAGCTAAAAACAGAACGCTCGGCGTTGCGAAGCCAGTCGTGTCAGCAACTGCGATCATTCCGCGAGAGGTGTTTTTAGTCAGCTTGTTCACATAGCTTCGGCACAGTCCAACGAATCGTTCGAGCGCCTCCTCTTGAGTGCCATCGGCTTGATGATAAACAAGACTCGATCGGAGGATCGTCTCCATCTCTTCAGCAACATCGCCATGATCAGCTGTGCGAACCGCATGCGCCAGGAACTGGAGCAATGATGATAGTTTTGGGAAGTTGCGGATTGCGGCCAGGTCGAATCGGTCGCCAATTTTATCGACGCTGGCGAGAAGTTCTGCTAGCTGACTAGAAATCGCTTTAGCTTCGCCGCGCAGAAATTCAACATACTCCAACTGCGCGGCCGCTGATGACGATGGAAATGCTACAATCCCCACTGTATCAACGAGCGTTCTCCCTGCTCTGCCAGCAATATTCCAGAAATCAGAATAGCTGAGCCGAGAGTCAACGCCCTTCCGCAGTGACTCGATGATAACGGTACTTATGGGGAAGTTAACCCCTTGGGCGAGGGTTGTCGTGCCACATACAATCTGGACTTCGCCAGCGCTAATTAGGCGCTCAACAAGCCACCGCGCTTCCTGAGACAAACCGGCGTGGTGATAAGCAACTCCGTGGAGGAGGCAATGGACCAGTGAGGTTTCTACTCCAGACTCTTCAACTAAGAATTCGCATACCGCTTTCAGGCGTGTTGATGCAGGACGTGGCGCACGCAGCGCTGCTATTTCTCGCGCACGCTTCATTGCTGTGCCAGGGCCCCAGCAAAGTATTAGGACTGTGCCTCGTTCAGCTAACGCGATCGCCGTCGCGCGGGTGAGACTTTTCTTGCTCAAAGGGACTGGCACAAGGTCGCGGCCGCCAATTGGAATGATAGTTCCTGGGCGCACAGCCGCGTTGTCTACTGACGGCAGAGCTTCAAGTACGAGCTGGCGATTACCGCCTCTTCCAGCGGCTTTTGATCCGGCAACGATTTTTCGGCTAGGCTGCCAGTGTATCTGGATCGGGGGAAGGCCGCGCGTATCTCCTAGCCAGGTCACGAGTTCCTGCCCGTTTGGCAAAAATGGCGAGAGCAATAGGAAGCGGGTGTTCCGCCGCTCACGTTTTAGCATTCCGAGTAGAAGCTCCAGCCGGGCTCCACGCAAACCATCTTGGAGGTTATGAGCCTCGTCGGCCACCACTAACGAAAGGGTACGTACCGATGGGTGATCAACGCGGATCAGCAGATCAAGCTTCTCTGGGGTAACAACAAGCACATCGATTCCGGCGTCGAGAAATGCGTTCTCGGTGGGGTCCATCTCAAAGGCCGGGACTGCCTGTTCAACCTTGTAGCCAAGAACGCTAAAATCACGGCGCAACTCAAATGTTATCTGATTTGCAAGCGCCCTTGTGGGAACGACATAAGCCACGACACCTTGCGAGCTAAAGGCCTTTGTTTGCACAATCGAAAATTTGGCGAGCAATGTCTTGCCGGCACTGGTCGGCATTTCAACGATGATGGCGCGCTGATACGGGTCGAGCAGATTTCTCCTTAGGGCTTCCTGCTGGCTTGGCCAGAGCTCAAATACTGGCCGATCCTGCTCGATTAAGCTCTGCCCAAAGGACCTGACCGACTCTGGCAAGCCTTCCAAATGGGTCCACAGAGAATTGCGCACGAGCTCTCGTGTTCCGCCCCACAGCAGATCCACAAAATGATTATTCTGTTGTTCCATTGCGAAACCAAAGGCCTCAACAGCCTGACGCCGATGACGATCCAGGCGGAGAAGAGTTTCGGCACTTCCGCTGCCGCCGTCACTTAGGTAATCACCTACGGAAGTTACCATCTGCGCCAGGTGGTAAAATCCAACAAGCTGAACGGCTTGCCTCGCCTGCTCGTGTTCGCCCTCCAGGCGATCAAGATAAACGTCTTCAAACTGAGCCTGCGCCACGCGCAACCCGTTCATTGCGTCTAATGCGCTCTGGACGTCAGACCAGCCCCCGTCTTTACGCACTAGACTCACGAACGCTATGGCAATGTGAGTAACAACCTGCTGCAACCAGTCATTTTCGGTTGTCAGCTCCAGGTCGAAGCGGCGTAGCTGTAGACGTACCTCAGCTAAGCTTGATCCAAGCAGTCCACATGTAGCCAGCCGAAACGCCAAGGCTAGCCGCGCGGGCAAGATTCCGTCGATTAGATCGGCCGACGGCGACACGTAAACATGGTTCTGTGACGCCGTACCTTTCGTCTTTTTGCCGAGTTCGAGCTTCGGGTCTGTTTTTGGATTGAGACCTTGGACTGTAATCGCCCACCAGCAGTCCGCGGCGCTTCTGAAAATCTCTCGGTACGGCTCGGCAACCCCGTCAACCTCACGACGATGAGTACGCAGGACGGCTAGCCCTTGCGCTTCGAAGGTAAAACCTATTCTAACTAGGCGATTGAGCTTGGTGACATCTTCCTGCAGGCCTTGCTTACTTATGTCTGCCGCGACAGCTGATTCGCGCGCAGTTGTTGCTGTTCCGGCGAGGTCGAGTTTCTGAACTGCTTCGGAAAGGAGCGAGACGCTCATTGCGCCCGTCTCTTCTCGACCAGGTCGCCCCATTTCGCGAGAATTTCGTCCATGGTGCCTGGAAGGTTGATAACTACAAAGCGGATGGTGCCCGGGGCGAAATCGGTTGGAGACCCTTTGAAGGTGCCGAAATCACTAGGGGAGTGGCGCTCCTTTGGGCGTACTAGAATACAAGAGCTAATGATGTCCACGGACTCCCAGGCGGCGTGCTCAAGGTATATCGCAGCAGAAAAATAAAGCGCCTGGAGGCGTTCGTCCTTTGCTCTGCGACCGCAGTCCAGAATCTTTCCTACTGTAAATTCTAGCTCGCTAAGGTGACCAATATGTTGTGCGCGCATGCAGTCAGCGCCGGCGTCAACCACGCCGGGAGGCTTGGGGCGAAGATCTTGGTCCGAAAATTTGATTTCGGATAGCACCACCTTCAACTTCGCTCCTTCTTCGATGCCGATAGCGTCAATACCGCGCCCTGGAAGCTTTACCAGTTCTCGATCACGAACGAGCTTGTAGCCGATGAGTGTATCGTATTTATCCTCCAAGAGGAGGTACCCGGCTACTTCGCTTAAGTCTGATCTTGAGATGCCGAGGGGACCGAGACCCTGACTGGGAACAGGCACCAGGGCCTTCGCGAGACGCTTCTGTATCGACGCGGTGTCGACAATGCCTATACCAGCCAAGCTGAGGCCGGCGGGCAGCGGTGCGGCACATTCCGTCCTGAGGGTGACGTAGGAGTCGGCGACTTCGTCCAGCCAGGATAGCAGATCGGACGGCTCGCAAACGACGTAGGAATGGACGTCAATGACCTGGTGAGAGGTTTCGTTCAGTAGCTTACTCATGCAGCTAACCGACACGCCTCATGGCAGCAACACAGCAGGAGGGCGTGCCTTAACCCTCGCGCTCCGGTAGCAGGAATCTGCTCGTAACGAAGTTTTAGCCGATCTGGCCGCTGTGGGAAGGGAACGCTCTCGGAAAAGAGAGGTCTGACTGGCTCGGCACTGTGGGTGACCCTGGATCCTGCGAGTTGGACTCGGACTCACTTGCAGTGGGTCATTCCACCTCACCAGAACGCTGACGGGCATTCTTAGCGACACTCAGCCAGCGAGGTTGTCCTTGGTAGACCTCGGCAGCGTGATGGATGTGCCTCCTGTGAGGCTAAGGGTCCGCTAGGGGTCCGCCGCAAGAACTGGTGGAAATTCCATTAACCCAACTGGGCCGCTCAGCCGCTAATTTTACTAAGTTCTTCAAAGCAGAGGAATGGTGCCCAGGAGTGGAATCGAACCACCGACACTGCGATTTTCAGTCGCATGCTCTACCAACTGAGCTACCTGGGCCCAAGCTAGCGGCGAGCGCCGCCGGTAGAGTGAGCGGGGGGATAAACGATGAGCGGAGGCCTGTCCAGGGGGCGCGTCATCGTTCCGCGTCTTCATCCTCTTCGCCGGCGGGCTGGCCCGGAATGGCATAGGTTCCCCCTATCCAGCGGCCGAGATCCACGTTGCGGCAGCGGGCGGAGCAGAAGGGGCGCGTCGCCGGTTGCGCGGGCTTGCCGCAGACGGGGCAGGCTTTGGGCGTATCAGCGGGCACGGGGCAGGGCGTCCTCGATAACTTCCTCGCCCGGCGCCAGGGCCGGGTCGCTTGACAAGGAAATGGGATGGGCGGCGAGGGCGGAGAAGTCCTCCAGCGTTCCCGGAAGATCCCGGAGCGCCGCCAGCACGCGCGGATGCCCGCGCAGGGCCAGGGCCGCACCAGGACGGGCATTTGCCTCCCGCGCAGCACGGCGCAGCGCCGCGAGGCCGTGGGTGAGCGGGCAGGGCGGATGCCCCAGTACCTCATGCAGCGGCGGGTGAGTGCGTGTCCGCACCATCTCCATCAGGCCCAGGCCCGTCAGCCCCACCACCCGCAGCAGCGGATCCGCGCCTGCGGCCGAGCGGAGCGCCGGCAACAGCGCCGCGCGGGATTTCGCGGAACCGCCCGCAAGATCCAGGAGAATCGGGCCGGCGAGATGGCGCAGCCGAATCTGCCGGACCGCCTCGGCCAGCGCGGCGGCATTCACCCCGCGATGGGCGCCCGAATCGCGGCCGGCGGCGGCGCCGGTGTCCACGTCCAGGGCGGTCAGTGCCGGGGTGGGATGAATCAGCAGGCGCCCACCGCCCGGCAAGGGGACCTCTGGTGATCCAAGCTGCTCGAAGGCGGCTTCCACGGCTTCGTCGAAGGCCGGATGCGGCAGCAGGCGCACGCGGTCCGCGCCCAGGACCTGCCGCAGCCGGGCCGCTTCGACGGCATGATCAGAGGAAACCAGGATGCCGGGATGGGAGGCGGCCAGGCGCAACGCGGCATCGGGGCCACGGCGCAGCAGGCGGGGCGGGCCCTCGCGCGGCAGGTCCTTGGGCAGGCCGGTGCCCGCCAGGCGCGGTCCCTTGCCGCCCTGTGCCGCACGTGTGACGCGGAGCGGAAGGAAGGTTCCCTCTGTCAGCCCCTCAGCGCCCTGGGCATCCGGCAGGAAGCCACTGACACCACCCTCCAGTGCCACGAATGCGCCGGACAGGGCCGGGACGCGCGTGGCGATGCGGCCGATATGGATGTCGCCCACCCCATCAGGGCGTGCGGGGCGTTCGATGAAGGCGGCCTGCAACGCGCCATCCCGCCAGAGCGCCACGCGGCGCTCCCCGGGTGAGGTGGAGACGAGGATGGAAGCATCGGACATGGCGGGCTACCGCGCGGCGGCGCGGAGGCCGTGGTTCACGGCCGAAGCCACCCCACGCCCCGCAGAAGCTGCGCTGTCTCAAAGAGCGGCAGCCCCACCACATTGGAATGGCTGCCCGAGAGGAAGCGGACGAAGACTTCCGCCCGCTGGTGGATGGCATAGCCACCGGCCTTGCCCTCCCACTCGCCGCTGGCGACGTAATCCTCGGCCTGTGCATCGGTCAGGCGCTGGAAGGCGACGGTGGTCTCCACCAACCTTGTCCGCAGCGTGCCGTCGGGCGTGATCAGCGCCACCCCCGTGGTCACGCGGTGCCGGCGGCCGGAAAGGAGATCCAGGAAGCGCCGGGCCTCGGCGGCATCGGCGGGCTTGCCCAGGATCCGGCGGCCGACCCCGACCACCGTATCCGCGGCCAGCACCAGGGAGGCGGGGGCGCGGGACGCGACGGCCTCGGCTTTGGCTCGGGCCAGGCGGAGGGCAAGCTGGCGCGGCAACTCCGCCTTGCGCGGCGTTTCATCCACATTGGCGGGTTCGACGCGGTCTGGCTGGATGCCCAGCCGGGCCAGCAAATCCAGGCGGCGCGGGCTGGCGCTGGCGAGAACGAGGGGCAGACGAGGGGCACCGGCCACGGAGGCGGCCGGCCCTTCGCTCAAGGCGAGGTTCACTTGAAGCGGAACGTGATCCGGCCCTTGGTCAGGTCATAGGGCGTCATCTCGACATTCACCCGGTCCCCGGCCAGCACGCGGATGCGGTTCTTGCGCATCTTCCCGCTGGTATGGGCCAGAACCATGTGCTCGTTGTCGAGCTTCACGCGGAACATGGCGTTGGGCAGCAGCTCCACCACCTGGCCGCTGAACTCGATCATGTCTTCCTTCGACATGCGTATCCTTCATCTCATCGCGGGGGCGCCGCGACCCCGCATGGATGAAGGGGCGGCGCATGATCAGCGGGCAGCGCGGATGCGCGTCCGGCCCGGCACGCGGAAAGGCGCGGTCCCGGAAGGGGATCGCGCATTGTGTGTCAGAGCGAGCGGAACATGATGCTCCGGGCCGTCCCGGTCAAGGAAACGGCCCGTTCAAGCGCGGAATGGTGCTCCGCGATGCGCCTGTGCCTCACCTTCGCTCTCACGGAAGGCCGATTCGCTGGGCAATGCTCCGCGCATGGGCCTCAAGCCCCTCGGCACGGGCCAGGGCCACGGCGGCGGGGCCTGTGGCGCGGAGCCCTGCTTCCTCGGCGGCGATCCAGGTGGTGCGCTTGAGGAAGTCGAAGACGGAAAGTCCCGAGGCGAAGCGCGCCGTCCGCCCGGTGGGCAGCACATGGTTCGGGCCGGCCACATAGTCGCCCAGCGCCTCCGGGCACCAGGGGCCGAGGAAGGCTGCCCCGGCATGGCGGATCCGGGCGAAGAGGCCGGCGGGGTCCGCCACCATCACCTGCAGGTGCTCCGGCGCCAGCCGGTCGGTCAGGGCTGCGCCTTCCGTCCAGTCCCGCACCAGGATCACGGCACCATGGCGCGCCCAGGATTCGCCGGCGATGGCCGCGCGGGGGAGGGTGGCGAGCGCCGCCTCCACCGCCGCCGGCATGGCATCGGCCAGGGCGGCGCTGTCGGTGATCAGGATGGACTGGGCGGCTTCGTCATGCTCGGCCTGGGCCATCAGGTCCATGGCGATGCGCGCCGGGTCCTGGTCACCATTGGCCAGCACCACCACCTCGGAGGGGCCGGCGATGGAATCGATGCCCACCCGGCCAAAGACCTGGCGCTTGGCCTCGGCGACATAGGCGTTGCCGGGGCCGGTGATCTTGTCCACGGGCGCGATGCTCCGCGTGCCCCAGGCCAGGGCCGCCACCGCCTGGGCGCCACCGATACGCCACACCTCGGTGACGCCCGCGCGATGCGCGGCGGCGAGGACCAGCGGGTTGATTTCGCCGTCCGGCGTCGGCACCGCCACCGCCACGCGCGGCACCCCCGCCACGCGGGCCGGGATGGCGTTCATCAGCACGGAAGAGGGGTAGGCGGCCTTTCCACCCGGCACATAGAGGCCAGCCGCATCCACGGCGCCCCAACGCATGCCGAGGGTCAGCCCGGCCGGGTCCGGCACGGTGATGTCGGCAGGCATCTGGGCGCGGTGGAAAGCCTCGATCCGGGTCGCGGCCGTGTCCAGCGCCGCCATCAGCCCGGATGGGATGGAGGCACGGGCGGTCTCGATCTCCTCGGGCGTCACCCGCAACGCGGCGGCGTCGAGGGGCTGCCAGCGGTCGAAGCGGGCGGTGAGGTCCAGCAGGGCGGCATCGCCCTCGGCACGCACCCGGGCGATGATTTCGGCCACCACCCCATCCACCCGGGCGGTGGTTTCGCGAGCCGTATCCAGAAGAGCGAGGAAATCCGCCTCGAAGCCGGGCTCGCGCGTATCCAGTCGCTTCACGCCGAAAGAGCCTCCCGGAAGCGCGCCAGCCAGTTGCCGATCATCTCGGGCTCGGTCTTCAGCGCCGTGCGGTTGACGATGAGGCGCGACGTGACCTGGGCGATCACCTCGCGCTCCACCAGCCCATTGGCCTTCAGGGTGGAGCCGGTCTGCACCAGGTCCACGATCAGGCGGGAGAGGCCGAGGGACGGTGCCAGCTCCATCGCGCCGTTCAGGTGCACGACTTCCGCCTGCACCCCGCGTGCCGCGAAATGGCGCCGGGCGATGCCGGGATACTTGGTCGCGACCGTCACCCGGGACCAGCGTGAGATCTCATCGGCCAGCGGGTCGTCGGCCGGGCCGGCCACGCTGACGCGGCAGCGGCCCACGCCCAGGTCCAGCGGCGCGTAAATCTCGGGATAGTCGAACTCCATCAGCACGTCGGCGCCGCAGATGCCGATCTGCGCGCCGCCATGGGCGACGAAGGTGGCGACGTCGAAGGGCCGCACTCGCACCACATCCAGGCCCGGATGGTTGGTGGGGAAGCGGAGGTGGCGGCTGTCCTCGTCATGGAAGTCGCCGCCCGGGATCAGCCCGGCCGCGGCCAGAAGGGGCTGCACTTCCTTGAGGATGCGGCCCTTGGGCAGTGCCAGGATGAGATCGGTGGTCCCCGTTGCGCCGGGGAGGAGGGGGGAATTGATCGGCAGGTCCATGGGAGAGCCTAGCACCGTCTTCACGGCACTTCGATGAAGGATTCTTGAGCTATCCGGGAAGGCGCTCGATATCGGCGCCGACAGCGGCGAGCTTCGCCTCCAGGCGCTCATAGCCGCGATCCAGGTGATAGACCCGGTTGACGATCGTCTCGCCCCCCGCGGCCAGCCCGGCCAGGATCAGGGAGACCGAGGCGCGCAGGTCCGTCGCCATCACCGGAGCTCCGGAGAGGCGCGAGACGCCGCGCACGATGGCCGACGAGCCATGCACGTTGATGCGGGCACCCATGCGGTTCATCTCGGGCACATGCATGAAACGGTTCTCGAAGATCGTCTCTGTGATCATCGAGGCGCCCTCGGCCACCGCCATCAGCGCCATGAACTGGGCCTGCATGTCGGTGGCGAAGCCGGGGAAGGGCTCCGTCATCACATCCACGCCCCGCAGGCCCGAGAGGCGCTTCACCAGCACTCCTTCAGGGGCCTCGTCCACCTCGACCCCGGCCTCCCGCAGCACGCGGGCCACGGTGCCGAGATGCTCCAGCCGGGCGCCTTGCAGCAGCACCTCGCCACCCGTGATCCCGGCGGCGCAGGCGAAGCTGCCGGCCTCGATCCGGTCCGGCACGATGGCATGGGTGGCGCCGTGGAGGGACTTCACGCCCTCAATCCGCAGGCGGTCGGTGCCGATCCCCTCGATCTTCGCGCCCATGGCGATGAGGCAATGGGCGAGGTCGTCGATCTCGGGCTCGCGGGCGGCATTCACCAGCTCGGTGATGCCGTCGGCCAGGGTGGCGGCCATCAGGAGGTTCTCGGTGGCGCCCACCGAAACCTGGGTGAAATAGACCTTGGCGCCCCTCAGGCCTTCCGGCGCGCGGGCTGTCATGTAGCCGGAGTCGAGTTCGATCTTCGCCCCCATCTGCTCCAACCCCTTGAGGTGGAGATCGACGGGGCGGGTGCCGATGGCGCAGCCGCCAGGCAGAGAAACCTTGGCTTCGCCATAGCGGGCCAGGAGGGGGCCGAGGACGAGGACCGAAGCCCGCATCTTTCGCACCAGATCATAGGGGGCGACCAGATTCGTCGCTGTCCCGCCCAGTGTCATGGTGCGGGCTTCCTGGTCATGCGCCACCGCAAGCCCGTGCTGCTCCAGCAGCTTTGCCATGGTCCGGGTGTCGTCCAGCGCCGGGGCGTTGGTCAGCACCAGCGGGCCGTCCGTCAGCAGGGAGGCGGCCATGAGTGGCAGGGCGGCGTTCTTGGCGCCACCGATGGGGATGACGCCCTTCAGCGGGCGGCCGCCACGGAGACGGATGCGGTCCATATTCTTTGTTGTCCTAGAGCCGCGGCAGCGCGACGCCGCGCTGGCCCATGTATTTGCCGGCCCGGTCCGCATAGGACACGTCCGGCGCACTCTCACCCTTCAGGAAGAGGAACTGGCAGATGCCCTCATTCGCATAGATGCGGGCGGGGAGGGGGGTGGTATTGCTGATCTCGATCGTCACCTGACCCTCCCATTCGGGCTCCAGCGGGGTGACGTTCACGATCAGGCCGCAGCGGGCATAGGTGGACTTGCCGAGGCAGATCACCAGCACATCCCGCGGGATGCGGAAATACTCGACCGTATGGGTCAGCACGAAGGAATTGGGCGGGACGATGCAGGTATCGCCCGTCCGGGTCACGAAGCCGTCCTCTGAGAAGCGCTTCGGGTCAACGACGGCATTGTCGACATTGGTGAAGATCTTGAACTCGCCGGCCGCCCGGGCGTCGTAGCCATAGCTGGACAGGCCATAGGAGATGACCCCTTCGCGCCGCTGCGCCTCCACGAAGGGCTCGATCATGCCCTTCTCCGTCGCCATGCGGCGGATCCAATGGTCGGGCATGATAGGCATGATTCGAAACCCCCTGGCGCACCCCGGAGGGTGAAGCATCCGGCGGGATAAACCCTGGGCCGCAGGGGGGCAACCAGGAGGGCCGGGGTGCCGCCCGCCTAGGACTCGTCGCCTTTGGGCCTGGCGGGTGGCGGAGGGGCGGCCTGGGCTCGTTCACGGGACTGCACCTTGCGGCGCCTAAGGTTCTCCCGAAGGGCCGCAGCCAGGCGCTGCTCGCGCACGGAAGGCGTGGGGCGGGGCGGTGGCGGTGGGGTTGGAGGCTGGGGTGGCTCATCGGTCATCGCGGAACAGCCATTCGGTGATGGTGCAAGAAGGTCAAGTGACAGGGTTGCGTCGGGCGGGGACAGCGGCTAGTTAGCCGCCACGCCTGATGGCCGGAATGCTGCCGTAGCTCAGTGGTAGAGCACTCCCTTGGTAAGGGAGAGGTCGAGAGTTCAATCCTCTCTGGCAGCACCATTCTTTTCAAAACCCTACGTGCTTTATCCATAGGGTTTGGAGCGGCGTTTCTCTCCGATTTTCTCTCTTTTGCGTCTCCGGATCGCTGCCCGGCGGTTTTGCATGCCCTGCGGGTCTGCCGTGGCGCTTCACATTCCCGGCCGAGATCCGTTCGATCGCGCTCGACGCTTTCCGCAGGTGGTCCGGGCAATGGTGGTCATAAACCCGCTTCATCATCGACATGTCCTTGTGCCCGAGGAACCCGGCACCTCCCAGAGCGGCACGCCTGCTTGAGCCATCCAGATCGCTGCAGTGTGGCGGAGGATATGGGCGGCGGCCTGGCGGCGGGCGTGCTGATTTATGAGCGTGGCGGCCCCTGCTGAAGTCAGCCCAACGCCTATATTGTGGAAACCTGGTGGCGGCGGGCACTGCGCGGATTGATCCGGCGCCGCCCATTGGTCCGGATGCTTGGTGCCGTGGCCATCGCGGTGCCAAGCCGTGTGAGGTGGCAAGGCAGCTTCCCAGGGCGCGGTGACAGGAAGTTGAGGCCCTCTCATACAGAGGGTTGAGGTGTTATGGCGTTTTGTGTGCGCAACGAGTGGAGGCCGCCGCGATGCAAATGCTTGCCCGCGATCTCATGCACCCCGAGGTTGTCACAGTTCCACCCAGTGTGCCCGCAGCCGATCTCACTCGCATGTTTGCAGATCGCGGCATTTCAACGGTTGCCATTGTAGGGCCAGAAGGCGCGTTGCAGGGCATCGTAACGGAGACTGATCTGATCCGCCGCCTCACGGATGAAGACGAGCAGCCTCGCGCTGGGTGGCTCGCTCGCCTCCTGGCGAACCCAAACATTGCTGCGGAGCGATATGTACGTAGCCATGGTGCCACCGCCGGGGACCTGATGACCAAAGAGGTGGTGACAGTCCGGCCGGAGGACAGCGCGGCTCACATCGCTCGCCTCATGGAAGAACACAAAATCCGTCGCGTGCTGGTGACGGCAGACGGCAAGTTGCTCGGTCTGGTAAGTCGCTCCGACCTGGTGCGTACGCTGGTGGAGCCGGCAAGCAGATCGCCCGCAAACCTGTCCGATGAGGAAATCCGGCGAGAGTTGCTTGCTGTGATGAGGCGGGAAGATTGGGCCAGCACGGGCAATGTCGCGGTGGGTGTCCGGGACGGCGTTGTGGAGTTCTCCGGCTTCCGCCATTCCGAGATGGTAAGCCGTGCGCTTCGCTTGCTCGCTGAAAATGTGCCTGGTGTGAAGCAGGTGGTGGACCGCACTTTGCCCCGGCCCGTTGTCTTCGGCCCCTGACTTGCTCCGGCCTTGACTGCCGGGGAGAGGCGGCACGGAAGGGGGCGCTTCAGGCTGCCCTCCTGGTTGGAAATCTGACGGGCAGTTTCCGGGGGCGCCTTCTCAGATTGCCTGGCAGTTTATTCGAGAGCGGCTGGGGTCAGCCAGGCGGCCCTCCAGGTGCCATCATCCGGCGTACCTCGCGCCTTAAGCGGTCCTGTCTCGCCCGCATCATGCCCTCTGCGATGGCCTTGGCGTTCTCCTCTGCGGCTGCCGCGTAGGAGCGGCCGGCGGGGGAGTAATCCACGGTCGAGAACTCGGAGCCAGCGCAAGAGGCCAGGAGGGTAGACGCGAGCAGGGCTGGTAGAGCGAGGATGCGAGGCATCCGGGCATCTTACCGCACGGAACGGATGAGCCGCACCCTCACATTGAGCATCACAAGAAGCCTTGAGGGGGACGGCCAGCCGCTACGTCGCCTCCATGTCGAGAAGCCCGGCTGCCGCGGGGGGCGCCTTGCAAAGCGGGACGGGCCGAGCAGTGAACCCCCCGCTGGCCTACCATCCCGTCCCACCCGTCCTCTGGCGCATCCCGGACGCGGTCCGGCGCATCGCCGGGTTGCTCGAACGGAACCCGGCCAGCCTGCCCCTGGAGCGTTGTCTGCCGCCGATCCCCCGGCAGGCCCCCGATCGGCCGATCCGCCTCCGCGGGGCGCTCGCCAGCACCTTCGTTGCTGGGCTGAACTCGCCCAGGATGGGGCAGTCACGCTAGAGCAAAACCATTCTTCGGTCCGGTCAGGCTGCGTTGCTGGTCTCGGAGCCGTCTCCCCAGCAAAAGGCTGATGCATGCGCCTGAGAATTGGAGCATTTCTATTGCTGGCGACCCTCGCCGTGGCGGCTTGTGACGACGCGGAGACCAAGAGGAGGCGCCAGCAGGCGGAGCAGGCGGCACGCTCTGCGGCAGACGCAGCGACGGTCATCCGAGCGGCCGAGGAGCGGCTGCGCGCGACAGCCCGCAACATCACACCCGGCGCGAGGTTCAGGGGCGTGATCGCCCACCGGCAAGCCCTCGGCGGCTATGCCGTCTGTGGGCAGGTGAACCTCACGGGGGCCGCGGAAGATCCCTACCTACCCTTTGTGTCGATTGTCAGCCCCAACGGGGAGCGGATCGATCAGTTCGTTGCCTCCAGCAGCGCGGAAGCTACCCGCACCTATGTGGAGGCCACCACCCGCTGCTACGATGGCGGTGGGCCTTCCTCCGCCCGCTCCGTCGTGCCCCTCCCGCCCGTGCCGGACACCTCGGCGTCAGCACCGGCACCAGCGCCGCCGCGGACACCCGCAGGTGCACTATCCACGGCGGAGTCAGCGCCGCGTCCAGCCCTGCCGATGCCAACCACGGAGAGCATGCCCGCGCAGGGCGCGGTCACGACCACATCGGCCCACCCCGTTAATCTCCGGAGCAGCCCGGCCGGTGGTGGAACGGTCCTACGAGTGTTGCCGAGAGGGACAAGGCTCCGGGTCTTCGCGGAGGCGCCAGGCGAGTGGTACCAGGTCGGCGAAGTCGAGCCGATCGGATGGATCCATGGCTCGATGCTGGAGCGTTGACCGGCATCGCTTGATGTCGCGCCAAAGGCCATCGCCCCGAGCCAGCATATTGCCTCGGTGCGCTCACAAGATCGCGTGGCGGTAATCTCTGGCTGGGTGAGATCAGGGCCCAAAAAGAAAGGCGGTGCCCGAGGGCACCGCCGAGTTTAGGGAGGAAACGTCCAAGAAAGAGACAGCCGGGAGGCCGGAAAGGCGCCGACTGCCATAGCGCGCAGATAGACTGCGGGCGCCTTCGTCACCACTACGGTGGGCGCAGCGCAAGGTTGCACAAAGATCGGAGCTGCAGACCTGGTGCTGGTCTCCTGAGGCACGTGCCGCTCGCCTCAGCGGCGTTGTGCCGGCGGCTATCCGGAGTAACATTCGATGGCTCTGTTGCAGCTTTTGGGCCCGCCACGGCGCCGGCTCTGTGACTTCGGGGGCATCCATTCTCCCACGGGCTGCCGCGCTTGATGTAAGCCGCCTTGGACCCGGCAGCGCTGATCCAGCGCTTCACGGTGGTGATGAACTCCGGCCCTTGGTCCGGGCGGCTGTGATCCGGTACGCCGTATCGAATGAACAGGTCTGCCGAGGTGCCGATGACCTCCGCTGAGGTGAGCTTCCGTCCCACGCGAATGGCCAGTGTCTCGCGGGTGAATTCGTCGAGGACGTAGAACATGCGGAACCCCGTGTGTCGCAGGTTCTATCCTCGACAAAGTCATAGGCTCACACGTGCTGGGGCCGCTCTGGTCGCTGAATGCGGGAGCCGGCGGCAAGCCGCAGCCGCCCCCTCCCGGGCTACCGCGTCGGTATCTTCAGCTCCTCGTGACGCTGTGTGATTGCTGACCGCGCCTGGGCCACCAGGATGCCGGCTTCCTGCAGCACCCCGGCCAGCGCGGCTCGATGGATCATGCTGTCTCATTGAATGGGTTGGTGCGCCCTTTCTCGGTCCTGAAGGCTATTTCTGCCCCAGATCCCGAAGCGCCAGCCCATACGAATAGATATTCCCATCTCGGGCAGGTATCTGCTTGAGCGAGGGGCGCATGCGCGGCAGCCTGAGTTTCGTGCATGATCGGCGGAGTGCGGGCATGTTCGATCCCAGGCAGTTCCGACTGGACGGAGACGTGGCGCTGATCACGGGAGCGGGCGCCGGCATCGGGCGAGCCATCGCCCAGACCATTGCCGGAGCCGGGGCGGCCGTGGTGGTCAGCGACCTTAAAGCCGAGGCCGCCGAGACAGTCGCGGCAGAGATCAGGCAGGCACGAGGGCAGGCCGAGGGGATTGGCTGTAACGTCACGAAGGAGGCCGATCTCCGGGCTGCGGTGCAGACTGCCGTAGAGCGCTTTGGCGTCCTCACGATCCTCGTCAACAATGCGGGCGGAGGAGGGCCCAAGCCCTTCGATATGCCCATAGACGACTTTCGCAGGGCGTTCGAGCTCAACCTGTTCTCGGTTTTCCGCCTGTCACAACTGGCCGCGCCGCATATGGCGGCGGCGGGCCATGGCGCGATCCTCAATATTTCTTCCATGGCCGGCGAGAACCGAAACGTGCGGATGACGTCTTACGGCTCATCCAAGGCAGCGGTGAACCACCTGACCCGCAACATGGCCTTCGACCTTGGGCCGCAGGGTATCCGGGTTAACGCCATCGCGCCGGGCGCTATCCGTACCGACGCGCTGGCGAGCATGCTTACGCCGGAGGTCGAGAAGGCGATGCTGCGCCACACCCCCCTCGGGCGCCTGGGGCAGCCCCAGGACATCGCCAACGCCGCCTTGTTCCTGTGCTCTCCGGCCGCGTCCTGGATCAGTGGTCAGGTGCTTACCGTCTCGGGTGGCGGCGTGCAGGAATTGGACTGATCGACGGCGACGAGGCGCAATCCACCGCAGAAGCTATTGCAGCGAAGACCGGCCTACTGGTCGCTATCGCAAAAATTCAAACCACGCGCTTGCATATAATATATCGCCCATTTCGAAACGTCTGCCTTGTCAGGTGCGTAAGCGCGGCGTGACCACCCTTCTTGAACGTCGCAGCTGATCCCGCGAGGTATGCCGTCGCGGAGGGTGTGGCGATGGCGCGATGGGTGGCAAGCACGAGTGCCAGCACCAGTGCTAGCACTGGAG
>NZ_JAOXLP010000027.1 GCF_025791835.1 Roseomonas xinghualingensis
ACGAAACTCTTCTCGTCTTCAGGAAAACAGATGCAATTCTCAAGGAACAAACGAGCCAAGACACCGGGTCTCCCCGGCTGGGCAAGCCCAACCTCTGCTCGAAACCGCCAGCGAAGCGTGGCGGGCCGACGTATATAACGGCTCAGCGCCGCCCCGTCAACCCCTCCAAACCACCCCGCCGGGGCGAACCAACCGCCCGCCTCAGCGCGCCGTCGGTGTGGGGCGGCTTATATGGGCGCCGCCCCACCCTGTCAAAGAGGTTTCAGACACTTTCCGCAGGCGTTCCAACCGGTACGACCTCAAGCCCGTCAGGCCCCACCGAAACCCGCAGAAGCTGCCCGTCATGAACCTTGCCCTCCAGCAGCATCCCCGCCAGACGATCCTGCAGGTTCCGCTGGATCACGCGCTTCAGCGGGCGCGCACCATAGACAGGGTCGTAGCCAGCCTCGGCCAGCCAGTCCCGCGCCTCTTCATCCAGCTCCAGCGTGATCTTGCGATCCTCCAGAAGCTTCCGCAGCCGGCCGAGCTGAATCTCGACGATCGCGCCCATATCGCCTCGCGCCAAGCGCCGGAACAGGACGATCTCGTCCAGGCGGTTCAGGAACTCCGGGCGGAACCGGGTGCGGACCACGTTCATCACCTGCCCGCGCACCAGATCCACATCCTCGCCCTCGGGCTGGGCCGCCAGGATCTCGGAGCCCATGTTGCTGGTCAAAACGATCAGGGTATTGCGGAAGTCGACCGTCCGCCCCTGCCCGTCCGTCAGCCTTCCGTCATCGAGCACCTGCAGGAGGATGTTGAACACATCCTCATGCGCCTTCTCCACCTCGTCGAAGAGGATGACCTGGTAGGGCCGCCGGCGGACCGCCTCCGTCAGCGCGCCGCCTTCCTCATAGCCGACATAGCCCGGAGGGGCGCCAATCAGCCGGGCGACGGCGTGCTTCTCCATGTATTCTGACATGTCGATGCGCAGCAGCGCCCGCTCGTCATCGAAAAGGAAGCTCGCCAGCGCCTTGGTCAGCTCGGTCTTGCCGACGCCAGTGGGACCAAGGAACAGGAAGCTGCCGATCGGCCGCCCCGGATCCTGCAGGCCCGCCCGGGCACGCCGCACGGCCTTGGAGACAGCTTCGAGCGCCTCCTCCTGGCCGACGACGCGGCGCCGCAGCTCATCCTCCATGCGGATCAGCTTGGCGCGCTCGCCCTCCAGCATCTTCTCCACCGGCACGCCGGTCCAGCGGCTGACCACGGCGGCAATGCCCTCCTCGGTCACCGCCTCGTTCACCAGCCGGCTGCCGTCATCGGCCGCCTCGGCGATCTTCTTCTCCAGGGCGGGAATGACGCCATAGGTCAGCTCACCGGCCCGGGCATAGTCGCCCTTCCGCTGGGCCAGATCCACCTCAGTGCGCGCCTTGTCCAGCTCCTCCTTGGCCTTCTGGGCCTCAAGCAGCTTGTTCTTCTCCGCCTGCCAGCGCTCGGTCAGCGTCGCAGACTGCTCCTCCAGAGAGGCAATCTCCCGCTCCAGCTTCTCCAGCCGGTCGCGGCTCGCGGCGTCGGTCTCACGCTTCAGCGCCTCGCGCTCGATACGGGAGCGGAGCAGGTCACGGTCGATCGCGTCCAGCTCCTCGGGCTTGCTGTCCACGGCCATGCGCAGGCGGGAGGCAGCCTCGTCCACCAGGTCGATCGCCTTGTCGGGCAGGAAGCGGTCCGTGATGTAGCGGTTCGAGAGCGTCGCCGCCGCCACCAGCGCGCTGTCCGAGATCCGCACGCCATGGTGCAGTTCATACTTCTCCCGGATGCCGCGCAGGATGGAGATGGTGTCCTCCACGCTCGGCTCGCCGACGAAGACGGGCTGGAAGCGGCGGGCCAGGGCCGCGTCCTTCTCCACATGCTTGCGGTACTCATCGAGCGTGGTCGCGCCGATGCAGTGCAACTCGCCGCGGGCCAGAGCCGGCTTCAGCAGGTTGGAGGCATCCATCGCCCCATCCGCCTTGCCGGCACCCACCAACGTATGCATCTCGTCGATGAAGAGGATCACCTCACCGGCGGCCGTCTCGATCTCCGTCAGCACGCCCTTGAGGCGCTCCTCGAACTCACCGCGATACTTGGCGCCCGCCACCATGGCGCCGAGGTCGAGCGCGAGCACGCGCTTGGTCTTCAGCGCCTCCGGCACATCGCCATTCACGATACGCAGCGCCAGCCCCTCGACGATGGCCGTCTTGCCGACACCGGGCTCGCCGATCAGCACCGGGTTGTTCTTGGTGCGGCGGGCGAGAACCTGGATGGTGCGGCGGATTTCCTCGTCACGGCCGATCACCGGGTCCAGCTTGCCGTCGCGCGCCACCTCGGTCAGGTCGCGCGCATACTTCTTCAACGCGTCGAACTGCTGCTCCGCATTGGCATTGTCCACCGTGCGGCCCTTGCGCAACTCGGCCACGGCGGCTTCCAGCTTCTGCGCGGTCGCTCCGGCCTTCACCAGCAGCCGCCCCGCCGGGGTGTCGCTGGCTGCGATCGCCACCAGGAGGCGGTCCTGCGCCACGAAGCTGTCGCCGGCGCGGCTGGCGGCACGCTCGGCCGCGTCCAGCACGCGCACGAAGTCGGGCGTCACCTGCGGCTGGCCGGCACCACTGCCGGACACGCGCGGATTCTTCGCCACCTCGGCATCCACATCCTGCTTGGCCGCGGCCGCGTCTCCGCCGGCGGCACGAATCAGGCCGCTGGCCGCGCCCTCCTCGTCATCCAGCAGCGCCTTGAGCAGGTGCTCCGGCGTCACACGCTGGTGGTACTCCCGGATGGCGATGGTCTGCGCGGCCTGAAGGAAGCCACGCGCGCGCTCAGTAAGTTTTTCGATGTCCATACTCAGTCCCTCCTTTGAGGCGACGGCCTTCCCCGTCCCTCATCAGGCGGCGGGCTTAGGCGTTTGATGAGAATGTGGTATCGGGCGCAGGCGGCCTTCAAGAGGCTCTTTGGGGGAAGATTCCCATGCGCGTGGAACACATCTACCGCTACCCGGTCAAAGGGCTGACGGCGGAGAGCCTGGAAGAGGTGGAGCTCACCCCAGGCGAGACCATCCCCCATGACCGCCGCTTCGCTCTGGCGCAGGGGGACGCCCCCTTTGACGAGGCCGAGCCGCGCTTCCTGCCGAAGCAGAACTTCGCCTGCATGATGAAGAACGCGAAGGTGGTGCTGGTGCGTGCCGCCTTCGATCCCCGCGGCAAGACGCTTGCACTGGCCGCGGATGGCCTGCCTCCCCTTTCCGCCCCCACCGGCACACCTGAGGGCAAGGCCGCGATCAGCGACTGGCTGATCCGCTTCCTGGGCGAGGAAGCGCGCTATGGCACTTCCCCCGACGGCTCCCCCCGCCCTCCCCGCTTCACCGAGGTGCCGGGACATGCCTTCACCGACCAGAGCCGTAAGGGCGTCTCACTCCTGAACCTGGCCAGCCTCGAAGCGCTCAATACCGCGATTGGCCGGCGCCTGGATCCGCTGCGCTTCCGGGCGAACATCTACTTCTCCGGCCTGCCCGCCTGGGCGGAGCATGATTGGGTCGGAGGGGAGGTGCTCCTGGGCGGCGCCCGCCTTTCGGTCTTCAAGCGGACCGTCCGCTGCCCGGCGACCCAGGTGAACCTCGAGACCGGTGAGCGGGATGTCGATGTCCCGCGCCTCCTGAAGCAGCATTTCGGCCATATGGATCTCGGCATCCATGCCTCGGTACTGGAAGGCGGCCGCATTGCTGTCGGGGATGCACTCGAGCCGGTCTAAATCCCATGCTGCAATGCAACCTGACTTATGTGTATCAGGTGATGATTGATGCCTGGTCCCCTGGCCGGGCACGGGAGTTCATTGCAGCATGCGAATCGCCCAGGTCGCGCCGCTCGCCGAAGCGGTCCCCCCGAAGCTGTATGGGGGCACGGAGCGCGTCGTATCCTACCTGACCGAAGAGCTCGTCGCCCTCGGGCACGAAGTCACCCTTTTCGCCAGCGGCGACAGCATCACCAGCGCGCGGCTGGAGCCGGTACTGCCCCAGGCCATCCGTCTGGACCCCTCCATCCGGGACACCACCGCACCGCATATGCTGATGATCCAGAAGGTGCTGGACCAGACGGCCGATTTCGACATCGTGCATTTCCACATCGATCACCTGCACCTGCCGGCCATGCGGGGCCGCGGCCTGCCCTTCGTCAGCACCTTCCACGGACGCCTGGACCTGCCGGAGATCGAGCCGCTGCTCGCCGCCTTTCCCGAAGCGCCTTTCATCTCCATCTCATACAGCCAGCGCCGGCCGCTCCAGCATGTCGGGGTGAACTGGGCCGAGACGATCCTGCACGGGCTGCCGAAGGACCTCCTGCCCTTCAGCCCCTCTCATGAGGGCTATGTCGCGTTTCTCGGCCGCATCTCACCCGAGAAGGGGCCGGATGCCGCGATCCGCATCGCCCAGGCCGCCGGCATGCCGATCCGCATCGCCGCCAAGGTGGACCGCGCCGATCAGGCTTATTTCGAGGAAGTGGTCCGGCCGCTCCTCAGCCTGCCAGGCGTGGAGTTCATCGGGGAGATCAATGAGGGACAGAAGGCCGAGTTCCTGGGCAACGCCATGTGTCTCCTCACCCCCATCGCCTGGCCGGAGCCCTTCGGCCTGGTGATGATCGAGGCCATGGCCTGCGGCACGCCGGTGATCGCATTCAACCGCGGTTCCGCGCCCGAGGTCATTGAGGAGGATGTCTCCGGCTATGTGGTCGAGGACGAGATCGGCGCGCTTTTCGCCCTGAGGAAGGCAGCGGAATTGGACCGTGCTGGGGTACGCCGTGCCTTCGAGGCACGCTTCACGGCCCGCCGAATGGCGGAGGACCATCTTGCGCTCTACCGCCGCTTGTTGGGGCAGGACCGCGCCACCATCCTCCGCGCTGTCTGAATCAGCCTTACCGGAGGCCGCGCCCGCCCGGCGCGGCTCCGTTCAGGCACAGGATCCACGACGGAAGGCAGAGCCGCATGGATGAAGAAGGAACCGAGTTGCACCGGCTGGAGGAAGAGAGTGGCTGGAGCGTCGCGGCAACTGCCGCCACGGCCCTCGCGCTCTACCGCCCCCGGACGCTGAAGAATGGTTCCACCTTCCTCGTCCTGGACCATTTCGGCGATGCGCAGGCGATCGGCCCCACCGCAGAGGGGCTGTTCCACGACGACACGCGCTTCCTCTCGCGCCTGTCGATTCGCATCGCGGGGATGCGGCCGCTCCTGCTCTCCTCCGCCGTCAACGCGGATAATTCCGTGCTGACGGTGAACCTGACCAATCCGGACCTTATCGTCTTGCCCGAGCGCAAGCTGATGCGCGATACGATCCATGTGGAGCGGCAGATCGTGCTGGGCCAGGGCGTGATGCGGGAGCGCATCACGGTGCGGAACTTCGGCGATGCCCGCCTCACCTCGGAAATTTCCCTCAGCTTCGCCGCCGATTTCGCCGACATCTTCGAGGTGCGTGGCCAGAAGCGCGCCCGGCGCGGGGTGCGGCATGTGCCGGTGGCGGGGACGGATGGAAGCCTGATTTTGGGCTATCTCGGCCTGGATAACCTCGAGCGCCGCACGCGGCTCCGCTTCGATCCACCGCCGGCGGGCATCCCCGGGCGCGATAACCGCTGGCCGCTGGATTTGGATCCCGGCGCACATCAGACAATCGAAGTGCTCGCCACCTGCGAAATCGGTCCTGAGCAGGCCGAACCGCCCGCCGCACCGGGTTTTGACGGGCTGCTGGCAGGCATCCGCGCCTGGTGCGGCGAGCGCAGTGCCCAGCGAACCCAGGCGATTTCCTCCAACCAGGCCTTTAACGATTGGTTCGCGCGGTCGGAATCCGACCTGACCATGCTGACCACGGAAACGGAAAGCGGTCCGTTTCCCTATGCCGGCATTCCCTGGTTTTCCTGTCCCTTCGGCCGCGACTCCCTCGTCACCGCCCTGCAATGCCTCTGGGCCGATCCGGAACTGGCAAGGGGCGTGTTGCGCTACCATGCGAAGCTGCAGGCCACCGCACTCGACCCCGCACGGGATGCCGAGCCCGGCAAGATCCTGCATGAGAGCCGCAACGGCGAGATGGCGACGCTGCGGGAGGTTCCCTTCGGCCGCTATTACGGCTCCGTGGACTCAACACCGCTCTATGTGGTGCTGGCGACGCAATATGCGGATCGCACTGGCGACTGGGCGCTGATCCGGGAGATCTGGCCGAACATCGTCGCCGCCCTGGGCTGGATCGAGCGGTATGGCGACATCGATGGCGACCTGCTGCTGGAATATGACCGCAAATCGGTGAACGGGCTGATCAACCAGGGTTGGAAGGATAGCTGGGACAGCGTCTTCCATGATGATGGGCGCCTGGCAGAAGCCCCGATAGCCCTCATCGAGGTGCAGGCCTATGCCGAGGCCGCCTGGCGTGGCGCCGGCCGCATGGCTGCGGCGCTTGGTCATCAGGACGAGGCCGCCTTCTGGACCGACCGGGCCGACACCCTGCGGGAGCGGGTGGAGGAGGCCTTCTGGTGCGAGGAGTTGTCCACCTATGCCATGGCGCTGGATGGCGAGAAGCGGCCTTGCCGCATTCGTTCCTCCAATGCCGGCCACACATTGCTGACCGGCCTTCCCTCCCCGGACCGGGCACGCCGGATCGCGCAGACATTGATGGCGCCGGAAAGCTTCTGCGGATGGGGCATCCGCACCGTGGCGGAGGGGGAGAGCCGCTACAACCCGATGTCCTATCACACCGGCTCGGTCTGGCCGCACGACAACGGGCTGATCGCACTGGGGATGAAGCGCTACGGGCTGAACGGCCAACTCGAGCGGCTGCTTACCGGGATCTACGACTCTGCCCTGGCCGTGGACATGCACAGGCTGCCGGAACTCTTCTGCGGCTTCTCCCGCCGCCTCGGCGTGGGCCCCACGGCCTATCCTGTGGCCTGCCTGCCCCAGGCCTGGGCCGCGGCCTCCGTCTATGCGGTGCTCGGCGCCATGCTGGGCGTATCCTTCCGGCCCGAGGAGAACAGCATCCGCTTTCTCCGCCCCTTCCTGCCAGCCTGGCTGGAGGAGCTGAAGATCGAGAACCTGCGCCTCGGCACCGCCGCCGTGGATGTGCGGCTGCGGCGGCATAGCGAGGACGGCGGCGTTTCGCTGAACCTGCTGCGCCGGCGCGGACAGATCGAGGTGGCGGTCATCACCTGACTGCCCCGCTCCTTGGCCGGAGCCAGGAGCAAGGGCAGGGCCGGCGGATCACCGCCTACTGGATGGTTTCGCGGGCCTCGCCCTCGGCGGACTGGGCCTCTCCCGGATAGCCGTTCACCCCGCCATTCTCACCCTCGCCCTCGGAGCTGAAGCCCTCCTGCGAGGCATCGTTGTTCTGATACCGCCGGCCGCCATGCTGCGGAGCGGGGGCGCCGCCCTGCTGCTGCTGGGCCTGGTTCATGGCGTTCAGAATGCGGAAATAATGCTCGGCATGCTGGAAATAGCCCTCGGCCATCACCCGATCCCCGGAGCCGGTCGCATCGCGGCCGAGCTGGAGATACTTCTCGAAAAGCTGCTGGGCGGTGCCCCGCATCCGCATGTCCGGCCCGATGGAGTCGAACACATGGTTCCGGTTCATCGGCTGGTTGCCGCCGCCGCCACCACCGCCCTGGTGACGCGGACCACCTCCGCCGCCACCATGGCCGCCGCCATGCCCTCCCTGACGGAAGTTCCCGCGGCCGCGCATACGCTTCATGTTCATCTGGGTCTGGTTCGCACTTCCATGCTCGCGCCGCCGGCCTGCGCGAAGGTGAGGCATTGCCCCGTTCCGGGGATTCCGGCTGGCGAGATGATGATCGTTGTGCCCTGACGGCGTGCCGGATGCGAAGGCCTGTCCTGGTCCCGGACAATGGTCCGGTGAAACGGTGGCCGAGGCTCCGGCGGACCCGCCGCGCATTCCGCGCGATGGAGGCCGCAGGGCGAAGGTAGTGAGGACGGACGATTCCTCCAAATGTTTTTTTCAGCCTCGCCCTAGAAGCAGCGCCCGGGGAATCCCACCGAGGTCCGCCCGGCACTCCAGCGGGTGGAGCCCTGCCTTCCTCATCAGCGCCTCCACCGCCGGTTGCTGGCCCTGCCCGAGTTCCAGGACCGCCCTGCCCCGCGGCGCCAGAAGGCGGGGAAGCTCGGCTGCCAGGGTGCGGTAGGCATCCAGCCCATCCGGCCCGCCATCCAGGGCCAGGGCGGGCTCATGCAACGCCACCTCCGGCATCAGCCCGGGAATGGCGGCGCTTTCGATATAGGGCGGGTTGGAGAGGATGAGGTCGAAACGCCCTTCCAGCGCCGCCGCCCAATCCCCGGCCAGGACCGCCACCCGCCCCGCCAGCCCGTTCCGGGCGGCATTGGCGCGGGCGAGGGCAGCGGCCTCAGCGCTGCGGTCCACACCGACTCCGAAGGCGCCAGGGCATTCCGACAGCACCGCCAGCAGCAGCGCCCCCGTCCCTGTGCCGAGATCCAGCACGCGCGAGATGGCGGCGCGATCGGGGAAGGCATCCAGCGCCACCTCGACCAGGGTCTCGGTGTCCCCGCGCGGGATCAGGGTGGCGGGGGTGCTGAGAAGATCCAGCGTCCAGAAGCCCGCATGGCCCAGCAGATAGGCCATGGGCAGGTTCCGGGCGCGCGCATCCAGGATCTCGCGGAACCTGGCCTGCGCCTTGGCTGGGACGGGCGCACGAGGGTCACGCAACAGGTCCTCCTGCCGGCAGCCCATGGCATGGGCGAGGAGCATCCGCGCTTCCAGCCGGGGCGTCTCCACCGCGGCGGCACGGAGCACCTGCCCCGCCTGACAGAGGAAGGCGCCGATCGTCTCCCCGGGCTCGCAGCCGCTCACTCGCCCTCGGCCGCGAGACGAGCCGCCTGATCCTCGGCCATGAGGGCGGAGAAGATCTCTTCCATCTCGCCCATCATCACCCGGTCCACCTTGTGCAGCGTCAGGCCGATGCGGTGATCGGTCACACGGCCCTGGGGGAAGTTGTAGGTGCGGATGCGCTCGCTGCGGTCGCCCGTGCCCACCTGCCCCTTTCGGTCGGCGGCGCGCGCCCCGGCCAGCGCTTGGCGCTGCGCCTCGTAGATGCGGGCGCGCAGCACCTTCATCGCCTTGGCGCGGTTCTTGTGCTGGGACTTCTCCTCCTGCATCGCCACCACCGTCCCCGTGGGGATGTGGGTGATGCGGACGGCGCTGTCCGTCTTGTTGACGTGCTGGCCGCCGGCGCCGGAAGCGCGATAGGTGTCGATACGCAGGTCGCTGTCATTGATCTGCACATCCACCTCCTCCGCCTCCGGCAGCACCGCGACGGTGACGGTGGAGGTGTGGATGCGGCCCTGCGTCTCCGTGGCCGGCACGCGCTGCACGCGGTGCACGCCGCTCTCGAACTTCAGCTTCGCGAAGACGCCGCGGCCGGTGATGCTAGCGCTGGCCCCCTTGATGCCGCCCGCCTCGCTCTCGTCCCATTCGAGGACTTCGAAGCGCCAGCCCTGGCTTTCCGCATAGCGCTGATAGGCGCGGAACAGCTCGGCCGCGAAAAGCCCGGCTTCGTCGCCGCCAGCTGCCGGCCGCACTTCCAGGATGGCGGAGCGCTCATCCGCCGCATCCTTCGGCAGCAGCATGATACGAATTTCGTGCTCCAGGGCGGGCACGCGATCGCGCTGCTCGTAATATTCGGCCTCGGCCAGCTCCCGCATCTCGGGATCGCCCATCATCGCCTCGGCGTCGTCGCGCGCGCGCTCGGCATCGCGCAGCTCCTGCACCTTGGCGACCACCGGCTCGATCTCGGAAAGCTCCTTCGACAGCGCACCGAAGCGGCTGCCATCGGCAGTGCCGAGTTCGTGCCGCAACTCATCCGCGCGGGAGAGGAGCCGGTCCAGCTTCGCGGGAAGCGCCATCAGGAGAGCCGCGCCGCCAGCTCGGCGAGCGGAACCCGCTCCTGCGTGCCGGCATCCAGATCGCGGAGCTGCGCGACGCCCTCCGCCAGCTCTTCATCGCCGATGATCACCGCCGCGCGGGCGCCAAGGCGATTGGCGCGCTCCATGCGGCGCTTGAGATTGCCCTTGTAGCCGATCTCGGCGGTCACGCCCGCGCGGCGCAGGGCCTGCACGGCATCAAGGGCGGCGCCCTCAGCCGCCTCGCCCACCGGAATCACCGCCACGGGGCGCGGCGCGGAGGGCGCGGCCTCCAGCAGCATGGACAGGCGCTCCACCCCCGCCGCCCAGCCGACCGAAGGCGTGGGCGGGCCGCCCATCTCCTCCACCAGCCCGTCATAGCGGCCGCCGGCCATCACGGTGCCCTGGGCGCCGAGGCGGTCGGTGACGAATTCGAAGGCGGTGTGGCTGTAATAGTCCAGGCCGCGCACGATGCGCGGGTTCTCACGATAGGGCACGCCAAAGCGGTCCAGGGCGCGCTTCACGCCGGCATAGAAGCCGGAGGCGGCCTCGGTCAGATGCGCATAGATGGTCGGCGCATCGGCCACCAAGGCACGGTCGCCCGGGTCCTTGCTGTCCAGGATGCGGAGCGGGTTCTTCTCCAGCCGCGTCCTGCTCTCCTCCGAGAGCTTGTTGGCCGAAGCCTGGAAATACGCTACCAGCGCGGCGCGATAGGCATCGCGGCTGGCCGTGTCGCCCAGCGTGTTGATCTCCAGCACCGCGCCCTTGTCGATGCCCAGGGCCTGCTGGATGTGCCAGCCACAGGCGATCACCTCGGCATCCGAAAGCGGCTCGGCCGCGCCCATCACCTCGCAGCCGATCTGGTGGAACTGGCGGTAACGGCCCTTTTGCGGCCGCTCATAGCGGAACATCGGGCCGGCATAGAAAACCTTGCGCGGCAGGTTGGTCTGGGTGAGGCCGTTGGTCACAAGCGCCCGGCAGGCGCCGGCCGTGCCCTCGGGCCGCAGCGTCACGCTTTCCCCGCCCCGGTCCTCAAAGGTGTACATCTCCTTCGTCACCACATCCGAGGTCTCGCCCAGGGTGCGTGCGAAGACACGGGTGTCCTCGAAGATCGGG
Source organism: Roseomonas xinghualingensis (assembly GCF_025791835.1). GTDB lineage: Bacteria > Pseudomonadota > Alphaproteobacteria > Acetobacterales > Acetobacteraceae > Roseomonas > Roseomonas xinghualingensis. The sequence goes on from NZ_JAOXLP010000027.1 coordinate 11,023, forward strand.
GTGGCCCATTCCTCGAAGCCATAAAGGGCGGAGATGCGGCGGGCCGTATCGATGACATGATGATGGCGCCGGAACTCCTCGCCAATCAGGTCATGCGTGCCGCGCGCGGGCTGGAGGTCAGGTTTCGCCATGGCGCCCGGCGCTAGCGCCACCGGAGGCGTCTGGCAAGTGCTCAAGCTTCCTGAGGGGCTTCTGCGGCACGGATGCTTTAAGACTGCCTCTCGCCCCCCTGCCAGGAGTCGGCTCCCTGACCTCCGAACTTGCTTTGGTGCTCCTCCTCCTCGCCGCGGTCATCGCCATGCTGGCGCTGAACCGGCCACGGGCGGATGCGGTGGCCATCCTGCTGCTGGTTACCCTGCCCTTCACGGGGCTCGTCTCGGTGCAGGAGAGCCTGTCGGGCTTCGCCGACCCCTCGGTCGTGCTCGTGGCTGCCTTGTTCGTCATCGGGGATGGGCTCGTCCGAACCGGTGTCGCCTCGCGTATCGGGGACTGGATCGGGGCCCGGGGCGGCCAGGGCGACGCCAGGGTGATCGTGCTGCTGATGCTGGTCACAGCCGGCCTGGGCTCCATGATGAGCTCGACCGGCGTGGTTGCCATCTTCATACCGGTCGCGCTTCGGGTCGCGGCACGGCGCGGCATACAGCCTGGGCGGCTCATGATGCCCCTCAGCGTCGCGGCCCTGGTCAGCGGGATGCTGACCCTGGTGGCGACACCGCCGAACCTTGTGGTGAACGCTGAACTGGTACGGGCAGGCCTTCCTCTGCTGGGCTTCTTCTCCTTCACACCCATCGGACTGACCGTGCTCATTCTGGCCATAGGCTGGATGCTTCTGGCACGGCGCTGGCTGGGAGAGTCCGCCAGGGCGGAGCAGCGGCCCGCTGGGCGTCGCCTTGCCGATCTGGCGGCGGATTACGCCGTCTTGGATCGGGTCATGGGCGTGAGGCTTCGCCCCGATTCACCGCTGCTCCACAAGCCGCTGAGCGAGTTGGACCTACGCGCCCGCTATGGATTGGATGTCCTGGCGATCGACCGGCGCAAGGGCTTGAGCCATCGCACGCTCCAGCCGGAGGCCACGACGCAGCTGTACGCGGGGGATCTGCTCGAGATTTATCTTTCGGCGCCCGCCGAGGAAGGCAGGCTGCCGCCCCTTCTGGCCACGCTCAGAATGGAGGCCGTTCCCCTGGACCTCGCCGATGCGGCCCAGCGCCCGCGTCAGATCGGCGTGGCCGAGGTGATGATTGCCCCGGAATCCAAGCTGATCGGAGAAACGATCACGGAAGCCCGCTTCCGCAGCCGCACCGGCCTGACCGTCGTCGGCCTCCGGCACGGAGCCGCGCCATCAGGACGCAAGGCCTTAACGCGCGGCCTGACGGAACAGGCGCTGGAGGTGGGCGACACGCTGCTGGTGGTCGGCCCCTGGCGCTCCATCCGCCGCCTGAGGGAAAGGCGAGACCTGGTCATCCTGCACCTCCCGCCGGAGTTGGAGGAGGAGACGCCCGAGATGCGGCATGCGCCACAGGCATTGCTGGCCACGGCCCTGGTTGTGCTGCTGATGGTGACGGGTGCCGTACCCCATGTCGTCGCCGCCCTGATCGGCTGCCTGGTCATGGGCGCGACCGGATGCACGGATCTGGATTCTGCCTACAGGGCCATTTCCTGGCGTACCGTGGTGCTGATCGCCGGCATGCTGCCGCTCTCCCTGGCGCTCCAACGCGCCGGCGGGGTGGATCTGGCGGTGGCGGGGCTGCAATCCGTTATGCATGGGCTGGGGCCAAGGGGAATCCTGGCCTGCCTCTTCGCCGTCACCGCCATCATGGGCATGTTCCTCTCCAACACGGCAACGGCGGTGCTGATGGCCCCCGTGGGGATCGCCACCGCCCAGGAACTGGGCTTGGCGGCACAGCCTTTCGCGATGACGGTGGCGCTCGCGGCCTCCACCGCCTTCATGACGCCGGTCTCCTCGCCGGTGAACATGCTGGTGATCGGGCCAGGCGGATACCGCTTCGCCGACTTCCTGCGGATCGGCGTTCCCCTGGCCCTCGCATCCATGGTCGTTACAGTGGTGATGGTCCCCTGGATCCTGCCACTGCACTGAGCAGCCCCGATGGGCAGCCCGACTGGACAGCCCATGGCTGCGCCATGAGGGGCAGCGCACCTGAAAACGGGCGGCCAGGGAGGGTGCTTAACCTTCCCGGAGCAGTTGGACAGCCCGGCGCAGATGCCCCTTGGCTTCCTCCATCACCTCGGCGTCACGGTCCTCCATAGAACCATGCCCTTCCTCGAACTCCTCCAGGAGGTCGAGGATGGCTTGCTCCAGCGCGGCGAGGACCGGGTGCTGATCGTTCTCCGCGGATTTCATTCGGCTGCCTCCATGGCGGCTTCCGCCGCCTTCGCCGCTTCCTTCTCGGCGGCCAGGACCGCCGCCTTCGCCTCCACCAGGGAGACAATGTGGTCCACCATCTCCTCGCTCTTGGTGGTGTGGCTGGTCTTGCCGGCCGAATAGACCATATGGGTACCTGCCCCGCCGCCCGTGAGGCCGATATCGGTCATCAGCGCCTCCCCCGGCCCATTCACCACACAGCCGATGATGGAGAGGGTGATGGGCTGCTCGATATGAGCCAGCCGCTCCTCCAGCGCCTCCACCGTCTTGATGACGTTGAAGCCCTGTCGTGCGCAGGACGGGCAAGAGATGATCTTCACCCCCCTGTGCCGGATACCCAGGGATTTCAGGATGTCCCAACCCACATGCACCTCCTCCTCCGGCTCTGCGGAGAGGGAGACGCGCAGCGTGTCGCCGATGCCGGCCCAGAGCAGGTTGCCCAGGCCGATCGAGGACTTCACCGTGCCCGTGCGACGCCCGCCGGCTTCGGTGATGCCGATATGCAGTGGATGGTCGCAGGCCTCGGCGAGCTGCTGATAGGCGGCGACGGCCAGGAACACATCGCTGGCCTTCACGCTGATCTTGAACTCGTGGAAGTCATTCTGCAGCAGGTGGTCGGCATGCCAGAGCGCACTCTCGACCAGCGCCTCCGGGTTCGGCTCGCCGTATTTCTCCAGAAGGTGCCTCTCCAGGCTGCCGGCATTCACGCCGATGCGGATGGAGCAGCCATGGTCCCGCGCCGCCCTCACCACCTCCTTCACCCGCTCCGGGGAGCCGATATTGCCCGGGTTGATCCGCAGGCAGGCGGCACCGGCCTTCGCGGCCTCGATGGCGCGGCGGTAGTGGAAATGGATGTCGGCGACGATCGGGACATTCACCTCCCGCACGATCTCGGCCAGCGCCGCCGTCGCCTCCTCGGTCGGGCAGGAGACGCGGACAATGTCCACCCCGGCCAGCTCCGCCCGCCGGATCTGGGCGATCGTCGCCTCGGCATCCTCGGTGGGGGTGTTGGTCATGGTCTGGACGGTGATGGGCGCGTCGCCCCCCACCGGCACCTTGCCCACCATGATCTGGCGGGATTTGCGGCGCTCGATCTGCTGATAGGGGCGATAGGACATGCGCGCGTCTTCCCCGAAGTGCCAACTGGATATGGCAGGCGCCGCCGCCCCGGCCAAGGGCGGCGTCATCCCTCCTAGCGGCCTGTCCCGGCCGCGGGGCGAGGCTGACGGAGTTGATCCGGGTTCAGGGCGATATCCCGGACCACTCCGACCCGCCCCACAAGCACCGGGCTGGGCTGGCCATCCACCACCAGTTCCAGCCCCTGGGCCTTGCCGGTGCTCATCACCAGCCCGTCGCGCGGCACGGCGAAACTCTCGCCGGAGCGGAGGACACGGTTCAGCACAGTCTGGCCAGCCCGGGGATCGCGGATCTGCACCCAGGAATCCTCGGTCGCGCGCAGGATGATCCGGCTGGGCGGCTCCGCCGGGGCGGTCGGGGTGGTCGGTGCGGCAGGGGGCGCCGAGCCCGGCAGGGCAGCGGCAGGGGATTCTGCCGATCCGGGCGGGGGCGCGGGGGTGCCCGCCTGAACGCCAGGCGATGGTGGGGTCACGCCGGGACGCCCGGCACCAGCACCCGGATTCGTCTGGGCGGGGGTGGAGGGCAGGACCGGGGCGAGATCGATGGGTGGCACGGCCTGCCGCGCCTCCCGCGCCGCCTCCTCCACCCGCGCCGGGGGCGGCGGCACCTGATCCACGGCCCGGTCGGCCGATCCGCTCCAGTTCCACCAGACCGCATAGGCGCCGACCATGACGATCATGCCGATCAGGATCACCACGCCGGCAGGGATCCCACGCTCGGGCACCGGTTCAGGGAAGACGAGGTCTGTCTGCCCGCGCTTCACCACCCCGTTTTCGCGGTAGCGACGCGCCAGATCATCCGCATCCAGGCCAAGGGCGCGCGCATAGGTGCGGACGAAGCCCAACGCATAGGTCGAACCGGGCAACTCGTCGCTGCGGCCTTCCTCGAGGGCGGCGAGATAGCGGCGGTTGATGCGGAGGGAATCGGCCACCTCCTCCAGCGTCGCGCCGAGGGCGAGCCGGGCATCCCGCAGTTCCTTGCCCACGCGAGCCGCGTCCGCCGTCATCATGTCGGGCTTTACCATCGGGGAAACGGAGCTTCCGAGGCCGAGAAGGACACCTCTAACGCGGCCCGTCCGCCTGCGGAAGCCCCGCCCACCGATACGTTTTGACGCCGTGTCGTTCTGGCGTGATCAGCCGCCCGGACGGACTAGCCCCTGGCGGCGAGGGCCGCCGCAGCCTGCTCCATCAGTTCGGCCAGGATTTCGGCGACCGGAGCCTCCCGCGTCACCATGCCGACGCTCTGACCGGCCATGAGGGAGCCGTTCTCCACATCACCATCGATCACCGCGCGGCGGAGGGCGCCGGCCCAGAAGTGCTCGATGTCGAGCTGGGCGGCCTCCTTATCGAGCTCACCCGCGCGGTGACGCCGAATCACCTCGGCCTGGTGCTCAAGGAAACGCTTGGTACCCTCGTTCTGCAGGGCGCGCACCGGGATCACCGGGAAGCGTTCATCCAGCTGCACGGTCGGCAGGGCGTCACGCGCGGCACCGCGGATGAAGGCCTTCTTGAAGGCGGGATGGGCAATGCTCTCGGCCGCGCAAACGAAGCGCGTGCCGACCTGCGCGCCTGCCGCGCCCATCTCCAGATAGGAAAGCAGCGCCTCGCCGCGCCCGATGCCCCCGGCCACGAAGACCGGCACCTCGGCGGCCATGACGGGAAGGATCTCCTGCGCCAGTACGTTCAGCGAAACGGGGCCGATATGGCCACCCGCCTCGGAACCCTCGATCACCAGCGCATCGGCGCCGGAGCGCACCAGCTTCTTCGCCAGGGCAAGGGCCGGGGCGAAGCAGACCACCTTCGCGCCGCCGTCCTTGGCCTTGCGGATGGCAGGTGTCGGCGGGACGCCGCCAGCGAAGACAATGTGCCCGACCTTGGCCGCGAGACACACATCCACCAGCGCATCCAGGCGTGGATGCATGGTGATGAGGTTCACGCCGAAAGGCTTGTCCGTGAGCGCCTGGGTGGCCGCGATCTCCTCGGCCAGCCGGTCCGGCTCCATCGCGCCGCAGGCGATCACCCCGAAGGCCCCCGCATTGGACAGAGCGGCTACGAGGTTTCGTTCGCTGATCCAGGACATGGCGCCGCCCATGATGGCCACGCGGCTGCCCAGGAAGGCAGCACCCCGCGCCATCAGCGCATCCAGGCGCCTGCGGGAAGAATCCAGCCTGGATTCGGCTTCCATGTCCATGGTCATCAGGCCGGGGCGTCCAGCCCGTAGGCGGTGTGCAGAGCGCGCACCGCAAGCTCGGTGTATTCCGAGCCGACCAGCACGCTGGTCTTGATCTCGCTGGTGGAGATGACCTGGATGTTGATCCCCTTCTCCGCCAGCGTCTTGAACATGGTGGCGGCCACGCCCGCATGGCTGCGCATGCCGATGCCGACGATGGAGATCTTCGTCACATCCGGATCGGCCACGACATCGGTGAAGCCGATGGAGGCACGGGCCTTCTCCAGCACCTCGCGGGCGCGGGGCAGCTCCGTCTTGCCCACGGTGAAGGTCATGTCCGTCGTGCCATCCGAACCCAGGTTCTGCACGATCATGTCCACGTTCACATTCGCATCGGCCAGCGGGCCGAACACCGTCGCCGCGATGCCGGGCTTGTCCGGCACCCGCCGCAGCGTGACCTTCGCCTCGTCGCGTGAATAGGCGACGCCCGTCACCAGGGGCTGTTCCACGATCTCGTCCTCGTCCACCACCAGCGAGCCGGGCTTGTCCTCGAAGGAGGACAGAACCTGGACCCGCACCTTCTGCTTCATCGCAAGCTCGACCGACCGGGTCTGCAGCACCTTGGCGCCGACCGAAGCCAGTTCGAGCATTTCCTCATAGGCCACGGCGGCCAGCTTGCGCGCGCGCGGCACGATCCGCGGATCGGTCGTGTAGATGCCGTCCACGTCCGTGTAGATGTCGCAGCGGTCGGCCTTCACCGCCGCCGCCACGGCCACGGCCGAAAGATCCGAGCCGCCACGGCCCAGCGTCGTGATCCGCTCGCGCGGGCCGATGCCCTGGAAGCCGGCGATCACCGGCACCTGGCCCTGCACCATGCGCTCGATCAGCCGCGCGCCGTCGATCTCCTCCACCCGGGCCTTGCCATGGGCGCCATCGGTGCGGATGCCGGCCTGCCAGCCCTGCCAGGAGCGGGCATCGACTCCGATGGCCTGCAGCGCGATGGCCAGCAGGCCGGTCGTCACCTGCTCGCCGGTCGCCACCACCGCGTCGTATTCCCGCGCATCATGCAGCGGCGACAGGTCGGTGCAGTATTTCACCAGCTGGTTCGTCACGCCGGACATGGCTGAGACGACCACGGCCACCTCATGGCCGGCATCCACCTCCCGCTTCACGCGGTTGGCGACGTTGCGGATACGGTCCAGGTCGGCGACGGAGGTACCGCCGAACTTCATCACGATGCGGGCCATCAGGGTGTCGGGAACTGCCGGATCAAAGGGGAGCGCGGGTTGCGTCCCGGCGCGGGGCGGCACAGATACCGGCCCCAGCCCCCCACGGCAACCTGGAGGGCGAAACTGGGGGGCCCATGGCACAGAGCACGGTTCTTGAGGGCGAGGTCGCCAAGTTCGATGCCCTGGCGGCCGAATGGTGGGACCCGCGCGGCCCGATGGCCCCTCTCCACGCCATGAACCCGCTGCGCACCCGCTGGGTCGCGGAGAGGATCGGTGCGGCCGAAGGCCGTGATCCCAATGCTCTGGCCAGCCTGACCATCCTGGATGTCGGCTGTGGCGCCGGGCTGGCGGCCGAGGCCCTGGCCCGCCGCGGCGCGGCGGTGACCGGGCTGGACATGGCCCCGGAGGCCCTTTCGGTCGCGCGCGCCCACGCCGCCCAATCCGGCCTTTCCATCGATTACCGCCAGGGCCGCCCGGAAGATCTCTCCGGGCAGTTCGACGCCGTGACCGCGCTGGAGGTGGTGGAGCATGTCGCCGACCGCGACACCTTCCTGGCCTCCCTCGCCCGTTCGGTGCGGCCGGGGGGGATGGTCTTCCTCTCCACCCTGAACCGCACGGCGCGCAGCTTCCTCTTCGCAAAGCTCGGCGCCGAATACCTGCTGCGGCTGCTACCGCGCGGAACGCATGACTGGAAGATGTTCGTCACCCCGGCGGAACTGGGCGCGGGGCTGCGCCGGGCCGGGCTGCGGGTGACGGATGTGGCCGGGATGGTGCCGGAGCCACTGACCGGCGGATGGCGCGAGAGCCGCGACACCGCCGTCAACTACATCATGGCTGCCCGGAAGGACTGAGGCGGAGCTTCCTACCCGTCCGCCCGGGGCACCCAGGGAATGCGGCCGATCTCGATCCCCTCATCCGCCAGGGCCTCGGCCTCCTCCTCCGTCGCCTCGCCATAGATGCCGCGCTGCTCGCTTTCGCCGCGGTGCATCTTGCGGGCCTCCTCGGCGAAGTCGCGGCCGACATGGTCGCAGTTCTTCTCCACCTCCGCCCGCATCCGCTGCAGCAGGGCGAAAAGCTGTGCCGGCATGGGCCCTGCCGTGGCGGTGGGAGCGCCAGTCGATGGCGCGGGCGTCTCCTCCATCTTGGCTGGGGCAGGCGCCGGCGCCGGCTCAGTGCGGGTTTTCGCGATGGCGGGCGCCATCAGGTCCCGCCGCACCCGCGTATCGCCGCAGACGGGGCAATCGACCATACCCGCCGCCGCCAGCTTGTCGAAGGCCGTGCTGTCCTTGAACCATCCGTCAAAGCCGTGGTCCTGGCTGCAGCGCAATTGATAGTGGATCATTGAAAGTCTTGCGGATCCTCGGAAGCGTCTCTCGCCGAATTTGGCATTCCGGAGCCGGGAGTGCCAGAGCAGCGAGAGTGCGCGAACCGAGGACCTTTCCTCCTTGCGATCAGGCCGCCAGCAACGCGTCCAGCTTCCCGGCCCGGTCCAGCGCGGCCAGATCATCCGACCCGCCGATCGCCTCACCATCGATGAAGATCTGGGGCACGGTGGTGCGGCCGCCGGAGCGCTCAATGGCGGTCCTGCGCGCCTCGGAACCGTTCGGGGCGTCGATTTCCTGGAAGGTCACGCCCTTGCGCGTCAGCAGCGCCTTGGCACGCGAGCAATAGGGGCAGAAGGGGGTGGTGTAGATCTCGATCTGGGCCATTCCGCACATCTCGGTGATTCCGCCAGATCCTTCAAGGCAGCCGCGTGCCCGGAAGCCGCGGATCGGGTACGCGCGCCACGGCCAGCACCTCCACCCGCAGGGCGCCCGCCGCCAGCAGCGCGGCGGAACAGGCCTCGGCGGTGGCACCGCTCGTCAGCACATCATCGACCAGCAGCACGCGCCGGCCCTGGATCCGGGATACGGCCCGGGGACTGGCCGCGATGGCGCCATGCAGTGCCGCGCGGCGCCCTTCCGCGCCCAGGCTGCCGAGGGATGGCGTCGCCCTCACCCGCCGTAGCGCATCGGGCAGCACTGGCCGGCCCGCGATCCGCCCCAGGCGCAATGCCAGCAGCGCCGACTGGTTGTAGCGCCGCAGGAAGAGCCGCCGCCGGTGCAACGGCACCGGTACGAGCAGATCCGCCTCCGCAAGCAGTTCCGCCCCGGCCCGCGCCATATGCCGGGCGAGCGGCAAGGCGAGTTCCGTACGGTCCCCATGTTTAAGAGGCAGGACGAGCCGTGCCACCGATTCATTGTAGCTGAAGGCGGCGCGGGCGCGGGCGAAGGGCGGTGGCTCGGCGACACAGGCGAGGCAGCGCCCCTGCTCTCCCTGCCCTTCATGCTCGAAGGGCAGGCCGCAATGCAGGCAGAAGGGCGGAACGATCAGGTGCAGGCCGCGGAAACAGGCCGCGCAAAGCGCACCTTGTTCCAGCACCGGCGCATCGCAGGCCAGGCACTGCGGCGGCAGCAGCGCGTCCAGCGCCCTGAGGGCACCATGCCGCGCCAGCCGCGCGCCCCCGGCCATGGCAGCCGCCAATGGCATGATCGCCCCCTGTTCCCCAGGCGAAAGGATAGGGTCAGGCGGCCCAACCGGAAAGCGCCCCTGGCGGCGCGCCACCGGCGGCGACATATGCGGGGCATGAGCGACCAGCCCCATCTCATCTTCGACCGGTCCCTGCTGCGCCGGCGCCGCGACCGTGCCGCCACGACGCAGCACCGCGTGGCGCCGGTGCTGGAAGCAGCCGCAGAGCGCCTGCTGGACCGGCTGGACGACACCACGCGCCGCTTCCACCGCGCGCTTGAGATCGGCGGCCGCGGCCTGGTCGCCCCCGCGCTGAAGGCGCGCGGTATCGGCTTCGTGGCCTCGATGGATCTCTCCGCGCGCCAGGCGTCGCTGGCCGGCGGGGCGGCCGTGGCGGGGGATGAGGAATGGCTGCCCTTCGCCGCCGGGAGCTTCGACCTGGTGGTGGCGAACCTTTCCCTGCACTGGGTGAACGACCTGCCAGGGGCACTGGCCCAGATTCGCCGGGCTATGGCACCGGATGGGCTCTTCCTGGCCAGCATGCCGGCGCTGGGCACGCTTCAGCCCCTGCGCGAGGCCCTTACCACGGCCGAATCCACCCTGCGCGGCGGCGTGGCCCCGCGGGTCTCCCCCTTCCCGGAGCTGCGGGACGGGGCGGCACTGTTGCAGAGGGCCGGTTTCGCTCTTCCTGTGGCGGATCTCGAGGAGATCGCCCTCGCCTATCGCGATCCGCTCCTCCTTCTGCGGGATCTCCAGGCAGCCGGAGAGGCTAACGCGGTCCTGACCCGCGACCCGCGCATACCGCCACGCGCCCTGTTCCCCATGGCCTTGTCCGCCCTGCCCGCTGGGGCGGAAGGGGTTCCTGCGACGCTGCGCCTCCTCACCCTCACCGGCTGGAGCCCCAGCCCCGATCAGCCGCGTGCGGCGCGGCGCGGCAGCGCGAATGCGCGGCTGGCGGATGCTCTGGGCGTCACCGAGCAAAAGGCCGGCGAGACACCGCACTGAGCGGAGCCGGCGCCAGCCGCCGGTCAGACGCCGTAGCGCAGCACCATCGCGTCAGCGCCGAAGCTGACGAGATGCGCCGCCACCTCGGGCGCAGCCCCGGGCTGGGCCGCGATCCAGCCGGCATGCAGCCCTTCCAGCACCGATGCCATCCAATGCCCCGCCTCATCCGTGGCAATGGGCAGCATGGGCGGCCCGGCATGGGTCAGCACCAGCGCGGGCCCATTCGTATCCACGGCGATCGACACGCTTCCCCAGCGGGAGCGGGCCAACCACTCGTTCATGCGCGCCTCCAGCCCAACCAGCGTTTCTTCCGGCGGGATTGGTGAGAGGGCGGCGATCTGGGCGCCAATGGCACGCAGCAGCATGGCACGTTCCTCGGCCGGCAGATGCACCTGCAGCGTGTCCAGGAGGGCACGGAGAAGCCCTTCCCACTCAGGCCGGGATTCCTCGGGCCGGGATTCGGGATTGGAGGTCATCGGGCGCGGTGCCTCCTCACGGATCGAAGCGGTAGCGGGCATAGATCAGGCCGCGCGTCTCGTTATAGTCAGCCGACCGGTCGTAACGCGCCGAGGCGCCGATCCGGAGCGAGGGGGTGATCGAATACTCGATATCCCCGCGCAGGCCGGCCGAGAGGTTTGTCTCCTGCTGCGCCGGATAGAAGGCGGAAACCGTAGGATCTGTCGCCGCCTGCGCTTCCATCACCGCCTGCATCGCGCCATTGGTGGGGAAGAACGGGCTGCGCTTCTCCTCGAAATAGTTCACGCCGATGGTGGCACCGAGGCGATAGGCCAGGTTCCCGTGCCGCGCACGGTAGTCGATGGGGATCGTGGCGCTCACATAGCTCTGCGGGCTGAAATAACCGCCATGCCCAAGGGTGAAGAGACGCAGGTTCTTGTCATAGGCGAAATAGCTGAGGTCGAGGCCGGCCACGAGTTCCGACTCAGGCGTGCGGAAGATCGCGTGGTTCACGCCGGCATTCACCTGCCACTGATTGTTGTCAGCGACATTGTTGCCTGTGATCGATGAGTAGCCCGCGCCGACATAGGCACCGGTATTTCCGGAATAATACTCGTACTGGCCATAGGCCGTGTTCCGCACCACCCCGCCGAAGGAGCGGCCGGAGGCCGCATCCCGCATTCCCGACCAGGAGAGGAGGCTGTCCGTCACCGAACGCCGCTCGGCACGCAGGCGAAACTGCGAAGTTTCGGACAGGCGCGGCACCACCTCAATGCCGCCAAGGATGTTCTGCTCGCGGAAGCCCAGCGGCGTTGAACCGACATCCACCGTCACGCCATTACGGGTGTAAGCGATGCCAAGGCCTACGCCGGTAGCTGAGCTGTCACGAGGCGCCTGCGGGCTGCCCAGCCCCATTTGCGGGGCAACAGCATTGGTGCCGAAGCGGTTGAGACTCCAGGCATTCCGATCGATCTTGCCGGCATCGATCGTCACCGCCTGAACACGGGCGCTCAGCTCGCCACCCACTCCGGGAAGCGGCGTCGCCGCTTCCACGCCGCCACCATATTCCCGCAGCCGCTCCAGCCCGCTGCTGCCCGAGCGGGCGCGGAAGGCGAAGTTCGGCACGACGCGGCCGGACGCCGCATCATTCACCTCCGCGAGCTGGCGACCGATCTCGGCCAGCAGCGGGTCGTCCGAGGCGCGGAGCTGGCTCGGCGTCACGCCGTCCGCGGTGCCGGCGAGGTTGGCGTCCTGGGGCACAGAGGACGAACCCAGCCCACCACCCGCCAGCATTGTGCGGCTCTGGGGCGCCGGGGCGGAAAGCAGGGCGAGGCTGCCAGCGCGGGCGCCGATCTGGGCCCGGCGCTGATCGGCTGCGAGATGCAACGCGGCCTGCGCGCGGCGCCGGTCACCTGTGGCGCGGGCAAACCTGGCCTCCATTACCGAGACCCGGGGATCGGTGGCATTCAGCAGCCGCCCCTCGGCCAGCATCATCTCGGCGGCGTCCAGCTCGCCCTGGGCGAGCGCGGCCTCGATGGCACCGACCCGGGCATCTGCATTGCGCGGGTCCCGCCGAAGCACGGCCTCCGCGATACGGCGCGCCACGCGGGGGTCACGCGCCCCCTGATAGAGACGCGACGGCTCGGCCTCGACCATGACCGCCCTCGGGGCCGGCTGGGACATCTCGGCGACCTGCACCGGGGCGACGAGGTTCAGCAGCAATGCCGCCTGCCGCCGCTGGGCCGGCGCGAGGCCGGGATCCTGGACCACGGGCCCAAGAAGCCCAGCCACCTCCTGCTCTACCCCAGCATCGGCCAGCGCCCCAGCCAACGCGGTCCGCATGGAAGCGGAGCCGCCACCATTCGCGGTCAGCATCAGGCGCAGCGCCTCGGCGGCACCATCCCGGTCACCGGCATGAAGAAGGGCCAGCAGCACGCGCAGCCCGGACTCGCCTGTGGCGTCCGGCCGCATGGCCAGAGCCAGCAGGGCAGGACGTATCCGCTCCGGCGTGCCAGCGGCCGCCTCGGCCAGTTCTGCTTGCCAGCGCAGGCTGCGGAGCAGGCGCGACTGATCGGCGCTGCGGATCCGATCGGGGATCCGCTCCAGCACGCGCAGCGCTTCCGCAAGGCGGCCCTCCTCCTCGGCGAGCAGCGCAATGGCCTGGGCGGCATCGGTGGCAGGCATGGCAGGAAGGGCCTCCTCCATCACTGCCCATGCCTCCCCTGCCCGGCCCTGGCGAGTAAGCAACCGTGCGAGATCCAGCCGGGCCCAGGCGCTCCCCGGGGCCGCCGCCACCGCCTCGCGCAGCAGGGCGATCGCCGCCTTCGGATCCTCGGTGCGTATCGCCTCGGCCCGCAGCGCATCCGCCTCGGCGGAAGCGGAGCGCGCAATCTGGCGCTGCAGGATCTCGGCCTCGGCGATACGCCCCTGGTGGCGGAAGCTCTCCAGCAGCCCCTGCCGCGCAGCAGGCAGTGCCGGGCGGCGGTAAAGGGCGTTGCGGAAGCGGGCCTCTGCCTCTGTGGCCTCACCGCGGCGGAGAGCGATCTCACCCAGCAACGCCTCGGCCTCGGCCCGCTCAGCCGTTTCGCGCCGGGCCGCGCGGATCAGGAGCGCCTCGGCAGCGTCAATGGCGCCTTGCGCCAATTGGCGGCGCGCCTCGCCCAACTCCCCAAGGAAGGATGCCGTCCGGAGGGCCGCGGACCAGCGGGCCGCCTCGGACGACGGCACGGCCACCGCGCGTGCCAGGATATCCCGCGCCTCGGCCGCACGCCCCTGCCGCAGCCTGACCAGGCCCAGCCCGCCGAGCGCGGTGGCGTCATCCGGATCACGCTCCACCGCCGCCTCAAAGAGCTGCACGGCACGCGGGAGGTCGCCGGCATCCAGCGCCAGCAACCCGGCCGGGCGCTCCCTTGCCGCAATGCGTGGCTCGCTACCCGCAGTGCCACCCTGTGCGAACGCCGGCCATGCGACGCCGAGTGCCACAGCGGTTGCGGCAGCCGTCAGCAGGCGATTCCGGAGAGACGTCATGAGCGGATCCTCAGCCGGCGGACGGCACGCCGGCGCAGCGTCCAGTAGAGCGGGATAGCGATCACCAATGCCGCCCCCACCAGCAGGCCCAGCATGAGATCCGGACGCGTCGTCAAATAGCGTTGGGGCAGCAGGGTGACCGGCAGGCTCCCCACGCCGTAGTTGCGGGACACCTTGAAGGACTCCACGCGCCCGTTCGCCAGATGCACCACATCCCCCTGGATCCGCGGCTGCAACTCCCGGTCGCTGAGCGCGGCCACCATCGCCTCCATGCCCTGAGCGCTGGAGCCCGTGAGGGCAATGACCGACCGCTCGGCATTCAGCGGGCTCTGGAAGCCGATCAGCATTCCGCTCCCCTCGCCCCCGCTGCCTCCGAGAGTCGCGGTCAGCCGCTCGCGGTCGAACCTGCGGTCATCGGAGAGGAAGATGTTGCGGAAGCCGTCGAGCGCATCCGGAAGCGCTACATTGATGCGGCTGCCCGACACGGTGATCGGCCCATCCCGCAGCAGGCTGGACAGGGCGGGCTGGCGGTTCAGCGGACCGACGACGATCAGGTCGCGACCCTGCATCGCCTCCATTCCGCCCGGCCGCACCACCTCGATCCGCGTCGCTGGATAGCCGGTGATGGCGGCGAGGCGGCCGATCAGGTTGAGGGTGGAGGAGATCTCCAGCGCGCTCGCCCGATCCGGCAGCACCACGGCGGTGGAGGAGAGATCCGCCATCTTCGTGTAGGGAAAACCGCTGCCGACGAAATAGGCGAGGTTCGGCAACTCCGTGAAGCGATAGGCCGCAGAGAGGTCGATCGTGCTGTCAGGATCGATCGAGGAGCGGATGTCACCCGGCGTGCTGACGCAATCGCCGCGATGCAGCGGCCTCAGATCGAAGCGGAACTGCAGTTCGTTCAGGCCGAAGATGAGATAGGGCGGCAAGCCTACCTCGCCCTGGCTGCGATCCGCCGCCGCCGTGCTACCGACCTGGCGGTTGATCCAGCTCCAGGGCCAGCCCGGATCGCCTTCCCGCAGGGGGAAGGACTTCAGGTACACGTCATTCAACGCGGCATCGAGGCGCGAAACGGCGAGGTCCATGATCGGGCCGGGCGGCGCGCGGAAGCGCACATCCACTGGCAGGTTGCGGTCACGCGAGGTGTAGAGGTCCGGCGCCGTACGGAAGGGAACCGAAACCGGGCCCGGCGCATAGCCATAGGATTGCAGCTCCGACGGATCGACCAGCTCGCCGAAGCGGACGGGGCGATCGTTCCGGATCCAGCGCGGGGCGTCATAGGGTTGGCGGGCCGGCAACTCGTTCACCTGCACCGTTGCCGTCTCGCCCGAGAGGCCCTCCTTGCCGGTGGCCAGTACCTGGGCGGCCACGGCCGCTTCTGCGCCCGAGCGCCCGCCGACGACCAGCAGCACCGACGCCGGATCATTCGGGTTCGGGATGATCGCGAGAGTCGGCCCCTCCATCCGCGGAAGGGCGACGCCCGGCAGGGAGTCGGAGCCGGTCGCGATGACCATGGCATTGCCCCGCGTGGGCACCACGGAACTCACCGGGAAGCTCGCCCCGCGGTAATCGGCCTGCACGGCAAACCATGAGGAGGCGATGACGGAGGCGCGGACCGCATCGTTGCCGGCCCCCTCGGCCATCACCACTGGCAGCATCAGTGGCTCACGCAGCAGGCGCGGGTCGAAGAAGGGCTCCGGCAGCCGGGCCAGGTCACGCGTCAGCGGCAGGCGCTCAAGGGTCAGCTGAAGCGTCGAGAGATCCGAGACGGTGGACCAGAGCAGACCGGAAAGCGGGTCGTTGCACTCAACCGCGTAACGGCCGGTAAAGCGCATGTTCAGCCGGTTGCTATCAGCGAAGAAGACCGGATTGATCTGGAACTCCACCGGGCCGAAGGCCGGGCGGTCCCGGTTGGGCGTGATCGTGCCGATGAACTGCTCGTTCATGGTGATCGCGATCTGCGACAACTCGGGGATCAGCGCAGGGCTGGTCGCGCCTTGCAGCGTCAGCTTCGCCCCGGTCACCACCTCATCCGAGCGGATGCCGAACAGGAGGCCCTGCAGGTCTGCCAGGCCACGAAGCTGCATCGGGCTGCGCAGTCCAAGCTGGCGAAGGGTACGCGTCTCGGTGCGAGAATCCGCACCTGGCGCGCGCTCGCTGCTGAAGACCACGGGTGTCGAGGGCGCCACCGGCACCGGGGATGGCGCGTATTGCGGCAGCCCTCCCGGAAGCGGCGTCGGTGCGTATTGCGGCAGGGGAGCCTGCGGCGTTTGCGCCGGGGCGGTAAGGGACGATGCGGCAGGGAACGGCGCAGCGCCAGGAAGCGGCGGAGGCGAGAAGGCACTTCCCATGGGCGCCAGGCCCTGGTTCCCGGAACCCTGGGCAAGGGCGCCAAGCGGCAAGCCCAGCCCGACAAGCAGGAATGCCGCTGCAGAACGGCGCGTGCGCTCCGCAGAGCGGCGTTGCGCCGCCTCCGCGCCCCGGGTCACGGATGTGCCAGCGCGTGGCGCCTGGGCCCGGGCGCTCCGGGCAGCCTGGCGCCGGGCGCGGCGGGCACGCAGCGAGAACTGGCTATCGCCGCGGAACAAGCCGCCGATGCTGCGGACCACCTCAGCAAGGGCGCGGATGGGCCGGTCGGGCCGCACATCGTCCCAATCGACCCATGCGTCGGCCCGGCCGAGCACCACGCGGGTGATGTTTCCCTCATCCCTCAGATCCTGAGGCGCGAAGCGCACCTGCAGGCGGCCGTCCTGCCAGCGCAAGGCTTCTGAGGGGATCGCGATGCGTTCCGGGCCCAACTCGATCTCCAATGTGACGAAGGCGTGGTCGGGCAGCCCGTCCGGCCGGGGTGCGATCACCGCGGCGCCGCCCAGGGAAAGGTCCCGCGTCTCGCCGGGCACCAACCGCCCGTCAGGCAGGACGACACCAACCGGCATCATCGCACGGACGCGCGCGCGCTCCCGCACCTGGCGCCGCTCACGCCCCACGGCGAGGCCTGCGAGAACCATCAGCAGCGAGAGGGCAACCCAGATGGTGTTCAGGCCGTAAGCCTGGAACTCCGCACTCTCGGGTGGATTGGCCGTCATGCCATAGATGCCGGACAGCAGGCCGAGCACCAGGACAACCGCCAGTATGAAGTTGGGCCCTGTCGCGCGCAGGTCGAAATAGCCTTCCTCCAGCGTGCCGCCCTTATCGGTGACGTTGAACTTGCCCCTCTTCGGATCGAAGAGCGTCGTCAGCACCACCGGCAGCAGATAGAGCGCCAGCACCGTCTCGTAGATTTCCGACCAGAAGGAGTGCCGGACCTTCGCCTGGAGCTTCGAATTGGTAAGAACCGCATGGACCACATGCGGTCCCGCATAGGCGACGATGGCGAGCGGCGAGGCGGCGATGATGTTCTGCCCAACGAGCAGATAGGCGAGCGGCGCCGTGAGGAAGACGAAGCGCGGCACCGGGAAGAGGAAGTGCCACATCGAGGCGACGTAGCAGAGGCGCTGGGTGATGGTCAGGCCCGGCCCGAGAAGCGGGTTCTCGATACGGAAGATCTGCACCATCCCACGCGCCCAACGCATGCGCTGGCCGATATGAGATAGCAAGCGGTCCGTCGCGAGGCCGGCTGCCAGTGGCAGCCGCAGATAGGCCGTGCGCCAGCCCAGCCGCTGCATCTTGAGGCTGGCATGACAGTCCTCGGTCACCGTCTCGGTCGGCACGCCGCCGATTTGCTCCAGCGCCGTGCGCCGCATGACGGCGCAGGAGCCGCAGAAGAAGGCGGCGTTCCACAGGTCGTTACCCTGCTGGATCAGGCCGTAGAAAAGCAGGGCCTCATTCGGCACGCGCTTGCCGGAGGCGAGATTCCGCTCGAAAGGATCGGGCGAATAGAAGTGATGCGGCGTCTGCACCATGGCGAGCCCGGCATCGCGCACCAGCCAGCCCAGGGTCATCTGCAGGAAAGCGCGGGTGGCGACGTGATCGCAGTCGAAGACTGCCACGAATTCGCCATCGGTCTTGGACAGCGCGTGGTTGATGTTGCCGGCCTTCGCGCCCTTGTTGTCCGGGCGGGTCATGTAACCGCAACCGATCTCGGCGCAGAAGGCGCGGAACTCCTCGCGCCGCCCGTCGTCGAGCAGCACCACATTCATCTTGTGTCGTGGCCAGTCCATTGACATGGCGGCGAAGATGGTCGGCTTCACCACCTCCAGCGGCTCGTTGTAGGTCGGGATGAAGACATCGACGGTCGGCCACTCCTCCGGCTCCTCCGGCAGCGGCGCGGGGCGGCGCTCTAGCGGCCAAAGCGACTGCAGGTAGGAGAGCAGCAGCGCGACGAAGGCGTAGATCTCGGCGAGCAGCAGTCCGGTGCCGAGGAAGGACGACCAGAAGTTCGTGTAGTCGAGCGTGTCGGTGATGCGCCAGTAGATGTAGCGCGTGGAGATCGCACCGGAGAGCAGCACCAGGAAGACAAGCGGCCCCCTGCCCGGCATGAACGAGCAGATCGCGAAGACCAGCAGCCCCCCAACCGCGACCCATGCCTGCTGCTCGCCCTCGAGCGGGGCGACAATGAAGGGCAGCGCGACGAGGAAGCCCAGGAGAGCGCAGATCCGACCCAGCCAGACGCTTCCCCCCAGGGAACGGCGGATGCGTCTCATTGGGTTGCCTCAAGCGTTGCCTGATGCGGGATCGGCATGGGCTGCGTGCCATGCGCCGGCGCCAGTTCGGAAAGGGATCGCAGCGCCTCGGCAGGCGGCAGCGCAACGGCGATCAGACGCGCGATCTCCTTGAGATCCGATGCCGGTTGGCTTTCAGGCGCATGCTCGATCAACAGCCGCTGGCAGGCCAGGCTCTCCGCCACGGCCTCCTCGCGGCTGATTGCACCCAGCATGCGGTAGCCCAGATGGCGCGCAACCGCCTCCGCGGAGGCGCGCGAGAGACGCGAGGCAAGATCGACGCTGTTCAGCACCACGCGCAGCCGCCCGGCGAGGAGCGCGGCCATTGTGCCGGTACCCAGGAAACGGCCGCTCTCGATCTCGGGCACAAGCGCGGCGCTGATCGCCTCGGCCTGCAGAACGCCGACCACCATCGTCGCCATGGGCGCCAGCAGGGCCAGGGCCTGGGACGGGCCAGGCGGCAGATCCGCCATCACCACCAGATTCGGCTCTGCCAGCATCTCCCGCAGCGGGGCGCGTAGCAGCTCGGGATCGCGGTCCAGCGCCACTGCGAGGTCCAGCGCCCCACGCAGATCCACGGCGCCATGCGGCAGCAACAGCACGCCGGAAGGGGTCTGCCGTACATGCTGCCGCCAGCCGCCACCCTGCAGAAGCCCCGCGACAAAGCCCGCCTTGTCCGTGAGCGGTACGCCGAAATGAAGGCGCAACGCGTTCTGGGCATCGAAGTCTATGGCCAGCACCCGATATCCCAGGCGCTGCACCGCGCCCGCGAGATTGGCGGTCAGAGTGGTCTTGCCGACTCCGCCCTTGGGAGACGCAAAGCAGATCAGCGGCACGGTGCGGCTCCTGAACTCAGGCGGCGGTTTGGGCAGAGCGGACGCCAGCGGCGACGCGCCTCAGCAGTTCCGGCAGGGCGATGTCCACGCGCGCTGCCGGCCAATGGCTGGGCGAGGGTTCCATGGGGCTGCCGCGCATGGCCTCGCCCAACGCATCAAGGAGCGGGTAATGGCCCAGGCTGGGCGCCGATGACCGGATCAGCGTATCCAGCAGGGTGGAGCCGGTCCCTTCACCCTCCCGGGCCAGCGACCAGACCGAGGCGGTGCCGAGCAGGGAGGGCGCGAAAGGCATGCCCCCGGATTGCGGCGCCGCGGGCGTCAGGGAGGGGGACGCCGACAAGGCGGCGCCCGCTGAAGAAGTGGCGGGGAGCGGCGGCGCGGGGGGCTGTCCGAGCAGAACCTGCAGCAGGCTGGCGCCTTGCACCTCGTTGCGTGGTGGCCCGGCGCTTGGCGGGATGGCGGCCGAAGAAGCCGCCATCGGCGCTGGGCTCTGGGCGACAGCTTTCAAAGCGGAAGGAACCGGCGGAAGCGATGTCATCTCCCGTGATGTCCCGCCTTGAGCACTCCCTCGTCGAGAAATATCACTTTCTGCAGAAAAATCTAAATTTTGGTTAGACTCTATCCCCGCCCTTGGCATGGCTGCTGTTACCGCAGCCGCATGCTCAGGCACGATTTCCCCATTGAGTGGAACGGCCGTAGGCGGAGCAGGCTGGGTCAGCGTGTCTTGAGCGTACTGCGAAGGGGCCTGGGCAGCATCCCCGAGCACCTTGTCCGCGGGCAGGTCTCTTGCCGCCGCCAAAGCTTCACCGAGTAGGCTGAAGGCGGAATCCTCAACAGAACGTGGCACCGGAGCACGGCGGACGGGTTCGTTGGCGAAGTTCCGATACTTCAGGGAAGGCGTCCGAAGGGCCGCTGCCATCCTCGCGACGTCCATATCCTGACGCATAGCCACACTCCCTTGGCCACCGAGCATAGAATCTCCGGCGGCGGCAAGACTTAATCTTATTTTTTGAGAAATACTAACACTTTTGGATCATTCGCCGCGCTCGGAGGCCGCCATGCGCGCGAGCATGAAAAGGGATGTGTCATAATAGTCACGACCTGCAGGCACCGGTTCTACCTGACGGTCCCAGCGCGCACCGCGCTGGCTTGCCACGAAACGCCCTATCTCCGTGACCCCGGCACCGGCGGCATAGGGCGCCACCACGTCGGTCGAGAGGTCCACCCAGGCCGGAATGCGCCTGTGGCTGGGGTCCGCCCAGAAGTTCAGCGGCGCCTCGGCGGCGATCTCATCCGACAGGCCGGCCCAGGCCAGCCAGAGTGGCACCCGGACGGCGTCATAGGAGAAACGTGCCGGCCAGCCCTCCGCAGGCGAGATACGGCCATCCCTGCGGGCCACCGCGAGCCAGTCCGGCGCCAGTCCCCATCGCCCAAACCGTGCGGCACGCAACAGGCGAAGCCCATCATCCGCCACGCGAAGCCAGGCCGGATCCGGGACCGCCTCCGCCAGGATCGCGATGGCGGGATAGGAATAATAGGAGGGATTGATCACCACATGGTCGCGGCGCTCGAAGCCACGCGCGCCTGGCAGCAGCACGACGCTCCCGCCGGCACGCCGCACGAGCAGACGCAGCACGTCGCGGGCAATGGCCCTTCCCTCCTCGGTCAGCGCCGGGTCGGACCAACGGCGGCCGCCGCGCAGCAAGGCGCTGGCGATGAACAGGTCGCCATCGGTCGCGTTGTTGGTGTCCTGCACCGCTGGCTGGCGGTCAAGGCGCCAGCGCCAGGCATGCAGATGGTCGGTTTCCCGGCGCAGGTTCCTACGGGTCCAGGCCAGCATCCGGTCGAAGGCGGCACGGTCATCATGATGCTCGGCCAGGGTGAGGCCCCAGCCCTGCCCCTCGGAATGGGATTGGTTGTCGTTGCCGGTGTCCACCACCCGCCCATCGGGGGCCAGGAAGCGCGCCTTGTAGGTGCTCCATTCGCCCGTATCCGTGGCCGCGACGGCGCTTCCGCCCCGGAGCATGGCCATGGCTCCGCCTCCCAGCAGGCCAAGGACGGATCTGCGTGAATTGAGGATTACCATTGGTCCAGCCTGCGGCATGAAAGTTGTGGCGGGGTTAAAAGGTCGGGAATGCCGCATGATCCGTGTCGCGCTTCCTGCAGCCATAATGATCGCGTTCCGGTGATACCAGCCGATCGCACGGCGCGCCCCGGGCGGAAATCACCCCGTGCGCATTTGTGGCGGGGATGCCATATGCCGGCGCCATGGCACCCCCTCTCCTTCTTCTTCAGGGTATCCGGCAGGGCTTCGGCACCACGCCGCTCCTGCGTGACGCAACCCTTTCCGTGGCCCCGGGGGAGCGGCTCGCCCTGGTTGGGAGGAATGGCTCCGGCAAGTCCACGCTCCTGAAGGTGGCGGCCGGGCTGGTCACGCCCGATGGGGGCTCCCGCTTCCTCCAGCCCGGCGCCACTCTGCGCTAC
The DNA here is from genome assembly GCF_025791835.1 of Roseomonas xinghualingensis. Classification (GTDB taxonomy): domain Bacteria; phylum Pseudomonadota; class Alphaproteobacteria; order Acetobacterales; family Acetobacteraceae; genus Roseomonas; species Roseomonas xinghualingensis. The sequence continues at coordinate 32,915 of NZ_JAOXLP010000027.1, forward strand.
CTGCCGCAGGAGCCTGACCTTTCGGGCCACGCGACCACGCTTTCCTATGTCGAGGCGGCCCTCGGCCCCGGGGATGATCCCTACCGGGCGCGCTACCTGCTGGAGCAGCTCGGCCTGACCGGCGAGGAATCGCCCGCCAGCCTTTCGGGCGGCGAGGCGCGGCGGGCCGCCCTGGCCTCGGTGCTCGCACCCTCTCCCGATATCCTGCTGCTGGACGAGCCAACCAACCACCTCGACCTGCCGGCAATCGAATGGCTCGAATCCGAACTGGCCGGGATGCGCGCGTCGCTCGTGCTCATCAGCCATGACCGGCGGTTCCTGGAATCCCTCTCCCGCGCCATGGTGTGGCTCGACCGCGGCACCACTCGACGCCTCGACCAGGGCTTTGCCCATTTCGAGACCTGGCGCGACCAGGTGCTGGAGGAGGAGGAGCGCGACGCGCACAAGCTCGCCCGCGAGATCGTGAGGGAGGAGCACTGGCTCCGCTACGGCGTGACTGCCCGCCGCAAGCGCAACATGCGGCGCGTCGGCGAATTGCAGTCCCTGCGGGAGAAGCACCGCCAGCGGCGTGGGCCACAAGGCGGGGTGAAGCTCGCCGCCACGGAGGCGGACGGCTCGGGCACGCTGGTGGTATCGACCGAGAATATCTCAAAATCCTATGGCAATCGCGTCGTGGTGCGGGACGTATCCGTGCGGATCCTGCGTGGGGACCGAGTGGGGATCGTCGGCCCGAACGGCGCGGGCAAGACCACGCTGCTGAACATGCTGACCGGCGTGCTGGCGCCGGATTCCGGCGAGGTGAGGCTCGGCACGGGCATCGAGATGGTCACGCTCGACCAGCGCCGTGCCAGCCTCGATGATGCCATGACGCTCTCCGACGCGCTCACCGAGGGGCGCGGCGACATGGTGCATGTCGGTGGCGCGCCGCGCCATGTCATCGGCTACATGAAGGACTTCCTCTTCCTGCCCGAGCAGGCGCGCACGCCGCTTGGCGTGCTCTCGGGTGGCGAGCGGGCGCGGGTGATGCTGGCGCGCGCCATGGCGCGGCCGAGCAACCTTCTGGTGCTGGACGAGCCGACCAACGACCTCGATCTCGAGACGCTCGACCTGCTGCAGGAGATGATCGCGGACTATTCCGGCACGGTTCTGGTGGTGAGCCATGACCGCGACTTCCTCGACCGCGTCGCGACGAGCGTCATTGCCTCCGAGGGGGATGGGCGCTGGCAGGAATATGCCGGTGGCTATTCGGACATGGTGGCGCAGCGCGGCCACGGCGTGCGGGCGCGCATGCAGGCGCCGGCAGCCGCCGCCCCGAAGCGCGCGGCGGAGGCTCCCGCCCCTGCCGCTCCGGCGCGGGTGCGGCTCACCATGGGCGAGATGCAGGCGCTGAAGACGCTGCCGGCCGAGATGGAGAAGCTTTCGGCCGAGATCGCGAAGCTGAACGAAATCCTGGCCGATCCGCAGCTCTTTTCCCGCGACCAGCCCCGCTTCGCCAAGGCAACCGAAATGCTTGCGCAGCGCCAGGCAGCGCTGGCGGCGGCCGAGGAGCGCTGGCTGGAGCTGGAAATGCGGCGCGAGGAGGTCGAAGCCGCGCCCGCGCGCTGAGCGCGCGGGCTACTCAGCCCGTCAGCGGCACATCATCACCGGCATTTCGGCATTCTCCAGCACATGGCGCGTGACGCCGCCGAGGATGAGCTGGCGGATGCGCGAATGGCTGTAGGCGCCCATGCAGAGCAGGTCCGCGCCGAAATCCCGCGCGGCGCCCAGCAGCCCGGCGCCAACCTCCCGCGTGATCGGGTGGAACTCCGTCGGTTCGGCGGTGATGTTGTGCCAACGCAGATAGGAGAGGATGCCGTTCACATCCGGCCCGCGGCGTTGATAGTCCTTGCTGTACAGAACGCGCACGGCCTCGGCGCGGTGCAGCCAGGGCAGCGCGGCGGCCACGGCGGCGGCGCTTTCCGCCGTGCCGTTCCAGGCAACGCAAACCCGCGCGCCAATGCTGGTGGGAGGCAGGCGCGGCGCGATCAGTACCGGCCGGCCGCTGTCGAATAGGATGGCGTGCAGCGCGTCGGAGGAGGAGACGTCCTCCCCGGAATCCGGATGCGGCACCACGGCCATGTCGTAGAGCCGCGACTGCTGGGCCACCAGATCCTCCTCGCGCCCCGCGACGGAGGCGAAGGACAGCGTGGCGGAATCCGCCTTCTCGGCGGCCTCGGCGGAACTGGCCAGAACCACGTCCTTGCCGTCCACGAAGCGGTTGAACAGCTCCTGCACACGGCTGGCACGGTCACCGGATTCCCGCTCCGTTGCGGCCATCATCTCCTCGATCATGGCGCCTGACAGACCTTCGCCCGCCAGCGGCGCCACATCCCGCGCATCCACGCGGACATGGAGGCAGTGCACATGCGAATGCCAGATGCGCGCGGTCATCACCGCGGTCTGCAGGGCCGCCTCACCGGCGGCGGTGCCGGTCAGGGGCAGGAGGATGCGGCGGTAGGCCATGTCGGCGGGACTCCGTCGTGTTCCGGCGGAAGGGTAGAGCAAGCCCCCTCCCCGCGTCCGGCCGAATCCGACCGGACGACCACCGGTCTAGCATGAGAAGAGGTGGGTCGCCGCAAGCGCTGCCGCCAGGGGATCCCCGGAAGCATCTATGTGGTTCCAGGTGACGGCCCCAATGGGGCGGGAGGCGGCATGCTCCAGCACCTCCACCGTGGCATCGGAGGCATCGCCACGCCGTGCCGCGATTCGTGCCCGGAGCAGGTCGGGCGGCGCTTCCAGCCAGAGGCCGATGAAGGGCACGCCCAGGCGGCTCGCCACTGCCTCGATCCCGGCGCGGCGCGCAGCGTCCAGGAAGGCAGCGTCGGCCAGCACGGAATGCCCTCCCCGCAGCGCGGCTTCCACATCGGCGAAGAGCGCCGCATGCACGGTGTCGTTTATTCGTTCCGAATAGGCCGCGGGCGGCAGCGGGGCTTCGGGGGGAATGCCCGCCAGGCGCTTGCGGATTTCGTCGCTCCGCAGGTGCAGCGCCCCGGGGGCGGCGCCAAAGCGGGGCGCCAGCGCCCTTCCGAGGCGGGTCTTCCCCGTGCCCTGCAGGCCTCCCACCGCAATCAACCGGGGTGACGGGGGCGAGAGATAGGCCTCCGCCTCTTGCAGGAATGCCAGGGCTCCCTCCCCTTGTCCGCCAACCCGCGCCAGGCAGTGCGCGCGGATCATCGCGCGCGCCGACAGCCAGAGCGGAAGCCCCGCCACCAGCCCCGCGTCATCGCCAACCGCGATGGCGCGGCCGAGCACGCGGCAGGCTGCCTCCCGCCCGCAGCGCCGCAGCAGGTCGGCGATGAGGAAGGCAAGATCATAGCCGGTGTCGATGGTGGCGAGGTCCTCGTCGAATTCCAGCGCGTCGAAGGGCGTGGGGCGCCCTTCCCAGAGCAGCAGGTTTCCGAGATGCAGGTCGCCATGGCAGCGCCGGATGCGCCCCTCCGCCGCCCGCGCACGTAGCACGGGCGCAAGGTTGCGCAGGAGCCGCTGGGAGGAACGCCGCCAGGACAGCACCCGCGCCGGATCAAGCCCCGCGGCAAGGGCAGCGCGCGCATTGCCGCTCAATACGGCGGCGAAGCGGGGCACGGGATCGGGAACAGGATGGACGGGCCGGTAGGTGGCGCGAAGGGCGATGACGGCATCGCCCAAGGCATCCTGCAGGGCTGGATCCAGCCCGCCGCGCGCGGCCACGGCATCGAGGAAGTCAGAGGGCGGAACGGGAGCCATCTCCAGCGCCCAATCCACTGCCGAAGGATCATCCGGCGCCACCAGCCGGTCCGCTTCCTCCGTAATTCCATGCACTGCGCGGTACAGGGCCGGCGCGGCGGGGGCGTTCAGAGCCAGTTCCCGCTCGGTGAAGCGGCGCCGCGCCTCGGGGGTGGTGAAATCCAGGAAGCCCAGATCCACCGCCTTCTTCAGCTTCAGCACCCGGTCAGGCCCGATGAAGACAGCGGAGATATGCGTCTCCACCAGCCGCATCCCGCCAGTGAGCCGCGCCAGGAGCGCCGCTGAACGCGCCTGCGTAGCCGGAATCATCACGGGTAGAGTCGCCCGGTGCTCCACCCCTCTCCATTCCGCTCGAAGACCAGCCGGTCATGGCGGCGGAAGGGCATGTCCTGCCAGAACTCGATCCGCAGGGGCAGGATACGGAAGCCGCCCCAATACGGCGGGCGCGGCACGTCATTCCCTGGATACAGTGCCTCGTACTCGGCGATCCTCGCCTCGAACTCGGCGCGGGAGGCAAGCGGGCGGGACTGGATCGAGCCCCAGGCGGCAATGCGGGAACCATGCGGGCGGGAGGCGTAATAGGCGTCGGCCTCGTCCGGGGTCACCCGCTCCACCGTGCCCTCCACCCGCACCTGGCGGCGCAGGGACTTCCAGTGGAAGCAGAGCGCGGCACGAGGGTTCGCCAGAAGCTCCTGGCCCTTCCGGCTCTCCTCATTGGTATAGAAGACGAAGCCGCGCTCGTCCCGCCCCTTCAGCAGCACCATGCGGGCCGAGGGCCAGCCATCCGGCGTCGTCGTGGCCAGGCACATGGCATTGGGGTCATTCGGCTCCCGGGCCTGGGCCTCGGCGAACCAGGCCTCGAACAGGCCATAGGGCTCGGCCGCATCGGGGATGCCGGCGGCATGGGCTTCGTTCATGGGGACCTCAGTGGTCAGGCTCATTGCGTTTAGGCCCCTTGTTCCGGTCCGGCCGGTGTGCCACCCCTCCGAGCCCGTCGCAACCGATGCCCACCCGTGGAGGATCCCTCGTGGAAGACGCCAAGCCTGTGGCCGATGCCGCCTCCCTGCCCGCCAAGGGCACGCTGATGCAGGGCCGCCGTGGCATCGTGATGGGCGTCGCCAATGACCGCTCCATCGCATGGGCCATTGCCCAGGCCGTGGCCGCACAAGGCGGCGAGGTCGCCTTCACCTATCAGGGCGAGGCGCTGGAGAAGCGCGTGCGCCCCCTGGCCGCCAGCATCGGCTCCGACCTTCTGGTTCCCTGCGATGTCTCGGATGAGGCCGCGATCGACGTGGCTTTCGACCAAGTCAAGGAACGCTGGGGCGGGATTGATTTCCTTGTCCATGCCATCGGCTTCGCCGACAAGCAGTATCTGCGCGGCCGTTACCTGGACACGCCCAAGGAGGCCTTCCTCCAGGCGCTCGACATCTCCTGCTTCTCCTTCGTCTCGGTGTCGCGGCGCGCGGCGGCGATGATGAAGCCGGGCGGCTCGCTGCTTACCCTCACCTATCTGGGCGCGGAGCGCTGGACGCCGCATTACAACGTCATGGGCGTGGCCAAGGCTGCGTTGGAGGCGAGCGTGCGCTACATGGCCGCCGATCTGGGCGAGGCCGGCGTCCGGGTGAATGCCATCTCGGCCGGCCCGATCAAGACGCTGGCGGCCAGCGGCATCGGCGACTTCCGCTACATCCTGAAGTGGAACCAGTACAATTCACCCATGCGACGCAACGTCGCGCTGGATGAAGTCGGCGGCGCCGGAGTCTATCTGCTCTCCCCGCTTTCAGGCGGTGTGACGGGCGAGGTGCACCATGTGGACTGCGGCTACCATATCATCGGCATGAAGAACCCGGACGCCCCCGACATCACGATCGAGAAGGGCTGACCACCCTTTCCGCCATGTCCCACAACAGCTTCGGCCATCTCTTCCGCGTTACCACCTGGGGCGAGAGCCACGGCCTCGCCATCGGTGGGGTGGTGGATGGGTGCCCGCCCGGGCTTTCCCTGACCGAAGCCGACATCCAGCCCTGGCTGGACCGGCGCCGCCCGGGCCAGTCGAAATTCGTCACCCAGCGGCAGGAGCCGGATGAGGTCCGCATCCTCTCCGGCACTTTCGAGGGGCTGACGACGGGCACGCCCATTTCCCTGTTCATCGAGAACAAGGACCAGCGCTCCCGCGACTATGGCGAGATCGCCGACAGCTTCCGCCCTGGCCATGCCGACCTCGCCTACCACCTGAAATACGGGGTGCGGGATTATCGCGGCGGCGGGCGTTCCTCGGCGCGGGAGACGGCGATTCGGGTCGCGGCCGGGGCCGTGGCGCGCAAGGTGCTGGGCGCGGGCGTGACCATCCGCGGCGCTCTCGTCTCCATGGGTGGCGATTCGGTGGACCGGGCGAACTGGGATTGGAAAGCGGTGGAGGAGAACGACTTCTTCTGCCCGGACCGCCAGGCAGCAGCCCGCTGGGAAGAGAAGCTGCTGGCGCTGCGCAAGGCGGGCTCAAGCGTGGGTGCCGTGGTGGAGGTGGTGGCCGAGGGCATCCCCCCGGGCCTCGGCGCCCCCATATACGGCAAACTGGATGCCGAGATCGCGGCCGCCTTCATGTCCATCAACGCGGTAAAGGGCGTGGAGATCGGCGAAGGCTTCGCCGCCGCCGCCCTGACCGGCGAGGACAATGCCGACGAGATGCGCATGGCAGCGGATGGCACGGTGGACTTCCTGGCCAATCATGCCGGCGGGATCCTGGGTGGCATTTCCACGGGCCAGCCGGTGATCGCGCGCTTCGCGGTGAAGCCCACCTCCTCCATCCTCGTCCCCCGGCGTACGGTGGACCGCCATGGCCAGGAGCGGGAGCTCATCACCAAGGGCCGCCACGATCCCTGCGTCGGCATTCGCGCGGTGCCAGTGGGCGAGGCGATGATGGCCTGCGTCCTGGCTGATGCTCTGTTGCGGCACCGCGCCCAGGTGCCCGATGCACCCGCCTCCACGCGTCTCCCGAGAAACTGATCGGTACGCTTCTTTATCCGACTACTTCACTCAGGTATTCGGAGGTCATCCTTGAGGTGACGGTCCGATGCCGAACCAAGAACCGGGGCCTGAGACCCTGGCCGATGCAAAGCTTCTCGCAGGCTTTCTCGGGCTCGCCGGCAACAAACGCTGGAAAGAGCGGATGGAGGAGATCGGCCGGCGCGTGGCCCTTTCCTCACTCACCGGACGGGCAGCACAGGAGCGCCACGCGCTCGAATTGATGCTGCAGCGTCTTTCTGCGCCCAGCGCCCTTGCGAATGCCGGCCCGGCGGAGCAGCGGCTTCTCTCCTATGCGCGGGAGGCGGTGCGCCTTGCCCATGAGTTGCCGGCCGAGCCCCGCCAGCGCCTGCGCGCCCTGATCCTGTCCGGGCTGACGGGTGAGGCCAATCTCATCCCGCTCTTCCACCTGCTCCGCGTTGCGGCGCTGCACCGGGCGCGCGGCTTCGAGGTGCGCTTCACCGGCCTCGCCGATGGCACCCCGCATGACCTGTTGATCACCCGCAACGGCGCCGAGGCCGAGGTGGTCTGCGAGACCCTCTCGGCCGAGGAAGGCCGCCATGTGCCGCGCGGCGACTGGTGCGCCCTGGTGGATGGCATCAACCCGGATCTCCAGATCTGGCTGGCCGCCCATCCCGGCCGCTACGTGCTGAAGATGACCCTGCCTGACGGCCTGCGTGCTGATGCGCTGAACGTAGCCACCCTGCAGCGCCGGATCATCGACATGCTGCGCGACCAGAAGCGGCAGGACTCAGCGGCGGATGCGGTGCTGAAACTTGACCCGCTCATCCTGGCCGGCGCCCAGGCGGCTGTTCCCGCCGGCGCCCTGCGCGCCCTTTTTGGCCCCGACGCCCATCTGGCCGTAGCGCATGACAAGGGGAACCTGCTTGTGCTCGCGGCGCGGGCTGGGCAGGCGAGCGGCATCGCCCAGGCCGCCTGCCGCCGCATGGCCGCGGCCTCGACACGGCTGAGTGGGAAACAGCCCGCCATCCTGGCAATGTTCCTCGATGATCTCGCCCGCCCCGAGTGGCGCAACCTGCGGGAACAGCGGGAGTTGGAGGGCGCCGTGCGGCGCTTCCTCACCACGGAGGAGGCGCGCGGGATCTCGGCCGTCTCCTGCGCCACGCGCATGGAAATGTTTGGCATGGCACCACCCGACGGCGCGGCGGAGGGAGAATTGCGCTTCCGGAACCCCACCCGCGTCTCTCCGCGCGACGCCCCGCTGCTGGCGGCGCTGACATCCCTCGACTGACATGCATCACGAAATGGTGACCGCAAAACCGGGAGAAACCCTGGCGGCGCGGTTACGTTCGGGGCCATGTTGCAGTGCGAAAAAAGGTGACACACTTGACCGAGGCTGAAGCCGAGACGACGTTGGCGGAACTTGATCGCCTGCTGAACGACCCGGATGTGCGAATGGACCCCGCGCGGGTTTGGGCACTGGCCGGACGGCTCTCGGCCCCGTCTCAGGGTAGCACCACAGGCTCTCCAGCGAATTGAGGCTGGCGCCGGCTCAGTGCCGGCGTGCCCCGATAAGGAACTCCTTGTTCCCCTCCGGCCCAGTGATCGGGCTTTCAGCAATGCCCAGCACCTCCCAGCCCGGTAGTTCCGACCACCATTGCCGCACCTTGGCACAGACGGCGCGGTGCACATTCGGATCCCGGACCACCCCGCCCTTCCCCACCATGCCCGGGCCCGCCTCGAATTGTGGCTTGATCAGCGCGACCGCGAAGGCACCTGGCGCCGTCAGGGACAGTGCTGCGGGCAGCACGGTGGCAAGGCCGATGAAAGAGGCATCGCAGACCACGGCGCCCACCGGCTCGGGGATCTGCGTCGCATCGAGATAGCGGGCATTCACCCGCTCCAGCACCACCACCCGGGGGTCGTTGCGCAGGTTCCAGGCAAGCTGCCCATGCCCCACATCCACGGCATAGACCCGCGCCGCGCCATGATGCAGCAGAACATGGGTGAAGCCGCCGGTCGAGGCGCCGACATCGATGCAGACGCGGCCTGAGGGATCCAGCCCGAAGGCCTCCAGCCCATGCGCCAGCTTCAGCCCGCCACGGCTGACCCAGGGATGATCCTGGCCGCGGACCTCCAGCGGGTCACCCTCACGCAACTCCTGGCCTGGCTTGTCGATCCGCCGCTCACCACTGAACACCTTGCCTGCGATGATCAGCGCCTGTGCTCGGGCGCGGCTCTCGGCAAGGCCACGCTCCACCAGGGCAAGATCGGCGCGCTGCTTCGTGGGCTTGAGCTGCGGCAAGTCGGTCCTCCAGGGATGCTCGCGACAGGATAGCAGGCCAAGAGGCGGAGGCCGACCCATCGCTCGGCCAGACCTTGCCGCCCCCGCCGCTCCGGGGGAAACAGGCATCCAAGCGCGCCACGCGCGGAAGAAATCCGGAGGAACATCCATGCTTACCCGTCGCGCCCTCGCGGGCGCCGCGCTGGCCGGCGCCGCGTTTGCCCGCCCGACCCTGGCCCAGGCCGCTTGGCCGGCCGGGCGCCCGATCGAGGTGATCGTTCCCTACCCCCCTTCGGGCGGCATCGATATCGTCGCGCGGCTTCTGGCGAAGTACCTGCCGCAGCAGCTTCCGGGCGCGAACTTCGTTGTGGCGAACCGCGTCGGCGCCGGCGGACAGATCGGCAACGAGGCGGTCTTCAACGCACGCCCCGATGGCTACACCCTCGGCACGGTGGCAACGCTCAGCTTCATCACCAAGGCACTGGAGCGTCCGGTTCGCTGGAAGACAGAGGATTTCACCTATATCGCCAATGTCGTGGACGATCCGGGCGCCCTGTGGGTGCGTGCCGATTCGCCGCTGCGCACGATCGCGGATCTGCGCGAGGCCGCCGCGAAGCAGGCGGAGGCGGTTTCGATCGGCACCGCCGCTGGAACCTCTTCCGATGACCATCTGCTGTTGCTGGCCTTCGAGGCCGCAGCGGGCGTGAAGGCGCTGCACGTGCCCTATAACGGCACTTCCCTCGCGATCCGCGACCTGCTCGGTGGCCAGTTGGATGTCGCCTCCTACAATGTCAGCGAAGGGCTGTCCTTGCTCCGCGAAGGACGCACGCGCTGCCTTGGCCAGGCCGCCCCGCAGCGCTGGTCGGCCATGGCCGAGGTGCCGACCATCCGGGAACAGGGGCTCGACGTACTGGGCGGCTCCGCGCGCGGCTTCGTGGCGCCCCCGGGCCTGCCGGCGGAGATCACGGAGCGTCTGCTCGCCGCCTTCGAAACCATCCTGAAGGACCCTGCCTTCCTGGCAGAGGCCGAGCGCCTGAACCTCCCGATGCGGCCGCTGCTGGGTGCCGCCTACAAGGAGGCGGTGCTGAAGGAGGCCGCGTCCGCGAAGGCGCTCTACGAGCGTTCGCCCTGGGCGACGAATCCTTGATCCAGCACCCGAAAGCAGAGACCGCACCGATGCCCCATGTGGTCGTCATCGACCCGATCCACCCGGACGGAATCAAGCGCCTTCTCGACGCGCCTGGAATCACACTGGACTATCCGGGCAATCCCGCCGGCCCGGACCTCGCAAGCCGGCTGCGCGAGGCCGAGGCGTTGATCGTGCGTGGCACTGTGGTGGATTCCGCGCTGCTAGCCATGGCGCCGAAGCTCCGCATGGTCTGCCGCCATGGCGTCGGATACGACCTGGTGGATGTCCCCGCGATGACGCGCGCCGGTGTGACCGTGATGATCACGCCGGAGGCGAATGCTGCCTCCGTCGCCGAACATGCGCTGATGTTGATGCTGGCCGTCGCGCGTCAGGTGCTGCCGGTGGATGCGGGCGTGCGGCGCGGCGAATGGCGTGTGCAGGGCCAGTCCCGCACCTTCGAGCTGGGCGGACGCAGCGTGCTGGTCATGGGCTTCGGCCGGATCGGCACGCGCGTCGCGCGGCTCTGCGCTGCCTTTGGCATGCGGGTGATGGTGCATGATCCCTACATGCCCGCCGGCACGATCCGTGGCGCCGGGTATGAAGCGGTGAAGGACCGTGATGCCGGCCTTGCCGCCGCCGACATCGTCACCCTGCACCTGCCGGCCAGCGAGGCGACGCGCGGCATGGTGGATGCCGCCTTCCTCGCCGCCATGAAGCCCGGCGCCGTGCTGGTGAATACGGCACGCGGAACGCTGGTGGACGAGGCAGCGCTGGAGGCCGCGCTATGTTCCGGCCAGCTCGGCGGCGCGGGGCTGGATGTGCTTCGGGTGGAACCGATGGCGGAGCCCGTGCCGTTGCTGGGCGTGGAGAACCTCGTCGTCACGCCGCATGTCGCCGCCAGCACGGCGGAGGGGCTCCAGCGCATGGCCTGGGACGCAGCCGGGAACGTGCTGGACTTCCTTGCCGGTAATCCGGACCCGGATGCTGTGGTTAACCGGGAACTCCTGGCCAGAGCCTGAGCAGTTCTGGCTGGCTGGTGGTAGGGCGACCCGGACGGGTCGCCCTTCATCCTCAGGCGCGCGCGGGTTGTTGTGTGTTGTTGTGTTGTCCGAGGGCCTGTCGTGCGGCCTGGGCGATCTGGGGGGCGTTGAGGCCGGCGAGGTCGTACTGCTTTTTGGGTGTGTCGTGGTCGATATAG
>NZ_JAOXLP010000028.1 GCF_025791835.1 Roseomonas xinghualingensis
GGCCGCGCGGCGCGAAAGCCCGCCCTCCACTGCCCTAACGACGCGGCTGCGAAGATCCTCCGATAAGGTCCGGCCCATCCATGCTGGCCTCCCTACCAGCCATCAGGGTGAATCAGATCGTCGCCGCATCGGGCAAGAATATTCGAATCAGATCGCTCGGATCATGCTCTAGTCCAGCGAAACCAACTCTGCGCCGTCCTCCACCAGGTCCCCGGCGGCGCAGAGGAGGGCGGCGACCGTGCCATCGGCCGGGGCGGTGATGCGCATCTGTACCTTCATCGCTTCCAGCACCAGCAGTACCCTTCCGCGCCTGACCTCCTCTCCGGGCGATACCAGCACCTCCAGCACCTTGCCGGGCATGGGTGCCAGGATGCGCCCGGCAGCCGGACCATCCGCATCTGCGGGGATGCGCGGGTCGATTACCCGAAGGGCATGGGCACTGCCGCGCAGCCAGACCGTGACGCTATCCCCCTGATGGAGCACCCGCGCGTGAAGGGCGTTGCCATCCAGGCTGAGGGCAATAGTCCCATCCGGTGCCTCGCGCGCGGCGACCTCCAGCGGCGCATCGGGCAGATCCAGCCGGAACCCGCCCTCGCGAGGGTGGGCCCGCAGGCTGTGTGTTGCCCCGGCATCGGCGAGGAGAATGTCCTGGTATCCCTCCCCATTGAGGCGCCAGGCGGAGGCGGCGTTCCAGGGCGAATGCGGGTCGGCTGGATCGGTGGCCCTTGGAATGGCCTGATCGAGCAGTATCCGTGCGACGGCGGCGGCCATCGCCTCAAGCGGGACCGGGCCGGGTGGGGCCAGCAGCGTCCCGCCATGGCGGGCGATGAAGCCGGTGTCCAACTGCGCCGCCCTGAAAGCCTGGCTGGCAAGGATGGCGCGCAGCAGGGGCAGGTTGGTGGCGGGACCCGCGATCTCCGTTCCATCCAGGGCGCGAGACAGGCGCGCGATGGCTGCGCCTCGGTCCCGTCCCCAGGCGATCAGCTTGGCGATCATCGGATCGTAATGGATGGTGACGGCATCGCCTTCGCGGATACCGGTATCAACGCGGATCCCCTCCAGCCCAGCCGGGAAGCGCAGGTGCTGCACAAGGCCGGTGGAAGGCGCGAAATCACGCGCCGGATCCTCCGCATAAAGGCGGACCTCGATCGCGTGCCCCTCGATGCCCAGCTGGTTCTGGAAGAGGGGCAGGGGCTCCCCGGCGGCCACGCGGAGTTGCCACTCCACCAGATCCTGGCCGGTGATCGCCTCCGTCACCGGATGCTCCACCTGCAGGCGGGTATTCATCTCCATGAAATGGAAGGCATCGCCCTCGGCGATGAACTCCACCGTCCCGGCACCGACATAGCCGATGGCACGCGCGGCATCGCAGGCGGCGCGGCCCATGGCCTCGCGCCGCGCGGTGTCCATGCCGGGCGCCGGGGCCTCCTCCACCACCTTCTGGTGGCGGCGTTGGATCGAGCAATCGCGCTCGAAGAGATGGACGATGTTGCCCTGGGTATCGGCGAAGACCTGGATCTCGATATGCCGGGGACGGGTGAGGTAGCGTTCCAGCAGCACATGGTCGTCGCCGAAGGCCGAACGCGCTTCGCCCTTGGCCAGGGACAAGCCTTCCTCAAGCCCGGCAGCGGATTCCACGATCCGCATGCCCTTGCCGCCGCCGCCCGCGCTCGCCTTGATCAGCAGCGGGTAGCCGATGCGCTCCGCCGCCGCCCGCAGAACCTCAGGCGACTGGTCCTCGCCATGGTAACCAGGGACGAGCGGCACCCCGGCCTTCTCCATCAGCGCCTTGGCGGCTGATTTGGAGCCCATGGCGCGGATGGCCCCAGGTGGTGGGCCGATGAAGGTGATTCCAGCCGCCGCGCAGGCCTCGGCGAAATCGGCATTCTCCGAGAGGAAGCCATAGCCGGGATGGATCGCCTCGGCACCCGAGGCCAGGGCAGCCTCGATGATAGCCTCGATCCGCAGATAGCTCTCCCGCGCCGGTGCGGGGCCGATGCGGCGGGATTCGTCGGCCATGGCAACATGCATGGCCTGGGCATCGGCATCCGAATGCACGGCCACCGTGCGGATGCCAAGGCGCCGGGCGGTGCGGATGACGCGGCACGCGATCTCGCCGCGATTGGCGATGAGGATGGTGTTGAACATCGCCCTCACATCCGGAACAGGCCGAAGCCCGGCGCGCGATCCGCCCAGCGCGGGACGGGCCCGTTCAGCGAAGCGGAGATGGCGAGCGCCAGCACCATGCGCGTGTCCGCCGGGTCGATGATCCCATCATCCCAGAGGCGGGCGCTGGCATAGTAGGGATGACCCTGCGTCTCATACTGATCGCGCAGCGGCGCCTTGAAGCGCTCTTCCTCCTCGGCACTCCAGCCGCCGCCCTTTGCCTCGATGGCGTCACGGCGGATGGTGGAGAGGACCGAGGCCGCCTGTTCCCCGCCCATCACACTGATTCGCGCATTGGGCCACATGAACAGGAAACGCGGCGAATAGGCGCGGCCGCACATGCCGTAATTGCCGGCACCGAAACTGCCGCCGATCACCACGGTGAATTTCGGCACGGTTGCGGTGGCGACAGCGGTCACCATCTTCGCGCCATCCTTGGCGATGCCGCCGGTCTCGTATTTCCGGCCTACCATGAAGCCGGTGATGTTCTGGAGGAAGACCAGCGGGATGCCGCGCTGGCAGCACAGCTCGATGAAATGCGCGCCCTTCTGCGCGGATTCCGAGAAGAGCACGCCGTTATTCGCGATGATCCCGACCGGATAGCCATGCAGCCGCGTAAAGCCGGTGACGAGGGTGGGACCGTAGAGGGGCTTGAACTCGTCGAACTCGGAGGCGTCCACGAGCCGCGCGATGACCTCTCGCACGTCATAGGGGAGACGCAGATCGGCCGGGATAAGCCCATGCAATTCGCGCGGGTCATGGGCCGGAGGGCGGGGAGGAGCGATGTCGATCGAGGTGGGCTTGCGTGTGTTCAGCCCGGCCACGATCCGGCGTGCGATGGCAAGCGCATGGGCGTCATTCTCCGCCATATGGTCCGTCACGCCGGAGATGCGCGAATGCACCTCCGCGCCGCCCAGCTCCTCGGCGCTCACCACCTCGCCCGTCGCGGCCTTCACCAGCGGCGGCCCCGCGAGGAAGATCGTGCCCTGGTTCCGCACGATCACGCTCTGGTCCGACATGGCGGGCACATAGGCGCCACCGGCGGTGCAGCTTCCCATCACCACCGCGATCTGCGGGATGCCCTTGGCGGACATATTTGCCTGGTTGAAAAAGATGCGCCCGAAATGGTCGCGATCAGGGAAGACCTCGTCCTGGTTCGGCAGGTTGGCACCGCCGGAATCCACGAGATAGAGGCAGGGGAGGCGGTTCTGCTCGGCGATCTCCTGTGCCCGCAGATGCTTCTTCACCGTCAGCGGAAAATAGGTGCCACCCTTCACCGTGGCGTCATTGGCCACGATCATGCATTCGCGGCCTTCCACGCGGCCGATGCCTGTGATGATTCCGGCCGACGGTACTTCGCCACCATAGAGACCATGCGCCGCCAGTTGCCCGATTTCCAGGAAGGGCGAGGCCGTGTCGATCAGGGTCCGGATGCGGTCGCGTGGCAGCAGCTTGCCGCGGGAGAGATGCTTCTCCCGCGCCGCCAGGCCGCCGCCCTCGCGCACCCGATCCGCCACGGCGTGAAGGTCATCCACGAGGGCGCCCATCCGCGCCGCGTTCTCCGCATATTCCGCCGAACGAGTGTCCAGCGCGCTCCGAAGCACCGCCATCAGGCGGTCTCGGTGAAGAGTTCGCGCCCGATCAGCATCCGGCGGATCTCGCTCGTCCCCGCGCCGATCTCATAGAGCTTCGCGTCGCGCAGCAGGCGGCCTGTCGGATAGTCGTTGATATAGCCATTGCCGCCCAGCGCCTGGATCGCCTCCAGCGCCATCCATGTGGCCTTCTCGGCGGCATAGAGGATGGCGCCTGCCGCATCCTTCCGTGTGGTCTGCCCACGGTCGCAGGCCTTGGCGACGGCGTAGACATAGGCCTTGGCAGCATTCATCACCGTGTACATGTCGGCAATCTTGCCCTGCATGAGCTGGAATTCGCCGATCGCCTTGCCGAACTGCTTCCGGTCATGGACATAGGGCAGCACGACATCCATGCAGGCCTGCATGATCCCCAGCGGGCCGGCGGCAAGCACGGCGCGCTCATAGTCCAGCCCGCTCATCAGCACGTTCACGCCGCGCCCCTCGGTGCCCAGCACGTTCTCGGCGGGCACCTCGCAATCCTTGAAGACCAGCTCGCAGGTATTCGAACCACGCATGCCCAGCTTGTCCAGCTTCTGCGCGGTGGAGAAGCCCTTGAAGCCCTTCTCGATCAGGAAGGCGGTGATCCCGCGCGGCCCGGCATCGGCATCGGTCCTGGCATAGACCACCAGCACGTCGGCATCCGGTCCGTTGGTGATCCACATCTTGCCGCCATTGATGACGTAGCGGTCGCCCTTGCGTTCCGCCCGCGTGCGCATGCCCACGACATCAGATCCCGCGCCAGGCTCGCTCATCGCCAACGCGCCGACATGCTCCCCGGAGATGAGGCGCGGCAGGTAGCGGCGCTTCTGCTCCTCATTTCCGTTCCGGGCGATCTGGTTCACGCAAAGATTCGAATGCGCCCCATAGGAAAGCCCCACGCTGGCCGAGGCGCGGCTGATCTCCTCCATGGCGACGCAGTGTTCAAGATAACCCATGGCCGCGCCGCCATATTCCTCCGGCGCGGTGATGCCGAGCACGCCCAGCTCCCCGAATTTGCGCCAGAGATCCATGGGGAATTCATTTCTGCGGTCGATCTCGGCGGCGCGGGGCGCGATTTCGTCGGCGGCGAAGGCGGCCACCTGATCCCGCAGCGCGTCAACGGTATCGCCGAGGCCGAAATCGAGCCCGCGGAAGCTGTTGCTCATGCCGTTCCCTCTCCCTGCTCGACCGGCGGGCTGGGAGAACGGTATGGGCCGCGCGCCCGCGCCGCAAGCGGGGCCGGTCTAGCCTCGCGCAGCCATGAGGAGGCGCTCCGGCGTGGCGGGCAGATCAAGCCGCTTGGGGCCGACCGCATCGCGCAGCGCGTTCCATACGGCCGTGGCGAGCATCACCGGTGGCTCGCCCACGGCCTTGGAGCGGAACACCGTGTCCACCCGGGCCGGCGCACCCTCCAGCAGCCGCACATTGAGGATGGGCGGCACGTCGCGGGAGCCGGGGATCTTGTAGGTCGATGGGCCGAGCGTCCGCAGCCGGCCCTCGGCATCCCACCAGAGCTCCTCGCAGGTCAGCCATCCAAGCCCCTGCACGAAGGCGCCCTCGATCTGCCCCCGGTCCACCGCCGGGTTCAGGGAGCGTCCACAGTCCTGCACCAGATCGGTTCGCAGCACCCTGTGCTCGCCGGTCAGCAGGTCCAACTCCACCTCCGCCACGGCCGCGCCATAGGAAAAGTAGAAGAATGGCTCGCCCCGCAGCCTAGCCGGATCCCAATGAATATCGGGTGTCCGGTAGAAGCCCGTGGAGGAGAGCGAAACCCGCGCCTGGACGCAGCGATGCGCCAGTTCGGAGAAGCCCATGCGGTGGTTCCCGGCGAAGACCTCCTCCGCCTCGAACATCACCTCCTCCGGCCTTACGCCCCATTCGGCGGCGGCCAGCTCCGCCATCCGGGTGCGAATGGTGGTGGCCGCGATCTGGGCGGCCCAGCCGTTCAGATCCGATCCGGTGCTCGCGGCGGTGGGGGCGGTGTTGGGCACCTCGGCCGTGCTGGTGGCGGTGATCCGCACCCGCTCCACGGGAACGCCGAAGACGCCGGCGACCACCTGGGCAACCTTGATGAACAGTCCCTGGCCCATCTCGGTGCCGCCATGGTTCAGCCGGATCGAACCATCCTCATAGACATGCACCAGCGCGCCGGCCTGGTTCATCGACATGATCCCGAAGGAAATGCCGAAGGCCAGCACGAAGCTGCCCAGGCCGCGCTTCACCACTTCGGACCGCGCGTTGAAGGCATCCACCTCGGCCCGCCGCCGGTCCCATTCCGCCCCGTCCCGGCATTCTGCCCAGACGCGGCGGATCAGGTCACCTTCCAGTGCCTGTCCATAGGGGGTGAGGGCGCCATTCCCGCCACCGGCCAGGTTCCGATCCCGCACCGCCTCCTGCGTCGCACCCAGGGCATCCGCGATCCGGCGCGTGACATCCTCCATCAGCAACACGCCCTGCGGCCCACCGAAACCGCGGAAGGCGGTGTTGCTGACGGTGTTTGTCTTGCAGGCCAGGCCGGTGATCGTCACGTCCGGCACATCCAGGCAGTTCAGCGCATGCGTCACCGCGCGGAACACCACCCCCGCCGAGAGATCGACGCTGTGCCCGCCATCCGCCGCCAGCACGGCGTCCAGCGCCAGGATGCGGCCGCCCTCGTCGAAGCCTGCCTCCCAGCGGAACAGCATCGGGTGGCGCTTGCCCGTGGCAGCAATGTCCTGCTTGCGGCCCAGCCGCAGCTTTACCGGCCGCCTGATGTGCCGTGCCGCCAGCGCGGCGCAGGCTGCCACCCAGGAGGCGTTGCTTTCCTTGCCGCCGAAGGCGCCGCCCAGCCGGCGTACCTGCACGGAAAGCCGGTTGTGGTCGCAGCCCAGGACGCGCGCCGCCATATGCTGAACCTCGGTAGGGTTCTGCGTGGAGGAATGGATGGTCAGATCGCCATCCTCTCCGGGCACCGCCAGGGCGATCTGCCCCTCCAGGTAGAAATGCTCCTGCCCGCCCGCCTGGAACTCACCCGAGAGGCGATGCGGCGCGGCTTCGAGCGCCGCGCGCGCATCGCCACGCGCCAGCACCATGGGCGGCATCAGGAAGGCTTCCGCTTCCAGCGCCTCCACAACCGACAACACGGGCCGCAGCGGCTCGATAACTGGGCGGATCGCTGCCGCCCCGGCCAGCGCCGCGTCCCGGGTTTCCCCAAGGACGATGGCAAGCGGCTGACCCCAGTATTCGACCAGCCCTTCGGCCAGCATGTGCTCCTGGGCGCGCTTTGGCTGGGAGATGTCGTTCTTCCCGGGAATGTCGCCGGGGCCTATCGCCGCCACTACGCCGGGGACGGCGAAGGCCAGCGAGAGATCGAGCGGCGCCAGACGCCCATGCGCCACAGGCGAGAGGACAAGGGCGGCATGCAGCAGGCCCGGTGGCTCCGGAAGATCGTCGGTGAAACGGGCCTCTCCCGTCGCGTGCTTCAGCGCGCTGTCCTGGCGAAGCGCCGCGCCAGGGCCGGAGGGGGAGGGGCCGGTGCGTCGGGACAGGGTATCCATCACGCGGCCTCCCCCTGTCGGTGCCAGAGGCGTCTGAGCAGGTTCCCGGCGGCGATCCGGCGGTAATCCGCACTTCCCCGCCAGTCCGACAGCGGCGCGATGGCGGCTTCCAGCGCCTGGGCTGCGGCCTCCACCGCCTCCCGGCTCCAGACCTGCCCGGCCAGCGCGACCTCGGCGGGAATGATGCGCGCCACATGCGGGCCGGTGCCACCCAGCGCGATCCGCGCGGAGAATACGCGCCCATCCTCGAAGGCGATCAGTGCCGAAAGCCCTACCATGGTGATGTCCTGGTCTGGGCGCTTGGACAGCTTCTCCGCCGCGAAGAGCGCGGCCTTCGAAGGACGGGGAATGAACACGTCCAGGATCACCTCGCCGGGCCGCAGCGCATTGGTCCTGTAGCCGGTGAGGAAGTTCTCCACCGCCATCTCGCGCATCCCCTCCGGCCCGGCGAGACGCAGCGAGGCCCCGAGCGCCACCAGCGGCGGCAGCGCATCCCCGATGGGCGAGGCCGTGCCCAGATTGCCTCCCAGCGTCCCCATGCCCCGGATCTGCCGCGAACCCAGCCGTCTCAGCAGCCCGGCCAGAGGTGCGAAAGCCGCATCGCCTTCACAGGCGGCCAGAAGGCGGCGGTAGCTGGCCCCGGCACCCACGAGGAGCCCGTCCGGACGCACTTCCAGCCCGTTGAGCTCCGGTACGCCGGAAAGGCAGATCACCTCGGCCGGTCTCTCGCGGTGCTCGGAAACGCGGAGGCAAAGATCGGTGCCACCGGCCAGCAGCCAGGCCTCTGGATGGGCGGCACGCAGGGCAAGCAGCGCTTCCAGGTCCGCGGGGCGGTGGAAGACTTGGCCCGGCGCCTCCAGCTGATTGGCCAGGATTGCGGGCGGGGAAGGGGACGCGGCCCCATCGTCGCCCAGGCTGGCGAAGGCCTCCACGATAGGCCGGTAGCCGGTGCAGCGGCAGAGATTCCCTGCCAGTGCCTCATGCACGTTGCCGCCTTCGCGTGCATGGGCCCAGCCGGTCATGACGATGCCGGGCGTGCAGAAGCCGCATTGTGTGGCGTCGGCTTCCGCAAGGACGCGCTGCACCGGATGGGCACCTCCATCGGGTCCGCGAAGCCCCTCCACGGTGCGGATGCAGCACCCATGTGCCTGCCCCAGCAGCAGAAGGCAGGAATTCACCGGGACGCGGGCGCCGTCGGGCTCCTCGATCACCACGGTGCAGGCCCCGCAATCGCCTTCGGCGCAGCCTTCCTTCGTGCCGGCCAGTGCGGCGGGGCCGCGCAGCCAGTCGAGCAGCGTCATGGTCGGCGAGGTCCCCGGCGGCAGTTGCCGGGGCGTGCCATTCAGGGTGAGGGTAATAGGGCCGGTTGTCATGGGCGGAGCCTAGCAAGCTCCGCGCCGTGCTTCAGTCGGATTAGGCCAGTGGCAGGCGGGCGAGGGCCGCCGTCAGGTCCTCGGGTGCATAAGGCTTGGCAAGGACGGGCACGCTGGCAAGCATTTGCGGCAACCCGGCCGCACCATAGCCCGAGGCAATGACGAAGGGCACGCTCAGCCGCATCAGCGCTTCCGCCACCGGCTCAGAGGTCTCGCCTGCCAGATTCATATCGAGCACCGCGAGATCCGGCCGCTCCTTCTCGAGCAGCGCCAGGGATTCCGCCACAGTGGCCACCGGCCCGAGGACGATCACTCCGGCATCGGCCAGCGTATCCTCCACGAGCATGGCGACCAGGGTCTCATCCTCGACCACCAGAACACGTCGCCCGGCTAGGCTTGCCATGCAGACACTCCCCATTCGCCCGGGCACCAGCGGTAACCGGAGCCCCTTTCCTTACGCCGTGGCCCCCGGCCGCCTTGCTGTCAAGGGCGGCCGGGTTCCATCTGATGGATCAGTCGGCGTACTGGCCCGCAGCCTGAATGATCGGACGCCACTTGGCGACATCCGCCTGCCAGTAGCGCCGGTGATAATCCGGAGTCGCCTGCTCCTGGCTCACCGGAGCGGTGCCGAGTTCAGCGAAGCGTGCCATCAGCCGCTCGTCGCGCAGCGCCACCTGCAACGCGCGGGAGAGGCGGTTCAGGATTGCCGAATCGGTGCCCTTGGGCGCGTAGAGCCCGTGCCAGA
Source organism: Roseomonas xinghualingensis (assembly GCF_025791835.1). Taxonomy (GTDB): domain Bacteria; phylum Pseudomonadota; class Alphaproteobacteria; order Acetobacterales; family Acetobacteraceae; genus Roseomonas; species Roseomonas xinghualingensis. The sequence goes on from NZ_JAOXLP010000028.1 coordinate 9,434, forward strand.
CCGAAACCTCGAAGCCCGGAAGCCCGGCCTCCGCAGCCGTGGGCAGGTTGGGCAGAGCCGCGTTGCGGGTGGCGGTGGTGACCGCGAAGGCCTTCACCGCGCCCGAATTGATCTGCTGCGTGGTGTTCGTCGTCTGATCGCACATGATGTCGACCGTGCCGCTGATCAGATCGGTCATGGCCGGGCCGGTGCCGCGATAGGGCACGGTGGTCAGCTGCGTCTGCACCGCCGATTGCAGCAGCAGCCCGCAGATATGCGAGGCCGCGCCGACGCCAGCATTGGCCAGATTGACGTTCTGCTTCCGCTCGCGCAGCACCTGGATCATCTCGGCCAGGTTGTTCGCCGGAAAATCCTTCTTCGCGATGATGGTCATCGGCACCTCGGTGACGAGGCCGACCGTCTCGAAGCCGTTCACCGCGTCATAGGCGAGGCGCCGGTAGAGCGACGGGGTGGTGCCCATGCCGATATGGTGCAGCAGCAGGGTGTAGCCATCCGGCCGGGCCTGCGCGACGCGCTGGGCGCCGAGCGTGCCGCCAGCCCCGCCGACATTCTCCACCACCACGGGCTGGCCGAGGTCGCGGGACATGATCTCGGCCACGAGGCGCGTCACGACATCCGTCGGGCCGCCCGCGGCGAAGGGCACGATGATGGTGATGGGCTTGTTCGGATAGGTGCCCTGGGCGCGGAGGGGTGCCGGGACCAGAGCAGGGATCGTCAGGGCAGCAGCCAGGGTCAGGGCGCTGCGCCGCGTGATTTGATTCATGAACGTGAACTCCCGTCAATGAACGGGCGGTCGCAAGAAAGGGCGGTGCCTGTCAAGACAGTTGCGGGGGCAGGACGGTACCGCCCCCGCCGCCGGATCAGGAATCCATCTTGAGGGCAGCGATGAAGGCACTCTGCGGGATCTCGACCTTGCCGAACTGCCGCATGCGCTTCTTGCCCTCCTTCTGCTTGTCCAGGAGCTTCCGCTTGCGGCTGATGTCGCCGCCATAGCACTTGGCGGTCACGTCCTTGGACATGGCGCTGATCGTCTCGCGCGCGATCACGCGCCCGCCAATCGCCGCCTGGATGGGGATCTTGAAGAGCTGGCGGGGGATCAGCTCCTTCAGCTTCTCGCAGATCGAGCGGCCCCGGCGCTCCGCCTGGGAGCGGTGCGCCATGAAGGAGAGGGCGTCCACCGGCTCGTTGTTCACCAGGATGCCGATCTTCACCAGGTCGCCCTCGGCATAGCCATCCATCTGGTAGTCGAAGGAGGCATAGCCGCGGGAGACCGACTTCAGCCGGTCATAGAAATCGAACACCACCTCGTTCAGCGGCAGGCGGTAGACGGCCATGGCGCGGTTGCCGACATAGGTCAGCTCCACCTGCTGCCCGCGCCGCTCGGAGCAGAGCGTGAGGATCGAGCCGAGATATTCGTCGGGCACGAAGATCGTCGCCTTGATCCAGGGCTCCTGGATGCTGTCGATGGAGACGACATCCGGCATGTCCGCCGGGTTGTGGAGGTCGCGCTCCTCCCCATTCGTCATCTTCAGCTTGTAGACGACGCTCGGTGCTGTCGCGATCAGGTCCAGGTCGAACTCGCGCGAGAGGCGCTCCTGGATGATCTCCAGATGCAGCAGGCCCAGGAAGCCGCAGCGATAGCCAAAGCCCAGCGCCGCGCTGCTCTCCGCCTCAAAGTGGAAGGAGGCATCGTTCAGCCGCAGCTTCGCCAAGCTGTCGCGCAGCTTCTCGAAATCGTCGGCGTCAACCGGATACAGGCCGCACCACACCACCGGGATGGAGGGCTTGAAGCCCGCCAGCGGCTCGGCTGCCGGGTGGCGGTCATCGGTGATGGTGTCACCCACATTGGTGTCGGCCACGGTTTTGATCGCGGCGGTGATGTAGCCCATCTCGCCGGGGCCGAGGCTCTCCACTGTCTGCATCTTCGGACGGAAGACGCCGATCTGCTCCACCACATGGGTGGTGCCCGCCGCCATCATGCGGATCTTCTGGCCCTTGCGCAGATGGCCGTCCTTCACCCGCACCAGGATGACGACGCCGAGATACGGGTCGTACCAGCTATCCACCAGCAGCGCCTTGGTCGGTGCCGAGGCATCGCCCTTGGGCGGCGGCAGGCGGGTGACGATGGCCTCCAGCACGCCCTCGATGTTCAGGCCGGTCTTGGCCGAGATCATCACGGCGTCATCCGCCGGCAGGCCGACCACATCCTCGATCTGCTGCTTCACCCGGTCCGGCTCGGCCGCCGGCAGGTCCACCTTGTTGAGGACGGGCACGATCTCATGCCCGGCATCGATCGCCTGGTACACATTGGCAAGGGTTTGCGCCTCGACGCCCTGGGAGGCATCGACCACCAGCAGGCTTCCCTCGCAGGCGGCCAGGGAGCGGGAGACCTCATAGGCGAAGTCCACATGGCCCGGTGTGTCCATGAGATTCAGGACGTAGTCCTGCCCATCGGCGGCACGGTAGTTCAGGCGCACGGTCTGCGCCTTGATGGTGATGCCGCGCTCCTTCTCGATGTCCATGTTGTCGAGAACCTGCTCCGTCATTTCACGGGCGGAGAGGGTGCCGGTGGCCTGGATCAGGCGGTCGGCGAGCGTGGACTTTCCATGGTCGATATGGGCGATGATCGAGAAGTTGCGGATGCGGTCGAGCGGAGTGTCGGTCATATGGTTCCGGGCCGTGCGTGGCGGGCCCCGGCCAGTCTGGGGGCGTTTCAGTCCCCCAGATAGGGCAGTGAGGCCCCGGGGCCAAGCGCGGTCGCGCGGAAGCGTCGCTCAGGCCCGCTCATCGGGGATGTTCAGGATATGGCCGTGGGCCTTGCAGTGCACGGCGTGAGGCTCATGGCGCTGCAGCATGCCCAAGGCCAAGGGAGACGGGCCGAGAGGAAGCGGAGCTTGTTTGGCCGGAACAGTGGCGGCGCCGGGCGCAGGATCAGGTGGCGCCGGGAAGCATGTTCACCATCGTAAGCAACCGGCCGCTCTGGCCAGAATCGCTGCGTCTGCGAATGTGAACAATTCTTGCCTTCATGACTTCCACCCGGCCCTCCGGGACATATCTCCCAGAAGACCTGCCGGAACGTCATCGCGGTGGCGAGGGCCCAGGCCTTCGGCCATGCGCGGCCGCCCTCCTGCCCGTCAGGCCGGGGGCGCCAGGCCAACGAGGCAAGGGTGCAGGCGGAGTGCTTGGATGACTGATGTGGCGGAGGGCCGGCTGGGCCGGCGCGTGCGGCATGAACTGCGCCGGCGGATGCTGGAGGTGCGGCGCGTAACGCGGATCACGCCGCGCATGGTGCGGGTGACTCTGGCAGGTCCGGATCTGGAGGGCTTCACCAGCGCCTCCTTCGACGACCATGTGAAGCTCTTCTTCCCGCAGGCCGGCGAGGCGGAGCCGGTGCTGCCGGAGATGGGGCCGAACGGGCCGGTCTTCCCGGAGGGGGCGCCTCGCCCCATCGCGCGGGATTACACCCCGCGTCGCTATGACGCCGCGCGGGGCGAGCTGGAGATCGACTTCGCCCTGCACGAGGCGGGTCCCGCCACGGAATGGGCCGAGCAGGCTGCGCCCGGCCAGAAGCTGGGCGTCGGCGGTCCGCGTGGCTCCCTCGTCCTGCCGGATAACCTCGATTGGTACCTCCTTGTCGGTGACGAGACGGCGCTCCCCGCCATCGGCCGCCGGATGGAGGAGCTTCCCGATTCCGCCCGGATCGTCGCCGTGATCGAGGTGGCGGACATGGCGGAGCGGCAGGATCTGCCTTCACGCCCCGGGATCGAGGTGGTCTGGGTGGAGCGCAACGGGGCCGCGCCGGGCGGGCCGGAACGGCTCGCCGCCGCGCTTGAGGCGGTGACCCTGCCCGGGGGCCAGGGCCATGCCTGGGTGGCCTGCGAGTCGGATGTGGCGCGGCAACTGCGCCGCATCCTGCTGGAGCATCACGCGCTGCCGAAGGAGCGCGTGAAGGCGGCGGGCTACTGGCGCCGCGGCGCCGCCGCCTCGCATGACAAGGTGGAGGACTGAGCGTCCCTTACTTGCGGCCGAGCATGTGGAATTCGGGGTTCGGCCGCAGGTCGGTGGCATTCGCCAGCCGGTTGGACATGGAGAAGAAGGCGGCGATGGCGCCGATGTCCCAGGCCTCGTCCTCGGTGAAGCCAGCCTTGGCGAGGGCCTTGTGGTCCTCTTCCTCCACCAGATGGGACTGGGTGGCGACCTTCAGCGCATAGTCCAGCATGGCGCGCTGCCGTGCCGGCAGGCCGGCCTTGCGGTAATTGGTCGCCACCAGATCGGCGACCACCGGATCCTTCGCCCGCACGCGCAGGATCGCGCCATGCGCCACGACGCAATACTGGCAGGAATGGGCGGCGGAGACGGCGACGACGATCATCTCCCGCTCGGCGGCCGTCAGCCCCTCGCGCTTCTCCATGAGGGCATCGTGATAGGCGACGAAGGCGCGGAACTCGTCCGGGCGCCTCGCCAGCAGCAGGAAGACATTGGGGACGAAGCCCGCCTTCTCCTGCACGGCAAGGATGCGCGCGCGGATATCCTCGGGCAGCTCACCCAGCTCGGGCACGGGGTAGCGGAAGGGACGGGGGGCTGCATTCGCCATGGACATTTCCTGTGCTGGGTGCCCGCCGAAGCGGACACCTCCACAGGCTAGCCCCCCGGAGCCGTGCGGTCAGCCCCGCAGCGTGGCGCCTGTCGCCTTGGCAACGGCGGCGACGATCTTGGCGATGGCTGCCTCAATCTCCGCATCCGTCAGCGTCCGCTCGCGCGGCTGCAGCACCACCTCCAGCGCCAGCGAGACCTTGCCCTCGGGCAGCTTGTCCCCCGCATAGCGGTCGAAGAGGGAGACTTCGGCCAGGAGGTTCCGCTCGGCATTCCGCGCGGCGCGCAGCAGTGCATCCGCCTGCACGTCGCGGTCCACCAGGAAGGCCAGGTCCCGGCGTACCGGCTGGAAGGAAGGCAGATCCGGCGCGGACTTCTTTTTCCGCTTCGGCTCGGGGATGGAATCCAGCAGCACCTCAAAGGCGATGGCCGGGCCGTCGATGCCCAGCGCGGAGAGCACGCGCGGGTGCAGCTCGCCGAAGCGCGCCAGCGGCAGCTTCGGGCCGCTGCGCAGCACGCCGGAGCGGCCCGGATGGTAATGCGCGGGCGCATCCATCGTGACCGTCAGTGCGGCGGGCGAGACGCCCAGCGCCAGCAGCACCGCCAGCGCGTCGCCCTTCGCATCCATCGCATCGAAGGTGCGCTGCGGCGCATCCCAGTGGCGCGGCGTCCGGCCCAGCCGCACACCGGCGGCGGTGGCCAGCTGGCCCTCGGGCGTCGGCGCGACATAGGAGGCGCCGATCTCGAAGAGCGACACGTCCGGATAGCCGCGCGCGGCGTTCCGCCCCGCTGCCTGGAGCAGGGTGGCAACCGGGGTTGGCCGCATCTGATCCAGATCGGCCGCTATCGGGTTCTCCACCCGCAATGCCTCCGGCACCGCGCCGAAATAGGAGGCGATGGCGTGGGCGGTGAAGCCGAAGGTCACCGCCTCGGCCAGCCCGCGCGAGGCAAGCACGCGGCGGGCCAGGGCGGTGCGGCTCTGGCGCGGCGTCAGTGAGGGCAGGGGGAGGCGCCCCTCGGCCGGCAGGGACACGGCCGGGATGGCATCCAGCCCCTCCAGCCGCAGCACCTCCTCCAGCAGGTCGCATTCGGCCTCGACCTCATCGGTGCCCGCGGCGGCGGCCTGGGCGCGGGTGGGGTCCAGCCCCGGCTCCTGCGTCAGATCGGAGCCCCCGGCGCGATAGGCGGAGCGGGAGGAGGCGATGTCGTTGCGCCAGGACGGTACCGCGACGGTGACGGAAGCAGCGTCCCTGGCCTTCACGGTGAAGCCCAGCTTCTCCAGGGAGGCCACGGCCTGATCCGGCCCGATGGAGGAGCCGCCGAGACCCGCAATCCGCTCGAAGCGCAGCGTGGCGTCGCGCTGCCAGGCAGGCTCGGCGCCGGCCTCGGAAATGCTGCTCGCCTCACCGCCGCAAAGCTCGATGATCATGCGGGTGGCGGCTTCCAGCATCGCCCGCTGGGCGGCCGGGTCCAGCCCGCGCTCATTGCGCGCGCGCGCGTCGCTATGCACCTGGTGGCGGCGCCCCGTGCGGGCGATCCGAACCGGATCGAAGAGCGCGCATTCGATGAAGACCTCGCGCGTGGTCTCGTCGCAGCCCGTGGATTCGCCGCCCACGATGGCGGCAAGGCTCTCCACGCCCGCTTCGTCGGCAATGACGATGTCCTCGGACGTGGGGCGGTAGGTCTTGCCGTTCAGCGCCTGGTACTCGTCGCCCTCACGCCCCAGCCGCATGGTGAGGGTCTTCCCCTTCACCTTCGCCACGTCGAAGACATGCAGCGGGCGGCCAAGATCGAAGGTGAAGAAGTTGGTCACATCGACCAGGGCGTTGATCGGCCGCAGCCCGATCGCCGCCAGCCGGTCCTGCAGCCATTTGGGAGAGGGGCCGTTGGCCACGCCCCGCACCGCGCGGCCCAGCACCTGGATGCAGGCGCGCGGGTCCTCGATCACCCATTCCAGTGGCGTGGGATAGGCCACGGCAGCCGGCTCCGGGTTCCAGGGCTTCAGCGTGCCCAATCCCGCTGCCGCCAGATCGCGCGCCACGCCGCGCACGGCCAGCGCATCGCCGCGATTGGGCGTCACGCTGATCTCGATCACCGGATCGCCCAGCCCGGCCCATTCGGCATAGGGCATGCCGACCGGCGCATCCTCGGGCAGGTCGATGATGCCCTCATGGTCATCGCCCAGGCCGAGCTCGCGCGTCGAGCACATCATGCCCTCGCTCTTCACGCCGCGGATCTCGCCGACCTTCAGCGTGATGCCGCTGCCCGGCACGAAGGCGCCGGGCAGGCCCAGAACGCCCTTCATGCCGGCGCGCGCATTCGGCGCGCCGCAGACGACGGAGAGCAGCTTGCCGTCGCCCGCATCCACCTTCAGCGCGCGCAGGCGGTCGGCATTCGGGTGCTGCTCCGCCTCCACCACTTGGGCGATGCGGAAGGGGGCCAGGGCGGCGGCGCGGTCCTCCACGCCCTCCACCTCAAGCCCGATGGTGTTCAGGGTGGCCAGGATGGTCTCAAGCGACGCATCCGTGTCCAGGTGGTCCCGCAGCCAGGAGAGGGTGAACTTCATCGTCTGTCTCTCAGGCCCGTTCTTACGACGCGTCGTGCAGGGTGAAGGGGGAGAGGGGGCTGGTGGCGTAATGGCGCAGCCAGCGGCAATCGGCCTCGTAGAAGGGCCGCAGGTCGGGAATGCCGTGCTTCAGCATAGTGATGCGCTCGATCCCCATGCCGAAGGCGAAGCCCTGCCACACGCGCGGGTCGAGCCCGCAATTGGCCAGCACCTTCGGATGCACCATGCCGCTGCCCAGGATCTCCAGCCAGTCGCCACCGCTGCCCAACTCGCCGGTCTTCCGGCTCCAGCCAATATCCACCTCCATGGAAGGCTCGGTGAAGGGGAAGTAGCTGCTGCGGAAGCGCACGGGCAGGTCGGCGATGCCGAAGAAGGCCCGCAGGAAGTCGATCAGCGTGCCCTTCAGATGGCCCATATGGATGTCGCGGCCGATCACCAGCCCCTCCACCTGATGGAACATCGGGGAATGGGTCGCGTCATGGTCGGCGCGCCAGGTGCGGCCGGGCACGATCACGCGGATCGGCGGCTCCTGCGTCAGCATGGTGCGGATCTGCACCGGGCTGGTGTGGGTGCGCAGCACTGGGCGCCGGCCGCCCTCCGGGGCCGTCAGGTAGAAGGTATCGTGGTCCTGCCGGGCGGGATGATGCTCGGGGATGTTGAGGGCCGAGAAGTTGTGCCAGTCGCCCTCGATATCCGGCCCCTCGGCCACCGCGAAGCCCATGGCGCCGAACAGCGCGATCAGCTCCTCCATGGTGCGGGAAATCGGGTGGATGCTGCCGGCCTCAGGGCCAGTGGGCGCGAAGGGGCGCGGAGGGAGGGAGACATCCATCCGCTCAGCCGCCAGGCGCGCATCCAGTGCGAAGGCTTCCAGCATCACGCGGCGCTGCTCGAGCGCGCGCTCGATCTCGCCCTTCAGGACGTTCACCTCGGCGCCGCGCGCCTTGCGTTCCTCCGGCGGCAGGGCGCCGAGGCCCTTCAGCAGCGCCGTGACCTGGCCACTCTTGCCCAGCGCGGCGACGCGCACGGCATCCAGCGCGCGCAGGTCCTCCGCGCCGGCCATCGCCGCCTCGATATCGGCGCGCAGCATGTCGAGATCGTCAGCCATTCCCGAACCTGATCCTGATCCTGGCGGGCACCGCGTGGCGGACCGGATGGGTCCCGCAGCCGGGCCTGATATGACGAAGGCCGCGCCGCCAGGATGGTCCTGGCGGGAGCGGCCCCCGGCGTTTCGGTGGTGACCCTTGCGGGCCATCCGGATGTGCCCCGCCTTTCGGCGGGGCGCCCGGCTCAGGCGTTCTGAGCCGGAAGGGACGCCTTGGCCTTCTCGACGAGGACCGCAAAGGACGTCGCGTCGTCATAGGCGATGGAAGCCAGGACCTTGCGGTCCAGCTCGATCCCCGCGGCCTTCAGGCCGGCGATGAAGCGGGAATAGACGATCCCGTTCTCGCGGCAGGCAGCGTTGATGCGCTGGATCCACAGGCCGCGGAAGTCGCGCTTCTTGTTGCGGCGGTCGCGGTAGGCGTACTGCAGCGCCTTCTCGACCCGCTCAAGGGCGGGGCGGTAGGCGGTGGAGGAACGGCCCACATAGCCCTTGGCGAGCTTGAGGACCTTCTTGTGACGGGCGTGGGCGGTAACGCCGCGCTTCACACGTGCCATGCGTCTTTACTCCTCTCGCTTACCGGGGCAGGCCGTAGGGCAGCCACTGCATGACGGTCTTGGCGTCCTGATCGCGCAGCACTTGGTTGCCGCGGTTCTGGCGCTTCACCTTCTGCGAGCGGGCGGAGAGGTTGTGACGCTTCTTGCCCGGGCCGGCGAGAACCTTGCCGGTCGCCGTGATCTTGAAGCGCTTCTTGGCCGAAGACGTCGTCTTCATCTTGGGCATTTGGGTCCTCCTGATCTCGGGGGATGGACGGCCCCACCTTACGCCGCCGTCCTGCCCCTCTCGGAGCGATCTGGCGGGCCGCACCATGCGGCGGGGACCGGGACCACGGCCGGGCAGCCCAGAGAAGCCCGGGACGCGTGGAGGGGCGCGGTATAGGGGATGGGCAAGGGGAGGGCAAGGGGCGTGCCAGGGGTGTCGCAGTCCTGGCGCCGGAGCCCCGATCGGAGCAAGGATAACGCCGAGATGATCGCCTTCCTCTCCGATATTCACGCCAACCGCGAGGCACTCTCCGCCTGCCTCGGCCACGCCGACCGGGCCGGGGCCAAACGCTATGTCTTCCTCGGGGATTATGTTGGCTATGGCGCCGATCCGGCTTGGTGCCTCCGCACCCTCAGGGCCCGGATCGCGGATGGGGCCATCGCCATCCTCGGCAACCACGACCAAGCCATTTTCCAGCGCGGCGGCGGCATGTCCGGCCGTGCCGCCGCCGCCATCGCCTGGACGCGCGAGCAGCTCAGCCCCGACGACGCCGCGTTCCTGCAGACCCTGCCGCTGGAATATGCCGAGGAGGATCGCCTCTACGTCCATGCCGATGCCTCGGCCCCCGAGGAATGGCGCTATGTCTTCAGCGCCGAGGAGGCGCGCCGCAGCCTGGAAGCCACCCCCGCGCGGGTGACCATCTGCGGCCATGTGCATGTCCCCCGCCTTTTCGGCCTGACGGCGACGGACAAGGTTTCTGCCTTCAGCCCCGCAAATGGCGTTCCGGTACCGCTTGCGCCCGCCCGCCGCTGGCTGGCCGTGATGGGTTCCGTTGGCCAGCCCCGCGACGGCGACCCCTCCGCCTGCTACGCCCTGCTGGACCCCGAGACGGCGGAGCTTCGCTGGATGCGCGTGCCCTATGACGTGGAGACCGCCGCGGCCAAGATCCGCCGTGCCGGCCTGCCGGAAAGCCTCGCCACGCGCCTCTTCACCGGCACCTGACGAGGCCCGCGCCATGGCCCATCGCCACCCCCGTCCGGGCGATACGCTGGACGGCTTCCGCCTCGGCGCCGCGCTGCATGAGGGCGGCATGTCCTCGATCTTCGAGGCCATCCATCCGGACCACACCTACCCGCTACTGGTGAAGCTTCCCCGCCTCGACGTCGGCGACCCCTCGCACATCGTCTCCTTCGAGATGGAGCAGATGATCCTGCCGCGCCTGACCGGGCCGCATGTCCCGCGTTTCGTCGCGGCGGCGGGATTCGAGGCGCCGCAACCCTTTCTGGCCATGGAGCGCATCCCCGGCCCCTCGCTCCTCCCGCGCCTGCGCGAGTTGCCGCTGCCGCTGGATGAGGTGGCGGCGATCGGCGCGAAGGTCGCGCTTGCCCTCGCGGCCATCCACCGCCAGCGCGTTTCCCACCTGGATGTGAAGCCTGCCAACATCCTCTTCCGCCCGACGCCGGACGGGCTGCGCGGCGATGCGGTGCTGGTCGATTTCGGCCTCTCCCATCACGGCCACCTGCCTGACCTGATCGAGGAGGAGTTTCACCTTCCTCACGGCACTGCCCCGTATATGGCGCCGGAACAGGCCTTGGGGCAGCGGAACGAGCCGCGCAGCGATCTCTTTGCCCTGGGCGTCCTGCTCTACCAGTTCGCCACCGGCGTCCTGCCCTTCGGCGAGCCTCTGCTGCTCAGCCATGTGCGCCGGCGCCTCTGGCGTGATCCCGTGCCACCCCGCCGCCTGAGGCCCGATTGCCCGCCCTGGCTGCAGGAGACCATCCTCCGCTGCCTGGAGGTGGAGCCCGAGCGCCGCCATCCCACGGCAGCCCAGCTGGCCTTCGACCTCCGCAATCCGGAGGCCGTGCGCCTGACCCCGCGCGCCACGAAGCTGCGCCGCGACAACTGGCTGAAGGTGCTGGAGCGCCGCGTGAACCGCGATCGCTCGCCGCGCCACGGCCGCCCGGCCGCCACGGCCCATGCCTCGCCGATCATCGCCGTCGCCGTGGACCTGCGCGAACAGACACCGCCCCTGGCCGAGGCGCTGCGCTCCAGCGTCAGCAACCTCCTCCGTACCCTGCCGGGCGCCCGCGTCGCCTGCCTGAACGTGCTGCTGAGCGGTGCGCTGAACAGCGATGCCGCGCTGGACGAGGCCGGGCGCTCCGCCCGCATCCAGCGCCAGGCGGAGCTGCGCCACTGGGCCGCGCCGCTGAAGTTAGAGGAGGGCCGCATCACCTTTCATGTACTGGAGGGTTCCAATGCCGCCGATGCGCTGCTGGATTATGCGGTGTCCAATGGGGTGGACCATGTGGTGATGGGAGCACGGGCACATTCGCTGCTGCGCAGCATGCTGGGTTCCGTCTCTGGCGAGGTGGCGGCGAAGGCGCCCTGCAGCGTCACCGTGGTGCGCACGCGGGAGCAGGCGGCATGACCCAGGAACAGGAAACGGCACTCACCCATTGGGACGAGCGCTATCTCGGCCTCGCCGCGCATATCCGGCACTGGTCGAAGGATCCGCGCGGCCGCGTCGGCGCTGTGATCGTGGCGCCGGAACTTAACCGGATCGTCGCTACCGGCTTCAACGGCTTCCCGACGCGGATCGAGGATGACATGGACCGCCTCTCCGACAAGCCCACCAAGCTGGAGATGATGGTGCATGCCGAGCAATCGGCGCTGCTCTTCGCCGGGAGAGAGGCGCGGGGCTGCACGCTCTATGTCGTGGGCAAGCCGGTCTGCAATCACTGCGCCGTGCTGTCGATCCAGTCCGGAATCAGGCGCGTGGTGGCGGCGGCGCCGCGCAACGGCACCCGGTCCGAATGGGACCGGCGGGGACATGTCTCCGCCCGCCTCTTCAGCGAGGCCGGGCTGCGCTCCGACGCCGTGCCGGACGATCTGCTCGCCACCCTCATGCCCGGTGAGGCCGGAGGCGCCACGACCCTGGACCCGACGCCAACCCCGGCTGGGTAGGGATGGTGCGCCCTCAACCGCGTGCCCCATCCCCCTGCGCGAGCGCCTGGATGATGGCGGCTACGATGCGTTCCGGAGGCTGATCGGCCGAAAGGGTGATGGGATGCTCGTCCTCGCCTGGCGGTTCCAGCGTGGCGAACTGGCTGGCAAGGAGGGAGGACGGCATGTAGTGCCCCTGCCGCGAGGCCAGCCGGGGCGAGAGCAGGCTGGCCCCGCCCTGGATATGCACCAGCCTTATATTCGGGCGCGGGCCGATGATCATGTCGCGGTAGCTCCGCTTCAGTGCGGAGCAGGTGAGCACGCCGGAGACGCCCCTTTCCAGCCAGTCATCGACCACTGCCGCGATCCGGTGAAGCCAGGGCCAGCGATCCTCGTCGATCAGCGGGATGCCGGTGCGCATCCTCTCCACATTGGCGGGCGGGTGCAGATCGTCGCCTTCCCGGAATTCCCAGCCGAGTTCGGCCGCCAGCAACTTCGCCGCCGTCGTCTTTCCGCTGCCTGACACACCCATCACGATGACCACCATGGGGTGGGGGAGGGCTGGATCCTGTTTCATCACCGCCTGCATGAGTCCTGTATTTAAGCCCGCGCCGGAAGCCCGGCTCGGTCGCTGGATGGTTCCTGGCCGCTGCCGCTTCCGGCGCGGCCCGCCCACGCCTATATCGGCGGCGCGATGATCATTCCCTTCCGCAAGATGCACGGCCTTGGCAACGACTTCGTCGTGCTGGACGCCCGCGCGACGCCGCTGCCGATCACTCCAACCCGTGCCGCCGCCATTGCGGACCGCCGCACGGGCATCGGCTGTGACCAGTTCATCGTGATGGAGCCCGGCACGAACGGTGCCGATGTCTTCATGCGCATCCGCAATCCGGATGGTTCCGAATCCGGCGCCTGCGGCAATGCCACGCGCTGCGTCGCCGATCTGGTGATGAGCGAGGCCGCGACCGGCACCGCCGCCATCCGCACCATCGCCGGCGACCTGCCTTCCGAGCGCCTGCCGGACGGTACCATCCGCGTGGATATGGGCCCCGCCCGCCTGGACTGGGCCGAGGTGCCGCTGGCACGGGAGATGGACACGCTGCGCCTGCCGCTCTCGGCCGATGGCGTCTCGGACCCCGCCGCCTGCTCCATGGGCAATCCGCATGCCACCTTCTTCGTGCCGGATCTGGACGCGCTGGACATCCCCCGAATCGGCCCCCTGCTGGAGCGCGACCCGCTCTTTCCGGAGCGGGCCAATATGGGCTTCGTCCAGATTCTGGCGCCCGACCATCTGCGTCTGGTGGTGTGGGAACGTGGCGCGGGGCTGACGCTCGCCTGCGGCTCCGGGGCCTGTGCCGCCCTGGTGAATGCCGCACGCCGTGGTCTCTCTGCGCGGGAGGCGACTGTCTCGCTTCCCGGTGGCGATCTCCGGATCGCCTGGCGGAATGACGGCCATGTGCTCATGTCCGGACCCACGGCGATCGCCTTCACCGGCATGATTGATCTCGACGCCTTCCCGGCGTGACGCGCCCCCCGAGGAGAGAGGACTGACTATGGCCCTAAAAGACCTTTGGGGCCGGCTGACCGGCCGCGCCACCACGCCACAGCCGGAAACGCCCCCGCCTGCCCGTGAGCCGGAAACACCGCCTGCCGCCCCGCCGCCCGCGGATGAGCCGAGTCCCATCCGCGAGCCCGAGCCGCCGGCGCAAGTGCCTGAGCCTGAGCCTGAGCCGGAGCCAACTGTTGGCGACCCGCCGCTCTCGCCTCCGCCAATCCAGGCGCGGCAGCCGGACCACCTGCTGCCGCAGACTTCTCCCATTCCGGGCTTCTCCCTGCCCACTGCGCCCTCGCTGCCGGTGGAAGAGGGAGATTTCCCCCGTGCGCTTGGTCCCATCATGCCGGGCATCCCGCAGGAGCCCGAACTGGGCGAGCCGCGCCCCACACTGCCAATTCCCGAGGAGCAGATCGTCCCGGCTGTTCTGCAGGAGGAGCCCCTCGCGCCCGAGGAAGCCGCTCCGGCCACAGGCTTCTTCGCCCGCCTCAAGGCCGGCCTCTCCCGCTCCACCGCCCGCCTTACCGAGAATCTTACCGGTCTCTTCCGCAAGCGCCGCCTGGATGATGCCGCGCTGGAGGAGCTGGAGGAGACGCTGATCCTCGCCGATCTCGGCCTGCCCGCCGCCCGGCGCATCGTGGAGGGCTTCCGCCGCACCCGCTTCGGAAAGGAAGTAGGTGAAGATGAGGTGAAGACCGCCCTGGCCGAGGAGATCGCGACCATCCTGGCCCCGGTCGCGCAGCCCCTGCGACCGGATTGGGGCAAGAAGCCCTATGTCGTGCTGGTCGTCGGTGTGAACGGCACGGGCAAGACCACCACCATTGCCAAGCTGGCCCAGAACTACCGGGCAGAGGGCCGGCGCGTGATGATGGCCGCCGGAGACACTTTCCGCGCCGCCGCCGTCGAGCAGCTGCAGATCTGGGGCGAGCGCACCGGGAGCACTGTCGTTGCCCCCGTGAAGGAAGGGGCCGATGCCGCCGGGCTCGCGCATGAGGCGCTGCAACGCGCCCGCGCCGAGGGAGCCGACATCCTGCTGATCGACACGGCCGGGCGCCTGCATAACAAGGCCGGGCTCATGGAGGAGCTGCGCAAGGTCGTCCGCGTCCTCCGCAAGCTGGACGAGGACGTGCCCCATGCGGTGCTGCTGGTGTTGGATGCCACCACCGGCCAGAATGCCGTGCAGCAGTGCAAGGTGTTCCGCGAGATGGTGGATGTGACTGGCTTGGTGGTGACGAAGCTGGATGGCTCCGCGAAGGGCGGCGTCGTCGTGGCATTGGCGCAGGAATTCGGCCTGCCCGTGCATGCGGTGGGCGTCGGCGAGACCGCGGCCGACCTGCGTCCCTTCGAGGCGCGCGACTATGCACGCTCCCTGGTAGGGATCGAGGCATGACCGAAGTTCGCTGGGAGCGGCTGACCGCCGCCGAGATCAACGAATGGGCCGCGCGCGACGCGACGGTCATTCTGCCCGTCGCCGCGCTGGAGCAGCACGGGCCACATCTTCCGGTCTGGACCGACAGCCTGATCGGCCATGCCACCTGCATTCGCGCCGCGGAACTCGTGGCGGAGGACGCGCCCGCCATCGTCCTGCCTCCCATGTGGCAGGGGATCAGCGAGCATCATTTCCCCTTCGGCGGCACCATCAGCCTGGACTTCAAGACGATGCAGGCGGTGATCGCCTGCGTCGCCCGTTCCATCCAGGCCTGCGGCTTCCGCAAGCTGTTCCTTGCCAACTCCCATGGCGGCAATACTGAGCCGCTGATGGTGATCGCGCGCGAACTGGGTGCGGAGACGGGCATTCCAGTGGTCACCGCCACCGTGCATCAGGCCGCTGCCGCCGCCATCGCCGGCATCCTCGAGACCCAGCCCGGCACCATGCATGCCTGTGAGGCAGAGACGAGCCTCTGGCTAGCCCTCGCCCCCGATCAGGTGCGGCAGGACAAGATCGCGGAAGCAGCGGTGTCGCATGGCGGCCGCTCGGTGGGCAGCAGCGCCTTCCAGCGCTTCTGGTCCTTCGCCGAGCGTGCCCCGGGAACCGGCGTGCGCGGCGACCCGCGCGCCGCGACCGCAGAGAAGGGTGAGGCCATCCTCGCCGCCATGGCCGAGGCTCTGGCGCGCGGGCTGCGTGACCCGCTTCTCTGGTCCAGGCCGGACGATGTCTGGACGCCCGGCAGGGCCGGGCGCGCCGCTCAGTAGGAGAAGGGGATCTGGAGCCGGGCGCCCGGCGCCGGATCCCGGAACAGACTGTCCCGCTGGGTCATGTAGTCGTTGGGTGAGTGCCCATGGGTATCCGGCAGGCGGCGAGGCTCGATGAATTCCGGCCGGATGCGCGTGGCGTCCGGCGCAAAGGGCTGGCGCGGCGCCTCCACCGACCGGTTCGGCATGGGCGCGACATCGGCCTGCCGCTCCGGAAGGGGGGCGGCCGGCGGCGGTGGCGGCGGCAGTTCACTCTGGGGTGGCGCGGCGCGGCGGCGCGCTGTGCGGCGTGCCGGCCGCTGGCGCTTGGGAGCAGGCGTCTCGGTTGCCGCCTGCGCCATCTGGAGGATGGTCTCGCCCGTCCCTGGCACGGCCGGAGGTCCCAGGAGCAGGGCGGACAGGGCAAGCGTCACGATCATCCGGCATCTCCCGCCAGGACGGGCCCAAGGAGGGGGCGCGCCCCCCGTAGGTCCTCGGGCGGGTTGAGTACGGCAGGGCCGGGATGGCCTGCGCCATCCCGCCAGGCCTTCAGGGCCCAGCGGACACTTGGGAAGGCGATCTCCTGCCAGGGAATCTCCTCCCAGGTGAAGATGCGGACCTCCAGGCTTTCGGGGCCGGCGGCAAAGCCGGGTTCCGCCAGGCGGGCGCGGAACAGCACCTGCACCTGGCCGAGGCGGGCAATCGAATAGACCGCAAGGATGCCATCCAGCGCGATGCGTGCCTGGGCTTCCTCCCAGGCCTCGCGCCGCGCGCCTTCCTCGACGGTTTCGTGCATCTCGAGATAGCCGGCAGGCAGTGTCCAGAACCCGGCGCGTGGCTCGATCGCGCGCCGGCACAGCATCACGCCATCGCCGACCGTGACGACGGAACCCACGACGACCTTGGGATTTTCATAGGCGATGTAGCCACAGTCCCGGCATGTCAGCCGGTCCCGGTCGTCACCCTCCTGCCGCATTTGTACGAACTCGCCGGCCATTGGCAGAGAATGGCTACTGCAAACGCCCGGCTCAACCCTTTTCGAAACGGAACCCGGGTGCGATCCCCGTCATATGGCTTCGCTTCTGAGGCGCTAACCTGTTGAAGGAGGCTCAGGGCTTTGGGAAGCCTGCCCCGCCGATCAGCCCTAAACGCGCAGATCCAGCAGGGATCCCCTGGGCATCGGCGTGGCGGGAGGCGGCGGCACCGATTCCAGCAGGCGCTGCGCGGGGGTGGCCTGGGCGGACGGGCCGCCGCCCCCCGACCGCACGGGCTGGACCGGTCCGATGCCCGCCGCGCGGGCGACATCCTGCGTGAACGCAGCCAGGGAGTTGGTGCTGATCATGCGCAGGATGGTGCCCGAGAGTCGTGAATCAGAGGTAAACCGACCACGCTGATGGATGAAGGCGAGGGGGGCGATGCGCATGCCTCAGTCTCGCAGCCTTGGCCGTTAACACTCCAGCAATCATTGGTTGTGGACCGGACAACCGGCTCAGTGGGATGGGTGGGGAAGGCGTTGTGCTTCCAGGAAGTCCAGCCGCGCCAGCAGGTCGTCATCCTTGCACAGCATCAGCCCGCGCAGCCCGCTGCCGGGAGGGGCGTCCAGCTCCAGCTCCAGCAGCCGCGTCCCCTCCGCCACCTCGACGGGAACGGCGGTGGCGAAGTCACCCGCGGGCACCTCCTGGATGGCCGCGCTTCCGGCCGGCCGCGAGTCGGCGAACAGCGCCAGGTTGAGCCTGCCTCCGCCTTCAGACCGTAATTCGAGATGCAGGCGCAGGAGGCCGGAGGTGTCGGGCGGCAGCGGCAGCCGAAGCCGCGCAGCGCTGCCGGCCAGGGGAGAACCCCAGTCCTCCGGTGGCCGCCAGCCAGCCCCCTCCCGCACGGTCTCGATGAGGACCATGGAAAGGTCCGGCACCAGCGCATCCGTGCGCCGGAGCGAAAGCCGCTGCCCGAGTGGCAGAGCCATCCGTTCCGCCGCTAGCGCCGCCGGCTTCTCCCCGAAACGCTCGACGGCCGAGACGACCTGCCCCAGTACAGCCTCCCAGCTGCGGCACGGGCCCAGCGCCGCAACAGCCCGTTCCGCCTCGAAAAGGGTACCGGGTTCGAAGAGCAGCCGCTCCACCGCCGCCGTCATGTCTCGCTCGCTTTGTGGCTCGATGAAGACGGCGGCCCCCGCGCCCGATTCCACCAGCGCTGAATGGCGCGGCACCACCGGCACCTTTCCCCAGGCCAGGCTTTCCGTCACCGGCAGGCCCCAGCCCTCGTAATGCGAGTTGTAGATGGTGAAGAGGCAGTCCCGGTACAGCGCGGCCAGCCCACCATCCGAGATGCCGTGGAGCACCACCACATGGCGCGACAGTTCCGGGCTGCTCGCCAGCAGATTCATCGCGGCCTCCGCATGCCAGCCCTCCCCGCCCACGCAGACCAGGCGGGGGATGCTCGCCGGGCCATGGCGCCGCAGCAGGGAAAGCCAGGCGCGGAAGACCGTCAGATGGTCTTTGCGGCTCTCAATCGTCGCGACGAAGAGTATGTAGGGCTCGGGCGGGCGCGGGGCGTGGGTGCCCTCCAGCGCGGCGGGATCAGGCACCGCATTGCCGCGGGGGTCGCCATCAAGCCGCACCACCTCCATCGGCAGATCCAGCCCGGGGATCAGGGCATCAAGGAAGCGATTCACGTCCGCGCGGGTGGATTCGGAGTTGCAGAGCAGGCCATGTGCATGAACGCCCATGGCGGCGAACCAGCGCGCATAGTCTTGGACCAGCGTCCGCACGCAATGCTCAGGCATGACCAGCGGCACGCAGTCATGCAGGAAGGGCACGTAGCGCAGACCGCTGGCCCGCTGCGCCGCGCGCAGGCCTTTGAAATACCCAGGAATACCCCAGGAATTCCCCAGATTCACCAGCATGCCCCCTTCGGGGAAGGCGTGGAGCGGGGTGGTGACGGCGGCCTCGCTCACCGCGTCGCGGGCGGCGATCCACTCAGGATCGTCGGTGTTCGCCCCAGCACCAGCCAGTGTGAGCAATGCGGACAGCCGCTCCCCCGGCACAGCGCGCCAAGCACCGCTGGCGGTGCCGAACACAAGGTATGCCGCGTCCATGCCGGAGCGCAGCGCGGCACCGACGATGCTGGCCTGGACCCGTTGTATGCCGGTGAGGGTCCGTCGGTGGTCAAAATGCATCAGCAGGTCGGAGACGTCGAAGGCGATGGTGCCGGCAGCTGCCCGGCCAGCGCGCGCGGGCAGGACGCCGCCGGCGCGCAGCATTGCTATGCGCGGCCGCGGCGGTGGCGCCAGCATGGTGAGGCGTCGCGAGGTCATGGACTCGGGACGAGGCGGAGGAGCAACCTTGGGCGGAGTAGCCGTAACCGGTACCGCCTCCGGCCGCGGATCTGCGGGGCGAGGCGGCAAGGGTGCATCGGGCGGGGCGGCGCCCTCCTCGGCCAGCCGGAGCAGCGCCTCCTCGGCCTCGATCAGGGGCGCTTCACCGGTCCACATTTCCAGGGCAATGGAATAGGCGTGGGCCGCTTCCTCCCGCCGCCCCAGCAGCCAGAGTGCATGGCCGCGATGGCAATGGGGCGCGGATTCGGCGGGGCTTTCCGCCACGGCCCGCGAATAGGCCCCGAACGCCGCCTCATGCGCGCCGGCGGAGCGCAGCGCATGACCCTGCCAGAGAAGGTCCCCGGAGGGGTCGGGCGAGCGCGCCGCCACCTCGGCATAGAGGCGGGCGGCGTCCTCCGCCCGGCCCTCATGCCAAAGCCGCGCGGCTTTCTCTCTCAGGGTGGAGAGGGGCGGGGTCTCTTTTGGCCAGGCATCCATCACCGCGATGGGTAGCGGGAGCGGGCTGTCGCCGGAAGGGGTTGGAGCGGATCCTTGCAGGGCAGGGGCGCCCGGAAGCGTGAATCCGCTCTACAAACATAAGGCCAAGACAGAGCATTTGACGTGAACGCAGGTGAACGAAAAAATGCTCTGGCAAGCTGGATCAGGAATCCAGCCGGCGCCCCGTCTCGGCGTCGAAGACGTGCAGATGCTTTGGCGACAGATGCACGGAAAGGGATTGGCCGGAAAAAGCTCCCTGCAGACGAGTAACGATCGGCATGCCGCCTGCCGCGCGCCCATGCACCACCGTCTCGGAGCCCAGCGGCTCGATCAACTCGACCGTCAGTGGGATGGAGCCGTCGCCATTCGTGGGCTCCACATGCTCTGGACGCAGGCCGAGGGTGAGGCGCCGGCCAGCCGGGCCGGGGCGCGGCCCATCCGCGAAGCGAATCGAGCTGCCATCCTCCAGCTTCGCCGAAGCGCCGCCATCCTCCAGCACCGCGGGGATGAAGTTCATCGCGGGGCTGCCGATGAAGCCGGCCACATAGGTGTCGGCCGGGCGCTCGAAGATCTCCATGGGCGGTGCCACCTGGGCGGCGCGGCCCGCATTCATCACCACCAGCCGGTCGCCCAGCGTCATCGCCTCCACCTGGTCATGGGTGACGAAGAGGGAAGTGACACCGAGGCGGCGCTGCAGGCGCCGGATCTCGGCGCGCATCTGCACGCGCAGCTTGGCATCCAGGTTGGAGAGTGGCTCGTCGAAGAGGAAGAGCGCCGGCTCGCGCACGATGGCGCGGCCCATGGCCACGCGCTGCCGCTGGCCGCCTGAAAGCTGCTTCGGCTTGCGCTCCAGCAACGGGCCGATACCGAGGATCTCGGCGGCGGCCTTCACCCGGCGCTCGATCTCCGCCTTGTCCATGCCACGGATCTTCAGCCCATAGGCCATGTTCCCGAAGACCGACATGTGCGGATAGAGCGCATAGTTCTGGAACACCATGGCGATGTCCCGGTCAGCGGGCTCGAGTTCGGTCACGTCGCGGTTGTTGATCACCACCTGGCCCGACGTGGCGGTTTCCAGACCGGCGACGATCCGCAACAGGGTGGACTTGCCGCATCCCGAGGCGCCGACAATCACGACCAGTTCCCCATCGGCCACCTCCAGTTCGATGCCGTGCAGCACCTGGGTGGCGGCGAAGGACTTCCGCACATCACGGAGGGAAAGAGTGGCCATCGGTTTACTTCTCGGTCTCGGTCAGGCCGCGCACGAACCAGCGCTGCATCAGCGCGACCACGAGCACGGGAGGCAGCAGGGCCAGCACGGCGGTCGCCATGATGGTGTTCCATTCATTCTGGGAGTCGCCGCTTCCGATCATCTTCGAAAGCCCCACCACGATCGTCTCCATGGAGCGGTCGTTGATGATGAGCAGCGGCCAGAGATACTGGTTCCAGCCATAGATGAAGAGGATGACGAACATCGCCGCGATGTTGGTCAGCGACAGCGGCAGGACCACATCCTTGAGGAAGCGCAGCGGGCCCGCACCGTCGATCTTCGCCGCCTCCACGAACTCGTCGGGGATGGTCAGGAAGAACTGGCGGAAGAGCAGCGTGGCGGTGGCCGAGGCGATCAGCGGGATGATGAGGCCCGCCCAGGTATTGCCCAGGCTGAGGTCCACAATCACCTGGAAGGTCGGGATGATCCGCACCTCCACCGGCAGCATCAGGGTGATGAAGATGGCCCAGAAGGCGGCCATGCGCAGCGGGAAGCGGAAGAACACCACCGCATAGGCCGACAGGATGGAGATCGTGATCTTCCCCACCGCGATCAGCAGCGCCATCAGCAGGCTGTTCCACAGCATGAGGGCGGCCGGGGTGGTGCGGCTCTTGCCGCCACCCTCGTTCCAGGCCGTGGCATAGTTTTCGATGGCATGGCTGCCCGGCAGGAGCGGCACATCGCCGCGCCCGATGGTGGCCGCGTCATGTGTTGAGCCGACCAGCGTCATCCAGATCGGGAAGGCGACGATCAGCACGCCGAGGATCAGCGCGCCATGCGCCACGATCTTCGACATGACCCGCCGCCTGCGCGTAGCGCGCAGCAGGGCATCATCCCGCTCGGCCTGCATGGGGACGGCGGCGGGGAGGGCGGTGCTGGACATCAGTAATGCACCTTCTTCTCGACGGCGCGGAACTGGATGGCCGTTAGCCCGATCACGAGGATCATGAGGATGACGCTCTGCGCCGAGGAGGAACCGAGGTTCAGATTCTGCACGCCGTCCACATACACCTTGTAGATCAGCGTCTCGGTCGCCTTGGCGGGGCCGCCATTGGTCAGCGAGTGGATGATGCCGAAGGTGTCGAAGAAGGCGTAGGTGAGGTTCACCACCAGCAGGAAGAAGGTGGTGGGGGAAAGCAGCGGGAAGATGATGGTCCAGAAGCGGCGGGCCGGGCGCGCGCCGTCGATGGCGGCGGCCTCGAGCACGCTGGCCGGTATGGACTGCAGCCCCGCGAGGAAGAAGATGAAGTTATAGGCGAGCTGCTTCCAGGCCGCCGCGATGATCACCAGGGTCATCGCCTGCCCGCCGTTCAGGCGGTAGTCCCAGGCGATACCCATGGCGTTCAGCCAGCGGCCGAGCATGCCGACATTGGGCTGGAAGAGGAAAAGCCACAGCACCGCCGCTACGGCCGGCGCCACGGCATAGGGCCAGATCAGCAGGCTGCGATAGGCGGTGGCGCCGCGGATCGACTTGTCCGCCTGCACCGCGAGGAAGAGGGCAAGGCCCAGGGCTAGCCCGGCCACGAAGCCCGAGAAGACAAGGCTGTTGAGGGCCGCGTTCACCCAGCTCGGGTCCGTCAGCACCTCGTGGAAGTTCTCCAGCCCCACGAATTCGCGGGAAAAGCCGAAGGCATCCTCTCGCAACAGGGACTGGTAGATCGCCTGGCCCGCCGGCCAGAAGAAGAAGATGAAAGTCACGGCGAGCTGCGGCGCCAGCAGGGCGAGCGGCAGTAGCTTGCCCTTGAAGATGACTTTTTTCTGCATGGCGCCCTCGTCGTACCCGGCGGGGATGCCCGCCGGGTACGGATTCGTCAGTTGTTACGGTTCGTGCGCTCGAAGTTCCGCAGCACCTGATTGCCGCGGGTATTCATGCTCTGAAGGGCCTGCTCCGGCGTCGCCTGGCCCTGGAAGGCCCGCTCCATCTCCTCCTGGATGATGTTGCGGATCTCGATGAAGCCGCCGAGGCGGATGCCGCGGCTGTTCGGGGTGGGATCGCCGCCGCGCAGCATCTGCTCGATCGGCACGTCCGCGCCCGGGTTCTGCTGGTAGTAGCCGGCCGCCTTGGTCGCCTCATAGGCGGAGCGGGTCACGGGGACGTAGCCGGTGTCCTGGTGCCACTTGGCCATCACCGGGGCGCTGGTGATGTAGCGGAAGAACTCCGCCACGCCCTTCAGCTCTTCCGGGGTGCGGCGGGCGTTCGGGCCGCGGTTCATCACCCAGAAGGCCGCGCCGCCGATGATGGAGTTGCGCGGTGCGCCCTGGACGCCCTCGTAATAAGGCAGCATGGCCGCGCCCCACTGGAAGCGCGCCTCACGCACCGTGCGGGCGCGCACGCCGGAGGAGGCGAAGGTGATCGCGCACTCACCGGCCGGGAAGAGGGCGTCGCCCGCGGAGTCACGGCCCGCGTAGCGGAACAGGCCTTCCTTCTGCCAGTTCACCAGGTTGGTCAGGTGCCGCACCATCAGCGGATTGGTGAGGTTCAGCTCGGTATTGAGCCCCTCGAAGCCGTTCGCGCGGCTGGCCAGCGGCACGTCATGGATGGCGAGGAACTGTTCCACCATCACCCAGCTCGGCCAGGAGGTGGTCATCGGGCATGCGATGCCGGCGGCCTTCAGCTTGCGCGCGGCCTCTTCCACACCCTGCCAGGTGGCCGGGAAGGCATTCGGGTTCAGCCCCGCCTTCTGGAACATGTCCTTGTTATAGAAGGCGATGGTGGTGCTGCTGTTGAAGGGCAGCGCCATCATCTTGCCGTCGGCGGCGGCGTAGTAGCCGGCCACGGGGCCGATGACGTCGTTCGGATCGATGGCGACGCCGGTCTCGGCGACGATTTCGTGCAGCGGCTTGATGGCACGGCCGGCGCTCATCATCGTGCCGGTGCCCACCTCGAACATCTGCAGGATGTGCGGCGCGGTGTTGGCGCGGAAGGCGGCGATCGCGGCCACAGCCGTCTCGGCATAGCCGCCGCGGAAGGTTGGGACGACCTTGTACTGCGCCTGGGTGGCGTTGAAGTCGGTCGCCAACTGCTCGAGCATTCCGCCCAGCGGCTGGTTCAGCCCGTGCCAGAACTGGATTTCCACAGGCTGCTGCGCCCTTGCGGCGAAGGGCGTGGAGATCAGGCTGGTCAGCGCTATTGCGCCGGCAGCAAGGTGACGTCGCCGCATAAGGTGGATCCTTCCCTGCAATGAGGCCCCGGTCGGAGCGTGGGCCGGGGGTTAGGTGCCTCGTGTTGCGCCCACACTACAATCTGATGACCGGTTTGTGGAAGTGGCGGCATCGACTGTGGAAGGTCGGGCATCAATCTGTTGTTCATCGGCCACGGCCATATAGGCCGCATGGATAGCGAATCCTCCCTTTTTCTCCTGGGCATCGCGCCCGGCGCCGCTCCGGGCCATCCCTCGGTCCGGGCCGGGCGCGTGACGGGGCTGCTGGCCGGCATGGCCCGCCCTTCGCTTCCTTCATCCGCGCTGCACCTGCCCCAGCCGCTCGAGTTCAGCACCGTGGAGGAGGTCCGGACCTGGCTTCTGGTAAGGGAGGCGCGGTTTGTTGCCGCCCTGCGCGTCATGACGGGCTGCCGCGAGGTAGGGCTGGAATTGCGGGAGGACGTGACGCGCCACGCCGCTTGGCTGCGTGCCAGGGATCGCGGCCTGGCCGGCGGCGCCTGTGCCGTCCCAGCCCGTGCCGCGCGCCGGAAGCTCGTCGCGCATCGGCTGGAGGCGATCCTGGTCAGCGAGGCCCGTGCCGCCATTCTTCCTGATCCCAGTGCCGGGCCTGGGCAGCCGGGCCGCTGGGCCGTGGCCGTGCCGGAGGCTGTGGTGGCGCGGTTGCGTGCGGCTTTGGAGATGGAGGCGCGGAAGCTGGTCGGCACTGGCCTGACCCTTCACCTCCGCCCGGTGGGGGAGAGCAACGAACTCGCCCGGGCGGTCCTGCAGGACGGCTGAAACGAGCCCTGCCTCCCTCCGGTCGCGGAAAGTTCGCCTCGCCGATCCCCCCTTGGCAGCGCGCCCCGGATGGGCTTCCTGGCGCAGACGCGAACCATCGGAGGACGCCATGGCCGAGGCCTTTATCTGCGACGCCGCCCGCACCGCGATCGGACGCTATGCCGGCGGGCTCGCCGCCGTGCGAGCCGACGACCTGGGTGCCGTTCCCCTCAAGGCGCTGATGGCGCGCAACGAGAGCGTGGACTGGGGTGCGCTGGACGATGTGATCTTCGGCTGCGCCAACCAGGCCGGCGAGGACAACCGGAACGTCGCCCGCATGGCCCTGCTGCTCGCCGGCCTGCCCGAGACGATCGGCGGCAGCACGGTGAACCGCCTCTGCGGCTCGGGCATGGATGCCGTCGGCATCGCTGCCCGCGCCATCAAGGCGGGCGAGGCGAGCTTCATGCTTGCCGGCGGCGTCGAGAGCATGACCCGCGCCCCCTTCGTTCAGGGCAAGAGCGCCGAGGCCTTCGGCCGCCATGCCGAGATCTACGACACCACCATCGGCTGGCGCTTCGTGAACCCGCTGATGAAGGCGAAGCACGGCGTGGATTCGATGCCGGAGACCGCCGAGAACGTCGCCCAGGACTTCCAGGTCAGCCGCGCCGATCAGGATGCCTTCGCGCTCCGCAGCCAGCAGCGCGCCGGTGCCGCCCAGAAGGCCGGCCGCTTCGCCGAGGAGATCGTCCCCGTCACAATCCCGCGCCGCAAGGGCGATCCGGTGATCTTCGACAAGGACGAGCATCTGCGCCCCGACACCACCGCCGAGGCGCTGGCGAAGCTTTCCACCCCCTTCCGCAGGGAAGGCGGCAGCGTGACGGCGGGCAATGCCTCGGGCGTGAATGACGGCGCCTGCTCGATCATCCTGGCCGACGAAGCCATGGCCAAGCGCCAGGGCCTGACCCCGCGTGCCCGCGTGGTGGCCACTGCCACTGCCGGCGTGCCGCCGCGCATCATGGGCTTCGGGCCGGCCCCGGCCACCCGCAAGGTGCTGGAAAAGGCGGGCCTGAAGCTTTCCGACATGGATGTCATCGAGCTGAACGAGGCCTTCGCGGCCCAGGCACTCGCCGTGACGCGCGATCTTGGCCTGCCGGATGACGCGGAGCATGTGAACCCGAATGGCGGCGCCATTGCCCTGGGCCACCCGCTGGGCATGAGCGGCGCGCGCCTGGTGCAGACCGCGGTGCATGAGCTGCACCGGCGCGGCGGCCGCTATGCGCTCTGCACCATGTGCATCGGCGTCGGGCAGGGCATTGCGATGATCATCGAGCGCGTCTGAACCGTGACGGGCCGCGCGTCCCGAGGGGCGCGCGGCCTCCTCAGCCACCCCGCGCCGGCGTAGCGGGTTCGCCTTCAGCCGGGCGTGTTGTTTCCTGCTGAAGCAACTCTGCCTTCTCGACCCAGCCGGCCGTGTCCGCGACGGAGAGGCCCGCCTGGCGGCAGCCATCCTCCACGATGCGGGGCAGCACGGAAATGAGGGCACGCATCATGGCGGCGTCCCTTTCATCGGTGATGGAGGCCAAAAAGTCCCGCAGTTCCGGCATGGCGATCCGGAGGAAGGGACCGAACTTGTCACTGGCGCGGCCCAGCCAGTCCCGGAACATATTTGGCCAGCCCGGTGCCTGCCGGAACTCCAGCCGGGGTTCGCCATCCTTCGTCGCGAATTTAACGCGCAGCGCGGCCCAGCGGGCTGCACCGGCGGCAAGGCTTGCCACGGTGAGGTCCAGATGCCGGTAGGACTCGCCTGGCAGGTGCTGGTGCAGCCGCACGATCTCATAGCGGGCGGAAGGGCGCGCCGGCCGTGGCGCCACCCTTGGAATCGGCGCCAACGGCTTTGGGGGCTCGGTAGATGGCCGCGCAGGCGAAGGCACCGGCATTGCCTGCGCCGGGCTCGCCGGCCGGATGGCTGCTGCGAGCGGTGACCCCGGAAGCGGTGGCAGCGGCAGGACTGGCGGCGAATAGCGAGGCGGTGAGGTGGGTGGAGCGGGGTGCTCCGTTGGCGAAGCCGCCATCGCTGGCCGGGGAGGCGTGAGCGGCACCGCGCTGTCCTCCCGCGTCACGATTCCGGCCGCCACGGGTGACGCCACGTCAAGATTGCTTGCCGGGACGGGCAGGGGAGCCGCCAGCGGCGTCGCCGGATCGGCGCGGGTGACCAGCGGGGGTGAAGCTTCAGCCCGGGGCAGAGGCGCCTCATCAACCTGATCGGCCGAAACCGCGATCTGGGTGATCTCGACCACTGCGTCCTCCGATCCCGCCCGCAGCCCGATTGCAAGGCTTGCAGCTGCGCCGCGCGACACGGCGAGGGACAGGTTGAACTCTCCCCCGTCATCCGGAAGCCGGTGCCAACCAGTCGTTGCCGTGCCATCGCCACCGCGCTCCAGCGCAGCGGCGTCGGCGGGAGGGCGATCCGCCGGATGGAGCCAGGCAGAAACCGAGGAGCCGTGCCCGGTCGGTTCCGCGAAGGCGATCCGTAGCCGGTGGAGCCCTGCGGTATCGAGCCTGGGCAGCAGCAGCACCGCCTGTTCCCCAGGCCGTGCGCGCAGCAGGGGGCGGGGGGCTTCCGTGCCGAGTGCGACGAGATCCACCTGACCTGCCAATGGCCGGGCCGCTTCCCAGGTCATGGCCGGAAGAGCGAAAGGCAGTGCGCGGGGCGGCGCCAGCCCGACCTCGCCCGGTGTCCAGAAGGCAGGCGCGAGATAACGGTCGCCCGGCTCGCCGGCCCAGGCGCGGAGTGCCAGGGGATGATCGCCAGCCGCTCCTGCCCAGCGCGCGTCGCGCGAGAGGCCCGGCAGCCCGGGGCCTTCCGGTATGACCTCCAGCACCGCCGTCTCGCGAAGCGCTCCGAGCGGCGTGGGAAGGTCCAGGACCAGCCAGCCTTGTGCCAAGGCTGAGGCCGGCACCGTCCAGAACCCGACCACGCGCTCGCTCTCGCCACCCCGGAGACGGAGATGAAGCTGGCCCTCACCCTGGCCTGCCCCGGCGACATGCACGGCGATCGCGGCCAGCCTAGCCAACCCGATTCCGAGCACATGGCGCCCCGCCCCCTGCAGCACCGGACCATCCCCGGCTTCGCCCGAAAGGACGAGGCGGGGCGGTTTGGGAGGGCGGTGCGCCATGACGCGGGAAGCGGCGGCCATGGCCTGCCGGGTCTCTTCCAACTCCTCCCGCGCGGCCACCAGTGCGCGGCCAAGCGAGGCCTCGCGCGCATGGGCGGAGGACAGAGCCTTGGCCAGGATGGGCAGCAGACCCGCCAGGGCAGCTTGGCCGGTGGCGGCTGGCAGGAAGGGCGGCGCGGCCAAGCCGGAGGATTCTGTCCACCAGCGAGCAATGGGCGCGATCCGCAGCCGCTCGGTGGCGATGAGGGCAATGGTTCCCATGGGGGGCGTGGCCAGGGATACGGAGGTGGCCGGTTCCGGCGCGCGGGTCCCTGCCGGGTGCAGCAGGATCGCGTCGCCGCGGCTGGAGGCCAGCCAGACCTCCAGAGCCGGGGAGGCGAGGGGAGAGGGGTCCATCACCCCCTCGGCCACAAGGACGATCGGGCTGCCGCCGGCCAGGCGCGGCAGATGGGCAGGGTCGGCGCGCAGCGTCACGAAGCAACAACCTTGTCGAGACGGTCCAGGAGGGCGGCCATGCGCGCCTCCCAGCCAGGAAGGGTGGCGGCGCGCGCCGCGGCGGCGCGGGACAGGGTCCGCAACCTGGCGCGATCCACCGAAAGCGCCACGAGGCGATCGGCGAAGGCCGAGGCGACAGCCGGGTCGTCCCGCATGGGAATCAGGAAGCCATCCCTGCCATCCGCGATCATTTCGGCAACGGCGCCGGTATGGGTCACGATCGGTATGCAGCCCATGCGCTGGGCTTCCGGGATGGTGAGCGGCGATCCCTCGAAACGGGAAGGCAGGACGAGCACATCGGCCCAGGCGAGAAGCGCGTCCAGCGCCGCTGGACCATCGGGCGGCTGTTCCACGGGAAGGCCGGGGATATCGTCATGCGCCCGTCCCAACACCGCGCGGCCTGCGGCTCGCCATGCCATGCCGGGCGTGAGCGCAACGATGTCGCGCAACCGGTTCAGCCCCTTCTGCGGGTCCAGGCGGCCGAGGAACAGCACGCGCAACGGGCCCTCGCGCGTCGCGCGGTCCGCCATCGCCGCTTCGGCCGCGCCGGGCGCCGAGGCATGGCCGGGGCCGTTGGGCACCAGGATCAGCTTTGCTTCCGGCAAACCCTGGGCGGCGCACCAATCCCGCAGCCCCTGCGACACCACGGCCACCGCATCGTAAGCCGTCTCCTGCGCCAGCAGGGCGTGCGGATTGCCGAGCGGCGCGCCGGCTGCATCCCGCTCCACCAGATGGAGCCCGGCCACCATGAAGGTGCCAAGGCGGCGAAGCGCGCCCGCCATCGCATGGGCGCCCTGTGAATGGGTTGCCAGCACCGCATGCATCGGCGCGGCCAGGCCGAGCGCGTCGCGCGTCTCGTGAACGCCCGGCAGAGGGGCGCCGAGATGGGTGGCCACCGGATCCTGCCCTTCGATCCCACCGGCCTGGGAGAACTGCACCGTCTCGAAGGCCGCGCGGGCATCGGGCGGCATCTGCGCACGGTCCGCGCCGGTGACGATCAGATGTGGGCGCCAGCCGCGGCGGCGCAGCACGCGGGCATAGTTCGTCACCACCCGCTCGACGCCGCCCAGATCGAAGATCGGTACCATCAGGCCGATATCGCGTCCGTCCGTCGGGGCCAGCCAGGGCAGCATCGCGCCAACGCCAATCAGTTCACGATAGCCTTCATGCGCTTTCGCGCGCGGACGGCGCCAGTCTCCACGCCATTCGCCATGCTCGGGATGCCTTGTGGCAAAGGCCTCGGCCAGTGCGGCGTATTCCGCCGCGGCGTCATCCAATACCGGCGGGGCGCTGTGGGAAAGGATGGTGGGCAGGGTGACGCACAGGGATGCGGCGCGCCGGGTCACGGCCTCGAAGCCCGATCCGAGCGAGGCGGCTTCCTGCCAGGTCGTGTTGCGCATGACCAGGAGGGCGCTGTCCTCCGGAAGGGGGCCGTCACCTCGCTCGATGGCCAACTCATCTCCTGTGCCGGAGGAAAGGGTGATGCCGACCGCATCCACCTGGCGCAGCAGGATCTCGGCCTGCCAGAGCAGGTTGTGCAGCAGCTTCCCATTCCGCAGCGCCTCCAGCGCCGCATCCGAGGCGAAGACGAGGAAGGGTGGCGCATGCACCGCCTGTGGATGGCGGCTCGCCTCCACGATCAGCCTGCGCGACGCGTCACGAGGCAGAGGTGGGTGCGCCGGGCACAGCGGATCGACCACCCACTCGGTCGTCGGCGCCCCGTTACGGTGCAGCAGGAAGCGCGGCACCTCCGCTGCTTCCAGTGCGAGTAGCCGGCGGGGATCCAGTAACGGGCGGATCCGATCGCGCATGCCGGCCAGGATTCCGGCCCGGCGCTGCTCCGCCTCCAGCCGCATCCCGCCTGCGCGCCGGCGATAGGCGAAGCCGGCCATGGGCAGGTGCCGCCCGCGAAAGCCTGCGGCGGCGGCGCGCAGCCAGAAATCCCAGTCCTCGAAGCCCTGGCGCATCGTCTCGTCAAAGCGCAGGTCGGCTTCGAAGACCTTGCGGGAGACAAGGCTGCCGGCATCGCTCGTATTTTCCAGCAGATGCAGGAAGAGGCTGTGCTCTCCCGCAGCCGAGGCATGTTCCGGAATGCCGAAGAAGTCGAAATCCGGATAGACCCAGCCGGTTCCCGGCCCAGCGTCCTCCAGCAGCGCGGCGGCACGATCAATCAGCCAGGGGCCCAGCCGGTTGTCGGAATCCAGCAGGAAGACGGCGCGGCAGGAGGGCCAGGCGCGCAGGGCGAAGTCGATCCCGGTGTTGCGGGCAGCGGATAGCCCCCCATTTGCCTGCCGCAGCAGATGCACCCGGCCTGGATTGCCACGCGCGAGGCGGAGCGCGGTTTCCCGCGTCTCGGGCATGGGACATCCGTCATCGACGACCACGGCCGCGACGCGGCGCGCCCCACGCTGCGACAGAACGGATTCCACAGCCTCGGCCAGCAGGGCTGGCTGGCGGTAACTGGGGATGACCACGGCGATCTCTGGCGGGATCATGGCGCCGGTCCATGCGCCGGCTTCATGCTCATCCAATCCCGTCGGCGCCTGCATCCGACGATCCGCCTCCTGCCATTTCAATGTCGTCGAGCTCGGCAATATCTCATCCCCCTCCCGGCCCGCCAAGCAGCGGTGGCGCCATGAGGCGTCGAAGGCGGGAAAGGTAGCGGGTGGCCATTGTCTGCGCAGAGCGGGAGGCGGCGAGGTGCCGGGCAGCCTCCACCCTTTCCCTTGTCGCCGGGGTGCCGTGGACAGCGCCCACCAGGGCATCGGCCATTTCGGCCAGATCCGCGGCATCGGCCAGGGCGGCGACGGCTGGGGCGGCCTCTCCGAGCGCCTCAAGCGCCTCCGGGCTCGCCACCACGGGCAGCCCCCAGGATGCGGCTTCGAGAAAGACGAGCGGGTCGCCCTCCAGTCGAGAGGGCAGGAGGAGCGCATCGGCGCCTGCCAGCAGCTCGGCGGGCTGTGCGTGCTGCCCGATAAGGCGCAGCGGGTGGCCCTCTGAGGCCTCGCTTCGCAACGCCGCTTCCAACGTGCCAGTGCCGGCGGCGACAATGACGCCAGAGGTCCGTCGGGCAAAGGCTTCCGCAAGCATCGGAAGACGGTCGGCCCCCTTCGCCTCGTCCAGCCGGCCGAGGAAGAGCGCCACGGGAGTCTCCGGACCGAGGCCCAATCCTGTCCGCGAAGCATGTCGGGCAAGGGCCCGGTCCAGTTGTGGCGGCGGATCGGTGCCATTCGGTACAGTCGCAACCTGGCTAGGCGGCAGGCGCAGGAAGCGTGCGAAGCGCGCCGCGGTAGGAGCGGATACGGCGACCCACTCGGCCCGTATCGCAGCGGCGGCGGCCAGGGTTTCCTCATCCAGGCCGGGCGGCGGCTCGGCGCCATGTGGGGCGAGATGGGCGATCACCAATGTAGGGATCCGCGCCTCGGCCAAGGCTTGCATGGCGCCGGCTCCCTGGTCGGGCCAGGGCAGGGGAAGCAGCACCGCGTCGGCACTGGCCTCGGCCAGGGCTGCTCGGGTTGCCTCGGCCTGGGCCTCGCGCGCCGTTTCCACCAATCCCCGCCGCCAGGTGATCGGCAATTCCAGCACCCGCCGTCCAGGTGCTGCCGGAAGCGGATGGAGAGCGGGCCCGGCCGCGATCGTCACCATCAAGCCGGAGGCTTCGGCTGCCGCGCAAAGTCGAAGTGTGTGGGCTTCCGCGCCCCCGAAGCGGTTGCCAGGCAGCAGCACAAGCAGGTGCCGCATCCGAAAGATTGTCACAGGTCAGGTACACTCCTTGCCCGGCGCTTCCATGGCGCAGGAGGTCAGCGCTCGCTTCTCAGCCTGACCTGGGCGGTGGAACTGGGCATGGGTGTCGGCGGCACCAGGACCAGGGCACGATTCCCGGGGCCGCCGAGGCGAAACAATCGGACTTCAGGCAGGGACGGTTTTGAAAAAGCTCACATTATCAAAAAAGGTTTTCAGGCTATATTGGTAGATTTCGCTGTTCTTGCCGTAGCTATTGTCCAGCAATGTGCAGGTCTGCCCAAGGATCGCGCAGCCGATGCCGACATGCAGGCGGTCTGTTGTCACAGATTTCATGCATCTGATCGCCTCCAGGAAGCACCAGGCAGAAGGCACGGCGGTGTCAGGCATGATGCCAAATGAAAAGACCTTGGACAGATCCATGTGCCGCTCTGTGTCATGGCCGGCGCTTTCCTTGTCGCCTCTCATAAAGAACACACGATCGAGCTCACGAAGCGCATCGAAATCTATCTTGTTGCGCTCTAGCGCCTTGGCCATCTTTTGCCTGTATTCCGGCTCATGGCTCGACGAGAACAGGAGGCGCTCCACATCGAGATGGAAGGCCATGTCGTGAGCCAAGAGTACCGTCGGCCCTTTTGTGCTTTTCTGCGTGTGTATAAAACTTTGCAGATCACGGCAGATCAGCGTGACATTGCTTCCCAACATGGCGAGCGTTTCTTCGTTGCCACGGATCGTATGTGGGAGGAGAATAACCTCCTTGGCGGTGTGGACGGTTTGAAGCTGCTTTTTGATCGAGCCATATTGGGGAATAAAATTGCCGCCCCCAGCAAGGATGACGGTTTCCTTGCTGATATCGCCGCCCTTGGCAAGAAAGTCATCGAGAAGGGTAAAAAAGATCCCAAGCTTGCTGAAGCAATGGAAGGTTCCCATCGCGATCAGCGCATCGCCAGCATTGCCGGGGTTCGGAGCGTAAAGGACGCGCCGATTTCTGAAC
Source organism: Roseomonas xinghualingensis (assembly GCF_025791835.1). Taxonomy (GTDB): domain Bacteria; phylum Pseudomonadota; class Alphaproteobacteria; order Acetobacterales; family Acetobacteraceae; genus Roseomonas; species Roseomonas xinghualingensis. Next base: position 42,525 of record NZ_JAOXLP010000028.1, read on the forward strand.
TTCCTCAGAATATATTCAACATCCAGCCGCAAAAGCGCATGAGTGGTCACGTCGACATCCCGTAGGTTGGTTGCTCGGCTCAGCACGGACGAGTGTTGCGTCAGCCTGTGACGTTTTCGCCCATCTGATCACGCACGCTCTTTATTTTGGAGCGCCCAACCCGAAGAGCCTTGGCGACAGCAGTGACCGACTTGCCTTCGCGCAGCATCCTGAGGATTTCCTCCTTCTGGTCCCCGCCAGCGGCCTTGGGCTCCTCACGTGAAGGCGCGGCGATCTTTGTCCAATGTCCCCTCAATGCGAGGTTGACATGGCTCGGCACCATTGTGCCATTCAGCTTCGCGCCCTCAAGAACCCAATAATTCCCGTCGAGGGATGTAGCCGTCGCCTCCAACGTGTCGCCTGCGTTCACCTTCATCTTGTCGGCGTCCGGCAGCTGTGCCGAATGGACGTCACGGGATTTAAGAAAAGTGGCTTCTCGTGCTTGAAGGTAAATGGTGTCGGGCGACGATGAAGGCTGCTGAGCAGGCATGTTGGCTCCTGGTTTGAGTAAGGCGATGAGTCAGTCTATCCGCTGGTTGCGGTCAAGAGGCAGCCCGCATGCCCCGAAGCAGGGGCATGCCTACAGGATGCCGGCCGAAGGAGCCGGCCCGGATTGAGCCCGCCTGTGCTGGAGGCACCGTTCACAGATGTTGATGGCACCGATCATCATGATGCCGTTGCGCGAAGCTAGAGCATGATCCGAGCGATCTGATTCGAATATTCTTGCCCGACGCGGCGACGATCTGATTCACCCTGATGGCTGGTAGGGAGGCCAGCATGGATGGGCCGGACCTTATCGGAGGATCTTCGCAGCCGCGTCGTTAGGGCAGTGGAGGGCGGGCTTTCGCGCCGCGCGGCC
>NZ_JAOXLP010000029.1 GCF_025791835.1 Roseomonas xinghualingensis
GGCCGCGCGGCGCGAAAGCCCGCCCTCCACTGCCCTAACGACGCGGCTGCGAAGATCCTCCGATAAGGTCCGGCCCATCCATGCTGGCCTCCCTACCAGCCATCAGGGTGAATCAGATCGTCGCCGCGTCGGGCAAGAATATTCGAATCATACCAACCGCCTTGGCGGATGACCGCTCAGGCTGGAATCCGAACCTTCGGCGACTGGACCTGTTCCGCAAACGACCACTTGTGGAGCGGTAGCCCAGAGAGCTTTCGACCCTACGCCACCATAAACTCCTTACGGAAGGCGACGCTTCCGCTTTAATGCGGGCGCGGCGGGGTGGTCCCGTTTTCAGGTCCAGGGTGGAGGCCCGACATGAGCTACGAACTGGGTGCCTGGCAGGCCGAGCGGCAGAACCACGCGAACGCCATGACCGCCCTGAACCAGGCGAACGCCAACATACGGACGCTGAACCGGCTCGTGGAGGGCAAGAACGCCCGAATAGCGGAGCTGGAGGACGCCCTAGCCGTTGCCTTGGCTGATGCCGCCGGTGCCTTCGCGCAGTACGCTGCGTTCAAGGCCGAGCATGCAGCCAGCCCGCTGTTCGCCGACAGCGGCCGCCGCTTCAAGGATGGTCGGGTGAAGAGCCGGATCAGGTTGATATTCGAGCGGGCCTTCGACGCCTCCCTGGCGGCGGCAGGCATAGCCAACCCGGCGGCTCGCCGTAACGACTGAGCCGCCGGGATCCGCGGGGAAATGAGAGGGGGGGCGGGTCCACACCCGCCCCCCCTCTGTTCTTGCTCCCGCCCAGTCGCTCTAGTCCGGGGCCCGGGATCTTCCGGTTTGGTTCCCCGCTGCCCCACCTCCCCCAGGGTTGCCGCTCGTCGTCCCTGGGGTCTTGCCGCCACCGCCGCCCTGCTTGTCCACGGCGCCCTCGATGCCGGGCCTGCCGGAGGTGTTCCCCCCGCGGCCCATGCCCACGCCCGCGATCCGGCCAGCCGCTCCTTCGAAGCGGTTGACCATGAGGCCCATGTTCGCCTGGGTGTGGCGATCCTCGTCCTGGTTCTCGGCGCTGGCGCCGAACCAGCGGGTTAGGCCGTGACGCCGTTCCCAAATCGTCCCCTCTGGGACAGAGGCGTGGCCCGAGCGGAGCGCCGCTCCCAGCGTCCCACACCCCCGTTCCATGACGGGGCTCCGCTTAGGGCGGGACCGGTCATCCACCAGGGCTGTTGGTATCAGATCGCTCGGATCATGCTCTAGATGTCACCCAGTGTAGCCAGCAACTCCTCGTGCAGATGGCCATTGGATGCGATGCGGATCTCTGAATCGTCCCCCGCGTCAGATCCGTCCAAGAGGGTGATCCTTCCCCCTGCCTGACGCAGTAGCGGCATGGCCGCGGCATGGGAGACAATGTCCGCCTTCAGCGACACGAAGGCATCGAGCTGCGCGTTGGCCACCAAGCACATCTCAAGTCCGCCTGACACGATGACCCGTACGCCCCGTGCGCATTCGCCAAGACGTTGGATCGTGGCCGCGGTCCGCGCCACCTCCTCCGGATTGAAGTGGGAGGTCAGCACAACCGAGATGACCGCATCCGACAGGGAGCGGGTATCCGAGGTCCTGGCCCGCTTGCCATTCACCCAGGCGCCGGAGCCCTCGGCATAGGTTGCGGTCAGCCCTGCGGTAGGCGCATGAACGATCCCGACCCGCGTCTGCCCACCACGCTGGTAAGCCATGGTAACGGAGAACCAGGGGAGTCCGGCGGCGTAGTTCACCGTGCCGTCCAGCGGATCGACGATCCAGCGCTCATCGGCGCCATCGCCGATCGCCCCGGCCTCCTCCGACAGGATTGCAGCAGCGGGGGTGAGGCGGCGGATACCGTCCAGCACCACCCGCTCGGAGGCCAGATCGGCATCCGTTACCACGTCCCGCAATTCCTTCCGCGCGACATCCCGTGGGGCGGCCTGCATCCGCACGAGGGTTTCGGCCGCCTGCGCGGCGATGTCGGACACGCCGCGCAGGATATCGTCGTAGGATTGCATGGGCAGCGTCGCTCCCTAGCTCATCAGCGCCGTGGTTTCCTTGACCAGCCGCTCCAGCCCCGCATCCGGCGCCACCTCCCCGCGCATCACGCGGTTGATGATCTCCCGCTGCATGCGCCAGATCCGTACGGAATTGCCGCCCGGATAGCCCTGCCATGGCACTGACCGTTCCATCTGGCGCGTGATGGTACGGAAGTTAGGATTGGCATCATAGTAAGGCCCAAGGAAGTCTGACCCGACTGCCCGCAGGTTGGTGGGCAGATATCCGCTGGTCTCGACAACCAGCTTCTGCGCCTCGGGGCCCGTCATGTACTTCACGAACTCCCAGGCGGCCCGGCGCTTCGCGGCGTCCCTGCTCATGATGATCGCTGCATTGCCGCCGGTCGGGAGACCGCCCTTCGCCTTGTCGTCCACCGGGAAAGTGGCCGTACCCAGCGTGAAGCGACGGCCGATCAGGTCTGTCACCTGACGGAGCCGCGCCGGGGTGTCGAAGAAGATGCCGATCTGGCCGGCGATGAACTGCTGGCGCGACTGATCCCAGTCGATCAGCGGCATTCCCGCCTCAGCGACGAAGCGGCGCACATACCGCATCGCCCGCTGCCCCGCAGCATCGCCGAAGGCCACGGCAGTGCCGGCCTCGTTGAGCATGTTGCCGCCTCCCTGGTGAATCAGGGCGCGGAACAGCCAGTCATCCGGCCACTCATGGATGTTGTAGGCAAGTCCGGCCAGGTTTGGGCCACTCGCCTTGATCTTCGCAGCCAGGGCGATCACGCCATCCCAGCTGTCGGGCATCTTCTCAGGGTCGCCGCCGGCCTGCCTGACCAGTTCCGCGTTGAAATACATCAGCGGCGTGGAGGCGTTCACCGCCATGCCGTAGAGCTTTCCGTCCACCCGGCCAAGATTAATGATCCGTGGGGAGTAGTTGGCCGCAACCCACTCTTTCGGCTCCGCGTCCAGTAGCGGGCCAAGATCCACGATCTGCTGGCGCCGCAGCAGCGTGCGCACCAGTTCCGACTGCAGGTGGAAACCGGAATAGTAGACATCCGGAAGCTGATTGGTCACAGCCGCGCGCAGCATCGACTGATGGCCGTCATCATAGGTCGGCGCCGGGGCGCGGAAGGTCACCTTGATGTCCGGGTGCAGCTTCATGAAGTCCGCCGCCACCGCTTCGTGGAAGCGTGCAAAGGCCGGAAAGCAGTACTGCACGTCGATCGTCGTCTGGGCCTGCGCGCGAGCCTGTGTAGCTGCCAGGCCCGCAAGCGCGGCGGACCCCAGGAATCGTCTCGTGTACATCGTCAGCGTCTCCCGTTGTTTTACTTCACACCGGTCATTGTCACCCCGGCGATGAACCACCGGCGCGCGAACAGGAAGATGACAACCAGCGGTGCCGTCAGCATGGTCGCCGCAGCCATCAGGGCGCCGTAGTTCGAGCCCGTCTCCGCATCAGCGAAGAGCATCATGCCCAGCGGCGGCGTGGCCATGCCCCCATCGGTAATGACGATCAGCGGCCAGTAGAGGTCGTTCCAATGAGCCACGACCGAGAACACCGAGAAGGCCGCGATCGCGGGCCAGGCGCTCGGCGCGACGATGCGCCAGACAATCTCCATCTCTCCCATCCCATCCAGCCGCGCGGCCTGAATGATGTCGTCCGGGTAGGATTTGAAGAACTGCCGCAGCAGGAACACGGCAAAGGCCGAGAAGAGGAAGGGCAGCATCAGCGAGAGATAGGTGTTCAGTAATTCCATCTCCGCGAGCGCAATATAGAGCGGAAGCGCGGGGACCTGAACCGGAATGGCCAAGGCCAACAGCACCAGCACGAAAAGCAGGTTCCGCCCCGGAAAGCGCAGTTTGGCCAGCGCATAGGCACAGGGGATCGCGACCAGGAGCTGCACGACCAGGATACCGAGGCAGACGATCACGCCGTTGATGGCGAAACGGAGCAGAGGCGCCTGGGTGAGCGCGAAACTGTAGTTTTCTGCACCAAAGAAGCGGGTCGGAAGGAGGCGTAGCGTGGCGCTGAACACCTCCTCCGGCGGCTTGATGGAGGTGGCCAGCATCCAGACGAAGGGCAGCAGCATGAAAGCTGCCCCAGCCATGAGCACCCCATGGATCAGGACCCGGGTGATGGCACGCTGCAGGCAGGGCATCAGTAATGCGTCCTGCGTTCGAGCACGAAGCTCTGGATGGCGGAGAACATCAGGATGAAGACCAGGAAGATGACGGTGAGCGCCGCCGCATAGCCCATATGGAAGTATTGGAATCCTTCCAGATAGACATTGTAGAGCAGCACCTCCGAGGAACCCATCGGGCCGCCGCGTGTCATGACCGCGACCGTGTCGAAGATCTTGAAGGCGGTGATCGAGGTGGTGACCATCACGAACATGGTCGTCGGCATCAGAAGCGGCCAGGTGATGGTCAGGAAGCGATCCAGCCCCGAGACGCAGCCATCCACCTCGGCGGCCTCATACAGGTCCTTGGAGATGGCGGAGAGTCCCGCCAGGAACAGCACCATATTGAAGCCGAGCAACTGCCAGATCCCCACCACAGCGAGAGTCGGCAGCGCCAGATGCGGCTCGCTGAGGAAAGCCACCTCATCGAAGCCCAGCAGACGCAGGAAGGCGTTCACCGGGCCCAGGCGTGGATGCAGCAGGAACTGCCACACCGTGGCCATGGCGATCAGAGTTGATGTGACGGGAAGGAAGTAGATCACTTCGTAGAAGCCGCGGCTACGCCGCCGCCCATGGACCAGGATCGCGATCAAGAGGGCAAGGCCCACAGCCCCGGGCAGCACGATCGCGACATAAAGCAGCGTATTCCCGAGCGACCGCCGGAACACCGGATCAGCCACGGCCTTCGCGAAGTTCGCCGTTCCGACGCTCTTCGTGTCCACCGCGCCCAGCTCGTAATTCGTGAAGCTCAGGCCCAGCAGCACCGCCAGCGGGATAAGGCTGGTGAGCATGAACAGCAGCATGGCCGGGGTCACGAAACCCAGCCCGGTCCAGCGCTCGATCCGCGCCTGTCGGAGCCGGAACGCACTCATGGCGTTGCGGCCTCCCGCTGCGCCGGATGAGCGGAGATCGGCAGCACCTCGGCACGCTCGCCCTTCGCATCAAAAAGATGGATGGAGGCAATATCGTAGCCGAGAACCACTTCCTCTCCGACGGAGAGGCCCTTGATGGAAGCGGCCCGGACAATCACGCCATGCCCAGGAAGCGCCAGGAGGTCGAAATGCAGCATGCATTCAGCCCCCAGATTCTCGATGCGGCGGAGCCTGGCGTTCAGCACGGCGCCATCTCGCGGACTTCCCGATGGAAGGAGATGAAGCGCCTCCGGCCGCAATCCGATGCTCGCCGCCGATCCGGGTGGAAGGCTGGTGTGGATCATGGCTGGGCTGCCAGGCAGCTCGACCATTCCCCCATCACCGATCCGCACCGGCAGGACGTTGATCGCAGGGCTGCCGATGAACTGCGCCACTTTGAGGTTGGATGGGCGCGCGTAAAGCTCCGCAGGGGTGCCGAGTTGCAGGATACGGCCGGCATCCATCATCGCGACCCGGTCGGACATGGTCATGGCCTCGACCTGATCATGGGTCACATAGATGAAGGTGGTTTTGAGGCGCTGATGAAGCTCCGTCAGTTCCGAGCGCATGTGAACCCGAAGCTTCGCATCGAGATTCGAGAGGGGCTCGTCCATCAGGAAGGCATTGGGATGCCTCACCATGGCGCGACCCAGCGCAACGCGCTGCCGCTGCCCACCCGAAAGTTGTGCGGGGCGGCGGTTGAGCAGCGGCTCGATCTGGAGCTGCGCCGCCACCGACTGCACCTCACGCCGGATTTCCGGCATGACCCGGCGGCGCCGCGCAGAGAACAGGCGCAGCAACGGCACCCGCTCCCACAATGACAGGCGCTGCATGGTCAACGGCAGCGCCATATTCGCGAAGACCGACATATGGGGATAGAGCGCGTAGCTCTGGAAGACCATGGCAACGCGCCGCTCATGCGGGCGCAGATGGTCAACCGGCTCTCCGTTGATTCGGATCTGGCCACTCGTCTGCGGCTCCAACCCGGCGATGATCCGGATCAGCGTGGATTTCCCACAACCGGACGGGCCTACCAGTGTCAGGAATTCGCCATCGGCGATGTCCAGGTTGATCCCGGACAGCACCGTGGTGTCAGCGAATGATTTGCTAACGGACTCAAGTTCAACGCGCGCCATGGGGATTGATCGCTATGCCGTAGTTGCCTGAGGGGTCGGATAGACTTCGTGCACCACGTCGTCGATCCAGTATGTAGTCAATCCCGGCACCTCGGCCCTGGCGACCGAAACGTCCCTGCCATCGAACTCATAGATAACGGCGCCGAGCAAGGTTTCACCCGGCATCGGCGGCGCGAGGGATGGGCCGACCACGAATCCTGAGGAGCCGCCCCAGATGTAGCGGCGGCCTCCGATGATCGTATCATGGGACCGATGCAGATGCCCTGTGGCCACCAGGGCGACATCGTAGCGGCCGAAGAGTTCGAGAAGCTTCCTGCGCGGCTCCGGCTTCACGGACCAGTATCCGGTATCCGGCTCTTCCGGATGCTCGATCATCAGCGGGCGGTGGGTGAACACGGCCAGCCGACGGCCATCTGCCTCCGCCGCCATGCGCTGCAGCCACTCAAGCTGCTCCGCCTCTTGCTGGGTGCCGGAGCCGAACAACATCGAATCCAACCCGATGAGCCGCCAGTCCTCGATGTCCTGGCTCCACCAGTCCGGGCCGAAGTGCCTTCGCCAGCGCTCCACTCGCTCCTGATTTACGGGCTGCCATGGATGTCCCGCCTCACCCACATCGTGGTTACCCGGTACGGCGAGGACGGGCGCTGGCAGCTCAGCCAGCCGCGCCGCGCAGAAGCTCATATCCTCTTCCACATCGGCGCCATCCACGGTCACGTCACCCGTATGGATGATCAGATCCGCGTTCTGGGTCGCCAGCCAGTTCGCCAGTGGAAGCCAGTTCGCTTCAAAATGCGTCTTGGAAGGGCTGAGATGCGTATCGGAAATCTGGATAACGCGCCTCATCGGGACACCCGCACGCCATTCATCCAGCCTGTCGATCGGTTCCGCACATGCGTCTCCCAGCGGGTGCTTTTCATTGTTTAACTAACCTAACATCTGGATAGGTAAAGTGACAATTGTATTTCACCCCACCGACTGGATACCCCCTCAGCCCGGTCCCATCATCCCACGGATCTCCCCTCCCCCTGCCCTGGCGGGCGGCGTGGCCGCCAGACCGGCCGACTGCAGTGGGATGGGCGCATTGGTCAGCAAGGGCGATAGAGCGATTAGTGGGGCGCCCATCCTGGCATCCAGCACGGCCCGCCACCTCCTCCCTCCCTAGTACCGTAGCGATCGCTAGCGCGCCTGGCCGATGCAGGGCGGCGCCTGCAGCGGATGACCACCCCATCACTGCCCCATCTCAAGGGCAGCATCCCACCCAGTTGACAACGCAGGAACATTGCATGGGGGCTTTCCCATACCCAACGTTTCCACAACCCAACGCGAAACAAGCCATGGGAGAGCAAGTGCCGCGCACGCTGTTCGACAAGGCTTGGGACACGCACGTCATCCTCACGCGGGAGGATGGGCAGGCCCTGCCGCTGATCGACCGCCACTTCTTCCACGAAGAATCACGCCACGCCTTCAACCAGCTCCGCGCGCGCGGCGCCGCGGTGGCGTGGCGCAGCTCTCCGACAAAGCTGCGCAGCACGGGCTCCGCCTCTTCGGGCCGGACAATCCGGGCAAGGGCATCGTGCATGTCGTCGGGCCCGAGCAGGGGCTGACGATCGTCTGCGGTGACAGCCACACCTCCACCCATGGATCATCGTATCCGCTGCGTGCTGGCGCCCAGCTTCGGCGACATCTTCAGCAGCAACGCCGTGAACAACGGTCTGCTGCCCGCACGACTGGAGGAGGAGGCGATCGAGGCCCTGCTCGCCTGTTTGGAAGCAGGCGGCCGGGAGGTCACGGTCGATCTCGAGGCCTGTAGCGTCCTGGCCGGCGAATCCCGCTGGTCCTTCGCCATCGACCCGGTCTGGCGCACGAAGCTGCTGAACGGCTGGAGCGACGTGGACCTCACCCTCAGCCACGCCAAGGCCATCGCGACCTTCGCCGAGGCAGACCGCGCCTGCCGGCCCTGGGGCTAGTTGTTCGCTTAGCTTGAGCCGCTGATCATGCTGCGGAAGCGTGCAAGAGCAAAGGCAAACATGACGCCCGCAATGGCCAGCAATGCCAAGAACTGCGGCCATACGATTGAGAAGCCGGCTCCGCGGAAGAGGATCGCCTGAGCCAACATAACGAAATGCGTGGTGGGCGCCGCCAGCATGACCCACTGAACCACCTTCGGCATGCTATCATAGGGAGTTGTCCCACCAGACAGCATCATCAGCGGCAAAAGAACCAAAATCAGGAGCAAGCCGAACTGCGGCATGGACCGGCCAATGGTTCCCAGGAAGATGCCCATCGATGTGGCCGCAAGAAGATGGAGGGCCGCGCCAACCAAAAACAGGGCAACAGATCCAGCAATCGGAACCGCTAAAAGGCCCTGAATCACGAATAAGAGGGAGAAGGCGCAACCCAAGAAGACCACAAGGGCCATCGCCCAGATCTTGCTGACCATGATCTCGAACGGCGTGACAGGCATGACGAGAAGGTGCTCGATCGTTCCATGCTCCCGCTCACGGATCAACGCTGCCCCCGTTAGCACAATCGCCAGCATCGTCACATTGTTGATAAGCTGATTGATGGCGCCGAACCACTCCTTGTCCAATTCTGGATTGAATCGGGCACGTAGAACGAGTTCAACTGGAAGCTTCTGCTCACCTCGATAGCGGCGCACGAAGGACTCGATTTCTCCCATAACGATGGTCTGGACATATCCACTGCCAGTAAAGGCCTGCGTCATCCGCGTGGCATCGACATTAAGTTGGATGGCTGGGTTACGGCCGGCTAGCACGTCCCGCTGGAAGTTTGGCGGTATGTCGAGGGTGAAAGTATCAAGGCCGGCATCCATGCGGGCATCCATCTCTGCCTGGGTAATCATTCTGGGCGCCAGGAAGGACGGCGGGAAAAAGGCCCCGGCGATTCGGGCAGAGAGAGGCGACTGGTCTTCATCCACAATGGCGATGGTGGCCCGGTTCACCGTCTCTGGCATAGCGGTCGCGCCGCTATAGACAGCGATGGTGAAGGCGTAGACGATCAGCACCAACATCGCCGTATCGCGGCGTAGGCTGCGCAGTTCCTTCACGCCCAGATAAAGGATGTTTGCCACACGCACCGGTCAACGCTCCTGCTTCCGCAGGAGTGCCACGCTCAGGCCGAGCAGGATCGGCATGGTGACAGCGAGTGGGATGAGGGAATCCTGAAGGTCAAAAAAGTCCAGGCCCTTGGAAAAGGTGCCGCGTGAAATCGTCACATAGAAGGCGGTCGGGAATACCTGACCGATCAGCGCGCCCGCCCCTTGCAAGGAGGAGACGGGATCGATTACCCCCGAGAATTGCACCGCAGGCAGAATGGTCAGGATCGTCGTCCCGAAAACCGCTGCGATCTGGCTGCGCATAAAGGTAGAGATCAGCAGTCCGATAGCGGTTGCGTTACCAACATAGAACAGTGTAGCCAGCGCAAGGGTCAAGAAGCTCCCCGTCATCGGAACGCGAAAAACCGTGATGGCGAGCAGGACCAAAAGCAGGAAGTTAGCCATACCCAGGCCGATATAAGGCAACTGCTTACCGAGCAGGAACTCCAGACGCGTGACCGGCGTGACATAAAGATTGACGATCGATCCCATTTCCTTCTCCCGCACAACACTTAGCGCGGTGAGGATGGCGGGGATGAGCATCAGCAGCAGCGGGATCACCGCGGGCACTATCGCTACCAAGCTGCGAATATCGGGGTTGTAGCGGAAGCGTGTCTCAATGCCTGCCAGGTTAGCTTGACCTCCTTGCTCTGACGCCTCCGCTTCTTTTTCCGAAAGCCAGTGCGCGTGAATACCTTGAACATAGCCGCGCACTGTCTCAGCCCGCATAGGCATGGCGCCGTCGATCCAGGCGCCGATCTCCACTGGCCTGCCGCGCGCGAAGTCCCGGGCAAAGCCAGAGGGGATTTCGATTGCCAGGCTTAGCTGGCCTGAGCGCATGCGGCGGTCCAGGTCCTCGTAATCGACAAGCGGGGGCTGCTCTACGAAATAGCGGGAGCCCGAGAGGCTGAGGGCATAGTCTCGGCTGGTAGTGGTCTGGTCGCGATCAAGCACAGCGAAGGACAGATCCTCAACATCCATGTTGATGCCGTAGCCCATGACGAACATCAGGATGACGCTGCCAAGCAGGGCTAACACCGCGCGAATCGGATCGCGCCGTAGCTCCAATGCCTCCCGACGCGTGTAGCTGAGCATGCGCCTCGGATCGAAGCGCCGCCGCACATGCGCCGGACCTGCCGGCAGAGGTGCAGCAGGTGCCGCCACTTCTATCCCCGCATGCAGCTGAGAAGGCGTATCCCGCTCCTGTTGCGACACTGCATCCTCCAGATAGGCGATGAAGGCATCTTCCAGTGTCCGAGTGCCACGCTTCTTGATCAGCGCGGCAGGGGAGTCACTGACCAGCACCTTTCCCGCATGCATGAGCGAGATTCGGTCGCAGCGCTGCGCCTCGTTCATAAAGTGGGTGGAGATGAAGACTGTCACCCGGTCTTGCCGGCTCAACTCAATGATGTTTCGCCAAAAGGCATCCCGCGCCACTGGATCGACCCCGGAGGTGGGCTCGTCGAGGATCAGCATCTCAGGCTTGTGGATCATTGCCACCGCCAGGGAGAGCCGTTGCCTCTGCCCGAGAGGCAGGGATTCCGGCAGTGCGTCAATAATATCGACGAGTTCGAAGCGGCGCGCCATCTCCTCTACCCGCCCCGCGATCTCACCGGCAGGAACCTGGAAGAGCCGCGCATGAAGCTCCAGGTTCTGGCGGACCGTTAGCTCCGTGTAGAGGGAAAAGTTCTGCGACATATAGCCAACACGACGCCTAACAGACAGGTCGTTGGAATCAATCCTCTCACCGAAAAGCCAGGCCTCGCCCTCGCTGGGCGGCAGCAATCCAGTAAGCATCTTCATCGTGGTGGTCTTGCCGCAGCCATTGGAACCAAGGAACCCGAAGATCTCGCCCCGGCTGATGCGGAAGCTTACACGATCGACCGCCACGAATTCACCAAAGCGCATCGTCAGGCCCCGTGCCTCGATGGCTAGCTCATCGGCTGTGGAGGCTTCCCGGGGCTGAATCACCACAGGTTGGTAGCCGTGCCGCTCCTCCTCTGGCAGTAACGCGATAAAAGCATCTTCCAGTGAGCGGCTGCCAGTCCGCGCGAGCAGATCCTGGGGAGATCCGGTGGCCAGGATGCGTCCGGCATCCATGGCCGCCAACCAGTCGAAGCTTGCCGCCTCTTCCATATAGGCCGTGGCAACCAACACGCTCATTCCGGGACGCCCGGCACGGATCTCGGCGATCAGCTCCCAGAACTGCCGGCGTGAGAGAGGATCAACGCCGGTGGTTGGTTCATCCAGGATCAATAGGTCTGGATCGTGAATAAGCGAGCAGCACAGGCTGAGCTTCTGCTTCATACCACCAGAAAGCTTTCCCGCCGGCCTGTCCAGGAAGGACGCAAGGCCTGTGCTCTCCGTCAGACTGCGGATACGCTGCTGCCGCTCTGCACGGCCTTGCCCAAAGAGCCGCCCAAAGAAGTCGATATTCTCGGAAACGGAAAGAGTCGGATACAGGTTCTTGCCAAGGCCCTGCGGCATATAGGCAATGCGTGGTCCCACCTCATCGCGATGGCGGGCAGCAGCCATGTCACCGCCCAGCACCTCGACCCGACCGCTTTGCACTGCGCGCGCACCGGCGATCAGCGAGAGCACGCTGGACTTTCCCACTCCATCTGGACCGATGAACCCCGCCATGCAGCCTGCTGGGACGATAAGTGAGATGGCTTCCAGGGCCGTGCGCTTGCCATAACGCAGACCTACCCCGGAGAGCCTGACCACGGCGTCCTGGCGAATTGCGCCACCGCCCGCGGTCACGGCATCAGTCATTGTGGAAGCCTGATCTGCAGGAAGTCCGGCCACTCCACATTCGGGTTCGTCCTTAGATAGGCCACGCCGGGCAGGCCCGTCTTTACCTGCCGGATGTGCTGCTGAAGGAGTTCCGGACTGATCTGGGCCCGGATACGGAACATAAGTTTCTGGCGTTCCTCGGCCGTCTCCACCGTCTTGGGCGTGAACTGGGCGACATCAGCGACGAAGGAGGCCTTTGCCGGAATGACGTACTGAGGCGCGGCATCAAGAATAAGCCTGATTTCGGTCCCGAGCGCCACACGGCCGGCATCCTCCGTTGGCAGGAAGAAGGTCATGTAGACATCGCCAAGATCCACCAGGTTCAGCACGCGCCCGCCTGCCGGAAGAACTTCCCCTGGCTGAGCCACCCGATACTGCACGCGGCCATCGCGTGGGGACCGCAGAGTAGAGTCGTCGATGTCTGCCTGTATACGTTGGATGGAGGCCTGCGTCGCATCCACTGCGGCCTCCGCGTCAACCACTTGCGACTGCGCGGCGCTGCTTCCCGCCTCGGCGGCGGCGACCTGGGCCCGGGCTGCGTTGAGAGCAGCCAGCGCCGCCTGTTGGCTGGCCCGGTCGTCATCGAGCCTTTGCTGGGGAGCGGCCCCTCGCCTCACGAGTTGCTGGGTGCGCTCATAGCGCTTCTCAGCGGCATCGAGTTCAGCCTGCCGCTGTGCCACGACTGCCTGTGCCGCCCCCTTTTCCGCAGCACGTTGAGTTACCAGACTCCGGGCTGTTTCGACCGCGATCCGCGCGCGTTGCAGTTGTGCTTCTGCCTCGCGCCGCTGTGCCTGAAGGGCATCCGTGTTCATCACAGCCAGAACCTGGCCTGCCCGCACGAAGTCGCCTTCGTTGACCATGATCTCGGCGATGCGTCCGGCGACTTTCGTCGAGACGTCAATCTCCACCGCTTCAATCCGCCCGTTTCCGCTGACGATGCCGGCCGGCAGCCCCTGCGGCTGGAGAGCTTGCCACGCAAAAACGCTAGCAGCCGCCAAGCCAACCACAAGGGCGATGATCAGCAACCGCTTCAGCGTTCAAACTCCCATGTCCTAGGATAATCCCGTCATCCCATCGGCATGGCGGGCCCCAATGGCGCACTTATGAGCTATTGTCTGTGCTCATCTTGATTCTGGCAGAGGAATTTGGTCAGGAGCGGCGCTTGCTACGGAATCAATTATACTCTGGAAGGCAGAAGGCAGGGGCGACATCATGGCTCTGCCACCGCTCCGTTCACGCCCCCTTTTAGGCCTTCACGCAGCTTCGCTTCCTGCTCACTAGAGAGGTTCGTACGCAGCACCGTGCCCCCGAAGGCTGACATTGCCGGTATCACCTTGTCCGCGGTGACCTTGCGGACGAGTACACAAAGCGCCGCTTGGCCGGGAGTTAGGGCAGAAGCGGCATCCTTGATGAAGTTGTCGTCAATTCCGATGTCCGTGAAGTAACCACTCAGCGCCCCTGCGCCCGCACCAACGGCGGCGCCGAGCAGCGGGTTGAGGAACAGAATCCCGATAAGCGTTCCCCACAGACCACCCGATGCAGCGCCCGTCGCAGTAGTACTGATCAACTGATTCAGCTTCACGTTGCCATCGGCCTGCCGGACTGCGACTACCGCGTCCCCCAGTTCGATGAGGTACTCTCGTTGGAACTCAAACAGCTTCTTCCTTGCCGCTTCGGCGGTTTGCTCGTCCGGATAGGCAATAACGACAAGATCTGCCATGGCTCTCTCCAGCGTTCGTGAATTGTTCCCGGCCTTAAGGTCTCCGCGCTCCCCATCGATCTCCTGGTGGAGGTAGCGTGAGGAAGACGCCGCGTGGCATACGCATCAGCGTTCCTCCACCTCAGATTGGATGCTGCAGACAACTAAGGGGAAGGATGAAATTGGTGCTTGGCAAACAAGTGACCAGCGTTGCCATGGTCCGCATGCCGACTGGGCGACCAGCATTCGCGGCAGCGCCCAGCAGGTGAAACCCCACGCCTGGAGCAGGGAGGCAGGCACATGCACAGTATTGGCGTTACGCCTGATACGCAGAAACGCTCAGATTGAAAGCCTCTCCTATACTCCCAGACCGGGTCTTAATGGCCGAAGGCTGCGGTTGATCAACTTGCTCAATTCGCGCAGCCACAGAACTGAACTCGCGACCGCCATGCAAACCAACCAGTCACCTCCGGTCAGCGGCATGGTTGAGAAGGCCTGCTGCAGAAAGGGAACATAAATCACGGTGGCGTGAAGAAGCAGGGAAAGCATGATAGCCCCCCAAAGCCAATGATTGGCGAACAGGTCGCTGAACGCGCTTTGTTCGTCCGAACGGGCATTCAGGACATTGAAGAGCTGGAACAGCGTCAACGTCGTGAAGGCCATGGTCTGCCCGTAACGAAGATCACCCGAGCCCGCGACCATGCCTCCAGGCAAAGACATGTCGAGCACGAGCAGCGTTCCCGCCGCCATGATTGCCCCGACAAAGAAGATACCAGCCCACATTCGGCGAGTGACCACCCTTTCGCCACGTGGCCGCGGTGCCTGCCTCATCGTCCCAGAGTCGGCCGGGTCCACACCAAGCGCCAGGGCAGGCGCGCCATCGGTTACTAGGTTGATCCACAGGATCTGCGTCGCGAGCAGCGGCAGCACCAGCCCGCTACCGCCTGATGCCGTCAGGCCGATCGGGTCGGCCAGGAGCACGCCAAAGAACATCGTCATCACCTCGCCGATATTCGAGGAGAGCAGATATCGCAGGAACTTCCGGATATTGGCGAAGATCGCACGACCTTCTTCAACGGCGGCAACGATGGTCGCAAAATTATCATCGGCCAGCACCATGTCGGCCGCCTCCTTGGAGACATCCGTACCGGTGATACCCATGGCCACGCCAATGTCAGCCGTTTTCAGGGCGGGTGCGTCGTTCACGCCATCGCCTGTCATCGCCACCGTTGCGCCATCGCGCTGCAGTGCTTTCACGATACGCAGCTTGTGCTCGGGATTGACGCGCGCATAAACTGATACTTCGTTGACGGCCTGGTCGAGCACATCCTCCGGCATCCGCTCCAGTTCGGTTCCCGTCAGCACCTGCCCGCCTCTGCCGATGCCGAGTTCCATGGCGATTGCCACGGCGGTTCTGGGATGGTCGCCGGTGATCATGATCGGGCGGATACCCGCGCCTCGGGCGCGTGCCACCGCCTCCCTTGCCTCCTCGCGCGGCGGGTCAATCATGCCAATCAATCCAAGGAAAACGAGCTCCCGCTCGATATCCTCGTCGAGATCATTCTGGTCAGTTCCGTCTTTCGACAGTGACCGAAACGCAACCCCCAGGGTACGCAGAGCCTGTCCTGCCAGATCCTCGTTGTGGCTCAGGATGGCGGCACGCCGCTCGGCCGTCAGAGGCACCGGCTCCTCACCCACCAACTCATGCGTGCAGCGCTCAAGCAGTACGTCCGGCGCTCCCTTGGTGAACGCGAGTAGACGCTCCTGCCGCTCAGCATCGCTGTGCACCGTGCTCATGAGCTTGCGCTCGGAGGAGAATGGCACTTCCGCAATGCGAGCAAAGCGGGCGTCAAGCGCCTCATCCTCCAGTCCTGCCTTTCGCGCCGCGACGATCAGTGCGCCCTCGGTGGGATCGCCAAGCACTGTCCAGCGTCCGTCGTCCGCCTCCTGCAGCACGGCGTTGTTGGCTCGATCCACGGCCGCGAGAGTGCGCATGATTTCCATGCGCAGCCTTCCCTCCATTGCGCCGCCATCCTCCCGCCTTACCTCTCCCTCTGGGGCGTAGCCCGCGCCAGCCAGATCCACAGTGCCGCTGGCTGTGACCACACGGCGCACCGTCATCTCGTTCTTGGTCAGCGTGCCGGTCTTGTCAGAGGCGATGACATCGGCGGAACCGAGCGTCTCGACTGCGGCAAGATGGCGCACGATGGCGTGCTTCCCCGCCATTCGCTGCACCCCGATGGAGAGTACGGCCGTTACCACCGCAGGGAGGCCCTCGGGAACCGCGGCGACAGCGAGCGCCACGCCCAGGATCAGCACGTCAAAGATCGGGCGGGCGCCGTGCACATCCTCGACCAGAAGGATTGTTCCCACCATCACCACTGCGATGATGATGACGATGATGCCCAGCATTCGGCCGACGCGATCGAGTTCCTTCTGCAGCGGGGTCGTTTCCTGCGGTGCAGCCTCCAGCATACCGGCGATGCGTCCCATCTCCGTTCGCATGCCGGTCGCCGTAACCACCGCCCGCCCGTGCCCATAGGTCACGGCCGTGCCGCTGAAGACCATGTTAGTGCGGTCGCCTAGCCCCGTTTCTTTCGCAACGACGGCAGCCTCCTTAGAGACCGGCAGGCTTTCTCCCGTCAGTGCGGCTTCGGCGGTATGCAATGCAACCGAGTGCAGCACGCGTGCATCGGCCGGGATGGTGTCGCCCGCCTCGATTACGATGATGTCGCCAGGCACGAGCTCTACCGCCGGAACAGTCTGTTGCCTGCCTTGCCGGACGACCTTTGCTTGCGCGGCCGACATCTGGCGCAATGCCGCCACCGCCTGTTCGGCCCTTACTTGCTGGAAGTAGCCCATAAGCGCATTGAGCAGGACCACGGCCAGGATCGCGATGGCCTCATATGGCAGTGCTGAATCGGATTCGAGTAGCCAGAGCCCTGCGGAAATCGCGGCGGCGATGAGCAGCAGAATGACCAGGGCATCCTGGAACTGGGCGAGGAACTTCCGCCAGGCAGGAGTGGGCTCCTTGGCAGCCAGCTCATTCCGGCCATAGGTTGCCAGCCGCGACCGCGCCTCATCCAGCGTGAGTCCGCTATGGGCATCCGTGCCAAGGCTCTTCAGTACGTCGCTGGTCGCCTGCCGATAGGGTTCCAGCCCGTGATTCTCAAGGCTCTTGTCACGCATCTCCGGTGCCTTACCCTTCGGCCAGTTGGAAACTGTCTTTCTTCTGAAGGCATGGGTATCTCGGTGGTACCGGTTGCATGCTCCCGGGCGTGCGAGCCGGTTCAGCGCTCCCGCGTAATCGTGTTCAGCCCTGACCGGATGGCCTCGCGCAAGAGCCCTGCGCTGTGCCGCAGCGCTGTCTGCTCCGCCATGTCCAGGGGCGGCAGGAAAGGCTTCGATGCGCCCTGGGCGGACAGCACATGCGGCAGTGAGACGCAGGTCTCCGGCACGTCCAGTAGTTCCTCCATGAAGGTGGAAGTACTGAACACCACATGCTCGTCATTCACGATCGCCCGCACCAGTCGCGCGATGCAGCCGCCAATGCCGAAGTTGGAGACCCCCTTCCCTTCCTTGATCCGGTAGGCGGAGGTTCGCACCTCCTTCGTGATGGCCTCGCGCTTCGAGGGCGGTAGCGGCTGGCCCAGCATTTCAGCGAAATCGATCAGGGGCATGCCCGCAATCTGCGCGCCGCTCCAATGCAGCACCTCGGAATCGCCGTGTTCTCCCAGAACATTCGCATGTACCGAGCTAGGCGAGACGCCGAGATGTCGTGCCAGCCGGTCGCGGAAGCGCGCAGAATCCAACGCGCATCCCGTGCCGATGGCACGCCCCGGTGGGACCCCGAAGCGCCGTACCGCCACAGCCGGCATCACATCCACCGGGTTCGTGGCAAAGAGCAGCACCGTCTCAGGCGCCACCGCAAGCACCTGCTCCAGCACCGAGGAGACAACCCCCACATTCGCCGCCAGCAGGTCCAGCCGCGACTGCCCGGGCTTCAGGCTGGTACCGGCCGTCACCACAACCACCTGCGCAGCGGCAAGATCGGCGTAATCTCCGGCACGCACGAAGGCGGGGCTGCCAAAGGCAGCGGCATGAGAAATGTCCGCGGCCTCCGAACGTGCCCGTGCCTGGTTCATATCCACCAGCACCACCTCACTGACCCCTTGCACATTCGCCAACAGGTAGCCTGCGGCGGCGCCGACCAGCCCAGCGCCGATGATTCCAACCTTCCCTTGCATCAAAGCAACCCCATCATTGGCCAGATGGTCGCGGAGAACAGGACCAGCAGCGCCAGTCCCGCGACCGTTAACACGATTCCCACCTTGGCAAATTCCCGTGTCGAAAAGGCGCCTGTTGAATAGCAGAGCATATTCTGCGGCGCATTGGTGGGCAGAATGAAGCCGAAGGACACCACCATGGCCTGGATCATCACGATCCCGAAGATCGTCTCCCGCTCAAAGGGCAACGTCTGGGCAAAGGCGATCATGATGGGAATCAGCGTGCTGGCCAGCCCGGTCGCCGAGGCAAAGCCCAGATGCAGCACGATGCTGAAGAGCGAGAGCGCCCCGACCACCAGGAACACCGGCATGGCTGCAAGGCCGAGTTGCCCCAGCGTCACACTGGCCAGCCAGGCTGCCGCTCCAGTGCGAGACAGCAGGATACCGAGGGAGATGCCTGCAGCGAAGAGTACCACCGTACCCCAAGGCACCTGCTTCTCCGCCTGAGCCCAAGTCATAACCCCAATGCGCGGCATCAGCAGGAGCGCAATGCCAAGCTGTGTCGTCGTGGTGGTATCCAGCGGGTGCAGCCAGCCCTCCGTGGCCCATAGTAATAGCAGCAGCAGCGCCACGAGCATGAGCCGCCGCTCGGCGGGCGACACCGGCCCGAGTTCAGCCAACTCCGTCGCCAGCAGCCGCTTTGCTTCCTCCGCCGGCGGCACATGGGGCCGCAGTATCAGCACCGCGATCAAGAACAGCACAACGCTCATGGAAAAGGTGAAAGGCAGTGCCATGATGAACCATTCGCCCCAGGTGATGCTATGGCCGAAGGCACCCTCCATGAAACTCAGGCTGATCAGGTTCTGCGCCGCTCCAGTCTTAACAGCCATATTGAAGATCGAGCAGGCCTGCGCCGTCACGATGATCAGTGCTGCGCCCAGGCTGCTCGTCACCGGCAGCCCCAAGGCTGTGATGATGCCCACCATGATCGGGATCACCGCACCAACACGAGCCGTGGCGGAGGGGATGAAAAGCGCCAGCACGAAGCCGACGATCATCGCCCCGAGAATCAGCCGCGCTGGCGAAATGCCGATCCGTGCCATCACCAGCAGCGCCACACGCCGGTCCAGCCCCGTCAGCTTAAGAGCCACCGCCAGGAACAGCGCTCCTGCCACCAGCAGAACGGCAGAGGAAGAGAAACCGGACAGCATCTGCCCCAATGCCTGGGCGGATGTCATTGGCTGTGCGCCGTCGGTCAACGGTTTCCCCATCAAGCCCAGAACAGCCAGACCGATCAGCACGACGGCACTGGCCGCCGGGGAAATACATTCGCTGATCCATATGATGATCACCAGAACGAGCAGCCCGAGCGCGACCTGGCCCGAGGAGGTCAAGCCCGCCGGCGTTGGCAGCATCAGCACGATAATGTAGGCAAGGATGGCTATGCCGAGCCATGCCAGCTTACGATTCGATGTTGGCTCGCCGGGTGACATCAAAAGCATACCAACCTCCGATAGACGGACGTAGGGTATTCCCAGAAACGGCAGCGGCATCTTAGGGTTGTGGTTAAAGAATGTTTTGTTTTGGAAACATCAACAATGCTGTTCCTTTTAAACAATCGGTAGGAATGGCCTCCCTGGTTACTCGGCACTCATGCTTTGGTCAGGCCGCCGGGCCCAACGGGCTTTGGTCGACCGTGCAATGCATACGCACTGGGCGCGAAGCGTTTGCGTGAAACGTGCCTCTGCCGGAGGCATCATGTCACGCAATTGGCATCAATTTTGGAGGTAGGCGGCCGCAATGCCCCCGCTGATCACTACTCTGACGCTCAACCCGACCATCGACCTGGCCAGCGAAGCCAAGGCCGTGCAACCTATCCGGAAGGTCAGAACCTTCAATGAGCGTCAGGACCCCGGTGGGGGCGGCGTGAATGTCTCGCGTGTGGTGCGCGAACTGGGTGGGGAGACGCTGGCGATGATTCTGGCCGGTGGCGTCACCGGCCGCTTCCTTGAGGAACTTCTGGACGAGGCGGACGTTCCGCGCCGGAGCATCCCGATCGCGGGGCGCACACGCATCAGCCAGACGGTGCTCGACCAGACTAGCCAGTTCGAATACCGCTTCGTTCCTGAAGGACCGACCATCACCGAGGCCGAATGGATGGCTGCGCTGGAAGCCATCGGGGAAGTCGAAGGGGGTTGGTTCGTCGCCAGCGGTAGCCTGCCGGCCGGCGCACCACAGGATTTCTATGCACGCGCCGCCACCATCGCCGCGCGGCGCGGCATCCGCTTCGTACTGGACACATCTGGCGACGCCCTCCGCATGGCACTTGAAGCGGGTGGGGTGGAACTGGTGAAGCCGAGCCTTGGCGAGTTCGAGTCCCTGATCGGGCGTGAGTTGCGCGATCCAGCCCTGCTGGAGCAGGCAGCCGTCGATCTGGCCCGCTCCGGCCGCGTCGCCCGCGTGGCTGTCACGCTGGGCCGGGATGGCGCCCTGCTTGCGACGGCGGAGGGAACGCTGCGCCTGCCCGCGCTGGATGTCGTCGTCCGTGGCGCGGTGGGAGCCGGGGACAGCTTCCTGGCGTCCATGACCCTTGCGCTCGCGCGGGGGCAAAGCACGGAGGATGCGTTCGCCTGGGGCGTGGCGGCAGGTGCCGCCGCCGTTTCAAGTGCCGGCACCGCGCATCCTCGCCGGACGGAGGTGGAGGCCTTGCGCCAGCGGATCCATCAGGTTCCCGCCGGCCCGGTGCCGAAGGGGGAGCAATAAGTATGCGCCTCATCGGTGACATCGGCGGCACCAATGCCCGCTTCGCCCTTTGCGAGCCTGGCGGCCCGCCACTGAATGAACGCAAGCTGCCGGTTGCCCAGTATCCCGGCCTGATCGAGGCCGCCCAGGCCTATCTCGCTGGGCGCGTGGTGGATGAAGCGGTTTTTGCCGTCGCGACGCCCGTGCTGGGCGATGAGGTGGCCTTCACCAACAGCCCATGGCGCTTCACCGTCCCGGATGCACGGGAACGGCTTGGCCTGCAACGGCTGGTGGTCATCAACGACTTCGTGGCCCAGGCCTCCGCGATCCGGGCTCTGGAGGCGAAGGAGATCCGGACATTGAAGCCCGGCACGCCTTATCCCGGCCGGCCTTGCGTCGTGCTCGGCCCCGGCACCGGACTCGGCGTGGCCTTCCTGCTGGAGGTGGAGGGAAAGACGCGAGTACTTTCCAGCGAAGCCGGCCATTCCTCTTTCTCTCCCCAGGATGACCGTCAGGGCGAGATTCTGCGCCGCCTGCGCCGCGAATTCGGCCATGTCTCCATGGAGCGCCTACTCTCTGGCCCAGGCCTGCTGCGGCTGGCGAATGGCCTTGCCGAAATCGAGGGGCAGCCGCTGCGCCTGAAAGACCCGAAGGAGGTCTCGGCCAGGGCGGCCGACGGCAATTGCCCCATCTGCCTGGAAGCCTCGCGGATGTTCTCCGCCATCCTGGGCGCGGCGGCGGGAGACATGGCTCTCACGGTGCTGGCGGAAGGCGGCGTCTATGTCACGGGCGGGCTCTGCCGCAATCTTGGCCCGTTGCTGGACCTCGCGGCGTTGAAGGAGGGCTTCATCTCCAAGGGCCGCTTCTCAGGTTATCTGGAGGCTGTGCCGATCAGCCAGGTGATGCGCCCCCATACCGGCCTCCTGGGGGCCGCGATCTATGACGGAGCGTAAGGCGAGCGGCGGCTGAACCTGCACACACGACTGAAGCCGCAGCGGCCACCCTGCTGAGCAGCCGGGCGCTCACCCGCCCGGCTGCAGCGTGACATCAATCTTGAGAACCTGTTCACCGCGCAGGATGGTCAAGTTGGCCACGGCGCCGATCCCCAGCCGGTCGGTCGCCTTGGTGAGATCCTCCACGCTGGAGACCGGCTGTTCATTAACGGCCGTGATGATGTCGCCGGGCAGGAACGCGCCATCCGGAGTCATCCGCGCCGGCCTGATTCCTGCGGCAGCGGCGGCCGAGCCGGGGATGACATCCAGCACGAACACACCCGGCACACCAAGGCGCGAGGAGAGAGCGTCATTCAGCTGCGCCTCGGTTCGGATGCCGAGCGTGGGCGGCACATAGCGCCCCTCTGCAATCAGCCTGGGCACGATGCGGTTCACCACATCGACGGGCACGGCGAAGCCGATACCCGCGCTCGCCCCCGAAGGGCTGAAGATCGCTGTGTTCACGCCGATCAGGCGCCCGGCGCTGTCGAGCAGCGGCCCACCCGAATTGCCGGGATTGATCGCGGCATCCGTTTGGATGAGGCCCTGCATCACCCCACCGCCCTCCCCAGGAAGTTCGCGTCCGAGAGCGGAGATGATGCCCGTCGTCAGTGTCCAGTCCAGGCCGAAAGGATTTCCTATCGCGAAGACCCTCTGGCCGACACGCAGATCGGCGCTGCTGCCGATCGGGAGCGGGGGCGGACCACCGACGCCGACGCCGATACGCAGGACCGCCAGATCATGCGCCGGGCTCGAGCCCACCAGTGCCGCGTTGTAGGCCCGTCCATCCGCCAGCCGCACCGTCGCTCCGGAAGCACCGGCAACGACATGGTGATTGGTCACGACATGGCCGGACTCATCCCAAATGAATCCGGAACCAGTGCCCCGGGGAACATTCAGTGCGTTCCGTGTCCAGGCATTCACCACGCGCTCGGTTGTGGCGATGAACACGACCGAGCCGCGCGCTGCCTCGAACAACTCGATCGTGCTGAGCTCGTCCTCCGCCAGGCTCCCGCGGGGCGTGATCACGCGGGGCTCCACCTTCTGCCCGATCAGAATGGACTGGATCAGTGGGATGCTTTGCCAGGCCACCATAAGGACCAGCAACGCCAGGGTGATCCCGAGGAGGCGAGGAAGGAAGCGTCCATTGTCCGGCATGAGATTATCTAGCAGGCAGCTGGCTCAGGGCGGTAGGGTGCCGGAAAGTCGCTGCGCCCCACGCTTTCAGGATTCGGCGCTCCAGCCGCCGAATGCCCTTGCCCCATGCCACAGCCATTTGCACCGCACAATTTGATGTGATTTCGTAACCTTCTGATAGCAAATTGGTTTCTGGGACCAGGAACTGTGGTGGGCTCGGAGGCGAGTCCCGCAAGCCTGTCCCCCTGGGGTAACTCCCCAATACGACACGGCCACAGCCATCCTCCCGTCCCTGCCCTTTCTATTGAAGCCGTGCGGCCATGCCCATGGTTGGCGCCGTCCCGCACCGGCTTCCCACCCGGCGGATGCTCCGCATGGCACCCGCCCCTGCTCTCCTCGCCCAGACACGGACTCGGTGCCCTACTCTTGCGCCCGCTGCGGGAGCATGGCCGAAAGGAGAAGGAGCGCGGCAGCGCGCAACTCCTAACAGGCTTGGCCGCAAGGGCGTCCCCCATGCGCGATGGCCCCGATCCTGCTTCCACAGGCCCTGACTCCGGAGAACCGACGCATGGACATCGCCCTCTTCAATCTCATGTCCCAGAATCGGGCAGACGAAACCCCGGCCGAAATCCTAGGCATGACAGTGGAGATGGTGCGCCTCGCGGAGCAGTTGGGCTTCGACGGCACCTGGTTCGCCGAGCACCACTTCACCAGCCACTCCGTCTGCCCCTCTCCCTTGATGATGACCGCCCATTGTGCGGCGGTGACCAAGCGCCTCCGCCTGGGTCCCGCCGTGGTGGTTCTGCCACTGCACCACCCGCTTCGCGTGGTGCAGGAGCTGGGCATGCTACAGGCCCTCACCGGCGGCCGTATCCAGCTCGGCCTCGGTACGGGACACCAGCCGCATGAGTTCCGCACCTATGGCATCCCGATGGCCGAGCGCACCGCTATCCTCGAGGAAGGCTGGGATATCATTGAGCGTGGCCTGACCACCGGCCGCATCGGATATGACGGCCGCCATTACGCCATCCCCGATGCCCCCATCGCCGCCTTTCCTGGCCAGATGCCGCCCCTTTTCCTGGCCGGTGGGGAGCCGAAGCTGCTGCAACGCACCGCGCGCGCCGGGGGCTCGCTCTTCATCAGCCAGGGGCACCGCCGTGCGGCGGCCGCCCTGCCGATGCGCGACAAGCTCCTCGCCGCCCTCCGTGCCGGCGGACTGCCGGATTCCGCGCTGAAGCTCGCCATCCAGCGCTATGTCTTCGTCACCGACGATCCGGCGGAGAAGCGCCAAGCCGCGGAGGGCATGCTGCGCTTCATCCGTACCACCCTCTCCCTCCGCGACCAGGACCCGCCGCGCGACGGCGCCTTCATGCGCTCCATCCCCTTCGAGGGGGAGCCGAGCATCGACTGGCTGCTGGAGAATGCCCCGATCGGCTCGGCCGAGCAGGTGATCGAGCGGCTGGCGGAGGACTTCCACCTCCTCTCCCCCACTCATTGGAGCCTGTATATGGGCTTCACCGGCCTGCCGGCGCCACGCGTCCTCGCCTCGCTGGAGCGGTTCGGAAAGGAAGTCCTGCCCGTCTTGCGGAATTTGAAGGTCGAACCGGCGCGGCTCGCTTCGTAGTGCTTTTGGCTCAGGGGAACACCCCTGGGCCATAACCCATCCTCTATCGGCCGCTGGCCAGTGCCAGAACTCTCCCGACGCAAGATGGCGCTCTGGGCGGAACAGGCGATGGCAGCGATAGGCAAAGCCTCATGGCTGCCGAGGACAGAGCCCCATAACAAGGTCGTGTCGCCGTGCTATCCCCTGTGGCTGCGGCGACCGGCCATGGCGCCCCAACGGGCCTCCCTTGCCGCGCCGATTTGCGCGGAATGGCCCGTCCCTGGTCAGGTCCCGTCGCCCCTCCCCCGGGGCGACGGGGCAGTACCCTTCCCGGGCCTCAGCCCGCGCGGCGGAAGGCGGCGAGGAAGCGTCGTGTCCCCTCCACCTGCTGGTGCCACCAGCCACCCTGCACCAGCGCCGGCGATGCCTCCGGATCACCGGTGCGGGGGAAGACGTCCCGCCGGAAGTCGCCCGTGCGGAAAAGCATGTCCCAGAAGGGAAACAGCACAGCGTAGTTCCGCCCTTCCTCGCCGGCCGAAAGCACGCCGTGATGGAGGCGGTGGAAGCGCGGCGATACCAGGAGCCTTTCGCCGATCCGCCCAAAGGAAAGGCGGACATTCGCGTGGGAAAGGCTTTCCATCACGCGCAGGATGATGACGATCAGCGGGAACTGCCCCGGCGGCACGCCGATCAGAAGGGCCAGGCCACCGAACCAGAGCGCCGCGATCATGTCGTCGATCACGTGGTTCCGGTCATCGGTCCAGAAGGTCATCTTCTCCTGGGCATGATGAATCGAATGCAGCGCCCACCACCACGGGATGGTGTGTTGCAGCCGGTGGCGCCAGTACTCGCCGAAATCGAGGATGACGACATAGAGCGCAAAGGCCAGGAGCGGCCGGGTTTCCAGCGCCGGAACCAGCGTCTCGAGAGTGGGCGCCACCCAGCCCAGATCCGCCATCCAGCCATCGAACTGCGCCTGCACGCCGGAGAGCAGGATGAAGGCGATCAGCGGCAACAGGCCCAGCCGCGCGAGCAGCGTATAGACGACATCGGTGAAGACCACGCGCCGGTCATCCCAGCGCTCCACCGGGCGCCAGGCCTCCAGCGGCCGGCACACGGCATAGACCACCAGCACCTGCACAACGCCGAAGACAAAGAAGTCCATCCAGGCGAAGGCGTCATCCTCCCACTCCATCATGCCCAGGGCATAGAGGGTGGGCTGAACCGCGGCCTGGAACAGCCAGCTGGTGAAGGAGTCGTAGAGGCGGAGCATCCCGTCGAACATCAGCGCCGCCCTTCCGGTGGCAAGGTCTCGAAGCAGAATCCACGTTCCTGGAGACCCGCGATCAGCGGCTCCAATATACCCGCGAAGGGCTCGCGCCGGCTGCGCACGCCCCAGTGCATGACCAGGACCTCGCCATCGCGGATGCCGCGCAGGTTACGGGCCAGCAGCGCCTGGTTGGGGTGCGCCGCGGCATCCAGCTCGTCCCCGAGGAAGCCATTGGCGGTCCAGCCCTGATGCGCGAAGCCGCAGCGCCGCGCCATGGAGACGGCGCCCGGCGTGGTTCGCCCACCCGGCGCCCGCCAGAGCGGCAGCACCTTCGCCTCGGGCACCATGGCGCGCAGGGCCTGGATCGGCCGCTCCAGCTCGGCGCAAAGCGCTGTCTGGTCCAGCACCTCCGCCCCCTCCCCTCCGCGGCGGGAGGCGTAGCGGACCCGGCCGGCTCCGGCATCGCCGGTGAAGTACCAATGGCGCCAGGTATGGCTGGCGAAGACATGTCCTTCCGCTGCGCGCGCCCGCCAGAATTCCGCCCAGCCTGGGGAAAGCGTGCTGTCGCCCCGCGCGCTCGGCTCGTCGGCGACGAACAGCGTGGCGCGCACCCCGCGCCGGCGGAGGATGCCGGCGATTTCCTCTGCCTCGCGCGACCAGCCCGTGTCGATGGTCAGGTAGAGCGTGCCGCGGCAGTTCTGCGCCGCCGCCGGCAGCGCCAGCAGCGCCGCCAGCCCGCCTAGGGCGAGCCGCCGCCCCAGCCCAGCCCAGCCGTGCATCGCCTCAGCGCGCCACCGGCACGGCGGGCGCCTCGTGGCTCGCCTGCAGGTTCCGGTGACGGAAAAGAACGCCATGCGGAGAACGCCCGACCGGAGAGGTCGTGACCTCCCCTGTCCGGGGGTCCAGCATGCCAAGCTCGCGGTTCCAGCGCAGCGTCGCCCAGATGCGTCCCTGCTCATCGAAGGAGAGGCAGTCCGGTCCGCCTGGCACCTCATAGACCCGCACCGGCTCGAGCGTTGCGGGATCGAGTGCCGTGATCCGGCTGTCCACCCGGCTGGTGACATAGATCGGCCCGCCGCCCGGCATGGGGAAAAGTGCATGCGCCCCGCGCCCCACCCGGATGGTCCGGTCCAGCTTGCGCGCCTCGGGATCCACCACCGCCACATGGTCGGCCCCCATGATACCGACCAGCAGCTTGCCGTTGTGCCAGATGATCCCGGCGGGTTCCCGGCCCACCCGCAGGCTCCATGCGATCTGCCGGGTTTCCAGATCAATCGCCGCGATGGCACGGCTGCCCTGCAGGGTGACATAGACGAACTTGCTGTCAGGCCGGTAGGCGATGTGACTGGGCATGTCGCCCGGCTTCACGCGCCCCAGCAGTTCCAGCCCCATCGTCGCCGCGTCCCAGGCGTAGATGTCCACTTGGTCGCGCCGCAGGCCGGTGACGACCAGGAGCTTCCCGTCGGGGCTGAATTCGAGATGGTAGGGATTCGAGATCCGCTCGCGCTTGCGCACCTCGCCCGTGGAGGGATCAAGGAAGAGGATCTCGTTGCCGCCGGAATCGCCGACCAGCAGCACATCCTTCGCGGGCGACAGGGTCAGGTGGTGCGGCTCCCGCAGCACGGGGATCTGGCGCAGCTCCTCCCGCGTGGCGGCATCCAGCACCTGGATGCCGGGATCGAGAGAATTCACGACAAAGACCACATCTGCCCGGCCAGGAGCGGGGAACAGTCCGGCTGCAAGAAGGGGCAGCGCGAGGGCAAGGCGACGCATGGATCGATCGGCTCCGGGGGCGAACGCCTGACATCAGGCTTGCGGTTAGCGCCGGTTCCGGCGCCGCACCATCCCGTCTAGCACGGGATGACGCGGCCTTGATGTCATTTCATCCGCGCGACCCAGGCTTAATCGGCCGCCCCGGCCTATTCCACGGCCGGGCCGTCCTCATTCGTCGGATGAAAGTCCAGTGCCACCCCATTCAGGCAATAGCGCAGCCCGGTCGGCCGCGGGCCGTCCGGGAAGACATGGCCCAGATGGCCGCCGCAGCTGGCGCAATGAACCTCGGTCCGCACCATGAAATGGGAGCGATCCGTGGTGGTCTTCACCGCGCCGTCGATCGGCTTCCAGAAGGAGGGCCAGCCGGAGCCGCTCTCGTATTTGGTGTCGCTGGTGAAGAGCGGCGCCTGGCAGCCGGCGCAGTGGAACACGCCGTCCCGCTTTTCCACATTCAGCGGGCTGGTGCCGGCGCGCTCCGTGCCGTGCTGGCGCAACACGCGATAGGCATCGGGGGGAAGACTCTCCCGCCACTCCGCGTCGCTACGCTCGACGATGTAGTCCCCATTGCCTTCCTTGGCTGCGCTCATGCCGCGCGCTCCTTCAGCCGATGGGCAAAGCTCTTGCGAAACTTGGCGACCTTCGGAGCCACCACGGCGCGGCAATAGCCCGACCAGGGATTGCGCGCGAAGTAGTCCTGGTGCTCCGGCTCCGCCGGCCAGAACTGGGGTGCCGGCACCAGCTCGGTCACGATCGGGTCAGGGTAGATCCCCTCCCGCGTTACCTCATCCATGATCCGCTTCGCCGCCGCCTCCTGCTCCGGGCCATCGAAGAAGATCACGCTGCGGTATTGCGGCCCGACATCGGCGCCCTGTCGGTCCTTGGTGGTCGGGTCGTGGATGGTGAAGAAGATCCTCAGGATGTCCTCATAGGACACCACCGCCGGATCGAAGACGACACGCACCACCTCGGCATGGCCGGTGCCCTTGCCGCAGACCTGCTCATAGGAGGGATGGGCGACATGTCCCCCCGCATAGCCGGAAACCACCTCCGTCACGCCCTGGAGGTTGCGGTAGACCGCATCGAGGCACCAGAAGCAGCCGCCACCGAGGATAGCCACCTGCGTGCCGGGATGAGTATTCGGAGGGGATTGGGTCATGGGCGGCATGTGGTGGCACCGGCGGCGGCCACCAAGTCTCCCGGCCCCCTTTGCCTGCGCCGCCGCCCGGTCCACCCTGCGCATTGATGAGCTTCCCTGCCCCTTCCCCTGCCCCCTTCCCCGCTGCCGCCCCCGCCCGGCTTGGCTTCGATCCCGCCAAGCTCGCCGAGGCCGTCGCTTTCGCCGAGTCGCGCGAGACCCCCTTTCCGCGCGACCTGCTCGCGCATCTGGAGGGGGGCCATTTCGAGCCGGCGCCCGACAATGAGGTGCTCGGCCCCGTCGTGCCGCGCGGCGCCCCGAGCGGACTGATCCTGCGCGATGGAGTCGTCGCCGCGAGCTGGGGCGACACGCGCCAGGCGGACATGACCTTCTCGGTCGCCAAGTCCTGCCTCTCCATGCTCGCCGGCATCGCCCATGGCGACGGGCTGATCCCGGATCTCGACGCCCCCGTCTCCGCCAGCGTGGACGATCCCGCTTTCCAGGGCCCGCGCAACAGCCTGATCACCTGGAGGATGCTGCTGCAGCAGACCAGCGAGTGGGAGGGCACGCTCTTCGGCAAGGCCGACCAGATCGATCGCGGCCGCGACCTCGCCTCGGAAGGCAAGAAGCCCAAGGGCTGGGCACGTCCCCTTGCCGCGCCCGGCGAGCACTGGGAATACAATGACATCCGCGTGAACGTCCTCTCCCTCGCCCTGCTCCACCGCTTCGGCCGCGCCCTGCCGGAGGTGTGGAAGGAGCGCATCGCCGATCCGATCGGCTCCTCCCCCGACTGGCGCTGGGAGGGCTACCGCAACGCCGCCGTGAATATCGGCGGTAAGCAGATCACCTCCGTGCCCGGCGGCGGCCATTGGGGCGGCGGCATCGTTACCCATGCCGAGGACCAGGCGCGACTTGGCCTGCTGATGCTGCATGACGGTGTCTGGGAAGGCCGACGCATCCTGCCCGAGGGCTGGGTGGCGGCATCCGGCAAACCGGTCGCGCTGCACCCGGATTACGGCTTCATGTGGTGGCTCAACCGCAGCCGCCGCTTCCCCAAGGCCGATCCGGCCAGCCTCCTTGCTGTCGGCGCTGGCGGGAACACCATCTGGATCGAGCCCTCCAGCCGCATCGTCGCCGTCTTCCGCTGGCTGGATCCGCAGGCGCTGCCCGGAATGATCGCCCACATCGCCGAAGCGCGTGGCGCCTGAGACACCCCGCCATGCACGCCGAAATCCACGCCGAAGCCCTGACCCTCGACACGCATGTCGATATCCCCTGGCCCGACACGCCCGATCCGCGCGGCGTGACGCAGCGCTGCGTGGATTTCACGCGCATGAAGGCGGGCGGGCTGAAGGCGGTGGTCTTCATCGCCTACACGCCGCAAGGGCCACGCACGCCGGAGGACCATGCCGAGGCCGGTGCCCGAGCCGAGGCCATGCTCCGGGCCATCCGCGACACGGCCCCTGGCGAGGGCCGCCGCATCGTCACGCGCGTGGCGGAGCTGGAGGCGGCGTATGCCGCCGGCGCCACCGCCGTGCTGCTGGCCGTGGAGAACGGGAATGCGATGGGCCACGACCTGTCGCGCCTCGCCCTCTGGCGCGGGCTGGGGGCGATCTATGTCACCCTCACCCATGATGGGCACAACGACCTGGCCGATGCCGCCCGCCCGCGCCGGGACCGGCCGGAACCGCCTACCCTGCATGGCGGCCTGTCCGAGCTCGGCCGCAAGGCGATCGAGGAGATGAACCGGCTCGGCCTGCTGGTGGATGTCTCCCATGCCTCTAAGGCGTCAATGATGCAGGCCGTGCAGGCCTCGCGCGCACCCATCGTCGCCACCCATGCCTGCTGCGCCGCGCTGCGCCAGCACCCGCGCAACCTGGATGACGAGCAACTGGAGGCGCTGCGCGATTCAGGCGGACTCGTGCAAATCACCGCCGTGCCCTCCTTCCTGCGCGAGCCCGGCCCGGATGGCCGCACCGTCGCGAGCGTCGAGGATATCGTCGATCATGTGGACCATGCGGTACGCCGCATTGGCCTCGCCCATGTCGGCCTCTCCTCCGATTTCGACGGCGGAGGCGGCGTGACGGGCTGGATGCATGCCGGGGAGACTGGCGGGCTGACCGAGGCGCTGTACCGCCGCGGCTATGACCGGCAGGCCATCAGCGCCCTCTGGAGCGGCAATTTCCTGCGCGTTTGGCGCCGGGCGGAAGAGGTGGCTGCGGAAGGCTTCTGAAGCCTATTCCGCCGAGGCCTCGGCCCGCTTCTCCATGCTGGCCGGGGTGATCCGCGCCAGCTCGCCGTTCAGTGCCTCCATCGTCACCGGCTTGGCCAGATAGCCGGTCATCCCGGCGTCGCGGCAGGCCGCATTGTCGCTGTCGAAGACACCCGCGGTCAGCGCCACCACAGGCACCCGTCCGCCATCTTCGGGTAACAGGGCTCTCAACCGGCGCGTGGCCTCCAACCCGTCCATGCCGGGCATAGCGAGATCCATCAGAACCAGATCGAAGGGCTGCCCGCCCCGAGCGGCCCGGCTCACCGCCTCGATCGCCTCGGCCCCGCCGGTAGCCAGTTCCGCCAGGTGCCCGGCCCGCTCCAGCAAGGCCCGCGCGACGAGGCGATTTGTCGCCACGTCGTCCACCACCAGCACGCGCAGCCTGTGCCCCTTTGGCGGGGCCGGAGCGACCAGCGCAGGCGCCGGCACCCCGGCTGCTTCGAGGGGCAGTTCCACCCAGAAGCGTGCGCCGGTGGCGCCAAGCGCCTGCGTCTCGGGATTGTCGTCCAGACCGATCCGCCCACCCATTGCCTCGACGATACCGGTGGCGATCGCCAGGCCCAGGCCAAAGCCCTCCACCGATGGCTCGGTGCCGGCGCGATCCAGCCGCACGAAGTCGCGGAACACGGCGTCGCGCTGCTCCATGGGAATGCCGGGGCCGGTGTCCAGCACCTCCAGCCGCAAGCGAGGCTTGCCCGTCCCTTCCTGAGGCAAGGCCCGAAGCTTCACCCGGCCGCCTTCCGGCGTGAACTTCACCGCGTTGGAGAGCAGGTTGAGCAGAAGCTGCCGCAGGCGCATGGGGTCGATCAGCAGCCCCGACGGCAGGGCGGGGTCATGCTCGAAATCCAGCGTGATCCGCCGGGCCACCGCCGCGGAGCGCGTCAGGTCGCAGCAGGTCTGCAGCAGTGAGACGAGCGCCGTGGGCACGCGCCGCAGCGGCATCCGTCCGGCCTCGACATGGGCAAGGTCCAGCACGTCATTGGCAACCGCCAGCAGGTGCCGCCCCGCCTCCTCCAGCATGGCTGCCTGTGCCTGCTGCTCCGCCGAGAGGGTTGGATCGTTGGCCAGGACCTGCGCCATGCCCAGCACACCATTAAGCGGTGTCCGCAACTCGTGGCTCATCCGGGCCAGGAACCGCGACTTGGCCGCGCCCGCCGCCGCCGCCTGATCGCGGGCCTCGGCGAGGTCTGCGGCGGCACGCTTCTGCTGGGTGATATCCGTGCGAATACCCACGGAGCCACCCCCGGGCACACGCCGTTCCGTTACCAGAATCCAGCGCCCGTCGGGCAGCAGCCGCTCCACGGGCGCGGTGTTCCAGGGATGCCGGTAATGCTCCACCGCCTCGGCGACGAAGGCCGCCTTGTCGGCACCGGCCTGCGGATACTGCCCGTGCTCAGCGCCGTAGCGCATGATTTCGGTCA
Organism: Roseomonas xinghualingensis; assembly: GCF_025791835.1. Classification (GTDB taxonomy): domain Bacteria; phylum Pseudomonadota; class Alphaproteobacteria; order Acetobacterales; family Acetobacteraceae; genus Roseomonas; species Roseomonas xinghualingensis. The sequence continues at coordinate 32,421 of NZ_JAOXLP010000029.1, forward strand.
GCGTGGCACCCGGCCTGATGGCGGGGCCGCTGGCCTTGTAGAAGTCGCGGTAGCGCTCGTTGCAGACGATCAGCCGATCCTGATCGTCCCACATGACGAAGCCATCCGACATCGCCTCGATAGAGGATTCCAGCAACTGCCGGCCGCGCGCCCGCTCTGCCTCCGCCATGTCCCGCTGCCGCAACATGGCCAGGAGCAGAGCGGAGATGGCGATGGTCAGAAACGCCAGCCCGCCACTGGCGTAGAGGATGCGGGCCTCGTTCTGCCGCCAGTCTCGCAGCGCCACCTCGGCATCCTGTGTCGCCACGACATGCAGGGATGGATAGAGCGTTCGCCAAAGCCCCGTGAAGTGCCCGGGATCCACCCCTTCGGCAAGCGGCCGGGCGACGGGGCGGCCGATCCGTGATTCGTCATGTGGCGCGCTGGCCAGCAGCACGCGGTCCTCGCCATGGATGAGCATGACGCGCAGCCCCACCATGTCGCCGCGCACGCCGTAGCCGGTCAGGCCGGAGGCGACGACAGGCACCGGCATTTCTGCCACCGCCAAAACCGGTGTCAGTCCTGGCAGGCTGATCGGGCGCGCGAGAAAGATAGCCCATTCGCCTGTGGCGGGATTGGGCACCGGCCCCGCGATGGAAACACCGCCCCGCCCTGCCCCTGAGGCCTGGGGCGGGGCGAGAAGGGCGGAATGCGGCACGGGCGGCGGCCGCCGGCGCGACCCGGCAAGCGCGGCGGCAATGGGGGAACCGCCCTCAACGGGCAAGAGGATGAGATCGCGGAAGCCAAGACTACTGTCGCTCAGCCCCATCAGCACGCGGGACAGCGCGGCGGAGCGGGTGGCCGGCGCCTCCTCCGCCCCGGACGGCATGGCGGAGGAAAGGAGGTTCGGGAGCCCCGCCAAGGCACTGTCCACGGCCAGAAAGCTACGGTTCATCGAGGAGGCCGCGCTCTCGGCGGCAGCCTCCACCGCCTCCTGGGCATAGTGGATCGCGGCGCGTTCGCCCTCTCGCACGATCGTCAAGGCTCCGATCGCCTGCACCGCAAGCAGGCCGACTGTCCCTAGCACGATCCAGAGCCCGGCCGATCCGGACGGCAGGATCTTGGGATAACGAGAAAAGGGCATCCGGCTACTTCGAGACAGGGGCAGCGATGCCAAGCGCGTTGCCGATCCGCGCGTTCCATTCCTCCCCGCAGCCGCTGCCGCAGCGTTCGGCCCAGCGCGGCAGGATCACATCCCGCACCAGCCGACGGCGTAACGCGTCATCCTCGGGGGAGACGTTCACCAAGGTCATACGGCCCTGCGCACGCCCGCCCGCCACATCAGTCTGCTCGCCAGTGCATTCCGGCTTACCTGTCGTGCAGGCGAGACCGAGTCCCGTTTCAGCACTGGACGCTTCCCAGATCCGCTGCTCCAATTCCGCCACCTCGCTTCGCAGCAGGTCCCGCATGTCCGGCGGAAGATTCTGCCAGGCCGTGTGGTTCGCACCGAACAGCGAAACACCCCAGGTCAGCGCCATCGCGTGGATATGGGTCGTGACCTCGTTCAACCCGATCTGCCAGCCGGAGAGCGTGCCAGTGATCGCGCATTCCACCACATTGGCGCGGATGGCAGGCACGATTTCCGCGAAGGGGATGACGACAGGAACCGCGCCCAGCGCTGAAACCCACTCCGACTGCGCCGCCGAGGAAGTCCGGATGCGCCGGCCGCGCAGATCCAGCAAGCTACCGAAGGGCCGCGCGCAGAAGAAGACCTGTGCGGGATAGACATAGACCGCCAGCAATTCCGTCTCATGCCGCTCTCGCAGCATTTCCTCGAGCCAGGGCCGTTGTGCATTGATCACCTGCCGCAGGGTTGCCGTGTCCGGCGATACCCCCGGTAGTTCGAGCGCCGAAAGTTCCGGCTCCTCGGAGGCAACGAGCCCGAGAAGCGCCGTGCTGAAGGGGGTGACCCCGAGCCGCAGGAGGCGCAGTGTCTCCTGCCCACGGATGCCGCTGCGATCGAAGGGTGAGATGTCGGCGTTCAGCCGCCCCCCGGTGATCTGCGGCAGGCGCTGCCGCCAGAAAGGTTCCTCCAGCCGGGTGTACTGGTTCACCCCGGCGAGCCCGCCGACAACCTGCAGGCGGATGGTATCGGGCGCCACGACCTGCGCCGCCGCGCCGGCCAGCGGCAGGATGAGGGGGAAGACCAGGACCGCGAGAGAACGCGCGGATCGCCATCCCTGGATCTGGCGCGGGGAGCGGAGGATGAGATGGAAGATACGCTTCAGTATCCGCATGCTCACCTTTCCGCGCAGCATGACGGGGATGGTCCACTGGCCGGCTCCCGGACCGGACGCCCCCCCGCATCGATGTTGCACGATTCTCCGGGCAGCGTCGAGCAAAGTACCACGGAGAGGCTACGATGGGCCATGCCCTCATCTCGTGCAGAGCAGGCCCGCCGCAGAGCCTAGTCCAGACTGATGCCTGCCTCCTGGACAAGTCTCCCAAGCCGTTGCGCTTCGCGCTGCACCAGGGCCGCCGCCTCCGCCGCCGTCCCCCCGCCGGGAATATAGCCCGCCTCCACAAGGCGGCGGTTGATCAAGGGATGGGCGATGGCGCCGGAAAGCGCCCGCTCCAGGCGCCGCACCACATGATCGGGCAGGCCCGCCGGCCCCAGAACCATGTACCAGACCGACATGTCGTAGCCGGGGAAGCCCTGCTCCTCCACGGTGGGCACGTCCGGCAGGGCCGAGGCACGCTGTGGCAGGGTGGTAGCCAGCGCGCGCAGCTTGCCGCTGCGGATATGCGGCAGATATGTCGCCAGGGTGTCGATGTTCACATCCACATCGCCCGCCATGAGGGCGTTCACCGACTGACCGGTACCGCGATACGGCACATGGGTCATCTTCATGCGCCCCTGCCGCGCCAGCAATTCGCTGGCCAGGTGCTGCTGGGTGGCAACCCCCGAGGTGCCGTAGTTGAGTCCGTCCGGCTTCTCCTGCGCATAGGCCCGAAGGCTGGCGACATCCCGCGCCGGGCTGTCAGCCCGCACCACCATCACCAGCGGCAACGTGCCGACGAGCATGAGCGGGGTAAAGTCGCGCAGCTGGTCATAGGGCGGCGGCCGCATCAGCGGCGCAACCGTGCATTGGGAACTGACCGTGCCGGTGAGCAGCGTATAGCCATCTGGCCTGGCACGGGCCACCATCCCCGCAGCGAGGGTGCCGCTGGCGCCGGGGCGGTTCTCCACCGTCACAGGCTGGCCCAGCTCTTCATTCAATTGGGGCGACAGCAGGCGGGAGACGATATCCGTCCCGCCGCCGGGCGCGAAGCCAACCATCATGGCGATGGGGCGCGTTGGGTAGTTCTCCTGCGCCCCGGCCGCCAAAGGTATGGCGGCGCCCAGGCCCCCCATAAGGGTACGCCGGCCGATCATCGCTTCCTCCGTCCTTAGTTGTTGGGGGAAGCCTGACCCGCGCCCGGCAGGGAGTCCAGCAGAGCCCCGAAAAACGGCAGACCTTGCCACCCGCGATGGAGTAACAGCCACGCGAGGCGCCTCAGATGCTTCAAGGCGAGCAGCCTGATGGCCACAATCTCGGCGTGCCACCGGATGCGGGAGGTTTTCGGCTCCGTCACTGCCTGCGCCATTCACCCAAGGCAGCAGCAGGGTAAGCAGGAAGCTGCCGCATCGCGGTGCTAGATCTCCCACCACCACTTCCGCGCTTCGCGCCAGACCACGCTTCGGTCCACCCCGATGTCGCGCAGCATGCGGGCATCCATTTCCGCCAACCAGCCACGCTCGCGATGCCTTTCGATCATTCGTAGCAGATCAAGGAAACGCGCGACGATGTCAGCGCGCAACCTCCGAAGAATGGCCGCCGTGGTGACGGGCACGGCGAACCCGTTATGGCGTTCGGACATGTCGGTAAGATTGCGCACCAACAGGATGGGCCGGCAGGGCACACCCCGCCCTGCGCGCCGGGAACTGTTTTATCCTCTCAGTGGCACAGTTACTGGTCCCTGCCTTATGGCTACATTGATGGACGGGCTTGCTGCACCTCCGGCGCACTGTGCCGCCACGGCGCCGACACAGTTGCGCGGCACGCCGCCACGCCTCGCCTTGCCCTGCTCAGCCTACCACCCGATGCTCTTCCCGCACGTATCGCAGGGAGGCGTCCCTCATGGCCCAAAGCCCCGTCCACGCCACACCGGCCCAGCCTGCCCTGCGCCTCGTCCTTGGCAGCAATGCGCGCCTCGCCATCGAGATCGATCGCCAAGTCCCCCTCCCCCTGGCAGACCAGATCGCCGGGCGCCTGGCCACGCTGATCCGCGCCGGTACCCTCACCCAGGGCACGAGACTTCCCTCCATCCGCGCACTGGCCCGCCGCAGCGGCATCGGTGTGCACAGTGTGGTGGAGGCTTATGCGCGCCTCGCAGCGATGGGGCTCGCGGTCTCTCGCGCCGGCTCCGGCGTTTATGTCATCCGTCCCGCCACCTTACACCCGCCTGCTCCACTCCCTGCCCCGGACCCCACCTTGCCGGAGGGCGTCGCCATGGCCATGCTGGAGGCGCGGGAGGATGTCCTCTGCCCCGGCAGTGGCGTGCTGCCCGCGGCCTGGATAGAGGGCGCCTGGCAAGGCGGCGTGCTATCCCGATTCCACCGCCATCTGCCTGCGCATCTGCCCCACATCGCACCACCCCAGGGCGGAGCCGCCATCCGCCAGCATGTCTGCCAACGCCTTGCCACGCGGGGCATCGCCGTGCCGCCCGAATGCGTGCTGATGACCTCGGGCGGCTCCCAGGCCCTGCAACTGGTTGCCCAGACCTTCCTCGCTCCCGGTGACACGGTGCTGGTGGAGGATCCTGGCTATTTCATGCTCTTCCCCATGCTGGCCCAGCGTGGCCTGCGCCTAGTGCCGGTGCCTCGCCTGCCCGACGGCCCCTGCCTGGATGCGGTGGAAACCGCCTGCCGCACCGAAGCGCCGAAGGCCTTCTTCCTCCAGCCCGTGCTGCATAACCCGACAAGCTGGACCGCCTCCCCCGCCAATCTTCATCGCTTGCTTCGTCTCGCTGAGCGGCACCACCTGCTGCTCGTGGAGGACGACGTCTATGGCGATCTGCATGCGGGTGAGCCGGTGCGGCTCATGCAGCTCGATGGTGGCGCCTCGGTGATCCATATCTCAAGCTTCACCAAGCTGATCGGCCAAGGCACGCGCATCGGCTTCCTCGCCGCCTCGCCCGAGCGTGCGCAGGCGCTGCTGCGCACCAAGATCACCACCGCCCTCACCGGTTCAGGGATGGAAGAACTGCTGATGCTGGAGATGCTCTCCTCCGGCCAGTACCGGCGCCATGTCGAAACGCTGCGCACCCGCCTCTCCGCCGCACGCAGCCTGGTGATGGAGCGCCTGCGGCAACTCGGCTTTTCCATCTCGGGCGGGGAGGATGGGCTCTTCCTCTGGGCCGAGGCCCCGCCAGACACCCCTCATGACCTGGTGCTCGCCGCGCGCGACCGCGGCATGGTGCTGGCCGGCGGCACGCTCTTTCGGCCCGGGCGCCAGCCTAGCCGCCATCTCCGCTTCAATGCGGGCCGCAGCACCGATCCGCGCATTCCCGAACTGCTCCGCGACCTGCTGCAGTCAAAGAATCCATGACATCCCCACTGCAGCGGAACGCCGTGCTGACGGTGATCGCAGGAGGTGTGATCATGAGCGTCGCAATGGGGGTGCGGCAGAGCTTCGGCCTCTATCTGGATCCCCTGGCAAGCGAATACGGTCACTCCCTTGGCCTGATCGCCTTCGCCATAGCGCTCCACAACCTGACCTGGGGCATCGCCCAGCCTATCGCCGGGGCGGCGGCAGACCGCTTCGGTCCGGCCCCCGTGGTCGCGGCCGGCGCCTTCCTCTTCGCATCCGGCCTGTGCCTGACTGCCCTCTCCTCCTCCGGTGCTGCGCTGGTGATCGGCATGGGCGTCTTCGTCGGCATGGGTATCAGCTGCACCAGCTTCGGCGTGGTGATGGCCGCCCTCGGCCGCGCCGTGCCGGCGGAGCGGCGCAGCATGGCGATGGGTCTGGCGAGCGCCGGCGGTTCGCTTGGCCAGGCACTGCTTGTGCCCTTTGCCCAGGGCATCGCGCAGCTTTCCGGCACCACCGTCTCCCTCCTCGCTCTCGCTGTCTGCCTGATCACGGTCGCTCCGGTTGGGCTGCTTCTGAATCGCGGCACCGATCCCACCACCGAAGCCGAACATTCCATGCCGATCCGCGAGGCTGTGGCACAGGCGCTGCGCAACCGTGGCTACTGCCTCCTCGGTCTCGGCTTCTTCACCTGCGGCTTCCAGCTCGCCTTCATCGCAACGCATCTGCCAGCCTATCTTGCTCTCTGCGCCATGCCGCCCAGCGCAGGTGCCATGGCACTGGCCACGATCGGGTTGTTCAACATGATCGGAAGCTGGGCCTGTGGCTGGCTGGGCGGGCGCTTCCCGCAGCAGCAGGTGCTCGGCTGGCTCTACCTGCTGCGCGGTGCCGTCATTCTTGCCTTCTTCCTGGCTCCAAAAACCGAGTGGTCACTGTTCGCCTTCGCGGCCGCGATGGGCCTGATGTGGCTCGGCACCGTGCCGCTGACGAGCGGGCTGGTGGCAAAGGTCTTCGGTACGCACCATCTCGGCACTCTCTTTGGCCTGTGCTTCCTCAGCCACCAGATCGGCTCCTTCCTCGGCTCCTGGTCGGGCGGGCTCGTCTTCGAGTTCACCGGCTCCTACGGCTTGGTCTGGACAGCCACCGCCATTGCCGGCTTCGTCGCCGCTGCCCTGCACTTCCCGATCGACGCCACGCCGGCCCGCGCAGCCCCGCCCGGCACGACCATGCTTCGGACATCATGAGGGCCTGGCGAAGCCTGATGCCAGCATCGTCACTTCGGCGATGGAAACGAGTTCCACGCACTATTCCCAGCGCTTGGGTCATGAGAAGCGAGATGCATTCCATTCCTGGCGAAACGCGCTCGTACAACAGCCTTGTCGTCAGCCTCTTACCCGGAGACCACAACAAACGGGACACTATGGGCACCATCGAGTCCTGATGGAACCATTTGGCTACCGCCGGTCTGGGTGCTCTTCCCCGGCGCATTGAATCTGATCCACCGGCGCTACTGGCAGCCCAAGTTCGGCTGGCCCAGCACCGCCCAGCTCCATCATCGGCCTCGCCGGCCAATGAGGACGCCAAGACCGCAGGCCGCCAGCAGCGCGGCAGTGGCCGCACCGAAACGGGCCATACCGCCCGATATGCATGGGGCACCTTCCCGGCCATCGAAGCGGCCATTCACGCCATGCAGGCCCTGGACGGGCTTGAACAGATTGCCCTCCCGCGGCGCGACCAGGGGTATCCTGTCCATCTGCCCTTCCACCGCGGTCCGGGCGAGGTACCGGTCCGCAAGTCCTGGCATCATCATGTCTCCCAGGATCGCAACGAAGGTTGACAGGCCGAGCCAGTATTCCCTTGCCGGATGCCGCAGGGCTGCCACTACTGCACGAGCCGCGGTGTCGGGCGTTATCGGCGTTCCGGCTGGGCGTGGCTGGAAGGGAAGGCGCGTGCGGGCCCAGGAGAATTGCGGCGTGTTCACCGCCGGTAGATGCACCTCGGTGACACGGATCCCGCTGTTTTCATGACGCAGTTCCGAGCGCAAAGACTCGGTGAAGCCGACAATGGCGTGCTTGGCTCCGCAATAGGCACTCTGCAAAGGGATGCTGCGATAGGCGAGCGCCGATCCGACCTGCAGGATGGTCCCGGCATCGGCGCGCCGCATGTGGCGCAGAGCCGCCATCGTGCCATGGACATAGCCGAGATAAGTCACCTCCGTCACACGGCGGAACTCCTCGGCCGACATGTCCCGGACAGGCGCGAAGATGGTCACCATCGCGCAGTTCACCCATGCGTCGATATGACCGAAGATGCGCTCTGCCTCCGCGGCAGCCTTAAAGACAGCCTCCGCATCCGCCACATCGCAGGGTAAGGGCAAAGCCTCGCTGCCAATGGCCCGGATCTCCTCCGCCAGCCTTCTCAGCGCAGCCGCATCGCGGGCAATCAGGCCGACGCGCCAGCCTTCGCGCGCCAAGCGCAAGGCCACGGCGCGGCCAACGCCCGCAGAAGCGCCGGTTATTACCGCCACCTGCTCCTTCCCACGGATTTCCTGCATCCCGTTCCCGTGCTCCTTCTGAGCCATGGCCTGATGTAAATGGCGGCCAGCCAATCTGGTTGCGCTGGCCTTCACTCCGCGTGGGGCGCACTGCATGCCGTTACCGGGGCTTGCGAAATCACCACGAGGCCATCGCCCGCACCGTTCTGTCGGCCGCACCATATGTTCAGACTGAGCCTGAACGCACCGTAACCGATACTGGCCGGGCGGCCCCTGGATGCGCTGCCGCCCCCCCGGGATGGCGGTCCACTTCACCGGGCCGAGGACGCGATGGGCGGCAATCTCTTGGGACGCAGGCCTTCAGATGGTCGAGATTGGCGAAAGCACGGCGTTGACCCCTCCAGCTCGGCATGGCAGGCCGGGTCATGCCCCAGCTCCAGGCCGCCCAGATCCCGGTCACGCCCTTTCAGCAGAACTGTGCCCTGATCTGGGACGCGGAAACCGGGCGCGGCACGGTGATCGACCCAGGCGGCGACGTGCCGCGCATCCTCGCCGCCTTGGACAAGGTAGGGTTCAAGGTCGACCGCATCCTGCTCACCCACGGCCATCTGGACCACGCTGGCGGCGCCGCCGAGCTGAAGCGTGAGCTAGAGGCGCGGCAGGGCGAGGCCGTGCCAATTGAGGGGCCGGACCGCCGCGACGCCTTCCTCCTGGGTAGCCTGGTCGAGCAAGGCGCTCGTTTCGGCATCCAGGGGCTGGAGAACGTGGCCCCTGACCGTTGGCTGGCGGAAGGCGAGACGGTCTCCGTCGCCGGCCAGGACTTTGCTGTACTGCATTGTCCCGGCCACACACCGGGCCATCTGGCCTTCGTCTCCCCCGCCCTTGGCGTTGCGTTGGTGGGAGACGTGATCTTCCGCGGCTCGGTCGGGCGCACCGACTTCCCCTATGGCGACCATGCAGCACTGATTGCGGCGATCAAGGACAAGCTGCTGCCGTTGGGCGACGAGGTCCGCTTCCTCTGCGGCCACGGCCCTGGCTCCACCTTCGGCGAGGAACGCCGGTCGAACCCCTTCCTCACCGGCCAGGGCTAAAAAGGCGGCCCTCTCCTACTCAGTGCCGCCCTCCCCAGCCCGGAAGGCTTGGCAGAGTAGCGTGGCCTCCCAGACGTGGCGCGACGGCCGAGGCTCCGCCGCGCCTGGCGCTGCTACTCGGGCTGCACACCCGCAGCGCGCAGGATGGCCGTGTAACGCTCGACCCCTTCGCGCACGAAGCTCATCACCTGCTCAGAGGTTTCGAAACCCGCTCGCGGTGCGACCCCGGCCATTTCGTTGAGCTTGGAGGCATTCTGCTGGATGGCACTCCGGAAGGCGGCGCCCAGCGACGCCACGATGGGTGCCGGAGTACCGGCCGGAGCAAGGATGGGGAAAAATTCCTCGTGGATCAGGCCCGGTAAATCGGCCTCAGGCGCGCTTGGCACGCCAGGCAGCGCCTGACTGCGTTGCTCTGCAAGCACCGCAAGCACACGCAGCCCCCCGCCGCGAATCTGCCCGATCGCCGAGGCCATGGTCGGCGTGCCGACCTGCGCCTCCCCGGCCATCAGCGCCGCGACGCTGGGGCCGCCTCCCCGGTAATGCACCACCTCGACCGGTATCTGGGTGATCGAGCGGAGCAGTTCCACGGCCAGATGCACGCCGCTGCCCAGCCCTGCCGTGGCCAGATTGTATTGACTCGGGTTGGCCTTCAGCAGCGCCACCAGTTCCTGTGCCGTTTTCGCTGGCAACTTTGGAGTGACAACAAGGACATGCGGCGAGAAGCCGGCCATTGCCACGCCGACGAAGTCGGAAACCGGATTATAGGGCATCCGCGCGACGATCGCCGGCACCGTCGCATGGGAACTGTTGATGAGCACCGTGTAGCCATCCGGAGCCGAGCGCGCGACATGCTCGGAGCCGACCACGCTGCCTGCGCCGGCGCGGTTCTCGATAACAATGGATTGGCCCAGCGTCTGACTCGCGGCTTCCGCGATGATCCGCGCGACAATGTCGTTCGAGCCACCAGGGGCGAAGGGGACGACCATCCGGATCGCCCGCTCGGGCCGCCAGCCCTGCGCAGCCTGAGCACGAACGACCGACGGCGAGAGGCCGGCAGCAAGGGAAAGGGCAAACGCCTGGCGGCGGGTGGTCATTGAGAACGTCTCCCTGATTCTGGCTACGAAACACCCACGGAAGGCGTAACGCGCCCGATTATTGGCTGAACCATACCTCTATCGAGTGTTTATGCCACATTCAGAATGAACAAATTCTTCAGCCATGCCATCGGCACAGGGACGACGGCGAGGGTACCGGCGGCAAAGATCCGACGGCTGCGCCCGGCGTAGGGCAAGTCGATCAAGGCCATCGGATGCGCAGGCGATGTTGCCCTCCGCCAGAAGGTACAATGCTATGGCCCCACCGATATGCTGCACCCAGGCGGAGCGGCGACCAGATCTCCTGTGGCAATGTGCCGCCAGGCCTGCCACCCTAGAGCAGACTCCGTTCATTCGGGTTCATAGCCGGCGGCTGTGAAGAGGTTGGCGCACTCGGCTGGTGTGAACTGGGGGAGTGCGGTCCCGATGACGGTCCAGAGGTCGTCGAGGTTGCGGGCGGC
>NZ_JAOXLP010000002.1 GCF_025791835.1 Roseomonas xinghualingensis
GGCCGCGCGGCGCGAAAGCCCGCCCTCCACTGCCCTAACGACGCGGCTGCGAAGATCCTCCGATAAGGTCCGGCCCATCCATGCTGGCCTCCCTACCAGCCATCAGGGTGAATCAGATCGTCGCCGCGTCGGGCAAGAATATTCGAATCAGATCGCTCGGATCATGCTCTAGGTGCCTCCGGCACGCTTTGATCCTGCTCGCGGTATCTAGCCTTCCTTCTCGATCTTCGCCGTCCCGATCACGCTGTCCCAGAGCTCGATTTCCTGCTCCAGGAAGGGATGGAACTGCGTGTGCGGCAGCGGCGAGGCCGAGAAGCCCGAGGCCGCATAGGCCTGCTGCACCTTCGGCAAGGCCAGCGCCTTCGCCGCCTCATCCTCGAAGCGCTTCAGGACCGGTTCGGGCAGCTTCGGAGGCGCAACCAGCCCATACCAGTTGGTGACGCGGAAATTCCCGACCCGGCTGTCGAGGGTCGGCGTCTCCGGGCTGCGGGCCCAGGCCTCGCCGGAGGAGACGGCCAGAAGGCGCAAAGTGCCTTGCTCAACCATGGGCCAGCCGGTGGCATCGGCGAAACCCACATCCACCGTGCCGGCCGCGAGATCCGTCAGCATCGGGGTGGTGCCGCGATAAGGCACGTTGATCGTCTTTGTGCCAAGGCGGATGTTCAACAATTCCAGGGACAAATGCGTGCTGGAGCCGATGCCGGCCGAGGCGAGCGCACCGCCTCGGGCTTCGCGCGCATCCAGGCAAGGAAGGTGTCGAGATCGGCCGTGGGCAGATCCTTGCGCGCCACCAGCATCAGCGGGCTGGTGGTCAGGCGCGAGACATGGGTGAGCGCCAGCGGCTGGTAGGGCGTGCGGCGCAGCAGCGGGCCAATGGTGATGTTGCCCGAGCTGGTGATGCCCAGCGTGTGGCCATCCGGGGCGGCGCGGAACACCTGCTCGATGCCCAGCGCGCCCGCGGCGCCGGCGCGGTTCTCCACCACCACGGGCTGGCCGAGTTCAGGGGAGAGCACATCGGCCAGCACGCGGCCAACCAGGTCCAGCCCGCCGCCGGGCGGGAAGGGAACGATGATCCGCACGGGACGGTCCGGCGCCCAGGCCGCGGCACGGGCAGGGCGGAAGGGCAGGGTGGCGATGGCGGGCGCGGCGAGCAGGCCGAGGGCCGCGCGCCGGCTGAGTGGATGGGCCATGGTGATGATCCTGGGGGCGCGGGTCAGGCGGGAATGGCGATCTGGCCGCGCGCCACATGGGCGGGGCGGGGCAGGCCGAGATGCTCGCGCAGGGTGGTGCCGGTGTATTCGGTGCGGAAAAGCCCGCGCCGCTGCAACTCCGGCACGACGAGGCCGGTGAAGGCGTCCAGGCCTTCGGGGAAGGTGGGCGGCATGACGTTGAAGCCATCCGCCGCGCCGCCCTCGAACCATTCCTGCATGCGGTCGGCCACTTCGGTCACGCTGCCCACCACCATGTGGTGGCCGCGCGAGACGGCGATGCGCTCATAGAGCTGGCGGATGGTGAGGTTCTCGCGCTTCGCGAGATCCGAGATCACCTTCATCCGCGCCTTGCCCACATCCGTGTCGGGCAGGTCGGGCAGCGGGCCGTCCACGTCATGGCCCGAAAGGTCGAAGCCGCCGGTCAGGAAGGAGAGCAGCGAGAGGCCGACATCCGGGTGCAGCAGCTTCTGCAGCCCGGCCATCTTGTCCTCCGCCTCGGCGCGGGTGCGGCCGACCACAGGGAAGAAGCCGGGCATGACCTTCACCGAGGCGGCGTCACGGCCATAAGCCGTCATGCGCGCCTTCACATCGGCATAGAAGGCCTGGGCGTCGGGCAGGGCCTGGTTCACGGCGAAGATCACCTCCGCCGTGCGGGCGGCGAGATCCCGCCCGGCATCGGAACCGCCGGCCTGCACCAGCACCGGATGGCCCTGCGGCGGACGCCCGAGGTTGAGCGGGCCACGGCAGGCGAAATGCTCGCCCTTGTGGTTCAGGATATGCAGCTTGGAGGCATCGAAATAGACGCCGCTCTCCTTGTTCTGGACGAAGGCATCATCCTCGAAGCTGTCCCAGAGGCCCTTCGTCACCTCCACGAACTCGGCGGCGCGCTTGTAGCGGTCCGCATGGGCCGGATGGCTCTCGCGGCCGAAGTTCCAGGCTTCGAGCGAATTGGAGGTGGTGACGATGTTCCAGCCTGCGCGGCCGCCCGAGAGATGGTCCAGCGTCCCGAAGGAACGGGCGATGTGGTAGGGCTCGGAATAGGTGGTGGAGCCGGTGGCGACGAGGCCGATGCGCTGCGTCGCCATGGAAAGGGCGGAGAGCAGCGCGATCGGCTCGAAGATGTTGGGTCGGGCCATGCGCCGCACCGCGATCCAGTCGTCCTGCTGGATGCAGTTGTTGTCGGCCAGGAAGACCATGTCGAAGCAGGCGGCCTCAGCCTTGCGGGCCATCTCCGCCATGAATCCCAGGTTGAAGGTGGCATCGGCCTGGGCACCTGGATGGCGCCAGCCGGCGACGTGATGGCCGCTGGCGAAGAGAAAGAGGCCGAGGCTGATCTGGCGCTTCTGGTGGGGCATGGGCGGAATCCGGCATTGGCCGTGCCGGAACCGGCAGGGCGGCGGACGCTCCATCCCTATGCCCGGACTCGCGCCAGGTCTGAGATTTCACATATTTGTACGGAGGTTGGATTACAACCCGCAAAACCACCGTGAAATGTGGCGATATGCCGAACTATTCACGTCGCAAAACGCCATCAACCAGCCGATCCGCCCAGGGGCGGCTCTGGAAATCCGCCCGCAGGCCGGCTTCGTCATATTCGTCCCGCACCCAGTCCAGGAAAGGCAGCCGCCCTTCGGCCTGCCGCGCATAGAGGCGGAAGAAGGCATCCAGGATGCCGGTGCGGGAGGCGCTGACATGGCCATGGCGCCAATGAAGCTGGTTCAGCGCCTCGGCGCTGGTGCCGCCTTCGAGCATCAGGAAGATGCCGGCCGCCAGCCCGGTGCGGTCCGCGCCGGATTTGCAGTGAAGGAGGGCGGGCTCGACCATGTCCTTGTAGATGCCCGCCAGCCGCAGGATGCGGTCCCGGTGGGGGGCGCCGCGGCTTTCGAAAGGGGCGTCGATATGGATCAGCCCAAGGCGCGCGGATTCAGCGCGGGAAAGGGCGTCGGAGCCGCAATTCGCCCTTTCGCCCCGAAGATTGATCACGGTCTTCAGTCCGAAGCGCCGCGCGGCATCGCGGAGTTGCCAGGGGGAGGGATGGTTGGAGCGGTAGAGCCTCCCCGGTGCCACCACGCCCCAGTTGCGCCATCCCTGACGCAGGATCGCATGGTCCACGAAGAGGCTGTTCATGAGGGCGGACCGGCGTCCGGCGGCGTTCGTCAGGTCCTGGGGCATGGGCGGGAAATAGGGCGGGGAGGGCTGGAAGGGCAACGCCAGGGCCAGCCGAGGCGTTAACCACCCTCCTGAGGATGAAGAGGAGGCCCGCCATGTCGAAGGCTCATATGCCGCCGGTTCCACCTGCAAACCAAGCGCCCCACGGCGGCAACAATCCCGGTCAGGGCGAGGTGAACCCAAAGGAAGCCAAGGACACCGCGGCCAATCGCGCGAAATACGATCCGGGGCAGCAGGGCCAGACGGGCAGCACCGGGATCAACACCCATCACCAGGGCTATCAGCAGGATCGTTGAACCATGCCGAAGGGTAACGCAGACACAGATCGTTCCGCCGGTGGTCCGGGCAGCAGCCATCAGGGCGGCAATCACGGCCATACCCACCGGGAGAGCGGTCACACCGTTCCAGGCGCCCCGACCAACGGCTCCAAGAGCCAGGTTTCCGGTGGGGGAGGAGAGCGTGACAGCCATCACACCCATGACCCGGAGCTGAAGGGCGAGCGTACGGGCTACTGAGAAGGACGGGCTACTGAGAAGGAAGGTCCGGGGCCAAGTGCTCCGGGGCCTTTTTCTTGGTCGTCAGACGTAAGGTTACTGAATGGGACGCTAGTTTAAGGAACTGCAACTGAGTCCTATTCCGGGTGTTGCCTCCCTCGCATTCAGGCTAGCCGCCTGACTTCACGGAAGAGGAAGGCCAGCTTGTCCACTGTTACTGAACGAGCCACATCCGGTGAACTGGCCGTATCCGGAGAACCGGCCGCACCACCCTCCGGAATGGCCCGCTGGCGCATGGTGGGGCCGGGGATCGTCGTCGCGGTCACCGGCGTTGGCGCGGGTGACCTCGTCGCGACCCTCGTGGCCGGCAACCGCTTTGGCTATGCCCTCATGTGGGCGGCGGTGCTGGGCTGCGTCCTGAAGATCGCCATGTCCGAGGCCGTGGGGCGCTGGCATCTGGCGACCGGGACGACGATCTTCGAGGGCTGGCGGGAACTTGGCCGCTGGACCTTCGTCTACTTCCTTATCTACGTCGTGATCTGGGGCTATGTGTATGGCGCCACCGCCATGTCCTCGACCGGGCTGGCCCTCGCGGCGCTCTTCCCGGGGCTGAGCCTGCAGACCTGGGCGATCATTTCCGGCGCGGCGGGCTTTCTTTTCGTCGCCTTCAACCGCTACGCGCTTTTTGAGCGCGTGATGAAGTTCTTCATCGGGCTGATGTTCGTCACGGTGGTGACGCTCGCCGTGCTGGTCGCGCCCAATATCGGGAATGCGCTCGGCGGGCTGGTGCCGACGTTGCCGGAGGGGGCGGCCATCTACACGCTCGGGCTGATCGGCGGCGTGGGCGGCACCATCACCCTGGCTTCCTATGGCTATTGGGTGAACGCCAAGGGTTGGCGGACACCGGCCTGGATCCCGATGATGCGGTTCGATAACCGGATCGGCTACATCACCACCGGCATCTTCGTGATCGCCATGATGATCGTCGGGGCAGAACTGCTCCACAACACGAACATCGCGCTTTCAGGTGGCGACCGCGGGCTGCTGGACCTCGACGAGGTGCTGCGGGAGAGGTTGGGCCCCTTCGTGGCCAACATGTTCCTGGTGGGCTTCGCCGCCACCACCTTTTCCTCGATCCTCGGCGTATGGAACGGCGTCAGCCTGCTCTTCGCCGATTTCGTGGCACGGATCCGCGGCCAGAACCCGGAGGAAGAGGAGCTGGAGCGGAGCTGGGCCTTCAAGGCCTATCTGTTCTGGCTGACCTTCCCGCCGATCCCGCTGCTCTTCCTCGATCGGCCGTTCGCCCTGGTGGTGGCCTTCGGCGCGCTGGGCGCCTTCTTCATGCCCTTCCTCGCGATCACCCTGCTCTGGCTGCTGAACTCCCGCCGTACCCCGGCGGAATGGCGCAGCGGCTGGGTAAGCAACGGGTTGCTGGTGCTGGCGACCGTCCTGTTCCTGGTGCTCGCGGCGAATGAGTTGGAGCGCTTCTTCGGCTGAGGGCAGGAAGGCCGGGGCGGCTGCCCCGGCCGGAACGCCGCGCGGCTGTCCTAGTCCGCCCGTGCGCCGCTGATCCGCACGGCTTCCTGCCACATGGGCCGTTCCTTCTGGCCGCGCTCGGTCACCGCCTCGGGCGTGGACCAAAGGGCCTTGGCGCCCACCTGGCCGAAGCGGCTCTGCAACGATGGATCGGCAGCGATGGCCTTCAGGGCGGCGTTCAGCCTGTCTACGATGGGGCGGGGCGTGCCGGCGGGGAAGACGAAGGCCGACCAGGAGGTCACCACGAAATCGGGCACCCCGGCCTCCGCCATGGTCGGCACGTCGGGCAGGCTGGGAACGCGCTCCGGGCTGGTCACCGCCAGGGCCCGCATCCGTCCCTCCTGGACCACCGGCACATAGGAGGAGAGATTGTCCAGGGCGAAGGTCACGTCGCCCGACAGCATGGCCGGAATGGTCTGCGCCGCGCCACGGAAGGGAACATGGTCGGCGTTCAGCCCCACCCGGCTGTTGAACAGCGCGCCGGAGAGATGCGGCGTGGTGCCCACACCGGGGCTGCCGAAGCTCAGGCCCCCCTGCTTCTGCTTCGCCCAGGCGATGAATTCCTGCAGCGTCCGCGCCGGCACGTGCTGGCTGCTGACGACGAAGACATTGGGCAGTTCCCAGGTCAGCGAGACGGGCGCGAAGTCCTTGTCGCTGTCGAAGGGCATGCGCGAGTAGAGATACCGGTTGATCGAGAAATGCCCGATCGTCGCGGAGCCGATCGTGTAGCCATCGGGGTCGGCCTTCGCCAGCACGTCCATTCCGATATTGCCGCCGGCCCCGCCGCGGTTCTCGATCACGAAGTTCTGGCCGAGCTGCTGCTGGAGCCGTTCCGCCAGGATTCGCGTCAGCACATCCACGGAGCCCGCGGGCGGATAGGGGACGATGATCCGGACGGTCCGGTTCGGCCAGTCGCCTTGGGCGACGGCCGGGCGGATGAAGGGAAGGGCGAGTCCAGCCCCGAGAAGGGGACGGCGTGCGAGCATGGAGCTTCCTCAGTCTGTCTTGGCGCCCTTACTGCCAGCCTGCCGTCCCTGCATCCAGACCCCTAGGACCAGCGAACCTCCGGCGGCATGGACATCAGGATCGCCTCCACATTCCCCCCGGTCCGCAGCCCGAAGAGCGTTCCGCGGTCATGGAGCAGGTTGAACTCCACATAGCGGCCCCGGCGGATGAGCTGGTGCTCCCGCTCCGCCTCCGTCCAGGGCTCGTGCATCCGGCGGCGGACGATGGCGGGATAAATGTTCAGGAAGGCCTCTCCCACGTCGCGGGTGAAGGCAAAGTGCTCCTGCAGCCGTTCCCCGCCCGGCTCGTCCCGGCCCAGCCAGTCATAGAAGATGCCACCCAGCCCGCGCGGCTCGTTGCGGTGGGGCAGGAAGAAGTATTCGTCGCACCACTGCTTGAAGCGGGGGTAGTAGGCGGGATCGTGCCGGTCGCAGGCCGCGCGGAAGGCGGCATGGAAATCGGCCGCATCGGCCTGGGCCTCGGGCGAATCGGGGGTCATGGGGGTGATATCCCCCCCGCCGCCGAACCAGGTCCGGCGCGTCGTGATGAAGCGCGTGTTCATATGCGCCGCCGGGACCCGGGGGGAACGCATATGGGCCACCAGCGAGACGCCGGTTGCCAGGAAGCGCGGATCCTCCTCCGCTCCCGGGATCTGCTTGCGGAAATCCGGACTGAACTCGCCCCAGACGGTGGAGACGTTCACCCCCACCTTCTCGAAGACCCGCCCCTTCATCACGGACATCACGCCGCCGCCGCCTTCAGGCCGCTCCCAGGGGGTGCGGACGAAGCGGCCGGGAGGCAGGGAAGCATGAGGGCCGGTGCTGCCTTCGTCCTCAATCGCCTCGAAAACAGCACAAAGGCGGTCCCGCAGCCCTTCGAACCAGGAACGGGCTGGCGCGGCGAGGGGGTGCTGGCTGGGAAGGGCGGAATCCGCCGGCGGGGTGGTCACGGGGTTCTGGGTCATTCGCACCAATGGTAGTTGCCGTGCAGGGGGCGCCGTTGCCACCCCACGTTTCCGACAGTTATATGGCCGCACCACCGGCCTGGCACCGTGCGCCCGCGCATGCCCGGCCTATGACTTCGCAGACCAGCCCGCGCGCCCGGCCGCAACCCGGGCCTTGCGGGGGACGACACAACGGCCCCGTCCCGGCGCGCGGGAGGGGGCCGGAGAACAGGACGAGCGATCGAATGGCCGATGTGCTGGCTTCCCCACCGACGACGGGCCCTGCCGACCCCGGCGCGCACCATGCCGGTTCGCCGCAGCCGCAAAAGGAGGCTCCGGTCCGCCGGGACTTCCTGAAGCTTGCCGCCGGCGCCTTTGCTGCGGTCGGCACCGGCGTGATCGCCTGGCCCTTCATCCACTCCATGAATCCCAGCCAGGACGTGCTGGCCCTGGCCAGCACCGACGTGGACCTGACCCCGATCGCGGCCGGCCAGGCCGTGACGGTGATGTGGCGCGGCAAGCCGGTCTTCGTGCGCCACCGCACGCCGGAGGAGATCCAGGAGGCACGTGCCGTCCCGGTCACCGAGCTGCGTGACCCGGCCACCGACCAGTCCCGCGTGAAGCCGGGCCAGGACGAGTGGCTGGTCGTGCTCGGCGTCTGCACCCATCTGGGCTGCGTGCCGCTGGGCCAGAAGCCGACGGACGCGCGGGGCGAATATGGCGGGTGGTTCTGCCCCTGCCATGGCAGCCACTACGACACGGCGGGCCGAATCCGCCGCGGGCCTGCGCCGACCAATCTCGCCATCCCCGATTATTCCTTTACCTCCGACACCCGTATCCGGGTCGGTTGAGGAGCGCACGATATGGCTGCAGGCCACCACGACTCCGACGAAGTGAGCGACGCCAGCACCGGCGTCCACCATCTGCATGATTCGAAGGTGAAGAACCCCGTGCTGCGCTGGATCGACCAGCGCATGCCGGTCATCTCGATGATCCAGCTGGAATACGGCAGCTTCCCGACGCCCCGGAACTTCAACTACTTCTGGAACTTCGGCGCGTTGGCGATGATCACCCTCGCGATCATGATCGCGACCGGCGTGGTCCTTTCCATGCAGTACGCGGCCAACACCATGCTGGCCTTCGACAGCGTCGAGCGCATCATGCGCGACGTGAACTACGGCTGGCTGCTGCGCTACGCGCATGCCAACGGTGCCAGCATGTTCTTCATCGTGGTCTACATCCACATCTGGCGCGGCCTGTATTACGGCTCCTACAAGACCCCGCGCGAGCTGCTGTGGATGCTGGGCGTCGTCCTGTTCATCCTGATGATGGCCACGGCCTTCATGGGCTACGTGCTTCCCTGGGGCCAGATGTCCTTCTGGGGCGCCACCGTCATCACCAACCTGTTCTCGGCGCTGCCACTGGTCGGCCAGCACATCGTGACCTGGCTGTGGGGCGGCTTCTCGGTGGATAACCCCACCCTCAACCGCTTCTTCTCGCTGCACTACCTCCTGCCCTTCGTGATCGTGGGCGTGACCTTCCTGCACGTGGTGGCGCTGCACATCACGGGCAGCAACAACCCGCTGGGCATCGAGCCGAAGACGAAGAAGGACACGGTTCCCTTCCATCCGTATTACACGATGAAGGACAGCGTCGGCATCGTCGTCTACCTGATCGTCTTCGCGGTCCTGGTTTTCTTCATGCCGAACTACCTGGGCCATCCGGACAACTACATCCCGGCCAACCCGCTCGTGACGCCCGCACATATCGTGCCGGAATGGTACTTCCTGCCCTTCTACGCGATCCTCCGCGCGGTTCCGGACAAGCTGGGCGGCGTGGCGATGATGGGCGGCGCGCTGGTGGTGCTGTTCTTCCTGCCCTGGCTCGACAGCTCGCCGGTCCGCTCCATGCGCTTCCGCCCAATCGCCAAGTGGCTGTTCCTGCTCTGGACGGTGAACTTCTTCGTCCTGACCTGGGTGGGCGGAAAGCCGGCTGAGCCGCCTTACATCCAGATCGCCCAGATCTGCACCGCCTACTACTTCGCCTACTTCCTGGTGATCCTGCCGCTGCTGGCGAAGTTCGAGCGTCCCCTGCCGCTGCCCGAGAGCATCGCTGCCGCGGTGCTGCCCCGCCGGGGCGGCGGCCCCCTGCCTGCCGGCGCAACTGCCAAGCCGATGGAGAAGGCGTGATGCGCCGAGTGTTCCCTGCCCTGAAGGCGGCTGCCGTCGCGGCCGTGATCGCCCTGACCCCGGCCGCCTCCCAGGCGGCCGGGGAGGCGATCCACGTCCCGGACACGAAGTTCTCCTTCGACGGGATCTTCGGCACCTTCGACCGCGCCTCCGCCCAGCGGGGCTTCCAGGTCTATAAGGAGGTGTGCTCCGCCTGCCATTCCATGCGGCAGCTCTCCTATCGCCACCTGACCGGCATCGGGCTGACGGCCGCGCAGATCGAGGCCCTGGCCTCGCAGTTCCAGGTGCAGGACGGGCCGAACGACAATGGTGAGATGTTCGAGCGGCCGGCGCGCCCCTCGGACCGCTTCCGCCGTCCCTTCGCCAATGACGCGGCGGCCCGCGCCGCGAATAACGGTGCCCTGCCGCCCGACCTGTCGGTGATGGTGAAGGCGCGTGAGGGCGGGGCGGACTACATGCACGCCCTGCTGACCGGCTATGCCGATCCGCCGGAAGGCGTCTCGGTGATGGAGGGCATGTACTACAACAAGTACTTCCCCGGCCATCAGATCGCCATGGCGCCGCCGATTAACTCGGACGGCCAGGTGACCTATGCCGACGGCACCACCGCCACCATCGACCAGATGTCGAAGGACGTTTCCACCTTCCTCGCCTGGGCGGCGGAGCCGGAGCTGGAGCAGCGCCGCGCCATGGGCGTGCGGATGATCATCTTCCTGAGCATCCTGGGCGCCCTGGTCTATGCCGTGAAGCGGAAGATCTGGGCGGACGTGCACTAACCGGCGGCCTTCGGGCCACCCTGCAATCGAAGGCCCCGTCCCGGTTTCCCCGGGGCGGGGCCTTTGTGCTTTCGCGGGGCCGCTTCCCTTGGCGCCGTGCTTCCCTGGTGGCCGATCCGGACGCATCAGGCTGGCCAGCTTACGGGTGATTCACGCAATCCCTCTTCACCAGAAGGATTGCGGCCCTGGTGCGTCCCGCCGCGCTCCGCTAGAGCCGGCGCGTTTCCATCGCCCCTGCCCGGAGCCCGCCATGCCCGACCAGATCACCCCCGTCATCGGCCTCATCGGCGGCTCTGGCCTCTATGACATCGATGGCCTCGAGAACCGCCGCTGGCAGCGGGTGGAGAGCCCCTGGGGCGAGGCCTCCGACGAGCTGCTCTTCGGCACGCTTGGCGGTGTCTCTTGCGTCTTCCTGCCCCGCCATGGCCGCGGCCACCGCGTGCCGCCGAGCGAGTTGAACTACCGCGCGAATATCGATGTGATGAAGCGGGCGGGCTGCACCGAGATCCTCTCCCTTTCCGCCGTGGGTAGCCTCAATGCCGACCTGCCGCCCGGCACCTTCGTCATCGTCGATCAGTTCATCGACCGCACCTTCGCGCGGAAGAAGTCCTTCTTCGAGACGGGCTGCGTGGCGCATGTCTCCATGGCGCATCCGCTCTGCCCGCGCCTCGGCGATGCGCTGGAGGACGCGGCGCGCGGGATCGGGCTGAAGCACAAGCGCGGCGGCACCTATCTCGTCATGGAGGGGCCGCAATTCTCCACCAAGGCGGAAAGCGAGCTGTACCGCGCCTGGGGCTGCGACGTGATCGGCATGACGAACATGCCCGAGGCCAAGCTCGCCCGCGAGGCGGAGCTTTGCTACGCCACCGTCGCCATGGTCACGGATTATGACTGCTGGCACCCGGACCATGACCACGTGACCGTCGATGCCGTGGTGAAGGTGATGACCGAGAATGCCGGCCGCGCAAAGGAGCTGGTGCGGACCGTGGTGCCGGCGCTCGGCAAGCCGCGCGGTCTCTGCCCCTCGGGCTGCGACCGCGCGCTGGACTTCGCCATCGTCACGCCGCCGGAGAAGCGCGATCCCGCGCTGGTCGCGAAGCTCGGCGCCGTGGCCGGCCGCGTGCTGAACCCGGCCTGACGCACCAGAAAACCCGAAGAAAAAAGATGAGGGGTCCGGGGAGAATTCCTTCTCCCCGGCCTTTTTCCGTTCAGCGCCCGGCGAGCACCCGATCCACCATCCGCGGCGCGAGCCCGAGGTAATTGGCCGGATCGCAGCGCGCCTCGACGCCCTCGCGTCCACCAAGCGCCTGCACCACTTCCGGCACCTCCATCAGCGCCTCGGCGAGCGTGCGCCCTGAGGTGATGGCCGAGCGGCAGGCGTCATAGACCACGTCATGCGCGTGCTGGCGGCCGAGCGCGGGGGCTGCCGCCATCATCACCGCCTCCGCCACGATCAGCCCGCCGGTCATGTCGAGATTGGCCCGCATCCGCGCGGCATCGACGGTGAGGCCGGAGAGGGCGAACTTCGCCTGCTCCAGGCAACCGGCGGCGAGGATGAAGCTCTCCGGCAGGGCCAGCCATTCCAGGTGCCAGGGGCCGGTCGCGCGCTCGAAATCCTGCACCATGCCGTCCAGCATCAGCGCCACCTGCTGCCGCACCGCCTTCGCCGTCGCCAGCATCAGCTCCGAGGAAATCGGGTTGCGCTTCTGCGGCATGGTGGAGGAGGCGCCGCGCCCTTTCACGAAGGGCTCCATCACCTCGCCGCCGAACTCGCTCGACATCATCAGCATCACATCGGTCGCGATCTTCGCGAGGCTGCCGGTGACCAGGCCGAGGAAGGACACGGCCTCCACCAGCCCGTCGCGCGCGACATGCCAGGTGATCGGCGGCTGGTGCAGGCCCAGCTCCTCGCAGAAGGCCTGCTGCACGCGGAACCCGTCCTCGCCGAGGGAGGCGAGGGTGCCGGCGGCACCGGCGAACTGCCCCATCAGCGCGCGCGGGCGCAGCTGCTCCAGCCGTTCCGCATGGCGGTCCATGGCGGAAAGCCAGATGGCGACCTTGTAGCCGAAGGTGATGGGCAGGGCCTGTTGCAGATGGGTGCGCCCGGCCATGGGCGTGTCGCGGTGCTTCGCGGCGAGCGCCGCGAGGATGCCGCGCAGCGCCCCAATATCCGCATCCACCAGATCGAGCGCGGCGCGGAGCTGGAGCACGTTGGCCGTGTCCATGATGTCCTGCGTCGTCGCGCCCCAATGGACGTAGCGCCCAGCGTCCCCGGCCGCCTCCGCGAGCTGGTGCACGAGGGCGAGGATCGGATAGCCGACATTCTCCGTCTCGCGCCGCATCCGCTCCCAGTCGATCGCGATGCCACCGGCCGCGCGCGCGATGGCATCGGCGGCTTCGGCGGGGATCACGCCGCACCGGGCTTCGGCGCGGGCGAGGGCCACCTCCACCTCCAGGTAGCGGCCGACGAGGGCTTCGTCGGCGAAGACGGCGCGCATGGCGGCGGTGCCGAACATGTCGCGGAACAGGCGGGAATCGAGCGGGGTGCTGGGCATGTCGTCTCCGGGGTGGTCGATCGGGCCTGGCTCTATTCCGGCTGCACGCCGGCGGCCTGCATCACGCCGCGCCAGCGATCGGCCTCGGCGGCGAGAAAGCGGCGGGCTCCGGCCTGGTCGGTGTTCGGCATCGGCACATTGCCGAGCTCGGCCAGCTTCGCGACGAAGGCCGGATCGGCCAGCACACGGGCCGTCTCGCCATGCAGCCGGTCGAGGATGGGCTGCGGCGTGCCGGCGGGGGCGAGCAGCATGTTCCAGGTCGACATCTGGAAATCCGCCAGTTCCGGGATCCCGCTTTCACGCACCGTCGGCAGGTCCGGCAGGAAGGGCACGCGCTCGGCGGAGGTGACGGCGAGCGGACGCACCATGCCGCCGCGGATGCTCCCCAGCGCGGTGGTGGAGGTGTCGTTCACCAGCGTCAGCGCGCCCGAGATCAGGTCCGTCATCGCCGGGGCCACGCCGCGATAGACGATGTGGTTCATCCGCGTCTTCGTCAGGGACAGGATCTGCACCTGCGAGACATGCGCCGCCGAGCCGTTGCCGGCGGAGCCGTAGTCGAAATGGTCCGGGCGGGCGCGTGCCGCGTTGATCAGGTCGCGCAGCGAGCGGAAGGGCGAATCCGCGCGCACCAGCAGAACCACCGGCCCCTCCATCAGCGTGCTGACCGGCGCGAAATCCTCCAGCGTGTCGAAGGGCATGCGGCGGTAGAGCGACGGGTTGATCGAGTGGGAGAGGTTGTTGAACAGCAGCGTGTAGCCGTCCTTCGCTGCCTTCGCGACAACATCGGCCCCGATGGTCGATCCGGCGCCGGTGCGGTTCTCCACCAGCACGCGGGCATTCATCTGCTTGCCCAGCGCTTCGGCGAAGACGCGGCCGAGCGTGTCGGTCGGGCCGCCTGCGGAGAAGGGGAGGATCAGCCGGATCGGGCGGTCCGGATAGGTGCCCTGGGCAAGGACGCGAGGGGCCGCGAGGGCCGGCAGGAGCGCTGCGGCGGCCAGGATGGACCGGCGTGTGGCAGGCATGGAACTCTCTCCCATTGGTTCGAATTAATTTTTATGGTGCGAACCAATTGCGCGGAGCAGGCCGCCTTGTCAACGCGCCTGTGGCGCCTACCCTGGCGGTTCCTCATGTCCGGCTCGCCCTCATCACCCCGCTACGCCGCCCTGGCCCGTGAAATCGCGGGCGAGATCGCGCAGGGCATCCACCCCGTCGGCAGCCGCCTGCCCACCGAGCTGGAGCTTTCCGCCGAGCGGGGGGTGAGCCGCGCCACCGTGCGCGCGGCCCTTCTGCGGCTGGAGGAGCTAGGCCTCGTCTCCCGCCGCCGCCGCGATGGCACCCGGGTCACGGCGGCGCAGCCGGAGGGGCGGCCGGGGGCCTATTCCCAGTCGCTGAACGGTGTGGACGACCTGCTGCAATATGCGGCCGAGGCCACCCGCCGTGTGCTGCACGCGCAGGAGGTGGTGGCGGATGACGCGCTGGCCGCGCAGTTCGGCCTGCGTCCCGGCAGCCGCTGGCTGCATGTCCGGAGCCTGCGCGTGCCGCCGACCGGGGAGGGGCCGCCTCTATGCTGGACAGACACCTACGCGGATGCGATTTCCGCCCCGCCGGACCTTGCGGCCCGCCTGCGGGAAGGCAGCTGCCGCAGCCTGGTGGCCGTCGTGGTGGCCGAGGCCTCGGGGCGCCCGATCGAGGAGGTGCGGCAGGAGCTTCGCGCCGCCGGCATCCCTGCGGGGCCGGTCGCCGAGGCCCTGCAGGCTGAGCCGGGCAGCCACGCTCTGGCGATCCTGCGCCGCTACCTGGATCCCGCCGGCGCACCGCTGGCGGTGAGCCTGAGCCTGCATCCGGCCGACCGCTTCGCCTATGTGACCCGCCTGCGGCGGCGCCCGCAGCCGGCGAAATAGGCGCGGCGCCCCCAGGGACGCTCAGCCCTCCGTCCGCATCAGCGGCACGCGCACCCTTCGGTCGTGATACTCCAGCAGCGTGTCGAGCAACTCTCCCAGCATCCGGGCCTGCTCCTCGGAAAGGGGCTCCAGCAGCCGGCACCGCGCGCGCTCGGCGGCTGGGCCGATGGCCTCGAGCAGCGCCTCGCCCTGCGGCGTGAGGGTGAGCACGCGGCGGCGGCGATCGGTTTCGTGCCGGCTGCGCTGCAGCAGGTTCCGCGCTTCCAGCAGCCCGACCACCATGCCGGTGGTGGAGCGGTCCAGCCCCAGCGCCTGGGCCACGCCGATCTGGTCCATTCTCGGCCGCTCGCGCAGCGCGACAAGGATGCCGTACTGCGTCGTCGTTACCTCGAAGGCGCGGCATTCCTCGGCGAAGACCGAGAGCGAGACCTGGTGCGCCCGGCGCAGCTTGAAGCCGGGGCGCGCGTAGAGGGAAGCCAGCGCCTTGGTGCAGGGCGCCGTCTCCGCAGGCTCGGCGGGCGAGGGAGGGGCCTTGTCGTTCAGCGGCGGATCCTCGTGCTGGGACGCTTCCATTGCAGGAAATCCCCTGGCTCTTCCAGCCCGCGCCACAGGTGTCTCAGCCTGCGGTGATCTTCGCGTCCCGGATCACCCTGGCCCAGCGGGCATGGTCGCGCGCGACCAACTCGCCGAAGGCTTCCGGCGTGGTGGGGGTGGGGATCATGCCCTGGGCCTTCAGCGCCTCGGCGGTGGCGGGCTCGGCCAGCCAGGCGTTGAGAACGGCGTTCAGGTGGCGGACCAGCGCGTCGGGCAGGCCGACGGGGCCGAGGAGCCCGTACCAGAGATCGGCCTGCACCCCGGGGAAGCCTGCCTCGGCCAGGGTCGGCACATCGGGGGCGGAGGCGGCGCGCGTTTCGCTGCCGACGGCCAGCATGCGGATCTGCCCGGCCTGGGCCAGGGGCAGCGCGGTGTGCACGGGCAGGAACATCGCCGCCACGCGCTTGCCCAGCAGGTCTTGGATAGCCGGGGCTGAGCCGCGATAGGGGATATGGGTCAGGTCCAGCTTCGCGGTCAGGGCGAAGAGCGCCATGCCGAGATGTTGCGGCGTGCCGTTGCCGGGGGAGGCATAGTCGATGGCACCGGGACGGGCTCGGGCGAGTTCCGCGAAGGCGCGGGCATCCTGCGCCGGCACGTCCGGGTTCACCACCAGAGCCAGATCGCCGCGTGTTAGCAGGGCGACGGGCGCGAAGCCCTTCACCGGATCATAGGGCACCTGGGCGAAGAGGCTGGCATTCATGACGAAGGTATTGGGCTGCATCATCAGCATGCGCCCATCAGGGGCCGCCCGCGCCACGGCCTGGGTGCCGATCAGCCCGCTGGCGCCCGCGCGGTTGTCCACCACCACGGGCTGGCTGAGGCGCGGCTGCAGATAGGGGCTTGCCAGGCGCGCGAGGATGTCGGGCCCCGTGCCAGCCGTATAGGGCACGACGATGGTGACGGGGCCGTCGGGCTGCGTGCCCGGCTGCTGGGCCGAGACCCGCCCTGCAAGGAAGGGGAGGGCGGCCAGCGCGGCGAGTCCCCGGCGGGGAATAGCATGGGGGCGCATGGACGTTTCCTGTTCTTGTGGCGTGTGACGCCAAAGGCTCATCCAATAGTAAGACGTCTGTCAATATATTCGTGGAGCCCGCGCCAGGAGCCCACCTGCCTGTGATCGGGCGCTGAACTGGTGCCCTAGTCCAGCCGCGCGCCCGCGGTGCCGATCATCGCCGCGACGGTGAGGACCGGCACCATCAGAACGGCAATTCAGGGAAGCTGGCCAGCCAGGCAGCTGGGTTGTGGTTCCTTCCCCCCTCAGCCGAGATGGGCCGAGAGGAAGGCGAGCGCCCGCTCCTCGGCCAGGACGGTGGCGGCCGGATCGTAGCTGGAGCGGTCCTCGCAGGCGAAGCCATGCCCTGCGCCGGGGTAGATGTGGATCTCCACATCCGGCTGCGCCTGCCGCACCAGCTCGACATCGGAAAGCGGGATGCCCTTGTCCAAGGCGCCGAAATGCAGCTGCACGGGGCAGTTCGGGGCCTCGGCGCGGGTGGCGGCGATGCCGCCGCCGTAATAGCCGACGGCGGCCTGGAAGGAGCGGGAGCGGGTGGCCCCCCACCAGGCGATGGTGCCGCCCCAGCAATAGCCGATGATGCCGCGCGCGGCGCCCGCAGGCAGGGCCTTCGCCGCCGCCTCGATGTCCATCATGACGGCTTCGTCCGGGATCTGCTTGCGCAGGGCCAGGCCGTGGTCGCGGTCCGCATCGCCATAGCCCAGCTCCACGCCGCGCTCGGCGCGATCAAACAGCGCGGGGGTGATCACGGCCCAGCCGAGGCTGCCGAGATGGTCCGACAGCCGCTTCATATGCGGGTTCACACCGAAGATCTCCTGCACCACGACCAGGGCGCGGCTTGCATCCGCAGGGCCTGTGCGCCACGCGAAGAAGCGGTGGCCGTCGGCGGCGGTCAGCTCGATCTGCATGGATGGCTCCGGTTCTGTTCGGAGCTATCCTGAGGCGATGGCAGAGATCGTCAACCTGAACCGCGCCCGTAAGATTCGTGAGCGCGAGGCGGCCGTTGCAAAGGCTGCCGCCAACCGTGCCGCCCATGGCCGCACCAAGGCGGAGCGCATGAAGGACGCGGCGGCGAAGGTGCAGCGCGATGCGCTGCTGGATGGGGCGCGGCTGGAAGATCCGCCGCGCCGCTGAGGGGTGAAAGCGGCTATTTCTTCTCGATCATGCCGCGCACTTCATCCATCGCCTCGGAGAAGCGCTTGTTCAGCACGGTCAGCGCCTCGGAGTTGGACTTCTGGATGAGTTCCGCCAGCTCTTTCATGTTGCCGACGGCGCGCTCATAGGAGGCCTTCACCATTTCGGCCTGCTTCACCGCGCGGTCCTGCGGATCGGTGCCGGAGCTAGCGCCGCGCACCGCATCCGTCATCTCGGACATGGACTGCTGCAGGATCTCCATGTGGCGGCGGGCGATGGCCTGCGCGCCTTCCAGCGCCACGCGGTTGGCGGCGGAAAGAGCCTCCAGATTGCGGCGCTGAGCGGAGGCGAGCGCCTCCACATCCACCATCGGCAGGCGCATCTCGGACAGGAGGCGCAGCGGGTCCATTTCCGGCGGAAAGGTGGGGCGGTCGGACATGGGCGTTTCTCCTGATGAATAAGGGGTATCCTGGCGCGTCCGGCCCAGGCGCTGCAAGCGGGGTGGCCGGATCACCCGCGATTCGACACTCTCAGCCAGGACGCGCCGAATGTTCCTGACGATGTCAGGCGGAGGGCAGGCTGCCGGTGCCGCCCGTCTTGCGAGGGGGCTTGGGAGTGGGGGGGGCACCGGGCGCTTCGGGATCATTCGCGGTGGGCGGCGTGAGCACGGCCGGGGGCAGGGGTTCAGGCCGATGGCCCGCATCCTGGGCGCCTGAGGCATCCGCCATCATGATCCCCGTATCCGCCAGTGGCGGATCCACCACATCCGGTGGCATGGAATCGGCACCTTCCACCGGCCCGGGTGCCTCCTGTGGCTCCTCCTCGGAGAGGCGCAGGGTGCGGGCGACCTTCTCGGCACGGTCCAGGGCGCGGTCCAGTGCGGCCATGGTGGGGCCGAGATCGACGCTGTCGTCATCCTCCCAGGCGCGGGCGGCGCTCAGCCACACGCCGGTCAGGCCCTGCACCCGCAGCGCCCCCGGGATGCCGGCGGTGGAGATGCCCGCGCCCTCCAGCGTCCAGGCCATGGAAGCCATCAGGATGGGCGAGAGGAGAAGGGCGGAAAGCGGATCGCGCCGCAGGTCCCGCTGCAGGCGCAGGACGCCTTCGCGATGCGGGGCCAGCATGTCGAAGCGGCGCATCAGCAGGTCGAAGACCCGGTCCCGGGCGCTGCCGAAGCCGAACTGGCCGGGCACCGTGCCCTCCAGCACCGCTTGGTCCACGGCGCGGGCATGGGCGCGCAGCAGATCCACCGGAGTGGCGTAGCGGCCGCGCAGATCCGCGAGCCCCTCGCCGCCCTGGGCCGCGATGCGGGCGAAGGTGGTGCCGTGCCAGCCATGCAGGGCCACCACGCGCCAGAAGGCGTCGAGAAGTTCCGGGGAGGGGGCGTCGCGCGTATTCATCGCTCTGCAAGATGGCGCATTCGTCACCCGGATCAACCGCTTGCCTTGCGTCCCGCCATGGCGACGGCGATGGCGGCGGCCTGGATGAGGGCCGCGCCGAGGAACATCGGCCCCGCCCCACCAGCCTCCCGCAGCAGCCCGAAGACGAGGGGCGCGAAGGCATAGGTGGCTTGCCCGCAGGCCGTGACCAGCGCCACCACCCGTGCCGTGTCCTGCGGCGTGAAATCCGCCTGGGCGATCAGCGGCGGCAGGGAGGTGGCATTGCCCACCCCGGAGCCAAGCAGAACGATCCCAAGCAACAGCCCCCATGCCTCGCCACCCGCCAGCATCAGCAGGAGGGTGCCAGCCACCTGCACGGCGATTCCCCCCGCCGCCAGGACGCGGCGGTCGGCGCCGGGCCGCATCAGCCGGCTCATCGCCGAGCGGCCAAGGATGGCGGAGGCGGTGAGCAGCCCCGCCGCGAAGCCGGAAAGCTGTATCCCCAGCACCGGTACCATCAGGGAGAAAAGATGCGCGATCACCCCGACCTGGGCGAAGAGGGTGAGGGAGGCGAGCAGGGCGAGGGAGACGAAACGCCGTTCCCGCCAGGGGGAGGCAAGGGGAACCGCTTCCGCGCGGGGCGCGGTAGCGGAGGCAGGAGCGCCGCCATCCGGCATCTGCCCCATGCCGGCCGGGCTTCGGCCCAGCACCCGCCCGGCGAGCAGCCAGATCGTACCCGCCATTACCGCCCCGACCGCCGCCGCCGCCCAGGAGAAGCCCAGCGCGGCGATGAGCCCGACCCAGATCGGCGGCAGCAGAATGCCGCCGATGCTGGCGCCGTTGAAGGCGGCGGAGAGCGCCGCCGGACGGCGCCGGACGAACCAGGGTGAGACCATCGCATTGATCGCCGCCGCGCCAGTGGCGGCCCAGCCTGGCCCGGTGAGCAAGGCGGCGGCGAAGAGCAGGAATGGCGAGGTGGCGAGCGCCCAGGCCAGCGCCCCGAGGGCGGCGGCGATCGCCCCGGCCCGCGTCACCGCCACCAGGCCGAAGCGCGCATGCAGCGCGGGCAGCCGCGCCACCACCGCCGCGCCGATCAGGAAATGGGCGGTGATGGCCGCTGAGATCAGCCCGACCGACCAGCCGCGTTGCTCATGCACCGCCTGCAGGAAGACCGGCGGGCCATAGAACCCGATACCCCAGCCGAATACGGCCACCACGAAGGCCGCCCAGACCACACGCCCGCCGAAGAAACCCGAATCGCCCCGCATCCGCTCATCCGCCCCATCCGAAGATGGGCCGGATGCACGGGATGCCCCGTCCGGTGCTTCGGTGCGGGCCGAAGGATCTGGAGCGGATCGCCCGGAAGCGCGCATCCGCCCTTCAGGCACCTATCCGGCCAGTTCGCGGGAGCGCTTGGTCGCGGCGTCGATGGCCTCGGAAACCAGGCGAGGCCAGGCGTCCTTGGCCATCAGCACGGCCAGGGCCTGTTCCGTGGTTCCCTTGGGGGAGGTGACGTTCTTCCGCAGCACCGCCACGTCCTCCTCGCTTCTGCTCAGCAGCGCACCCGATCCGGAGACGGTGGCGCGGGCCATGCGGCGGGCAAGATCCGGCGGCAGGCCCTGCTCCAACGCTGCCTTCTCCAGCAGCTCGGCCAGCAGGAAGACATAGGCGGGGCCACCGCCGGAGATGGCGGTGACCGGATCGATCAGGCTTTCCGCATCCACCCAGGCGACTTCGCCGGTGGCGGACAGCAGGCGGTCGGCCAGGGCCTTCTGGTCGGCGGAGACGCGGCGGCCGGCGCAGGCCACGGTGAAGCCCTGGCCGATGGCGGCGGGGGTATTGGGCATGGCGCGTACCACGGCCGCGCCGCCCAGCAGCCCTTCCATGGCCGAGATCGTCTTGCCGGCCATGATCGAGACGACCACCGCCCCGCCCTGCGCGTAGCGGGCATAGGTGGGCAGGGCGGCCTCGGCCTGCTGCGGCTTGGTGGCGAGGACGACCGCCGCCGGGGCGAAGTCGTAGGGGATGTCCTCGGCCTCCGGCGCCACCAGCACGCGGCCGGCGAAGGCGGCGGTGGAGGCTGTGTGGGGCTCCACCACGACGGCGCGGGAAAGGCCGCGCTCCAGCCAGCCGGAGAGCAAGGCACCCCCCATCTTCCCGCATCCAACCAGCAGGACAGGCGGCAACGGCGCAGCGGACATCGGCAATCCCTCAAAAGCGAACCCCGCCTCGCGGCGGGGTTCCTCAGAGTCTCAGGCTTCGCCGACGCAGTCCAGCATCGCCGCCGCCAAGGCCTCGGTGGGCGGCTTACCGCCCCAGAGGACGAACTGGAAGGCCGGGAAGAAGCGCTCGCACTCGGTGATGGCGATGTCCACCATGTCCTCGAGGCTCTCGACGCTGGCCGAGCGGGCGCCGCGCAGTAGGACGGCATGGCGGAAGACGGGAATACCTTCCTCGCCCTCAAGGCCGAAATGCCCGATCCAGAGCTTCTCGTTGGCCAGGGCCAGCAACTCGTGCAGCTTGCCGCGCACAGCAGGCGGCACCTTCATGTCGAAGGCGCAGGTAAAGTGCATGGCGCTGATTTCGTTCGACCACGAGAAGTGCAGGCCGTAATCGCACCACTTCCCGGGAGCTTCGGCGGCGATCTCACCATCGGAGCGCCGGTCGAATGCCCACTCATTGGCCGCCACGATCTGCTCGACGACGTCGAGCGGATTGGCAGCCCTGTCCCGGTCGGCAGCGAGGGTGGCTGACATGGCGTCACCTCCTATCCCGAGACGGGCGCCCCCCGAGTCTGGTAGCGAATCGGCTGGGTCAGCCCCAACAAGTTGATACTGCGATGCCGAACGCAGCGGCAAGGCCGAAGGCTGCGGCGGGGATCAGACCCCGCCGCCGGCCTTGTCTTCCGGCTCATCCTGTTGCGCGGATGCACCGGTGGCGGCACCGGCCTCAAAGGGCGCGGCAGGGGGAGCGGCGGCCGGCATGGCATCCAGCCGCGCCTCCAGCGCGGTCACGCGGGCGGCGAGGGACTCCGCCTCCTCCCGCGCGCGGCGCGCCACTTCGAGGGCGGCATCCAACTCCTCGCGCTTCACCAGGTTCAGGCGGGCGGTGAGGGCCTCCACCTGGGCCTGTACCGCGCTCTCGATCTCCGCCCGCGCACCGGAGAGTACGGAGAAGGCGCCGCCGGCCACCCCGGCCAGATCATCGAAGAACTTGCCGCGGCCGGAGCCGAAGCCACCTGCCCCGAAAGGCCCTCCGCCCGCCCCGAAGGGACCCCGGGAGGAGCCGCCCGAAGAACCCTGACCACCGTCCTGCATGATCGCCTCCAGTCGAATCGTCCCACCAACATGGGCCCGGCAGGCCTCCAGGCGTAGCCCCTGGGATGTTTTTCCGCAGGCCACCTCACCAGCCCGGCATTTCACGCCCGGCGTGATCGGCCCTATACCCGCCCGCGCCTCCCCATCCTGCAAGGGCCGCGCATGTTCCTCCCCACCGGCGGTGCCGGCTATAACGGCACCCGGTTCACCGCCCTTTCTCCGTGTGGCGGGGCGATGCCCGATGGCGGCCGCCATCCTGGCCTGGAGGGGCTGCCAGCGTGATTCCCGCCATCCTCTTCCCGGCCATCGACCCGGTTGCCATCGCCATCGGGCCCTTTGTCGTGCGCTGGTACGCCCTGGCCTATATCGCCGGCATCGTGATCGGCTGGCAGGTTGCGCGGCGCCTGGTGGTGAAGGCGCCCGCCGCTGGCACGCCCGAGCAGGTTGACGACTTCGTTACCTGGGCGACGCTGGGTGTCATCCTCGGCGGGCGGCTGGGCTATGTGCTGTTCTATCGGCCGGACATCATCTGGAACGCGCCCTGGGAGATCGCCTATCTCTGGCATGGCGGCATGTCCTTCCATGGCGGCGCGGCGGGGGTGATCGTCGCCCTGGCCTGGTTCTGCCACCGCAACCGCGTGCCCTTCCTGCTCTTCTCGGACCGCGTGACGAGCGTGGTGCCGATCGGCCTCGGCCTTGGCCGCCTCGCCAACTTCATCAATGGGGAACTCTGGGGCCGCACAACCGACATGCCCTGGGGGATGATCTTCCCCAATGGGGGGCCGGAGCCGCGGCATCCCTCCCAGCTTTACCAGGCGGCGATGGAGGGGCTGATCCTCCTCGTCATCCTGCAATGGATCATCCACACGCCCCGCCTGCGCGCGCGGCCCGGCTTCACCTCGGGCGCCTTCCTGGCCGGCTACGGCATGGCGCGGATCATCGGCGAGTTCTTCCGCCAGCCCGACGCGCATCTCGGCTACCTCTTCGCCGGGGCCACCATGGGGCAACTCCTGTCGGTCCCGATGGTGCTGGTGGGAATCTGGCTGATGGCCCGCAGCAGGCCCGTGGCGGAGGCGTCGGCCGCGTGAGTGGTGCTCCGGAGCGCCTTGACGCCTTCATGGCGCGTGCGAACGCAACTTATTACGCCTCGCGCGATCCGTTCGGGACGGCCGGTGACTTCATCACCTCACCCGAGATCACCCAGGCCTTCGGCGAATGCCTCGGGCTCTGGGCGGCCATCACCTGGCAGCTGATGGGCCGGCCCGACCCGGTGATCCTGGCTGAGGCCGGGCCGGGGCGCGGCACTCTCATGGCCGATGCGCTGCGCGCCGTCCGCTCCATGGTGCCGGATTTCGCCCGCGCGGCCCGGCTGCACCTGATCGAGACCTCGCCGTTGCTGCGGGAGGCGCAGCGAGCCCGCCTGCCCGATGCCAGCTGGCACGAGGATATCTCGGGACTGCCGGATGGTCCGCTGATCCTGCTGGCGAACGAGTTCCTGGATGCGCTTCCCATCCGCCAGTTCCTGCGGCGGGATGGTGGCTGGATGGAACGCTTCGTGGAGAACGGCCGCTTCATCGAGCAGCCCGCCCCCGATGCCCCACTGCCCGATGCGGGCGAGGAGGGCGAGATCCGCGAGGTGAACGAGCCGGCCCGGGCCGTCGCATCCGCCTTGGGCGCAAGGCTGGCGGCACAGGGAGGTGCCGCGCTGTTCATCGACTACGGCCCCGGCGAGAGCGGCCCTGGTGACAGCCTGCAGGCCATCCGCAACCGCAAGGCGGCCGATCCACTCGCCGATCCTGGCGCTTCCGACCTGACGGCCCATGTCGATTTCGCTGCCCTGGCCGGGGCGGCCCGCGCTGCCGGCGCCGCCGTGCATGGGCCGCTGCCGCAGGGCCTGTTCCTGCTGCGCCTCGGCCTGCACAGCCGCGCGGCGGCGCTGGCGGCTTCCGATCCGGGCCGCGGCGCCCGCCATTTAGAGGCCGCGACCCGGCTCACCGCACCCGAGGCCATGGGCCGGCTCTTCAAGGCCATGGTCCTTTGCCACCCCAGCCTTCCAACCCCGCCCGGTTTCGGAACTGCATGATCCTTGATCTCGACAAGGCGGAATTCCTCACCGCCCCTTCGCTGCGCGGCCTGCCGCATGGCTTCTTCACCCGGCGTGGCGGCGTCTCCACCGGCCGTTTCGCCAGCCTCAACTGCTCGCTTTCCAGCGCCGACGAGCGGGAATCCGTGATGGAGAACCGTGCCCGGGCCATGCGGGCGCTGGGCCGGACCCCTGGCTCGCTCTCCGGCGTGCACCAGGTGCATGGCGCGGCGGTGGTGGTGACCGATGAGCCGATTCCGGCCGGAGAGGGGCCCCGGGCAGACGCGATCGTGACGAACCAGCCCCGGGTAACGCTTGGCGTCATCACCGCCGATTGCGGCCCCGTTCTCTTCGCCGATCTCCGGGCCGGGGTGGTGGGGGCCTGCCATGCGGGCTGGCGCGGTGCCCTGGGGGGCGTGCTGGAGGCGACCATCGAGGCGATGGAAGGGCTGGGGGCGAAGCGGGAAGGCATGGTCGCTGCGCTGGGCCCCTGCATCCGGCAGCAGAGCTACGAGGTGGGCTCCAACCTGCGCGAGGCGCTTCTGGCCAGCGATCCGGAAGGAGAGCGCTTCCTCGCGCCCGGACGCCGGATGGGGCATTGGCAGTTCGACATGGCCGGGCTGATCCTGGCCCGGCTGCGGGCGGCCGGGGTGGCCGCCGAGGCTTTGCCGAACGACACGCTGGTAGACGAGGCCCGCTTCTTCTCCCATCGCCGCCGCACGCTGGAGGGGGGCGGACCGATCGGCCATCAGCTCTCCGCCATCGCGTTGCCGGCATGAGCTGCCTTGGCATCATCCCGCCCATCCGTGGATAAGGGCGCCGACCATGCATTACATCCTCATGTTCCTGGCGCTGATGTTCCTGACCCTGATCGCCTCCTGCGTGATGGGCTGACGCGATGCACCGCATCCTGGGCCTGATCCTGCTGCCGCTCGCGCTGCTTTCGGCCTGCGGGCCGCTGCCGCAGCCCTTCCGGGGCAATCCGGGGGCGGAAGGCCGCCGCCTGGCGGCACCGCTGGCCTACCGGATCGCCGTGCCCGCGCCCTCGAGCGCCCTGCTGAGCGACGCGGCATCGGCCGATTTCGCCGTGGCGGTGGCCGACGCGCTGGAGGCGGCCGAGGTGCCGGCGGTGGCCGGCCCGCCGACGCCGCTGGACTGGCGCCTGGACATCACCGCCGAGCGCGCGGGGCAGGGTGTGGTGCCCGGCTATGCCGTGATGGATGCGGACGGAAAGGTACTCGGCCAGGCGCAGGGCGCCGCCGTGCCGCTGCGGGACTGGAGCCAGTCCGAGGCCAAGATGCTGCGCGAGGTGGCCAGCCGCGACGCTTCGGTGGTGGCGGGCCTGCTCAGCCGGGGCGAGGCCGCGCGCCGGGCGGCCGAGACGGTGCCTTTCGATGGTGCCGGTGGTCCGCCGCGGGTGCGCTTCACCGGGGTGCGTGGCGCGCCGGGCGATGGCAATGAGGCGCTGGTCCGCCGGATGCGGGAATTCCTGTCGACCAAGGGGCTGGTGGTGCAGGACGGCGCCCAGGGCGCGGCCTTCGCCGTCTCGGGCGAGGTAAGCATCGCTCCGGCGCCCGCGGGCAAGCAGCGCGTGGAGATCCTGTGGCGTGTCAGCCGGCGGGACGGGCACGATCTGGGCCGCGCGGTCCAGCTCAACGAGGTGCCCACGGGCAGCCTGAACGGGCTGTGGGGCGATGTGGCTTATGTGGTGGCGGAAGAAGCGGCGGCGGCGGTACGCGACATCATCGCCAATGCCGGTGGGCTGGGAGAGGCGGCCGCCCGGCGGCCTGCGCCCGAAGCCGCGAATGCGCCCACGGTACCGGCCGGGGTGACCGGTGCATCATCGCCGGGGAGCGCGGCTCCTGGCGCTGCGCGGTCACATTAGCGTGGGCGAAAGGAGGGTTGGCATGCATTATGCGTGGAGCGGCCTTGCCATGGACTTCATCGCGACTGGTTGCTATCCCCCGGCCGCCCCACGCCGCCCAGCCCAGATCTCGCAAGCGGCGCGCCCGGAGAATCCACGCGGATGAAGATCCTCGCCTGTAACAGCAACCGCCCTCTTGCCGAGGCGGTCGCCGCGGCCCTCAACCTGCCGCTCACCCAGGCCTCGGTCCGTCGCTTCGCCGACCTGGAGATCTTCGTGGAGATCCAGGAGAACATCCGCGGCGAGGATGTGTTCGTGATCCAGTCCACGAGCTATCCGGCGAATGACAACCTGATGGAGCTGCTGATCACGCTCGATGCGCTGCGCCGCTCCTCGGCCCGCCGCATCACCGCCGTGGTCCCCTATTTCGGCTATGCCCGGCAGGACCGTAAGTCCGGCCCCCGCACGCCGATCTCCGCCAAGCTGGTGGCCAACCTGATCACCCAGGCCGGTGCCGACCGCGTGCTGACGCTGGACCTGCATGCCGGCCAGATCCAGGGCTTCTTCGACATTCCCGTCGATAACCTCTTCGCCGCGCCGCTCTTCGCGCGCGACATCCAGGAGCGGTTCAAGGGCCGCGACCTGATGGTGGTGTCGCCCGATGTCGGCGGCGTGGTCCGCGCCCGTGCCATCGCGACGCGGCTGCACACCGACCTGGCCATCATCGACAAGCGCCGCCCCCGCGCCGGCGTCTCCGAGGTGATGAACGTGATCGGTGAGGTCGAGGGCCGCGACTGCATCCTGATCGACGACATCGTCGATTCCGGCGGCACGCTGTGCAACGCGGCCGAGGCGCTGTTGAAGAACGGCGCGCGCTCCGCCAGCGTCTATGTTACGCATGGCGTCTTCTCGGGCGGTGCCGTGGCACGCATCGGCGCGGCGCCGATCGAGCACATGATCACCACGGACAGCATCCAGGCCACCGAGGCCGTTCGCGTCTCCTCCAACATCAAGCAGCTGACCATCGCGCCGCTTCTGGCCGAGGCGATGCGCCGCATCAGCGAAGAGTCCTCGGTCTCGACGCTGTTCAACTGAGACAGGCCGGGGAGCCCTCTCCCCGGATTCGCGGAAAGGGCCTGGGGAACCTCCTCCCCGGGCCCTTTTCCTATTTGAGCGTCCGAAGAGCCTCCCGCGTCGCCTCGTCCAGCGGGAAGAAGGTCTCCACCGTCAGCTCGGACAGCGCGACCTCATGCGCCGTGCCAAAGACCATGGTGGTGGTGAGGAAGGACAGCACCGCCTCGCCCACACGGATCCGGAAGGGCAGGGCCAGCGCCTCGGGCTCCTCCGCCCCGCCTGGCGGCGCGGGGTAGTCCCGCAGTTCCCGCAGCAGGTCCGCCAGGGCCGGATCGCCCGAGACCGTCGCCTGCCGTGCCAGCCGGGCGAGCAGATGGCCTTTCAGCGACGCGAGATCGACGATGCGCGGTGCCAGCCCCTGGGGATGCAGCACCAGGCGCAGCACGTTCGCCGGTGGCGCCAGCAACGTGGCATCGGCGCCCGCAATCAGGGCGCCCACCGAGGCGTTCGCCGAGACGAGGTTCCAATGCCGGTCCACGGCCAGGGCCGGGTTGGGCGCATGGGCGGCGAGCACCGCTTCCATCGCCGCGCGCGCTGGCTGCATGGAGGGATCGTCCAACCCACGTTCGGGATAGGCGGGTGCGAAGCCGGCGGCGATGAGCCACAGGTTGCGCTCGCGCAGGGGTATATCGAGTTGCTCGGCCAGCCGCAGCACCATGCCGCGGCTGGGCAGGGCGCGGCCCGTTTCCAGGCAGCTGAGATGGCGGGTGGAGATCTCCGCCTCCAGCGCCAGGTCCATCTGGCTCATGCGCCGGCGCTGACGCCAGTTGCGGAGGTGGTCGCCGATCGGGGCCATGCGGGTGCTCATGCCGGCAGGTTAGCGAACCGGGTTGCGGCGTTTCCATGACCTCCGAGGTCATCGACCCGGTGTGGCGTGGCACGCCAGGGTCCGCGCACCGGCAATCCCGCCGGACCGGAGCCCATCCCATGAACGCCACCCCCTTCCTCCGCCGCGCCCTGCTGCTGGACGCGGTGGCGAGCGGCGCCACCGGGGCGCTGATGCTGCTGGCCGCCAACCCGGTCGCGGAACTCACCTATCTGCCGCCCGGCCTGCTGCGCTGGGCCGGCGCGGCGCTGTTGCCCTATGCAGCCTTTGTCGCCTGGCTTGGCCTGCGGGATGCGCCGTCCCGCACCCTGGTGCTGGCGGTGATCGCCATCAACGCTCTCTGGGCCCTGGACAGCGCGGCGATCCTGGCCCTGGGCTGGGTGGCGCCGAATGCGCTGGGCACGGGCTTCGTGCTGGCCCAGGCGCTGGTGGTGGCCAGCTTCGCGGGACTGCAGGCCGTCGCGCTGCGCGGAACATCGCCGCTCGCAGCCTGAGGCCGGTGCGCAGCGTTTCCGCCGCCGCTTCGTTCACGCCGTGTGCCCGGTCAGGAAGGAACACGCGGCGTGAAGCCCATCCGTAAGCAGGATTTCCCTGTCGATCAGGTCCGGCGCTTCATGGAGCCCGGGCCCATCGTGCTCGTCAGCTCCGCCTGGAAGGGCGAGGCGAACATCATGACCATGGGCTGGCACATGGTCATGGAATTCAGCCCTTCGCTGATCGGCTGCTATATCTGGGAGCAGAATTACAGCCGCGAGATGATCCGTCGCAGCCGGGAATGCGTGATCAATATCCCGACCGTCGATCTGGCGAAAACAGTTGTTGAAATCGGCAATTGCAGCGGCTCGGAGGTGGACAAGTTCACGCAGTTCGGCCTGACTGCCGTTGCAGGCGAGATGGTGAAGGCGCCGCTGATCGCCGAATGCTTCGCCAATCTGGAATGCCGCGTGGCGGATACTGCGATGGTGCGGAAATACAATCTTTTCGTGCTTGAGGTGGTGAAGGCGCATGCGCCCAAATCGCCGAAATATCCGAAGACGATTCACTATCGTGGCGACGGGCAGTTCATGGTGGCGGGAGATGCGTTGAATCTCCGGCGGTACTTCCGGCCGGAGATGCTCTGAACACCCCCTTCAAAGCGCACCCGATTCCGGCCACCCTCAGCCTCGGCCCGATGCATGGCTGAGGAAACCCGAATGAAGCTCTACTACTCCCCCGGTGCCTGCTCCGTTGGCATCCACATCATCCTGGAGGAGATCGGGAAGCCTTATGAACTGTCCCTGGTCGCGCTGAAGGAAGGGGCGCAGAGCAAGCCCGAATATGTCGCGGTGAATCCGAAGTCGAAGGTGCCGGCGCTGGATCTGGGCGATGGCAGCCGCGCGCTCACGGAATTCTCCGCCATTGCCATGTATCTCGGCGCCGCCAACCCCGAGGCTGGGCTGCTGCCGAAGGATGCGCTGGGCCAGGCCCGCGTGCTGGAGGCGCTGGATTACATCACCGGCACCGTCCATCCGCACGCCTTCACCCGCCAGTTCCGCCCGTATGTGTACACCACGCGGGAGGAGGACCACCCGAAGGCCGTGGAGCAGGCGCAGGCCAATGCCGACAAGTTCTTCGGCGTGATCGACAAGCTCTGGGCCGGCGACACCTGGCTCCTCCCGCATGGCTATTCGGTGGCCGATGCCGCGCTGTTCTT
Organism: Roseomonas xinghualingensis; assembly: GCF_025791835.1. GTDB lineage: Bacteria > Pseudomonadota > Alphaproteobacteria > Acetobacterales > Acetobacteraceae > Roseomonas > Roseomonas xinghualingensis. Next base: position 29,813 of record NZ_JAOXLP010000002.1, read on the forward strand.
CGTCGAGCACTGGCAGGCCAGGCGCGTGGGCAAGGCGCTGCCGCCGAAGCTGGACGCCCATCTGAAGGCGATGCTGGAGCGTCCGGCGGTACGGCGGGCGCTGGAGCGGGAAGGGATGGCTGCCTGAGGGAGAAAGGTCGGGGAGAAGGAATTCTCCCCGAGCCCCTCATCTTTTTCTTCGAGTTTACTGATGCGCCTGTTTCAACGGCGTGCCAGCGCGACACCTCAAAATCGAAGGGGTCCGGGGGACAACTTCCCGGGCTTTTTGCTGAATGACCGAGCCTAACCCCATCCCCTTCTGGTTCCTCCGCCACGGCGAGACGGACTGGAATGCCCGCATGCTGTCCCAGGGGCAGGTGGACATCCCGCTGAACCCGGTGGGCATCGCCCAGGCCGAGCGTGCCGCCGCGGCGTTGGTGGGGAAGGGGATCCGCTCGATCCATGCCAGCACGCTCAGCCGCGCGCGCGTCACGGCGGAAATCGTGGCGGCGCGGCTGCAACTGCCGGTGAATCTTGATGCGGACCTGCAGGAATGCGCCTTCGGCGTGCAGGAGGGGCAGCAGATGTCCGGCTGGTTCGACGACTGGATCGCCGGGATCACGACGCCGGAGGGCGCGGAGCCCTTCGCCCATCTGCGGGAGCGCGCCGTGGCCGCGATCAATCGCGCGATCGCCCATCCCGGCCCGGTGCTGGTGGTGGCGCATGGCGCCCTGTGGCGCGCCTTCCGCCAGGCGGCGGGGCTGGAGGCGAATGTGCGCACTCCGAACGCCCTGCCGCTCTGGGTGGAGCCGCCTTCCGGTGGTCGCGGCTGGCACTTCACTCCGGCCGAACTGGCGGACTAGCCCACTATCGCTGGGTGCGGGTGCAGAAGAAGGTGCTGCGCCCCGCCTGGACGATGCGCGCCACCCCGGCGCAGGCCGGCGGGCCGGGGCAGTGCGGGCAGGGTTGGCCGAGGCGGTCATAGACCTCGAACTGGTCCTGGAAGCCGCCCAGCTCGCCATCGCTGCGGACATAGTCGCGCAGGGTGGAGCCGCCCGCCTGGATGGCGGCGGCGAGCACGGATTTGATGGCGGGTACCAGCCGCGCGGCGCGTGCCCCGGGCACCGTCCCGGCCAGGCGGCGGGGCGAGATGCCGGCGCGGAACAGCGCCTCCGCGACATAGATGTTGCCCAGCCCCGCCACCACGCCCTGGTCCAGCAGCGCGGCCTTGATGGGCGTGTTCTTGCCGCGCAGCGCGGCCGAGAGCACGGCGGGGGTGAAGCCCTCCTCCAGCGGTTCCGGGCCCAGCCCGGCCAGCAGCTTGTGGGAATCCTCGGCTTCGGTGGGCACCATGTCCACGGCGCCGAAGCGGCGGGGGTCCTGGAAGCCCACGCGCCAGCCATCCCCGGTCTCCATCACCAGATGCTCGTGCAGCGTGGCGTCGCCATTGCCCCGCGCATCGGAAAACTTCCCCTGGGGGCCAAGGCGCGGCGGCGGGGGTTCGCCCGGCGGGTGGGCGACCATACGGCCGGACATACCGAGATGGATCAGGACCGATTCGCCCTCGGAGAGCCGCATCAGCATGTATTTGCCGCGGCGGCGGAAGCCTTCCACGCGGCGGCCAGACAGGCGCTCGGCCAGGTTCTCGGGGAAGGGCCAGCGCAGGCCGGCGCGGCGGGTTTCGGCACGGGCGATGATCCGGCCGGTGAGCACGGCGGAAAGGCCGCGCATGACGGTCTCCACCTCGGGCAATTCGGGCATGTAACGGGATATGGTGTAGCCAGGGGCCTCTCGTCCATGTCCGGAGATTCGGATGCGCCTGAAACCAGCCCTTGCTCTTGCCGCGTTCCTGGCGTCCTCGCCATTGCAACTCCAGGCGGCGGAGGGACCCAGCCGCGCCACGCGCCAGATGGTGGCCACCGCGCATCCGCTGGCGGCCCAGGCCGGGTTGGACATGCTGCGCGCCGGCGGTTCGGCCGCCGATGCGGCGGTGGCGGCGCAGGCCGTGCTCTCGGTGGTGGAGCCGCATGCGAGTGGCCTGCTGGGCGGCGCGCTGCTGGTCCATTGGGATGCCGCCGCGCGCCGGATGAGCGGCTATGAGGGCATTGCCTCGGCACCTGCCGCCGCGACCTCGCGGCTGACCGAAGCGGCGGATGGCACGCGCGTCGGCGCTGCCACCGTCGCGCGTTCGGGCCGTGCCGTTGGCGTGCCGGGCACGCTGCGGATGCTGGCCATGGTCCATGCGGATCACGGGCGGCTGCCCTGGCGGGACCTGTTCGCCCCCGCGATCCGCGCGGCGGAGGAAGGGGCGCCGATGTCGCCCGTGCTGCATCGGGTGCTGTCCACGCGGGCCGTGGAGCTGGCGCGGGATCCGGAAATCCGGGCCTTGTTCTTCGATGCCGATGGCAAGGTGCTTCCCGAGAACACGGTGGTTCGCAATCCCGCCCATGCCGCGGCCCTGCGCCAGATCGCCGAGGGCGGCGCGGATGCGCTCTATCGCGGCGCGCTCGGCCGCGCGGTGCTGGAGGCGGTGGCGCGCGAGCCGGTGCCGGGCTGGATGACGGCCGAGGATCTCGCGAATTACGAGGCCAAGCAGCGCGATCCGATCTGCAGCGCGGCCTTCGGGCGTCAGGTCTGCTCCGCCGCCCCGCCTTCCTCGGGTGGCGTCGCCGTGCAGCAGCAGCTTGGCATGCTGGAGCGGCTGGGCATCGCCGGGATGGCGCCGGATTCGCCCGAGGCCGCGCATCTGATCCTGGAGACGAGCCGCCTCGGCCTCGCCGACCGCCGCCGCTGGCTGGGCGACCCGGATATGGGGGCCGTGCCCACCCAGGGCCTGGTCGCGCCCTCCTATCTGGCGCAGCGCGCCGGGGCCGTGCAGCCCGGGCAGGTGATGGAGCAGGTCCGCGCGGGCAATCCGCTGGAGCGCCATGGCGCGCTGCCCACGCCTTCCGAGCCGCTGGCGCTGGCGGGCACCTCCCATGTCTCGATCGTGGATGGGGCCGGCAACGCGATTTCCTTCACCACCACGAACAACCTGAATTTCGGCGCCGAGCGTCTGGCCTCCGGCATCGTACTGAACAACGGGCTGACCAATTTCGCGGTCGATCCCGGCCCGGCCGAGGCGCCCGCGCTGAACCGGTTGCAGGGCGGCAAGCGCCCCATCACGACCATGGCCCCGACCATCGTGCTGGGCGCGGATGGCACGCCCGAAATGGTGGTGGGTGCGGGCGGCGGCGCGCGGATCGTCGATTCCGTGACCGTCGCCATGGTGGAGGTGCTGGCCTGGAAGGCCGATGCCTACCGCGCCACGGCCCGTCCCCGCATCGGCGCCCAGACCGGCACGGCGGAGCTGGAGGCCGGCAGCCCGGCCGCCGGCCTTTCCGATGCCTTGGCTGCCATTGGCCACAAGCCGAAGGTGGGGGAGATGAATACCGGCCTTCAGGTGATCCGCCGCATCCCCGGCGGCTGGGAAGGCGCGGCCGATCCCCGGCGCGATGGGGTGGCGCTGGGCGATTGAGCCAGGAGGATTGAGCGTGGGCGCCCGTGACGCGACCCGTCCGGGCGCCTATCTTCGGCGCCATGCCCCAGAACGACACGATCGATTTCGGCTTCACCCCCGTCCCCCGAGACCAGAAGGCCGGGATGGTTCGGCAGGTCTTCGACAGCGTGGCGCCGAAATACGACGTGATGAACGACCTGATGTCGCTCGGCATCCACCGGATCTGGAAGCGCATCTTCGTCAATGCCATCGGCGCCGGGCCGCGCGATACGCTGCTGGATCTGGCGGCGGGCACCGGCGATATCGCCTTCCTGGCGAAGGAGCGCGGGGCGGGCAGCGTGATCCTGACCGATATCAACCACTCCATGCTCAATGTGGGGCAGGGGCGGGCGCTGAGCCGGGGCCTGGCATCCGGCCTCAGCTTCGTCTGCTGCGATGCGGAGAAGCTGCCCTTCCCGGATCGCTCGGTGGAGCGCGTCTCCATGGCCTTCGGGCTGCGCAACTGCACGGACAAGCTGGCGGTGCTGCGCGAGGGGCGGCGCGTGCTGCGGCCGGGCGGCAAGATGCTGGTGCTGGAATTCTCGCGCCTGCAGGTGGCGGCCCTCGATCCGCTCTATGACGCCTGGAGCTTCAAGGCGCTGCCGGCCATCGGCCAGCGGGTGGCGAAGGATTCCGAATCCTACCGCTACCTCGCCGAGAGCATCCGCATGATGCCGGACCAGGAGCAGCTCGCGGGCATGTTCCGGGAAGCGGGGCTGGAGAATGTCTCCTACCGCAACCTGTCCGGCGGCATCGTGGCGATCCATTCGGGCTGGCGCCTGTGACCGCGGCATCCTCCCTGGCGGGGAAGCGCGTCCTCCTCATCGTCTCGGGCTCGGTCGCCGCCTACAAGGCGCTGGAGCTGGCGCGGCTCCTCGGCAAGGCAGGTGTGGCCGTCACCGGGCTGCTGACGGATGGCGGGGCGAAATTCGTCACGCCCCATGCGTTACAGGCCATCACCGGGCGGCCCCTGGCGCAGGAGCTGTGGTCGCTGCCCGAGGAAGCGGAGCGCGGCCATATCCGCCTGGCGCGGGAAGCGGACCTGATCGTCGTCGCCCCGGCTTCCGCCGACCGCATAGCCCGCATGGCGGCGGGCCTGGCGGATGATCTGGCTGGCGCCGTGCTGCTGGCCTGGAACGGACCGGTGCTGGTGGCCCCCGCAATGAACCCGACCATGTGGGCGCATCCGGCCACAGGGGCGAATGTCGCGACCCTCATGGCGCGGGGCGTGAACTTCGTCGGGCCCGATGACGGGCTGATGGCGGAGGCCGAAAGCGGCGTGGGCCGCCTTTCCGAGCCGCCCGCCATCTTCGCCACCATCGCCGCCATACTCTCCGATTCGGAGCATGGGGCAACCGACGCGGCGCTGGAGGATGCGCTGGACGCCGCCATCGCCGAGGAGGAGGGCCAGCCTCCGCCCGCGCGGCGGATGAACAGTCCGTCCAGCTTCACGGATGGCGACCCGCATGCCATCGACCACCATGCCGGGCCAGACGAGGTGGCGCCTTCCACCTTCTCCGCCTCGCGCGCGCCGGTTTCGGGGCCGGCGCCCCATGCCGTGCGCGGCACGGTGCCGGGCGCCCTGCCGCTGACGGGGCGCCATGTCCTGGTCACCTCCGGCCCAACGCATGAGCCGCTGGACCCGGTGCGCTACATCGCCAACCGCTCCTCCGGAAAGCAGGGGCACGCCATCGCGGCGGCGCTGGCGGCGCTGGGCGCGCGGGTGACGCTGGTTTCCGGCCCCGTGGCGCTGCCCGATCCGTCGGGCGTCGCGGTTGTGCATGTGGAGACGGCACTGGAGATGCTGGCGGCCTGCGAGGGCGCCTTGCCCGCCGATGCTGCCATCTTCGCCGCCGCCGTCGCCGACTGGCGCCCGGCCGAGATCGCCGGGCAGAAGATGAAGAAGGGCGCCGACCAGACGGCGCCGCCCCTGGCGCTGGTGCCGAACCCGGACATCCTGGCGACCCTTTCCCGCCATCCGCGCCGCCCAGGGCTGGTGGTGGGTTTCGCGGCGGAGACGGAGCGGGTGATCGAGCATGCGCGGGCGAAGCTGGCCCGCAAGGGCTGCGACTGGATCGTGGCGAATGACGTCTCGGGAGATGTGATGGGTGGAGCGGAGAATGCGGTGCATCTGGTGACGGAAGGCGGGGTGGAGGACTGGCCGCGCCTGCCCAAGGCGGAAGTGGCGGCACGGCTGGCGGACCGCGTGGCGGAGGCGCTGGGCGCATGAGTGCGACGATCCGCGTTACCCGCCTGCCGCATGCGGCGGAACTTCCCCTGCCGGGCTACGCCACTGATGGCGCAGCCGCGATGGATCTGCTGGCGGCGGTGACGGAGCCGCTGACCATTCCGCCGCAGGGTCGCGCCCTGGTGCCCACCGGCCTGCGCGTGGCGCTCCCCCACGGGCATGAATGGCAGATCCGCCCCCGCTCCGGCCTCGCGCTGAAGCATGGGATCGTGCTGCCCAACTCCCCTGGCACCATCGACGAGGACTATCGCGGCGAGGTGCAGGTGATCGTCCTGAATGCCGGGCTAGAGCCCTTCACCGTGGAGCGCGGCATGCGGATCGCGCAGGCGGTTCTGGCGCCGGTGACGCGCGCGGTGTTCGAGGAGGTGGAGGAGTTGGACGACACGCTGCGCGGCGCGGGAGGCTTCGGCAGCACCGGGACCAAGTGATGCCTCCCTTGTGGGGGGCGATTCCGCCACGTCGCCTGAAGTGCCTCCTTCAGGCCAGCTTCGGCGCGCCGAGGCGAGGAATACCTGCTTTGCCGATTGTGCTCTGGAGATCCTAAGGGCAGGCATGGGGCGTCTGGTGAGCACCCGGAGCGGATGCGAGACATCGGGTTAAGCCGCCCGGTGCTTGCCGCCGGCGTCGGCCTGGACAACATGCGTATCATGGATGGCCTGACGCCCGCACCGGACCTCGACTTCACCGAGGACGAACTCCACCGCTATTCCCGCCATATCCTCCTGGGCGAGGTGGGCGCGATCGGCCAGGCGCGCCTTCGGCAGGCGCGGGTGCTGGTGGTGGGCGCGGGTGGGCTCGGCTCACCGCTGACCCTCTATCTCGCGGGGGCAGGGGTCGGGACGATCGGGCTGATCGACCATGACACGCTGGAGCTATCCAACCTCCAGCGGCAGGTCGCGCATACCACCGGCCGAATCGGCCAGCCCAAGGTGGAGAGCATGGCCGCGACGCTGCGCGCCCTGAATCCGCTGACCAAGGTGGAGACCCATTACCGCCGGCTGGACGAGGCCACGGCCAAGGATCTCATCCCCCGCTACGACATCGTCTGCGACGGCACCGACAACTTCCCCACCCGCTTCCTGCTGGGCGATTGCTGCCACCGGCTTGGCCGCACGCTCGTCTCGGCGGCGGTGCTGCGCTTCGAGGGGCAGCTCTCCACCTACAAGTCGTATCTCGGCGCGCCGCATCCCTGCCATCGCTGCCTGAACCCGGAGCCCCCGCCGCCCGGCCTCGTGCCCTCCTGCGGGGAGGCGGGGGTGCTGGGGGCCGTCACCGGCGTGATGGGCACGCTGCAGGCTACCGAGGTGCTCAAGGAGATCATCGGCATCGGGGAATCGCTTTCCGGCCGCCTGCTGCTCTGGGATGCGCTGGACACGCGCTTCCGCACCATCCGGCTGAAGCGGGACCCGGCCTGCTCCTTGTGCGGTGCGGGCGGATGACGCCGCTGGGCATCCTGTTGCGCGGCGCAGGGCATGAGCCGGCGCATTACGCCCTTGTCCTCGCCACCGCTGCCGCTGCCATCGGGCGGCCTGTGACGCTCTTCGCCACCAATGCGGGGCTCGCCCTGTTCCGCCGCGATGCCGCGCTGGCAACCGATCCGCGGGAGGCGCATCTGGCTTCGCGGGGCGTTGCGGGCATCGTGGCGCTCTGGGAGGCGGCGGAGGAGCTTGGCCTGCGCCGCATCGCCTGCGAGGCCGGGATGCGCGCCGAGGGAATCGCGTCCGCCGACCTGGCCGAAGGCATTGAGGTGGCAGGAGTGGTCACCTTCCTGGAAGCCACGGGCGGGGGGCAACTGCTCTCTCTCTGACCGCGTGGCCTTGACCGCGAAGGGCTGGTTTGCGCGTGATCGGAACTGATGAGACGCGTATTTCCGATCCTGTCGCTCCTGCTGGCATGCCCTCCGCAAGGCTGGGCGCAAACCGCCGGCAGTCTTCCGCCGCCTGTTCCGCGCAATGGCGTGCCGGCCAGCCCCGTCCAACCGCCTGCGGCCGCACCGCCAGCCGCTCCGGTCGCGCCCCGCCAGGACACCCAGAGCGCTCCGCGCACGACACAGGCAAGGCCCGCGCCCGCCCAGGCTCCGCGCGCGCAGTCTGGGAGGACAGAGTCCAGCCGGCCCAACCCCGCGCCGGCTGCCCGCCCGCGCGAGCGCCAGCCGGCCCAGGCTCAGCCCCGCCCGGCGTCGCCGCGCCAGGGCCCATCGGCCTCCCCTCGTACCGTCGCCCCGCAGCAGGCCCAGCCCAACCGGCGCCGCGCCGCCGGGGCTGCGGCCGGTGCGGCGGCGGGGGCAGCGGCGGGGGCGGCTGCGGCAGGGGCACCGGCTCCTGCCCCGCAAACGGTGCCCCCGGCATCGGAGGAGGAGCAGCGGGTCGGCCCGGTCACCAACCTGCCCTTGCCGCGCTTCGCGGCCCTGCGCGCGGATGAGGTGAACCTGCGTGCCGGACCTGGCACGCGCTACCCGATCCAGTGGACCTATCAGCGCCGCGACCTGCCGGTGCAGATCGTGCATGAGTTCGAGCTGTGGCGCCGGATCCGCGACATGGAGGGTACGGAGGGCTGGGTGCACCAGTCCAACCTCACAGGCCGCCGCAGCTTCCTCGTCACCGGGCAGGAGCGTGTGCTGTGGCGGCGCCCGGAGGAGACTGCGCCTGTCGTCGCCCGGCTGAAGCCCGGCGTTCTCGGCCGTATCCGCGTCTGCGAGGCAGGCGGTGCCTGGTGCGAGGTGCAGGTTGGCGATTATCGCGGATGGCTGCGCCGCACGGAGTTCTATGGCGCCATGCCGGATGAGGAAGTGAAATGACCGTCTTGCCCGCTTGCGGGCGGGCGGCCTAATGCCCGCGAGGAATGTCCCCGCATGGCGGGACTCGGGCGGGTGGAAGCGAATGAGCGGACTGGATGGGCGCGGCCGGATGATGCTGGGGCGGAGGTCGGTACTGGCACTGCCGGCGGGGCTGGCTCTGGCGGCGGGTGAGGTGCGTGCCCAGCCCGCGCCGCTGCGCATCATCGTCGGCTTCCCGGCTGGAACCACGCCCGACACGCTCGCCCGCCTCTATGGCAATGCGATCGCAGGGCCGCTGGGTCAGGCGGTGGTGGTGGACAACCGCGTCGGCGCGGGCGGCATCCTGGCGGCCGAGATCGCGGCGCGCGCCGCGCCCGACGGCAACACACTCTTCGTCGGCAATAACGGCCCGATCTCGATCACCAAGCATCTGACCGATAAGCTGCCCTTCGATCCGGACAAGGATTTTCGCCCGGTTGGCTTCCTGGGTGTCTCGATGCAGGTGCTGGTGGCGCGGCCGGGACTGGCGAAGGACCTCGCCGGCTTCATCGCCCATGCCAAGATGCAGGAAGTGAATTACGGCAGCGTCGGCGCTGCCTCGGCCAGCCATCTGTTCATGGCCGGGCTCACGGTCCAGGCAGGGCTGAAGGCGCAGCACGTTCCCTATCGCGGCGCGCCTCAGGCGCTGCTGGAGATCGCGGCTGGCCGGGTGGATGTGATGGTGGCCGCCATCGGCTCCGCCCTGCCGCTGATCCGCGAGGGCAAGGTGGTGCCGCTGGCCGTCACCGGCCCGCAGCGTGACCCATTGCTGCCTGAGGTGCCGAGCTTCGACGAGGCGGGGGTGCCGGGCTTTGTCCTGCCGGTGTGGAACGCCCTGTTTGCGCCGCGCGAGACGCCGGATGCGGCGGTGGAGCGGATCGCGAAGGCCCTGGCCGATGCCCAGCGGGATGAGACGGTGCGGCGCGGCGTGATCGCTTCCGGTTTCACCCTTGAGGATCGCGATCCGGCGGCGATGGCGCGCTTCATCGAGCAGGAGAGCGCCCGCTGGGGTGAGATCGCGCGTGCGACCGGCGTGCGACTGACGGATTAAGGCTGCCGCCACAGGGTGGCTTCGTGAGCGGCAAGGCGGAGCCGAGTGGCGCCGCCTGCTGCGGACGAAGCGGAATATCACTCTCCGGCGATATCGCGCCGAGGCTTTCCACCCTAGATTGCAGCTCCCTCTGAATGATGTCGGGGCCGCGGTTTCATGCCTGATTTGCTGCACACTACCGAACGCGATCGCCTCCTGGCCACCCTGCGCCGGATGCTGCGCGAGGTTTGGGTGGACGGGCAGAAGCTGGCGGGGCTGGCGCGAAGCGAGGCCCATGGGGCGCCGCTGCTGACGCTGGACAATGCGATCGCGGCCGAGGCGCTGGCCATTCCCGCCTTGCGCGCGGCCGATCCGGCCCTGGCCGATGCGGTGCTGGGTTTCGTGATGGCGTTGGGCGAGGAGGCGGGGCCGCCGCCGCGCGGCGCTTTGGCCTCTGCCGAAGGGCGCGTGCAGATCCTGCGCAGCGACCCGCGCGATATCCGCGTGCTCACCCCCTGGCATGAATTCACCGGCAATCTGACCGATGGCGTGCTGCGGCAGCGCCTGCGTGGCAGCCCGCGCGCGGATGATGTGCTGCATACCGGCAACATGGTGCGGATGCGCCTGGAGGGCGGTGTGCCAGGGCTGCTGGGCCGGCTTTCGCTCCGCGCGCGGACGCTGGATGTGGAGGAGGCGGTCACCGCCCAGGGCGTGCAGCCGGAGGGTGCGGGTGCCCTGATGTGGCACGAGAGCACGCTGCAGATGAGCCCCGTGCCAGGGGTGAGGATCGATGCCGGCACGATCCGCTACGAGTACCGGGTCTCCGCTGCCGATCCGCTGCTGCGCCTTACCGTCATACTTCGTGCCGGGCCGAAGGCCGGACTGTCGGCGGTGCGGCTGACCACGGCGGTGGATGCGCTCACCGATCACGCCAGGCCTTTCTTCGGCGTATCGGTGGGGCGCGCCGGAAGCCAGTTCCGCCGCGATCCCGGCCCCTTCGCCGATGAGGAGAAGCTGGCGGAGGGACCGACCGATTCCTTCCATCTCTGGCAGACGGGACCGGAAGAGGAGGCGCTTGCCCTCCATATCCGTCCCCGTGCCGCCGAGGGCGTTTTCAGCATTCGCACACAGGCGCGTGCCGGTGCCCCGCACTGGGTGGTGCTGCGCCATACCGTTCCGAATCTGGCACGTGGCGGTACGGCGACCCTGCGTGAGGACCGGCTGCTGGCCCGGGGTGTCGCCCCTGGCACGCCGGAGGCCGGGTTGCGCCTGCTGCGGACCCCTGATGCGCTGAGCGGCCGCGATCCTGGTCAGGCTGGGCTGGGCGCGCCCCTGGCCGCCATGGCCTCGGTGCTGCTGAATTCACCCGCCTTCAACCATCCCATTCCGCGTGAGCGCCTGGGGCGGCTGCGCGAATGGGTGGAGCGCCAGTTGGTTGCCCTGCCGGATGAGGAAGCGCCGCCTTTGCCGGTGGCGGAGCTGGCGTCGCTGGTCGTTGCGCTGGATGCGGTGTGGCGAGCCGGTGGCCTGCCGCGTGACCGGCGCCGGCTACGGCAGTTCCTTGGTCAGCTCGTGGCCGCTGCCTCACCCGAGGGCGTGATCGGCACCGGGCTGCGTGACCATGGCGCGGCGATCCTGGCTCTGGCCCGTGCCGCGACGCTGGTGCCCGAGCCCTGGGTGCTGGAGACGCTGCAGCGCGCCGTGCTGGCGCTTCGGCCGGAAGGGCCGAGGCTGGGAGGGCGCGCGGCGGAGCCTGATCCGGACAGCCCGTCTCTCGCCGCGGTGCTGCGAGGCTTGCGCGCGATGGAAGTGCTGGCCGGGAGCGGAGGGCCTTCCATCGATGCTGCAGTGCTGGCGCAGGGCAGGGCTGTTATGGCCACCTGCCTGGATGTCCTGTCCAACCGGCTGCGGAGCCATGCGGACCGGCTGGAGGTGATGCCGCGCCAGGGAGGCCAGGCGGATGCACGGAGCCATGCGGCCCTGTTGCTCGCCGTGCTCTCTCCGGATGAGGTGGCGCTTTCCATGGGTGGAGTCCCGGCTTGAGGCGCCTTGCGGCGCTCCTCCTTCTGCTGGGAGCGGCCGCTTGCGCGGCGCCCCCGCCCGTGCGGGAAGCGCCGGTCTCCTATCCGGCCTCGGTGCGCGAGCGGATCCTGCGGATTGCCGAAGCGGAATGGCGGGAATGGGGAGGCCTCGTCGCCGGCCCTGGCCGGCCCCGGCTTGAGCCCGGCGCCGAAGGAAGCACCGACTCCTTTCCAAGGGTCCTGGCCTATTGGCGTGCCGTGCCGGAAGCGGAGGCCGCCGAGGCTATCGCGCGCAACCGCGCCCGCTGGTCGGCGCGGCTGGCCGGCGACGCGGATGCCGCCATTTGGTCCGAGCCCGCCTGGTCGGCCGCCTTCGTTTCCTATGTCATGCGTGGAGCCGGGGTGGATGAGCGGGAATTCCACGCCTCCGCCTCTCATGCCTTTTATCTGGATGCGATCCTGCGAGACGCAATCGAGTTTCCCGCCCAGGCGCCTTTCCTGCCGCATGAGCCGGCCGGGTATGCGCCGCGGCTGGGCGATCTGGTTTGCGCCGACCGGTCGGCGCGGCCTCTCGCCTCCTGGCGTGACAGGCTCGCCGAGACAGGGAAGTTCCGCCCGATGCATTGCGACATCGTCCTCCGCGTCAGTCCCGGGCTGGTGGAAGCGGTCGGCGGGAATATAGCGGATGCGGTAACGCTGACGGGTTATGCCGCCGATGCGGCGGGACGGGTTCTATCCCGTCCCGCCGGAGAACCGGTCATCTTCGCGGTGATTGAAAACCGGCTTGGCCGTTTGCCGCCTTTTGCCCCCGGAACCATCATTTCGGCGCGTCGTTAAGAAGTAAGATAACCCGGGGCCGCAGATGGCTTCCCATTCTGGAAGTGGATTGAATTTCATTTTGCTGGATATCCGCTAACAATGGCAAAGCGGGTTATCGACATTATCTTTTGATTTGCTGATATTGGGGCTATTGTAGTGCCCGCATTCGCGAGTGATTTCGCGCCCGTGTGCGCGCGGCAATTCAGAATTTCGATAGCTTAACATTGTGCCGGAGAATGCCCCCATGGCTGACGCATCGCGCAAGCCGCCCTTCGATCTCGATTCCATGACCGCCCAACAGCTGAATGCCCTGATCGAGGCTGCCGAGGCAAAGCGGGCGGAGAAGCAGGAAGAGGCGAAGGCTGCGCTGCTCGAGGAATTCCGAGGCAAGGCTGCGGAACTCGGGCTGGAATTGGACAAGCTGCTGCCGGGTGCCACGCCGGCCCAGCCCTCTGGCCGTCGCACGCGCCGCGATGCCGGTGGTTCCATTGCCGTCCGCTTCCGTGGCCCGAATGGCGAAACCTGGAGCGGCCGTGGCCGTATGCCGAAATGGCTTTCGGTTATGGAGGCCCAGGGCCGCAAGCGCGAGGAATTCCGCATCTGATCTGGCTCCCCACCACGGCATGTCGTGGTGGGGCTTCAAGCGGCATCGGGGTGGGCCTAACTGGCATCGGGAAAAACCGGAGCCGTCCCTTTGACTGACCTTTTCGAACCGCTGACGCTGCGTGGCGTGACGCTGCGTAACCGCATTGGGCTTGCGCCCATGTGCCAGTATTGCTGCGGCCCCGATGGGCGCCCGACCGATTGGCATCTCGCCCATCTCCTGCAACGCGCGATCGGCGGCGCCGGGCTGATCCTGACCGAGGCGACGGCTGTGACCGCCGAGGGCCGCATCACCCCCGCCGATCTCGGCCTTTGGGAGGAGGCGCAGGTGGCCGGCCATGCGCGGCTGGTCAGCGCCATCACGGCGGCCGGCGCGGTGCCGGGCATCCAGCTTGCCCATGCCGGGCGTAAGGCCAGCCGTAATCCACCCTGGGTCCATGGTGCAGCCCAGCCCGGCTGGGAGGCGATCGGCCCCTCCGCCCTGGCGATGGACGGGATGCTGGTCCCGCGCGCCATGGCGGAATCGGAAATCGCTGACACCATCACCGCCTTCGTCGCGGCCGCGCGCCGGGCGGTGCGCGTGGGGTATCGCGTGGTGGAGCTACATGCGGCCCATGGCTATCTGCTGCACCAGTTCCTCTCGCCGCTGTCCAACACGCGGGAGGATTCCTGGGGCGGCGATTTCGAGGGCCGCACGCGGCTGGTCCGGGAAACCGCGGCGGCACTGCGCGATGCGCTGCCCGCTGATATCGCGCTGTTCCTCCGCATCAGCCACACGGACTGGGCGGAAGGTGGCTGGACCACGGCCGAAAGCGTGGAACTGGCGCGCCGCGTGGCGCCGCTGGGCGTGGACCTGATCGATGTTTCCTCGGGCGGGATCACGAACCGGCAGGAGATCCCTCTTGGCCCGGGCTATCAGGTGCCGGGGGCGGAGGCGGTGCGCGGCACCGGCATTCCGGTGGCCGCGGTGGGGCTGATCGACGACGCCGAACAGGCTCAGACCATCCTGACCGAAGGCAAGGCCGACATGGTGCTGCTGGCCCGGGCCATGCTTCGCGATCCCTATTGGCCTATCCGTGCCGCCCAGGCGCTGGGCCGCACGGACCGGCTGGCCATCCCGCCGCAATATGAGCGGGGTTGGGGGAACCTGCCGATGCGGCAGGAAACGGCGGAGCCTATGCCGACACTCTGAGAGGGAGAATGGGGGTTTGCCTCCGTGCCTCCGCTGGGGTGGCGTCGGCCACCCTGGGCTGGCTTCCGGCCAGCTCGCGCCAGCTCCTGGCCTATGGCGCTTCGGCCTGCACTTTCCAGAGGAAGGCGCGTGATGCCCCCGGCGCCAGGCTGATCACCCCTGGCTTCTCCGCGAACTCCCCGGTCCAACCCAGAGGCGCGGCCGTGCCGGACCATGGTTCCAGGCACAGGAAGGCCGCGCCGGGCTTCGACCAGAGGCCAAGATCGCCATAGCCCTCCCATTCCATCTCCAGCGATGCGCCGCTGGGGGCGGCATAGCGGATCCGGTGGCCGGGGAAGTCCGGCAGGACGATGGCGTCCTGCGCGAAAAGCTCCGGGTGGAGCGGTAAGGTGCCATCGGTGAGAGGGATGGTTTCCACCGCGTCCAGCAGCCCGCCGGTCAGGCGCCGGGCGGAGAGGGTGGACGCCTGGAGATCGGGGAAGGAGAGGGTGTGGCCCTCCCACGAGCTGCCCCCCGGCAGGGGCCAGGCGAAGGCGGGATGGGCACCGAGGCTGAAGGGCAGGGGGGTGGCGCCAGGGTTGGAGACGGTGACGTTGCAGCTCAGGGTGCCGTCCCGCACCACCCATTCCACATCAAGGCAGAAGGGGAAGGGGTAGGATTCCCGCGTGGCGGAGTCATCCGTCAGGCGCAGGGCGCAGCTGATGGCTTCGCGGCGGATCCAGGCAAAGCGCCGGTCGCGGGCGAAGCCGTGCTGGGTCAGGCGATGGGGCTGGCCGGCATGGCGGAGCGTGTCATCAGGCAGGCGGCCAACGGTGGGGAAGAGGATGGGGGCCCGGCGCGGCCATTCGGGGCCAGCCTGCCATAGCCATTCCCGCCCGGCCGCGTCGCGCAGGGATTGCAGTTCCGCACCATCCTCCGAGACGGTGACGATGAGGGCGGTGTCGCCGAAGCGGTGCGTGTCGGGCATGGGACCTGGATGGGATATCGGCAGGGCTGCCGCAACCCGGCGGCCCTGCATGCGTCCGTTTGGGAACGAGCCGAGGAACGCCCCCATGCTGCAGAACCTGCCTTCCGGCCTTGGCCGCATCCTGTCGGGATTGCGGCCGGGGATCAATGGCCTGCTCTTCGCTGAGGTGAATGTGCCGGCGGTGATCGAGGTCTCCAGCCCCGCCTTCACCCAGGGCGGGGCCATTCCGGCCCTGCACACGGCCGATGGGCCTGGCATCTCGCCGCCTCTGTCCTGGCGGGGAGTGCCGGCGGGGACAACTGCGCTGCTGCTGGTGGTGGAGGATGCGGACAGCCCGACGCCGCGGCCGCTGGTCCACGCCATTGTGACCCGCCTGCCGCCCGGAGACGGCGCGCTGGCAGCGGGAGACCTGTCCGGGCCAGGGCGGCCTGGCCTGCCCGGCCTGGGGATCGGGCGGAACTCGTATTTCCAGCAGGGTTGGTTGCCGCCGGATCCACCGCCAGGGCATGGGCCCCACCATTATGCCTTCCAGCTTTTCGCGCTGTCGGCCTGGCCAGAGGGGCTAAACGGCAACCCCGGCCGGAGCGCCGTTCGGGCGGCGCTGCGTCACGGGGTTTTGGCGAAAGGCTGCCTGATCGGCACCTATGCCCGCTAGGGGGAGGTCCCCAGCGGGTACGGGCCTCAGCCGAGGGTCTCGCGGATGATCTGCCGGATCTCAGCCTCGCTGAGCGTGCCCGCGGGCACGGGGCGAGAGGCAGGGGCCGGAAGGCGGTGCGAGCCCTGGTGGGCAGTGGTGTTGGTCTGCATGATTTCTTCTTTCCTTGGTCCTGGCGGCGCATGCAGCGCCGCCTGAACGGTTCCGGGACGGTCCGGCCTTCCCCTTTTCGGGGTAGAGGCGGGACAGCCGCGATATAGATCGTTTGGCGACGCTCTTCTGTCGCCTCACGATCGCGATGGGTGGACCCGGATTGGTCCACCCTGGACAGGGAAAGGGCGCCAGCAGGCCTGCTGGCCCACGGCGCCCCACCTATCCGGCACAGGCGGCGTGCCGCCTCAGCCAAAGACCCGTCCGGGTCTCACCCCATTTGGATATTGGAGGCGGACATCTTGCCCTTGGGGTCCTTCTGAACGTCGAAGGAGAGCTTGTCGCCCTCGTTCAGGCCGCGAAGGCCCGCGCGGGTGACGTCCGAGATGTGGACGAACACGTCCTTGGACCCGTCATCCGGCTGGATGAAGCCGTAGCCCTTGGTCGCATTGAACCACTTCACGGTTCCGGTCGGCATCGATGGCGTATCTTTCGAATGGGTTACCCTCGAGGGCCGGAGCCGACGAGGAGCCACGAACCGGCATAGAGACGGGCCCGGTCGCCCGTTAAGGGCGATGAAAGCGGTCCGAACCAGTGTTGGCCACCGAGAGGTGGGGGCCGAATGGTCGATTTGCAACCCGCCGGCTCCGGTTTATCCTGCCCCCTCGCCCCGAAGGGCGATCAGCATGATTTTCCTGGCCTTCTGAATACGAAGAGGCCATACAGCGGCCCGCCGGGTGGGACCGAAGGGTTCTGCCCGCCCTCCGCGCATGCGGTGGGCTGACAGGAACGGCCGCGCCGCGGCGTTTCCGGCCACATGGACCCCCCGTCGCGCCAAGAGCGCGCCGAGGACCGCGATGCGGCAACGCACGCGGACCCATGCAGCCCGAGACGCCGGGCATCCCAGCCCGGAGACAGTGGGGCTGGGGGGGCGCAGAGACCCTTCATCCCATCCGTGTGTCGCACCACCGCCCCGACCGGCAATCCGGCCGAGCGGGGCCGACAGGACGCACGCATGTTCGACAACTACTACCGCAAGGACATCGACTGGGGCGGCAAGACGCTGACCCTCGAGACGGGCAAGGTGGCCCGCCAGGCCGATGGCGCCGTGATGGCGCGCCTGGGCGACACCATCGTCCTTTGCACCGTGGTCGGCGCCCGCTCCGTGAAGCCGGGCCAGGACTTCTTCCCCCTCACGGTGAACTACCAGGAGAAGGCCTTCGCCGCCGGCAAGATCCCGGGCGGCTTCTTCAAGCGCGAGGGCCGTCCCTCCGAGTCCGAGACCCTCACCTCCCGCCTGATCGACCGCCCGCTCCGCCCGCTCTTCCCCGAGGGCTTCCGGAACGAGGTGCAGGTGATCGCGACCGTGCTGTCGCATGACCTGGAGAACAACCCGGACATCGTGGCGATGGTCGGCTGCTCTGCCGCCCTGACGCTCTCGGGCATCCCCTTCTTCGGCCCGATCGCCGCCGCCCGCGTCGGCTATGCCGCCGGCGAGTACATCCTGAACCCGACGCTGGAGCAGGTGAAGACGAGCGAGCTTGACCTTGTCGTCGCCGGTACGGCCGAGGGCGTGCTGATGGTCGAGTCCGAGGCGAAGGAGCTCACCGAGGAGGTGATGCTCGGCGCCGTGGAGTTCGGCCACAAGGCCTTCCAGCCCGTGATCCAGGGAATCATCGAGCTGGCCGAGCGCGCCGCCAAGGAGCCCTGGCCGCTGGCCGAGCCCTCCGAGGCCGAGATCGCCCTGAAGGCCCGCATCTCCGAGCTCGGCCGCGAGGCGATGGCCGAGGCTTACAAGGAGACGGTGAAGCAGGCCCGCTACTCCAAGGTGGGCGAGGTCAAGAAGGCCATCGCCGCCAAGCTGGAGGAGGAGGGCATCGACCCCGCTTCGGCCAAGGGGCTGATGAAGGAGCTCGAGGCGGACGTCGTCCGCAACGCGATCCTGGATACCGGCCTCCGCATCGACGGCCGCGACACCAAGACCGTGCGCCCGATCGTGGCCGAGGTCGGCGTGCTGCCGCGCAGCCATGGCTCCGCCCTGTTCACCCGCGGCGAGACCCAGGCCTTCTGCGTGGCGACGCTGGGCACCGGCCAGGACGAGCAGATCATCGACGCCCTCGCGGGCGAGTACCGCGAGGACTTCATGCTGCACTACAACTTCCCGCCCTACTCGGTGGGTGAGACGGGCCGCATGGGCTCGCCGGGCCGCCGCGAGGTCGGGCATGGCAAGCTGGCGTGGCGCGCGATCCACCCGCTGCTGCCCGAGAAGGAGAAGTTCCCCTACACGATCCGCGTCGTGTCGGAGATCACGGAGTCCAACGGCTCCTCCTCCATGGCCACCGTCTGCGGCACCTCGCTGTCGCTGATGGATGCGGGCGTGCCGCTGGTGCGCCCCTGCGCCGGCATCGCCATGGGCCTGATCAAGGAGGATCGCGGCTTCGCGGTGCTCTCGGACATCCTCGGCGACGAAGACCATCTCGGCGACATGGACTTCAAGGTGGCCGGGTCCGAGCAGGGCATCACGGCGCTGCAGATGGACATCAAGATCACGTCCATCACCTTCGAGATCATGAAGATCGCCCTGGAGCAGGCCAAGCATGGCCGCGTCCACATCCTGGGCGAGATGGCGAAGGGTCTGTCCGGCAGCCGCAACGAGGTGGCCGCCACCGCGCCGCGCATCACCGTGATCCAGGTGCCGAAGGACAAGATCCGCGAAGTCATCGGGACCGGCGGCAAGGTGATCCGTGAGATCGTCGAGCAGACCGGCACGAAGATCGACATCGAGGATGACGGCACGATCAAGATCGCGTCCTCCTCCACCGAGGCGACCCAGGCTGCGATCGACCGCATCCGCGGCATCACGGCCGAGGCCGAGGTCGGCGCCATCTACAACGGCACCGTCGTGAAGGTTGCCGACTTCGGCGCCTTCGTGAACTTCCTCGGTGCCAAGGACGGGCTGGTCCACATCTCCGAGCTTGGCCAGGACCGGGTGAACCGCACTGGCGATGTCGTCTCCGTGGGCGACAAGGTGAAGGTGAAGGTCATCGGCTTCGACGATCGCGGCAAGGTGAAGCTTTCCATGCGCGTCGTGGACCAGCAGACCGGCGCCGACATCACGGAGCAGGTGGGTGCCAAGCGTCCCCGTCCGGAGGGCGAGGAGAATGGCGGTGAGCGCCGCGAGCGGAGCGACCGCCCGCGCCGCGATGGCTTTCGCCGCCGCGAGGACTGAGTTCGCGCTGCCACGGTTCATCGTGGCAACGTGAAATCAAGGAAAGCCGGGCCGGAGGGACTGTTTCATTTCTCCGGTCCGGACCATATGCGGCCCCAGTGGCGGTCCCTTGACCGCCTTGTTCCAGGAAGAGTTACGGCCTTGAAGGCGATCAACACCATCCGCATGGGCGGTGCCGAAGTTCTCCCGCTCGTCGAGGGCGGGAAGGGCGTCTCCGCCTCCAACGGTGCATCCTGCGGCAACTGGGCTGCGGAGGGTGGCGTCGGCACCTTCTCCGCTGTCAATGCCGACAGCTACGATGCCGAGGGGCGGATCATCCCCCAGGAGTATCGCGGCAAGACGCGGCGCGAGCGGCACGAGGAGCTGGTGGCCTATGGCATCGCCGGTGGCATCGCCCAGGCGCGCGAGGCCTATGAGCGCTCCAATGGCAAGGGGCGGGTGCACGCCAACATCCTCTGGGAGATGGGCGGCGCGGAGCGCGTGGCGCGCGGGATGCTGGAAGGGGCCAAGGGCCTGATCCACGGCATCACCTGCGGCGCCGGCATGCCCTATCGCCTGGCCGACATCGCGCGGGAATACCGCGTCCACATCTATCCGATCGTCTCCTCCGCACGTGCCTTCAGCGCGCTGTGGAAGCGCGCCTATTCCAAAGCGTCCGAGTGGCTGGGCGGCGTGGTCTATGAGGATCCCTGGCTGGCGGGTGGTCATAACGGCCTGTCCAACTCCGAGGACCCGCGCAAGCCGGAGGCGCCCTATGCGCGCGTGCTGAAGCTGCGCCAGCAGATGCGCGAGTTCGGCCTCGGCGACGTGCCCATCATCATGGCCGGCGGCGTGTGGTGGCTGGAGGAGTGGGAGGACTGGATCGACAATCCCGAGTTGGGGCCGATCGCCTTCCAGTTCGGCACTCGTCCGCTGCTGACGCGCGAGAGCCCGATTCCGGATGCCTGGAAGCAGCGCCTGCTGACGCTGAAGCCGGGCGACGTCTCCCTGCAGAACTTCTCTCCCACTGGCTTCTACAGCAGCGCGGTACGCAACGAGTTCCTGATGGAGCTTGAGGGGCGGAGCCAGCGGCAGGTGGCCTATACCGCCGAGCCGATCGGCGAGCATTCGGCGCAGTATGGCGTCGGCCCGCGCAAGCGGCCGGTCTATCTCGTGCCGGGCGACCTGCAGCATGTGAAGCAGTGGGAGAGCGAGGGCCATATCGAGGCGCTCCGCACCCCCGATGACACGCTGATCTTCGTGACGCCCGAGACCAGCCGGCAGATCCTGGCCGATCAGGTGGCCTGCATGGGTTGCCTCTCACAGTGCCGCTTCTCCAACTGGGCGCAGCACACGGACGATCACTCCAACGGCAAGAAGGCGGATCCGCGCAGCTTCTGCATCCAGAAGACGCTGCAGGAGATCGGCCATGGCGGCGATCCCGAGCACAACCTGATGTTCGCAGGGCACAACGCGCCCCGCTTCGCGCAGGATCCCTTCTACTCGAACGGCTTCATCCCGACGGTGAAGGAGCTTGTCGGGCGGATCATGACGGGGCGCTGAGCGCCGGTCTGTGCAAGTGCGTATTTGATGCGATTCCGAACGGCCCGGTCCTGGCAAGGGGCCGGGCCGTCCTGATTCCGTGATGCTGCCTCACGTGCCGCTTGGATGACAGTCCAATTCGCTTTGGACTAACTTCCATGCTCAAGCCCCTTTCGGGCTCCAGGCGGAGGCGACGATGCTGGAACTTTCAATCAATGGCGAAACCCGGCAGGTAGAGGCGGAGGGCGACACCCCGCTCCTCTGGGTGCTGCGCGATACGCTTGGCATGACGGGTACGAAGTATGGCTGCGGCATCGCCCAGTGCGGGGCCTGCACGGTGCTGGTCGATGGCACCGCAACCCGCGCCTGCGTCACGCCGGCCGAAAGCGTGGTCGGCGCGCAGGTGACGACGATCGAGGCGGTGGAGCGCGATCCGGTTGGCGCCAAGGTGGTCGAGGCCTGGGTCTCCAACCAGGTGGCGCAATGCGGCTACTGCCAGTCCGGCCAGGTGATGGCCGCGACGGCATTGCTGAAGCAGACGCCCAAGCCGAGCGAGGAGGACATCACCGCCGCGATGACCAATCTCTGCCGCTGCGGCACCTACAATGCCATTGCCGCCGCCGTGCGGCAGGCCGCGACGGCCTGAGCGGGGAGGGCGGAGCATGGACGGCATGATCAATCCCGGCACCGAGGCCCTTCTGGGTAGCCAGGCCGCCGAAGTGACGATCCCCGAGACGGGTGTCGCCAATCTCTCCCGCCGCGGGCTGTTTGGCGTGGGCGCCGGCGCTCTGCTGCTGGGCGTGATGGTGAAGAGCCGCGCCGCGCGGGCGCAGGGCGAGGGGCTGGCCGCCGCCGCGCCGCGGCCCGGCACGCAGGTGGCCGCTTTCCTCGAGATCCGGCAGGACGGAAAGGTGCGGTTGCTCTCTCCCTTCGTGGAAGGCGGGCAGGGCGTCGCCACCGCCATGGCACAGATCGTCGGCGAGGAGCTGGACGTGGAGCCCGCGAACTTCATCGTGGACTGCGCGCCGCCCGGTGCCGACTACATGATCGTCAACGGACGGCGCCTGACCGGTGGCAGCCTTTCGGTGCGCTCCAGCTACGGGACGATGCGCCAGCTGGGCGCGACCACCCGCAACATGCTCGTCCGCGCGGCCGCCGCGCGGCTCAACGTGCCGGAGGCGGAACTCACCACCGAGCCGGGCAAGGTTCTGCACCGCACTTCCAACCGTTCGCTCACCTATGCGGAGCTGGTGGCGGATGCGATGAAGCTGCAGCCGAGCGAGGTGGCGTCGCTGCGCGATCCCGCGACCTTCCGCTGGATCGGCAAGCCCGTTCCACGGCTGGATGCGCGGGACAAGTCCACGGGCCGTGCGCAATATGCGATCGACCTCAAGGTCGAGAACATGCTGCAGGCGGCCGTGACCCATGCGCCGCGCCTCGGCCAGGAACCCGGCACCCTCGCCAATGAGGCCGAGGTGCGCGGCATGCCCGGCGTGCACTCGATCCAGAAGCTGCCCGGCGCCGTGGCAGTGCTGGCCGATAGCTGGTGGCGTGCCCGCAAGGCCGCCGAGGCGCTGCAGGTGACCTGGACGGAAGGGCAGCATGCCCGCGCCCTGCCCGCCGACTTCTCCTCCACTGCCATGCTGGCGAAGCTGCGGGCGGAGAAGGGAACCGGTGCCCCGGCGGAGGAGAATGGCGACCTGGACGCCGCCTTCGCGGGCGCGGCCAAGACGATCGAGGCGGAGTATGACGCGCCTTACCTGGCGCATGCCCAGATCGAGCCTCCCTCCGCCATCGCCCGCTTCAACGGGGACGGCACGCTGGACCTGTGGGTGCCGAACCAGGCGCCCGAGATGTTCCAGGCTGTCGCGGCGCAGGTCGCCGGAATCCCGCAGGAGAAGGTGAAGATCCACTCGCCCATCCTGGGCGGCTTCTTCGGGCGGCACTTCCTCTACGACGGCGCGGCGCCCTTCCCGCAGGCGATCCTGCTGTCCAGGGCCGTGAACCGCCCGGTGAAGGTGCTCTGGACGCGGGAGGAGGAGTTCCTGCGGGATGGCCTTCGCCCGATCGGCTTCGCCCGCTTCAAGGGTGGGTTGGACGCGAATGGCATGCCGGTCGCGCTCCATGCCGTTGCCATCGGCGAGGGCCCGATCGGCCGGTACTTCACGCCGGACCGGCCGGTGGATTCCTCGATGGTCGAGGGCATTGCCGGCAAGCCTTATTCCATCGCCGCGAAGCGCGTGGACTGCGTGAAGGTCCTGCAGGCGCCGGTCATCTCCTTCTGGCGCTCCGTCGGCCATTCGATGAACGACTTCTTCTACGAGTCCTTCCTCGACGAGATGGCCATCGCGGGCGGGCGGGACCCGTATGAGATGCGGCTGGCCATGCTGGGCGACAAGCCGCGCCAGGCGACGCTGTTGCGCGCGGTCGCGGAGATGTCCGGCGGCTGGAAGCGCGGGCCCTTCGAGGTGGATGGCGTGCGCCGCGCGCGGGGCGTGGCCATGGCCTCACCCTTCGGCTCGGAAGTGGCGACCATCGCCGAGGTGTCGGTCGCGGATGCCGAGATCCGCGTGCATGACATCTGGGTGGCGATCGATCCCGGCCGCGCGGTGAACCCGGCGATGATCGAGGCGCAGGTCCAGTCCGCCGCGGCCATCGGCCTCTCCTCCTCCCTGCTGGAGGAGGTCACTTATGAGGGCGGGGAGCCGCAGCAGCGCAACTTCGACACCTATCCGATCCTTCCCCTCGCTCGCATGCCGCGGATCCATGTGCGCGTGGTGGAAAGCGGCGCTGCGCTGGGAGGCATCGGCGAGCCGGGCGTGCCCGGCGTGCCGCCGGCGGTGGCGAATGCCGTGGCGGCGCTGACGGGTGAGCGCATCCGCAGCCTGCCGATGTCCAAGACCCGTCTGGGGTCGTGATAAGGGTTGATATGATGCGTCTTGTACTCGCCGCCGCCCTGGTGGCTCTTGCGACGCCGGCCTTTGCGCAGGATGCGGGTGATCCCGCCAAGGGGCGGACGCTGTTCCAGCGGCAATGCAGCGCCTGCCACCAGGTGGCTTCCACCCGGAACGGCGGTGGCCCTCACCTGCAGGGCGTGATGGGTCGGCCGGCCGCCAGCGTGGAGGGGTTCAACTACTCCCCCGCGCTGAAGGCCTCCGGCATCACCTGGAGCGTGGAGGAGGTGGACGCGTTCCTTGCGAACCCACAGGGCAAGGTGCGTGGCACGCGCCAGGCCGTCCGTGTGACGAATGATGCGGATCGCCGGGACATCGTCGCCTATCTGGCGAATCCCGGCACGTGACCTGGGGCGCAGGCTTTCCCTGCGCCCCTTCAACGTTTCATCAGAAGACGGAAGGCCGGGGGAGTTGGCTCCTCCGGCCTTCTTTTTTCAGGCCCCGTGCAGCGCGGCCTCGACGGCTCGCGCCACGGCGAAGAGGCGGGCATCCCCGCCATGTTCGCCGGTCAGCATCAGCCCAACCGGTGCTTCGCCTTCCTCCTGGCAGGGCAGGCTGATCGAGCAGCGATCGAGGAAATTCGCGACCGAGGTATTCCGCAGCAGCAGCCTGTTGATGCGGTGGAAATCCTCCGCCTGGCCCAGCTCCTCGATGGCGGGGGGCGTCAGCGGGCAGGTGGGGGCGATGATCGCATCGAAATACGCGGTGCGCGGCGCGATGGCTGCGATAATGCGCGCACGCTCCTCCATCAGGGCGATGAACTCGGCGGCGGAGATATTCGCGCCGCCTTCCATGCGGGCCAGGATCAGCGGGTCGTAGAGGTCGCGGGCGCGGCCGATCAGCTCGCGGTGCAGGGCCCAGGATTCCGCCACCACGAAACCGCCGGCGGCATTGGCCATGGGGATGCCGGCGAGTTCGGGCAGCGCCACGTCGATGATCTTCGCGCCAGCCGCCTCCAGGCGCCGCAGGGCGATGTCGAAAGCGGCAAGGACGGGTTGGGAAACGCTGTCGAAGAGATAGGTGGCGCTGGGCAGGCCCAGGCGCATCCCTTCCAGCGGCGCGGCGGTGGGCGGGGTGGCGTCCTCCTCTCCGGCCATCACCGCATCCAGCGTGGCGCAGCAGGCGACGCTGGGGGCCAGCGGGCCGATGCTGTCGAGCGTGGTCGAGAGGGGGAAGGCGCCGGTCAGCGGCACGCGCTTCGCGGTGGGCTTGTAGCCGGTGATGCCGCAGAGGGCGGCTGGGAGGCGGCAGGAGCCGCCGGTGTCAGAGCCAATCGCGCCAAAGCCCATCCCATCCGCCACGGCGACGCCCGCGCCCGAGGAGGATCCGCCGGGCAGGCGGCCCGTGGCGCGGTCATAGGGTGAGCGCGGCGTGCCGTAATGCGGGTTCAGCCCGGTGCCGGAGAAGGCGAACTCCACCATGTTCGTGCGGCCGAGGACGACGAAACCCGCACGTTCCAGCCGCGCGATGGCCGTGGCGGTGGTGGTGGCGGGCCCGGCATCGCGAAGCGCGATGGAGCCGGCCTTGGTGACGATACCGGCCTGGTCGAACAGATCCTTGCTGCTGATTGGGATGCCCGCATAGGGGCTGGGCGCCCGGTTGGCACGGCGAAGCGCATCCATCGCGCCGGCCGCGGCCCGCGCCGCATCGGCCTGCACCGCCACGAAGGCGCGGGAGCCTTCCCCGGCGGGGTCCTGGATGCGGGCGAGAGCCTCTTCAACGAGTTGGCTGGAAGTGGCGGTTCCGGCCGCGAGCGCGCGGGCGGCGTCGTCTATGGTCTGCATCGCGTCAGGATGCTCCGGGCATGACGGGACGGCAATGCGAGCGTCGTTGACAGCAGCTGGGTGGCGGCAGCACGCTCCATAACCAATGGGTTACCCAATGAGGAACCCGATGCCGGGAGAGAAGTCCATGACCATCCACGCCCCGCGCCGGGCCGTGCTGCTGGGGGCTCTTGCCGCTCCGCTGGCTGCGCCTTCCATCGCCGGCCGTGCATCCGCCCAGACCATCACCCTGCGTTCCGCCGATGTGCATCCGGATGGCTATCCGACCGTCGAGGCCGTGAAATACATGAGCAAGCTGCTGGAGGAGCGCTCCGGCGGACGGCTAAAAGTACAGGTCTTCGGCTCCCGCCAGCTGGGTGAGGAGAAGGACACGGTCGAGCAGACGCGCTTCGGCGTGATCGACCTGAACCGCATCAACTCGGTGACGCTGAACTCCCTGGTGCCCGAGACGGTGATCCCAGGCCTACCCTTCCTGTTCCGGGACGAGGCGCATATGCACCGCGTGCTGGATGGGGCGATCGGTGACGAGATCGTCTCCGGCGCCACGCGGCACAACCTGATTCCATTGGCCTATTACGACAGCGGCGCGCGCAGCTTCTACATGCGCGGCAAGCCGATCCATGAGCCGGGCGACCTGCGCGGCCAGAAGATCCGCGTGCAGCCGTCCGACATGTGGGTGGCGATGATGCGCGCCTTCGGCGCCAACGCCACGCCGCTGCCCACGGGCGAGGTGTATTCGGCACTCCAGACCGGCGTGGTGGACGGGGCGGAGAACAACTACCCCTCCTACCAGTCCTTCCGGCATTTCGAGGTGGCCAGGTTCTACTCGGCGTCCGAGCATTCGATGGCGCCGGAGATCCTGGTGGTATCGAAGCGCTCCCATGACCGGCTGCCGAAAGATCTGCAGGACATGCTGCGCCAAGCGGCGAAGGACAGCGTGCCGGAGATGCGGCGGTTGTGGCAGGCGCGCAGCGAGGAGGCGAAGCGGGCTGTCATCGCCGCGGGGGCGCAGATCAACACGATGGACAAGGCGCCCTTCGAGCGGACCATGGGGCCGGTTTACGACCAGTTTGTGAAGGATGCCCGGATGAAGGGCATCGTTTCCCGCATCCGGGAAACCGCCTGAATGGTGCAGGCAGCGCAGCGCGGCCTCGCGGCCCTGCTGGATGGCATCTGCCGGGCCGCACTGTTCATCTCGGGCATCGCCCTGCTCGCGATGACCGGGGTGGTCGCCTATGCGGTGTTCGGCCGCTTCGTGCTGAACGATACCCCGGCCTGGGCGGAATCGGCGGCGATGCTGCTGATGGCCTGGGTGATCATGGGCGCGGCCGCCGTGGGTGTGCGCGAGGGCTTCCATATGGGCTTCGACGTGCTCAAGGCCGTGCTGCCCGCGCCTATCGGCCGCCTGTTCGACGTGCTCTCCGATCTCTGCATCACCGCCTTCGGCATTGGCATGGCCTGGTTCACCGCGGAGCTGGCGCTGGAGGTGACGGACACTACCCTGCCGACCCTCGGGCTGAACGGGGCGGTGGAATACCTTCCGCTGATGCTGGGCGGGGTGCTGATCACGCTATTCGGGGTGGAGCGGCTGCTTGCCCATGCCGCCGGGATGCAGGCCCCGGCCGATACGCATCCCACCCCTATCCTGACCGACGCCTGAACGGCGCGCGGGAGAGGACCCAGATGGACATCGCGGTCCTGCTCGGCAGCTTCACCCTGTTGCTGCTGATCGGCACGCCGGTCGCCTTCGCGCTCGGCATCTCGGCCTTCATCACAGTGCTCTGGATGGACCTGCCGGCGGTGGTGGTGTTCCAGCAGATCTCGTCCGGCATGAACATCTTCTCCATGCTGGCGATCCCCTTCTTCATCTTCGCTGGCGACCTGATGATGCGCGGGCAGATCGCGGACCGTCTGGTGGCGCTGGCCTCGGCGATGGTGGGGCATCTGCGCGGCGGGCTGGGGCAGGTGAATGTGGTGGCGGCGACGCTGTTCGGCGGCGTCTCGGGCTCGGCGGTGGCGGATGCCTCGGCGGTGGGCGGGGTGATGATCCCGCAGATGCGGGCGCGGGGCTATGCGCCGGACTATGCCGTGAACGTCACCGCCAATGCGGCGCTGATCGACCTGCTGATCCCGCCCAGCCACAACATGATCCTCTATGTCATCGCGGCGGGTGGCGCGATCAGCGTGGCGGACCTGTTCACGGCGGGGCTGATCCCGGGCCTGCTGCTGATGCTGGCCATCATGTTCACCGCCTGGGTGGTGGCGGTGCGGCGCGGCTACCCGCGGGAGAAGTTCCCGGGCTGGGGTGTTTTGCTGCGGCTGATCGCGGGGGCGCTGCCGGGGCTGATGCTGATCGTCATCATCTTCGCGGGCGTGCGATCCGGCGTCTTCACGGCGACGGAGAGCGCCTGCGTCGCCGTGATCTACGCCATGCTCGTGATCAGCCTCGTCTATCGCAGCCTGAGCTGGGAGGGCTTCAGGGAAGCGGTGCTGGGGGCCTGCCGCACCACGGGGATGGTGCTGCTGATCATCGGCACGGCCTCGGCCTTCGGCTGGCTGATGGCGCTGATGCAGGTGCCGGCGACGGCGGTGGCCATGATGAAGCAGGTCACCAGCGATCCGCTGATGATGCTGCTTCTGATCAATGTCGTGCTGCTGCTGCTCGGCACCTTCATGGACATGGCGCCGCTGATCATGATCGGCACGCCGGTCTTCCTGCCCGTGGCCGTGGCGGCGGGGATGGACCCGGTGCAGTTCGGGATCGTGCTGATCCTCAACCTGGGGATCGGGCTGATCACCCCGCCGGTGGGGCCCTTGCTCTTCGTGGCCTGCGCGGTGCGAAAAGTGTCGATGTGGGAGGCAACCAAAACCAGCGCGCCGTTCTATACCGCCAGCTTTATCGTGCTGCTGGTGGTGACCTATATTCCCTGGATCTCGCTCTGGCTCCCGTCCATGTTCCGTTGAGGTGTCGATGACCGACAAGACCCGCCCCGTTCTGATCACCGGGGCGTCCGGCGCTCTCGGCCGCGTTCTGACCCGCGCGCTGGGGGCCAATGGATGGACCTTGCGCCTGACCGATATCGCGCCCTTCCCGGACGATCTGCCGAAGGGGGCGGTGTTCACCAAGGCCGACCTGAATGACGGCGTGACCATCCTGCGCCTTGCCGAAGGCTGCCAGGCCATCCTGCATTTCGGCGGCATCAGCACGGAGCACCCTTTCGAGGTGGTGCTGGGGCCGAATATCCGCGGCCTGTACCACATCTATGAGGCGGCGCGGCGCGAGAAGGCGCGCGTTCTCTTCGCCAGCAGCAACCACGCCATCGGCTTCCATGAACGGCCGGGCGAGGGGGAGGAGAAGCTGGACGCCGATTGCGCCTTCCGGCCCGACACCTTCTATGGCCTCTCCAAGGCTTATGGAGAGCTGATGGGGCGGATGTACTGGGACAAGCATGGCGTGGAGAACCTGAACCTCCGCATCGGTTCCGCCTTCCCCGAGCCGGCCGAGCGGCGGATGCTCTCCACCTGGCTGTCCTATGACGATCTGGCGCGGGCGGCGGAGAAGTTCCTCACCGCGCCGCGGATCGGTCATGCGGTGGTCTGGGGCGCCTCGAACAACTCCGCCACCTATTGGGACGGGGATCATCGAGACCGCATCGGCTGGGAGCCGCAGGATTCCGCCGAGCTCTTCCGCGCGGCGGTGGGCGAGAAGGTTTCCCGCAACCCGGTGGCGGAGCGCTACCAGGGCGGCGGCTACACAGCCATGGACTACACGCGCGACAAGCCTTCGCCCAAGGACCATTTCTCGCTGGACTGAGCCGCCATGATGGAGATCGCCGGTGGGGATTGGCGCGCGGCGCTGCTGCCGGAGCGCGGCGGGGCGCTGGCCATGCTCAGCCATGATGGCGAGGATGTGCTGCTGCCCTTGCCGCCCGGGGCCGATCCGAATGACTACTGGGCCGGCGCTTTCCTCATGCTGCCCTGGAGCAACCGGCTGGACGAGGGGCGGCTGCCGTATCCCGGCGGTATCCATCACTTCCCCTGCAACCGCGTGGCGGAGCGCACGGCGCTGCACGGGATCTCGCGCGAGCATGCCTGGCGCGTGGAGAGCATGGCGCCCGACCGCGCCGTGCTGGTGCAGGAAATGGACGCGGCGCCCTACCGCTACACGGCATGGATGGAAGTGGCGCTGGGGGAGGATTTCTCGCTCACCCTTTCCGTGACGAACCGTGGCGAGGCGGGTATGCCCTTTGGCACAGGCTGGCATCCGTTCTTCGTACGGCCGGCGGGCACAAGCCTCTCCTTCCACGCGACGGGCACGCTGGCGCGGGACGACCGCAACCTGCCAGTGCAAACCGTGCCGTCGGACGGCGTGAGCGGCGGCGAGGATGCCTATTCCGGATTGGATACGCATTACACCGGCTGGGATGGCGTAGCGCGCCTCACCCTCGGGGCCGCAGCCTTCACGCTGTGTGGGGAGGATGCCTGGTCACGCAACCTGCAGGTCTTCACGCCGCATGGCGCACCGGTCATCTGCGTGGAGCCGGTGAGCCATGTGCCGGATGTGGTGAACCGTGGGCGCTTCGCGCCCCTGGGCGACATGCGGCATCTCGCCTGCGGGGAAGCGATCACGGGGCGCGTCAGGCTGCGTCCCGTGCCGTGAAGCGGACGGCAATCTTCCGGAAGGCGCAGGGCGGGCTCCTGCACAGATCCTAAGCCCGCCGCTCGTCCTTGGAGCCGGACGGAGCCGGGTTCCACCCGGCTCCGTCCGGGGGCAGGATGGGCGCATGGGAAACGTGCTTGTCCTCGGGGCCGGGATCATGGGCCTCTCCACCGCCTGGGCGCTGGATGCGGCCGGGCACCGCGTGACGGTGGTGGAGCAGGATGAGCGCCCCAACCCGCGCGGCTCCTCGGTGGATGACCACCGCCTTATCCGCCACGCCTATGGCGCCGCCACCGGCTATATGCGGATGGTGGACCAGGCCTATGAGGCCTGGGACGCGCTCTTCGACGCGATCGGGGAGCGGCCCTATGCCGAAACCGGCGTGCTGGCCCTGGGCGATAGCGGCACCGCGCCCGAGGCGGACTGGTTCGCCGCCAGCCGCCGCGCCCTGCGGAGTGACAGGCATGCGATCGAGGATCTGTCGCCGGGCCGGTTGGGCAGTCTCTTTCCCTGGCTGCGTGCAGATGGCGTTTCCGATGCCTTCCTGACCCCGCGCGGCGGCGTGCTAATGGCCCGGCGGATCGTCACGGCCTTGTCGCGCTGGCTGGAAAGGCGCGGCGTGCACTTCATCCAGGCTCGGGCGGCCGGTATCGATCCGGCCCGTGCGGAATTGCGCCTTTCCGATGGTAGGCGGATCGCGGGCGACCAGTTGGTGGTCGCCGCCGGGCCCTGGGCACCGCGCCTGCTTTCGGAACTGTCAGGGCGGGTGGTGCCGTCCCGCCAGATCATCGTCTATCTCGAACCGCCGCCGGAGCAGCGCGAGGCCTGGGCCCGTGCGCCGATGGTGCTGGACCTTTCGGAGCAGGGTGGCTTCTACGCCGTGCCGCCGGTCGCCGGCACGGGGCTGAAGATCGGCGATCACCGCTTCTCCTGCGCGGGCGATCCGGATGATCCACGGGAAGCCTCCGCCGAGGAGCGCGACACCATCCTCGCTCTGGCCCTGCCGCGCCTGCGCGATGGGGAATCCTACCGCGTGCTGGAGGCCCGCGCCTGCTACTATGACGTGGAGGCACAGGAGCGCTTCGTGGTCGAGCCGCTCTCGGACCGCTGCGTGGTGATGAGCGGCTTCTCCGGCCATGGGTTCAAGTTCGGGCCAGTACTGGGCCGCGCCGTGGCATCGGCGCTGGGCGATGCCGCGCGGATGGAGGCGCTGCCGCGCTGGGCCGCGGGTGACGCCGCGCAGGAGAAGGACGTGGCCGCATGATGAACGCCGCCGGAACCCTTTCCTTCGCGCTCGCGAAGCTGCACGACCTTCCCGCCTTGTCGGAGCGCCTCGGCACGCCGCTGGCGGCCGAGGATGTCTCCGCGATCCTGGAGGAAGCCTCGCGCTTCGCCGAGGAAAGGATCGCGCCCGGCCGCCTGAAGGCCGATCGCGCCGGCTGCGTGCTGGAGAATGGCCGCGTTCGTACCCCGGCGCATTATGCCGGGCTGTTGGCCGAGTGGCGGGAAGCGGGCTGGCAGGGCGTTGCGGCGCCGGTAGAGCATGGCGGGCAAGGGCTGCCGCATGCCATCTGGGCGGCGGTCTTCGAGTTGGCCTCTTCCGCCGACATGGCCTTCGCGCTGATGCCGATGCTGACGGCCGGTGCTGTGGATCTGCTGGCGCATCACGCGACGCCGGATCAGGCCGCGCGCTTCCTGCCGCCGCTGATTTCCTCGGCCTGGAACGGCACCATGTGCTTGACCGAGCCGCAGGCCGGCAGCGACCTCTCCGCCATCCGCACCCGCGCCGTGCCGGATGGGAATGGCTATCGCATCAGCGGCCAGAAGATCTTCATCACCTGGGGTGAGAACGACATCGCGGAGAACACGCTCCACCTCGTCCTCGCGCGGCTGCCGGATGCGCCGGCGGGGTCGCGCGGCATCAGCCTCTTCGCCTGTCCGAAGATCCTTCCGGATGGGCGGCGCAACGGCCTGCGCTGCGGTGGCATCGAGGAGAAGCCGGGCATCCATGCGTCCCCCACCTGCACGATGCTGTTCGATGAGGCGGAGGCGGAGCTGGTGGGCGAGGTGAATCGTGGCCTGCCCGCCATGTTCGCCATGATGAATGCCGCGCGGCTCGCGGTAGGGGTGGAAGGCGTCGGCCAATGCGCCCGTGCCACCGTCCTGGCGGAGGCCTATGCGGCGGAGCGCGTGCAGGGCGGCCAGCCCATCGCATCCTATCCCGATGTGGCGCGCATGCTGGGCGAAATGCGCGCCATCACCCAGGCGGCGCGGCTTCTCGCGCTGGATTGCGCCGTCTCGCTGGACCGGGCGAGGGCAGGGGAGGCGGGCGCTGAAACACGCCTCGCGCTGCTGACGCCCATCGTGAAGGCCTGGTGCACCGATCGCGGGGTGGAGGTGGCAAGCCTCGGTATCCAGGTGCATGGCGGCGCCGGCTATGTGGAGGAGACGGGAGCCGCCCAGATCTGGCGGGATGCCCGGATCGCGCCGATCTATGAGGGGACCAACGGCATCCAGGCGATGGATCTCCTTGCCCGCAAGTTGCCGCGCGAACTGCCTGCCTTCCTCGCTCTGTTGCGCGAGGCGGAACAAGCGCATCCCGCGCTGGAGGAGCCCGCCCGTGCCCTGGCACAGGCTGCCGGGGAACTTGCCGCCGCACCCGCGGCGCAGGCCGGTGCCGCCGCCATGCCCTTCCTGGACGCGGCCGGCTGCGTGCTGGGCGGCGCCTGGCTGGCCCGCGCGGCGGCCGCCGATCCAGCCTTCGAAGCAGAGGCGACCTTCTTCCTGAGGCGCCTCCTCCCGCGCGCCAAGGCCAGGCTCGCCGAGGCGATGGCGCCCGCCTGACCCGTTCACGCATTCGAAATTGGGGTGGCGCGCATGGGAACAACCCTTGCGCGTTTGTCATCCGCCCAAACATCCTCCGTGTAGCTGTCACACCGGAGTCCAATGAACGCGCTCAGCCGCCCCGCCCTGCGTCCCGAACGGCCGCATGCCGTGGTCATCGGGGCTGGCCCGGGAGGGCTGGCCTCCGCCATGTTGCTGGCCGCGCGCGGGCTGCGCGTGACGGTGCTGGAGAAGGAACACGCCGTCGGCGGCCGCAGCCGCACCATCTCCAACTCGGGTGATGCGCCCGGCGGCTACCGCTTCGATCTCGGTCCCACCTTCTTCCTCTATCCGCGCATCCTGGCGGAGATCTTCGCCGAATGCGGCGCGCGGCTGGAGGATGAGGTCGATCTGATCCGCCTCGATCCACAGTACCGGCTGGTTTTCGAGGGGGCGGGCAGCCACACCACGCTGGAGGCGACGCCGGACCTGGCCCGCATGGAAGCCGAGGTGGCACGGCTGGACCCGCGCGATGCCGCTGGCGTGCGCCCTTTCATGGAGGAGAACCGCCGCAAGCTGGCAGCCTTCCGCCCCGTGCTGGAACGCGCCTTCAGCCGTGCCGCCGATCTCATGGCCCCCGACATGCTGCGCGCCCTGCCGCTGCTGCGTCCCGGCCGTTCGGTGGATACCGATCTGCGCCGGTACTTCCGTGATCCGCGCACGCGGCTCGCCTTTTCCTTCCAGTCCAAATACCTGGGGATGAGCCCGTTCCGCTGCCCCAGCCTCTTCACCATCCTTTCCTTCCTCGAATACGAGCATGGCGTGTTCCACCCGCGCGGCGGCTGCGGCAGCGTGGCGACGGCGATGGCGCATGTGGCCAGCGATCGGGGCGTGGAATTCCGCCTCGGCACCCCGGTGGACCGCATCGTCTTCGATGGCAACCGCGTGACGGGCGTGGAGGCGGGCGGCGCCTATATCGCCGCGGATGCGGTGGTGATGAACGCCGATTTCGCCCATGCCATGCCGCGGCTGGTGCCGGATGCGATCCGCCGCAAATGGTCGGACCGGCGCATAGAGAAGGCGCGATACTCCTGCTCCACCTTCATGCTCTATCTCGGCGTGGAGGGAGAGTTTCCGGAACTCGCGCACCACACCATCCTGCTGAGCGAGGACTACCAGCGGAACATCCGTGACATCGAGCAGGGCAAGGTGCCCGACACGCCGTCGCTCTACCTGCACAACCCGGTGGTGACGGACCGCTCCATGGCCCCGCCCGGCCATTCCAGCCTTTACTTGCTGGTGCCCGTGCCGAACCTGACGCATGGGCATGAATGGACCGAGGCCGATACCGCGCATTATCGCCGCCTGGCGCTGAAGCGCCTGCAGGTGCTGGGCGTGCCCGACATTGAATCCCGCATCCGCTACGAGAAGATCGTTACCCCTCGCGATTGGCGGGACGGGTTCAGCGTGGGCTACGGCGCCACCTTCAACCTGGCGCATGACCTGCGGCAGATGCTGATGTTCCGTCCCGGAAACCGCTTCGGCGACACGCAGGGGCTTTATCTGGTCGGCGGCGGGACACATCCCGGCTCCGGCCTGCCGGTAATCTACGAAGGCGCGCGGATCAGCGCCAACCTGCTGCTGCGCGACCTGGGCCGCGCGCCCGTCTCGACGAGGATCTGAGCATGTCAAAGGTCGCGGTGATCGGTGGCGGTCTTGGGGGGCTCGCGGCGGCCTGCGTGGCACAGGCGCGCGGGCATCAGGTGACGCTGTTCGACAAGAATGACTGGCTGGGCGGCAAGGCCGCCGTGCTGCATCTGGACGCGCCCGCGACACCGGGCGGGCGCAATGGCGGTGCCTTCCGCTTCGACATGGGGCCGACCATCCTCACCGTGCCCCGCGTGCTGCGCCGCATCTTCGCGGAAGCGGGCCGGGAGCAGGCACGTGACCTGCCGCTGATCCGGCTGGATCCGCAATGGCGCTGCTTCTTCGAGGACGGCACGCGGATCGACCTGCGCGAGAATGTGGACGAGATGGCGCGGGCGATGGACGCCTTCGCGCCGGGCAATGGCGAGGGCTACCGCAGCTTCCAGGCAGCATCGGAGAACCTGCACAGGATCTCCGAGGGGTTCTTCTTCTGGAAGTCCGTGGAGGGGTTGTCCGACACCATCGACTTCCGCGCCAATATGCGCGCGGACACGCTGAAGGATGTGCTGGCGCTGCGCATGGGCCAGACGGTGGCCAAGGTCATCCGCGGCCATGTGCCCGATGCGCGGCTGGCGCAGATGCTGGATCATTATTGCCAGTATGTCGGTTCCTCGCCCTATCTCGCGCCCGCCGTGCTCTGCGGGATCGGCGACATGCAGGCGAGCGAGGGCATCTGGTATCCCGTGGGCGGCACGCGCGCGGTGGCGGAGGGATTGGCGAAGCTGGCGGAAAGCATCGGCGCCGAACTGCGTCCTGGCACGGAGGTCACGGGCCTCGACCTGCGCGATGGCGGCACGCGCGTCGCGGGCGTGGTGGCGAAGGGCGAGACCATTCCCTTCGATGCCGTGATCTCCAACATGGATGCCATCCGCACCTACAAGGAGCTGGTGGGCGGCAGGACAGGCCGCAAATACGAGAAGAAGGGCTTCGAGCCCGCCTGCTCGGGCGTCGTGCTCTATCTCGGCCTCAACCGCCGCTATGAGCATCTGGCGCATCATGACTTCGTCTTCTCCCGCGATGCGGAGGAGGAGTTCGACGCGATCTACAGGAAGGGCATCCCGGCCCCCGATCCCACTGCCTATCTCGCGGCACCCTCCGGCACCGATCCTTCCGTGGCGCCGGATGGCGGGGAGGCGCTTTACGTGCTGGTGCACACGCCGCATCTGCGTCCGGGCCAGGACTGGTCGAAGATGCTGCCGCAATACCGGCAGGTGATCCTGGACAAGCTGAAGCGCACCGCCGGGATGGAGGATATCGAGGAGCGCATCGTGGTGGAGCGCGCGCTCACGCCGCAGGACATCCATGAGCGCTACAAGGTCCTGGATGGCGCCATCTACGGCCTTGCCTCGCATGGCGCATGGATGGGCGCCTTCAAGCCCGGCAACCGCTCCTCTGCTGTGAAGGGGCTGTATCTCGCGGGGGGCGCGGCGCATCCCGGGCCCGGCATGCCGATGGTGATGATGTCCGGCTGGATTGCCGCCGATGCGCTCGACCGCGACATGGGTGGGCGCGGCA
This sequence comes from Roseomonas xinghualingensis, assembly GCF_025791835.1. Classification (GTDB taxonomy): domain Bacteria; phylum Pseudomonadota; class Alphaproteobacteria; order Acetobacterales; family Acetobacteraceae; genus Roseomonas; species Roseomonas xinghualingensis. The sequence goes on from NZ_JAOXLP010000002.1 coordinate 66,023, forward strand.
TGTCCGAGGCGGCGGAGCGCGCAGGCATGCGCGAGGCCCTGCTGGCGCCAGCGGCCGAATAACACCATGCCGGAGCCGTCACCCCTCACATTGCGGGATGCGCGGCTCATCGGGTTCTTCCACCGTGCCTTCTCGCATTTCTTCCGCCGGCATATGGGCGCGTTGCGTATGCCGCCTTGGGGACTTCCCCAGGACGTGGCAGGCCGCCCCCTGATCGTGCTGGCCAACCATCCCTCATGGTGGGATGGGGTGGCCTTCATGCTGCTTCCCGTAAGGCTTTTCCCTGACCGCCGGACCTTCATCCCGATGGAGGCGGCGGCGCTGGCGAAATACCCTTTCATGCGGCGTATCGGCGTCTTTGGGATCGAGCCGGGCCCACGCGGCGCCGTCGCCTTCCTTCGCACGGCTGGGGAAGTTCTGGCCTCGCCGGATGCCATGCTCTGGATGAACGCGCCCGGCCGCTTCCAGGATGTGCGCGAGCGCCCCGTCGCCATCGCGCCGGGCGTGACGCGCCTGCCGGAGATCGCGCCGGATGCCGTGGTTCTGCCGCTCGCCCTGGATTACGTGCTCTGGACTGAGCGCCGCCCCGAGATGCTCGCCGCCTTCGGCGCGCCGGTGGAAGCGCGCGAGCTTCTGGCGCTGGACCGCGAACTGCGTGAGGAGCGCATCCGCCAAGCGCTGACCGAAACCATGGACCGCCTCGCAGCCGAGGCCATCACCCGCGATCCCGCGCGCTTCGAGATCCTGGTCCAGGGAGCGGAGGGGATGGGCGGCTTCTACGACCTGTGGCGCCGCATCAAGGCCCTGCTGCAAGGCCGCCGCTTCGATCCACGCCATGCACGCCGCGCCGGACCCCGCTAAGCTGCGCGCCGTGAGGAAGGAGAATGCAACACGGTGAGCAGGCCATGATGGATGTGCTGGCCTTGGCGCTTGCCGGCGTGCCCGCAAGCATGGCGGCAGTGAATCTCTGCCTTTCGCGCCAGGCAGCGGGAGTGCCGGCTGCCGATACGCATGTCTCCATCCTCATCCCCGCGCGCGACGAGGCGGTGAATATCGGCGCCTGCCTCGACGCCGCCCTCGCCAGCACCGGCGTGGCGGTGGAGGTGCTGGTGATGGATGACGGCTCGCGCGATGCCACCGCTGGTATCGTGGCCGCCCGCGCCGCCCGTGATCCACGCCTGCGCCTGCTGCATGCGCCCCCGCTGCCGCCGGGCTGGACAGGGAAGGTACATGCCTGCGCGAGGCTGGCCGAGGCCGCGCGCGGCACGCACCTCCTTTTCATCGACGCTGATGTGCGCCTGGCTCCGGAGGCGGCGGCGCGCATGGCCGGACACGCGCGGGCCCATGACATCGCCCTCGTCACCGGCGTGCCGCGCCAGCGCATGGGCACGCTGGGGGAGGGGCTGACCGTTCCCGCCATCAACCTGCTGATGATGGGCTACCTGCCCGGCGCCGGGCGCGCCTTCACCGCCCATCCCGTCATGGCCGCCGCCTGCGGCCAGCTCATCCTCGTGGAGCGCGGCGCCTATGAGGCGGTGGGCGGCCATGCCGCCTTCCGCCACCGGCTGCATGACGGGCTGGCCCTGTCCCGCAACCTCCGCGCCGCCGGGCACCGCACGGAGGTGGTGGATGGTGCGCCGCTGGCCGAATGCCGCATGTATTCAGGCTTCCAGGAGGCCTGGAACGGTTTCTTGAAGAATGCGCGCGAAGGCATGGCGACGCCCATCGGCCTTCCTATCTGGACCCTGCTGCTGGCAGGCGGCCATATCCTGCCCTGGCTGCTGTTGCCCTCGCCGCTGGCGGGTGCCGCGCTGATCCTCACCTATCTCACCCGCGCCGCCATCACCTGGCGGGGAAGGGAGCCCTCCTGGACCATCCCGCTGCACCCGGCCGCCGTCGCCGTGGCCCTGGCGATCCAGTGGACGGCTCTGGCTCGCTCCGTTCTGGGCCGCCCGGCAGGGTGGAAGGGCCGGGCCTATCGCGCGGAGGGTGGCGCATGAGCGCGAGCATCGCCGCGGGCCCCCCGACACGCGGCCCGGACAGCGAGAACTTCCCCGTCGCCTCCCGCCTGCTGGCGCCTGCGGTGCGCGGGCGCGTCCTTGCCTTCTACCGGGTGGTGCGGCTGTCCGACGACATCGCGGATGCCGCCGATCTGGCGCCCGAGGAGAAGCTCCGCCGGCTGGACGCCATCGAGGCCGCGCTGGATGGCGCGCCGGGCGTCCCGGAGGCCACCGCGCTCCGCGAGAACGGCGCCGGGGTGGAAGAGGCGAAGACCATGCTCACCGCCTTCCGCCGCGATGCGCGCAACGAGGGCTGCGAGGATTGGGAAGCGCTGGCGGATTACTGCGCCCATTCCGCTGTGCCGGTCGGCCGCTTTCTGCTGCGCCTGCATGACGAAGGGACGCATGCCGCTATGCAGGCCGCGGATGCCCTCTGCACCGCGCTGCAGGTCCTGAACCATCTTCAGGACATGGGCGAGGACCGCGCCGCGCTGGGCCGCATCTACCTGCCGCGCTCCTGGATGGAAGCGGTGGGCGGCGAGAGCGCGGTATTCAACGAAGCGGCGCCGCGCCGGGCCTTGCTCGATGCCTTGCTGGACCGCACGGAAACCTTGCTCGACACCGCGGCGGCCCTGCCGCGCCTGCTCTGCAGCCGCCGCCTGGCGCTGGAATCCGCTGCCACCATCGGCTGCGCCCGCCGCCTTCTCTCCCGCCTCCGCACCGGTGATCCGGTTGCCTCCCGCGTCGCTTTGCCCAAGCCTGATGCCCTGACCGCCCTTGTCGCAGCCCCCTTCAACGGTCCCTCCGACGCCGCCCTCGTCCGTGCGCGCGTGACCCGTGCCGGCTCATCCTTCGCACGCGGTATGGCAAGCCTGCGTGGTGAGCGCCGCCGTGCTCTTCACGCCGTCTATGCCTTCTGCCGCGCCGTGGACGACATCGCCGACGGTGCCGCGCCTGAGGACGAGAAGCGCCGCTTCCTCGGCGAATGGCGCGCAAAGCTGGACAGGCCCGATTGCGCCCTCTCGCGCGAGCTTGCCCGCGCCCGCGCGCGCTTCGACCTGCCGAAATCCGAATGCCTTGCCATGATCGATGGCATGGAGACCGACGCCGCCGCGCGCCTGCGCATACCCGACGAAGCCGCGCTGGACCTCTATTGCCGCCGTGTCGCCGGCAGCGTCGGTGCCCTTTCCGTCCGTATCTTCGGCGCGCCGGAGGCCGAGGCCTTCGGCCTTGCCCTTGGCCGCACGCTGCAACTCGTGAACATCCTGCGCGACATCGACGAGGATGCGGCGCGGGACCGCGTCTACATCCCCCTGTCATGGCTCGGCCCCGACGCCTCTGCCGAGGAACTCCTCGCCCGCCCCGATCTGCATGAGGCCTGCCACCGCCTCCTCACCCGGGCCGAGGAGGGCTTCGCCGCGGCCGAGGCGGCGCTGGCAGGAACCGATGCGAAGCCGCTCCGCCCCGCCCGGGTGATGATGTGGGCTTATCGCCGCCTGTTCGATCGCCTCCTGGCCCGCGGCTTCCATCCGCCGCGCATCCGGCCAAGGCTCAGTGCCGGCGAGCGGGCGCGGTTGGCGGCAATGGCCCTGGGGTGGTGATGGCAGCCTCTGGGGAGCGGTGCTCCCCAGAGTTCCTCTTCTCAGGTCGCCTTCTCAGGCAAGGTGCCGCAGGCCGGCGCGGATGGCCTCGGCCATGGCGGAAGCGGACTGCGCGCCGGAAATGATGAGCTGCCGGTCAAGGATCACGGCCGGCACGCCGCCCAGCCCGGCGGCCCGCGCGGCTTCGCGCTGGATGTCACTGGCCCCTTCCTCGCCCGCCAGCATGGAAGCGGAAAGGCCGGGCGGCAGGCCCGATGCATCGCCGATTGCCGCCAGCACCGCCGCATCGCCGATATCGCGGCCTTCGGCGAAATAGGCGGAGAAAATGGCTTCTACCACACGGTCGGCCATCTCCGCTCCGCCATGCAGGGCGGCGAGGCGGATCAGGCGATGGCTGTCGAGCGAATTCGGGCTGATGGTGATCCGCTCGAAATCGAAGGGGATGCCGTCCTTGGCGCCCTCGGCGGCAAGCCGTGCATCGAGCTGTTTGCCACGTTCCACACTGCCGAATTTCTTCGCGCGGTACTCGGCGCGCGGCATGCCGCCCTTGGGCATGTCCGGATTGAGCTGGAAGGGATGCCACTGCCGCGAAAGCCGGGGCCCTTCCTCCGCAAGCATCGCCAACGCCGCATCCAGCCGCCGCTTGCCCACCCAGCACCAGGGGCAGACCGTATCCACGACGACGAGAAGCGTCGTCCGCGCATCATCCTGCGACATGGCGATTCCTCCGGCTCTCAGGCAGCGGGCATGGAACCATGTGTACGGTCCCACAGCCATCCACTCGGGTGGCGCGCAATGCTCCATGTGAACGCCACGATTTCGTGAAACGGAGGCTTTGGCGGCTCGTGCGTTTCTTGGCTGGTGCAACAACCCGGTGGAACGAGACAATGCGCAAGGGATTTCTCCTCGCCGGGCTGCTGGCGCTTGGTGGTTGCTTCGAGGAGGCGCCGCCCAGGGCCGAGTCCGGGGCGACGGCACCGAAGGAGGATGTGGCGGACCGTGTGAAGATGGCGGCCCAGGAGCGCCTGCGCGACATCGCGCGCGATCCCGAAGCCCTGCGCTTCCGCGCGATGGAACTCCACCGCCAGGCGATGGCGGATACCTATGCTGTCTGCGGTCAGGCGACGGTGATGGGCAGCACCGTGTTCATCCCCTTCGTCTCGGTGGTGAACGTGGCGGATGGCGAAATGAAGGTTGAGCAGCATGTCGGCCGCTCGAACATCGAGGCGACGCGTGTCTATGTGGAGATGGTCGGGCGTTGCTTCGATGGCGGCGGCCCGATGATGCGCGCCGGAGGGACAGCGGTGGCGCAACCGACGCCGCCCCTGCCCACCGGCCTGCCGATCCTTGAGCAGGCTCCGCCGGAGCCGCCGAAGCAGGTCGATATGGTCAGTGCCGCGTCCCCCGCTCCGGCGAACGAGCCGTCCGGGCGGACACTCGTCATGCGCCAGAACGGCAATGTCCGGGCCGCGCCGGGTGGTGGCGGCGAGGTGTTGCGGGTGGCACGCACGGGGGCGGTGCTGAACGTCTTCGGCACAGCGCCGGGCGGTTGGTACCGGGTGGGAGACACGACGCCGGAGGGCTGGGTGCATGGCAGCCTCGTCTCCCTGCCATCGGGGACCCTGGCCTCGATGCATTAGGTTCTGTGGACACTTACCTGAGCCGGAGGATGGTGGCGGCGAGGGTAACGATACCGAGGTGGTTGCGGGCGGTTTTCTCGTAGCGGGTGGCGACGCGCCGGAACTGCTTGAGCTTGGAGAAGCAGCACTCGATGAGGTGGCGCTCCTTGTAGAGCTGCCTTTTCGAAGGGCTGCTTCCTGAAGCGCGATGGGTTGTTAGGGATGAGGACCTGCTCGCCATGGACCGCAATCTTGGTGCGCAGGTGGCCTGCGTCATAGGCAGCATCGGCGAGCACCAGGTTCGGGCGTCGGTAGAAAGCAAGCCATGAGCCGCGACAACGGGGCAGCCCGACCGGCGTTGCCTCGGCAGAACCGGAGGCAGGATTCCGCCATGCCCGTCACCCTCGAAGGCTCCTGCCGCTGCGGGGCCATCCGCTTCAGCCTCAACAGCCACACGCCTCATCCCTACCAGCGCTGCTATTGCACCATTTGCCGCAAGACGGCGGGCGGCGGAGGCTACGCCATCAACATCATGGGCAGGGCGGATAGCCTGAAGGTCCGGGGCAAGCCCGCCATCTACCGCGCCGAGATCTGCGACGACTCCGGCGGGAACTGCGAGACGAGCAGCGGCCGCCGCCATTTCTGCCCGCATTGTGCCAGCGCCGTATGGATGGCCGATCCGAGCTGGCCAGACCTGGTCCATCCCTTCGCCTCCGCTATCGACACGGATCTGCCCGTGCCGCCGAGCCGCGTGCACCTGATGCTGAGGTACAAGGCGTCCTGGGTGGAGCCGCATATCGGCCCTGAAGATGCACAGTTCGAGGAATACCCGGAACTGTCCATCGAGGACTGGCACCGCAGGCACGGCCTTTGGATCGACTGAGGGCCTGAATCATGATCGCGCCGATCCGCGGCCTCGGTGCTTCACCATCAGGCGATGGAGCGTCTGCCCCCTGGCCGCGCCTTCACGGGACGAGCAGGTAGCGCGCCCCTTTCGCCTCCGCTCTGGCAGGAAGCGCCCGGCGCAAGGCGACAGTGAATTCCGGGCGCGTCTGAATGGCTGGCCGAACAATGGTCCCCCCTGCCGGATTCGAACCGGCACACCCCAACGGGTGAGCGATTTTAAGTCGCCTGCGTCTACCGTTCCGCCAAGGGGGGCTCAGGGCAGCTGCCGCAGCATAGCGTCCCGCGCGGCCGCGTCACGCTGCCGGCTTCGCGGCCTCCCGCCCGGAGGAAATCGCCTCGATCACCATGGCCTCTGTCAGGATTTGCGGCAGCACCACGGGCTCGCCGCCCCGGGCGGGATAGAAGAGGTAGAGGGGCACGCCCTCACGCCCCTGGGCCCGCAGCAGGGCGGTGACGGCGGGATCGCCCCGTGTCCAATCGCCGGTGAGCAATGTCACGCCCTCCCGCGCAAAGGCGGCGCGCGTGGCCTCGGTTTCCAGCGCCACGTGCTCATTCACCCGGCAGGTGATGCACCAGGCGGCGGTGAGGTTGACGAAGACCGGCCGGCCTTCCGCGCGCAAGGCGGCCAGCCTTGCTTCGGACCAAGCTTCACCTGCTGCCTCCACACGGGTGGTTGAGGGCGCCGCGGCATCCACCCGCGGCAGCAGTGCCAGCGCCGCCAGCAGGGCCAGTAGGGCCGTGCCGCGTCCGATCCACAGGCGGCGCCCGGCCGCCTGCGCGACGCCCAGCGCCCAGGCGGCGAAGCCCAGGAGCAGCGCGCCCGCCAGCAGCCAGACCAGCCCGTCCGGCCCCGATTGCACCGAAACCACCCAGGCCAGCCAGGCTGCCGCGCCATACATCGGGAAGGCCAAGGCCTGCCGCATTCGCTCCATCCAGGCGCCGGGCCGGGGCAGAAGCCGGGCCAGGGCGGGGAAGGCGGCCAGGGCCCCATGGGGCAGGGCCATGCCAAGGCCCATGGCACCGAAGACGGCCAATGCCGCGAGAGGAGGCATGACCATGGCCGCGCCCAGGGCGGCCGCCATGAAGGGAGCGGTGCAGGGCGTCGCGACCGCGACGGCCAGCACGCCCGTGCCGAGGCTTCCCCAGCGGCCGGCGCCCAGTACCGGCCCGCCCACCGCATAGACGCCCGAGAGGTTCAGCCCCACCGCCAGCATCAGCCAGGCCATGGCGGCGACGAAGACCGGCGAGGTGAACTGGAACCCCCAGCCCGCCGCCATGCCAACCGCGCGCAGCGCCACCAGCGCACCACCAATGGCCAGGAAGGCGAGCACCACCCCGGCCACATAGGCCAGGGCTTCCCCTCGTACCGCGTCGCGGGATGCTCCGGAGAGGCGTGCCAATCCCATGGCCTTCATCGCCAGCACGGGGAAGACGCAGGGCATCAGGTTCAGGATCAGCCCGCCCAGCACCGCCAAGACAGCCACCTGCCAGAGCGGCAGCCCGCTGGCGGCCGCCGGCATGGCACCGGGCTCGGCCGAAATGGCATAGGCGCTGCGCACCCCCGCCGCGTCGGTGATCGCCACCACGCCGGAGAGGCTGGGCGGCACCGGCGGGGCGCCGCGCGTCAGCGACAGCACCAGCGCGCCATCCCGCACCGAAAGGGCCTGGGGCGCCGTGTTGTCCAGCACGCCGGGCGCTTCGGGGAAGAAGAAGGCGTCCTTCACAGTGCCCGGCTTCAGGTCGGGCCCGGCAAGCTCGATGGCACCGCGCTGGCCCTCGAAGCCCAGCCGCACGGCGAAGGGCGAGGGGCGGGGGAGCGCGGCCTCCGCCTGCCGGAAAAGGCCGGCCGTCGCAGGATCAGGGCGAGGCGCGGCCTCCACCGGCAGGTCCAGGCGGAAGGCGCCTTCCTCGGGAATGCAGATATCGGCGCAGACCAGCCAGCGGGCCGTGCCCTCGATGGTGTAGAGGCGGCCGGGTTCCAGCGTGGCAGGTGGTGTGAGGATGAGGGGGAAGGTCGCCTCGCCCAGATAGCCGAAATTCACCAGCGGGCCGTAAGGGATGGGCAGCGGGGCCGGGAAGGCCATCGCCCCGGCCTGCCCGCCATCGGGCATGGTCAGCTCAAGGGATGGGGGTTCCCCCGCATCGCCCGGATTGGTCCAATAGGTATGCCAGCCCGGCGCCAGCACCTGCCTCAGCGCAAGGCGGAAGGGCTGCCCCGGCGCCACAGCCAGCCGATCCGCCACCAGCGTCACCCGGGCACGCGGGGACTCCACAGCATCGCTCTCCACCGCATGGGCGGCGAAGGGCGCGATCAGGATCGCCAGCAGGAGGGCCAGGGCGCGCATGGGCGGGGCATAGGACCGAAGCGCCATGCCCCGCAACACGCCTTAGCCGCTGGCAGCGTCCAGCGCCGCGATATCCTCGGCGGATAGCTTCAGCTGCACGGATTTCACCAGGCTGGCGAGCTGTTCCAGGCTCGTCGCGCTGGCGATCGGGGCTGTCACGCCCTCCCGCGCGATCACCCAGGCCAGGGCCACCTCGGCCGGCTTGGCGCCGTTACGGGCGGCCACTTCGTCCAGCGCCGCCAGGATCCGCATTCCGCGCGCGTCCAGATACTTCTCCACCCGGCTTCCGCGCTGGCTCTTCGAGAGATCCTCCTTCGAGCGGTACTTGCCCGAGAGGAAGCCGGAGGCCAGCGAGAAGTAGGTGATGACGCCGATCCCCTCGCTGATCGCCAGGTCACGCAGCGGCCCGTCGAAATCCGAACGGTCATAGAGGTTGTATTGGGGCTGCAGCGTCTCGTAGCGCGGCAGGCCCTTTTCCTTCGCCACCTTCAGCGATTCCGCCAGCAGCGCGGCATCGTAGTTGGAGGTGCCGATGGCCCGCACCTTCCCCGCCTTCAGCAGCGCCTCATAGGCCCGCAGCGTCTCCTCATGCGGCGTGTTCGGATCGGGCCAGTGGGACTGGTAGAGATCGATCACGTCGGTGTTCAGGCGGCGAAGTGAATCTTCCACCGCCTTCCCGATCCACTTGGCCGAAAGATCCCTGTGGCCCTGGCCCATGTCGGACCCGACCTTGGTGAGAATCAGCACCTTGTCCCGCTTGCCTGGGTTGGCGCGCAGCCAGTTGCCGATGATCGTCTCGGACTCACCGCCCTGGTTACCCGGTACCCAGCGGGAATAGGCATCCGCCGTGTCGATGGCGTTCAGCCCGGCATCCACGAAGGCGTCGAGCAGGGAGAAGCTCGTCTTCTCGTCGATGGTCCAGCCGAAGACATTGCCGCCGAAGACAAGGGGGGCGATTTCCAGGCCCGAACGGCCAAGCGGGCGCTTCTGCATGAGGTGGTCCTTCCCGTGAGGAGGACCAGAGTTTGGGCGCCCGCCCTGCCGCTGCCCAGGGGGGCTGCACCAGGGGGGGGCCGCCTGGATCAGCGATCCAGGACCGTGCGGTCGTTCTTGGCGACCAGGGTACGGAAATGGGGCGTCAGCTCCGCTTCGCTCAGGCCGAAGGCCTCCGCGAACTGCATGACGAGCTGCTGCTCGCCCTGCTCCGCCTCGCCATCGGCCATGGCGCTGTCGATCATGTTCAGCAGGATGCAGAGCTTCTGCTCCGGGCGCATCTGGGGCGTGGCCTCGGCCAAGAACTGCGCGGGCGGCGTGCTGCGGGCATAGCGCAGGGCGCCCTCAAGCTGCTGGCGCGTGGCATTGCGGCCGAGCACGGAAGCGAGGTGGCCGACCTCCTCCTCATCCATCTCCCCATCCGCGCCCATGCAGTAGATCAGGGACACGGCAAGGCAGTTGCGCGGCGTGAGCTCAAGCGCCGGCTGGGTCTTGAACAGATTGAACACGAATGAAAATTCCCCTCGGGCGGCACCATCCCGGTCCGCCGTCGCGGGCGGGCTCATAAACCAGAATTAACTTGGTGTCATGATACAGAAAGGTTCTTCCCGCGGCATTTGACAACTGCCAGCCCGGCCCCGAGACGGACCCGCGATGGTCCTCCCCGAACTTCCCGTTTCCGAAGCCCTGCCTGCCTTGCTCTCCGCCCTGCGGGAGCGCTCCAACGCCGTGCTCGTCGCCCCGCCCGGCGCGGGCAAGACGACCATCGTGCCGCTCGTCCTGCTGGACGAGCCCTGGGCCACGGGAAAGATCCTGGTGCTGGAACCCCGCCGCGTCGCCGCCCGCGCCGCCGCGCGCCGCATGGCCGACCTGGCGGGGGAGGGGGGGCCAGGGGGGCTGGTGGGACTTTCCACCCGCCTGGACCGCGCTGTTTCCGACCGCACGCGGGTTGAGGTGGTGACTGAGGGCCTGCTGGTGCGCCGCCTGCAATCCGATCCGGGGCTGGAAGGCGTCTCCGCCGTCCTGTTCGACGAGGCTCATGAGCGGCATCTCGACACTGATCTCGGCCTTGCCCTCTGCCTGGACCTCCAAAAGGCCCTCAGGCCGGAACTTCGGATCGTCGCCATGTCCGCGACGCTGGATGCCGCCGGCTTCGCGGGGCTCCTCGATGCCCCCGTGATCGAAAGCGCCGGCCGGGCCTATCCCGTCGAGATCTTCCACCGCCCGCGCGACATCAAGGAGCCCAGGGACCTGCCCGAGGCCATGGCCGGCGCCATCCGCGAGGCGCTGCGCGAGCATCCGGGCGATGTGCTGGCCTTCCTTCCCGGCTGGGGCGAGATCCGCCGCACCGCCGAGCGCCTGGGCGGGGTGGGCGCCGATATCCTGCCCCTGCATGGGGAGATGCCACCCGCCGAGCAGGACAAGGCGCTGAACCCCTCCAGCCGCCGCAAGGTGGTGTTGGCGACCTCCATCGCCGAAACCTCGCTGACCGTGCCGGGCGTGCGGATCGTGGTGGATGGCGGCTTCCGTCGTGCCCCGCGCCTGGATGCCGCGACGGGGCTGACGCGGCTGGGCACCATCCGCATCTCCCGCTCCGCCGCCGAGCAGCGCGCAGGCCGCGCCGGCCGCACGGAGCCAGGGGTCGCCATCCGCCTCTGGACCGAGGCGCTGCATCGGGGCCTGCCGATCGCCGACCGGCCGGAAATGCTGGAGGCCGAGCTGTCCGGCCTCGCCCTGGATTGTGCCGCCTGGGGCGCCGAGCCCCGCGCGCTGCCTTTCCTCGATCCGCCGCCCGAGGGCGCCCTGGCCGCCGCCCGCACCCTGCTGCGGGATCTGGACGCGCTGGATGCCGGGGGCCGCATCACCGCCACGGGCCGCCGCATGGCACGCCTCGGCGCCCATCCCCGCCTGGCGCGCGTGATGGTGGAGACGCGAACGCCGGAGGAAGGGGCGCTGGCCGCCGATCTCGCCGCGCTGCTGGAAGAGCGCGACCCCATCCGCAGCCGCGAGGCGCCCAGCGACCTGAACCTGCGCCTGGACCTGCTGCGCGGCGGCGATCACCCGGAAGCCGACCGCCCCACGATCCAGCGCATCCGCCGGACGGCGCAACTCCATCGCCGCCGCCTTTCCATCCCCGAGCGTACCCTGCCGGATGGCGACCCCGCCGCCCTGCTGGCCGCCGGCTTCCCGGACCGGATCGCGGCCCGGCGTGGTGCCATGGAAGGCGCCTTCCGCCTTTCCTCCGGCCAGGGCGCCCGGCTGACCGCGACCGATCCGCTGCGCAAGACGCCGCTTCTGGCCGTTGCCGCGCTGGAGCTGGCGGGCACCGAGGCCCGCATCCGCATGGCCGCCCCGCTGGAGCGCGCCACGCTGGAAGCCCGCTTCCCCGACCGTTTCGTGCGGGAAGAGGTGACGGAGTTCGATGCCCGCTCCAATGCCGTGGTGGCCCGCAAGCGCCTGCGCTTCGGCCCCCTGGTGCTGGAGGAAACCAACCTTCCCCATGCCGATCCGGCGCTGGTGGCCGAGGCCCTGGCCCGTGCCGCCGCCTCCCGCGCCTTCCGTGACCTGGACTGGACTAAGGGAGCCATCCAGCTCCGCGCCCGGCTGCGCTGGGCCCATGCTACTCAGGGCGCCCCCTGGCCGGACGTCTCCGATGCCGCCCTGGCGGAAACGGCCGGCGAATGGCTGGCGCTCCATCTGCACGGCCTGTCCCGGCTATCGGAGCTGCGCGGGCTGGATGCGGCCGCGATCCTGCAATCCCTGGTGCCCTGGGAACTCCGCCGCCGCCTGGATTCCGATCTTCCCCCGCGTGTGGACCTGCCCCAGGGCCGCTCCGCCGGGATCGATTACGACCGCGAGGTCCCGGCGCTGGAGGCGCGCGCCCAGCATCTTTTCGGCCTGGCCGCGCCCCCGCCGCTGATGGGCGGGCGTATCCCCCTGCAGGTTTCGCTGCTCTCCCCGGCCGGGCGGCCGATCGCCGTCACCTCGGACCTCGGGGGCTTCTGGCGGGGCGGCTGGGCCGAGGTGCGGCGGGAGATGCGCGGCCGCTATCCAAGGCACCCATGGCCGGAAGATCCCTCGCAAGCCAATTGATGCCTTGAAGCGGAGACGAACATTTCCCTCTATGAAGGGAGAATGCCCGACCAAGTCGCCGGAGAATTAACGCCCCCCATGCCTCAGCTCCTGTATCGCCGCGCCGCCCTGCTCGGCTTCGCGGCTCTCGCTGTTGCGCCCGGCTGCACGCCGGGTGAGGCGGAGGCCCAAACCCCCCGCATGACCGTGCTGCCCGACTTCGCGGACCTCGCCCAGGCCGTGTTGCCGGCGGTGGTGAATATCGCGGTGACGGGCGAGCAGACCTCCCAGGTCCCCCCGGAACTGCGCGGCACGCCTTTCGAGCGCTATTTCCGCGAGCGCCGCGGGCGTCAGCAGATCCAGGGCGCCGGCTCAGGCTTCATTATTGATCCCTCGGGTTATGTCGTGACGAACAACCATGTCGTCGGCTCGGCGGCCCGCGTGATCGTCTCCCTGCAGGACGGCACCGAGCATCCGGCGAGGGTGGTCGGCACCGATGAGCTGACGGACCTCGCCTTGCTGCGGATCGAGACCAGCACGCCGCTGACCGCCGTGCCCTGGGGCAGCAGCCCGGTGCGTGTCGGGCAATGGGTGATGGCCGCCGGCAATCCCTTCGGCTTGGGCGGCACTGTCACCACCGGCATCATCTCCGCTCGCGGGCGCGAGATCGGCGCCGGCCCCTTCGACGACTTCATCCAGACCGACGCAGCCATCAATCCCGGCAATTCCGGCGGCCCGCTCTTCAACACGGCGGGGGAGGTGATCGGCATCAACACCGCTATCTACTCTCCCTCGGGTGCCAGTGCCGGCATCGGCTTCGCGACGCCGTCGGATCTCGCCCGCGGGGTGATCGAGCAGCTCCGCCGCGATGGGCGGGTGGAGCGCGGCTGGCTGGGTGTCGCCGTGCAGGATGTCGGAAACGAGGCGCCGCGCGGGCGCCGGGGCGTGCAGATCCAGGATGTGACGCGCAATTCCCCCGCCGCCCGCGCCGGGCTGCGGCCGGGCGATCTGGTGGTGTCGCTGAATGGCGAGCGGGTCGAGACCTCCCGCGCGCTGATCCGCAGCGTGGCGGGGGTGTCGCCCGGCCAGAGCGTCCGGCTGTCGCTGCTGCGCGAGGGGCGGAGCCAGGACGTCAATGTGCAGGTGGGGCGCCGGCCGGCCGGCGTGAGCGTGCAGCAATAAGCCTGCGGCTTGCGCGCGGCACCGGCCCGTGACTATGGCGTCATGCGGAATGGACCGCGCCGGGCCGTTCCAGCAACACCGGAACTAGGGAAGCGCCGTGCGAATCCTGTTGGTCGAGGACGATCCCGAGGTCGCCCGCTTCGTCCGCAAGGGCCTGGCCGAGGCCGGGCACAGTGTCGAGCATCGCGACAATGGCCGCGACGGGCTCTTCGCCGCGGCCAGCGAACCCTTCGACCTTCTGGTGCTGGACCGCATGCTGCCCGGCGGCGTGGATGGGCTGCGTCTCGTCGAAACCTTGCGGGGCCAGGACAACCGCACCCCCGTCCTTTTCCTCACGGCCCTTTCGGCGGTGGATGAACGGGTGCGCGGGCTGAAAGCGGGCGGGGACGATTATCTGACAAAGCCCTTCGCTTTCGCGGAGCTGCTGGCCAGGGTGGAGGCGCTGGGCCGCCGCCCCGCCGCCGAGGTGCCCGCGACCAAGCTGCGCGTCGCCGATCTGGAGCTGGACCTGCTCTCCCGCACCGTCACACGCGGGGGCAAGCGGATCGATGTGCAGCCGCGCGAGTTCAGGCTGCTGGAGCATCTGATGCGCCATGCCGGCCAGGTGGTCACCCGCACCATGCTGCTGGAGAAGGTCTGGGACTATCATTTCGACCCCCAGACCAACGTGATCGATGTCCATGTCTCCCGGCTTCGGCAGAAGCTGGACCGGGGCTTCGAGAAGCCGCTGATCCATACCGTCCGCAATGCCGGCTACATGATCCGGGCTGAGGAAGCCGCCTAGGGCGCCCGCCCATGATCGCGGATGAGGTCCGCCGGGCCCCGATCCCGCGGCTGGTGGACAGCGCGGGCTTCCGCTTCGCCGTCTTCTTCGCTGGCATGTTCCTGCTGGGCGGCGTCGCCTTCGCCGGCATTGTCTGGTGGAACACGGCGGGCGGGCTGGACCGCCAGACGGACTCCGCCATCCGTGCCGATGTGAGGACATTCGCCGAGCGTTTCCGGGAGGCCGGCCGGGACGGCGTGATAGAGGCCATTGCCTTCCGTCTGCTGCGCGACAGTGACAATCAGGATCTCTACCGGCTGACGGATTCCAGGGGCCGCCAACTGGCGGGCAACCTCAACGTCACGCCCGAGGAGCTGGATGGCCCCCCGCCCGAGGCCGAGCCGCTGCGCTGGCTCCGCGTGGCCCTGCTGCGGGAGGGCATGTTGACCGAGGCCCGCCTTTATCGCGCCGACCTGCCGAACGGAGACCGGCTGATCGTCGGGCGTGACGTGGAGGAGCGGCTTCGGCTGCGGGAGCTGCTGGCGCGCGGCCTTGGCTGGGCCGCCAGCGCCGCCTGCATCATTGCCCTGGTCGGCGCCCTGCTGATTCGCAAGGCGTTGCAGGCGCGGCTGCGCCCGGCGGCCGAGACGGTGACCGCCATCGCGCAGGGAAATCTGTCGCAACGCGTCCCGCTCTCCGGCAGGGAGGATGAATTCGACCGGCTGGGCCGCACGCTGAACGCCATGCTGGACCGGATCGGGACGCTGATGGCTGGCATCCGCGGCGTGTCGGATGCCATCGCGCATGACCTTCGCACCCCCGTCGCCCGCGCGCGGGCGCGGCTGGAGGAGGCGCTGGAGGGCGATCCCGAAACGATGCGCGGCGCCATCGAGCAGGGTATCACCGACCTGGACGGCATGATCCGCATTTTCCACGCCGTGCTGCGGATCACCGAAGCCGAGGCCGGTGCCCGCCGCGCCGCCTTCGCGCCTTTCGACCTGATCCCCCTGCTGGTCGATGCGGCGGATCTCTATGACGCGATCGCCGAGGCGAGCGGCGTCCGGCTGGAAACGGACCTGCCGGACAGCCTGATCTTGACCGGCGACCGCGACCTGCTTGTCCAGGCCGTGGCGAACCTGCTGGACAATGCGGTGAAGTTCAGCCCGCCCGGAGGCGTGATCCGGCTTTCCGTGGCGACCACGGAGGAAACGCTCCGGATCACTGTCTCCGATGAGGGGCCGGGCCTGCCCGCCGCCGACCGTGCCCGTGCCGGGGAGCGCTTCTTCCGGGGCGACAACGCCCGTGCCACGCCGGGCTATGGTTTGGGCCTTTCCCTGGTGCGTGCCGTGGCGGGGCTGCATGGCGGGGAACTGCTGCTGGCTGATGCGCGGCCCGGGCACTGGCCGCCGGGGCTGGCGGCGACCATCGTGCTGGACCCGAACCTGACCCTTCCGGTCCCCGCGACGCCTCCCAGCGGGCGGAAAGCGGAGGATTCCGGGGCGTGAGCGCCCCTGCCGCCCTGCGCCCGGCCCTGGCCGGGGCGGCGGCGCTTTGCACCACCATCGGGCTGGCCCGGTTCGGCTATGTGCCCCTGTTTCCGGCGCTCGTCTCAGCCGGATGGGTGGGGGGCGGGGAGGCAGGGGCTCTCGGTGCGACCACCTTCGCCGGCCATCTCCTGGGGGCGCTGGTTGCGCCCGGCGCCGCGCGGCGAATGGGGATGCGGCGGGTGCTGGACCTCGCCATGGCGCTCGCCACCCTTTCTTTCCTTGCCTGCGCTCTGCAACTGGGCTTCGGCTGGCTGGCCCTGTGGCGGGGCCTGGCCGGGGTGGCGGGCGGGCTTGCCATCTCGCTGGCCGGACCGGCCGTGCAGGCGGTGACGCCGGAGGGCCGGCGTGGCCGGGCGGCCGGGGTCGTCACCGCGGGCGTCGGGGCTGGCGTGGCGCTGGCTGCCCTGCTCGTGCCTTCGCTGCTGGGGGGCGGGCTGGTGCTGACCTGGCTGGGGCTCGGCCTCGCGGCAGCGCTGCTCTGGGGCTTCGCCCATCCGCGCTGGCCCGATCCGGTCGTGCCGGCCATGGCAGCGGGCGCGGGCGGAGCGGCCCCGCGCGGCTTCATCGGGCCGCTGCTCCTCATCTACGGCCTCTCCGCTGCGGGGATGACGGCGCCGATGGTCTATCTGGCCGATCTGGCGGTGCGTGGGCATGGCATGGGCTTTCCGGCCGCCGGGCTGGTCTGGGGGCTGTTCGGTCTGGGGGCGGTGTGCGGCACCCTCCTGGGTGGCCGCGTGACGGACCGGCTGGGCCGCTGGGCGGTGCCGCTCTGGATGGTGGCGCAGGTGGCGGCGCTCGGTCTTGCGCTGCTGACCCATCCGGCGGCGGCGGTGCCGGCGGCCTTCTTCTCAGGGTTTTCGGGGGTCGGGGTGACGGCGGTGGCGCTGGCGCGGCTGCGCACGGTGGTCGGGGCGGCGACGGGTCGCTACTGGGCCCGAGCCACGGCCGTTTATGCCGTTGCGCAGGCTCTCACAGGCTATGGATTCGCATGGCTCTTCGCCGCGAGCGGGGAGCAGCACGCGCCAGTCTTCCTGGCTGGGCTGCTCCTTAGCCTGGCGGGGCTGGCAGCGGCATTACGGCGCGGATAGGCCGGCTCGCGTCGTCCAGGCGGATAACGACGCCCATCGGGACCAAGCGGTCCCGACAAACGTCGCAATCTTATTTCCCCGGACTTTTATCTTAGGGCGGGTGCTCTGCCCGATAATCCGGCCCGTGGCTCTCCGGCCGAGGCTCAGCGGAACGGTATCAGCGGTTGAGAACCGACATTGACGCCACGTTCGGCATCGCGCTCGCTCATACGGTTCAGGTTGGACGTCGTGTCAGGCTGGTTGGTTGGCGAATTCAGTCCCTGCTGCGCACGACGAAGACTCTCTTCATTGAGGCGGGCTGTCTCGTCATTGTCCCAACCCGGGGAGTTCGGGTTCTGCCAGTTCGGATTGCTACGCCTCCTTTGCTGGACATACTCAATGGCCGGCTTCCCCTGGTGTGAGATGGCCGGGATGCCCTGCGATGCTTGGGCCGTGGATGTGCCGAAAGCGAGGCCAGCCGCCATGAAGCTCAAGCCAGAAAATAAAATCCGAAGCTGCATCTTGGAAGCTCCTTCTTGCTCATAACCCTTTAACTGCGGAATGCTCCGGTTAGTTGCGATAGGTGAATAATTTACCTTTCTGCGCCATGTGCTGCCCCAAGCTGAACGCTTCATGACTTCTTGGTCTATTTTTGAGAATAGCAGCACAAAAACTCGGCTGCTCTTGATGTGCTTCGCCACGGCCGGTCATGGCCGGCCATCAGAGGCGCCCCCCTTGCCACCGGCGCGCTGCCGGGGAACATCCTGCGGCCAGCAGGAGAAACGCCCATGCCGGAGGATACCGGCCCGAAGCCGCCGCCCCAGGACCCCCGACTGCCGCTCACCGGCCTGCGGGTGGTGGAACTGGGCCACTACATTGCCGCCCCCTTCGCCACGCGCCTGCTCGCCGATCTCGGCGCGGAGGTTATCAAGGTGGAGCCGCCCGAAGGCGACCCGCATCGCGATTGGGGTGCGCGGGTGAATGGCCATGCCGTGTGGTTCAGCATCCATGGCCGCAACAAGCTTTCCGTCACGCTCGACCTGAAGAGCGAGGAGGGGAAGCAGCGCGTGAAGGCGCTCTGCGCCCGTGCTGATGCGCTGGTGGAGAATTTCCGCCCTGGCTATCTGGAGCGGATCGGCCTCGGCCCTGACGTGCTGCGGGCGGAGAACCCGCGCCTCGTGATCGCGCGTGTCTCCGGCTACGGGCAGGACGGTCCCTATCGCGACAAGCCTGCCTTCGGTGCCATCGGTGAGGCCATGGGAGGTCTTCGCCACCTCACCGCCAATCCCGGCCAGACCGACCTGCCGCCGCCACGCTGCGGCGTCTCGATCAGCGATGACCTGGCAGGGATGTATGCGGCGCTCGCCCTTGTTTCCGCCTGCTGGGGGCGGGACAGGAAGGCGGACGGGAAGGGGGTGACGATCGATCTCGACCTCGTCTCCTCCGTCTTCTCCCTGATGGAGGGAATGCTGCCGGAATACGGGCTGCTCGGCCGCGTCCGGCAGCCCATGGGCGCCGCCCTGCCCAGCGCCGCGCCGACCAACACCTATCCTTGCTCGGACGGGAAATGGCTGGCGGTGGCGGGGAATTCCGATCTGATCTTCCGCCGCCTGATGATCCGGATCGGCCGCCCGGACCTTGCCGAGGACCCGCGCATGGCCAGCAACTCCGGCCGCTGCGCGAATGCGGAAGAGCTGGACGCCGCCATTGCCGAATGGACGCGCACCCTGACGGCCAAGGAGGCGCAGGATGCGCTGGAGGCCGTGCAGGTGCCCTGCTCGCGCCTCTACGACATGAAGGATTGCGTGGAGGATCCGCATTTCCAGGCGCGTGACCTGATGCTGGAGGTGCCCGATCCGCTGGTGGGCACCACCGTGCCGCATCCCGCCGCCCCCTTCCGCTTCGAGGGCCTACCGCCGCGCGACATGGTGCGCTGGCCCGGCCCCCCGGTGGGTGCGCATAATGATTACGTTTTCGGCGCGCTGCTGAAGGAGAAAACCCCATGACCGAGAAGGCCATCATCAGCGACGTCGCGCCGCGCGACGGGCTGCAATCCATCGGCCCCTTCGTGCCGACGGAGACCAAGATCGCCATGGTCCGCGCGATCTACGCCGCCGGCATCCGGCGGATGGAGATCGGCTCCTTCGTCTCGCCCAGGGCGGTGCCGCAGATGGCCGACACGGCCGAGGTGCTGAAGGCCGCGCTGGAGCTGCCCGGGCTGGAATCCACGGTGCTGGTGCCGAACCGCAAGGGCTTCGAACTGGCGGCGACCTCGGGCGCGCAGCGCCTCGGGCTCTTCATGTCGGCCACCGAGAGCCACAACAAGGCGAACCTCAATCGGACGCGGGAGGAATCCTTCGCTGACCTCGCCGCCATCGTGCGCGAGGCGACGGCGGCGGGGCTGCTGGTGCGCTTCAACCTTTCCACCGTCTTCCACTGCCCCTTCGAGGGGGTGGTGCCGGATGACGAGGCGTTGGGCTGGGTAGAACGGATCGTGGCGCTGGACCCGGGGATGGAGATCGCCCTGGCCGACACCACGGGCAATGCCTCGCCGGACCAGGCGCGTCGCATCTTCGAAAAGGCGCATCATGCCTGGGGCAGGCGCTTCGCCTTCCATGGCCACGACACCTACGGCATGGGCCTCGCCAATGTCTCCGCCGCCTGGGAGGCGGGGGTACGGATCTTCGATGCCGCGGCGGGCGGGTTGGGCGGCTGCCCCTTCGCGCCGGGCGCCACCGGCAATGTCGCGACCGAGGACGTGGTCTGGCTCTTCCACCGCATGGGGGTGGAGACCGGCGTGGACTGGAACCGGCTTCTGGAGGCCGCGGACCTTGCCGCCGCCGTGCCGGGCGGCACGCCGGGCGGGCGGCTTCGGGGCGTGCCGGCGGTGCGGCGCGCAGCGTAGCACAGGCGCATCATCCCGGGCGGAACCATCGCCCGGGTAGTCCTGAGGCGAGGCAAAGCGAGGGGCGGGCGTGATAAGCGCCCGTTGACGCTTCGAATCGCCAAGGACACCCCGAATGTCGTTCTTCCCGAAATGGCCTCTCGCCCGAGGGCCAGTGGTGCCGCCCGATGAGCGCCTGCCATGGGGCACCACGGGTGTCATGGGTATCCAGCACCTGGTGGCCATGTCGGGCTCCACCATCCTTGGGCCGCTGCTGATGGGGTTCGACCCGAACCTCGCCATCCTCTTCTCGGGCATCGGCACGCTGATCTTCTTCCTGCTCGTGGGTGGGCGGGTGCCGAGCTATCTCGGCTCCTCCTTCTCCTTCATCGCGGTGGTGATCGCGGTCACCGGCTATGCCGGCTCGGGGCCCAACCCGAATATCGGCCCGGCCCTGGGCGGCATCATCGCCTGCGGCGCGCTTTATGCCGCCATCGGCGGGCTGGTGATGTTCACCGGCTCCAACTGGATCGAGCGGCTGATGCCGCCGGCCGTGACGGGCGCGGTGGGCGCCGCCATCGGCCTCAACCTCGCGCCCGTGGCCGTGAAGGGGATCCAGGGCGCTGGTCCACATGTCATCGTGGCCCTGGGCACATTGATCGCGACGGCCTTGATCGCCGTCTATGCGCCGCTGGCCATCCGCCGCATCTCCATCCTGGCCGGCATCCTGACGGGCTATGTGCTCTATCTCGTCATGGGCAACGTCATGGGGCTGCTGCCGCCGGTCTCCTTCGCGGAGCTGGCCACCGCGCCCTGGATCGGCATGCCGACCTTCCACACGCCCACATTCGAGATGGGCGCGATGCTGCTGATCGCCCCGGTGGCCTTCATCCTGGTCGCGGAGAATCTGGGGCATATCAAGGCGATCGGCGCCATGACGGGCCGTAACCTGGACCCCTATATCGGCCGCGGCTTCCTGGGCGACGGCATCGCCACCATGGTCTCCGGTGCCGGCGGCGGCACGGGCGTCACCACCTATGTCGAGAACATGGGCGTGATGGCCGTTACCCGCGTCTATTCCACGCTGATCTTCGTGGTGGCGGCCTTCGCGGCCATCGCGCTGGGCTTCTCGCCCAAGTTCGGCGCCCTGCTGCGGACCATTCCCGGCCCGGTGTTGGGCGGGCTGGCCGTGATCGTCTTCGGGCTGATCGCCGCGGCCATGATCCGGCTCTGGGTGGACAACCGCGTGGACTTCTCCGACCCGCGCAACCTGCTGACGGTCGGCGTCGCGCTGATCCTGGGCTCGGGCGACTTCACCGTGACGATCGGCGGCTTCTCCATCGCCGGTATCGGCACTGCCACCATCGCGGCGATCGGGCTGTACCAGCTGCTCGGCATCGGGCGGCGCGATCCGGTAGGCGTGGTACACGGCCTTCCGGAGAGCGACGCGGACACGGCGCGCGGCCCGGTGCGTTGAGGCTGGCCTGAACGGCTGCCACCCAGGATGCTCTGCCTCCGGGGTGGCGGCAGCCAACGGCGGATCGGAAAGGGCCCTGCCCGGAACGGCAGGACGCGCTTCGAGCCCTCAACAGGAGGGCCGGAGAGCCTTCACACCGCGATTTCCATCAGCACCGGCACATGGTCGCTGGTCTGAACCCAGTCGCGCGCATCCTTCAGCACCGCATGGCGCCGCAGCCCGCCGGCCAGGTCCTGGCTGACCCAGACATGGTCGAGCCGCCGCCCGCGATCCGAGGCGCGCCAGTCCTTCGCGCGGTAGGACCACCATGTGTAGAGCTTCTGCTCCGGCGGCACGAAGTGGCGGAGCGCGTCATGCCATTCGCCGGCCGCGATCCAGCGCTCCATCGCCTCCACCTCCACGGGGGTATGGGAGACGACGCCGACCATCTGCTTGTGGCTCCAGACATCATGCTCAAGCGGCGCGATATTCAGGTCGCCAACAAGGACCGAGCGCTTCGCCGGGCCGCGCCCGGCGGTCCAGTCCGTGACCTCGGCCACGAAGTCCAGCTTATGCGCGAATTTCGGGTTCACTTCCGGGTCGGGCACGTCGCCGCCGGCGGGAACGTAGAAGTTGTGGATTTCCACCGGCTCTCCGGGCACGTCCACGAGGACGCCCAGGTGCCGGCAGTCGCCCTTGCTGCACCAGTCCTTCCCGTCCTCCACCAAGGAGATCGGGCGGCGGGACAGCACGGCGACGCCGTTATAGCCCTTCATCCCCTTGATGATGCGGTGGGTATAGCCGAGCGCCTCCGCGGCCTCGTGCGGGAAGTGCTCGTCCGGGGTCTTCGTCTCCTGCAGGCAGAGGACGTCGGGGTCGAGCTCATCCACCAGATGCCGCAGCAGGGGCGCGCGGAGACGGACAGAGTTGATGTTCCAGGTGGCCACGCGAAGTGGCGCGGCCGCCTGGACGATCGAAGGGGATGCGGAAGTCACTTCAATCCAATCGGTTCAGACGATGCGAACGGTTACCGTGCCGACGCCCTCGACCACGCCTTCCAGCAGGTCGCCCTTCTGCACGGCGGCCACGTTCTCAGGCGTGCCGGTCATGATCAGGTCGCCCGGGGCGAGCTTCACCAGGCGGGAGAGATTCGCGATCACCTCGGGCACCGACCAGATCATCTTCGACAGGTCGGAGGTCTGGCGGAGCTGGCCGTTCACCTTCAGCTCGATCCGGCCCTTGCCCGGGTCAATTGCGCCCGCCGGCACCAGCTCGCCCATCGGGGCGGAGTGGTCGAAGCCCTTGCCCATGTCCCAGGGGCGGCCGGTCTTCTTCGCGGCGTTCTGCAGGTCGCGGCGGGTCATATCGAGGCCGGCGCAATAGCCCCAGACATGGTTCAGCGCGTCCGCTTCCTTGATGTCGCTGCCGCCGACGCCGATGGCGACGACCAGCTCCATCTCGTGGTGCAGCTCCTTCGTCTCGGTCGGGTAGGGCATGTCGGCCCCGTTGGTGACGATCGAGTCCGCCGGCTTGGTGAAGTAGAAGGGCGGCTCGCGATCCGGGTCGCTGCCCATCTCGCGCGCATGTTCCGCATAGTTGCGGCCAACGCAGAAGATGCGGCGCACGGGGAAAAGGCCGCCACCGCGTACCGGCAGGGCAGCGACGGGCGGCGGGGCGATGACGTAGTCAGCCATGAGGCGATCCGATCCGGTTCCTGGACGGCCCAAGGGTATAAGGCGGTCCGGAGGGGGCGGATAGCGGCACTCCTGCAACAGAGATGCGCCAGGTGATAGCCAGCTGAAACCTGCCTCGGCTCCTGCTGGTTCAATTCTTGCTGGAAGTTGAGTTGCAAATCTGGTGGGGATGGAGGCGCGGAGAGGGGCGCGGATGCGCAAAAGAAAGGCGCCCGGTGAGGGGGGTCACCGGGCGCCGGGTACTCAACTTCCGATCGGAATTAGTCTTGGTCGGGTGAGCCGGCAGGGGGGGCCGGGTCACCGCCGGCGTTTTTAGGTCCGGCTTCCAAAGATTACCCGTATCCACAGCCGGAATGCAAAAGCCGAAGTTCTCATTTTGAACACAGTGGCGTGAGGGCTGCCCTTCGGGATCACACGCGGCGAGCGCATGAGTGCCGCCAATGCTATTCCGCTTTATTCTGCCGCGACGGTCAGCCTAACGGTTCCCTGACCCGCGCGGCGCGCTGCGAATTCGGCTGCCCTCTCGCCAAATCGATCGAAGATGCGCCGGGAGAGGGCGTCCCGGTCCCAGTCATATTCCGGGTGCCACTGTACCCCCATGGCGAAGCCCGGGGCGCCATCGATGCTGGCTGCCTCGATCGTCCCGTCCGGCGCCCAGGCCTCGGGCCGCAGCCGGGCGGCCGGGCGGGCGACGCCCTGGTTGTGCAGCGAGTTCACCGGCACGGCCATCGGGTCGTAGTCGAGCCCCGCCCAAAGGCGGGCGAGGTTGCTGCCAGGGGCCACCCGCACGGGATGGGCCTTGCCGGTCTTCACCCGCGCGATTGCCTGATCGGAGGGGGTGGAGTGGTCCAGCCGCCCTTCCATGTCCTGGATCCGCTGATCCAGTGAGCCGCCGAGCGCCACGTTCAATTCCTGGAAGCCGCGGCAGATGGCCAGCAGCGGCACCCCGGCAGCGATGGCCGCGCGGATCAGCGGCAGGGTGGTGGAGTCGCGGTCCCGGTCCTCCGGCGTGCCCTCCGCATGGTTGGGGCCGTCATAATAAACCGGGCAGACATTGGAGCGGCTGCCCGTCAGCAGCAGCCCATCCAGGCGGGAGAGGAGTTCGCGGGAGACATCCTCGCCGGCGGCGGGGAGCAGCACCGGCATCCCGCCCACCGGCCCGAGGACGACGCGGACATAGTGATCCGACGCCGCATGGTTCGGCATCCCGGTGGGGCCGAAGGGCTTCACGCAACAGGAAATGCCGATCAGGGGCCGCATGGACGGAAATGTTGCAGTTGCACCATGGCGCCTTCAAGGCAGAAGCCGCGCCGATTCCACAAATCTGGGAGGCGCCGGGCGGATGTGACCCGCGCGCCTCAGTTCCTGTGGGTCAGTTGTTGTCGACGGGGGGCGAGAGGAAGCGCGGATCGTTGAAGTCGAAGCTGGCGCGGTTCAGCCGCACCCCAGTCTCGATGGCCGAGAGGGTAACACGCGTCGTGCGGCCCTGGCCGTCCACCACCAGCCACTGGCGCAGCTCCAGCGGGCTATCGGCGAAGACAAGGGTGAGGCGCCCCTCGGCGGCATTATTGGTGCGGTGGAGAGTGACCCGCAGCATCCCCTGTTCGCGCTGCACGCCCGTGACCGTGACATCGCCGGAGAGGCGGATCTGGTCCCGCAGCAGGATGCCGAGCGGGGTGGAGCCCACCGGCACGATGGAGGGCTGCCGCAGCTCCTTGTCGTAATGCATGAACTGCCCGGCATTGGCGATCAGCAGCAGCGGCTCTGGCGGATCGTAGTCGAAGCGCATCCGCCCCGGGCGCCAGATGAGGGCCGTGCCCTGCGCCGTGGCGCCATTCTGGGCGATCTGGATGAAGCGGGCCCTTAGCGTGCTGAGGCCGTTGAGATAGGCCTCGACACGCTGGATGTCGGTGCGGTCCCGAGCGGAGAGGGCGGGGGCCTGTGCCAGGGCGGGGCTGGCCAGCAATGGCAGCAGGGGCAGGGTGGAGAGGATTTGGCGTCGGCGCATGCTGCGGAGATGGCGCGCCCGCCGGCCTAGGTGAAGGGGCGGAACGCTTGTCCGTTAAGTAACGAGCAATCAACCCGGCTGTTTATCCAGCCATGCATGATGCCACCCCTTCGGATTCGGTCCTTATCTTCACCTCACCCGGTCTTACGTGAGCGGCGCGGGCAGGCGGCATGCCTCCCGCCGCGGTGATGGTGGTTTCGGTGCCGTCAGAACAGCTGAGATCGCTGTCCTCCTTTCTCCACTCGCTGGCTTGCTCGCGCGCGGCGGGCGATGTGGCTGTGGCGCCTGGTGCGCTGGCTGTGCTGATCCTGACGGATGAGGCGGCGGGCCACTCCATGGCCGAGGCCATGGACCCGGAGTATCCCTTTGCGCTGCGTGTGGAGGCCGGGCCGGATGGCGTGGCCGAAGCGACCCGCCGCGCGGCCGCCTGGGCCCGCTCCCTAGGGGCAGCGGGTGTTCCGGTGCTGTTTGCCCCGGTGAGCCGGCCCGTGGAGCCGCGCTGGGTCCATGGGGTGCTCGCGTTGTTGCGGGATGGCGCAGATCTGGTGATGCCCCGGCGCTCCTTCTGGGAACGACTCTTCGCTCGGCCGGCCTTGCCGGTGGCACTGTCTCACCAGGCGCAAGGAAGGATAGAGCAGTGGTCGGCACAGGGCGCCGCAGGGCAGGGCGCTGCCTGGACGCGCTGGAATCCGCCCTGGCGGCGCCCCGCCATGGCCGGGCTGCGCGCGGTGACGCTCTGAGAGGGCATACCGCGCAACCTGGGCGGCGCGATCCCGGATCATTGCGTCCGTGCATGATTCCCAGCATGGCTGAGCCTGGACAGATCAGTCCGGTGACTTGAAGACTCCAGGCAGACCGGCGGGGATGGCAGGTCTTCCATGCGGTGGTGGATGAGCACCTCCACTCCATACCGACCGGCATGGTGGATCATGTGCCCAAGGCCCAAGCTGTGGGTCTGGGCCAGGATATCCGGCGGTTCGTTCCGCCTCTGTGGCGGCAGCTAACCTTGTGCGGAAAGCCGCCGCGTGATTAGTGTCCGGTTGCGTTCCGCCCCGCGTTTGCGCGGGGTGGAACATGTCAGGTGCGCGACGCGCCTGGCAGTGGATTTGGAGCGGAGCGTGCCGCCCGGCGCGCGGTGCGCCCGGACGGAATACGGGATCAGGACGGCGGAATGCGGCGGATTCTCTCGACAGCCCTGGCTTTGATGTTAATGGCCGGGAGTGGCGCGATGGCACAGTCGCCGCCGCCGGCCCCCGATGGGGAGGCGATCGGCGCGCCGGTGCCTTGGGGCATCGATCTTCAGGACGCCATGGGGCCCGTGAAGGAGGCCATCCATGACTTCAACAGCCTTGTTCTCTGGATCATCATCGGCATCGTCATCTTCGTGGCGGCGCTGCTGGCCTGGGTGATCTGGCGCTACGACGCCCGGCGCAACCCGGTGCCGTCCCGCACCAGCCACAACTCCATACTCGAGATCGCCTGGACCGTGGTCCCGGTGCTGATCCTGCTGGTGATCGCCATCCCGTCCTTCCGCCTGATCTACTACGAGGACCGGGCGCGCGACGCGGATCTGACGGTCAACGTGCAGGGCCGTCAGTGGTACTGGAACTATGGCTACCCCGATCATGGGAACTTCAGCTTCGACAGCTATCCGGTCGCGGATAACGAGATCCGTCCCGGCCAGATCGCCAAGCTGTCCGTGGACAATCCGCTGGTGGTCCCCGTCGGCGCGACCGTCCGGGTGCTGACCACCGGGCATGACGTGATCCACTCCTTCTTCGTGCCCAGCCTGGGCGTGCAGAAGTACACCATCCCCGGTCGCACCCTGGAGACCTGGTTCCGCGCTGACCGCGCCGGCACCTTCTACGGCCAGTGCAACCAGATTTGCGGCAACAACCACTGGTTCATGCCGATCGCGGTTCGCGCTGTGCCGCAGGCCGAGTTCGACGCCTGGGTCGCCGAGGCCCGTACGAAGTTCGCCGAGGGCCGCGCCCCCGGCTGGCCTGAGCGTGACCGCACGACCGAGGTCGCTGCCATCACCGATCCCTCCGCGGAGGCCCGCCGGTAAGGCGGCCTGACAGGAAGAACACCCATGGCGCACGCCGCGCACGATACCCCTCACGGGCACGACCATCACGACCACACGCCAGGTTTCCTGGCGCGTTGGTTCTTCTCGACCAATCACAAGGACATCGGCACCCTCTACATCATCTTCGCGGTGGTGGCCTCCTTCGTCGGCATCGGCCTGTCGATGCTGATGCGGCTTGAGCTGCAGAACCCGGGGATGCAGTTCTTCGCCGACGGCCAGATGTGGAACGTCGCCGTCACTGCCCATGGCATCCTGATGGTGTTCTACGTCGTCATGCCCGCGCTGATCGGCGGCTTCGGCAACTGGTTCGTGCCGATCATGATCGGCGCGCCGGACATGGCCTTCCCGCGCCTGAACAACATCTCCTTCTGGCTGCTGGTCCCAGCCCTGCTCCTGACGATCGGCAGCCTTTTCGTGGGCGGCACCGGCACGGGCTGGACGCTGTACCCCCCGCTGTCCGACAGCCAGTACCAGGGCGGCCCGGGCCTCGACATGGCCCTGTTCGGCCTGCACCTGGCTGGCGCCTCCTCGATCCTGGGCGCGGCCAACTTCATCACCACCATCTTCAACATGCGCGCCCCGGGCATGACGCTGCACAAGATGCCGCTCTTCGTGTGGGGCATGCTGGTCACCGCCTTCCTGCTGCTGCTGTCCGTGCCCGTCCTGGGCGGCGCGATCACCATGCTGATCACGGACCGCAACTTCGGCACGGCCTTCTTCAAGCCTGAGGGTGGCGGCGACCCGGTGCTGTTCCAGCACCTGTTCTGGTTCTTCGGCCACCCCGAAGTCTACATCATGATCCTGCCGGCCTTCGGCATCATCTCGCACATCCTGTCCACCTTCAGCCGCAAGCCGATCTTCGGTTACCTGGGCATGGCCTACGCCATGGTCGCGATCGGCGTGGTGGGCTTCGTGGTGTGGGCGCACCACATGTTCACCTCGGGCATCTCGGTGGACACGCGCGCCTACTTCATGGCCGCAACGATGATCATCGCCGTCCCCACGGGCATCAAGATCTTCTCCTGGATCGCCACGATGTGGGGCGGGTCGTTGACCTTCAAGACGCCGATGCTCTTTGCCATCGGCTTCGTCTTCCTGTTCACTGTCGGCGGCGTCACGGGCGTGAAGCTGGCCAATGCCGGCGTCGACCAGATCCTGCACAACACCTATTACGTCATCGCGCACTTCCACTACGTGCTGTCGCTGGGCGCCGTCTTCGGCATCTATGCCGGCTTCTACTACTGGATCGGCAAGATGAGCGGCTACCAGTACCCGGAGTTCTGGGGGAAGGTGCATTTCTGGCTCACCTTCGTGGGCGTGAACCTGACCTTCTTCCCGATGCACTTCCTGGGTGCCCAGGGCATGCCGCGTCGCTATCCGGACTATCCGGATGCCTTTACGGGCTGGAACGTGGTGGCCTCGATCGGCTCCTACATCTCCGGCGTGTCGTTCCTGCTCTTCATCTTCGTGGTCGTCCTGACCTTCCTGCGGAAGGAGAAGGCCGCCGCCAATCCCTGGGGTGAGGGTGCGACGACGCTGGAATGGCAGGTTTCCTCCCCGCCGCCCTTCCATACCTTCGACGAGCTGCCCCGCATTCGCTAAGGCAGGAATTGCTTCCCCGTTGCGGTTCACCGCCCTGGGGGGGTATGGAGCGTCACCATGAGTGACCTGATCGAGAGGGGGGCCACGGCCCCCCTCGCCGTTTCCGCCGACTGGTCGGAACTGCGTGACTGGATTGCACTGCTCAAGCCGCGGGTGATGACCCTGGTGGTTTTCACCGGGGCTGTGGGGCTGGCTGTCGCGCCGGGTCACATCCACCCGCTGCTGGGCGCTGTCGCCATCCTCTGCATCGCCCTGGGCGCGGGCGCCGCGGGCTGTATCAACATGTGGTACGACCGCGATATTGATGCGGTCATGCGCCGCACCATCCGCCGCCCCATCCCGGCAGGCCGGATCGCGCCCGAGGCCGCGCTGGCCTTCGGCGTGTTCCTCTCGGGCTTTTCCGTGGTGCTGATGGGGCTGGTCACCAACTGGGTGGCCGGGGCCTGGCTCGCCGGCTCGATCCTCTATTATGTCTTCATCTACACCATGTGGCTGAAGCGCCGGACGCCACAGAACATCGTCATCGGTGGCGCTGCCGGCGCCTTCCCGCCCATCATCGGCTGGGTGGCGGTCACGGGCGGGGTGGATGTGCTGCCCCTGATCCTCTTCGCTATCGTCTTCTTCTGGACGCCGCCGCATTTCTGGTCGCTCAGCCTCTGGGCGCATGACGACTATCAGCGGGCCGGGGTGCCCATGCTGCCGGTGGTCTCCGGCGCGCGTGAGACGCGGCGCCAGATCATGCTCTACACGGTGTTGCTCGCCCCTCTCGGCCTGCTGCCGACGCTGCTCGGGCTGGCGGGCTGGGTCTATGGCGCCTTCGCCCTGTCGCTCGGCGCCGGCTTCCTGTTCCATGCCTGGCGCGTGCTGAGGGAGCCCCAGGATGCCGCCGGGGTGAGCCTTGCCGGGGACACCGCCGCACGTGCGGCCTTCCGCTTCTCGCTCCTTCACCTCGCTGGGCTGTTCACGGCCCTGACGCTCGACCATTGGCTGCGTGCAGCCGGGATGATTCACTGATGCCAGCCGAGAATGCCCCCCCCACCATGACCAAGGAGGAGGAGGCTGCCTTCCTCCGCCGCCGTCGGGGCCGGAACATCGCTCTGATCGTCGTGCTGATCGGATTGGTGGTGCTGTTCTACATGATCACCATGGCGAAGCTGACCTCCTCCGGGGGTTAAGGGAGACAGGGACGATGGATCGCAGGGACGAGCTGGCACGCCGCAACCGGCGGGTCGGCTTCGCGGCCTTGGGGACGGTGGTGGGGATGGTTGGCCTCTCCTTTGCCGCCGTGCCGCTGTACGACGCCTTCTGCCGCCTGACGGGCTATAACGGCACGGTGCAGACCGGGGGGGGCAGCGCCCCTGGCGCGGTGGAACGGCAGGTGACGGTGCGCTTTGCCGCCAACACCCATCCTTCTCTGCCCTGGCGCTTCGAGGCGGCGCAGAACGCCATTCCCATCCATCTCGGTGAGGAGGGCCTGGCCTTCTACCGCGCCGCCAACAACGCGGACCGGCCAGTGGAGGGCGTGGCCACCTACAACGTCACGCCCGAGATTGTTGGGAAGTATTTCCAGAAGGTCGCCTGCTTCTGCTTTGACGCGCAGACGCTGCAGCCCGGCCAATCCGTCGAAATGCCGGTGAGCTTCTGGGTGGATCCCGCCATGGCGCAGGATCCGGCGACGCGGGATATCCGCACCATCACACTGAACTACACCTTCTTCCGGACGCTCGCGGATGCCGAGCGGGCGGGCGTGCTCGCCAGCGCCGGGCCGCATGTGGGGCGGGCGGGCGGACAGCCCACCGCCACCCGCTAGATAGCCGGGCCGGCGGGTTCCGCCGGTCCAACCCTTGATCCTTCTGTCCGTTTGGGAGATTGATGGCCCAGACGCCCCGGGGCTCCGGCCCAGCATCACCAGGACGCGCGATGGCTTCCCTCGATACCACCACGGCCGACATCACGCTCGATCCCAGCGAGCCGCCGCCGCCTAACAAGCACCCATACCATCTGGTGGACCCGTCCCCGTGGCCGCTCACCACCTCCTTCTCGGCCGGCGCGCTGCTGCTCGGGATCGTGATGTGGGCCCATTACAACATCCACTGGGTGCTGGGGGTGGGGCTGCTTGGCGTGCTCCTCTCCATGTTCTTCTGGTTCCGCGACGTCATCCGCGAATCGAAGCAGCCCGGCGTGCACACTCCGATCGTGCGGATCGGCATGCGCTACGGCATGGCGCTCTTCATCGCCTCCGAGGTGATGTTCTTCGTCGCCTTCTTCTGGGCCTACTTCCACTTCGCGCTCTATCCGGAGCATGTCTCCGGCGCCGAGACCGCGATCTGGCCGCCCAAGGGCATCCTCACCTTCGATCCCTTCGGCCTGCCCTTCCTGAATACGATGATCCTGCTGCTCTCCGGCTGCACGGTGACCTGGGCGCATCACGCGCTGGTTCAGGGTGACCGGAAGGGCCTGATCCAGGGCCTGTCGATCACCGTGGCCCTGGGCGTGTTCTTCACGGTGCTACAGGCGGTGGAATATGCCGAGGCCCCCTTCGCTTTCGCGGGCGGCGGCATCTATCCCTCCACCTTCTTCCTGGCCACTGGCTTCCACGGCTTCCATGTGATCGTCGGCACGATCTTCCTGGCCGTCTGCCTGCTCCGCGCCCGGCGGGGAGACTTCACCCCGCGCCGGCACTTCGGCTTCGAGGCGGCTGCCTGGTACTGGCACTTCGTGGACGTGGTGTGGCTCTTCCTCTTCATCTGCATCTACGTCTGGGGCGTGGGCGAAATCGTCCAGCACTAAGGCTCCCCCCGGTCCCACTTCAGAACCCCGTCCGGCCCGCCGGGCGGGGTTCTTGTTTTTGGGCCCGGCTTACGAAAGGTATCCCATGACGTCCCGTTGGCGGAGAATCCTCCCGGCCGTTCTGGTTTCCATCCCGGTGCTGGCGATCCTACTGGGGCTGGGAACCTGGCAGGTGCAGCGTCTGCACTGGAAGACCGACCTGCTGGCCCAGATCGCGGCCGCCGAGGCAGGGCCGCCGGTGCCGCTGACGGCTTCGCCGCAGCCCTTCACCAAGGTGCGGACCACGGGCCGCTTCCGGCATGACCTGGAGGCGACGCTGGGGGTGGAGGTGCGCGGCAATGTGCTCGGCACCCGCCTGATCACGCCGCTGGAGATCCAGGGGCTGCCGACCACTCTGGTGAACCGCGGCTGGGTGCCGCTGGAGCACCGGGATCTCGCCATCTCCCGGCCGGAGGGGGAGGTGAGCGTCACCGGCTACATCCTTCCGGCGCAGGAGCGGGACACCTTCGCGGCCACGGACGATACGGCTGGCCGCCGCTTCTACACCACCGATCCTTCGGCCATTGGTGCGGCACTGGGTCTTCCGTCAGTGGCTCCGGACATGCTCGTCGCCCTGGCTGAGCCGGGCCAGCCCAGCGATGCCCTGCCTCAGGCGGCGCTCACCCTGCCGCGCCCGCGGAACAGCCATCTTGGCTATGTCATCACCTGGTATGGACTGGCGGCCTCCCTTGTCGGGGTGTTGTTCGCCTGGGCCATCAGGAAGGAAGACGCGTGAGCGACACGGATTTGGGTGCCTATGCCCGCCTGAAGGACCGCTTCTCCCGCATCGCCGCCATCAGCGAGGCGGCGGCCATGCTGCATTGGGATGCCTCGGCCATGATGCCGCCGGGCGGCGGCGAGGCGCGTGGGGAACAGTTGGCGGTACTGGCCGGCGTTTCACATGGAATGCTGGTGGCGCCGGAAATGGGCGCGGATCTCGCCGCCGCCATGGCCGAAGGCCCCTGGGACGAGGCGAATCTCACTCTGATGCGCCGCGCCTATCTGCGCGCCACCGCGCTGCCGGCCTCGCTGGTGGAAGCCAGCGCCCGCGCGAATTCCGCCTGCGAGAAGGTATGGCGCGAGGCGCGTGCGGCATCCGATTTCGCCACGCTGCGTCCCTGGCTCGAGGATGTGGTGTCACTCCAGCGCGAGACCGCCGCCGCGCTTTCCGCCGCCACCGGCCTCGCTCCCTATGACGCGCTGATGGATGGCTACCAGCCCGGCATCGGTGCCGCCGATGTGGAGCCGGTCTTCACCGCCTATGAAGCCTTCCTGCGGGATGCCCTGCCGCGTGCCGAGGAGATCCAGGCCCGCCGCCCCGCGCCCATCCAGCCCCAGGGGCCTTTCCCGGTGGAGGTGCAGCGCGCCCTGGGGCGCCGCCTGTCGGAGCGGGTGGGACTCGATTACGAGCATGCCCGGCTGGATGAGAGCCTGCACCCCTTCTGCGGCGGTACGCCCAGCGATGTGCGGATCACCACCCGCTACACGCCTGATTCCTTCGAGCAGGCCATGCTCGGCATCCTGCACGAGACAGGACATGCGCTGTACGAGCGCGGCCTGCCCGCCACCTATGCCCGCCAGCCCGTGGGCGAGGCCGCAGGTATGGCCGTGCATGAATCCCAGAGCCTGCTGATCGAGATGCAGGCCAGCCGTTCAGACCCCTTTCTTGCCTGGCTGGGGCCGGAGTTGCAGGCAGCCTTCGGTGGTGAACCCGCGGCCTATGCGCCGGAGAACCTTGCGCGGCTCTGGCGGCGGGTGGGGCGCGGCTTCATCCGCACCGAGGCGGATGAGCTGACCTATCCTGCTCATGTCATCCTGCGCTTCCGGCTGGAGCGGGCGCTGATCGCCGGCGAACTGGCCGTGGCCGACCTTCCTGGCGCCTGGGCTGAGGGAATGCGCGCCCTGCTCGGCATCACCCCGCCTGACGACGCGCGGGGATGCTTGCAGGACATCCACTGGCATGATGGTGCCTTCGGCTACTTCCCTTCCTACACGCTCGGGGCCATGGCGGCCGCGCAGCTGATGGCGGCGGCGCGCGCAGCCTTGCCGGGGCTGGATGATTCGCTGCGGCAGGGGGATTTCGGGCCCTTGGTGGGATGGCTGCGGGCCTCGGTGCATGGCCAGGGTTCGCGCTTGGGTTTCCAGGATCTGATGGTGGCGGCCACTGGCCGGCCGCTCGATCCCTCAGCCTTCATGGAACATCTGCGCGGGCGCTACCTCACGGAATAGTCCCGGATCGCTTCCAGCGCTGCCCGGAGGCCTGCTTCCGGGCTGGTGAGGGCAGGAGGATCGATGGCGGCCAGTTGCGCGGCGCCTGCCATGGAGGCCTGGGCGAGGACGACGCGCGTGGCGCCGCCATGGGCCGCCGTCTCCGCCGCCTTCGCGATCAGGGAAAGGTAGCGCTTCGGCTCCCCGGCCCGGAAGGCTTCCCAGGCTCCGGGCACCAATCGGATGGTGACGGTCGCGCCACTCCTCCGTGCCGCATCCTCGAAAAGCAGGCGTGTCGATATGATCGTCGTTTCCGCTGTGCAGAGCACGACTATCCGGCCGCCCTCCCGCACCGCGGCTTGGGCCAGGGCGGCATCGACGCGCAGGATGGGGCAGGAGGCGGTGTCGTCCACAGCCTCGGTTGCGGGGCCAAGGGTGGAGCAGGTGAGGAGCACCGCATCCGCCCCCTCGCACAGGGCATGCAGTGCCTCGATTGTCCGGGCGGTGACCTCCGGGGTCAGGCCGCCGGAATGCTCTGCCCGGGTGAGCAATTCGGCCCGGACGGCATGGCGCAGCTCCACATCGGTGAGGCCGCTGTCCCGGAGGGCGGCCTCGAAGATGGGGACATTGCTTTCAGCGGTGTGCAGGCAGGCGATGCGGAACATCAGGTCTCCGGTGATAGCCCGGTGCCCATGCGGGCGCTGGGCGTGATTGCCGGTAAGCGCTCATCCGCCCTTCGAGCCATGATCTGGCGCAGGCTTGGAGAACGCCGGGAGCATGTTCCGTTCACCTGCGTCCCATTCAAATCCCCTGGCTTGCTGTTCCCGGGGCGGATCCACGCTTCCGGGTGATGCCGTTCCCTGCCATCCGCCTCAGCGCCGGTTCTCGAAGATCGCGAAGTATGGCGGGCGGTCCAGCGGTGGCTGTTGTGCCCGCCCCTGGGCATCGGTGGGGATGCGGCGCCGCAGCACCACGTCCAGCACATTGCCGCCGATCATCTCCAGTGATCCGCCGCCCGCCCGTACCACGATGTCGCAATGCATCGGCCGGAAGCGGCCCGGTTCGGCGGTCCGTGCCTGCCAGTTCGGCAGGGGATAGGCCGAGCGGTCGGCGCAGATCAGGTCGCCGGGGCGGGGGGCGTAATCAGCCGGGGAATGCGGGCGAAAGGCGGCGCTCTCCGGGTTCATCATCGCGCTCTCCAGCATGCGGTCGATATAGAGAGCGTGGCTGGCGGAAGGATCGAAATCGTAGCGCGGCATCCCGGCGGCACCCATGGCATGGCTGATGAAGGCCGCCGACCAGGCGGGGTGGTTGTAGGCCGAGATCGCGACATTCGCCGCAACCAGCTGGAAGGGCAGGCCCGAGACGGGATCAAGCGAGGCGGTGGAGATCTCAGGGGCCATGATGGTGTCGCGATAATGAAGGTGGTCTGTGATGACCTCCGGGCCCTCCGGCGTGGAGGCCCAGTAGCTCATCAGCCGGTCGAACAGCTCCGGCGTGGCGTCCGGCGTGCGCTCCAGCGCCACGGGCCAGCCATCGACCATGATGCTTCCCCATTCGCGCCACTCCCGTTCGGCTGCCGCGACAAGCCGCGTGGCGCCGGGGCCGGCTGGCTCCAGGGCGGCAGCGGGTGCCTCCGAGGAATCGGATGAGGATGGGGGGGTGGCGCAGGCGGTGAGGAGGAGGAGGAGGAGGACGGTGAGGAGGGGCAGCCAGCGCATAACGCGATATCGCGGCGTGCCAGGATGAGTTTCCTTGCCGTCACTCAACCGCTTCCGATGAAGACGCCTGCCAGAAGCACCAGCAGCCCGCCCAGCACGATCTGGCGAGGGTGGAGATGGAGCCGTCGATCAGCCCCGCCAGCGCCGGCTGCACGACCTGCAGGACGAGGAGGCGGCGGGAGGTTTCATCCTCGCTGGCGCGAGCGGACCCGGCCAGATGCGTCCGCTCCAGCTTCTCGGCCATGGCCTCGTGCTTGCGCTCGATCAGGGTGAGGTCGCCGAGCAGGCGGCGCATTTCGGTGTCGCGGGCGTGATCGGCGGCACGGCGTAGAACTCGCCTGCCTCCAACTCCATGACGGAGATCTGGCGGCGTAGCTGATCGATGCGCAGATCCTCGAAGCGTTTCGTGCCGCTTGGTAGCGCTTGAGGAGGAATGAATGGAAGTGCAATAAAATCAATACGTTAACCGCGATCGGGGGCATTCTCGATCGCAGTTAGAGGCGGCCGGCCCGGCTCAGGCCGGGACCGGAACGCGCCCCGCCAGCGGGTCCAGCAGCATCTCCAGCCGCGCCGGCTCGTCCCATGCCAGCGTCACCGTTACCACCGTCACACGTGAGCGGAAGGCGGCGGGAATGCGGACGAAGTCTTTCTTCGTCGTCACGGGAATGGCGCGCAGCCGGTCGGCCTCGGCCATGAGTTCGCGCAGATCGCCGGCATCATAGGGGTAGTGGTCGGCATAGGAGGCGCGGCCCGCGATGATGGCGCCTGCTTCCGACAGGGTGGTGAAGAACTTGCGCGGATTGCCGATGCCGCAGAAGGCGAAGACGGCCTGGCCCTTGAGCTGCGCGGCCTCTGGGCCTGGCACGTAGCGGGCGCGCAGCACGGGTAGGCCGGGCGGTAGTTGTGCCAGGGCGCCGCAATCGTCATGGCCCATCAGCACGGCGGCCTGGGCACGGGCTGAGGCCTGGGCCACCGGCTCGCGCAACGGTCCGGCCGGAATGATCTTGCCGTTGCCGAAGCCGTAGGAGCCATCGATGGTCAGAAAGGAGAAATCCTTCTCCAGCGTCGGATTCTGCAGCCCGTCATCCATGACCAGGGCCTGGGCCCCGGCCTCGATCGCCGCGCGGGCGCCGGCGGCGCGGTCGGAGGCGACCCAGGTGGGGCGCTCGGCGGCGAGCAGAAGTGCTTCGTCACCAACCGCTTGGCTGTCATGCTTGCCGGGCTCCACCCGCACCGGCCCGCGCAGCTTCCCGCCATAGCCGCGGGTGAGGAAATGCACGGCCACGCCCCGGTTCGCCAGGCGCATGCCGATGTCGAGGGCGAGGCCCGTCTTGCCAGCACCGCCCGCGGTGGCATTGCCGCAGCAGATCACCGGCACGGGGGCACGCCAGCCTGGCCTGGCCACGCGGCGCGCGGTGGCCTGGGCATAGAGGGCGGCGATCGGGGAGAGCAGGAAGGGCGCAATTCCCCCTCCGTCCCCGGTCCAGAAATCGGGGGCACGCATGGTGCCGTCTGGCGTCCTTATCCTGGTCCTGCCGCGGCCCCGGCCTCGGGTGAGGAGGGAGCGGGCAGGAGGGTCTCGATCGCGGCGGCCATCCGTTCAGGCAGGGCCCCGGCATCCGCCGCGATCCGGGCTGCGGCCGAGGTCATGGACCGGGCCCGGAGGAAATCGGTTAGCACGAGCGCAGCCGCCTCGGCCAGCGCGGCGGAATCCTCCACCCGGATGGCGGCTCCGGCCCCGAGCAGCCGGTCCGCGATGACGGTGAAGTTGGCGGTGTGCGGACCCAGCAGGATGGGGCAGCCGAGGCGCGCGGCTTCCAGCGGGTTCTGACCGCCATGGGGCACCAGCGAGCCGCCGACCAGCGCTGCGCCGGCAAGGCGGTAGAGCAGCCCCAGCTCTCCGAGGGTATCGGCGATATAGATCGAGGTCTCGGGCTCGGGCAGGGCGCCGGTGGAGCGCAGGGCGAGGGGGAAGGCAGCCAGCTCCGCCGCGATGGCGGGGCCGCGCTCCGGGTGGCGTGGCGCGATGATGGTGAGCAGATACGGCAGGCGGGATCCGAGCAGGTCATGCGCCATGGCGATCTGGGCTTCCTCGCCAGGATGGGTGCTGGCGGCCAGCAGCACCGGGCGGGCGCCGATGGCGGCGCGCAACGCGGCCAGTGCGGGTTCGGCGGCGGGCAGGGGCCGGGCGGCGAATTTCAGGTTGCCCCAGGCCTCGGCGGAGGCGGCGCCGAGGGCGCGAAGGCGGGCCGCATCCAGCTCGGTCTGCGCGATTACCAGCCGGAAGGCGCCGAAGAGTTGTTGCGCCACCGCCGGCATGCGCCCCCATCCCTGGGCGGAGCGGGCCGAGACGCGCGCATTCACCAGCGCCATCGGCACATTCCGGGCCGTAGCGGCGAGGATGAGGTTGGGCCAGATCTCGCTCTCGATGAACACCGCCGCATCGGGGCGCCAGCCATCGAGGAAGCGGGCGGCATGGGCCGGCACGTCCAGGGGCACGAAGCGGTGCTGCACCCGGGCGGCCAGAGAGGGGGGGAGGCGCTGGGCCAGCAGCCGCGCGGCGGTGACGGTGCCGGTGGTAAGCAGGAAATGCAGATTCGGGCGGGCGGCGGCCAGGGCCTCGATCAGCGGAAGGGCGGACTGGCTCTCGCCAACGCTCGCGCCATGCAGCCAGAGCAGGGGGCTGGACGGGCGTTCCGCGCCCTCCCCGCGGCGTTCGTGCAGCCGGGCGGCATCCTCCTTGCCGCGGCGCGCACGGCGGGCGAGCCAGAGGGGAAGGAGAGGGGAGGCGGCCGTGGTCACGGTCCGCCAAGCCAGGAGGGGCAGGGCGGCGCGCCAGCCAGGGGCGGAGCGGGTGTTCAAGCCAGCGAAGCCGGACCTGTTGTCACGGCATATCCCTGCCGCCCGCGGCGGGAAGGAGAGGGCGGCCGGCCGCCGGAACTGGGGTAGCGTGCCATGGGTTCGGAGCGGCCCCTAACATGCGGCCGCGCGGAGGTCACGCGAGAGGCTGCCTGAAAGCCCGGCGCTTCGGCCGCATTCTAGATCAACCCGAGATCGGCCAGTTCCCGCCGCAGCTTCGGGGGCAGGGCCTCAATGCCTTCCGCAGCCGCCTCGCCCTCGGCCAGGTCGGGGGGCGCGGTCTCGGCGCTGAGGTAGCGCCAGCCCTGAAAGGGCTTCACCGGGCGTGGATGCACCGGCACCAGCCCAGGCTGGAGGATGAGGGCGGTGGCGGCGGTGCCGTCGGCGCGCTTCACCGGCTCGATCGCCAGGATGCGCTGGCGCACGCGCAGGATGCCGGCGACAACCCAGTAGAGCGACCCGCCGCCCTCCAGGATCTCCGGCGCCCGGCGCGGCGCCATGCGGGTGACGTGGCGCAGGCCCTCGGCGCTCGCCACGCGCTGGGCCTGGGCGCGCTCCAGCGCCGCTACGTCCTTCGGCCCCACGGCCAGCTTGATGATGTGCAGCACGCCCGCGATCTGCGCCCTCGGCACCCGCTGCGCAAGGCTGGGCTTATCCAACGGTTAGGGAATCATGGCGCAGAGTCCGGGACGTTCAGATCAAGGAGCCGTCCCGAGCCATGCGCGCCTTCCAGAACCTATCCGTCGCCCGGAAGCTCGGCGTCACAGCAGGGTTGGCGATGCTCCTGCTGACCGGGCTAGTCGGCCTCGTCTGGTCCGAGCTGAACGCGGTGGCGCAGCAGCAGGAGAACCTGCGCGGCGCGTCCCACGTGCTGGCGCTGGTCGAACGTGCAGGGGCGGTCGCCTCTCAGGCGCCGGTGGCGGCGGCCGAGCTTGGCACCGCCCAGGATCTTCCCGCAGCCGAGGAGGCCGCACGGAAGGGGCGCGAGGCCCTGGCCTCCGCGAGAAGCCTGACGGAGGAGGCCGCTTCGGCCACCACCCTGCCCGGTGCGCGGGAGGCCACGCGATCCGCCATCCCCGCGACCATTGCCTATGAGGCCGCGATCGACCGGATGCTGGAGGCCCGGTCCCGCATGATCTCGGC
Organism: Roseomonas xinghualingensis; assembly: GCF_025791835.1. Lineage (GTDB taxonomy): Bacteria > Pseudomonadota > Alphaproteobacteria > Acetobacterales > Acetobacteraceae > Roseomonas > Roseomonas xinghualingensis. The sequence goes on from NZ_JAOXLP010000002.1 coordinate 105,611, forward strand.
GCGGGACGACAAGCTCTTCCGGGTCAATTCCGATTTCGACCAGGCCATGGAGGCAGTCCTCGGCGCGCTCGAGTTCGAGGTGTCCGACCGCTCCCAGGTGGAGGAAGTGCGGAGCCGGGTGATCACCTTCGGCAATGCGGTGAACGATGTGCGGCTGGCCATCCAGCGCTTCCTGATCACGGGGGAGGAGGCGCAGATGCGCCGGGTGCGCCGTGCGATCGCGCAGCAGCGTGTTCATCTGCGCGGCGTGCAGTCCTATGCCGTGTCGAACCGCCTCAAGGAGGATCTGGGCCGCCTCGGCACCCTTGCCGCCGGGCTGTCGGAGGGCGCGGAGACGATCCTGACGACAATCGCGGATCTCGCGACGATCCGCGGCGAGCAGGCCGAGCCCGCCGCCGCCGCCCTGCGCACCGGGCTGGACGAAGCCACGCGTATCCTCCGCGAGGATGAGGTGGCGCAGCGCGGGTCCATGGATGCGGCGCTCTCGGGTGTGGAGCAGTTCACCCTCTGGATCGGCGGCACGGTGGCGCTGATCCTGCTCGCTTCCTCCTGGGCCAGCGCGCGGGCCATCGGTGCGCCGCTGCGGCGGGCGGCTGGACGGGTGCGGGCCATCGCCACGGGCGATACCTCGCCGGGCGACGCAGCCGAGGCTGCCGATCGCGAGCGGCATGACGAGACCGGCAGGATCGCCGCCGCGCTCGAGGATCTGCGCGGAACAGTGGGACGTGCCTTCGCCCAGGCGCAGATGATCGAGCAGATGCCTCTGGGGCTGATGGCCGCCGATCCCTCCCTCCGCGTGACTCACACCAATGTCGAGATGGGCGCCGTGCTGGCCCGGCTGGGCGTGGTGGAGCCGGTGCTGGGCCGGGTGCTGGACGAGTTGCCGCTGGAGGGGCTGGCCGGGCTGCGCGCCACCCTGTCCGACCCCGCCAGCTTGCCGCATCGCGTTCGGCTGCGGATGGGCGCGGAGGTGGTGGACCTGCAGGCTTCCGCCATCACTGACGGCAGCGGCGCCTATGCCGGACCGATGCTGACCTGGCGGCTGGCGACGGAAGAGGCGCGGCTGGCCGACACCTTCGAGGCGGAGGTGGGCGCCGTGGTGGAGAACCTGGCCGGTCAGGTGGAATCGCTGCGCCGCGCGGCGGGCGAGGTGCATGGCACCGCCGACCGCTCGGGCCGGGAGGCGGGGCAGGTGGCCGATGCCGCCGCCCGGGCCAGCGGCGAGGTGGGTGCGGTGGCCGCGGCTGCCGAGGAGATGGCCGCTTCCATCACCGAGATCACCCGGCGTGTGGCCGAGGCCGCCGAGGTGGCGGCCCAGGCGGTGTCCGAGGCGCGGGCGACGGATGGCACCGTGCGGGGCCTTTCCGACAGCGCCGCCCGGATCGGCGATGTGGTGCGGCTGATCGGCGACATCGCGGGGCAGACCAACCTGCTGGCGCTGAACGCCACCATCGAGGCGGCGCGGGCCGGTGAGGCTGGGCGCGGCTTCGCCGTGGTGGCGAGCGAGGTGAAGACGCTTGCGGCCCAGACCGCGAAGGCGACGGAGGAGATTTCCACCCAGATCCAGCAGATGCAGGCGGCGACCAGCGGCGCGGTGGAGGCGATCCGAGGCATCGGCGCAACGGTGGAGCGCACCAGCGGCATCGCGACGGCCATTGCCGCCGCCGTGGAGCAGCAGGGGGCGACGACGCGTGAGATCGCCCGCAGCGCCGCCCAGGTGGCGGGAGGCACCGATACGGTGAACCAGGCCATCGCCGGCGTTCGCGCCGCCGCCGAGGAAACGGGGGAGGCCGCCGGCGGCATGCTGGCCGCCACCGAGGAACTGGCCGGGCAGACCACCATTCTGCGGGAGAAGTCGGCCGGCTTCCTCCGGGCGGTGCGCGCAGCCTGAGAAGAGGGCGTGCCCCGGGCGCTTGCGCAAACGGGGCACGCCACCCTATCTGCCGCCCGCCGTTCCCAGCCGAGGGTGCCGGCGGGAGATTTCTGTTTCATGACCCATCGAATCGCGGTTTCCGGTGCTGCCGGCCAGCTCGGGCGCGAGATCATCAAGACGCTGGCGGAGCGGGAATTCCCGGCCGCCTCTGTGACTGCCCTGGCCTCTGGCCGCGCAGTGGGGGGCGCGCTCTCCTATGGGGAGCAGGATCTTCGGGTGGAGGCGGTGGAACGGCATGACTGGGCCGCGACCGATCTCGTCTTCCTTGCCCCTGGCACGCCGGCCCCGGCCACCCTGGCCCGCAAGGCGGCTGCTGCCGGTTGCGTGGTGGTAGATGTGACGGGGGCAGGGGACCCCGACGCGCCGCCTGTGGTGCCGGAGGTGAACTCGGGGGTGCTGGGCGCAAATCCGCGAATCGTGGCCTCCCCGGTGGCGGGCGCGATCCTGCTGGCGATGGCATTGCATCCCCTCCAGGCGCTGGGCGGGCTGCTGCGGGTGGTGGTGACCTCCCTGCAGCCGGTGTCCGGCGCCGGGCGGGATGCCATGGACGAGCTGTTCAGCCAGACTCGGGGCATTTTCGTGAATGACACGCCCGTGCCCGAGCAGTTCACCAAGCCCATCGCCTTCAACCTGATCCCTCATATCGGTGATTTCGGCGGCGCCGGAGCGACCGAGGAAGAGGAGGCGATCGCCGAGGAGACGGCCCAGATCCTGGGCAATGTGGCCGTGGCCACGACCTGCGTGCGCGTGCCGGTTTTCATCGGCCAGTCCCTCTCGGTGCACGCGGTTTTCGATCGTCCGCTGGACGAGGCGGAGGCGCGGGAGGCGATCCGGGACGCGCCGGGGCTGACGCTCCTCGATCGGCGGGACGATGGTGGCTACATCACGCCGCTCGAGACGGTGGGGGAGGACCCGGTGTTCGTGTCCCGCCTGCGGGTCGATCCCAGCGTCCCGAATGGGATCGCCCTCTGGTGCGCGGGGGACAATCTGCGCAAGGGCGGGGCCCTGAATGCCGTGCAGATCGCCGAGGAGATGGTCCGGCGCGGTATGCTGCGTGGCCAGGCGGCATAAAGAAAAGAAGGGTGCGGTAACAAGGGCCTGTGGTAAATGCAGGCCCTCTACTTGCGATTGGTTCTCAAATCCTTGATTTCGTGCAATTGACGCTATGCGGTACGGCGCCATAAAAGCGCGCAGCCGTTCGCGGACCTGTCACGCGCCCGGCGAGATTACAGGACGCCGCATGGCCAATTCCCACGACGCGCGCGAGGCCACGATGATCGGGCGCCGCACAGACGGCACCATCATCCGCCGGCCGCTCTCTCCGCATCTGCAGGTCTATGACATGATGCAGATGACGAGCGCGCTTTCCATCATGCATCGCATCACCGGCACCGCCTGGTCGCTGGGGCTGATCTTCCTGGTCTGGTGGCTGGCCGCTGCGGCGGCGGGTCCCGATGCCTATGCCAGCGTGCAGTGGTTCATGGGCAGCTTCATCGGCGTGATCATGCTGTTCGGCATCACGGCGGTGGCCTGGTACCACACCCTCGCCGGCCTCCGGCACCTGATGTGGGATGCCGGCTATGGCTACGACATCCCCACCACCTATCGCACGGGCTGGATGGTGATCATCGGCACGGGCGTGATGACCGTCCTGACCTGGATCGTCGCCATCATCGCCTGGGCTTCGTGAGGACGCGCGCATGAGCGAGCATCAAACCCACTTCCAGAGCCCGCTGGGCCGCGTCCGCGGCCATGGCTCGGCCAAGTCCGGCACGCATCACTGGTGGATGCAGCGCGTCACCTCTCTGGCGATGCTGCCGCTGATGATCTGGTTCGCCTTCTCCATCGCCTCCAAGGCTGGTGCGCCGTGGGAAGTGGTGGCCGAGTGGATCGGCCGGCCGTTCAACGCCGTTCTGCTGGTTGCGATGATCGCCCTCGGTTTCTACCATACGGCCTCCGGCCTTCAGGTGGTGGTCGAGGACTACATCCGGCCCGAGCGCTCGGTGATGCTGGCCAACCTGGCCATCAGGAGCGTCTGCGTGCTGCTGGGCCTGCTGGCGGCGCTGTCCGTCCTGCGGCTGGCCATCTGATGCGCCCCGCGTGGCACCCGGCCCCTTTCAAAGGCGCTTCCTGCCGCGCAGAGGCTTCCCATATCCAGGCCGGGCGCCCGCGCGCCCGGTTTCCGCGCCTTGAAGGGTGCGGCGAGACACGCGCCGCCTGCGGCGCCAAGACTGACGAGAGCCCGCGATGAACGCCATCAGCCAGCCGCCGCGCCCCGGGATCAACGGCGGCGCCTATCGTATCGTGGACCACACCTATGACGTGGTGGTGGTGGGGGCTGGCGGTGCCGGCCTTCGCGCCACCTTCGGCATGGGCGCGGCCGGCCTCAAGACCGCCTGCATCACCAAGGTCTTCCCCACCCGCTCGCACACCGTGGCGGCGCAGGGCGGCGTTGGCGCCGCGCTGGGCAACATGGGCGAGGACGACTGGCGCTGGCACATGTACGACACCGTGAAGGGGTCGGACTGGCTGGGTGACCAGGACGCCATCGAATACATGTGCCGCGAGGCCGTGCCGGCGATCATCGAGCTGGAGCATTTCGGCGTGCCCTTCTCCCGCACGGAGGACGGCAAGATCTATCAGCGCCCCTTCGGCGGCCACATGCAGCATTACGGCAAGACGCCGGCCATGCGCGCCTGCGCCGCGGCCGACCGCACGGGCCATGCGATCCTGCACACGCTCTACCAGCAGTCGCTGAAGCATAACTGTGAGTTCTTCGTCGAATACATCGCCCTCGACCTCATCATGGACGAGGAAGGCGCCTGCCGCGGCGTGATGGCGTGGAACCTCGAGGACGGCACGATCCACCGCTTCCGCGCCCAAACGACGGTGATGGCGACCGGCGGCTATGGCCGCGCCTACTTCTCCTGCACCTCCGCCCATACCTGCACGGGCGATGGCGGCGGCATGGTGCTGCGCGCCGGCCTGCCGCTGCAGGATAACGAGTTCGTGCAGTTCCACCCGACCGGCATCTACGGCTCCGGCTGCCTCGTCACCGAGGGCGCGCGCGGCGAGGGCGGCTACCTGACGAACTCCGAGGGCGAGCGCTTCATGGAGCGCTACGCGCCGACGGCGAAGGACCTGGCATCGCGCGACGTCGTCTCCCGCGCCATGTCGATGGAGATCCGTGAGGGCCGCGGCGTTGGCCCGCACAAGGATCACATCCACCTGCATCTGGAGCATCTGGGCGCGGATCTGCTGCATGAGCGGCTGCCCGGCATTTCCGAGACGGCGAAGATCTTCGCCGGCGTGGACGTGACCAAGGAGCCGATCCCGATGCTCCCGACCGTCCACTACAACATGGGCGGCATCCCCACGAACATCCATTGCGAGGTGCTGCGCCCGACCGCGACCGACCAGGACGCGACGGTCCCCGGCCTGATGGCGGTGGGCGAGGCGGCCTGTGTCTCTGTGCACGGCGCCAACCGCCTCGGCACTAACTCACTGCTCGACCTCGTGGTCTTCGGCCGCGCCGCCGCGCTGCGTGCCAAGGATACCATCAAGCCCGGCGCTACCCAGGCGCCGCTGCCGGAGGGCGCGGGCGAGAACGCCCTGGCCCGCCTCGACAGGGTTCGCTACGCGAAGGGCGGCACGCCGGTGGCCGAGCTGCGTCTGAGCATGCAGCGCACCATGCAGGCCCATGCCGCCGTGTTCCGTACCTCCGAGTTGCTGAAGGAAGGCTGCGAGAAGATGGCGGTGGTCGCGGGTGGCTACGAGGACATCCGCATCGCCGATCGCAGCATGATCTGGAACAGCGACCTGGTGGAGGCGCTGGAGCTGGATAATCTGATCGGCAACGCGCTGACCACGGTTGTGGGCGCCGAGGCCCGGCACGAATCCCGTGGCGCGCATGCCCATGAGGACTACCCCGAGCGTGACGACCAGAACTGGATGAAGCACACGCTGGCCTGGGTGGACGACAAGTACCAGGTGAAGCTCGACTATCGCGACGTGAAGATGCGGACCCTCACCAATGAGGTTCAGGTCTTCCCGCCCAAGGCACGCGTTTACTAGGAAGCCCGGAACCCATGGCGACCTTCACTCTCCCGAAGAACAGCACCGTCCAGCCGGGCCAGACCTACAAGGCCGAGGCCGGGGCGACGAATGTTCGTTCCTTCAAGATCTACCGCTGGGATCCGGACACGGGTGAGAACCCGCGGATGGACACCTACGAGATCGATCTCGACAAGTGCGGCCCGATGGTCCTGGACGCGCTCATCAAGATCAAGAACGAGGTGGACACGACCCTCACCTTCCGGCGCTCCTGCCGCGAGGGCATCTGCGGCTCCTGCTCGATGAACATCGACGGGCTGAACACGCTGGCCTGCCTGAAGCCCATCGAGGACGTGCAGGGCGAGGTGCGGATCAATCCGCTGCCGCATATGCCGGTGGTGAAGGATCTGGTGCCGGATCTGTCCCAGATCTACGCGCAGCTCCGCTCCATCGAGCCCTGGCTGAAGGCCGACAGCCCGGCCCCGCCGGATGAGGAGCGCCGCCAGTCCAAGGAGGAGCGTGCCAAGCTCGATGGTCTGTGGGAGTGCATCCTGTGCTTCTGCTGCTCCACGGCCTGCCCCTCCTACTGGTGGAACGGCGACCGCTATCTCGGCCCGGCCGTGCTGCTGCAGGCCTATCGCTGGATCGCCGACAGCCGCGACGAGCGTCAGGGCGAGCGCCTGGACCAGCTCCAGGATCCGTTCCGCCTCTATCGCTGCCATACGATCATGAACTGCTCGCGCACCTGCCCGAAGGGGCTGAATCCCGCCCAGGCCATCGGCGAGATCAAGGTGCTGCTGGCCGAGCGCGAGAGCTGATCAGCCCTCGGTCGCCATGAAGGCCGCGATTATCGGTGCCGGCCCTGCGGGGCTGGCCGCGGCCGAACTTCTTTCGGAAGCGGGCGTTGCGGTCACTGTTCTCGACCGCATGCCCAGCCCCGCGCGCAAGCTGCTGATGGCAGGGCGCGGCGGGCTGAATCTGACGCATACCGAGCCTCTCGAAACCTTCCTTTCCCGCTATGGCGCGGCGCGATCGCGTCTCGAGCCTGCGGTGCGCGCCTTTCCGCCGCAGGCCATTCGTGAATGGTGCGAGGGGCTGGACCAGCCGACCTTCGCGGGCACCAGCGGGCGGGTCTTCCCCCGGGCGATGAAGGCTGCCCCCTTGCTGCGCGCCTGGTTGGCGCGGTTGGCGGGGCGGGGTGTCACGCTGCTGACACGCCATGGCTGGACCGGCTGGGATGCCGATGGCGCCCTGTGTTTCGACCGCCCTGGCGATGCGCCCCTGCATTTGAAACCCGATGCCACGCTGCTTGCGATGGGCGGTGCCTCCTGGCCACGCCTCGGCTCCGATGGCGGCTGGGCGCCTGTCCTGGCGGCGCGCGGCGTGGCGGTGGCGCCTTTCGCTCCGGCCAATTGTGGTCTCCTGATCGACTGGTCGCCCTATTTGCGGGAGCGCTTCGCCGGCACGCCGCTGAAGCGCATCGCCCTGTCCTTCGGCGGCCGCACGGTGCGCGGGGAGGCGGTGGTCACCACGCGGGGGCTGGAAGGCGGCGCCGTTTATGCCCTCTCCGCCGCAATCCGGGATGCCGTGGCGGCACAAGGGGAGGCGGTCGTCACCCTCGACCTGCGGCCGGACATGGCGGCGGAGGAGGTCGCCCGCCGGATGACGGCACCCCGGCGCGGGCAGTCGCTTTCCAACCATCTGCGGCGGCAACTGACCTTGCCGGCAGTCGCCATCGCGCTGCTGCGGGAGGGCACCGCACCGCCCGAAACCGCTATTAAGACGCTGGCCCTGCGCGTCACCGGTACTGCGGGGCTGGAGCGGGCCATTTCCTCCGCCGGCGGACTGTGCTGGGAGGAGCTGGACGAGAACTACGCCCTGCGCCGCATCCCTGGCGTCTTCGCCGCCGGGGAGATGCTGGACTGGGAGGCACCCACAGGCGGCCATTTGCTGACCGCCTGCTTCGCCACGGGCCGCGCGGCCGCGCAAGGCATGCTCCGCCTCCGGGGTTGAGGCGCGCGGAAATCTCGCGTTGCGCCGCAGCGGATCGGCGGCCCGCCCGTTGTGCGGGCGACGCAACCTGATCCGTTCTGAAGGCGCCATGAAAATCCAGCTCGGCTGCGACCTGGGCTATCAGGTCAACGGCCCCACGACCGTCATCCTGAACATCCAGCCCGCCAGCACGCCGCGGCAGCGGATCCTGCGCGAGAGCCTGACCGTCACGCCAGAGGGCACGCGCACCGAGAGTTGGACGGTGCCGGAAACCGGCAATCGCTATCTCCGCATCCATGCCGAGCCGGGTGCGGAACTGTTGATCCACCATGAGGCGGAGGTGGAGCTGGACCCGCATGTGGTGGACCCCGCCGAGGTGACGGAAGTCCCGCCCAGCGAATTGCCGCCCGAGGCGCTGCCGCATCTCTGGCCCTCGCGCTACTGCGAATCCGATCGCCTTCAGCGCCTGGCCCGGCGCGAGTTCTGCGATGCCCCGCCCGGGCATGCCCGCGTGACCGCCATCTGCAACTGGGTGAACGAGCGCGTCACCTATCTGCGCGGTGCCTCCGGCCCCACCACCACGGCAACCGAAACCCTCCTCTCCGGTGCCGGTGTCTGCCGCGACTTCGCGCATCTGTCGGTGGCCTTGTGCCGCGCCCTGGGAATCCCGGCACGCTTTGTCTCGGCCCACGCGCCTGGCCTAGTCCCGCCGGATTTCCACGCGGTGTTCGAAGCCTTCCTCGGCGGCAAATGGTGGCTCTTCGACGCCACGCGCCAGGCGCCGCTGGATGCCCTGGTGCGGATTGGCCAGGGGCGCGACGCCGCCGAAGCGGCCTTCGCGGAGATCCACGGCAATGCGATGCCGAGCCGGATGGAGGTGTGGGCGAAGGTGAAGGATGGCCTGGATGTGCAGAAGGATGTGCGGACCACCCAGGCGGTGGCGGATGTGGCGGAGGCGCCGTAGCCGCCCTGGAGACTCTGCTCTGAGCGGGCCGTCAGATCGCGAAATTCAACGGTTCGGATGAAGGCCGCTGCAGGCCCGCCTCCTGGGCCCGCCGCAGCAGATCCTCCAGGGTCAGGTTTTCCAGCTTCTCGCGGAGCGTTTCATCCAGCTCGGCCCAGAAGGGGGCGATCACCGAACCATGCAGGGCACCGGAGAGATCGCTGCCAGCCTCCGTACCCTCCGCGACCGCGACCACGGCTTCCGAAAGGCGGATGTCGCGCGGGCGGCGGCCGAGGCGATAGCCGCCACGCGGGCCGCGTACCCCTTCCAGCAACCCGGCGCGGGAAAGGGCCTGGAACACCGGTTCGATGCCACGGCGTGCGGCGCCAAGGCGCTCCGCGACATCCGCGCCTCCGGCCACGGCACCATTCGTGCCCCGGCCGGCGTGGAAGGCCACGTCCAGCAACACGGAGATGGCGGTAAGGGCGCGGTCCTGGCGGAGGAGGCGGAGGGAGTGTGGCATGTCCATTATTTACGTCTGACCCGCGTGAATAACCAGGGCGGGGTGCGTGTTTTTGCTGCTCCGGCACCTCCCTGATGAAGGAACAGGCTGGCCGCTCATCCAGCCGGTGGCGCCGCTTGTGGGTGCTTTGCGCGACAGTTCCGTGACACTATCGCAATGCTCTTGCGGAGCCTCCGGCGCGGGGGCAGCACGGGGACGGAAAGGATACCCGCATGTCCCACACCATCGGCAGCATCGCGCAGCTGGAAGCCCTCTACGGGGAGCCGCACGACACTTCCACGCTCAAGGAGGTGCCGTTCGTCACGCCGGAATACCGGGCGATGATCGAGGCATCCCCCTTCCTCGCCCTGGCGACGGGTGGGCCGGAGGGGCTGGACTGCTCCCCGCGCGGTGACCGGCCGGGCGAGCTGGTGCGCGTGGCCGATGAACGCACCCTGCTGATGCCGGACCGGCGCGGGAACAACCGCGTGGATTCCCTGCGCAACATCATCCGCGATCCGCGGGTGGCGCTGATGTTCCTTATCCCCGGCCATGGCAACGCATTGCGGGTGAACGGGCGTGCGCGTCTCTCGGTGGAACCGTCTTTGCTGGATAGCTTCATGGTGGAGGGAAAGGCTCCGCGCAGCGTCATCGTGATCGCGGTGGAGAGTGTTTACTTCCAGTGCGCCCGGGCGGTGATCCGCGCACGGCTATGGGATGCCGAGGCGTGGGTGACGCGGGGAAGCCTGCCGACGCCGGGGCGTATCCTGGCCTCGTTGAGCGCAGGGAAGGTGGGTGGGGAACCCTATGACTTCGGCTGGGCGGCGCGGGCGAAGGAGACGATGTGGTAGCGCCCCGCTTCGGCCGCTCCGCCCTGGCGGGATCAGGCCGCCTTCCGTGAGCCGCGTCCCCGCATCAGCACGATGCGGGCGACACGCATGGCCTCGGCTGGGTTCGGGAAGGCAGCGCCTTCCAGGTCCTCCAGCACGGGATCGGTGGCGAGGAAGAGCCAGTCGGCCTCACGCGCGACGGCGACGCCGACGAAGCGTCCCTCCACGCTGATCGGGCGGGAAGCGTGCATCGTCACAGCCCACCCAGGGCGCGCAGCAGGGCGCGTTCGATGTCGGACTGGCGCGGCGGCGTGGCCGGGCGTGGGAAAAGGCGGGCGAAGAGGTGCCGCAGGCTGGCGATGGGGCGGCGCTGGGTGAAGCTGCGAAGCATCATGGTCCGTCTCCTGACCCATGCGGGCCTGGATGGAGGAAGAAGAAGGGGGGCGGCGCGGCGGTCAGGGCCGGCAACACGCGGTGGGCTGCATCCTTGGCATCCCCCTGTGGGGCATCCCTGTGGCGGAGGCTCATGATTCAACGCGGATCGGTCGTGCGTCAACGAAATGAAACGATCGAATTTCGGGCTATAAAGGGGATGATCCTGTCGTCTGGCGTGGATCGGTGGTGGACGCGGCCCCGGCATCCCATGATAACCCCAGCCATGCCCGCAGACCCTGTCCTGCCCAGCAATCCCCCGCGCGGCCGCCTCTATGGCAGCGTACTCGAAGCCGTGGGGGCGACGCCGCTGGTGCGCCTGCCCCGGCTGGAGGCCAGCGAGGGGCTGGCCGCCCGGCTGGCGCTGAAGCTGGAGTTCTTCAACCCGCTGGGTTCCGTGAAGGACCGCATCGGCCTGGCCATGGTGGAGGAGGCGGAGCGCGCCGGCCTGATCCGGCCTGGTGAATCCACGCTGGTGGAGCCGACCTCCGGCAATACCGGCATTGCCCTGGCCTTCGTGGCCGCTGCCAAGGGCTACCGGCTGGTGGTGGTGATGCCCGATGGTGCCAGCGAGGAGCGCCGCAAGATGATGGCGCTGCTGGGTGCCGAACTGGTGCTGACGCCCGCCAAGCGCGGCATGGCCGGGGCGATCGAGAAAGCCGAATCCATCGTGGCTTCCACCACGGGCGCCTGGATGCCGCGCCAGTTCGACAACCCCGCCAATCCCGACATCCACGCCCGCACCACGGCCGAGGAGATCTGGGCTGATACGGCGGGCGAAGTGGATGCGGTGGTGGGTGGCGTCGGCACCGGTGGCACGCTCACGGGCATCGCGCGCGTCCTGAAGCCGCGCCGGCCCGGGCTTCGGGTGATCGCGGTGGAGCCTGCGGAATCCGCCGTGCTTTCCGGCGACGAGGCAGGGCCGCATGACATCCAGGGCATCGGCGCGGGCTTCTGCCCGAAGGTGCTGGAACTGGACCGGATGGATGCGGTGATGCGCGTTTCCGAGCGCGAGGCGATTGCCACCGCCCGCCGCTGCGCGCGGGAGGAGGGGCTTCCCATCGGCATCTCCTCCGGCGCCGTGCTGCATGCTGCGATGCAGGTGGCGGGCGACCCGGCGATGAAGGGGAAGCTGGTGGTCGGCATCGCGGCGAGCTTTGCCGAACGTTATCTTTCCACCGAACTCTTCGCGGGTCTCTGACCCGCATGGCCAGCCTCCGCGCGCGGCTCCTGGCCGCTATGTTTCGCGTCAGCGGCGTCAAGCGCGTGGCATCGGATACGGAGCGCTTCACCCGCGTCGTGCATTGGGGGCAGCGGCGCGGGGCCGCGCAGCCGGGAAGGGGCCGCGAAAGGCGTCTTCGCATCGGGCGGGAGAGCTTTGGCGGGTATCCGGTCTTCACCGCCGCGCCGCGCCAGGGCGGCAGCAACCACCATATCCTCTACCTGCATGGCGGCGCCTATGTCTTCGATATGGCAGGGCTGCACTGGCGCGTCATTGAAAGGATGATCGAGCGCACGGGCGCCACCGTCACCATTCCGCTCTACCCGCTGGCACCGGGCCATAACTGGCGGGACGCCTTCGGCATGGTGCGCCCGCTCCATGCCGCGCTGGCCACGCGCCACGGGGCGGAAGCGCTGACAGTGATGGGAGATTCCGCCGGGGGCGGGATGGCCCTGGCCCTGGCCCAGCAACTGCGCGATGCGGGGGAGGCGCTACCGGCGCGGCTGGTGCTGTTCTCGCCATGGCTTGATGTCACCATGCGCGATCCGGGCCAATTGGAGATCGATCCAAGCGATCCGTTCCTGGCCGTGCCCCCCGCAAGGCTGGCAGGGAAATGGTATGCGGCGGATCTACCCACCGATGACCCGCGCGTCAGCCCGATCTTCGGTTCCCTCGCCGGGTTGCCACCCATCGCGGTCTTTACCGGCACGCGGGACATGCTGAATTCGGATGCTCGGCGCCTGCGCGCGAGGGCGGCGGAGGAAGGGGCGGCGCTGGCCTTTCATGAGGAGGCCGGGATGATCCATGTCTGGATGATGATGCCTGTGCCGGAGGCGCGGCTGGCCTTGGATAAGGCGGCTGCCTTCATGACGGAAGTTCCGCCGGCCGACTGAGCGCGTTCCGGTTTTCTGGCCCGGCACACGCGTTCATGCGGCCGCGCAGGGCATCGGCCGGGACGGCCTTTTCTTGCCGTAACGGGAACGCTGGGGCGCCGCGGCGCCGGGCATTCAGGCGGCCACGCGCTGCGTGGCGGCCAGTTCGCGGCCCAGGAAGGTGGCGATGGCGCCCGGGCCCGAGCGATCCGTGCCCGCCAGCCCGGCCGCTGCCTCGGCATCCGGATTGTAGTTGGTGTTGGTATTCACGTCATAGGTGAAGACTTGGCCTTCCGGCGTGCGGATGAACTCGATGCCGGCCACTTCCACGCCATTCGCGGCCAGGAAGGCTTCCAGCCTCTCGCGCTGGGCGACGTCGATCCCCTCGGGGATCACGCGGAAGCGGGGACCGGGCGCTGCGCCCACGGGGCAGGCGGCATCGCCAATGGCGGCAGACGGCGCCGGCACCTCGCATACATCGGCCGGGCACAGCTCGAAGCCCGAGGAGGTGTCCACCTCCACGGCATAGAGGAAGCGACCGCCGACAAATTCGGCGCGGGTGATGAAGGGGCGTGCGGCGCGGATATAGTCCTGCAGAAGCCACAGCCCATCCGCCGGCAGCTCATCCTCCGGCGCATCGGCCAGGAATGCGGCCAGCGCGTCCGCATCGGCGAAAAGGCGCACGCCCAGCCCCTTGCCGCCCCGGTTGGGCTTCAGGATCAGCGGGCCATTGCCGTAGCGGCGCCGGGCGGCGGCGACCACGTCCTCGGCCTCGCCACGCACCACGATGGTGCCGGGTACGGTGATGCCGGCGGCTTCCAGGGCGGCGTATTGGCGGGCCTTGCTGATCTCGAGGTCGAGGGCGCGCGGGCCATTCACCACGCGGCGACCGAAGCGCTCCAGCCAGGCCAGTACCGCCGCCGTCAGCTCCGCAGAATAGCGGTGGCCGCGCGTGTGCGAGGAGGCTGACATGCGGTTGTAGAACACGCCCTCGGGCGGGGGGGAGGAGAGGTCGAAGGTGCCGGAGGAGAGATTCCACTCGGTCCAGGGCAGGCCGCGCTGGTCGAAGGCGCGTGCCAGCGGCGGAAGCCACTCAGGATTTTCGTGGATAACGTGAATCTTGGACATGGTGGCGCCTCCGGATCGGGCTGCGATGAGCAGGTAATCCGATCCAGCTTCGTGTGAAAGGGCAATTCACGCAGGGTTGCGATGCGTGCCGCCCGGGTCAGACCCTCCGGATGCCCGTGAAGGTGGACAGCCCCGCCTGATAGTCCTGCAGGTTCGACTGATAGGCGGTGACGCGGGGATATTGGCCCAGCGGAAGATAGGGCAGGTCCTGCCAGAACTGCGCCTGGATCCGCTCCGCCACCGCCTTCTGGGCGGGAGCGTCCGGGGCAGCCATCCATTCCCGCCGCAGGTCTTCGAGTGCAGGGCTGTCGGGCCAGCCGAACCAGGCGCGCGTCCCATTCGCGCGCAGCCCGAGATGCGCCACCGGATCCAGCAGGCCCGCCGCGCTGAGGCCCGAGACGAAGACGCTCCAGCCGCCTTTCTCCACGGGCTCGCGGGAGTTGCGGCGCTGCACGATGCTGCCCCAGTCGCCGGCATAGGCCTCGGCGTTCATCCCGGCACGGGTGAACATGTCCAGCGCGACCTCGCTCATCGCCTTCAGGATGGGGAAGTCGTTGGGCTGGAGGATGACGACCTTCTCACCCTTGTAGCCGGCGGCGGCGAGGTCTCGCTTGACCTTCTCCATGTCGCGCGGGCCGCGCAGCGCATTGAGCCCGACTTCGCTGGCCATGGGCGAGCCGTCGAGGAATACGCCGATGCCGTCCCGCCACAGGCTGCGGTCATCGCTGAAGGCGGCCATCATGAAGGCGGACTGGTCCAGCGCGCCGAGGATCGCCCGGCGGATCGCCGGATTGTTGAAGGGCGGCTGCAGGTGGTTGAAGCGCAGCACGCTGATGCTGCTGTCATCCGTGACATGTACGCGGATGTTCCTGTTCCGGCGCATCAGCGGGATCAGGTCGTTGGGCGCGTATTCCACCCAGTCCACCTCGCCCTGCTGGAGCGCGGCGACCGCCGTCGCGGGGTCGGGAAGGATATGCCATTCCACGCGGTCGAAATGCGCGACCTTCGGGCCTGCGGTGCGGCTGGGCACGCCGCCCTGGCGCGGGACGTAGTTCTCGAAACGCGCATAGGCGACGCGGGCACCGGAGATGCGCTCATCCGCCAGGAAGCGGAAGGGGCCGCTGCCGATCATCTCCGGCACGGGGCGCGCGGGATCGAGAACTGCCAGGCGCTCCGGCATGATGGCAGGCATGGCGGCCGTCACCTTGCCCAATGCGCGCGGCAGGAGCGGGAAGGGCTGCTTCAGGCGGAAGCGGATCGTGCGGTCGGTGGGGGCGGAAAGCTCGTCGGTGACGGCGATCAGCTCCGTGCCGAACATGTCGCGCTTCGCCCAGCGCTGGATGCTGGCGACCGCGTCGCGGCCGCGCACCGGCTCGCCATCGTGGAAGCGCAGGCCCTCGCGCAGCGTCAGGGTCCATTCGCGGCCGTCAGCCTCGACAGTGTGGCCTTCCACCATCTGCGGCTGGACGTTGTATTCGGCGTCCAGCCCGTAAAGCGTGTCGAAGACCATGAAGCCATGCGCCAGGGTCACGGTGGCGGTGGTGACGATGGGGTCGGTCACCGCCAGGTCGGCCTGCGGTACGAAGCGCAGGACGCGCGATCCCTGCGCCGCGGCAAGGCGGGGCGATGCAAGCGTGGCGGCACCGGCGGCGAAAAACTGGCGGCGTGTCGGCATCGTCTGCGGGCTCCGGTGGTGCGCGGCGGGGAGGTTTGATGCTGCATTGCTAAGTGTCAACGATTCCCATGCGCATGCTCTTGGCGTGCCAGGCGGCGCGACGCATGCTCACGGTCAATCCTGCCCACGCGAATCCTGCCGGAAGACCTTCCATGGCCCTGCGCTGCGACCTCATCATCCGCGATGCCACGTTGATCGACGGCACGGGCGCGCCGCGCCGGCGCGGCGATATCGGTGTGAAGGGCGACCGCATCGTGGCCATGGGCGATCTCTCCGCCGCCAGCGCGGACCGGGAGGTGATGGCCGAGGGCCGCGCCGTGGCCCCCGGCTTCATCGATGCGCACACGCATGACGACCAGATCGTGCTCTGCGGCCCGGCCTGCATGCTGTGCAAGACGAGCCAGGGCGTGACCACCGTGGTCACCGGCAATTGCGGCATCAGCCTCGCCCCTGTGCCGATGAAGGAGCGCCCGCCCGCACCGCTGGATAGCGTGGCCGACACCGAGTGGTGGATGTTCGACAGCTTCGGCGCCTATGCGGAGCGGCTGCGGACGACGCCTTCCGCGGTGAACACGCTGGCGCTCATCGGGCATATGTCGCTGCGCGTCGGTGCCATGGGGCGCGACACGGACCGCGCCGCGACGGATGGCGAGGCAGAGCGGATGCGCCACCAGCTCGCCCAGGCCCTGGCCGAGGGCGCGGCGGGCTTCTCTACGGGCCTGTTCTATCCGCCGAGCAAGCACGCGCCGACCGATGAGGTGATCGCGGTGGCCGAGGCGCTGCGCAAAACGGGCGGCCTCTATGTCACGCATATGCGGAACGAGGCCGAGGGCGTGATCGAGGCGATCGAGGAGACGCTGCAGATCGGCGAGGCCGTGGGTGCGCCGGTGGTGATCAGCCACCACAAATGCGCGCAGCCGGAGAACCATGGCCGCTCGGCGGAGACGTTGCCGCTGATCGAGCGCCACGCCGCGCGCTATCCGGTGGCCTTCGACATGTATCCCTACACGGCCTCCTCCACCTCGCTCGCGGCGCGCAAGCCGCGGCCGGATGTGCCGGTGCAGATCGCATCCTCTGTGCCGCATCCGGAAATGGCGGGGCGGTTGCTCTCAGACATCGCCGAGGAATGGGGTGTCTCGCTTGAGGAGGCGGCGCAGCGGCTGACTCCGGGCGGTGGCGTGTTCCACAACATGTCGGAAGAGGATGTGCGGCGGATCATGGCGCATCCGCTGTCCATGATCGGCAGCGATGGCGGGCCGCTGGCGAAGCAGCCGCATCCGCGCCTCTGGGGCACCTTCCCGCGTGTGCTCGGCCATTACAGCCGGGAGCTGGGCCTCTTCAGCCTCGAAACCGCCGTGCACAAGATGACGGGGCGCACCGCAGCCGTCTTCGGCATCCCCGATCGCGGCGTGCTGCGCGAAGGTGCCTTCGCCGATCTGGTGATGTTCGACCCCGAGACGGTGCGCGACCGCGCCACCTTCTCCGATCCGAAGCAGGTGGCGGAGGGGATCGTCGAGACCTGGGTGAACGGCCAGTCCGTCTATACCCAGGCGGGTGGCGCGAGCGACACGCCGGCCGGGCGGCTGCTGCAGCGGAAGGCGGCGTAGGAAACGGGGCGGGGCTACATCCCCGCCCAGCGAAGCAGCGCGATGGCGCCGACGCCTGCGACGATCGAGAGCGCGAAGTTCTTCCAGCGCAGATGGACGAGCGCGCAGGGAATGCTCGCGATAGCCGCCGCCGCGTCCTGGCGTGAGAGCGCCAGCGCCACATAGGCGGCGAAGAGCGGCGCTGGCAGGTTCCGCAGCAGCGCATCGATGAAGGGCGGCGTTCGCACGGCGCGCAGCACCGCATAGCCACCGGCGCGGCAGAGATAGGTGACGAGCCCCATCGCGAGGATCGCCAGCGCCACGTCCCACCGCAAGGTCATGCCCGGTTCTCCTCCTTGGGGAGCCGGGGGGCGCGGGTTTCCCGCACCGCCGCCAGGATGGCGCCCGCAAAGGCGCCGGACAGGAGCGGCAGGGGAGGGGGAAGGCGCAGGGCCTGGGCGGCGATGGCGGTGCCGGCCGCCAGCATCCAGGGCGGCACGTCCTGCCTCGGGCTCCGCCACAACGCGGCCAGGATCGCCACGAAGCTCGCGGTGGCCGCGAAGAAGAGCGGGTTCTGCGGCGAGAGCGCCACGACCGAGCCGAGGATGTGCCCGGCCGCTGTAAAGACCACCCAGCCGATCCAGGTGAGGATGCCGAGGCCGAAGAGGAAGCCCGCATCCCGCTCCCCTTCGCGATGGGCCGCGACCGAAAGGGCGAAGGACTGGTCCACGGTGAGGAAGAGGGAGCCCCAGAGCCGCCAGCCGCGCAGGGCGTCCAGCCAGAAGGACATGGCGGCGCCAATGGGCACCATGCGGATGTTCACGACCAGCGCTGCGATGGCGGCGGCCATGATGTCCGGCGGGTCGGTCCAGAGTTCCAGCGCCAGGAGTTGCGAGGCGCCTGCGAAGACGACGCCGCTCATCAGGATGGTTTCGCCCAGGCTCAACCCGCGCCCAAGGGCGATGACCCCCACCACGGCCCCGAAAGGGGCGGTCCCGATCAGCAGCGGCAGGCCGCGCCAGGCCCCGCGCATCATACCGGCCCGGGTGAAGGTGATTCGCATCGGGACCGTATAAAACGGTGAGGGGAGCGGCACCATGCGCCGCTCCCCCCTTCGTTCCCGCCCGGCGGAAGCCCTCGGGCGGCGTGGTGTCAGCCGTTCTTGTGGCTGTTCATCCCACCCTTGGTGCCAGCCGCCGAGGCACGATCCGGGTTGTTGGCAAAGTTGTTGGGGTCCTTGTCCTTGCCGGCGCCGACCGTCTCCTGGGAGACGCCCTTCTTGCCCGCGGCGGGGTCCTGGCTGCCGGACTGCTTCTTATCTTGCGAGTGACTGGTCGCCATGGCGGATCTCCGGTTCTTGTGGCGGGGGATGCCCCCTCGGGCTTCCCGGCCAGTAGAACGCGGGCCGCCGGGCAGGTTTGCGGCCAGGGCCGTGGCGTCCTAGCCGCGCCGGGATTCGATGATCCGCGCTTCCGCTTCGGCCGGATCGAAGTCCAGCGCCGTCTCGGCCACATCGCGCGGGAAGCCGGCGCGGGCCAGGGCCGCCATGGCCTTCATCCGGGCGGTGCGGGCGGCTTCGGCCTCCTCGGGTGGATTGGGATCAAAAGGGCCCTGGCGCCGGCGGCGCAGATGGGCAAGCGCGGCCACCACCTCATCCGTCCCGGCTTCCTCCAGCGTTTCGGACGCCATGTCCCCACCCACGCCCTTTGCCGCCAGATGCGCGGCAATGGCGCGGCGCGAGCGGCCGGCGCGGGCAAGGCGCCTGGCGCGGGAGGCGGCGAAGGCCGCATCGTCCACCGCGCCCGCCGTCACCATGCGGCGCGCAACCGTCAGTGCCGCCGCGCGGCCCTGCGCCACGATGGGGGCGATGGTCTCCGGCGCCATGCCCTCCCGCTCCGCCCGCTGGGCCCAGCGGGCGACGCGCCGCTGCAACACGCGGGTCAGCCCCGCCTCGGTGGCGGCGAAGCGGGCCAGGTGGTTCAGCGCCGCCTCATACAGCCGCGCCTCGGTAGGGGCGGGGCCGGCGGTGGGGGCGCGGCGCTCGCGCGGCGGGCGTCGGCGCGAAGGGGAGGGCTTGTCATCGGCCATGCGCGGAACCTGCCATGGCGGGAGCGGCCGGGGGAGGGGCGGCAATGCCCTCTTCACGGCGCAACCGGCCTCGGTCGGAGGGCGTTCCCTCAGCAATCACAAGATTGCAGACGCAAGGAGCCGCCGCATGCCCATCCGTTCCACCAAATCCAGCCTGCTGAGCCTGACCGCCGTGGCCGCGTTGCTTGCGGCGCCCGCCTTTGCTCAGGGCCAGGACCAGGCGCAGCCGCGTGATGGCGCGCCGGGCAACCCGCCCTCCACCGCCACCCAACGCGCGGCGGATGCGGTGACGGGCAACCAGACCCCGCCCGACGGTACTCCTGGCAACCCGCCCGGCACCGCGGCGGGGCGCGCCGCGGAACGTGCGGGAAATGCCGTGAGTGGGGCCACCGACAATGCGGGCCGTTCCGCGGATGCGGCGCATCCCTCCCTCCGCCCGGATGGTTCCCAGGGCAACCCGCCCGGCACGGTGGTGACGCGCGGCGTGGACCGGGCGCTGGGCACCAATCTGTCCGGTGCCTTCCCGGAGAACGAACAGGGCCGCAACGAGCGGACCGACCAGGGATCGGCGGGCGGACAGCCCGCCACCGTGACCGGCCGCGATGCGCCCGCGCAGGGCGGCAGCCGTGTCAACGAGCCCCCGGCCGCCAATGCCAATCCGCGCGCCATGGGCAGCACCCAGGGCCAGACGGCCCAGAGCGGGGGGCAGGGCGGCATGCCCGGCGCGGTGAATGCGACGCCGGATGGTAACCAGGCCCGCTCGGGCACCATGGCCGTGCCGCTCCAGAACCAGGCCGCGGGGAATGCCCAGGGCACGCAGAACGGCAATCCTGACCGCGCCGCCAACAATGCGGCGACTGCTGGTAACCAGAATGGCGATCGCGGCACCACGGCCAATGCACCCGCCGCGCAGACCGACCGGGCGAGCCGGATCATCGGCTCCACCGTCTATAACGAGCGGAACGAGTCCATCGGATCGGTCGATGACCTGATCATGCCGCAGGGCAATTCCTCGCCGATGGTGGTGGTCTCGGTGGGCGGCTTCCTCGGGATCGGCGCGAAGCTGGTGGCCGTGCCGCTGTCTGACCTGCGCTGGTCCGCGGCCGACAACCGCTGGACGATCGCCGGTGCGACGAAGGAGAGCCTGACCTCGCTGCCGGCCTATTCCTACGACGCCGCTCGCCGCGGCTGACCGGCGGTCTTCCTGAAAAGGCCCGGGCCTCTGCGCCCGGGCCTTTCTGCGTCCATGGGCCTCCGTTCGGCCGAGACATACCCGGTCACATGATGTCGATCAGCCGCGCTCAAGGACGGAACCCGATCGTGAATCACGCGTTGCCTTCTTAGATCCCGCGAGCAACGCGCGATCAGAACAACGCTACTGGAGAGATCGCTTGATGCTATCCACCACCTTCCGCGCCGCGGCGCTCGTTCTGACGATCGGTGGTCTGGCCGCCTGCACGCAGGATCCGCTGAACACGGCGGGCCGCCCCGACGGCGCACCGGGCAACCCGCCGGGCACCGAAGTGAGCCGCGCCAATCAGCGCGCTGGTGATCCGCTGAACACGGCGGACCGCCCGGATGGCACCCGGGGCAATCCGCCCGGCACCGCGGTCTCGCGTGCGAATGAGCGTGCCGGCGACCCGCTGAACACGGCGGGCCGCCCCGACTGCACCCCGGGCAACCCGCCGGGCACCGCCGTTTCCCGTACCCTCGGCACCACCGACCGCAGCGATTGCGGGCCGGCTCAGCAGCGCAGCCGGCGCTGATACCAACCATTCCCCGGGGCGCCTGCGGGCGCCCCCTAGCGGGGTGGTGGCCATGAGGCCGCCGCCCTTTGCGTTTTGCAGAACAGCCTTGCTTTGACCCGGATTTGGGTTTCCGGCATGGTCTCCGGCTTCCCGCCCGGCGTCGCGATATCCGCCCCGCCCACGGGGCCTTCCGGAGGGCCACGGCACGTGATCCCCGCCTTGATGCCCAACTACAACCGCGCCGACCTCGTCTTTGAGCGGGGCGAAGGCGCCTGGCTGTGGGATGCGCAGGGCCGACGATTCCTCGACTTTGGCGCCGGGATTGCGACCACCAGCATTGGTCACGCCCATCCGCATCTGGTTAGCGCCATCGCCGGCCAGGCGGCGCGCCTGATGCACACCTCGAATCTCTACCGCGTGCCGCAGGCCGAGCGCCTGGCGCAGCGGCTGGTCGAGGCGACGCCTTTCGCGGACAGCGTCTATTTCTCGAATTCGGGCGCCGAGGCGAATGAGGCGATGATCAAGGCGGTGCGGAAGTACCACGCCGCCAATGGCCATCCCGAGCGCTTCCGCACCATCTGCTTCGAGGGCGCCTTCCACGGCCGTACCCTCGCGATGATCTCCGCCACGGGCAACCCAAAGTACCTGGAAGGCTTCGGCCCGCCTGTGGACGGGTTCGACCATGTCCCCTTCGGAAACATGAACGCCGTGCGCCAGGCGATCACGAAGGAGACGGCGGCGATCATGATCGAGCCGATCCAGGGTGAGGGCGGCGTGCGCCCCGCGGATCTGCGCTTCCTTCAGGAACTGCGCGCCACCTGCGACGAGTTCGGCATCCTGCTCGCGCTCGACGAGGTGCAGACTGGCATGGGCCGCTCCGGCAAGCTCTGGGCCCATCAATGGGCCGGGATCGAGCCGGATGTCATGTCCTCGGCCAAGGGCATCGGCGGTGGCTTCCCGCTCGGCGCGACCCTCGCGCGCGAGAAGGTGGCGGAGCACCTCAAGCCCGGCACCCATGGTAGCACCTATGGCGGCGGCCCGCTCGCCTGCACCGCTGGCAATGCGGTGCTGGACGTGATCCTGGCCCCCGCCTTCCTGGACAATGTGGACCGCGTGGCGCGTCATCTCTGGCGTGGCCTGCAGGAACTGGCGGCGCGCCATCCGAAGGTGGTCACCGGCGTGCAGGGCGCGGGGCTGCTGGTCGGGCTGAAGCTGGTGGATGCCGTATCCAACACCGAGATGCAGGGCGCCGCCGTGGCGGAAGGTCTGCTGACGGTGGCTGCGGGGATGAACGTGTTGCGCGTCGCGCCGCCGCTCATCGTCACGGAAGCCGAGGTGGACGAAGCCCTGCATCTGCTCGACCGCGCCTGCCTTCGCCTCACTCCAGGTGAGGCGAAGGCGGCGGCCAAGTGAGCGCGGCCTTGAAGACCGTGGAAGGGGGGCCTGTGGCCCCCCGCCACTTCCTCGAAATCATGGATTTCGACACGGCGACGCTGCGCCGGATGCTGGACTTCGCGCGGGACGCCAAGGCGGGCCGTGTGCCGGGCAAGCCGCTGGCCGGCAAGAGCGTGGCGCTGATCTTCGAGAAGCCCTCCACCCGCACCCGCGTCTCCTTCGAGGTGGGGATCACCCAGCTCGGCGGCCATGCGGTGGTGCTTTCGGGCCGCGACATGCAGCTCGGGCGCGGCGAGACGCCGGCGGATACGGCCAAGGTGCTGTCCCGCTATGTGGATGCGATCATGCTCCGCACCGACAATGTGGCGAAGCTGCGTGGCTTGGCGGAGCATGCGACGGTGCCGGTGATCAACGGTCTTACCGATGTCTCGCATCCCTGCCAGATCATGGCCGATGTGCTGACCTTTGAGGAGCATCGCGGGCCCATCGCCGGCCAGACTGTCGCCTGGACAGGCGATGGCAACAACGTGGCCCAATCCTTCATCCAGGCCGCCGCGCGTTTCGACTTCACGCTGCGCCTGGCGACTCCGGACGCGCTGCGCGCGCCCTCCGAGCTGGTGGCTTGGGCACGGCGCGAGGGCGCGCGGATCGAGGAGACGAATGACCCGGTAGCCGCGGTGCGCGATGCGCGCTGCGTGGTGACGGATACCTGGGTCTCCATGTCCGACGAGAAGCCGGACGCGGCGACCGTGAACCGCCACAACCTGCTGGCGCCCTATCAGCTGAATGCCGCGCTGATGCGCCATGCGGCGCCGGATGCCATCGTGATGCACTGCCTGCCTGCCCATCGTGGCGAGGAGATCACCCAGGAGGTGATCGACGGGCCGCAAAGCGTGGTCTTCGACGAGGCGGAGAACCGCCTGCATGCGCAGAAGGGCGTGCTGCTCTGGGCGCTGGGGCTCGGCTGAGCCCCGGCCCATTACAGGCAGGTTGACGGAAATCAAATCCGTTTCGACTTCGGGGAGGAGTAAGCTGACTCCGGGCCAGAACCCCGGAGGATGCCCATGTCCACCCCGACAAAGGAAACCCTGTTCGCGCGCGACCTGATGTCGCGGGAGGTCGCGAGCATTCCCGCATCCATGCCGATCGCCTCGATTGCCCGCCTCCTCGCGGAGCGGGGGCTTTCGGCCGTGACGGTCACCTCGGCGGACGGCAAGTTGCTTGGCATCGTGACGGAGCTGGACCTGATCCGGCGCCTGGGTGGCACCGGCGAAGGGCGGGTGCGCTGGCTGCAACGCCTGCTCCACAGCCGCGACCGCGACGCGGAACGCTACGCCCAGCTTCATGGAGCGGTGGCCGAGGATGTGATGACGCGCGACGTCGTGACCGTGAGTGAGGACACCACGGCCGACCAGATCGTCCGCCTGATGGAAGAAAAGGGCATCCGCCGTGTGCCGGTGCTCCGCAATGGTGACCTGGTGGGAATGGTTTCGCGAGCCGATCTGCTCCAGGCCCTGATCACTCCGCCGCCCAGCGGGGGCAGCGAGGAAGCTCAGGATGAGCGCATCCGGGAGGCCGTGTGGAAGGAGATCCGGGAGCAGCCCTGGGCCGATGCCTTCTACACCTTCGTGGAGGTGAGGGAGGGGGTGGTGGAGTTTCACGGCTTCGCTCGCTCCGAGGCTGTCCGCCGCGGCCTCCAGGCCATTGCCCACCAGGTACCGGGGGTGAAGGGGGTCCGGGACAGCATGGAGGATGTCATCCCTGGCGGAGCGCTCTACTGAGCACCCCATGAGGGGCGGGGCGCCATGCGCGGGGCGCAGGCACCCGGCCCTGTCAGCCCGGCTTGGCACTGACTATCTTGGCGCCGTGCAAGACGTGACCCGCCCCTCCGACACCCCCGATTTCCTCAACCACGAGCGCCCGCCGGTGCCGGACATGGTGGTGCCGCGCGCCATCCTGCCCTTCCACCTGGAAGGCCGGCCGGTGCGCGGCCGCCTTGTGCGGCTCGGCAGCCTGGCCGATGCGCTGATCGGCCGCCACGACCTGCCCAACGACGTGTCCCGCCTGCTGGGCGAGGCGCTGGCGCTCACCGCCGGGCTGGCCGCCGCGCTGAAGTTCCGTGGTTCTTTCTCGCTGCAGGCGAAGGGCGATGGGCCGGTGCCCATGCTGCTGGCCGATTGCACCGATGCCGGTCAGATCCGCGGCTATGCGCGGGCTGAAGGGATGCCGCAGGGTGAGGCCGCCGCGTTGCTGGGCAAGGGCTATCTGGCCTTCACCTGCGATCAGGGGCCGGACATGGACCGCTACCAGGGCATCGTCGCCATCGAGGGCGAGACGCTCGCGGACATGACGGATTCCTATTTCCAGACCTCCGAGCAGTTGCGGGCCTTCGTTCGCCTCGCCTGCCGCCGGACCCCGCAGGGCTGGCGCGCAACCGCCCTGATCATGGAGCGCGTGGCCGCCGGAGGCGGCATCGACGGGCAGGGTGACGAGGAGGCCGACGAGGCCTGGCACACCGCCACCACCCTGGCCGCCACGATCACGGAGGCGGAGATGCTGGATGACGCGCTGGCACCGGAACAGCTGCTGCACCGCCTTTTCCACGCGGAGGGGCTGCTGGTCGATCGGCCGCGTGCCTTGTCCTATGGCTGCCGCTGCTCGCGCGCGCGGCTGGCCGGCGTGCTCCAGGGCTTTCCCGAGAGCGACCTGGACGACATGGCCGAGAATGGCCTGATCACCATGAACTGCGAATTCTGCAACATCGCCTTCCGCTTCGACCGGGGCGAGGTGAGGGGTGGCGCTGGACGGGCCTGATCGGGTAACGCGGAATCCGTCAATTCCGGGGATTCCGCACTGCCATGATCGGACGTCGCCTCGCGCTCGGCGCGCCTCTCCTGCTGCTCGCCTGCGGTGAGCGGGAGCCGCCACCGACGCCGCGTCTCCAGGGCTATGCCTGGCTCACCCCGCTGCGTCTGAACGTGGCGGATCTGGAGGTGCTGGAAGAGCTCGTGGATGGGCGCGTCGATCCCCCCGCCCCGCTGATGCCCGCTGCCGAGGTTGCGCGAATGGGGCGGGACCGCATCATTCCCTCCGGCACCACTGGCCGCGCCCGCTTCGTGGTGGAGGCCGCGAGCCTGACACGCAGCGGAGACACGCTTTCCGTGCTGTTGCGCGCACGAGTGGAGGTGCTGGACCAGGATCGCCGGGTCGCCTTCGCCCAGGCCGAGGCACGGCGCGGGCTGAGCGGTGTTGGCGGTGGTAATGCCGCCCGGGCGCGGGCCGCCGAGGAGATCGTTGCCCGCGCCATGGAGGACCTGAATGTGGAGTTCGAACTCCAGGTCCGCCGAAACCTGCGCGAGTGGTTGCTGGACACCACGCCGGTCGCTCCGGCCGCCCCGCTGGATGCGCCTGGCGGTATCCAGCGCCAGGAATTGCCCCAGGGCTGAGCGAGGCCCGTCCGGGCGAAGCGAAACTAAAATCGCGCTTGGCGCGCTTTTCCCCCCGAAGGAGAACCGCCATGACCCATGCCCGCCGCCTTGCGGCCTTGCTTCCGGCCCTGGCTCTGGGTGCCGGCCTTGCCGCCTGCGCGCCCTATCCGGCCGAGCCGTATTACGGCTCCTACGCCACCCCGGCGCCCGGCTATGCCGCGCCGGTGCCGGCCTATGTCGGCCAGGGCCAGTATCAGGCGGCTCCGCCGGCTGCCTACGCGGCCTCCGTGGATCCTTATTGCCGCGAGGCCTATGCGGCGGCCGCCGGTGCGCAGCAGCAGGCCGCGATCAGTGGCGGCTATGCGGATGCAGCGCGCGCCCAGCGTTCTGCGGGCTTCTACCAGCGCGATTGTTAACCAGCCGCGGGCGCCCGCACCGGCCGGGCGCCCGCGATGCGCATCAGCCCTCGAAGGTGCCGCTGCGGCCGTTGATGATCGAGAGGAACTCGCGCCGCGTGGCGTGATCGTCGCGGAAGGCGCCGAGCATGGTGCTGGTGACCATGGTCACGCCATGCTTGTGCACGCCGCGCGTGGTCATGCACTGGTGCGCCGCTTCCAGCACCACCGCCACGCCCATCGGGTCCAGCACGTCCTGGATGGCATTGGCGATCTGCGCCGTCAGCTTCTCCTGGATCTGCAGGCGCTTGGCGAAGGCGTCCACCACGCGCGCGAGCTTGCTGATACCGACGACGCGCCCGCGCGGCAGGTAGCCGATATGCGCGCGGCCGATGATGGGCACCATATGGTGCTCGCAATGGCTCTCCAGCCGGATATCGCGCAGCACCACCATCTCGTCATAGCCCGCGACCTCCTCGAAGGAACGCTGGAGCAGCTGCACGGGATCCGTGCCGTAGCCGGCGAAGAGTTCGCGATAGGATTTCACCACGCGCTTGGGCGTGTCGAGCAGCCCCTCGCGGTCGGGGTCATCGCCGGCCCAGAGGAGAAGGGTGCGGACCGCCGCCTCGGCCTCGGCCTGGGTCGGGCGGGTATGGCCAGCCAGATCGGCGGGAACAGCTGTGGTGCTCTCCGGAACGGGTTCGCTGCAGCAGTCGGTCACGGGCGTTTCTCCGGTAGCGGCTAGGCCGCGATGTGAATGGCACGGCGATCACCGCCATGATGGCGGCGCGGCGGTGCCGCGATGTCCAGGCACCGATGGGTGGCGCGCGGTGAGAATGGAGCCGTTGGCGGGATGGCGAAAGATGGGGCGCGGGCAGCTCCGCGCCGCCCTGGCGTCAGTTCAGCGTCACCTGCCCATACGGGCTGTCGAGGCTGAAGGCCGGGATCTCCGCGTCGAAACGCTCTCCGGTGGCGGTGACCACCATGTGATAGACGCCGCGCATGAAGCCCGATGAGGTCGCGAGCGGCGTGCCCGAGGTGTATTCGAAGGCTTCGCCCGACTCGAGCACCGGCTGCTCGCCCACCACCCCGTCACCATGGACATGCTGCGTGCGGCCCAGACCATCGGTGATGGACCAGCTTCGCTTGAGGAGTTGAACGGTCTCGCGTCCCTCATTGGCGATGCAGACGCGATAGGCCCAGACATGGCGGCTCTCATCCGGGTCCGACTGGTCGGCCAGGTAGAAGGCGCGCACAGTCACGCGCAGGCCTCGCGTGACCGCGGTGAAGGCAGCGGCCTCGCTCATGCGGAGTCTCCCTGCGCAGTCATGTCGTCAGTCTTCCCGTGACCCAAATCTGTTCTCTCGCGCACTCACGCTCGCCTGCCCTGCGCGCTCATGCGCGTCGCCCCAGCAGCGCCGTGGCCAATCCCGCGCCAATCAGCATGGAACCGCCGGCGCGGTTCAGGATGCGGCGCGTGCCTGGCCGGCGAATGGCGCTGGAGAGGCGCCCGGCGAGCAGCGCATAACCCAGGGAATTCCCTGCCCCGAGGATGACGAAGCTGCCGACCAGCAGCCCCGCCTGCGGCAGGAAGGGACGCGCGGGGTCCAGGAACTGCGGCACGAAGGCCACGAAGAAGGCGATGCTCTTCGGGTTGGTGGCGGTAACCAGGAAGGCCTGCAATCCGGCGCGGCGGGGTGGGGCCGGAGGTTGAGCACCTTCCACCGGGGCGCGCCACATCCTGAAGCCAAGCCAGAGGAGATAGGCCGCGCCTGCCCATTTCAGCACGGTGAAGGCAAGGGACGAGGCCGCCAGAAGCGCCCCCAGGCCAGCAAGGGACAGGCTCATCGCCAGGGCGTCCCCGGCCGCGACGCCCGCGACCAGGGGAAAGGTGGAGCGCCGGTCGCCGCCCACTGACTGGCCGAGAACCAGCAGGATGGTCGGGCCCGGAATGATCAGCACGGCTGCCGACGCGGCCAGGAAGGCGAGCCAGGTTTCCAGGTTCATCGGCATCCTCTCGGTTAGGGGCCCGGCGAGGGATTCAGCGCTGCGGCGCGGCGGAGGAGCGTGCCACCCACCGCGCCATCACGTCCATCACGCTTGCCGGAACAAAGGCTGGATCAGCGCTCCGGACCGGCTGCGCGCGAAACGCCGCCCGCCTTGCCGCCACCCGTGGCGCGCAGGCCATCGAGCGCCTGGGAGAGGTCGTCGATCAGGTCCTGCGCATCCTCCAGGCCGACGGAGAAGCG
The DNA here is from genome assembly GCF_025791835.1 of Roseomonas xinghualingensis. Taxonomy (GTDB): domain Bacteria; phylum Pseudomonadota; class Alphaproteobacteria; order Acetobacterales; family Acetobacteraceae; genus Roseomonas; species Roseomonas xinghualingensis. The sequence continues at coordinate 134,082 of NZ_JAOXLP010000002.1, forward strand.
CACCGTGCCGTCATTGATGCCAAGCCGCGCGCGCTCCTCCTCTCCCACCCTCATATGGGTGGTGGTGGCGGGATGGGTGACCATGCTGCGCGCGTCGCCCAGGTTGTTGGAGATGTCGATCAGCTTCAGCCCATCCAGCACGCGGAACGCCGCCTCTTTCCCGCCCGCCACGTCGAAGGTGACGAGCGTGCCGCCGGCCGACATCTGCTTCTTCGCCAGCGCCTGCTGCGGGTGGCTGTCGAGGAAGGGATAGAGGGTGCGCGACACCTCGGGGCGGCTGGCGAGGAAATCCGCCAGCTTCGCCGCGCTCGCGCACATGGCCGGTACGCGCAGATGCAGCGTCTCCAACCCCTTCAGGATCACCCAGGCATTGAAGGGGGAGATGCTGGGGCCGGTGTTGCGGATGAAGGGCTGCAGCACCTCCTCCATCCACTTCGTCGAGCCCAGCACGGCGCCGCCGAGGACGCGGCCCTGGCCGTCGAAATGCTTGGTGGCGGAATAGACCACCACATCGGCGCCGAAGGTCAGCGGCTTCTGCAGCAGGGGCGTGGCGAAGACATTGTCCACCACAACGATCGCACCGGCGGCATGGGCCATGTCGGACACCGCCCGCAGGTCGACCATCTCCAGCATCGGGTTGGAGGGGGTTTCCAGCAGCACGAGGGCGGCGGGCTTGCGGAAGGCGTCGCGCCACTGGTCGAGATCGGCGCCGTCCACGAACACCGTCTCGATGCCGTAGCGCGGCAGCAGGGTGGAGACGATCCAATGGCAGGAACCAAAGAGGGCACGGGATGCCACCACCCGGTCACCGGTCTTCAGATGCGACAGCAGCGCCCCATGCACCGCCGCCATGCCCGAGGCCGTCACGCGGCAGGCCTCGGCGCCCTCAAGCGCCGCGAGCTTGTTCTGCAGCGCCTCGATCGTCGGGTTGCCGAAGCGGGAGTACTGGAAATGCTGGATATGGCCGAGGAAGGTGTCCTCGGCCTGCTGCGCCGTCTCGTAGAAGAAGCCGGAGGTGAGGTGCAGCGCCTCCGACATCTCGTCGAAGCTGCTGCGGTTCTGGCCACCGCGGACGAGCAGCGTGGCGGGGCGGAGCGGGGTGTCCGGAAGGGTCCTGGGCATCGCGGGTTCCATCAAGTCATGGATGGCCCGGTCGGGCGGGAAGTCCCCGCCACGGCCGTTTAGCGCGTTTCTTTATGCTCGCCGCAAGCTGGCCGACAAATCGCGAGCACCCCCTGCGGGAGGGCGCCTGAGGGTGGCCGGAAGCTAATCCCCCGGCCATTCAGGGGCAAGGGGAGGAGGGCGAAAGGGGCGGATTGCGCCCCCTGCGTCCCTGCGCTAGGTGTGGGAGCTGAGCGCGGGCGTAGTTCAGAGGTAGAACGTCAGCTTCCCAAGCTGAATGTCGTGGGTTCGATTCCCATCGCCCGCTCCAATCTCTCACATCGCTGATTTTCCGGGGCGCACCGGGGGCACATTTTTCAGCCGGGCCCTCGCGCGGTATCTATCGGTTGTGCCCCTTCAATGGACCGAAACGGACAGGACAAACCGCTCTGGCTGGACGGCGCGCATCAGCTGGCCCACCAGGAGCGTGTAGGTCTTGCGTTGAGTTCTGAATTCGATCCGATCGCGAGCGTCCGCGACATCAAGCACGGTGACGATGACGTTGCTGCCGGTCACGCTGACACGGGCCGCCTGACCATTGCCTGTGGCCAGAGTGTAACAAACCACATCCTCAGCCGGTGCGGTGCCGTGGATCTCAGCAGAGCTCGCCCCAGGGTTGAAGCGTATCGGCTGACACCTTCCCTGAGCATGAGCATGAGCATGAGCAGGGGACGGGGCCTCCGCCCAGGCGCTAACCCAAGCCGCCATAAAGAAGTGGCTGGGTCTGATCATGCTGCGCTCTTTCATTCTGCAGTTTTATTGTGTTTCGTCCTAACGACGCCCTGCAAGTGCGAATGAAGGCGGGCGGGCGGCATCGGTGCTTCAATTACCCGCCCGCTGCGTGGCCTTCTACGCAGGGCAGAGCACTGATACGCCCACCAAGACTTCCCCTGGACCTCTCGTGGAGCTCTTCAGGGCCCAGTTGAGCTTAGGAAGCTCAAACAGCGTTTTATTTATGATGCCCTAAATGACACGATGACGAAATGTTAAACTTTATGCCCCTTTCCTTCCTCTTTATTCTCCTCCTGGCGCCGGAAGCGGGAGCCCAGACGGGAGCCCAGGGAGCTCAGAGCTTCCTGGAGCAACTATTCGCCCGCTACCGAGGGGGAGGCGAGGTTCAGTATTACAATGACGCGGCGATGCGCACGGTTTTCTCGCCCGATCTCAGGGCTGCAATGCGGCGCGCGCATGCGGCCAGCAAACCAGATGAGGTTCCTTGCCTCAACGGCGACCCGATCGTCTCTGCGCAGGAAATCAAAATTACGGGTCTACGCATCCAGACCGAGCCCGCCGGCCAGGGCCGGGCCCGTGGAACGGCGACGTTCCGCAATGTGGGCCAGCCCAGGCGCGTGCAATACAGCCTGATCCAGACCCAGGGCGGCTGGCTCATAGACGACATTGCGACCAGGGACATGCCTAGCCTGCGCGCCTTCCTGGCTGCCTGTTAGAATCCTTTGCGATTTGCGGGATGCGCTCCGCAGGCTGGCGGGGTTCTTGAGCCTCGGCAGAGATCCGAATGGCGCAAGGGGCAGTTGCACGAAGGGCAGGGATGGAGCGCCGCCGTCATCTCACGATCTCCATCGCATCATAGATGGAGGCAGGCGTTTTCCTCTCGGGGGAGAGTGCTAATGTTAATGCACCGTGCCAATTGAACCAACCGAGATGATCCGCGGTTGCGGCCCTCTTTAGGGGCCGACCTGTATTCACCCCCGCATGATCATCGGCGGTGGCGCGCCGGGAATCCTTGCCTCCCGATTCCCACCGCCCGCTCCAGCGCTCCCGCCACGCTCCTCCTTGTGAGGTGCATTCCTCTCCTTCCAAAGCCAGAAGCACCGGCTCGGCGCAGCCCCTGTATCGGGGATTCGCCCGGAAACCCGGACCATGGCCGGACCGCCCAGTCCCTTGCGGGCCGGGTGGCGTCCGCATGGAACAAGCGGGGAGGGAGGAAGTCCAGGGTGACCGAGGGCGGGTGGGCATGATCTGGCCCGCATCCCGCCCCCCACATCCCATGGAGGCTGCATGCACCGACCCGCGACGCTCTCGTTCCTCATTCTGCTGGCCGCCTGTGGCTATTCGGATTCCCGGATGGCCCATGAAGCCCAGATCAGCATGATGGGCATGACGGCCAGCGACCTGCAGTCCTGCGCCGGCATCCCGGACAAGACGAAGCGGCTCGACGCGCGGACGGAATTGCTCAGCTATGTGCTGAAGAACGATACCTCGGGCGGGGTGGAACTGACGCTGCCGGTGATTGGCGGCGGCTACACCCTCGGCGGCAGCGGTACGTCCTGCACGGCCACCTTTCGCCTTACCGACAATCGGGTCAGCGGCCTGTTCTACAGCGGCAACAATGATCGCCCGATTGGGCAGGACGGCGTCTGCGCCCATATCATCCGGGGCTGCATGCGGCGCCCCATGCCCAGCATGACCCCGATCGACGACGAGAGGGTGGCGGCCGCTTCTGCCCATTACCAGCCGCCTGCGCCGGCCTTGCCCGCCGAATCCGCGCCGGCCGTGATCCGCATGGAGCCGGTGGGGCGTTGAGGGCGGGCACTGGCCCTGAAGGCCATTGCCATCCGCTTCTCAGGCCATGAGGCGGAAAACGCCCCAGGCCGTCAGCCCGTGTTTACGGGGCACTTTCCGCACTGGCCGCAGGCGAGAAGGCGGCGGATTTCACCAGTGCCCAGAGCGGCTGCCCCGGGTGCAATTCCAGCCGCGCCACCGCATCGGCGGTGACGCGCGAGAGGAGGATCGCGTTACCGAGGCGAAGGCGTAGCATCGCTTCATGCGGGGCCGCCGGGCCGATGGATTCCAGCGTGGCGGGCAGGATGTTCTGCACGGAGAGGCCCTTCGGCTCCGTGATCGCCACGGAAACGTCCCGCGCCCGCACACGCATCCGCAACGCGGTGCCGATGGCTTCCTCTCGCAGAGGCACGCGCAGATCTCCGCCTGCGAAGCCGAGGCGCGAGAGGCCACGCGCTGGGTCATGATCCAGCAGGGTGCAGGAAAGTACCGCGCCCCCATCGCGCCGCGCCGTGAGCAGGGGGAGATCGGTGCGGGTGGAAAGATCCTCCAGCGGGCCTGCGGCCTGCACGCGCCCAGCTTCCATCAGCACCAGATGGTCGGCCAGCTGGTCAACCTCATCCAGTGCATGGGTGACGTAGAGGATGGGCAGGCGGAAGCGTTCGCGCACACGGGCAAGGAAAGGGAGAACCTCGGCGCGGCGAGGGGCGTCGAGTGCTGCCAGGGGCTCGTCCATCAGCAGGATATGCGGGCGGGAAAGTAGGGCGCGGCCGAGCGCCACGCGCTGCCTTTCGCCACCCGAAAGCGCGGCGGGCCGCCGATGCAGGAGATGGGCGATGCCAAGGAGGGCGACCACCTCCTCGAACCCGGGGCCTTCGGCGCCCCTCGGCGCACGGCGCAGGCCGTAGCGGAGGTTCGTCTCCACCGAGAGATGCGGGAAGAGTCGGGCATCCTGGAAGACGACGCCGCAGCGGCGCTTCTCCGGCGGCACAATGAGGCGCGTGGCGGTGTCCAGAAGCAGCGTGCCATCCAGTTCCACCCGGCCGGATTGCGGGCGCAGCAGCCCGGCCACCGCCACAAGCAAGGTGGACTTGCCGCAGCCCGAGGGGCCGAACACCACCGTGACGCCGGGCGTGGGAGAGGTGAAGGCGGCATCCAAGGCGAAGCCCTTGGGGCCAAAGCGATGCGTCAGCGCGACATCGAGCATCAGCGCGGCAACCTGCCCAGCAGCAGCGAGAGACGGCGGCCGGCGAATTCCGCGAGCAGCAGGCCCGCCACGGCAAGGATGAAGGAAATGGTGGCGAGCTTCGCGGCGGTTGCCTCGCCGCCCGGCGTCTGGGTGGCGCTGTAGATGGCGAGGGGCAGGGTCTGGGTTTCGCCCGGGATGTTGGAGGCGAAGGTGATCACCGCGCCGAACTCGCCCAGCCCGGCGGCAAAGGCGGTGATGGTACCGGAGAGGATGCCAGGCAGGATCAGAGGCAGGGTGACGGTGACGAAGCGGTCGAGCGGCCCGGCACCGAGGCTGCGTGCCGCCGCCTCCAGACCCGGATCGACGGCATCGAGGCTGAGCCTTACGGCGCGCACGATCAACGGGAAGGACATGACCGCCGTGGCGAGGGAGGCGCCGGCGGTGGTGAAGACCAGGCGGATGCCGAACCATTCATTCAGCAGCGCACCGACCGGACCGTGCAGGCCGAAGGTGACGAGCAGCAACCATCCCACCACCACGGGAGGCAGCACGAGCGGCAGATGCACCAGCGCATCCAGCAGCGCGCGTCCGGGAAAGCGTCCCCGCGCCAGCAGCCAGGCTGCGAGCACGGCCGGGGGCAGGCTGAAGGCAACGGAGCGCAGGGCGACGGACAGGCTGAGCCGCACCGCCTCCCATTCTTCCGGTGTCAGCAGCATCGGCGCGTTACTATTCGGCGCGGGGCAGGAAGCCGAAGCGTCGATAGGTTCCGGCGGCTTCCGGGCCGGTGGCGAAGGCAAGGAAGGCGAGAGCCTGGGGATTGCCGGCCGCGCGGCGCGTGAGCGCGAAGGGATAGGTGACGGGGGGATGGCTTTCGGCGGGGAAGGTGGCCAGCACCTTTACCTTCGGCGAGGCAGCCGCGTCCGTCGCATAGACGATGCCGAGCGGGGCTTCACCACGCTCCACCAGCAATAGGGCGGAGCGGGTGTTGTCGGCGCGGGCGATGCGGGGGGCCAGGGCATCCCATTGGCCCATCCAGCGGAGCGCGGCGCGGGCATAGGTGCCGACAGGCACATGGGCGGGATCGCCCGTGGCGATGCGGCCACCCACGCCGAGCGGGGCGGTGAGGTCCGTCTCGCGGCCAAGTGTCAGGGGCGCCAGGGAACTGCCGGCGGGGGCGATCAGCACCAGGGTATTGGCGAGCGGGGAGAGGCGCGTCTCCGGCGCGATCAGGTCGCGCTGCTGGAGATAGTCCATCCAGGGCTCGTCGGCCGAGGCAAAGAGGTCAGCGGGGGCACCCTGCTCGATCTGGCGCGCCAGGGCGGAGGAGGCGGCGAAGGAAAAGCGCGGAAGCGGATTTCCCCTGGCGCGCCATGCCTCGCCGAGAGCGCGCATCGCATCGGTGAGGCTGGCGGCGGCGAAGACCATCGCGCCTTCTTCGCGCACGGCCGCCCGCGGGGCCGGTCCGGCGGCCAGGACGGGGCAGGCTGCCAGGGCGAGAAGCGAGCGGCGGTTCATGGGCTGGATCCGCTTCGTTATTCCCATCCGGATATATTGGCCACCGGAGGGTGGGGCAATCCGCCATGCGGAGCCTGCCCGTCAGCCAGCCCATGTTCAGTTCTGCGCGAGGTGAGGCGCCCAGGCGGCGCCTCGGGGCCGGGGTATCAGCCGATGGAGGCGATGCTGACGAAGGCGATCAGCCCCAGGGCCACGAAGGCCCCGATGATCAGCAGCGATGTCATGCCCTCCGGCGAGCGTTCAGCGGGTGCGCCCGTGCTCTTGTCCCGATTGGTTTCGGCCATGCTTCAGCCCTTCCTGCATGAGTGCGGTTCCAGGTCCTGGTAACGCGCGGGCGGCGCTTGCGTTCGGAAGGAGGTTCAGATCATGGCCCATGGCATGGAGAAGGCGTGCGGTATGGAGGATGAGAAGGGGCTTCGCTTCGGCCCGCTGACGGCAAGCTGCGCGCATCTCTGCATCGATATGCAGAACATCTTTGCCGGGAAGACGGAATGGCACACGCCCTGGATGGAGCGCGTGCTGCCCGTCGTGGAGCGCATCGCCAATCACAACCCCGAGCGGACGATCTTCACACGCTTCATCCCCGCCACCCGCCCGGGTGAGGGAAGGGGAACCTGGCGCCGCTACTACGAGCGCTGGGCGGATATGACGCTGGAGGCGCTGCCGCCCGGCATGATCGATCTTGTGCCTTCCCTGGCGCGTCTGGTGCCGCCGGCGCGGGTGCTGGACAAGAAGCACTATTCGCCCTGGGTGCGGCCAGAACTGGATGCGATGCTGCGGGAGGATGGCATCGACACGCTGGTGATCAGCGGTGCCGAAACCGATGTCTGCGTGCTGGCGGCGGTGCTGGGCGCGGTGGACCGCGGCTACCGCATCATCATCCCCACGGATGCCCTCTGCTCCTCCTCGGACCGGACGCATGACGCGCTGCTGACGCTCTATCGGGAGCGCTATGGCCAGCAGGTGGAGACCATCACGACCGACGAACTGCTGGAGGCATGGCGCTGAGGGCTGGGCTGTCCCTCAGCGGCGGGCAGATCCTTGGGAGGACCGATCGCGCTGCTGACACCCCGTGACTCAGGCAGGGCCGGGTGCGCGACGGTATTGGCGCCCTACTGTAATATCTCACAGTGATATTTTACCGCTTGCGGGGGGCGTGGTTCGGAAGCAAACTTCACGCCACCAGGGATCGCAAAATGGAGAGCGGGCGGTATGGCGGAACGGAAGCCGGTCCTCATCGTGGGCGCAGGGCCGGTGGGGATGGTCGCCGCGGCCGCTCTGTCCCGGCGCGGCGTGCCGGTCACGGTTCTGGAGGCCGGGGCGGAACTCTCCGGCGAGATGCGCGGCTCCACCTTCCACGCGCCGACCCTCGACATGCTGGACGATCTCGGCGCCGCGCAGGCGATGATCGCGCAGGGCATCGTCGCGCCCCGGCTTCAGTATCGCAGCCGTGACCAGGGCATCGTCGGTGATTTCGATTTCGGCGTGCTCGCCGACGTCACGCGCCACCCGTACCGGCTGCAATGCGAGCAGTTCAAGCTGACGCGCATCCTCTACGATCTGCTTCGCGACAAGCCCGGCGTCTCCATCCGCTTCAACGCCCGTGTGGCCGGCTGCACCGACCATGGCGATGGCGTGGAGGCGGTGCTGGAGGACGGCACGCGCATCGAGGGAAGCTACATCCTCGGCGCCGATGGCGCCCGCAGCCCGATCCGCAAGGCCAGCAACATCGAGTTCGAGGGCTTCACCTGGCCCGAGCGCTTCCTGGTGCTCTCCACGCCCTTCGACTTCGCGGAGCACATCCCGGATCTGGCCGATGTCTCCTACTACGCCGACCCGGAGGAGTGGTTCTTCCTGCTGCGCGTTCCCGGGCTGTGGCGTGCTATGTTCCCGGTGGCCGCCGAGGTGCCGGATGAGGAGACGCTGACCGAGGCGTTTGGCCGCATCCGCTTCGGCCGTATCGGGGCGCAGTTCGCCGATGTCCCGGTGCGCCACCGCACCCTGTACCGCGTGCATCAGCGCGTGGCGAAGACCTTCCGGCTGGGCCGCGTTCTGCTCGCTGGCGATGCGGCGCATATCAACAACCCACTGGGCGGCATGGGGCTGAATGGCGGCGTGCATGACGCGGTGAACCTGGCGGAGCGCCTGGCGCCCGTCTGGCATGGCGAGGCCGCTTCCGAGCTGCTGGACCAGTATGACCGCCAGCGTCGTGGCGTGACCGTGGAGCATGTGCAGCGCCAGACCATCGCCAACAAGCAGAACCTGGAGGCGAAGGATCCCGAGGCGCAGCGCGCTTTCCGCGAGCGCATGGCGGCGACTTCCGCCGATCCGGCGCGCGCGCATGAGTTCCTGCTCGGCGTGTCGATGATCAGCAGCCTGCGGCGCGCCGCCGAGATCGCCTGAGGAGTCCCGATATGCCGATCCGCAAGGAACACCTGGAATTCCACGTGCCGGACATGGGCACGGGCTGGCACACCCCGCCCGGCTATCCGGAGGGCATCCAGCAGAAGATCCTGGCCGGTTCGCTGGACGAGGCCGGCAAGCGCGGCCACCGCACCCGCCTGCTGCGCTTCCAGCCGGGCGTCTTCACCACCGCCCCCTTCGTGCATGACTACTGGGAGGAGGTGTGGCTGGTCTCGGGTGACCTGATCGTCGGCAACGATGCCCAGGGGAATGGCGGCGAGGCCTATGACAAGGCCGCCTATGCTTGCCGCCCGCCCGGCGCCTATCACGGCCCCTTCAAATCCGAGACAGGCTGCACCCTGCTCGAAATCCACTACTACGACGAAAGCGCGGCCTGAACCGGGGAGAGCGGGGCGGACGCAACACGGGAACGCACGCGCACGGCCTGTTCCGGATATGGTGCCGAAGAGCACCGATCGGACGATCGACCGATCATGGAGGCTGACGATGACTCGAACGGTACAGGTTCTGAAGGCGCGAATGTCCATGCGCCGCATGTTGCTCGCCTCGCTCGCCATGGGCTTCGCGGCGCTGGCTGCCGCACCGGCCCCCGCCGCCGCGGCGGAAACCTGGCCGGATCGCCCGGTGCGCGTGCTGGTCCCCTTCGCGCCCGGCGGCGTGACGGACACGATCGGGCGGCTCGCCGCCGATTGGCTGTCGAAGACGCTCGGCCAGCCTTTCCCGGTGGAGAACCGCAGCGGCGCCAATGGCGCGATCGCGGCGGAGGCGGTGGCGCGCAGCGCGCCGGATGGCAACACGCTCTTCACCGCCAGCGCCTCGCAGATGGTGATGCTGCCGGCGCTGATGAAGATCAACTTCGATCCGATCAAGGATTTCGCGCCGGTCTCCATCGTCGGCAGCAATCCGATGGTGCTGGCGGTGAGCACGAAGCTGGGTGTGAACAACCTGGCCGAGTTCATCGCCCTGGCGCAGCGTGAAGGAGGCAAACTCGATTACGGCAGCGCCGGCATCGGGTCCTCCACGCATCTCGCCATGGGCCTGCTGCTGTCGCGCGCCAATATCCAGATGGTGCATGTTCCCTATCGCGGCGGCGCGCCGGCGGTGCAGGCGCTTCTGGCGGGCGAGGTCGGCGCCTATTTCGGCAATCCGTCGGACATGATCCCGCATCTCGATGGCGGCCGCATCAAGGTGCTGGCGGTCGCGGGACCGGAGCGGCTGGCGAGCCTGCCGGGCGCTCCGACTGTGGCGGAACAGGGTTTCCCGGGCTTTCGGGCCGTGACCTGGAACGGCATCGCCGCTCCAGCATGCACGCCGGAGCCGATCATCCGGCGCATGGCCAATTCCCTGGGGGAGGCCTGCAAGGACGCGGCGTTCCGCAACGCGCTCGAACGCCTGGGCACCACGCCGGTCTGCAGCACGCCCGAGACCTTCCGCGATGCCATGGCCGCCGATACGCCGCTCTGGCGTGAGGCCGTGCGCGTCTCCGGCGCCAGCCTGGACTGATCCGGGCAGCCCGTTCCCAATGCTGCGCCGGTGCGGATTCACCGGCCGCCTGATCGCCCCCGGGGAGCGGGCACAACGAGGAGACAGCCTCTCCATGCCGTCCGAGCCGAAGCGACCGCCAGGCCGCCTGCCGCTGAAGGACCAGGCCTATGAGGCCATCCGGCACCATATCGTCACCTGCCGCTTTCCTCCCGGCGCGCGACTGAACGAGGCGCAGGTCGCGGAGACGCTGGGGCTGAGCCGCATGCCGGTGCGCGACGCCCTCGCGCGGCTGCGGTTGGAGGAGTTGGTGACCATCCTTCCCCGCAAGGGGATCGAGGTGAACCGCGCCGATCCGGAGGAACTTCTCCAGATCATCGAAGTGCGCACGGTGAACGAGTGCCATGCGGTCCGCCTGGCCGCGGGGCGCGTCACCCGTGAGCAGATCTCGGCCATGAAGCAGGTTCTGCGCCGTACCGAGGCCGCACTGGCGCGGCGCGATACGGAGGCGCTGATGCTGCTGGACCGCGAGTTCCACGACATCATCGCGCGGGCGGCGGGCAATCCCATCATCGCCGGGCTGCTCGCCAACCTGCACGACCGTGCGGCACGCTTCTGGTTCATCTCGCTGGAGCGGGAAGCGCACCAGCCCGCCGTGCTGCAGGAGCACCGGGCGATCCTGGATGCCCTGGCGGCGCAGGACCCGGCCGAGGCGGCCCGGGCCATGGGCCGCCATATCGCTGCCTTCCGGCGCAATGTCATGCGGCTGATCGGGCCGGCCACGCCGCGCCCTGCCAAGGCCGGGCGGACGATTCCAGCGCTGCGCCCGGCCTTGGCTAAGGGCTAGGCTCCTCGCCCTGGCAGGCGGTGGGGCTGTGCATGTCGTGGCGCTGGGATGAGTGTCAAACGAGCGCGTCTCGCGCCGGACGGCCGGCGGCTATGTCGGCGATGTTGTCCAGGGCGCGGTTTCCCATGGCGCTGCGCGTCTCGACCGTGGCGCTGGCAACATGCGGCGTCAGGAAGACGTTCGGCAGTTGCGAGAAGCGCAGGTCATAGGCGGGCTCCTGCGCAAAGACATCCAGTCCGGCAGCGAAGAGCTGGCCGCTGGTGAGGGCATCGTAGAGCGCGTCCTCATCCACCAGGCTGCCGCGGGACGTGTTCACGAAGATGGCGCCGCGCGGCAGCAGCGCGAAGGCCTCGCGGTTCATCACCCGGGCCGTGCCCATGCCGCCAGGTGCGTGCAGCGACAGAACCTGGGCGCGCGGGAGCATTTCGTGGAAGTCGGCGACATAATCCGCGCCTTCCTCCCGCTCGGACGGGAGGCGGCTGCGGTTGTGATAGATCACCTTCATGTCGAAGGCGCGGGCACGGCGTGCCACGGCGCGGCCGATCCGCCCCATGCCGTAGATGCCGAGCGTCTTGCCGCCGAGGTCATGGCCCAGCATCTCCGCCGTGCCAAAGGAACGTCGCCAGCCCTCGCGCATGATGGTGGCGTATTCGCTGCCCCGCCGCGCGGCGCAGAGCATCAGCATCATGGTGAGGTCGGCGGTCGCGGCGTTGAGCACATCCGGCGTGTTGGTCACGATCAGGCCATGTGCCCGTGCGGCCGGCAGGTCGATATGATCATAGCCGACGCTACAGGTGGCGATGACGCGCACGGATTCCGGAAGGCGGGCAATGGCGGCGGCATCCAGCTTCGTCGCGGCGGTCACCAGCACCGCGAGCGCGCCATGCCGCTCAGCGGCCGCCACAATCTCGTCCAGCGACAGGCCGGCCTGGGGCGGGAGCACGGCGTCGAACTCGGTCTGGATGCGCTCCATCACGGCGTCGGTCATCACGCGGGCGAGGACGAGGCGTGGCTTCATGGCGGGATCTTCCTCCAAAGGCCCATGGCGGGACGGGCTTTGGAGGAAGGTTCACGTCTCCTGGCCTGGATGACAACCGTCCCTGCCGGTGCGGACTTCGCCCTCAGGGGCCCAGCAGCGGCCAGCAGGGTGTCTCCTCGCCGGCCCGATCCGTCTGCCGCAGCTGCGGCTCCCTCAGCAATCCCAGCAGCGTTCCTTCCGGCCAGCGCACCAGGTAGTGCGACCAGTTCGTGGAACCCGCAAAGACCGATTGCCCGGCCGCTTGCGGAAGGGGGCAGGTCTCGCTGGCGGGCCAGGGCTTCTTGGTCAGCAAGCTCGCTTCCATCGTGGCGCCGGCAAAGGCCAGGACACTGAAGGCGATGAGCAGCGCCCGGGCGGCACGCTGCGCCCGACCCATGGCGGGGGCAAGCAGCGCCGAGGCGGAGACCACGGCCAGCACGGCCAGAGGTGCCATGCCGCCACGCGCCGTCATCTCGTTTCCTGGGCCGAAGACATAGCCCGGCAGTAGGCAGAGCAGGACCACCGCCACCGTGAAGGGCCAGCCGCGGACCAGCATTGCAGCCGGCAACGCCCAGCAAAGCACCTCCAGGAGCAGGAACAGGGCCCAGACCCAGAGCGCCTTTCCGAGCGGATTGAGTGCCGTCAGGAAGCCGTGCGGTACCTCTTCCGCCCCGGCCACGAGATAGACACAGATCGGCACCGCGTAGAGGCAGGCGAGCAGGTTCGGAAGGGAGAGGGCCTGCCGGACCATGCTCATCCCCTGGCGGAGCAGTACCGCCACGGCCAGCAGGGCAGCGCCGGCGCTGGCCAGCGGGCTCCAGAAGGCACCGGCGGCGAGGGGCAGTGCCAGATGCTTCGCGAAGTCGGGGCTTTGCCAGTGCCGGAGCAGCAGCAGAGCCACAAGCCAGGCTGGAATGGCGTGGTTCGGCGCCCAGAGGATGGCAGTGACATGGCCGGTATACTGGAACAGCCGTGGCCACCATTCGCCGCCCCGTCCCCAGCTTGCGAGAGGGCCTGTACCGAAGTTCCAGTCCAGCCAGATATTCGGCAGCAGATCGAGGCCATGGAAGAAGATGAAGAAGCCGACCATGAGGGCGAAGCCGAATCCTGGCCGCGCGGGCGACACCTCCCGGGCCAGCAGGGCGATGAGCATGAGGACCAGGCCAAAGCCGAGGCCTGTCCAGAGCCAGAGCGCGACCCGCGCGGCCGGAACACCTGCGAGGTTTCCGACCAGCCCGGCTGGCATGTAGAAGCCGAGCGGGGCGCGCAGGAGCCAATGGTCGCCCGTATCGCTGTTGAGATAGCCCACAGGCCAGGGGCCTAGTGCGAGGTCCCGCAGCACCGCGTCCCTGATCTGCCAGTCTGCCGTGCTGTAGACGAGGTGGTGTGAGCCGGTTGCCCCCGCCCAGAGCAGCCCCAGGGCCAGGCACAGCAGCGTCATCCCGGGGGGGAGCGGCCATAGCCGGCGCCAGCCAGGCGCCAGGCCCAGTGCCGTGAGGCCCATCAGGCCCGCCGGAAGCCCCACCCACAGGACGACCCATCCCCCCAGGAAGAAGAGGAGGGAGGGAAGCGTCAGATAGGAGAGAACAAGGACGGTCAGGCGGTCCGGCGCATCATGGCCGAGCAGGCGGTCCAGGTTCAGGCGCGGCGAGGGAACCGGGGCTGCCCTCGGGGAAGATGGCTGGGGCTGGTTGAGCAGAGTGGTTGCCTCGGCGTCATTCGTGCTGGGCAGATTAGCAATTATTTTGATTTCGTTCTTTATGTTTCTGTGCCCCGCTTGGCATCTGTGAAAGGCGCCGGAAGGAGCAGGCGCCGATTATGCTGTCCTGCTGGCTCCTGCTAGATGCCGGTGCGCCACCAGAATCCCGGCGGTCAGGTGATACAGGCTGCTTGCCGGAGCAGGTTCGGTGGATGGCCGGCCCTGTTGGTCCAGCCGTTCAAACCACAGCCCCCGGGGCGATGCGTCGAGGTAGGGCCGGAGGGCGGCATAGGCGCGGGCCATGCCGTCCGGCGTGGCATCGGGGCGCAGCACCTCCGCCTTCAGCCGCTCCGTCTGCGGCCAAAGACGCGAGCCTGGGTGTTTCAGCGCGCCGTCGCTCCATAGCTCATCGAAGGCAGTACCGAGTTCCGCATTGACTCCGTGGCGATCGACGAAGGCGAGCAAGCCGCGGCCTGCCTCCGCCAGGTCCTGCGCGGGAACGACGCCGCGCCCCTGGGCGGCCTTCCGGTACCAGCCGAGCAACCAGACCCACTCGCAATGATGGCCGGGCTCAACGATGTGGCGGCCGCCCTCGCGCTGCGGAAGAAGGGCTTCATCGAAGAACTCCGGCAGCGTGCCGGTGGACGCATCATGGAACCGTTCAAGGAAGAGGCGGACCATATCGCCCGCGCGGGTGAGGAAGATCTCCTCGCCGAAGGCGGCCGCGGCGGCGAGGAAGGCTTCTAGCAGATGCATATGCGGGTTCTGCCGGCGCGGCAGAGCAGGGGGCAGGCTTTCGACATAGCCTCCCCGCGGGTGCGGGAAGCGCGTGTCCAGATAGCGCAGCAGCGCCAGGGCCTCGCGCCGAAGAGGTTCCTTCGGCAAGAGGCGCGCGGCGCTGGCAAGGGCCAGCAGCACGAAGGCGTGGTCGTAGAGATCGCGCCTGGGCTCGATGATCCGGCCATCCAGATCGAAGTGCTGCGCGTAGCCGCCATCCGCCTCGCGCGCTTTCTCGCGCAGGAAGGCGATGCCCAGTTCCACGGCCTCAGCCGCGCGTGGAAGGCCGGCCGCATGGGCCTCGGAGAAGACGAAGACCTGGCGGGAGACGACGCGGAGCCGGCGGAAGGCGGCGGGGCTGCGCAATGTCTCCAGTTCAAGGCTCTCGTTGAAGCCGCGCCGCGCCCAGTCCACGCCATGCTCCAGCCAGAGGGGCCAGGCGGCGTCCCGCAGCCAGGACAGGGCGTTCCCGGAGGCGATCAGCACCGGGTCGGCGATGCCTGCGGTTCCATTCATGATGCTCTTGCGGGCCATTTTCGGTGGTCGCGCCGCGGGGCGGCGGGGGCGGCATCCTAAGGATGCGCGCTTCTGGCGGATAGGGCCCCAGGCTGACGCTGCCATGATGAGGCTGTAGGATGGGCAGGGGCATACCGGCCCACCGCCTCGCCCGGACCATGGAACCCAGGAGTAACGCGTCGTGATATTGCTGACGGGCGCAGCCGGCTTCATCGGATCGAATCTGCTTGCACGGCTGAATGAGGCCGGCATCACCGATGTGGTGATCTGCGACCAGCTCGGCACCGAGGGCAAGTGGCGCAACCTGCGCAATCACGAGTTCACGGATCACGTGCCGATCGATGCGCTGAAGGATTGGCTGCGGGATGCACCCGCTCTGGAATGCGTCATCCATCTCGGCGCCAATTCCGACACCACGGCGGCGGATGGCGACGAGGTGATGGACCACAACTTCGCCCATTCACTGATGCTGTGGCGCCATTGCGCGAAGACGGGCACGCCCTTCATCTATGCGTCCTCCGCCGCAACCTATGGCAACGGCAATACTGGCTTCGCTGACCAGGACAGTCCTGAATTCCTCGCCACGCTGCAGCCGCTGAACCTTTATGGCTGGAGCAAGCATGTCTTCGATCGCCGCGTGGCGCGTGATGTGGAGCAGGGGCGCCCGGCGCCGCCGCGCTGGTACGGGCTGAAGTTCTTCAACGTCTATGGCCCGAACGAGTACCATAAGGGCCATATGCGCAGCGCCGTGTTCAACATCACCGGCACCGTCCAGCACGGCGAGCCCGCGCGTCTCTTCGCGTCCGATCGCCCCGATTATGTCGATGGCGGGCAGTGCCGCGACTTCGTCTTCGTGGATGACGTCTGTGACGTCATCCTCTGGCTGCTGCGCGCTTCCGCGCCTTCCGGCCTCTACAATGTCGGCTCCGGGAAGGCCCGTAGCTGGAAGGATCTGGCGGAGGCGGTCTTCGCGGCGCTGGGGAAGCCGCCGGCCATCGAATACATCCCGATGCCTGAGACGCTGCGTGGCCGCTACCAGTACTGGACCGAAGCCGACATGTCGAAGCTGCGGCGAGCCGGCTACAACGCGCCGATGACCTCCTTGGAAGAGGGGGTCCGGCGGTATGTGATGGAGTTCCTCATGAGGAAGGACCAGTACCGCTAGGCAAGCCGTCGGTTCCGGGTAAGGGCTGGGTCGTTAGGTCTTGCCTGGCTTCGCGCCGGGATGGGCGCCCTGTTCCAGGTCCTCGCCCTTTTGCGGGGACTCACCCGCCCACTCGTCGGTGATCAGCGCCTGCGCTTCGCTGATCCTGTCCAGATCCACGGCGGAAGGTGGGCGGGGGATGTAGCCCTTGGAGGCGTCCTCGGGTCCATGATCGGCCTTCGGACCTTCCGGCGCTTTGGCGGTCATCTCGGTGCCCTTCCTTCTGGCTCATCCTGAAAACGTGGAGAGAGCGCCAAAGTAACCGCCGAGGCTGGCTAAGCCTTGCCGTTCCAGGCTTGATGCGAGATGTCAATTATATGCAATACTGATATGCAATTCATGCATGCTCAACCATGACGTTTATGTGATCGGTGGATCACAACCTCGTGTATAAGCTCTTCAGTACCCGATGTGCCGCGCCCATGCGGAACCATCCTGGTGCCGGCTTGCGAGGCTTCTGTGAACGCAGATCGTCAGTTCGACCTGAACCTTGTGAAAAAGGTGTTCCTCTCCGCAATGGCCGGCTTGGCACGGCAGCGGGCATCGCAGCTTCACCGGCTGGAGACCCTTGAAAAGCTACGCGCCACTCTTCTTGAGACGCTGAGTTCCGCAAAGTTCGCGGCGGATCCGGTGGAGACGATGCGGCTTCGGTCGATCATCGCGGCGGGATTCGAGGCCGCTGTCCAAGAGGCGGAGAAGCAGAAGCTGTTCCTCCCGGTTGCGGCCGAACGCTCGCCCTACCCGGCGTCTCAGGTGATGAGTCACTGATCCGGAGCAGGCTCCGGTTTCCGCCGAAGCCTGCCCGTCATCCTGGCAAGCCCAGGTAAGATTGATGCGTGCCGGCAGGCGAGTTCCTGCCGGGCGGCTTGTTGCTCCCCCATGGTTCACGAGCGCCATGCCGCGCGGCGCACCTAGTTATTCCGAATTGTATTCGTAACTATTGTGATGCGCCTCCAATCCTGACCAGGATGCCTCTGCTTTCCTGAAAGCCTTTCACTAGGCTTGTCCATGGAAGCCGTGGTGGGTTCAGAGGCGAACCCCGCAAGCTTGGTCCCCATGGGGCCGCTCCCCGCAAGACCTGGCCACGGCAACCACCTGCCTGATGGCAGCGCCCGCTCCATCGCCGCCCTTCGTGATGGGCTGCCGGTCAGCGAGGGGAAGCGCTTCTGCTCCCATCGCGTTCTGCCACGGGAAATCCGTGACGGGTTCCCAGAACCTCACACCGCCTTCTCCAGCCCGGACTGGGCTGCATCCCGAGGCAAGGACGCTATGGCCAACATCCACTGGAACCAGCAATTCTTCGTCGATTCGGCCACGCTTCAGCCGGCATCTTCGGGCATTCCCCTTCCAACCTATGGGAACTTCGGCGGGGCTGGATATTCGCAGGGCGTCTTCTCCGCCAATCCCGATCCTGCCCAGTTCGATCCGGTGCCCGTCGATGCGCTCGACCAGCAATTCGAGATCCATGACCAGGAATCGGCAGCCGCGGACACGGTTGCGGAACAGGCGGCGGCCGATGTCACGCTGATCCGGGGCATCGAAGCGGCCAACCAAGTCCACCAGCCCGACCCGGAGGCAGCCCTCTATGGAGGGGGGGCGACCCTGGCCATGATCGAGCAGCTGGCGGCCGCCAATAGCCTGGAGCTGCTGGCTCCCGGGGAATTCGCCGAGGTCAGTGGGAATGCGCTGGAGAGCATCGGGCGCGGTATCGCGGGATTGAGCGCAGAAGAGGCCGGGCAGGCAGCGGATTGGCTGGGTGATGTGGCTGACGCCGTCGGTGTCGATATTCCGCTGACCGCCCAGGACGTTTCCGCGGTTCAGGGCCGGGTGTTCGATTTGATCTTCTGATGGCTCTGACGCCGCTGAGGACGTCTGGCCGGTCCTAGCGCCGGGCCGCGAAGAACGTCCTCAGCAGCGCCGCCCCCTCGCTCTCCCGCACCCCGCCGACCACCTCGGGGGCATGGTGGCAGGATGGGGCCGCGTAGATCCGCGCCCCATGCTCCACCCCGCCGCCCTTTGGATCATAAGCGCCGAAGATCACCCGCCGGAGGCGGAAGAAGGAGGCCGCCTGGGCGCACATGGGGCAGGGCTCCAGCGTCACCCACAGGGTGCAGTCGGCCAGCCACTTCTCGCCCCGGTCGGCGGCCGCGGCGCGCAAGGCCAGCATCTCGGCATGGGCGGAGGGGTCATGCCGCGCCTCCACCTCGTTCCCCGCACGGGAGAGCACCTGGCCGGAGGCATCCGTCACCACCGCGCCCACTGGCACCTCTCCACGGGCCGCTGCCGCCTTCGCCTCTTCCAAGGCCAGAGCCATTGGCGAGCCATCCGCCATCGGGAATCGTCCTATTACATCCAACCGCCGCTTGTGGGGGCGGGTCTGCTCGCTCTACCAACCCCCTCATGACCGGACGACCCCTGATCGGCCTGACCCTCGATGCCGAGGAACCGGGCGGATATTCCAAGCTGCCATGGTACGCCCTGCGGCAGAACTACTTCGGCGCCATCGCGGCCGCCGGAGGGTTGCCCATTGCCCTGCCGCATGAACCCGCCCTGGCCGAGGAGTATCTCGACCATATCGATGGCCTGCTGGTCACTGGCGGCGCCTTCGATGTGGACCCGGCGCTTTACGGCGGCGGCCCCCGCCATGACACCGTGGTGCTGAAAGAAGGCCGCACGACCTTCGAAATCGCCGTGCTGCGCGGCGCGCTGCGGCGTGACATCCCGGTGCTGGGCATCTGCGGCGGCGAGCAGCTTCTGGCCGTGGCGCTCGGCGGCACCCTGATCCAGCACATCCCGGACAGCGTTCCGGACGCGCTGGCGCATGAACAGCCCAATCCCCGCACCGAGCCGGGGCATGAGGTGGCGCTGACCCCGGGCACGCTGCTCTCCCGCATCGTCGGCGCGCCTTCCATGGCGGTGAACTCCGCCCACCACCAGGCGGTGGACCGGCCGGGGGAGGGTGCCATCGTGAATGCCCGCGCCCCGGATGGGGTGGTGGAGGGGCTGGAGCATCCTGGCTACCGCTTCTGCCTCGGCGTGCAGTGGCACCCGGAATACACGGTGGACCCGCGTGACCAGGCGATCCTGGAAGCCTTTGTGGAGGCGGCCCGCCAGAACGGCCGCCAGCGAGCCGCAGCATGAGCGAGGACGGGAAGGACGCCGCCTCTCCGGAGCGTGGCGAGCGCATCGCGAAGTGGCTTGCCCGTGCCGGCATCGCCAGCCGGCGCGATGCGGAGCAGCTGATCGCCGAGGGCGTGGTCACCCTGAACGGGCAGAAGGTGGAGACCCCGGCCACCTTCGTCTCCCCAGGCGATGCCGTGTTGGTGAGTGGCCGCCTGGTGGGCGCGCCGGAGGCCACGCGCCTCTTCCGGTACCACAAGCCCGATGGGCTGGTGACAACCCACAAGGACCCCCAGGGCCGCCCCACCGTCTTCGAGAAGCTGCCAGCCGGCCTGCCGCGGCTGGTGTCCGTCGGCCGGCTGGACCTGACCAGCGAGGGGCTGCTGCTGCTGACCAATGACGGCGCCCTGGCGCGGAAGCTGGAGCTGCCTTCCAATGGCTGGCTCCGCCGCTACCGGGTGCGCGTGCATGGCCGGGTGAACGAGGGCGCGCTCGCCTGGCTGGCCCGTGGCATCACCGTGGATGGTGTGAAATACGGCCCCATCCAGGCCGGGCTGGACAGCCGCCAGGGCACCAATGCCTGGCTCACCGTCTCCCTGCAGGAAGGCAAGAACCGCGAGGTCCGCCGCGTGATGCAGCATCTCGAGCTGCATGTGACGCGCCTGATCCGCGTGGCCTACGGCCCCTTCCAGCTCGGCACCCTGCCGCCGGGCGCGGTGGAGGAGGTGAACGCCCGCACCATGCGCGAGCAGCTCGGCATCCGCAGTGCCGCCCCGCGTATCCAGCGCGGCATCGAGCGCACCTTGCCGCCGCGGGAGCCGGAGGCGCCCCGCAGCCGCCCGCCGCGCGCGCGGCGGGCAGGGGATCCGCATCTGACGCCCTGGGGCGCCAAGCCTCGAACGGACAAGTGACGGGGCCTGCGGAGGTGCCGGCGCGCCCATGAGGATCGTCGCTGGCCGCTGGCGGGGCCGGGCGCTTCAGGCACCGCCTGGCACGGGCACCCGCCCGACCTCGGACCGCGTGCGGCAGGGCCTGTTCGATGCGCTGTGGCATGCTCCCTGGGCGGGGCGCCAGGCGATCGAAGGCACCGTGGTCCTGGACGCCTTCGCGGGCACGGGCGCCCTGGGGCTGGAGGCGCTGTCGCGCGGCGCGGCGCGGGCAGTGTTCATGGAGCGGGACCGCGCGGCCCTGGCGGCGCTGCGGGCCAATGTGGCGGCGGTGAAGGCCGAGGGCGTGGCGCAGGTGCTAGCGGCGGATGTGCTGCGGCCGCCCCGGGCCGAGACAGGTTGCGGGCTGGTCTTCCTCGATCCGCCCTATGGAAAGGATCTGGGGCCGGCGGCGCTGGCGGGTTTGCGGGCTGCGGGCTGGATCGCGCCGGGCGCGCTGGCCTGCCTGGAGATCGGACGGGAGGAGGAGGTTCCGCCGCTGCCGGGCTGGGATGTGGTTGCGGAACGGGAGCAGGGAGCCGCGCGGATGCTGGTTCTGCGCGACGGCTCCCAGGGGAAGGGCGAATAGGCCCCGGTCAGCGCGGCGTGCTGCCTTTCATGGGCAACCTGCGCCAAGGGTTGGCCCGGCACCGAAGAGAGCGTAACTGGCTCGGCGGGGATCAGAGTATCTGCGGCGGTGCCTTCGCCAGGATGGCGCGGGCCTGCGCCGCATCGGCCGCGATGGCGGCCTTCAACGCATCCAACCCATCGAACATCGCGTCCTCACGCAGGAAGTGGTGCAGCCGGATTCCGATCTCCTGGCCGTAGAGATCGCCGGACCAGTCAAAGAGATGGGTTTCCAGCCGCGTTTCCGGGTCGCCTCCCAGCGTCGGGCGGCGGCCGATATTCGCCACTCCGGGCACCACGGATCTGTCGGGCAGCACGGCGAAGACCGCATAGACGCCGCGCGCCGGCTCCAGATGGCGTCCCAGCCAGATATTGGCGGTGGGCCAACCCAGCTCCCGGCCCAGCCGGTCGCCATGGAAGACCTCGCCCCGCACTTCCCAGTCGCGGCCGAGCAGCTGGGCGGCGCGCTCGGGATAGCCATCCTGCAGCGCGCGGCGGATGCGGGTGCTGCTGATCGGCCCTGCCGCATCCGAGATCGGCGGCACGATGGACAGGCCGATGCCATGTGCCTCCGCCCATTGGGCCAGGAAGCCGACATCGCCACCGCGCCGGTGGCCGAAGGCGAAATCCGCCCCGCAGGCCAGGTGCCGCGCGCCCAGGCCGCGAAGCAGCACGGCTTCGCAGAACTCCTCAGCCTCCATGGCGGCCAGGGCGGCATCGAAGGGTACGGCATGGACATGGGAACAGCCGGCCGCGGCCAGGGCGGCGGTCTTGGCCGGCAGCAGCGTCAGGCGGAAGGGCGGGTCCTGCGGGCGGAAATGCTCACGCGGATGCGGCTCGAAGGTGAGGGCAGCGAGCGGCAGGTCGGGGCGCGCGCCATGGGCGGCGGCCAGCACGGCGCGATGGCCGCGATGCACCCCGTCCATATTGCCGAGCGCCACGGTTCCGCCGCGCGCCGGTTCCGGCAGGGCATGCCAATCGGTCCAGAGCTGACAGGCCATGGAAGGAGCGTCAGGCCTGTGCCACGCGCTCAATCCAGCGCGTCACCTCCGGCGGGCGGAAGGCGGCGAGCATGTCCAGGGATTGTTCTGCCGTGGCGGCCGTCATGGAGAGCAGCCGGTGCTCGGACTTCACGAAGCCCTCGGCCACCATGTTGTCCAGCATGTCGTTCAGCTTGGACCAGTAGCCGTTCACATCCAGGAAGACCGTGCCCTTCTTGTGCAGGCCAAGCTGGGACCAGGTGAGAACCTCGAAGGCTTCCTCCAGCGTGCCGAAGCCGCCGGGCAGTACAAGGAAGCCATCGGAAAGCTTAGCCATCAGTGCCTTGCGCTCATGCATGGAGTCCACGATGTGCAGGCGGGTCACGGAGCCGTGACCGAGTTCGCGCTGCATCAGGTGCTCGGGGATCACCCCATCCACTTCGGCGCCGGCCTCAAGCGCCGCATCGGCGACCACTCCCATCAGGCCGACCTTGCCGCCGCCATAGACGAGGCCCATGCCTCGGGCGGCGATGGCGTATCCAAGAGCCTTTGCCGCTTCGGCATAGGCGGGGTTTCCCCCCGGACTTGCGCCGCAAAAGACGCAGACCTTCTTCATCTCAATGCTCATGGACCGAATGTGGCACTGCGGCAGGGGACTATCCAGCCGGGGCGGGCTCTGTTTCGTCGCGCGCCACGGGAGTGGAGGTGGCTTCGGCACAGGCAAGCCTCCTGGCTCGCACGTCTGGTGGCGCCTGAGGGACGGGGCCAATCCAGCGGCCGGAGCCATGGAACAAACCTCCCTGAGGCATGGACAAGGCCAGACCCTGGCGCGAGAAACGGCGGCGTCACGGAAAAGGACATCGTCTCATGCCTGCCACCCAGATCGGTTCGAGCGAAGCACTGCTGGAGGAACTGCGCGGCTGGGTGCTGCATGAGACGCCGACCACCGACCCGGTGGCGGTGAACGGGCTGATGGACAAGGCTGAGGCCGGACTGCGGGAGGTGGGCGCCGCCATCACCCGCATTCCCGGCCGCGACGGCTTCGGCGACAACCTGATCGCCCGCACACCGGGAACCGGCAAGCCGGTGGTGATCGCGGGCCATCTGGACACCGTCTGGGACCACAAGACGCTCGACACCTCGATGCCCTGGAAGGTGGAGGGCGAGAAGGCCTTCGGCCCTGGCATCTATGACATGAAGGCCGGCTCCTTCCTCGCCTTCCACGCGGTGCGCGAGATCCTGCGCCAGAAGGTGGCGACCAAGAGCCCGATCACCCTCCTGCTGACCCCGGACGAGGAAGTGGGCAGCCCCACCTCCCGCGCCCTGATCGAGCAGGAAGCCCGTGGTGCCCGCGCGGTGCTGATCCCCGAGCCGGCCGGCGGCCCGAATGGCAGCTGCGTGACCGCGCGCAAGGGCGTGGGGCGTTTCGTGGTGAAGATCCACGGCGTCTCGGCCCATGCGGGTGGCAACTGGTCCGAGGGCCGCAGCGCCGTGGTGGCCCTGGCCGGGCTGATCCAGAAGGTGCATGGCATGGTGGATCTGGCCGGCGGCACCACCACCAATGTGGCCCCCATCTGGGGCGGCACCCGCCCGAACGTGATCCCGCCTGAGGCCGGCTGCGAGATCGACCTGCGGGTGGCCACCGTGGCGGATGGCGAGCGGCTGGAGAAGGCGATCCTCGGCCTGGCCGGGACCGAGGACGGCATCACCATCACCGTCGAGGGCGGCATGAACCGCCCGCCCTTCGCCGAGAACGCGGAAATCCTGAACTTGTACGAGCGCGCCCGCACCCTGGCGCGCGAGGCGGGCTACGAACTGCCGAAGCAGCATCGTGGCGGTGGGTCGGACGGCAACTTCACCGCCGCCATGGGCATCCCGACCCTGGACGGGCTGGGCTGCACGGGCGCCGGGGCCCATGCGCCCTTCGAGCATATCCTTTGGCGGGACCTGGCTCCGCGCGGGCAGGTGATCGTGGGGCTGCTGGAGACGCTTTGAGCCCCAGGGGCTTTGCCCCTGGACCCCACCGGGGAACCAACGGGCTCCCCGGACCCCGCGATCTGTTCTCTTGAAGTGCGCCTGAGGTCCATGGCCTCAGGCGGCTGACATGGCAGCCCGCGCGGCCCAAATTAGTTAGCTGCGGCGCCTGAACCCGCTGTTTCCCTGAAAAACTGAACGCGGGGTCCGGGGTGGCCGCCGCCACCCCGGCGGAGGTCCGGAGGCAGAGCCTCCGGGTCCTCAGAACTGGAACCGCGTCCCCACCAGCACTGTCCGCCCAGGGATGACGAAGCCGTTCACCGGCTCGAAATCGCTGTCGGTGAGGTTCCTCCCTTCCGCGAAGAGCGCGACCGGCTCCGTCACCTGCCAGGTTGCCGTCAGGTTGAAGACGGCACCGGCCTTGTTGTCGCGCGCGATGGTGTAGGCGCTGCCGTCATCCCGGTAGGAGGCGAAGGCGCCTTCGCGCGAGCGGCCGTAGAGGATCAGTTCCGGCGCGATGGTCACCTTCTCGATCGGCTGGATGCTGGCATTGAGGGCCAGTTGCTGTTCCGGACGGCGGGCAAGGCGTTCACCGCTGCGGGCGTCGCGCGCATCGGTGATGGAGTAGGCGGCATTCACCGTCAGCCAATGCGCGGGGCGCAGGGTGGCGGTGAATTCGGCGCCCTTGATGCGCGCGCGGTCGATGTTCTCCAGCGTGGTGAAGAAGGCGTCGTAGTTGATCAGGTCGCGGATGCGGCTGTCGTAATAGGTGGCGCCGAGGGTCACGAAATCCGTTTGCCCCGCGAGAGGGATATCGAATTCAACGCCTGCTTCCCAGCCCGTGGAGGATTCGGGCCGCAGGTTCGGGTTGCCCTGGAAGAAGGTGCCGATGCGGCCGTAGCGCTGGTAGAGCGAGGGTGCCTTGAAGGCAGTGCCGTAGGCGGTGCGCAGGCGCGCGCCGATCTCGGGCAGGGCCAGCACGGCGCCCAGGCGGTAGGTGGTGTGGTTGCCGTAATCCTCGGCATCGTCGTTGCGGATGCCGGCGGAAAGGTCCAGGCGGCGGAACAGGCGGATCTGGTAGCCCGCATGCAGCCCGGTGCTGCTGGCATCGGCATCAACGGTGGTGCGGAAGGAGGCGCTGCCGGAGGCCTGGCGGACCTCCTCGCGTTCATGCGTCACGCCGAAGGAAAGCTGGCTCTGGTCAGCGAATCCGGCATCGGGAAGGCGCAGCTGATTGCCCCAGTCGAAGACAGTGCGCTCGCCGCGATACAGGTCGTCGGTGGTGGAGAGGGACAGGCTATCCGCCAGATTCTCGTATTTGCGGCGGTCCATCGTGCGCGCGATGCGGAAGCCTGTGGTCCAGGCCTCGAAGGGGCGGCCCTCGGCGCGGATCTGGCCGCTATAGCGGCGGTCCTCGAAGGAATAGTTCGGGTCGTCATTGGGGACGTCGTCCAGCCCGCCATGGTTCTCGCGCCAGTTGGCGAGGCCTTCCAGGCGGAAGCGCTCACTGGGCGTCCAGCCGAGGCGGACCGTCGCGCCCGCGCTGCGGAAGCCGTCACGCTCGCCGGTGTCGCGGGCGAAGCGGGAGGGGGTGGCGTCGGTGCCGCGGGTGGAAAGGCTGCGGAGGGAGAGCAGGTAGTCGAACTCGCCCACCGTGCCGGCGATGCCGGCGCCGGTGCGCAGGGTGCGGTTGCTACCGCCCGCCAGCTCGCCATAGGGAGCGATGGCGCGGTCCTTCGGGGCGCGGCGGGTGACGATGTTCACCACGCCGCCGATGGCGCCGGAGCCGTAGAGGGAGGAGGCGGGGCCGCGCAGGACCTCGATCCGCTCCACATCCAGGCCGAGAAGCTCGTTGCCGAAGTTGAAGGCGCCGTTGGGCTCGGAGGCATCGTTGATGGGGACGCCGTCCAGCAGCACCAGGGCATGGCGGGAGGCGGTGCCGCGGATGAAGGCGCTGGAGGGCTGGCCAATGCCGCCCGATTGCAGGAGCGAGAGGCCGGGAACCGTGGCCAGCGCTTCCGACAGGGTCTGGTAGCCGCGTTCCTCGATGGTCCGGCGGCCGATCACGGTGATGCCGGCGGGCACACGCTCGATGGGCGTGGGCACGCGGGTCGCAGTGACGACGGTCTCCGCCACGGCCGCGCTGGGCTGGGTGACGGGAGGCGTGGCCTGCGCCAGGGCAGTGGGCGCGAGGGCGGTAAAGGAAAGCAGAAGAAGGCGTCGCATCGGGATCGTCCCAGCCGAGCAGTCACGGTCTGCCATGCGCCCTCCACGATGGGAGCACATGACGGTGTACGCGGTTCTCGCCTGCGGAAGGGGCGTGTCCGCCCCTTGTCCAAAGGTCCGTTGCGCCGGTGCACCTCGCCCGGCGCGCGCGAGACAGCTCTGCGCCGGCCGGTCTCCTGGCTCGCGGCTGCCCTTTCGGGTGAGGTCCCCGCCTTCTCATGGCCACCGCTCTCGAAGGGCGGCCACAATGGCATCGGGGCCCGATCGGCCGCCTACAGTTGCGAGGGCAGCTGCGGATGAGTGCCGTGGCACGGCACGTCGCGCATTCCCGTTTCAGCCCTTGCGGGCCACCGGCGCATGGCGGGCGTGTAACGCGGGCGGGGGCGGGAGGCGAGGGGGATCAGCGTCGTTCCGCCTGGGGCGGCACGGGCTGTGATCCTCAGAGCACGAAGCCCAGCGCCTCGATCCCGATCCAGCAGAGCACGGCAAGGACGGCGGTGGCGAAGATGCAGCCGATCAAGGTCAGCGCGATGCCCCAGCCCATGGTCTTGCTGTCATGCTCCACCAAGCCCAGGGCCATGACGATGTTGCCGAAGGCGGGCGGGCCGTTGGTGCCCGGGCCGGGCAGGATGAGCATGAAGGCGACATAGACGGTCAGCCAGCCGAAGAGGCGGTCGCCCATGGGGCTAGTGAAGGGGCCTGGGCGGGGGCGGACATAGGTCTCGATCCGCCGCAGCCATTTGGAGGAGGCGCCGGCCAGGCGCAGCAGGTCGGTGCGCTTGATGGAGCGCCTCGCCATGAAGCCGGGCAGCTGCGGTACCCGCCAGCCGAGGCCCATCTGCACACCCAGCACCAGCATCGGGAGGCCGAAGACGCTGGCCATGCCCGGAAGCAGGGAGGGAAGAAGGAGAAGCAGGATCAGCAGGCCGAAGGCGCGGTCACCAAAAGCCTCGGCCATCTCGCCCAGGGTAATGCGCTCCCCAGGGAAGGTCGCGGCCACCTCGGCCACGATACGGGAAATGGGAGCGGAAGCATGCGCCTGGGCCTCGCCCCGATCGGGCAAGGGCGGGTTGATCGTGCCGTCCATGAAGGGCGCTTCTACTCCCAAACCAAGGTCCGTGCGACCGGACCGTAGGGCCCCGCATGTCGCTCCAGCGATATGGCCGGGGCGGGGCAGCCATTGAGCCACTCGTCCCGGCAAGACTCACAATCTAGTGCGCGCGTGCCCTGACCCAAGGGGAGAATGCTGAAAGATCGGGTCCATCATGGTCCAGGGGGCGATTGCCCGCTCTGCCGCCTGCCCCCAATCTCGCCGGATGCGGGACGTGGATATCGCGCTGTGCCTGGCGGTGGACGCCTCCTCCTCCGTCGATCATGACGAGTTCGGGTTGATGATGGGCGGGCTGGCCGCGGCCTTCCGTGATCCGGCCGTGGTGCGGGCGGCGACGGGTGGGCGGCGCGGGGCGGCGGCGGTTTCGGCCATCCTCTGGTCGGGGCCGGGGGCGCAGGCGGTGGCCGTGCCCTGGAGGCTGCTGGAGGATTCGAAAACGGCTGCCGCCCTGGCCGATGAGGTGGATTCCGTCCCCAGGCTGGTGCCGGCCGGGCCCACGGCGCTGGGAGAGGGGATGAGGGCGGCGCTGCGCCTGCTGGCCGAGTTCCCGAGCAACGCGGCCCGGCACGTGGTGGATGTTTCGGGCGATGGCGTGGGAAATGCAGGCATCGCCCCGGCCCCGGTGCGGGATGCGGCGGTGGCGGCGGAGGTGACGGTCAATGCCCTCGCCGTGTTGAACGAGGAACCGGACCTGCCTGCCTATTACGCCGCGGAGGTGATCGGCGGACCAGCTGCCTTCGTGATGGAATGCGCGAATTACAGGGATTTCGCCGAGGCCATCCGGCGCAAGCTGGTGCGGGAATTGCGGGGCGCCCTTACGGCCTGACGGGTTGTCCGGGCCTGTTCCACGGTGCAGGCTTGGGCCGCCATCAACGCCGCCATGCAAGGTTTACCGGCACATGCTGTTCCTCACCCCCGGCCCTGTACAGACCCGTCCTGAGACGCGGGCTGCCATGGCCGTGGACATCGCTCCCTGGGACCGCGACTTTATCGTGGAATATGCCGCCATCCGGGACCGGGTGCGGGATATCGCGGGCGGCGTGGCCGGGGTGCATGCCACCCTGCCGCTGCAGGGTGCCGGGCATTTCCTGGTGGAGGCGGCGGTGCGGACCTTCATTCCGCCCGGCGGCCGGATTCTCGTGCCCAGCAACGGCACCTATGCCGAGCGCATCATCCGCATCGCGCGGGAGGCGGGACGCGACCCCGTGCCGCTGCCGGTGCCGGATACGCGCGGCGTGCGCGGCGAGGAGGTGGCGGCGGCACTGGCTGCGGACCCGACCATCTCGCATGTCGGCATGGTCTATTCCGAGACGGGCAGCGGCATCATCAATGATCCGGCCGAGATCGGCGCCGTGGTGCGCGCGGCGGGGCGGCGGATAATCCTGGATGCCGTCTCCGCCTTCGGCGCGCTGCCCTTCGACATCAAGGCGCAGCCGGAATGCGATGCGGTGCTCTTCACCTCCAACAAATGCCTGGAGGGGCTCCCGGGAATCGGCTTCGCCGTCTGTCCCATGGAGCGCGCGCGGGAGCGGGCCGGGCAGGCCGGCTCCTGGTGCTTCGACCTGGGCGATGTGCTGCTGCATGCGGAGCGGTCGGGCTGGGGCAGCTTCCGCTTCACCCCGCCGGTGCAGGCGTTGCATGCCTTCGGCGTGGCCATGGGCGCCTATCTGGCCGAAGGAGGTCAGCCTGCGCGGCTGGCGCGCTACAGGGAGAATATGCGCGTGCTGCGCGAGGGGGCGGAGCGCGCGGGGCTGCGGCCCTATCTGGATACCGCGCATCAGGGGCCGATCATCCTCACGCTGCACCAGCCGGATGCACCGGGCTTCACCCTGCAGGGCTTCGTGGATGCGCTGAAGCGCCGTGGCGTGCTGATCAGCAATTTCTACACGACGAAGACGCCCACCATCCGCATCGGCACCATCGGTGCGGTGACACCGGACGACATGCAGGTGGCCGTGGCGGCCATCGCCGAAGCGCTGGCGGAGCTGGGCGTTACACGCAAGGCTGCCTGAAGCGGTATTTCGGGGCGCCTCGTGGGAGGCGCCCCGTTTTTCTGGCTCAGAAGCGGTAGCGGACGCCCGCGCCGATGATCCACGGATCGAGATCCGCGCGGCCGGTGATGGCACCGCTGTTCACGCTGACATCCGGGCGCAGCCAGAGCTTCTTCGCATCAAAGTTGACGAGCCAGTTCGGCGAGACCTCGACATCCAGACCGAAGTTCACGGCGAAGCCGAAGTCGTTCTTGATGTCCACCTTCGTCACGGGCGCGGTGCGGGCGCCGCCCTCGCCGTAGAAGACGGTATAGTTGATACCGGCGCCGACATAGGGGCTGAAGCGTGCCTGCGGAAAGGGATGGAACTGCAGGGTGAGGGTGGGCGGCAGCGCCCAGACGCGGCCGAGATCGACATCCCCGAGCGCTGAGCCACGCACTTCCACATCATGCCGCGAGGTGGCGGCGATGAGGTTGAGGGAGAGCTGCGGGGCCATGAAATAGGTGAGGTCGAGCTGTGGGGTCGCGGTGTTGCTGGCCGAAGGGCGGCCGCCGATAGCGCTGACGCGGCCACCATCCTGCGGCAGCACGCCGATGACGCTGGCGCCGAGCATGATATCGCCGGCCTGCTTGCCGCGCACGGGCTGGCTGCCGAGGGACTGCGCCGAGGCGGGAGTCAGCGCGGTGCAGACCAGAAGAGCCGCGGCCGCTGCACCGATCCTGATAGACATAAGGTCCTCACTTCCACAGGGCGGCGCTGTGCCGCCATGTGGAAGCTCTGCTAGGCCGGCCGGCTCCGCACGGCTTTGATCCGCGTCAAAGCGCGTTTCGCGTGACGCGTCAGCCCGCCGTGATTCGCGCGACCTGGATCACCTCGCGCCAGCGGTCGATCTCCGCCTGCTGGAAGCGCCGGTAGTCATCCGGCGTGGTGGGAACGACATCGAAGCCGATCGCCTCCAGCCGAGGCTTGGTGTCGGCATGCAGCAGCGCATCGCGTAACGCACCGGCCACGCGGTCACGCAGCGGCGTGGACATGCCCGCGGGCGCCATGAAGGACTGCCAGGAGGTGACGACGAAGTCCTTCAGCCCGGCCTGTTCGGCCGTGGGAACGCCCGGAAGCACGGGATGCGGGCGTTCGCTGGTGACCATCAGGGCACGCAACCGGCCGCCGGAGATATGGGCAGCGACAGTGCCGAGATTCTGGAACGAGATGTCCACATTGCCTGCGATCAGGTCGGTCGCCGCCGCGGCGCCCCCGGTATAGGGGACATGAGTGATCTCGGTGCCCGTGCGGAGCTTGAACAACTCCGTCGTGAGCTGGTCCGATGAGCCGACGCCCGAGGTGGAGTAGGAGGCGCGACCGTTCCGCTCCTTCAGCCAGGCGATCAGGGAGGCCACGTCGCGCGCCGGGTGTTTCTCATTCACCACCAGCACGTTCGGGGTGGTGACGGCGAGCACCAGCGGCGTAAAGTCGCGGATGGGATCGTAGCCGAGATTCGGGCGCAGCGCGGCGTTGATCGCCCAGACGCCGATGGAGCCGACCATCAGCGTGTGTCCATCCGGCGTCGCGCGGGTGGCGATGCGGGCCGCGACCTCGCCATTCGCACCGGGGCGGTTCTCGACCACCACGGGCTGCCCGATAGCCTGCGCCATGGTGTGGGAGGCGGCCCGCGCCACGATGTCCGATGGGCCGCCGGCCACGAAGGGCACCAGCATGGAGATGGGCCGGGTGGGCCAGGCCTCTGGCGCCTGGGCCCAGCCTGGCCTGGCGAGGAGCAGGGCGGGGGCCGCCAGAAGGCTCCGTCGCGTCGCCTTGGGGGCACGGTGGGGCATGAATCTTCCTCCCAGTTCTTTTGTTCCCGGAAGCATCGCACTCCCGCAGCGCATGAGCCAAGCCTTGCCTGCTTGCCGAGGACCGGAGCCTGCCGTAACCCCACATTGATCAGCCTGGGGATCATGGATGACGACGGATCTGGAGATCGCGCGAGCCGCGACGCTGCGCCCCATCACCGAGATCGCGGAGCGCGCCGGGATCCCCCTTGATGCCCTGGAGCCGCATGGCCGCTACAAGGCCAAGCTGGGTATGGATTTCGTCCGTGCGCAGGAGGGACGGCCCGAGGGCGCGCTGGTGCTGGTGACCGGCATCAACCCCACCGCGGCCGGTGAGGGAAAGACCACCACCACTATCGGCCTGGGCGATGCGCTGAACGCCCTGGGCACGAGGACGATGATCGCGCTGCGCGAGCCATCGCTCGGCCCCTGCTTCGGGGTGAAGGGCGGGGCCACGGGCGGCGGGCGGGCGCAGGTGGCGCCGATGGAGGAGATCAACCTCCATTTCACCGGCGATTTCCACGCGATCACATCCGCCAACAACCTGCTGTCGGCGATGATCGACAACCACATCTACTGGGGCAACCCGCTGGATCTGGATGCGCGGCGCATCGCCTGGAAGCGCGCGATCGACATGAACGACCGCGCGCTGCGGCTCTCCGCCGTGGGCATGGGCGGCGTGGCGAACGGCTTCCCGCGCGAGGACGGGTTCGACATCACCGTCGCCTCCGAGGTGATGGCGATCTTCTGCCTCTCCAAGGATCTGGATGACCTGCGTGCCCGGCTGGGGCGTATCATCATCGGCCAGTCGCGCGACGGGCGCGCGGTGACGGCGCATGAGCTGAAGGCGGATGGCGCCATGGCCGCGCTGCTGCGCGATGCGCTGATGCCGAATCTGGTGCAGACCCTGGAGGGCAGCCCGGCCCTGGTGCATGGCGGCCCCTTCGCCAACATCGCCCATGGCTGCAACAGCGTGATCGCGACGCGGCTGGGGCTTCGCCTGGCCGATGTGGTGGTGACGGAAGCCGGCTTTGGCGCAGATCTGGGCGCCGAGAAGTTCCTCGACATCAAGTGCCGCATGGCGGGGCTTTCCCCCGCCGCCTGCGTGGTGGTGGCGACCGTGCGCGCGCTGAAGATGCATGGCGGCGTGGCGAAGTCCGCGCTGGGCACCGAGGATGTGGCGGCGGTGCGCCGTGGCCTCTCCAATCTCGAGCGCCATGTCGAGAACATGCGCAAGTTCGGTCTGCCCGTGGTGGTGGCGCTGAACCGCTTCACCTCCGACACGGATGTCGAGATCGCGGCCGTGCAGGAGGCGATGGAGGCGGCGGGCACGCAGGCCATCCTCTGCACCCATTGGGGTGATGGCGCAGCAGGTGCCGCGGATCTGGCGCGTGCCGTGCAGGCGATGATCGCGGGCAAGTCGGCCCGCTTCCAGCCGATCTATCCGGACGACATGAAGCTGGCCGACAAGATCGCCACCATCGCGCGGGAAATCTACCACGCCGCGGATGTGGCGCTGCCGCCGGCCCTGGCCGCGCGGCTGGCTCGCTTCGAGGAGGCGGGGTTCCGCAAGGCGCCGGTCTGCATTGCGAAGACGCAGTATTCCTTCTCGGCCAATCCGGCGCTGCTTGGTGCGCCCAGCGGGCACACGCTTCCGGTGCGGGATGTGCGCCTCTCGGCGGGCGCGGGCTTCGTGGTGGCGATCTGCGGCGATGTGATGACCATGCCCGGCCTGCCGCGCCACCCGGCCGCCGAGACCATCGGGCTGGATGCCGAGGGACGGATCGACGGGCTGTTCTGAGCGGCCCGCCACGCGGGACGGCATGATCTCTCCCCAGCGGCTCGATCCTCTCAGCCTGCGCCTTTTTGACGCGGTGGCGGAGACGGGGAGCCTCGGTGCCGCCTGCCGCCGCCTGAACCTGGCGCCAGCGGCCGGTAGCCGGCGCCTGGCCATGCTGGAAGCCGAGGTCGGGTTGCCGCTGCTGGAGCGGCATTCCCGCGGCATGCGCCTCACCCCTGCCGGCGAGACGTTGCGCAAGGGCTGGCGCGGCGTGGAAACCGCCATGGCGCGGCTGGCTCTCGAACTGGACGACATGGCCGGCGGGGTGGACGCCCATCTCCGCGTGGCGGCCTCCGCTTCCGTGCTGCTCCTGTTGCCGCTGGATGTGCTGGGCGGTTTCCTGAGACGCGAGCCGAAAGTCCGCCTCGACCTGCGCGAGATGCCGAGCGGCGAGGCGCTCCTCGCCCTGCGGCGGGGCGATGTGGAACTGGCGCTGGTCGATGCAATCAGCCTGGCTGGGGGCGATCTGGCGCAGCGCTTCCTGTGCTCGGACGAGTTGGTGGCCGTGGTGCCGCCGGGCCATCGGCTGGCCGGGCGTGGCGCGGTGTCCTTCCGGGACATGCTGGATGACGACCTGGTGGGGTATGTGGACGGGTCTGCCCTGCAATCCACGATGCGCCGCGCCGCCGATGAAGCTGGGCTGGCTTTGCGCATGCGGGTGCAGGCGCAGGGGATGCAGACGGTGGCGGGCTTCGTGGCCGCCGGCTTCGGTGCGGCCCTGCTGCCCCGTGTGCTGGCCGAGCGCCATGCGGCGGAGATGGGGCTGACGGTACTGAACCTGCAGGACGCCTGGGCCCAGCGGCGGCATGTGATTGCCGCGCGGGGCGAGTTTTCCGCCCTGCTGCCAGCAGCGCGGCGCTTCGTGGAGGTCATTGCATCGACCGGAACGGAGCGGGAAAGTCTTCGCGTCGCGCGATGGCAGGCTTAGCGAGACACGACTGGTCGAGGACTCCTGAGGGCCTTTAGCCTTCAGGCAGGAAGGCGCGCCGCATCGTCATCGTTGTCGAGGAGGTTTCCATGGAACCCGGCCTCGTCGCGGGCATGCGCATTGCGCGCGTCTCCGCGACGCCCCTGAACATCCCTGTCCGTTTCGACCTGCCCGGTTTCGAGCGGGACACGGCGCTCTCCCTGACCCTGGTGGAGGTGGAGACGCAGAACGGGCTGAAGGGCCACGGCATCACCGCCATCACCGAGGAGGAGGTGGTCGCCGCGGCGGTGAACGAGGTGGCGGCCTACCACATCGTCGGGGAAGATGCGCTGGCGCATGAGCGTGTCTGGGACAAGCTGTACTGGGAACTGGCGCCGCGCGGGCAGACTGGCCATGGGTGCCATGCCATTGCGGCGATCGACATCGCGCTCTGGGATATCAAGGGGAAGGCGCTGGGGCTGCCGGTCTGGCGGTTGCTGGGCGGGGCACGGCCGCGCGTGCCGGCCTATGTCACCTTCGGCTTCGCTTCCATGGATCGCGAGACCCTGGCCGCCGCCGCGAAGGTCTGGGTGAAGGAGCGCGGGGCGAAGCGGCTGAAGATGGTGGTGGGCCATCACGGGCTGAAGCGCCGCGACGAGCCGCGCCCATTGGCCGCGCTGGTGGCGGAGGATCTTCAGCGCGTCATGGCCGTGCGGGATGCCGTGGGACCGGAGGTGCCGATCTTCCTCGATGGCAACTGCTCCCTCGATCCTTATCACGCGCGCTGGCTCGCAGAGCGGGTGGAGGATCTCGGCATCGGCTTCTTCGAGGAGCCGCTGGTGGAGAATGATCCGCGCCGCCTGGCCGATCTGCGGCGTCAGGTGCGGGTGCCGCTGGCTGGCGGGCAGAATGAGGGGCTGATCCACCGGTTTCGCGACCTGATCATGGCCGAGGCGCTGGATGTGATGCAGCCCAATGTCGTGATCGGTGGCGGCTTCACCCAGGGGCTGCGCATCGCCGGGCTGGCGGCCGCCTTCAACCAGCCGATCGCCAATGGCGGCGCCTGGGCGCATCACAACATGCATTTGCATGCGGGCATCGCGAATGGGGGGCTAGTTGAATACCATCACCTCGCGACTCTGGTGACGGAACGGATCTTCGGTCCGCTGCCCCGGCCGGATGCGGATGGCTGGCTGCATCCTTCCGATGCGCCGGGGCTTGGCTTCACGCCGGACCCAGATGCGGTGCGGGAGCTGGCGAAGCATCCGACATCCCGCGGCGCAGGCAAGGCATAGGGGAGGGGGCGATGGCGACACGACGCATGATCCTGGGCGCCACGCTGGTGGCCCCCGCACTCCACATGGCCCGGGCGCAGGACACGGATTGGCCGACGCGCCCGGTGGTGCTGGTGGTTCCCACCGCCGCCGGTGGTTCCGGCGACACGCTTGCGCGGCTGCTCGCCGAGGCGCTGCGCCCCCGCCTTTCGCAGCCGGTGGTGGTAGAGAACCGCACCGGCGTCGGTGGGCTGCTGGGTGCGGAGTATGTCGCCAAGTCGCCGGTGGAGGCGAACCGCTTCCTGCTGGCCGCCGTGCACCACGCCATCTTCCCGGCCGTGCAGGCGCGCATGCCCTATGACAGCCTGGGTGACTTCGCGCCGGTCGCCGATATCAGCTCCGCCTACAACGCCCTGATCATCAACCCTTCGCTGCCGGTGCGCAGCGTTGCGGAGCTGGTGGCTTATGCGAAGGCCAATCCAGGCCGGCTGAACTTCGCCACCGCCGGGCGCGGGACGCTGCATCACGTCACCGCATCCCTCTTCATCAGGCTGGCGGGCATCGACGCGGCGGCGGTGCATTACCGTGGCAGCGCGCCGGCCATGAACGACCTCGTGGCAGGGAATGTCCAAGCGATGTTCGAGACCATGCCGAGCGCCGCCGGGCAGATCCGTGGTGGGCAGGTGCGCGCCCTGGCCGTGACGGCACCCGAGCGGGTCGGCCTGCTGCCGGATGTGCCGACCATGGGCGAGGCGGGCTATCCCGATGTGATCGCCGATACCTGGTACGGCATCTTCGCCGTGCGCGGCACGCCGCCTTCCGTGCTGGAACGGATGAACGCCGCCATCGCCACCAGTCTTGCCACGCCGGAGATGCGCGCGGCCTGGGAAAGGAATGGCGTGACGGGCGGAGGAAAGTCCGTCGCCGCCTTCACCCGCATGTGGGAGGGCGAGGTGGCGCGCTGGAAGGAACTCACCGCGCGGGCAGGCGTGGAGCCGGAATAGCGCGGCTGGCGCGATCGGCCCTCGGCGATCGGCGCTAATCGCTGAACATGTAGCCCTGCACGAAGAGGATGTGGTCGCGCATCACTTGCCGTGCCGAACTGCGGTCCCGCTGGCGCACCGCATTCACCATGGCGTGGTGCTGCTCCTGCAGGATGGCGCGCCGCTCCACCGTATTGCCGCGCGCCTTCAACTGGCCCCAATCCGTCCGTTCCCGCACCCGGGCGAGCGAGCGGGACATGGCGATGACAGCGGCGTTATGCGTGCCCAGCGCGAAGGCATCGTGCAACTCGGCGTCCCAATGCTCGAACCTCGCGAGGTCCGGGGCCTCATCGGTGCCGCGCAGGCATTCGGCCATGCGCGCGATATCCGCCTGGGTGGCGCGCGCGACGGCGAGGGAGATCATCTCCGGCTCCAGGATCAGGCGGCATTCCACCACATCCGAGGGGCTGAGCGATTCATCGTTGGCCGGCGCGGATCCGGCGGGCATGCTGCGGAAGGTACCACGACCGACATGGCGATGGATCAGGCCCTGCTGTTCCAGCGCATCCAGCGCGCGGCGGACCGTGTTGCGGGCCACGCCATAATGGGCGCCCAACTCCCGTTCCGTCGGCAGCTTCTCGCCTATTCCCCAACGGTCGGCCAGCAGATCGCGCTCCAGTGTATCTCGCAGCGCCGTGGCGCCCATGCGGTCCTTAACAATGTCTGAATCGGGCAAGGGCATGATCCAAAGGCTTGACTGGTCCAACCAATAAGAGGACCATAACCCAAGATTGGTCCAGTTAAAAGTGAAATTGGTATAGGATCGCCCTTATGAAGCTCGCGATGGTGAAGCAGGGTGGCGCGGCGCGCCTGGTGCGCGTGGATGCCTCGGGCACCCGCTTCTGGCCGGTGGAAACCCTGGCTCCGAACATGCCGACGGAGATGACGGCGCTGATCGCGGCTCTCTCCAGCGGCGCAACCATGCCGGAGCCCACGGGCGAGGGCGAGGCGCTGGACGAGGCGATGTTGCTGGCGCCGCTGCCCAATCCGCCGCGCAACATCTTCTGCGTGGGCAAGAACTACCATGCCCATGCGCGTGAGTTCGCCGGCAGTGGCTACGACTCTTCCTCGACCAGCGCCGCGGATGCGATCCCCAAGGCGCCGATCATCTTCACCAAGCCTTTCACCTCCATTTCCGGCCCCTGGGACGATATCCCGATGGTCCCGGGCCTGGATGCCGAGGTGGATTACGAGGCGGAGCTGGCGGTGGTGATCGGTCGCGGCGGGCGCTGCATCCCCAAGGCCTCGGCCATGTCGCATGTCTTCGGCTACACGCTGGTGAACGACGTCACCGCGCGCGACCTGCAGGGTAAGCACAAGCAGTGGCTGCTCGGGAAGGGCATCGACGGCTTCTGCCCCATGGGGCCTTTCCTCGTGACGGCGGATGAGCTGGATGCGCAATCCATGCGCGTGACCTGCCATGTGAATGGCGAGAAGCGGCAGGACGCCACCACCGCCGACCTGATCTTCGACATCCCGACCCTGATCGAGACCATCTCCCTCAGCATGGCGCTGCTGCCGGGCGACATCATCGCCACCGGCACGCCGGAGGGTGTGGGCATCGGCTTCAAGCCGCCGCGCTTCCTGCGGGATGGCGATGTGGTGGAATGCGCGATCGAGGGCATCGGCAAGATCCGCAACACGCTGCGCAAGGTGGATGCGGCGGCGCTGCGCGGCGCCGCCTGACATCTGGCGCCACAAGGGCGCCGCGCATTGAGGAAACGGGATGCAGGGGCGGCAAAAGACCGCCCCGTCCCCAAGGGTTCAGGAGGCGGGTGGTGAGCCATCCGCAGGAGGTAAGCGTGCTGCTTCGTCGTGACCTGATGGTCGCCCTGGGTGCTGCCGGGCTGATGCCTGCCGCCGTTCAGGCGCAGGGAACCTGGCCCACCCGGCCGATCCAGATGATCGTGGCCTTTCCCCCTGGTGGGCAGGCTGATGTGACGGCCCGCCCGGTGGCTGCGGCGCTGGAGCGGGTGTTCAATCAGCCTGTTCCGGTGGTGAACCGCCCCGGTGCCGGCGGCATCGTCGGCAGCGCCAGCGTCGCCCGTGCGGCCCCTGATGGCTACACGGCGCTGATGGCGCTCTCCTCCCTCGCCATGCTGCCGGAGAGCGAGCGCATCATGGGCCGCCCGCCGGCCTATACCGTGGACCAGCTCGCGCCGATCGCCCGCATCAATGCCGACCCGACTGTGCTGCTCGTGCCGGCGAGCTCGCCCTGGCGGACGGTCCAGGAGTTCGTGGCGGACGCGAAGAAGCGGCCTGGCGCCATCACCTTCGGTTCGGCTGGCAACTACTCCACCCTGCATGTCGCGATGGCGATGTTCACCGGCGCTGCCGATATCGACCTGCTGCACGTGCCCTTCCAGGGCGGCGGCCCGGCCCTGACGGCGCTGCTCGCGGGCCAGATCGACGCCCTGTCCTCCGGCCCTGGTCCCGCCGTCGCCCATGTGAAGGAAGGGCGCCTGCGCGCCCTGGCCAGCTGGGGCAGCGAGCGCCTCAAGGGCTTCGAGGATGTGCCGACCTTCATGGAGCTCGGCTACAAGGATGTGGAGTTCTACATCTGGGCCGGCGTCTTCCTGCCCCTGGCAACCCCGGCACCGGTCCAGGACCGGTTGCGCCAGGCCCTTCGCGAGGTCTGCGAGAAGGATCAGGGGCTGAAGCGCGCCATGGATACGGCCGGCAGCCCGATCGCCTATCAGGACGGTGCCGAATTCGAGCGCTTCTTCCGCGACGACAGCGCACGGTTGGTGCGTGCCGTGCAGCGGATCGGGAAGGTCGAATAGCGGCTCGCGAAAGCATCGGAGGAAACGGAATAATAATGAAGAACAAGATCACGCGGCGGGGCTTCGGTGTCCTGGCGGTGGGCGCCCTGGCGGCGCCCGCCATTGCGCAGGACACCAGCTGGCCGAATCGCCCCGTGCGGATCGTCGTGCCTTTCGGCGCGGGCGGTTCCGCCGATATCGCGGCGCGCAATGTTGCGGAGGCGCTGTCGCAAAGCCTCGGCCAGCCATTCGTGGTGGAGAACCGGCCGGGCGCCGGCGCGGTGATCGGCACGGATGCCGTCGCGAAGGCGGCCCCCGATGGCTACACGTTGCTGATGATGTCCAACACGCACACCGCGAATGAGACATTGCTGCCGAACCGTCCCTATGTGCTGATGCGGGACCTGGCGGCCGCGGCGGCGGTGAATGTCGCGCATCACGTGCTGGCGGTGCATCCCTCGCTTGGCGTGAACAGCGTGGCGGAGCTGATCGCCAAGGCGAAGGCGGAGCCGGGTAAGATCGACTACGCCTCCTCCGGTCCCGGCACGCCCTATCACATTGCCGGCGAGGTGTTCCGTGCCATGGCGGGCATCGAGATCCAGCACATTCCCTTTCGCTCCTCGGGCGAGGCGCGCACGGCGCTGATCTCCGGCACGGTGCCGATGATGTTCGATGCCATCCCGACCATGCAGCCGCATGTCGCGGGCGGAAGGGCGAAGGCATTGGCCACCACGGGGCTGAAGCGCGATCCGTTGCTGCCGGAACTGCCCACGGTCGCCGAGGCCGGACTGCCAGGCTACGAGGGCTCGATCTGGCTCGGGTTGATGGTGCCGACGCAGGTGCCGCAGCCCATCGTGGCGAAGCTGAACGGCGCGGTGAATGACTGGCTGGCGCGGGCGCAGACGAAGGCGGCGATGGAGAAGCAGGGCGCGCAGCCCATGCCCATGTCCGTCGCCGAGTTCGATGCCTTCCTCCGCAAGGATGTGGAGACGCAGCGGCACAACGTCCGCATGGCCCGGATCGAGGTGCAGTAGTGCAGGTCGCCTTCACGCTGAACGGCATGCCCGCCCAGCTGGAGGCGGCCGAGGGCATGACGCTGCTGCATGCCCTCCGTGGACCGCTGGGGTTGAGCGGCCCCCGTTTCGGCTGCGGGCAGGAGGCCTGCGGCTGCTGTTACGTGACCGTGGACGGAGAGCCGCGGCCTTCCTGCGCCCTGCCGGTGGAAGCTGTGGCGGGGCGGCAGGTGGGCACGGTGGAGGGGTTGGGCACGCCGGAGGCGCCCCATCCCCTGCAAACCGCCTTCCTGGCGGAACAGGCGGGGCAATGCGGCTATTGCCTCTCCGGCATCCTGGTCAGCGCGGCGGCGCTGCTGGAACGGAATCCGGATCCGGATGAGGCGGCGGTGCGTGCCGCGCTGGAGCCGCATCTCTGCCGCTGCGGTGCGCATAACCGCATGATCCGCGCGGTGCTGCGGGCGGCGCGGGAGATGCGCGAAGGGGTGCCGGCGTGAATCTCGCCTTCGGCTTTCCGATGGGGAAGGGGGGCAATGCGCCCGACCTGCCCGGCAGCCTGCGTGCCGAGCCGCGCCTGTCGCGATGGCTCCGCTTTTCGCCCGATGGGCATGTCACGGTAACGCCGGGAAAGGTGGAGATCGGGCAGGGCATTCTGACCGCGCTCGCGCAGATTGCGGCGGATGAGCTGGATGTTGCCCCGCATCGCGTGCGTGTTCAGCCCGCGTCCACGCCTGGTAGCCCGAATGAGGGCGTGACCTCGGGCAGCCTTTCCATCCAGGAAAGCGGTGTTGCCATCCGCCATGCCTGTGCCGAGGCGCGGGCGATCCATCTGGGCGTGGCCGCCCAGCGCGCGGGGGTAGCGCCGGCGGCGATCCGGATCGAGGACGGTGTTTTCACCCGTGCGGATGGGATGGTGATCGGCTCCTATTGGGAGCAGGCCGAAACCGTGCCGCTCGATGTGGAGGCGCGTGGGGATGTGCCGCCCAAGCCGGCGACCGCCCGCTGGATCGCGGGGCAGCCGGTGTCGCGCCTGGATCTGCCTGACAAGGTTTTCGGTGCGCCGCGCTATGTGCATGACATGCGCCTGCCGGGCATGCTGCATGCGCGCATGCTGCGCCCACCCGCGCGCGTCGCGAGCCTGATCGAACTGCGTGACGGCCCCTTGCCGGGCGATGCCTCCCTGTTTCGTGACGGGAACCTCCTCGCCGTGGTGGCCAGTGAGGAATGGGCCGCCGAGGCAGGTGCCGCGCGTGTGGCGGCCCGTGCGCGTTGGGATGTGCAGGAATCCCTGCCCGAAGAGAGCGACCTCGCCGCCTGGATCCAGGCAGCCCCTGCCCAGCGCAGCGAAGTGGAACGTCGGGACGATCCGGCGCCCGATGCGGCGCTTGCGGTTTCGGCGCTCTTCCAGCGGCCTTTCATCGCTCATGGATCGATCGGGCCGTCCTGCGCCGTGGCGCGTTGGCAGGACGGTGCGGTGGAGGTGTGGACGCACAGCCAGGGCATCTACAACCTGCGTGCGGATCTGGTGACGGTACTTGGGCTGGAGCCGGAGCGGATCACGGTGCGCCATGTGGAGGGCGCGGGCTGCTACGGCCATAATGGTGCCGATGACGTGGCGCTGGATGCCGTGTTGATAGCGCGAGCAAATCCCGGACGGCCGGTGCGCGTGCTGTGGAGCCGTGCGGAGGAGCTGGCCTGGTCGCCCCATTCCCCTGCCGCCCTGATGGATATCGAGGCGACGCTGGATGCGGATGGGATGCTCAGCCGCTGGCGCGCGGTGCTGCGTGGCAACGGGCATTCCTCGCGCCCCGGGCGGGCGAAGGACCCGACGCTGCTGTCATCGGCCTATATCAACCCGCCCTTCACCTATCCCGTGGCGATCGACGCGCCGATGGCTGGCGGCGGTGGCGGGCAGCGCAACGCGGTGCCGGGTTACCGCGTGCCTTCCCTCGATGTCTCGATGCACCGGCTTCTGGAAATGCCGATCCGCAGCTCCGCGCTGCGGGGGCTGGGCGCGCTGCTGAATGTCTGGGCCACGGAATCCGTAATGGACGAGCTGGCGGAACTCAGCGGCCAGGATCCCGTCGCCTTCCGCCTGCGCCACCTGGAGGACGATCCGCGTGCCGCCGCTGTACTGCGCGAGGTGGCTTCCATGTGCGGATGGCCACGCATCTCCTCGGAAGAGGGAGTGGGCACCGGAATCGCCGTGGCCCGGTACAAGGGCACTGGCGGCTGGTGCGCGGTGGCCGCGGAAGTGGAGGCTGCCGAGGTGGTGCGCTGCCGCCGCCTCTGGATCGCCGCCGATGTGGGCGAGCCGATCAATCCGGATGGGGTGATCAACCAGATCGAGGGCGGCGCCATTCAGGCGGCCTCCATCGCGCTGAAGGAGGCCGTCCATTTCGACCGCCTCAACATCACCACGGATAGCTGGGAGGCTTACCCGGTCCTGCGCTTCTCGGAGGTGCCGGCGGTGGAGGTGCGGCTGATCGGCCCCAGGGACGCGCCGCCCCTGGGGGCGGGGGAGTCCTCGCTCGGCCCGACCATCGCGGCCCTCGCCAGCGGCATCCATGCCGCCCTCAGCATCCGCCCACGCGCCATGCCCTTCACGCCCGACAATCTTGCTGCCGCAATGGAATGATGACGTTGCCCGAGACGATCCGCCTTACCCTGGCCTGCACCAGTTCCGACCGCACGCGCCCGATCCTGGATGGGCGCGTGGACGTGCCCGGCGTTACCCTGACCGTGCTGCCCGGCGAGCCGGAGGATATCTTCCGCCGCGCCCTGCGCGACCGCGCCTTCGACGTGACGGAACTGTCCATGGGCAGCCATATCGTCACCACGGCGCGGGGCGATGCGCCCTATATCGGCATTCCTGTCTTTCCCTCACGCTCCTTCCGGCATTCGGCGATCTATATCCGCACGGATCGCGGCATCCGCATGGCGGCCGATCTGGCGGGCAGGCGCATCGGCCTGCCGGAATACCAGCAGACGGCAGCGCTCTGGGTACGCGGCATCCTGCGTGAGCATTACGGCGTGGACACGCGCGGCATCGCCTGGCGCACCGGCGGCATGGAGGAAACCGGCGGCAGCGAGCGTGTGGCGCTGAAGCTTCCGCCGGAAATGGATGTGAAGCCGATCGGCCCCACCGAGACGCTGAACGGTCTTCTGGCATCGGGCGAGATCGATGCCGTGGTCGGGCCGCGCCCGCCTTCCTGCTTCCTGTCGCGCTCTGCCCCCGTGGATCGCCTCTATCCGGACTATCGGAGCGAGGAAGAGGCCTATTTCCGTGCCTCCGGTTTCTTCCCGATCATGCATTGCGTCGCCCTGCGCAAGGAACTGGCGGCGGAGCATCCCTGGCTGCCGCTGGAACTGTTCCGCGCCTTCGCCCGTGCCCGCGCCATGGCGGTGGCGGATCTGTCGATGGTGAATGTTCTGCGCGCCTCGCTGCCCTGGATCGCGGCGGAAGCGGAGGCGCAGACGAAGATCATGGGCGGCGATCCCTGGCCCTATGGGTTCCGCCGCAACCGCGACGAGGTGGCGGCCATGATCCGCTTTGCCGTCGCAGATGGTCTGGCCGCGCGGGAGATCGCGCCGGAAGACCTGTTCCACCCGAGCGTGCTGGATGCCGTGCCGTGACACGCCCAGCCAATAAACCCGCAAGAGACGGGATCAGTGGGAGTGGACGTAAATGGAACAGGGTATGGGGCGCCGCAGCCTGGCGGCGCTGGCGGCCGCCGGGCTGATCGCGGCGCGGCCG
This sequence comes from Roseomonas xinghualingensis, assembly GCF_025791835.1. GTDB lineage: Bacteria > Pseudomonadota > Alphaproteobacteria > Acetobacterales > Acetobacteraceae > Roseomonas > Roseomonas xinghualingensis. Next base: position 177,817 of record NZ_JAOXLP010000002.1, read on the forward strand.
GGTTGGGCGCAATCGGCAGAGGGCTATCCCTCCCGTCCCGTCCGGATCGTGCTGCCCGTCGCGCCGGGTGGCGCCACCGATACGATCGGACGCGTGCTGGCCGATGAGCTGACGAAGAAGGGGCGCGGCTCCTTCTTCGTGGAGAACCGGCCGGGGGCGGGTGGAAATCTGGCTTATCAGCTGGTGTCGCAATCGGCGCCGGATGGGTTGAATCTTCTGGTGGCCGTGGATTCCCTCACGGTGAATCCCAGCCTGTTCCGCGATGCCGGCTATGATCCGACCACAGCCTTCGCGCCGGTCAACCTCATGGCGCGCATCCCGCATGTGCTGGTTACCCATCGCAACGGGCCGGCCAAGAGCTTTGCGCAGTTCATGGACATCGCGAAGCGCGATCCGAACCGCCTGCAGGTCGCGATCTCCGGTTTCGGCAGCGGCGGGCATCTGTCCGGCGCGGTCATCCAGCACGAGACGGGAGCGCGCTGGTCCGTCATCCCCTATCGTGGCGGATCGACGCCGATGAACGACCTGATGGCGGGCAATGTGGATGCCGCCTTCGTTACGCTGGGCGCGGTCATCGGGCTTATCCGTGGCGGGCAGGTGGTGCCGTTGGCCATCACCACGCCGCAGCGCTTCCCCTTGCTCCCGGATGTGCCCACGGTCGCTGAGGTGACGCTGCCGGGCTACGACGTGCCGAACTGGTACGGGCTTTTCGCCCCAGCCGGCACGCCCGCCCCCATCGTGGCGCGGCTGAACGAATGGTCCAACGCCGTGCTGGCGGAGCCGCATGTGCGGCAGACCCTTCTGGAATCCGGTTTCGAGATCGTTGGTGGCCCGCCGGAGCGCCTTGGCGCATTGGTCAGGGAGAGCGTGCCGCGCTGGCGCAACCTCATCCGCGACGCCGGGCTGCGGCCCGAGTGACGCGCACTGCTTTCAGGAAAGGAACGGACATGGACACCAATACGGGCGGCATGATCGAAGCGAAGGATTATTGGGCGCAGAAGGGCGATGTTCGCCTCTCCGTCTATCGTAAGCGTCTGGCGGGAGCCGGCGACCAGCCGATCCTCTTCCTTGTCCATGGCTCCTCCTTCGGCGGCAAGGGCGGTTTCGACCTCGATGTGCCTGGCAAGCCCGGCTACTCCTTCATGGATGAGTTCGCACGCCGCGGCTTCGATGTCTGGACCATGGACTTCGAGGGATACGGTCGCTCTTCCCGAACCCAGTCCAACTCCAACCTTTCCATGGCGGCCGAGGACCTGCGGGCGGCGACCGATGTGGTCTTCGAGGTCACCGGCCGGAACTCCGCGATGTTCTACGGCTCCTCCTCCGGCGCGTTGCGCGCGGCGCTGTTCGGCGAGGCTTATCCGGACCGGGTGGAGCGCGTGATCCTCGATGCCTTCGTGTACACGGGCGAAGGGGCGCCGACGCTGATCAAGCGGCGGGAGCGGCTGGAGGAATGGCGTTCCTCCCATGTGCGCAAGGTGGACCGGGCCTTCTTCCATTCGATCTTCAACCGGGACCTGCCGGGAACGTCGGAGGAAGGGATCGCCGATGCGCTGGCCGATGCGGAGCTGGCGCTGGGGGACACCATGCCGACGGGCACCTATCTCGACATGTGCGCCAACCTCCCCGTCGTCACGCCGGAGAAGCTGCGTTGCCCGGTGATGATCGTCCGCGGCGAGCATGACGGCATCGCCACGGAGGAGGATCTGCTCGACTATTTCGCGAAGCTCGGCACGAATGACCGGCGCTTCGTGATGATCCCAGGCATGGCGCATGTCTCCTACCTGTCGAAGAACCGGGCGATTTTCTTCCAGGCGATGGAGGACTTCCTGCGCCCGCCGGTGCGGGCGATGTAACAGGCTGGGTGGCGCGGCCTCAGGCATGGCCAAGGACCGCGCCCCGACAGACACTGCCTTGGCCGCTTCGCCTTGCGAGAGGGGAAGTGGCTGAGTAGTTTTGCACCTGCGCGCGTGGCGGTCTGGTCATCGTGCGGGAGGCACGAGATATGGCTCAGGTCCTGGACTGCACCTTCCGAGACGGTGGATACTACACGTCCTGGGATTTTGACCCGAAGCTCGCTGAGATCTATTTGGATTCTGTCGCGCGCCTGCCGATCGACCATATCGAGATTGGTTATGTCAATGTCCGAATGTCTGGATATTATGGTGAATACTTCTTCCTGACGGCGGGCAAGCTCAAGGCTTTGCGTGCGCGGCTGCGGCCGGACCAGAAGCTGCTCGTCATGATCGATGCCAAGGCGGTGGAGCCGTCGCGCGTGCCGGCGCTCTTCGGGTCGCTGTCTGGCGTCCTGGACATGGTGCGCATTGCCTGCGCTCCGTCGCAGCTTCCACATGGGCTGGCCCTGGCGCGGGAGCTGAAGAAGCTCGGGCTGCAGGTCGGCTTCAACGTGATGTACCTGTCCAGCTTCAAGGACGATCTCGATCACATCCGGATCGCGATTGAGAGCCCGGATGCCTATGACGCGCTCTCCCTCGTGGATTCCTATGGCGGCGTCACGCCAAAGGACGTGACCCGCCTGTTCCGGGAACTGCGCGAGCGGATGCCTGGCTTCACCATCGGCTTCCATGGCCATGACAACATGTGCCTTGCCTTTGCCAACACCCTGGCCGCGATCGAGGCAGGGGCGGATGTGGTGGACGGCACCTTCACCGGCATGGGCCGCGGCGCGGGCAATGCGAGGACCGAGGCCATCCTGATCCAGCTCGCGCGCGAGGGGCTGAATGCGCCACTGGACCACCAGGCGCTCTCCACCGTGGTCGCGCCCTTCGAGGCGATGCAGCGCGAGTCCGGCTGGGGCACGAGCCTGCCCTACATGATCTCCGGGGCGAACAACCTGCCCCAGAAGGACGTCATGGATTGGCTGGCGAAGAACCGCTACTCTGTCATGTCTATCGTCCAGGCGTTGCAGTGCCAGGGCGGGCAGGAGGTGGACCGCATCACCTATCCCGATGTCTCCACCCTGGGCATGGCCACGGGCGACGTGCTGCTGGTCGGCGGCGGCCCCTCGGTGCGGCGCCATGCGGAGGCAATCGCACGGCTGGTCGAGCAGCAGGGGCCGGCGGTGATCTTCTCATCCTCCCGCCATCTGGACCTCGCCGGGCGGATCGGCGGCACGCAGCTTCTCTGCCTGCCCGGCCATGATGCCTTCCGCACGGTGCCGGAGGCGCTCGACCGTGTCGCGGCGGTGGTCGTTCCCACGCCGCCCCGCGTACCGGGCTGCCTACCGGAAGGGCTCTCCACCCCTGTGGTGCAGGCCACTCCTTTCGAGACGGGGGAGGGGCATTTCGGCCCGGTTTCCGACAGCAGCCCGCTCGCCCTCGCCCTGGGCACCGCCCTTGGGCTGGGCGCCCGGCGCTGCTTCCTGGTCGGCTTCGACGGCTACGCCATGGCCTCGGCCGCCGAGCAGGAGCTGTCACGCGAGGTCCAGGCGGTGCTCGATGCCTTCACAGCCCATCCGAACGGCGCGGAACTCTCCAGCCTGACGCCCACCCGCTACCGCGTCACGCAGGGTTCCATCCACGGCCTGATCGCGCATCTCGCCTGAACGACCGGGCGGACGGCATGGCATCCGTGAAGCGCAGGGCTGGGAAGCGCAGGGTTGGCGCCGTCGTCTTCGACTGTGATGGCGTGCTCCTCGTCTCCAACCGCCTCAAGGCAGCGGTGTTCCGCGAGGCGCTGGCGGAGAAGGGCTTCCATCCGCAGGACATCGCCCGCTTTTCCCGCTACCAGACCTCCAACTTCGGTATCTCCCGGTACCGGCTCTTCGAGGACTTCCTGGCTTGGCCGGATCTGGTGGTCCGGCCGCAGGCGGACCGCGATGCGCTGGTCGCCGCCTATGCCCGGCTGCTGCGGGGCCGCTACACGCGCTGCGCCACGACGCCCGGCATGCGGGAGGTGCTGGACGGGCTGGCCGCCCGGGGCCTGCCTCTCTTCGTCGTCTCCGGATCCGATGGGAACGAGCTGCGCGAGGTCTTCGCCGAACGCGGGCTTGCCGGGCGTTTCCGCGCCATCCATGGCTCCCCGGCCAGCAAGGCGGAGAATCTTCGCCTGGTGGCGGCGGAACTGGGGCGGGAGCTTCCATTGGAGGATGTCTGGTTCATCGGGGACGCCGAGGCGGATCTGGTGGCGGCGGAAGCCGTGGGCGCCCGTTTCGCCTATGCCGACCATTTCTCCACCGCCAAGCCCCGTATGCGGCAACTGGCCACCGAGCGCGGCTTTCCCGTCATCCGTGACCTGCGCGGCTTGCCGGCCCTTCTCGACGCCTGATTCCAGGACACTGCATGCCCGTTACCGCCTTTCTTCCCTGCCGCGCAGGCAGCCAGCGCGTGCCGAACAAGAACACGCGGCCCTTCGCCGATCGTCAGAACGGGCTGCTGGGGATCAAGCTGGAGCAGCTCCTGGCCTGCGATGCGCTGGATGCCATCCTGCTCTCCACCAACGATCCTGAGGTGGAGGCGATCGCGGCACCTTTGGTCGCCCGTTCCAGCGGAAGGCTCCGGCTGGACCGCCGGCCCGATCATCTCTGCTCATCCAGCACCTCAACCGACGAGGTCATCGCCTATGTGCCTGGCGTGATCCCGGAGGGGGACGTGGTCTGGACCCATGTGACCAGCCCTTTCTACGGCGCGGCGGAGTATGCCGAGGCCATCGCCGCCTACCGCGCCGCCCGCGCCGCCGGCACGCATGACAGCCTGATGGGCGTGACGGAGCTTCGGACCTTCGTTTGGAATGACACCGGGCCGCTGAATTATGACCGCGCCCTGGAGAAATGGCCGCGCACCCAGACCCTTCCTCCCCTTTATGAGGTGAACAGCACCATCTTCATCGCGGATGCCCAGACCTATCGCTTGCGCGGCGACCGGATCGGCGAGCGGCCCCTTCTCCATGCCATCCCCAAGAGAAAGACGGTGGATGTGGACTGGGAGGAGGATTTCGCCATCGCGGCGGAACTCTGGCGGCTGCGGGACGCCGGGGGAGAGCGGTAAGGCCGCCACCGCATGGGCGCGGCCGGACGGGCTGCGCATCGCGGCACCAGGGCTCAACGGCTGGGACACCCATGGGCAGCAGGGCACCAGCCAGGGGCTGGGCGAGCCGGCCGGGACCCATTCAGCACAAGCAAGACTGAGTTGCCCCTCACGGACTGGTGATCGCAACAACCGGCTCTTATGCTGCATTGCACAATAACCGTCCCCAGTCGGGCAAGAACAGCCGGCCACGGACCTTCCAGAAGGAATGGGACCGATGCAGCGTCGCCAACTTATGCGCCTTGCTGGTGCTGGGGTGCTCTGCGCCCCGACCATCATCCGCGGTGCCCGGGCTTCCACGCCCGACCCCGTGGATGTGGAACTGATCCTCGCGGTGGATGTCAGCCGTTCCATCGATGCCGAGGAACACGAGACGCAGATGCGTGGCTATGCCAACGCCTTCCGTGACCCGGATGTGGTCCGGTCCATCATGGGCGGCGAGATCGGCGCCATTGGCTGCACGCTCTTCACCTGGTCGGACGCCGACAGCCAGGAGAACCTCGTTCCCTGGATGAAGATCGATGGCGATGCCTCGGCCGGGCGCTTCGCGGCCGCCATTGATGCCGCGCCGCGCCGCACCTGGAGCTACACCTCCATTTCCGGTGCGATGGAGCATGCGCTGACCCTCTATGGCCAGAACCGCTTCGAGCCCACGCGGCGCGTGCTCGACATCTCGGGCGATGGCATGAACAACTCCGGCCGGCGGCTGGATGGGGTCCGGCAGACGATGCTCGACGAGGGGATCGTCATGAACGGCCTCGCCGTGCTGGACCGGGCTCCGGGCGCCGGCGGCGGCGCCTCGGCGCTTGAGGAATACTACCGCGAGGAGGTGATCGGCGGTCCGGGCGCCTTCCTTGTGGTGGCCGAGGGCTTCGAGGCCTTCGACCGTGCCGTGCGCCGCAAGATCGCGCGGGAGATCGCCGGAATGGATGGCGGCACCCGCTTCGCCGCCCTTCCGCGGGTGGAGCGCGTGGCGGCCGCCTGAGCGGATCGCTGTAGGCGATGAGGCCCGGAAGCGGGCTTCATGCCTTGGATAACTCGCGCCAAGACTTCCGGTGGCGCCATTCTTGAGGTAGCCACCGCCATGGCTCGACTAACGATTGTTTCGACCCGGGATTACCGGCAGCATGTCCTCGAGGTCGAGGAACGCGGGAATGGCAGCTGTTCCGTCGTGGTGTATCCGCCGGCCCGGCTAGGCCAGCCCCGCATGGTGCAACCGCAGGTAGAAAAGCCCCTGCTGATCGATCTGGTGAACCAGGCCAAGGCCGAGATCGATGTGGTGATGGGCCCGAAGCCGCCGCCGCGCGCCTTCGGCATGCGCCGCCCGCGATAGGCGGGATCAGGGGGTGGCCGGCAGGCGCATCCAGCTGGGGATGCGGGGCCGCAGCACCGCCTCGCCGCAGGCCAGGGTCTGCGCCGGGACGGCTTCCAGCCGCAGCAGGGCCAGGCCCAGCCCATCCCGGCCGGAGCGCATCTCTCCGACCACCGCGCCATCGCGCGTGACAGGCGTGTCGCGCGGGGGAACCGGGCCTTCGATGCTCACGGGAACCAGCCGGCGCTTGAGCAGGCCGCGATAGCGGGTCCGGGCCGTCAGCTCCTGGCCCATATAGCAGCCCTTTTCCCAGGCGATGCCGTGCAGCTCGTCGAAGCCCGCTTCCAGCAACACGGTCTTGTCGCGGTCCAGGTCCCGCGTGCCGTCGGGCAGGCCGAGTTGCAGCCGGTGGCGGTCGTAATTCGCCGGATCGCCGCCGATCTCCGTCCCGTAGACCCGCCAACCCGCCTCCGCCACGCGCGGATCGCGGCGTGCGACCGGGGCCATGGGTGGCTCCTCGCCCCATACGGCCCCGACAGGCACCTCGCCCGAACGGTCCCGCAGCGTGACCTTGGAGCGCAGGCGGAAGCGGGAGAGGCGCTCCACCACCATCGGCGCATCCGCCCGCACGCAGTCCAGCAGGATCGCATCGGGGGCGATGGCCGGTGCCTCGAAAGCCAGGAAGTCGCTGATCCACTTGCCCTGGGGAGAGAGCAGGGCGGCCCAGACCATGCCATCGCCAAGGGCCGTCACGTCATTGGAGACGAGGCCTTGCAGGAAGCTGGCACGGTCGGGGCCGGAGATCTCCACGAGGCCACGGTCGGGAAGGGGGGCGTTGGGCATAGGGGGCAGATCGGATGTTGTCCCATTCCCTGCAAGCTTCCTTCCTCAAATGGCGCTCGGCAAGCAGCCATGCGCAAGCGCGGCTGGCCTTCTCCCGCCCAGGGCGTGCTACACAGCCGCGCCCATGCGGATCCTCTTCGTCACCTCCACCCGGATCGGCGATGCCGTTCTCTCCACCGGCCTGCTGGATCACCTGCTTCGCACCTATCCAGGGGCGCGGATCACGGTTGCCTGCGGCCCGGCGGCCGAAGGCCTTTTCACGCGCATGCCAGGGCGGGAGCGGACCATCGTGGTGGCCAAGCGCCGCTGGTCCATGCACTGGCTGGACCTCTGGGGGCAGGTGGCGACCAGCTTCTGGGACCTGGTGGTGGATCTGCGCGGCTCGGCGCTGGGCTGGCTGGTGCCAGCGCGGCGGAGGGTGGTGATGCGCGGCGGCCGGCGGCCGGGGCATCGGCTGGGTCATATCGCGGAGGTGCTGCGCCTCGATCCGCCTCCGCCGCCGGTCGCCTGGTTCGCGCCGGAGGATGAGGCGCGTGTCTCCGCGCTGCTGGGCGATGACCGCCCTCTCCTGCTCCTTGGCCCCACGGCCAACTGGGACGGCAAGGTCTGGTCGCCGGGCCGCTTCGTGGCCCTGGCCCAGGCGCTGACGGCACCCGGCGGCGTGTCGGCCGGGGCACGGCCCGTGCTGCTGGGCGGGCCGGGCGAGGGGGAGCGCGCCTTGGCCGCGCCTGTCGTGCAGGCCCTGCCGCAAGCGCTGGATCTTGTCGGGGCCCTTTCGTTGCCGGAAGCAGCGGCGCTGCTGTCGCGGGGGCTGCTCTTCGTGGGGAATGATTCGGGCCTGATGCACCTGTCGGCTGCCACGGGGGCGCCGACTCTGGGGCTGTTCGGGCCGACGCCGGCGGGGGAATACGCGCCGGTTGGCCGCGCCGCGCGCGCCGTGGTGTCGCCGGATGGGACGATGGACGGGCTGAGCGTGGAGCATGTGCTGGATGCCGCCCGCGCCCTTCTCCCGGCGCAGGTCGCGGCGTGAGGTTGATGCCCGCCCTGGCGGCGGCCCGCGCCGAGGCGGAGAAGCACCGGCCCCAATGAGGATCGCCCAGGTCATGGCCGGCGCCCCGATAGGAGGGGCGGAGACGTTCTACGAGCGCCTTTCGGTCGCCCTGCATGGCGCGGGGGAGGAGGTGCTGCCCGTGATCCGGCGTGATGCCGGTCGCGCGGCACGTCTGCGGGCGGGTGGGCTGAAGCCCGTGGAACTGGGCTTTGGCGGACCCTTCGATCTCCTCACCGGCCCGCGGCTGGACAAGGTGCTACGGGATTTCCGGCCGGATGTGGCGGTGGCCTGGATGAACCGGGCGGCGCGATTCACCCGCCCCGGCCCCTGGGCTTTGGTGGGGCGGCTGGGCGGCTATTACGACCTGCGCCACTACCGCAGCTGCGACCATCTGGTGGCGAATACGCGGGATCTGGTGCGCTGGATCGTATCCCAGGGCTGGGACCCCGCGCGGGTGCACCACCTGCCGAATTTCGCGCCGGATTTCGCCGGGGCCGATCCGGCCCTGCTTCCGGCGGCGCCCGGAGAGGCGAAGCTGCTCGCCATGGGGCGGCTGCATTCCAACAAGGGCTTCGACACGCTGCTGCGCGCCCTGGCCCTGGTGCCCCGCGCGCATCTCTCCCTGGCGGGAGAGGGGCCGGAACGCGCGGCGCTGGAACGCCTTGTGCAGGAGCTGGGCTTGGCGCGGCGCGTCACCTTCCTCGGCTGGCGGCAGGACACGGGCGCGCTGTTGGCGGGCTGCGACATCTTTGTCTGCCCGTCCCGCCATGAGCCATTGGGGAATGTGGTGCTGGAGGCTTTTTCGGCCGGCGTGCCGGTGATCGCCACGGCGGCCGCCGGGCCGCTTGAACTGATTGCGGATGAGGAGACGGGATTGATCGTGCCGCTGGATGATCCCGGAGCCCTGGCCGGCGCCATTTCACGCGTGATCGGCGATCCCGCCTGCGCTGATGCGCTGGGCGGGGGCGGGCGTGCCGCCTTCGAGGCACATCACGCGGAGGCGCCGGTGCTGGCGCGGTGGCGCGAGCTGCTGCCGAGGCTGCGGCCGCACCAGGTAAGGCACTAACCCATGTGCGGGATCGCGGGGATCGTCCTGAAGCCCGGCCAGTCGCCGGATCTGGCGGTGCTGGACCGGATGACCAGCGCGCTGGCGCATCGCGGGCCGGATGGGCGGGGGCATCACGTGGCCGGGCAGGTGGCCTTGTCCCACACCCGGCTGGCCATCATCGACATCGAGGGTGGCGACCAGCCGCTTTTCGCCGGTCCTGCCGCGCTGATCGGCAATGGCGAGGTCTATAACTACCGGGAGTTGCGCGCGGAGAACGCGCTGACCTGCACCACCGGATCGGATTGCGAGCCGCCGCTGCACCTTTACCGGCGTGACGGGCTGCGCTTCGTGGATGCGCTGCGCGGCATGTATGCCATCGCCATCCATGACCGCTCTGCGCGGCGCGTGGTGCTGGCGCGCGATGCCTTCGGCATCAAGCCGCTCTACATCGCCAATGTGCCGGGAGGAGTGGCCTTCGCTTCCGAGCCGGCCGCGATCCTTGCCTCCGGGCTGGTCACGCCGCGCATTCGGTCCGAGGCGCGGGAGGAGCTGCTGCAGCTGCAGTTCACCACGGGCGTTGAGACGATTTTCGAAGGCATCCGCCGCGTGCTGCCCGGCGAGGCGATGGTGCTGGGCGACGGCATGGTACTGGAGCGCATGCGCCGTGCCGCCCTGCCGGAAGGCGGGCCGGAGCCGGTAACGGAGGAGGAGGCGCTGGCCCGTTTCGGCGCCGCCTTCCACGAGAGCGTGGACCTGCACCAGCGTTCCGACGTGCCCTATGGCATGTTCCTCTCCGGCGGCACGGATAGCGCGGCGGTGCTGGCGATGATGTCGCGGCTGAATGAGCGCCCCGTGCTGGCCTATACCGCCGGCTTCGACGTGCCGGGTTCCGCCGATGAGCGCGAGCGCGCCGCCCATGTCGCCAAGGCCGCCGGGGCACGGCACGAGACAATCACGGTGGGTGAGGCCGAGGTCTGGCGGCACCTGCCGGAGATCGTCGCCTGCATGGACGATCCCGCCGCCGATTATGCCATCATTCCCACCTGGTTCCTTGCCCGCCGCGCGCGGCAGGAGGTGAAGGTGGTGCTGAGCGGCGAGGGCGGCGACGAGCTTCTCGGCGGGTATGGGCGCCACCGCAGCGCCATGCGCCCCTGGTGGATGGGTGGCAAGGCGATGCGCGCCCATGGAACCTTCGACCGGCTGGACGTGCTGCGTGAGGCTCCGCGCGCTTGGCGGGACGGGCTGGCCGCCGCGGAAGTCGGTGTGGCGACGTCCGGCCGCACGCGCCTTCAGGCCGCACAGGCGCTGGACATCGCGGACTGGCTGCCGAACGACCTGCTGACCAAGCTGGATCGCTGCCTGATGGCCCATGGGGTGGAAGGCCGCGTGCCCTTCTTGGACGAAGGCGTGGCGCGTGCCTGCTGGCGCCTGCCGGATGCGATGAAGGTGCGGGACGGGCGCGGCAAGTGGCTGCTGCGGCAATGGCTGGCACGGGAATTCCCGGCTTCCGATCCCTTCACGAAGAAGCAGGGCTTCACCGTGCCGGTCGGCACCTGGATTGCCGGCGCGGCGGAGAAGCTGGCGCCGCTGGTGGCGGCCCAGCCCGGCGTGGCCGAGATCGCACGGCCCGACCGCATCCTGCCCCTGTTCCGTGCCGCCGCCGGCAAGCGCGAGGGCTTCGCGGCCTGGCATCTGCTCTTCTGGGCGCTGTGGCATGCCCGGCATGTCGAGGGCCGGCGCATGGAAGGCGATGTGTTCGAGGCGTTGTCGGCGCGGTAGGCCGATCAAGGGATGACCGGCCCGGCCCACGCCGGCCCGGCCTTCCGGTTCAGGCCGGGGGACAGCCTGGACCGCGCCGGCGGCAGGATGCGTGCCGGCGCAAGGATCTCATCCCTGGATGACGCTCAGCGTGTCGCCCTTCGGGTCTTCCGGCGGCGCCTCTCCGCGCCGGCCCTGGCGGGCCTTGTTTGTGACATAGGCAAGGCCGCTGCGGCGGTCGATCGCGATCGTGTTGGGATGTGTGCCCACCTCGGGTGACGCGATCACTTCCAGGCGGCGCCCATCCACCACGCTCACCGTGCCGGCACGCCGGTTGGCGACATAGATGTGCTGGTTGTCCGGGTTGAAGGCCACGCCGAGCGCGCCCTCGCCGACGGGAACCGAGCGGATCAGCGCGCCTGTGGCGGCATCCAGCACCGTCAGCGTGTTGCTGCGCTGGTTGGTGGCGAAGATCCGACGCCCGGCTGCATCGCAGGCCAGGTTCACCGTGCCCTCGCCGCCGGAGGGAAAGCGCCGCAGCACGCGGTTCGCCGGGATCTTGATCTCAAGGATCTCGTTGCTCGTCAGCGCCGTGGCGTAGAGGAGACCCCGCCCGGCATCGAGCGCCAGGCCGGTGATGCCACCTTCCATGCCCTCGGTGATGACATGGGCGATGCGATGGGCCGCCCCATCGATCACCCAGATCGCACTGGGCTTGTCGCGTGCGAAGGCGGAGACGAAGACGCGGTTGTTCGCCTCATCCACCGCCACTTCGCGCAAATGCGCGCCCTCTCCCTCGGCAAGGCGGGCGACGATCTTCCCCGTGTGGATATCCAGGACGGAGACGGCGCCGCTGCGTGTATGGCCAATATAGAGCCGGCCGCTGCGGTCGTTCAGCCCGAGGCCGAAACCAGCTTCCGGCAGATCCATCCGGTTGGTCACGGCAAGGCTGCGCGGATCGACCGCGAGGATGGCCGCCCCGCCTTCCCGCGTGCCGGCGCTCGCCACCAGCACGCGGTCGATCGTCGCGCTCACGACCAGCTCGTAGAGGCTGGGGGCGAGCTTTGGCGAGGTCCTGGCCTCGATGTTGGCCGTTTGCGCCTGGAGGCGGGTGGCCGGTTCCAAGGCCAGACCAGTGGCCAGGCCAAGGAGGCTGCGGCGGGGCAGCGTGCCAGGTCGCGTGAGGATGGAAGACATGGGTTTCTGAAACTCCTCCAGCGCCGCTGTTCAGGAAGGGGCCGGCGAGCGGCTCCCGCAGGAAGCCGCATCACGCGGGGTATCCGGCCGCCCCATCCGGAGCCCTGGGCCAGTTCTCCGAACTCATCAGATGAGAATGAATATCACTCATATAAACTTCAAGCGCCGGATGGGGGCATGTTCCCGTAGGCGGCACGGGATATGCTGCCATGGAGGAAGACGATCGAGGAAACGCTGCCCATGCGATTGCACCGCCGTGCCCTGCTCGGCGCCCTGGCGCTCTCTCCCGTGCTGCCGCACCCCTTTCTGCGCAACTCTGCCCAGGCCCAGGAGTCCGCCCTGACCCCGATTCTCTTCGTACATGGCAATGGCGACCATTCGGCGCTGTGGATGACGACGCTGTGGCGTTTCGAAAGCAATGGATGGCCGCGCGAGGCCATGCGCGCGCTGGACTTCACTGATCCCCTCGCGCGGGACGACGATGCCGTGCCGCAGCCGATGCGTTCCTCCAGCGAGGATGTGCGGCGCGAACTGGCCGCCGAGATCGCGGCGCTGCGCCAGCGCATGGGGAATGCCCGGCTCGCGCTGGTGGGCAATTCACGCGGCGGCTACCCGATCCGCAACCACCTGCAGTTCCATGAGGGCGCCAGAGAGGTGTCGCATGCCGTGCTCTGCGGCACGCCGAACAACGGCATCTATGACTGGGAAGCCGGGGCTGGGCGCGAGTTCAACGCGCGCTCGGCGCTGTTGCGGCGGCTGAATGCGGGCGAATCCCAGGTGGTGCCGGGCACCGCCTTCCTGACGTTGCGTTCGGATTCCAACGACCTCTACGCGCAACCCGATGGTCGCTATGTCGGCCGCCCCGGTATGCCGACGGGCGTGGGGCATGACAGCCCCGAATTGCGTGGCGCGACGAATCTCGTACTGCCCGGGGTGGATCATCGCGAGACAGCCTATTCCGCCCGCGCCTTCCGCGAGATGTTCCGCTTCATTGCGGGGCGGGAGCCGGATCGCCTCTCCGTGTTGCCGGAGGAGCGGCCAGTGTTGAATGGCCGCGTGACCGGCACGCCGGGCGGAGTGCAGACCAACCGCCCGGTTGCGGGCGCGGTGGTGGAGGTGTTCCGCGTCTCGGCCGAGACCGGCGAGCGGATGGGCGAGGCGATCCACCGCCGGACCACGGGCGAGGACGGGCGCTGGGGACCGGTGACGGTCTCGCCCGGCTGGAGCCTGGAGATCGTGGTGGCCGCGCCGGACCATCCGATCACCCATTACTACCGCTCGCCCTTCCCGCGCTCCTCCGATGTGGTGAATCTCCGCCCCGCGCCTCCGCCGGGGCAGGCCGACCGCGCGGCAGGGGCGGTGGTTCGTTTCACCCGCCCGCGTGGCTATTTCGGCCTGCCACGGGACGTGGTGCTGCTGGATGGGAAGGAGCCCACCGATGTTCCACGTGGAATCGCGGCTGGCGCCACCACCATCGCGCGCCTGCCGGTTGCCGAGATCGGGCGCCCGGTGGTGGGCGTGTTCAACGAGGAGCGGGTTGTCGCGCGCACATGGCCACTTTCCGAGAACCGGATCAGCGTGGCCGAGCTGACCTGGTGATGGGGACGGGGCCGCATGGGCGGCCCCGCCCCTGCATCATTCCGCCGCCTGGGCGCGAAGGCCGCGCGCGGCGTTGACCATATTGCCGATGGCAGGCCGCACTTCCGCCCAGCCTCGGGTTTTGAGGCCGCAATCCGGGTTCACCCAGAGCCGTTCCGCGGGGATGCGTTGCGCGGCCACCTGCAGCAGGCCGCGCATCTCATCGGCCTCCGGCACGCGGGGGGAGTGGATGTCCCACACGCCGGGGCCTATCTCGTTCGGGTAGTCGAAGACGGCGAAGGCCTCCAGCAGTTCCATGCGGGACCGTGCGGTTTCGATCGAGATGACATCGGCGTCCATGTCGGCAATCGAACCGATGATGTCGTTGAACTCCGAGTAGCACATATGGGTGTGGATCTGTGTCGCGTCGCGCACCGCGCTGGCGGTGATGCGGAAGCACTCCACGGCATCGGCCAGGTAGCCGGCCCGGTCATCGGCGCGCAGCGGCAAGCCCTCACGGATCGCGGGTTCGTCGATCTGCACCGCGGCGAGGCCGGCGGCTTCCAGATCGGCAACCTCGTCACGCAAGACATAGGCGAGCTGGCGGCGCACCTTGGCGGCGGGCACGTCGTCCCGCACGAAGGCCCATTGCATCATCGTCACCGGGCCGGTGAGCATGCCCTTCATCGGGCGGGAGGTGAGCGACTGGGCATAGGCGCTCCAGCGCACCGTCATCGGGCCGGGGCGGGAGACATCGCCGAAGATCACCGGAGGCTTCACGCAGCGCGAGCCGTAGGATTGCACCCAGCCATTCCTCGTGAAGGCATAGCCTTCGAGAAACTCGGCGAAATGCTCCACCATGTCGTTCCGCTCGAACTCGCCATGGACCAGCATGTCGAGGCCGGCTTCCTCCTGCCAGCGGATGGACTCCGCAATCTCCGCACGTAGATACGCCTCATACTCCTCCTGCGTCGTCTCCCCGCGCTTGCGCGCCGCTCGGGCGGCACGGACCTCCGCCGTCTGCGGGAAGGAGCCGATGGTGGTGGTGGGGAAGGCTGGCAGGTTCAGCCTGTCGCGCTGTGCGGTCCGGCGAGTGGGGAAGGGGGAAGCGCGGCGCGCATCCTCCGGCGTTCCGGCAGCGAGGCGCGCGGCCACCGCCGGATCGTTCAGCTTCGGTGAGGCGCGGCGCGCGGCCTGGATGGCGTCGCTCTCCTGCAACTCGGCTTCGATGGCCTTGCCGCCCTCGCGCAGCCCGCGCGCGAGCACCGCCACCTCCGCGAGCTTCTGCTTTGCGAAGGCCATCCAGCCGCGCAGCTCCGGGTCCAGGGCTGTCTCGCTCTCCAGGTCGATGGGGCTGTGCAGCAGGGAACAGGAGGGGGCGACGAGCAATGCCTCGGCGCGGCGTTCGCTCGCTGCCTCGCGCAGCAGGGCGAAGGCGGCGCGCAGATCAGTGCGCCAGATGTTGCGCCCGTTCACCAGCCCGAGCGACAGCGCCATGCGTGGCGGTGCCTTGCGAAGCGCGGGGGCGAGTTGCTCCGGCGCGCGGACGAGATCGAGATGCAGCCCCTGCACGGGAAGGGACAGGGCAAGATCCAGATTGTCCCGCAGCCCGCCGAAATAGGTGGTGAGCATCACCGAGAGCGGCGCGGCGACACGGGCCAGCGAATCATAGGCGTTGGCGAAGGCGGCGCGGGCCTTCTCCGGCAGGTCCAGCACCAGGCAGGGTTCGTCGATCTGCACCCACCGGGCGCCAGCCTTCGCCAGACGCTTCAGCGTCTCGGCATAGGCGGGCAGCAGGCCAGGAAGGAGGTCCAGCGGATCGCCTTCCGCCATCTTCGACAGCATGAGGAAGGAGACGGGGCCGAGCAGCACGGGGCGGGCCGTGAAGCCGGCGCGCGTCGCGGCCTCGTAAGCCTCCACGGCCGGGAAGCCAGTGGGGGTGAAATCCTGGCCGGGGCGCAGGATGGGCACGAGATAATGGTAGTTCGTGTCGAACCACTTCGTCATCTCGAGCGCCGGGGCGCCCTTGGCGGCCTGGGCATGGCCGCAGCCACAGGGCTCCGCCGTGCCGCGCTCGCCGCGTGCCAGGGTGAAGTAGGTGTCCAGCGAGACGGGCTGCCCCTTCCGCCACCCATAGCCATCCGGGATGGCGCCGACCGTGCAGGCGGTGTCGAGCACATGGTCATAGAGGGAGAAGTCGTTCACCGGGACGCAGCCGATGCCGGCGTCGCGCTGAAGCTGCCAATGGCGCAGGCGCAACGCATCGGCGGTGGCGCGTAGATCGGCCTCCCCGATCTTGCCCGCCCAGAAGGATTCGAGGGCGGTCTTCAACTCGCGTCGCAGTCCGATGCGGGGGAAGCCGAGATTGGTGGCGGTCATGTCGTGTGGTCCGTTCCTGTGCGACGGCGCGCGGCGGCACGCGCGATGATGGCGCGGCGCGTCTCCTCACCGGCGGATGGCCAGGCGGCGATCTCGTCGATATGGCGCAGGCAGCCGCGGCACAGCCCGTTCCCGTCCAGCGCGCAGAGCCCGACGCAGGGGGATGGGGCGGCGCCCGCCGGGGCGTCCGTCATGGATGTCAGCGGCTTGTAGGGGCGCGGCGCTTCGGCATTCGGCGCCCATCGGCGCTGGCCGGGATGGAACGGGGCGGCGCGTGGCCGCCAGGATGGAACAGGCGCATGTCGGTCCTCCGCCCGGACGCGCCCCGCGCCGGGTGATGGGTTGCCGCGCCGGCAGGTCTCCTGGCTTGCGGGTCATCGCCTTGCGCCTGCCTTCCCGGGTTGCCCCAGTGGCCCCGCCCCGGTTGGGGTGGATGGACGCGCGGCTTGCCGCTGACAGTTGCGGGGGCAGCCGCCGACTGGGTCCGGATGGACCGCACGGCGTTCCCTTTTGACCCGCTCGCGCGGGACCGACGCTTCATAAGGATATCTTTAAGTCATGGGGGTGTGGCAAGCCCCTTTCTTGCCTCGCTGGCCGATTGACCGCCCGGAGCCCAGACGCCAAACCGATGCGCCCTTCTGCCGGAGATGCCCCATGGCCAGCTACGATCTGATCCTTCGCGGCGGCACCGCCGTGCTGCCCTGGGGCGAGGTGGTGACCGATATCGGCGTGCGGGGCGGCCGCATCGCCACCATGGGCGACCTGCGGACCGATGAGGCGGAGGAGGTGATCGACTGCGCCGGGCTGCATGTGCTGCCGGGCCTGATCGATCCGCATGTGCATCTGCGCGATCCCGGCGACGCGTCAGTGGAGACCATGGGCACGGGCACCAGGGGCGCCGTGCTGGGCGGGCTGACCGCCGTTTTCGACATGCCCAACACCCAGCCTTCCATCACCTCCCAGGAGCAGCTGGACTGGAAGCGGAACCACATCCGCGAGACGGCCTGGTGCGATGTCGGCATGTATGTCGGCGCGGCGCGCAGCAATGTCGGCGATCTGAGCATGCTGGAGCGCGAGCCGAATGTCTGCGCCATCAAGGTCTTCGCCGGTTCCTCAACCGGCGACCTGATGATCGAGGATGACGAGACGCTGGAGCGCGTAATGCGCAACGGCAGCCGCCGCATCGCCTATCACTCCGAGGACGAGTATCGGCTGCAAGCGCGCAAGCCGATGTTCGAGGCCGGCGGCCCGCACAAGCTGCATGCCGAATGGCGCGATGTGGAATGCGCCTTCCTCGGCACGCGCCGCCTGATGGCGCTGGCCCGCAAGACCAACCGCCCCGCGCATATCCTGCATGTCTCCACCGCCGAGGAGCTGGAGTACATGAAGGACTTCCGGGATGTCGGCACGGTGGAGGTGCTGCTCAACCACCTGACGCAATGGGCGCCGGATGCCTATGACGCGCTGGGCGGCTATGCCGTGATGAACCCGCCGATCCGCGACAAGCGCCATTACGACGCCGCCTGGGCCGCCGTGGCGGATGGCACGGTGGACACGGTGGGCAGCGACCACGCGCCGCATTCCCGCGCGGCGAAGGAACGGCCCTGGCCGGCGACCGCCGCCGGGCTGACCGGCGTGCAGACCATCGTGCCGATGATGCTGAACCATGTCTCCGAGGGGCGGCTTTCCCTGCCGCGGCTTGCAGACCTGATGTCGGCAGGTCCCGCGCGGGTCTATGGCACCATCGGCAAGGGACGGATCGCCGCCGGCTACGATGCGGACTTCACCGTGGTGGACATGGGCAAGAGCCGGACGATCGAGGCAGACTGGCTTGTCTCGCCTTGCGGCTGGAGCCCCTTCATCGGCGCGCGCTGCCAGGGCTGGCCGGTGATGACCGTGCTGCGCGGCCGCGCCGTGATGCGCGAGGACGAGGTGGTCGGCCGGCCGGGCGGTGAGCCTGTGCGCTTCGAGGCGACGCGGGCGGGGTAGGTGGCGACCGCCTGAAGTCCATTTTCCTTCGGGCGCCTTCGTACGGTCCGGCCGCTCTCCTGGGAGGGCAGGCCCGCCGTCAGAGCGCCCGCGCCGGCCAGGGTTCCACTGGTGCCGCCGGCCGGGCGTCCCCCACATCCTGTGGCGGCGGGTTGCCGGGCACTGGCCCTACCCAGCAATCCACCGATCCCAGGCTACGGGTGCAGCGCGGCTGCGCCACCGGCTGCGGCTCCGGCCGGCAGTAGCGTTCCCCGGCATCCAGATAGGCGATGGAGCAGTCCCGGCCCGAGACGCCGGAGACCAGCAGGTCTGGCACGGCCCGCCCCGTGAGCATTAAGGAAACCCCGTTGGCGGCCGCGAGGGGCACTGCAGCCTCGCAGCCCGGGAGCGCCCCAA
Organism: Roseomonas xinghualingensis; assembly: GCF_025791835.1. GTDB lineage: Bacteria > Pseudomonadota > Alphaproteobacteria > Acetobacterales > Acetobacteraceae > Roseomonas > Roseomonas xinghualingensis. Next base: position 196,413 of record NZ_JAOXLP010000002.1, read on the forward strand.
GGGCGGCAAGGAGAGCAAGAAGGGGGAGGGCAGGGGGGCGCATCCCGGCATGAAATATGAGCCGGGCTTAACGCCCCGTGACGGGAGGGCTATACCCCGGGGCCCGATTGATCGTTGCCAGGGCCCGTTGGCCGGGAAGGAACCCGCTTGCCCGATATTTTCGACGAGCTGCAGGAGGATCTGCGCGCCGAACGTGCCCGGCAGCTTGGGATGCGCTATGGCGGCATCCTCGCAGCCGTGGCGCTGGTCGCGCTGATCGGCATCGGTGGCTGGCAGGGCTGGCGCTGGTACGAGCAGCGCGAATCCGAGGCTGCGGCCGCCACCTTCCTCACCGTCCACCGCGAGACGGAGCAGCAAGGCGCCGATCTGAAGGCCGCCGCTGAGAAGTTCGATGCCATCGCCGCCCAGGCGCCCGCAGGCTACCGCACCCTGGCCCGGCTGCGCGCCGCTGCCCTGAAGTCCGAATTGGGTGACCTGCCCGGCGCCTTGGCCGAGTGGGACGCCGTGGCGAATGACAGCGCGGCCGATCCGCTCTACCGCGACCTCGCCAGCCTGAACTGGGTGCTGCACGGGCTGGATACGCAGGATCCCACCATGCTTGCCGCCCGCGTCACCCCCCTGGCAGCCGAGGGCAATCCCTGGCGCGCTTCCGCGCGCGAGCTGCAGGCGCTGGTGGCGATTCGCCAAGGCAACATGGCCGAGGCGCGGCGCATCCTGGAGGGGCTCTCCGCCGATATGGCGGCTCCCCAGGCCCTGCGGGACCGCGCGGGCCGCATCCTCGCCCAGCTGCCGAATGCCTGAGAGGACAACGCTAGTGACGCCGAGCCCCTCCCGCCGCGCCCTTCTTCTGGGTGGCGCGGCCCTTGCCCTCGCGGGCTGTGAGACGATCGACAGCATCTTCGGCGAAAGCGAGAAGCAGCTGCCTGGCGAGCGCCTGCCGGTGATTCAGGCGGATCGCGACCTCTCGGTCGATCCGGCCGTGGCCGGCCAGCCGGTGACGCTGCCGGCGCCGACAGCCCTGGCGGAATGGCCGCAGGCGGGCGGCAACCTGGCACATAACCCTGGCAATGCCTCGGTCGGCGAAGGGCTGCGCGAGGTCTGGCGTGCCAGCATCGGCACGGGCTCCTCCTATCGCCGCCGCATCACCACCGGGCCGATCATGGCCAATGGCACGATCTTCACCGCCGATGCCTATGGCACCGTCTCGGCCTTCGATGCCGATCGCGGCGGCCGGCGCTGGGTGCGCGAGACGACGCCGGAGAAGGACGATGTGGGCGCGGTCGGCGCAGGCCTCGCCTTCGCCGATGGCGTGCTCTACGCCACCACCGGCATGGCCGAGGTGCTAGCCCTCGATCCCGGCACGGGTGAGGTGCGCTGGCGCGTCTCCACCCCTGCGCCGACGCGGGGGGCGCCGACCGTCGCCGGCGGTCGCATCTTCGTCCCCACGGTCGAGAACCAGCTCCTGGCCCTTTCCACCGAGGATGGGCGTCGTCTCTGGGTCTATAGGGGCCAGCCCGTGGCCGCGGTGCCGCTGGGCCTGCCGGCGCCCGCCGTGGAGGGCGATACGGTGGTGGCCGGCTTCCCCTCGGGCGAGCTGGCGGCGCTCCGGACCGCCGATGGCCGGGTGAACTGGACCGAGAGTCTCGCCGCGGGCCAGAACGCCCGCCGTGGCGGAATCGCCGAACTCGCCGGTGTGGCCGGCATGCCGGTGATCTCGGATGGCCGCGTGATCGCGGCGGGCCAGGCCGGCACCTCCTTGTCGGTGGACCTGCGCTCCGGCCGGCGGCTCTGGGAGCGGGATGTGGGCAGCACCCAGTCTCCGGCCGTGGTGGGGGAATGGATCTTCATCGTCACCCCCGAGGGCCAGCTAGTCGCCATGGGCCGCGACGATGGCCGGGTGCGCTGGCTGACCCTGCTGGACGAACGCTCCGCGAAGGACCGCCGCCGCGATCCGGCCAGCTTCGGCACGCCGTTGGTGGTGGGCGGGCGCATCCTGGTGCCCTCCTCACGGGGCGAGGCGATCCTGGTCGATCCCGCCGAGGGCGGCATCGCCGGCCGTATCCGCCTGCCCGGCGGCGCCACCCTGCCGCCGATCGCGGTGGCCGGCACGGTCTATCTCGTGACGGATGACGGGACGCTGGTGGCCCTTCGCGGAGCCTGATCCGGCTCCCGGAAGGTCGCACGCAGAGGTGAGGCTCCCACGCCGCGCTTGACCCTGAGGCGTGGGCGGTGCTCTTGCGCCCCATGCTCCCTCGTATCGTCGTGATGGGCCGCCCCAATGTGGGCAAGTCCACCCTCTTCAACCGCCTTGCCGGGCGGCGCATCGCCATCGTGGATGACACGCCGGGCGTCACCCGCGACCGCAAGGAGACGGTGGCGCGCGTCGCCGGGCGCGATGTGCTGCTGGTGGATACGGCCGGGCTGGAGGAGGCTCCGCCCGAGACCATCCCTGGCCGCATGCGCGCCAGCTCCGAGGCCGCGCTCCAGGGGGCGGACCTCGTCCTCTTCGTGGTGGATGCCCGCACGGGGCTGACGCCCGCCGACCGCGCCTTTGCCCAGTGGCTGCGCCGCAGGGGCAAGCCGGTCCTGCTCCTGGCCAACAAGGCCGAGGGGCGCCTGGGCGCCGCCAACTCGCTGGAAGCCTATGAGCTGGGGCTGGGCGCGCCGCTGCCGGTCTCCGGCGAGCATGGCGACGGCTTCGGCGAGCTGCATGACGAGATTCGTGCCGCCCTGCCGCCCGAGCCGGAAGAGGAGGAGGAGGGCGACCCGAACCGCCCGCTGCGCCTGGCGATCGTTGGCCGCCCCAACGCCGGAAAGTCCACCCTGCTCAACGCCCTTCTGGGCGAGGAGCGGATGATCACCGGCCCCGAGCCTGGCCTGACCCGCGACTCGGTCGCCGTGCAATGGACCGACGAGACCGGCAAGCCGGTGCGGCTGGTGGACACCGCCGGGTTGCGCCGCCGCGCCCGCATCACCCAGGCGCTGGAGCAGATGTCCACCGCCGCCACCATCGCCGCGTTGAAGGAATGCGAGGTGGCGGTGCTGGTGATCGATGGCGTCCAGGGCATGGACGAGCAGGACCTTCGCATCGCCCGGCTGGCGGAGCGCGAGGGCCGCGGCATCGTCATCGCCTTCAACAAGTGGGATGCGGTGGAGGACCGCAACGTGGCCCGGCGGCGGCTGGAGGACGTGCTGACGGCCTCGCTGGCGCAGCTCAAGGGCGTGCTGGTCGTGCCGCTCTCCGCCGCGACCGGGCGTGGGGTGGACCAGCTGATGCCCACCGTGCGCGAAGCCTATGAGACCTGGAACCGCCGCATCCCGACCGGTGCGCTGAACCGCTGGTTCGAGGGGGCGCTGGAGCGCCACGCGCCGCCGCTGGTGAACGGCAAGCGCCTGAAGCTGCGCTACGCCACCATGCCCAAGGCGCGGCCGCCGACACTCGCGATTTTCGGCACGCGGGCCGAGCAGATGCCAGAGGACTACCGGCGCTACCTCGTGAACTCCTTCCGCGAGGCCTTTGACATGCCGGGCGTGCCGATCCGCGTGAATCTGCGCGGAACCGAGAATCCTTACGCGGACGCCGAGCAGTAGGCCCGCGCGTATCCGGGGCAGCGCTTCCTGCCCCGGATACCACAGGTATTCCGCGCCTTCCCGTACCCATGAAGGAACCGCCATGTCCCGTCTGGCAGCCCTTTTCGGCCGCTTCCGGCGCGGCGATGCCGAGAGCCGGGAGAAGGTGCTGCTCCAGCGCATGGCGGGGCTGGAGGACAGGATCGAGCGCCTCTCGGCACGGTTAGAGGACGCGGCTTCCCATCTCGCGCAGCGCGCGCATCCGCTTCACTTCCATCAGTCGGCCTATCTGGGCGACCATACGGCGCTGGCCATGCTGCATGCGCGGCACATGTTGTTCGTGGACACGCGCGGCACGGACATCGCGCCGCATCTGATCATGAACGGCATCTGGGAGACGGCCTACACAACCCTGTTCCAGCGGCTGATCCGGCCCAACGACCTTGTCCTGGATATCGGGGCGAATCACGGCGTCTATGCCGTTCTGGCCGCCGCCGCAGGGGCGCGGGTAGCGGCCTTCGAGCCGAATCCGCGGCTCTGCGAACTCATGCGGCGCAGTGCCTCCGTGAACGGCTTCTCCGACCGCTTGAGCGTCTATGAGGCGGCCGTGGGCGATGTGGATGGCGAGGTCCACCTGGCCTTCGACAATGCCTGGCCAGGCGGCGGGCATGTGGTGGAGGCCGGTTCGCAGCAGGCGGGCGTGTCCTGCCGCGTGCTGCCGCTCGACGCCTTCTTCAGCGATCCCGGCATCACCGTGGATGTCATCAAGATGGATGTGGAAGGGACGGAGGGGCGCGCGCTGATGGGGATGCGGGGCCTTCTGGCCCGCTCTCCCCGCGTGCGGATCATGATGGAGTTCGCGCCCGTGATGCTGAATGGGCACGGGGTGGGGCCCGCCGTGGTGGTGGGAATCCTGCGCGAACTGGGCTTCCGCTTCTGGGAGATCGGAAGCGATTCGGGGCTGACGCAGTTGGAGCCCGAAACGCTTGCCCGGGCCTCGGATGACAGCGTCCGCAACATCCTGGTCGCGCGCCAGGACCCGTAGGGCCCTGACGTCGGAGAAGCACGCTCAGGCGGCGCGCACGATCTCGCCGCTGCGGGTCTCGCCCGGCAGGCAAAGGGCGGCGATACGGGGCGCCACATCCGCCGGCTGGGCAATGCTCATCGGATCCTCGCCCGGCATGGCCGTGGCCCGGAGGCGCGTGTTGACCGGACCGGGATCGTAGAGGTTCACGCGCAGCGGAGTGCTCGCCACCTCGGACGCCCAGGTGGCGGCGAGGTGCTGCAGCCCGGCCTTGGAGGCGCCATAGGCGCCCCAATAGGGCTTCGGATCGCTTGCGCGGTCGGTGGTGAGGATCACGGCGCGGCCGGCATCCGACGCGCGCAGCGGCGGATCCAGCGTGCGGATCAGGCGCCAGGCGGCGGTCATGTTCACGGCCACAACCTCGGCCCAGTCCTTCGGCGTGATATGCGCGACAGGGGTGAGGGTGCCAAGCGCGCCCGCGGCATGGACGAGGATGTCCAGCCGTCCGAAGCGCTCCACGATAGAGGGGCCCAGCGGATCGAGCTTGTCGACATCCTTCGCAAGGTCGAAGGGCAGGAGGGTGGCGCAGCCGCCGAGCGCACGGATCGCGTCGTCGGTCTCCTCCAGCCCGCCCTGGCTGCGGGCCGTGATGACGCAATGGGCGCCGAGGCGCGCCAGTTCGATAGCCGTGGCGGCGCCGATGCCGCGCGAAGCACCGGTGACGAGGGCGACGCGGCCCTGAAGCGGGGCGCTCATACGCCGTTCAGCGCCAGAAGGGCGGGCCGGCGTTCTGCATGGCCCTCGAGATCGGTCAGGGGAATGGCGTAGTCACCCGTGAAGCAGGCATCGCAATAGCCTGGGTTCTTCGCGTCCCGGCCCTTGCGGCCAAGGGCGCGGTAGAGGCCGTCCAGCGAGATGAAGGCGAGGCTGTCGGCGCCGATGATGCGCGCCATCTCCTCGACATTGTGGTTGGCGGCCATCAGCTTCTCCCGCTCCGGCGTATCGATGCCGTAGAAGCAGGAATGCGTCGTGGGCGGCGAGGAGATGCGCATGTGCACCTCGCTGGCGCCAGCCTGGCGAACCATCTCCACGATCTTCTTGCTGGTAGTGCCGCGCACGATGGAATCGTCCACCAGGATCACGCGCTTGCCCTGGAGCATGGCGCGGTTGGCGGAGTGCTTCAGCTTCACGCCGAGGTGGCGGATGCTGTCTGTCGGCTCGATGAAGGTGCGGCCCACATAGTGGTTGCGGATGATCCCCAGCTCGAAGGGGATGCCGGCCTCGGACGCATAGCCCATGGCGGAGGGAACGCCGGAATCCGGTACCGGCACCACCACATCGGCATCCACGGCGCTCTCGCGCGCCAGCTCCTGGCCGATGCGCTTGCGCGTCTCGTAGACCGGCGTGCCTTCCACCACGGAGTCGGGGCGGGCGAAGTAGATGTATTCGAAGATGCAGAAGCGGCTGGTGGTATGCCCGAAAGGCTTCACGCTGCGCACGCCGTCATTGTCGATGACGACGATTTCGCCAGGCTCGATATCGCGCACGAATTCGGCGCCGACGATGTCGAGCGCGCAGGTCTCGCTGGCCAGCACCCAGGCATTGTTCTGATCGGCGCCGAGGCGGCCGAGCACGAGTGGGCGCACGCCGAGCGGATCGCGCACGCCGAGCATCCCGCCATCATGAAGGGCGACGAGGGAATAGGCGCCGTCCACCTGCTTCAGCGCGTCGATCAGGCGGTCGAGCACCGTGGCGTAGAGCGAAATGGCGATGAGATGAACGAAGACCTCGGAGTCCGTGGAGGACTGGAAGAGGCAGCCGCGGCGGACCAGCGCGTGGCGCAGCGCCAGGGCATTCGTCAGATTGCCGTTATGGGCTACGGCGAAGCCGCCGAAGGCGAAATCGGCATAGAGCGGCTGGACGTTGCGGAGCGCCGTCTCGCCGGCCGTGGCGTAGCGGTTGTGGCCGATGGCGGCGCGGCCGGGCAGGCCCGCCATGACGCGGGCATCGCCGAAGATGTCACCCACCAGCCCAAGGCCCTTATGGGTGCGGAAGCCCTTCTCGCCGAGGCTGACAATGCCGGAAGCCTCCTGCCCGCGATGCTGCAGGGCGTGCAGGCCGAGCGCGGTGATGGCCGCCGCATCCGGGGAGTTCCAGACGCCGAAGACGCCGCATTCCTCGTGGAAGCCGTCGTCCTCGCTATCCAGCGGGTTGGTGGTCAGCTCGGTCATAGGGGTCAGATCCGGTTGCGCGCGGGAGGGCGCAACAGCTCCTCGGCGGTGGGAGCCCGACCCGTGGGCGAGTCGGGCAGGCGGGGGCGATACTGGGCGGGAAGCCTGTCGTTCAGCCAAACGGCACCCTCGGCGATCAGGGGCAGGCTGCGGGCCTGACGCACCGGCGCGGGCCAGATGTCCGTGGCCGGAACGAAGGCTCCAGCGGCGATATAGGCAACGAGCAGCACGATGACACCCCGCCCGAGGCCGAATACGATGCCCAGCGCACGGTCCACGCCACCCAGAACAGAATTTCGCACAGCGCCGGCGAGCAGCGCGATGATGATCTTCAGGACGATGAGGGTGACGATGAAGACCGCCGCCAGCGCCGCGATATCGGCCATCCATTCGGCGGGGAACAGGCCCGCGAACAGGCCGCGCGTGCCGTTCAGCATGTAGAAGGCGAAGGCGATGGCGCCTACCCAGGCGCCGACGCCCAGCACTTCCCGGACGAGGCCGCGCATGTAGCCGATGGCGCCGGAGATGGCGACCAGCGCGAGGAAGACAGCATCGACCCAGGTCATCGAAGGCGGGGTATAACCATGCTGTGGCGCGACGTCACGCGCGGCGGGCGCGGGGCAGGGTTACGCCGTTTCCTCCTGCGCAGCCTCGGCCGCGGCTGCCGCGGCCTTCGGCCTGTCCTTCGGGGCCGGCTTGCGGGTGGCGCCGGCCGCGAAGGGGGCCACGAGATCGGCCAGATGCCCGATCTCGGTCAGGCGAAGTCCCTCAGGGGCGGAAAGGGCGCGGCCCCCCCGGGCGACGCGGCGGGGCAGGGTGGCGGCGGCGAATCCAAGCTTTGCGGCCTCGCGCAGGCGCAACTCGGTCTGGGCGACCTGCCGGATTTCGCCAGAGAGGCCGACTTCCCCGAAAAAGACCATGTCCGGGGCGGCGGGGCGGTCGGTGGCGGCGCTGACCAGCGCCGCGGCCACCGCCAGATCGGCCGCGGGCTCGTTGATCCGCAGCCCGCCTGCGATGTTCAGATAGACATCGTTCTGGCCGAGGCTCATCCGGCAGCGTGTCTCCAGCACGGCGAGCAGCATGGAGAGGCGGCCCGAGTCCCAGCCTACCACCTGCCGCCGGGGGCTGCCGCCGGAGGCGGGGGAGAGAAGGGCCTGGATCTCCACCAGCACCGGGCGCGTTCCCTCCAGCCCTGCGAAGACCGCCGAGCCGGAGACATTGCCGCGCCGCTCCGCAAGGAAGAGGGCGGAGGGGTTGGGCACCTCGGCAAGGCCCGTTTCGGTCATTTCGAAGACGCCGATCTCGTCCGTGGCGCCGAATCGGTTCTTGGTGGCGCGCAGGATGCGGAACTGGTGGCCGCGGTCGCCTTCGAAATAGAGGGTCGCGTCCACCATGTGCTCCAGCACGCGGGGACCGGCGAGGGTGCCCTCCTTGGTCACATGGCCGACCAGGACCAGGGCGAAGTCGCGCGTCTTGGCGAGCCGCCCGAGCTCGGCGGCGCAGGCACGGACTTGGCTGACGGTGCCGGGGGCGGAATCCAGGCTGTCGAGCCAGACGGTCTGGATGGAGTCCATGATGACGAGGCCGACATCCCGCTCCTCCTCCAGGCTGGCGAGGATGTCGCGGAGGGAGGAGGCGGCGGCGAGACCCAGCGGCGCGCCGGAGACGCCAAGCCGCAGGGCGCGGAGGCGGACCTGCTCGATCGCCTCCTCGCCCGAAATGTAGAGGGTGCGCTTGCCCGCCTCGGCCACGCGGGCCGCCGCCTGGAGCAGGATGGTGGACTTGCCGATGCCCGGATCACCACCGACTAGCACCACGGAGCCCGGCACGAAGCCGCCGCCGAGCACGCGGTCCAGCTCTGCCATGCCTGTCCGGGTGCGGGGCGGCGGGGCGGAATGGCCCTTGAGGGCCACGAATTCCACCCGGCGCCCGCCGCCGGCGGTTTTGGTGGGGCCAGGGACACGGGCCTGGACCACCTCTTCCGCCAGGGTGTTCCATTCGCCGCAGCCTTCGCACTTGCCCTGCCACTTCGGGTGGAGCGTGCCGCAGGACTGGCAGACATAGCGATGGGTGGCTTTGGCCAAGGGATGCCCGATCAAGAACGAAACGTGGACATCCGGGATGTAGCGCGTGGCGGGTCCGGATAGAAGGGCCTCGCGTCCCCGGCCTGTCCTACTTCCGCAACTCCATCTTGATCGGCCCCTCGCGCTCCCCGCGCGCGAACTGGTCCACCATCGCGTTCCCGGTCTCGCCCAGCTTCGCGGCGTCTCCGGTCCAGACAATCCGGCCCTTGTAGATCATGGACGCATGGTCGCCGATGCGGCGGGCACTGGCCATGTCATGGGTGATGGTGATGGCGGTAGCCCCCAGGCGCTGGACGCAATCCACGATCAGACCATCGATCACCGCGCCCATGATCGGGTCCAGACCCGTGGTGGGTTCGTCGAAGAAGATGATCCGGGGTTCGGAAGCGATGGCCCGGGCCAGCGCCACGCGCTTCTGCATGCCGCCCGACAACTCGGCGGGGGAGAGGTCGCCGACACTCGCATCCAGCCCCACGCCGGCCAGGGCCTCGGCCGCCTTGTCGCGTGCCTGCGCGCGGGTGATCCGCTTCTGGGCCAGCAGCTTGAAGCAGACATTCTCCCAGACGGGCAGGCTGTCGAAGAGGGCGCCGTTCTGGAAGAGCATGCCGGTGTGGTCCAGCACCTCCTCCCGCTCCCGCGTGGACATGCCCAGCACATCGCGCCCGTCGATCTCGATCACGCCGGAATCCGGCTGGATGAGGCCGAGGATGCATTTGATGGTGACGGACTTGCCCGAGCCGGAGCCCCCGAGGATGACCATGGAATGGCCCGGCATGACATCCAGGTCCACGCCGTCCAGCACCTGCTTGCCGTTGAAGGCCTTCCGCAGGCCGCGCAGCCTGATCCTGGGCAGGTTGTTCCCGCTCATCGCGCGAAGAACGCCTCGGTGAGCACGTAGTCGAGGGCAAGGATGAGGATGGAGGAGGAGACGACCGCCGTCGTGGTGGCCGCGCCCACGCCTTGCGCGCCGCCGCGCGAGGTATAGCCGCACCAGGTGCCCATCAGGGCCACGATGAAGCCGAAGACGGCTGCCTTCACCAACCCGCTGACCACATCCATGACCTGGAGGAAGTCGAGGGTGGATTTGAGGTATCCCGGCCCGGAGAAGCCGAGCTTCAGCGTGCCGATCAGGAAGCCGCCCATCACGCCCAGTACATCCGCCACCACCACCAGCAGCGGCATGGCCAGGATCGCGGCCAGCAGGCGCGGGGCCACGAGGTACTTCATGGGATCGGTCGAAAGGGTCGTCAGGGCGTCGATCTGGTCGGTCACGCGCATGGTGCCGATCTCGGCCGCGAAGGCGGCGCCGATACGGCCCGAGACCATCAGCCCCGCCAGCACCGGGCCGAGTTCCCGCGTGATGGAGAGCACGACGACATTCGCCACCGCGCTTTCCGCTCCGAAGCGGGAGAAGCCGGAATAGGATTGCAGCGCGAGGACCATGCCGGTGAAGATCGCCGTCAGCCCCACCACCGGCAGGGAGAAGAACGCGACCTCCATGAAGGCGCGAAGGAAAAGGCGCGGATGGAAGGGCGGGCGGACAAGATGGCTCAGCCCCTCCAGCGCGAAGAGAACAACGGCGCCGGTGCTTCGGCACAGGTTCAGGGTAGCGCGCCCGAGGGACGCCACCCAATCGACGGGGGCCAGGGTCACGCCGCGTTCACATAGCTGCGGCGGTAGCGGCGGCCCAGGGCAGTCAGCACCTCATAGCCGATGGTGCCGGCGCGGGCACCCACGTCATCGGCCGTGTTGTCGGGGCCGATCAACTCGATCATGGACCCGGGCGCGATGGCGGGATGATCGGTCACGTCGAAAGTGCTGAGATCCATGGATACCCGCCCGATCAGGGGAACGTCCTCTCCGTTGTGCCAGCCAAGGGCGCGGCCGGACAGGGCTCTCAGATAGCCATCGGCATAGCCCACGGCAACGGTGGCGATCCGGGAGGGCCGGGAGGCCACCCAGCTGGCGCCATAGCCGACCGCCGTGCCCGCCGGGACTTCCCGGACCTGCAGCACCGGCGCGGCGAGGCTTACGACCGGCCGCATGGGGTTTGGGTGCCCCGGCGTGGGATTGATCCCGTAGAGGGCGCAGCCGGGTCGGGCGAGGTCCGAGGCGAAGTCCCGCCCGAGGAAGATCCCGGAGGAATTGGCGAAGGAGAAGGGAGCCGCCGGCAGGCGGGCGCGGGCCGCCGCGAAGCGGGCGGCCTGCCCGGCATTCATCTCGTGGGAGGGGTCATCCGCGCAGGCCAAGTGGGTCATGACGTAGCGGAGATTCACGCCGCGCAGGGGCGAGGGATCCTCCGCCAGCCTGTCCAGCTCGGCGGGGGAGAGGCCGAGCCGGGCCATGCCGGTGTCCAGATGCAACAGGACATCGCGGCCGGTGCCGGACCAGGCGGCGATGTCGCCCGGCGAGTTCAGGACTGGGGTGAGGCCGGCATCCTCGTCGTCGCCCGGGCGGAAGCCGTTCAGCACGGCGATCATGGGGCCGGGGCCGATGGCTGCCCGAACCTCGGTGCCTTCCGCCACATGGGCGACGAAGAATTGGCGGCAACCGGCGGCTGCCAGGGCCGGCGCAACCTGGCCAGCCCCCAGCCCATAGGCATCGGCCTTCACCGCCGCGCCGGTTTCCACCCCGCCCGCTTCCGCGTGGCGGGCGCGGATGGCAGCCCAGTTGGCGGCAACCGCGCCGAGATCGATCGTCAGAATCCCTGTCAGTTCAGTCATGGGATGGCTCAGCTGTAGTCATCCTGGTCGTGGGTCTGATCAAGGTCGCCGAAGCGGGTGAACTCGCCCTCGAAGAACAGCCGGATCGTGCCGGTGGGGCCATGGCGCTGCTTGGCGATAATCAGCTCGGCCTTGTTATGGGCCTGCTCCATGTCCTTCTGCCACTTGTCCAGCGCCTCGTTGTACTTCTCCTGATTGTCGTGGTTCAGTTCCTTCGGCATCTTCTGCGCCAGATAGTATTCGTCTCGGTAGACGAACATGACCACGTCGGCGTCCTGCTCGATCGAGCCGGATTCACGCAGGTCGGCCATTTGCGGGCGCTTGTCCTCGCGCGACTCCACCTGGCGGGAGAGCTGGGAGAGGGCGATGACGGGAACCGACAGCTCCTTGGCGATGGCCTTGAGGCCCTGGGTGATCTGGCTGATTTCCTGCACCCGGTTCTCCGGACGCGTGCCCGCGGCAGGGCGCATCAGCTGGAGATAGTCCACGATGATCAGGTTCAGCCCCTTGGTCCGCATCAGGCGGCGGCAGCGGGTGCGGAGCGCCGAGATGGTGATGGCCGGGGTGTCGTCGATGAAGAGCGGCATGGAGGCGAGGTCGCGGCTCACCTCCACGAATTTGTCGAAGTCCCGCTGGGAGATGTCGCCACGACGGATGCGGTCGCCTGAAACCCGTGCCTGTTCCGAGAGGATACGGGCGGCGAGCTGGTCGGCGCTCATTTCCAGGGAGAAGATGGCCACGCCGCCGCGGACCGGCGCGTTCGGGTTCTTCTCCTGGCATTCGCGCATCACCGCCTTTGCGGCGCCGAAGCCGATTTTCACGGCCAGGGCGGTCTTACCCATGGCGGGGCGGCCGGCAAGGATCAGCAGGTCCGAGGGATGCAGGCCGCCCAGCTTGCTGTCCACGTCCCGCAGCCCGGTGGACAGGCCGGAAACGCCGCCTGGCGTGCTGAAGGCACGTTCGGCGTGCCCCACCGCGATGGTCAGCGCCTTTTCGAAGGTGACCATGCCGCCATCGGAGGAACCGTCGGTGGCTAGGTTGAACAGGGACTGCTCGGCAGCTTCCAGCTGGGCCTTACCGTCCAGCTCTGGCTCCGCGCCATAGGCGCGATTCACCACCACTTCGCCGAGATCCACCAGCTGGCGGCGCAGGAAGCAATCGAAGATGACACGGCCGTATTCGCCGGCATTGATGATGCCAACCATGGCGGTGAGGAGCTGCGCGAGATAGGCGGGGCCGCCCACCTCGTCGAGCAGGCCCGAATGCTCGAACTCGGCGCGCAAGGTGACGACATCGGCCAGCTGGCCGGCTTCGATCCGGCGCTGGATGGCATGGAAGATCCGGCCGTGGATCGGATCGGCGAAATGCTCGGCGGCCAGGAATTCCGAGACGCGCTCATAGGCCTTGTTGTTGGCCAGCAGCGCGCCCAGCAGTGCCTGCTCCGCCTCGATATTCGAGGGGGGCAGGCGCTGGGAGATGCCCGGCATTCCGTTGCCGGCCGGCTCCGCGAAGCTGTCGAAGGCGTTCATGGGGGCAGTCTAGCCCCCGGCGCGCTCCACGTCCCGCGAGACCTGATCCCCCGGCTCTGTGGATGGCGGTGGATCATGTGGATATGTCGATGCCCGTTCGGCATCGAACATGTAGTCCCGGGTCAGGGGAAGGGCATCCACGTTCCGCGTCAGCTGCAACTGCCAGTTCATATGGCCCCAGCGCCGGAAGGAAAGTTCAGACGCGGAGAGGTAGAACTCGAACATGCGGCAGAAGCGCTCGTCATAGAGCGACTTGATGGCGTTCCGATTGGCGGCGAAGCGGTCGCGCCAATGAGCGATGGTCATGGCGTAGTGCAGTCGCAGGATCTCGATATCCGTGATCCAGAGCCCGGCCTTCTCCGCCGCCGGCACCACCTCGGACAAGGCGGGGGAGTAGCCGCCCGGGAAGATGTATTTGGTGATCCAGGGATTGGTGGTGGCGGGTCCCTCGGACTGGCCGATGGCATGGATCAGTGCCACTCCATCCTCCTTCAGCGCGCCTTTCACGGTGCGGAAGAAGGAGGTGTAGTGGTTGATTCCCACATGCTCGAACATGCCGACCGAGACGATGCGGTCCATCGGGCGGGCCCAGCTGCGGTAATCCATCAGCTCGAAGTGCACGCGGTCTGACAGGCCGGCAGCTTCGGCCCGCGCGCGCGACTCGGTGACTTGCTCCTCCGACAGGGTCAGGCCGGTCACGCGGGCGCCGTAGTCACGTGCCAGGGTGATGGCGAGGCCACCCCAGCCGGAGCCGATGTCCAGAACCTCCAGATCCGGGCGGTCAAGCTTCAGCTTGGAGGCGAGGTGGCGCTTCTTCAGCGCCTGGGCCTCCTCCAGCGTCTCCTTCCCGGTCGGAAAATAGGCGCAGGAATACTGGCGGTCGGCGTCGAGGAAGAGGGAGTAGAGGGTGCCGTTCAGGTCGTAGTGATGGGCGACGTTCCGGCGGCTGCGGCGGGCGGTATTGAGGTCCAGCAGGCGGCGCCCGGCCCAGCGGAAGCCCTCGTTGATCTTCATGGCCGGGTGGCTGCCGCCAGAAGCCATGTTCAGCAGGAGCACGTCCAGCACGTCATGAATGGTGGAGCCGTCAATCGGCTCGACACTGCCGTCCATATAGCCCTCACCGAAGCCGAGGGAGGGATTCCAGACAAGGCGGCGAGTGATTTCGTGATTGGTCAGCGCCAGGGCGGCGCTCGGTCCCGGCTGTGAACCATTGAAGCTTCGGCTGGTGCCGTCCGGGTAGCGAATCTTGAGAGTGCCGCAGCGGATCAGGCGGGAGAGGATCGAATCGAGAAGCAAGGTCGGCCTCCTTGCCGGGGAGGCTGTGCCCCGGGCAAGGGGATCGCAACGATCTGGTGTAAAAATCACCGAAGCGTGATGATTAAATAAGAAGATGGCCGCTCCCCCGGTTAGGGAGCGGCCATCTCCGGCCAGCGCTTGCGCGCGGGCTTATTCGGTCGCGGCGCCCAGTTCGGACAGCTCGGCGGCCAGTTCGGCCTCGAGGCTGGCTTCCTCGGCCTCCTGCTCGGCGCGCAGGTCCTCGCCGCGCGCCTGCTTCTCGGCCTCTTCCGGGGAGCGCGCGACGTTCACGACCACCGGGATGGAGACCTCCGGGTGCAGCGCGATGCGGACGGTGGTGAGGCCCAGCGTCTTGATCGGCTGCTCCAGGATCACCTGGTCACGGGTGATGGTGAGGCCGGCGTCCTTCGTCGCGTCCGCGATGTCGCGGCCGGAGACGGAGCCGTAGAGAGCGCCGCTCTCGCCGGCGGAGCGGATCAGGATGACCGAAAGGCCCTCCATACGCTCGGCCACGCGCTCGGCCTCCTCGCGCCGCTTGAGGTTCTGGGCCTCGAGCTGCGCGCGCTCACGCTCGAAGCGCGCCAGGTTGTCCTTGGTCGCGCGGATGGCGCGGCCGGAGGGCAGCAGGAAGTTGCGGGCGTAGCCAGGCTTCACCGTCACGGTGTCGCCCATCTGGCCGAGCTTCTCGACCCGCTGCATCAGGATGACGTCGATCATGGCGATGTGCTCCCGATCAGTCGTTGATGACGTAGGGGAGCAGCGCCAGGAAGCGGGCGCGCTTGATGGCATTCGCCAGCTCGCGCTGCTTCTTGGCGGAGACCGCCGTGATGCGGGACGGCACGATCTTGCCGCGCTCGCTCAGGAAGCGGGACAGCAGGCGCACGTCCTTGTAGTCGATCTTCGGCGCGTTCGGGCCGGAGAAGGGGCAGGACTTGCGGCGGCGATAGAAGGGCCGGCGGGCGCCGACGGCCGTGCGGCGCGCGGCGGGGGACAGGTCGGTCGTCGTCTCGGACATCAGATCTTACTCCTCGCCGCCCATGGCGTCGGCGTCGTCGCGCTGGCGGGCACGGAATTCCTCGCGGTCGTCACCGCGCTCGCGGCCACGGCCGGAGCTGAAACGGCCGGCCGGGCGGGGGCCGCGGAAGCCGCGGTCGCGCTCGCGATCATCGCCACGCTTGGCCAGGATGGCCGAGGGGGCGTCGTCGATCGTCTCGATCCGCAGGGTCATGTGGCGCAGCACGTCCTCATGCAGGCCGAGCTGGCGCGCGACCTCCTTCTCGGCGGCGGCGGTGCAGTCCAGGCCCAGCAGCATGTAGTGGGCCTTGCGGTTCTTCTTGATCTTGTACGCGAGGCCGCGGAGGCCCCAGTACTCGCGCTTGCGGACCTCGCCGCCGGCGCCGCCGACGATCTCGCCGACCTGGTCGGCAATGGCCTCAACCTGAGCCTGCGTCAGGTCGTTCCGCGCGATGAGCACGGTTTCATAAAGCGGCATCTTTGTCCCTTCGGATGTCTCAGCCCGGGCCGCCGCGGGATGCGGCAGCGAAACAGGCATAGCCGCGCGCGATGCCTCGCGCCCGGCAGGGTGGCGGGGCCGTATAGGGGATGGGGGGAGGGGATGCAAGCCGCTTCCGGGGGGCGGCCTCAGATCTCCACCCAGCGCCGCAGCAGGTTGTGGTAGCCCGAGGTCATGGCCAGCACGCCGGGGTGGTCGTCCGGCAGGTCCTGGCGGAGGGCGATGATGCCCATGTCCATGTCGTAGAGGAACTGGCGCTTGGCGTCGTCCTTCACCATGGACTGGGTCCAGAAGAAGGAGGCCCAGCGGCTGCCGCGGGTCACCGGGTTCACATGGTGCAGGCTGGTAGAGGGGTAGACCACCATATCCCCCGCATCCAGCTTCACCTCATGGCTGCCGTAGGTGTCCTGCACCACCAGCTCGCCGCCGTCATAATCCTCGGGCGGGGTGAGGAAGAGCGTGGAGGAGACATCCGCCCGGATGCGCTGGCCGGTGCCGGGGATGGCGCGGATGGCGTTGTCCACATGGGCCTGGAAGGTCATGCCCACGTCGTAGCGGTTGAACATGGGCGGCAGCACGCGCAGCGGCAGGGCGGCCGTGGCGAAGAGGGCGTTGCGGCCGAGGGCGCGCAGGACGAGGTCGCCCAGCTCCTTCGCCTCGGCGGAATCGACCGGGATCTGGAGGTTGAACTTCACCTTGGCGGATTGCTCGCCGGCGGTGGCCTTCCCGTCCACCCAGGCGGCCGCTTCCAGCCGCTCGCGGCAATAGGCGACTTCGGTGGGTGTCAGGACCTGGGGTATGCGAATGAGCATGGGGGTGCTCCGGGAGGGGGCAAAAAAGATGCGGGCGGCGGGGGCGGCATCCTGCCACCCCCGCCGCCCGTCGTCAGGTCGGGGCAGCGGGATGCTGCCCCGAGGTTTTGCTGGCCGTCAGAACTCGGCGGCCAGAGAAACCAGCACGGTGCGGCCGGCGCCCACGATGGCGCGGTTGCCGAACAGCCCCTCGTAGTTGGTGCGGTCGGTCAGGTTGTAGCCATTCACCCGCACGATGAGGTTCTGGTTGATCTTGTGCTGGATCATCGCGTCGAAGCTGAAATTCGCCGGCACCTCGGCGGTGTTGTCGGCATTCAGGAAGACCTTGCTGCGATAGGTGATGCCGGCGCCGAGGGTGACGTTCCAGGGCGTGTCACGGGCGATGTCGTAGGTGGTCCAGAGCGACGCCGAGTGCTTGGGCACATACTGCACCCGGCGGCCCTCGTTTGCCGGCGTGTCGGAGCGCGTCGTCTCGCTGTCGAGATAGGCGTAGGCGGCGTAGATGTTCCATTCCGGCGTGATGTTGCCGGTCACGCCGAGTTCCGCGCCGCGGATGCGCTGGCGATCGCCCGTCGCAACCACGTCGCCCGAGCCGTCATCGGCCTGGACGAAGGCATTGCCCTTCTCTGCGTGGAACAGCGCAGCGGTCACGCCAAGGCGGTTATCCAGGAAGCCGATCTTCGCGCCGACCTCGTGGTTGGTGTTCCGCTCGGGTTCGAAGTTGTTGTTGAAGTTGGCGGCCCCGGCAGGGAAGGTCGTGAAGAAGGTTCCCGGCGGCGTCGTGGAGGTGGAGTAGGAGTAGTAGAAGGTCTGGTTGGGCGCCGGCTCCCAGATCACGCCCGCGCGCGGATCCCAGTAGCTGTCGCTGATGTCATAGTTCTGGCTCGGCCGGGCGCCCGGGGTGCCTGCCTGGTAGTCGAGATCGAACTTCGTCCAGCGGAAGCCACCGTAAACGGAGAGCTGCGGGGTCAGCCACAGGCGCTCGTTCAGGAACAGGCCCAGATTGGTCGATTCCGTCTCGCGGCGGTTATTGGCCGGGCCGGTGGCCAGGAACAGGGCGTTGTTGGTTTCCGGCGTCAGCAGGCGCACGCTCGGGCGGGTGGGCGAGTAGGGATAGGCGGTGCGGTCCACCGTCTCATGGGCGATGTCCACGCCGGCCGTCAGCTGGTGGCGCAGCGGGCCCGTGGAGAAGTTGGCATTCAGCGTGGTGATGTTCTGGATCGCCTCGTTGATCTGGTTGTACGGGGCGTTGCTGCCGCCGCCATAGGCCAGGACCGGGTTCTGGCGGTTGAAGAACTGGCCGGAGCAGCTGTTGGCGTAGGCGGTGTTGCTCGCGTTGTTGGTGCCGCAGGTGGCGGCGGTTATCGCGGTGGTACGATCCACGCGGGTGAGGCGCGTGTCATTGGTGATGCTCAGCCCGCCGCCGAAGCTGTGCGCGAAGCGTGCCGTCAGCCGGTCCACCGTCACGTCATCCTCGTCATTCTGGATGCCGTACCAGTTGGAGCGGCGCACGCCGTATTCCGAGGCCGGGCGGCCGATGGCGTTGCGGCGCGCATAGACGATGGGCATGCCGCCATCGATCGTGTGCCGGTCCTCATAATGCAGGTAATCCACCGTGAAGGTGGTGGGGGTGCCGAGGCCGAAGGCGATGGAGGGGGCGATGCCCCAGCGGCGCGTGTCCTGATCGTCCCTGTCCACCAGGCTGCTGCTCTGGCCCATGACGTTCAGGCGCATGGCGATGGTCTCGCTGACGCGCTGGTTGATGTCGGCGGTGAAGCGGGCGAAGGGCCCCATGCCGCCGGTGGCTGTGGCGGCGTAGCGGTTTTCGAGCGTTGGCGCCTTGGTGTTGATGTTGATGCCGCCGCCGATGGCGCTGGTGCCGAAGGCGAAGCCCGAGGCGCCCTTCAGGACCTGTACGTCCTCATAGGTGAAGGTATCGCGCTGGTAGGAACCAAAGTCGCGCAGGCCATCAACCAGCAGGTCGTTCTGCGAGGAGAAGCCGCGAATGCGGAACTGGTCGCCGCTGACGCCGCCATTGCCCTCGCCGATGGTGGAGGTGATGCCGGGCACGTTGCGCAGCGCCTGCTCCAGCGTGGTGACGGTCTGCTCCCGCAGCACTTCCTGCGGGACCACCGTGATGGTCTGGGGCGTCTCCTGGATCGTGCCGGGCAGGCGCGGGTTACCGGTGGGGGCCACAAGCTGGTTGGTCGGGCGGGCGCCGGTAACGGAAACCTCCGGGACGGCGACAGGGGCGGCTGCGGTGCCCGGCGCGGCGGTCTGGGCAAAGGACGGGTCAGCGAAGGCCATGCCGCCAACCATGGCGGCTCCGAGGCTCAGGCCGGCGACCAGGGCCGTATTGGGGGCCGTATTGGGTGCCGACAAGGCCCGGTTGGTGTCGCGACTCATTGTTCCTGAACCTCTACGATTCTGCTAATGAGAGTCGCTCTTAGTTGCGGGGGGTTGGAGCGTCAAGAATGCGTGTGATTCGCGATTAAACTCACGTTGCAATGGTTGCAGCGCGGCAACTCAATGCCACCGCTTGCCTTGTTCCTGCCGTCGAGCCGCCTTGCTTGGCGGCAGAATGGGACCGTCGCGGCCCGACCGGGCCCCAGGCAAGGAGAATGGATTAAGAATGTCCTGGCTCTCGCGTTTTGCTCTTCTGGCCAGCCTCACCGCCGGAATTGGCGGTGTTCCCTCCATGGCCCAGGCCGCGCCCGCCTCGGCGGCGCCGATGCTGGGGGCTGCCGCCATCGCTCCCGATACCGATCTGCTGCAGGACGTGCGCTGGGTGAACCGGTGCCGAATGGTGACGGAGCGTCGCCGTGACCGCTATGGCCGCCCGGTCCGGGTGGAGCGGGAGCGCTGCCGCCGGGTCTGGGTGGGGCCGCCGCGCCATCGCCGCTACTGAAGTCCTCCGGTTGACAGTTCGGTAATGCCACCGCTACCCCGCCGCGCCACCGCGGGGTAGCGGTGCTCCGTTCGGTCAACAGGCAGGAAACGCGTCATCATGGCCCTTGCGCTCGTCTTTCCAGGCCAGGGGAGCCAGGCCGTCGGCATGGGCCGCGACCTCGCTGCCGCCTTCGCGCCCGCCCGTGAGGTGTTCGAGGCGGTCGATGAGACGCTGAAGCAGAATCTCAGCCGCCTGATGTTCGAGGGGCCGGCCGAGGAGCTGACCCTCACCGCCAATGCCCAGCCCGCGCTGATGGCCGTCTCCCTCGCCGTGCTGCGGGTGCTGGAGGCCGAGGGCGGCTTCGACCTCAAGTCCAGGGTGGCGCTGGTCGCCGGCCATTCGCTGGGCGAGTACAGCGCGCTCGCTGCCGTGCAGGCCTTTGATGTGCCGCAGGCGGCGCGGCTGCTGCGGCTGCGTGGCGATGCCATGCAGAAGGCGGTGCCGGCGGGCACCGGTGCCATGGCTGCCCTTTTGGGTGCCGAGATGGATCAGGCCCGTGCAATCTGTGAGCGTGCCGCCACCGATCCCGAGACCGGCAAGGTCGAGGTGGTCGAGGCCGCGAATGACAATGGCGGCGGGCAGGTGGTGATCTCTGGCCACAAGGCGGCGGTGGAGCGGGCGGTGGAGATCGCCAAGGCCGAGGGCATCCGCCGGGCCATGCTGCTGCCGGTTTCCGCCCCCTTCCATTCCTCCCTGATGGCCCCGGCCGCCGATGCCATGGGCGAGGCGCTGGAGCGTGACCCGCCGAAGGCCCCGATCGTGCCGCTGGTGGCCAATGTGACGGCGGCCAAGGCCAACGATCCCGATACGATCCGCGACCTGCTGGTGCGCCAGGTGACTGGCACGGTGCGCTGGCGCGAATGCGTGGCCGCCATGACGGCCATGGGTTGCGACACCTTCGTCGAGGTCGGTGCCGGCAAGGTCCTCACGGGCCTGATGAAGCGCAATGCTCCCGATGCGAAGGCCCTGGCCTGCGGCACGCCGGCCGAGATCGAGACGGTGCTGAAGGCCCTGTGACCCAGATCACCCTTGAGGACGGGCCTTCTCCCGAAGCGCAACAGGTGGTCTGGACCGGGCTGCGGGACTTCAACGAGGTCCATTCAGGCCCGGGCTCCTTCACCTCATGGCCGCTGAATATCGTGCTGCGGAACGAAGCCGGCGTGCCGCTGGGCGGGCTGGTGGGCCGCAGCTACGCCGGCTGGCTCTATGTGGAGCTGTTCCACATCCCCGAGGAGCATCGCCGCGGCGGGCTGGGCCGGGAGATCCTTGCCATGGCCGAGCGCGAGGCGGCCGCACGCGGCTGCATCGGCGTGCGACTGGAGACGATGTCCTTCCAGGCCCCTGGCTTCTATGCCCGCCAGGGCTACTCGGTGGTGGGGAAACTGCGCGACTGCCCGCCGGGTCATACCCGATTCTCGCTCGCCAAGCGCCTGGATGGCGCGCCCCTGGAGACATCCGTATGTTCGACCTGACCGGAAAATCCGCCCTCGTCACCGGCGCCACGGGGGGGATCGGCGCGGCCATCGCCCGGGCGCTGCATGGCCAGGGCGCCAAGGTGGCCCTGACCGGCCGGCGCGAGGCGGAGCTGCAGGCCCTGGCCTCGGAGCTGGGCGAGCGCGTCTTCGTCGCCCCCGCCGACCTTTCCGATCCCGCCGCCCCCGCCGAGCTGGTGGAGAAGGTGGAGGCCGAGTTCGGCGCGCTGGACATCCTGGTGAACAATGCGGGCCTGACCCGGGACGGACTGGCGCTCCGCATGGGTGACAAGGACTGGTCCGACGTGATCGAGGTGGACCTCACCGCGCCCTTCCGCCTGGCCCGTGCCTCGCTGCGCGGGATGATGAAGCGCCGTAGCGGCCGGATCATCTCCATCGCTTCCATCGTTGGCGTGACGGGCAATCCGGGGCAGGCGAACTATGCCGCCGCCAAGGCCGGGCTGATCGGGATGAGCAAGGCCCTGGCCCAGGAGGTCGCTCCGCGCGGCGTGACGGTGAACGTGGTGGCGCCCGGTTTCATCAAGACGGCCATGACGGATGCGCTGAACGACGCGCAGAAGGCGGCGCTGATGGGGCGCATTCCGATGGGCAAAATGGGCGCCTCGGAGGATATCGCCGCCGCCGTGACCTACCTGGCTTCCGACGAGGCGGCCTGGGTGACGGGTGTGACGCTGCATGTGAATGGCGGCATGGCCATGGTGTGAGGGCCGGGGAACACAGTCCTTGATCTGCTGAGGCTGGGCCCCATCCTTCGGTCTAGGCCGCCCGAGTGAGGCGTGCTAAGGCCCGCGCCCTGCGCCGGGGCGTCGCGGGATGACGCGCGCCCGGCTGCGTGAACGAGTTTCCGGCGGTCAACCGCCATCAGGAGAGAGCAAGCGCGATGAGCGAAACCGCCGAGAAGGTGAAGAAGATCGTGGTCGAGCACCTCGGCGTCGAGGAGGCCAAGGTGACCCCGGAGGCTTCCTTCATCGACGACCTGGGCGCCGACAGCCTGGATACGGTCGAGCTGGTGATGGCCTTCGAGGAGGCTTTCGGCGTGGAGATCCCGGACGACGCGGCCGAGAAGATCACCACTGTGGGCGACGCGATTACCTATATCGACGCGCACAAGGCGGCCTGATCAGGCTGCGGCGGGCCGGCTCCCCGGCTGTCCCGTGATACCTGAAGGAATGACGCGCTAAGGCGGTTTCGGTTCGCCGGAGCCGCCTTTCCCCGTAACGCCAATACGGGAAAAGGCGCGGGAGGGAGTAGCGAGAGTGTTCGGTCAGCTCACGGCCCCGCGCCGCGTCGTCGTTACCGGCATGGGCATCGCCTGTCCGCTGGGGCTCGGTGTGGAGAATGTCTGGAAGAAGATGCTGGAGGGCGAGTCCGGCATCAGCGCCATCCAGGCCTTCGACGTCTCGAACCTGCCCGCCAAGATCGCCGGCACCGTGCCGAGCGGCACCAAGGCGGATGGCGCGCTGGACATGGCGGAGTGGGTCCCCATCAAGGACCAGAAGAAGATGGACCGCTTCATCCAGCTCGCGCTGGTGGCGGCCACTGAGGCTGTCGAGGACTCCGGCTGGGTCCCCGAAACGGAGGATGAGCGCCGCGCCACGGGCGTGATGATCGGCTCCGGCATCGGCG
This sequence comes from Roseomonas xinghualingensis, assembly GCF_025791835.1. Taxonomy (GTDB): domain Bacteria; phylum Pseudomonadota; class Alphaproteobacteria; order Acetobacterales; family Acetobacteraceae; genus Roseomonas; species Roseomonas xinghualingensis. The sequence goes on from NZ_JAOXLP010000002.1 coordinate 219,264, forward strand.
GGCTGCAGACCATCTATGAGGCCTCGCTGCAGATCGGGGCCGGGAAGCACCGCCGGCTCTCGCCCTTCTTCATCCCCTCGGCGCTGATCAACCTCGCCTCGGGGCATGTTTCCATCAAATACGGCTTCAAGGGCCCGAACCATTCGGTGGTCACGGCCTGCGCCACGGGCGTCCATGCGCTTGGCGATGCCGCGCGGCTGATCGCGCTGGGCGATGCCGATGTGATGGTGGCCGGCGGCGCCGAGGCCGCGGTGAGCGAACTGGGTATGGCGGGCTTCGCTGCCTCCCGCGCGCTCTCGACTGCCTTCAACGACACCCCCGCCAAGGCTTCCCGTCCCTGGGACAAGGACCGGGACGGCTTCGTCATGGGCGAGGGTTCGGGCGTGCTGGTGCTCGAGGAATACGAGCATGCGAAGAAGCGCGGCGCCAAGATCTATGGCGAGGTGATCGGCTACGGCATGTCCGGCGACGCCTATCACATCACCGCCCCGGCCGAGGGCCATGAGGGCGCCTTCCGCGCCATGACGGCCTGCCTTCGCTCGGCGGGTATTCGCCCGGCCGACATCCAGTACATCAACGCCCATGGCACCAGCACGCCGCTGGGCGACGATCTGGAACTACAGGCGGTGGAGCGGCTGTTCGGGGATGAGGCGAAGGGCGTTGCCATGTCCTCGACCAAGTCGGCCATCGGGCATCTGCTCGGCGCGGCGGGCGCGGTGGAGGCGATCTTCTCCCTGCTCGCGATCCGAGACAGCGTGGCGCCGCCCACGCTGAACCTGGACGAGCCCTCCAATCCGTCGCCGATCGACCGGGTGGCGAACCAGGCGCAGCCGCGAAAGATCGACGTGGCGCTGTCGAACTCCTTCGGCTTTGGCGGCACCAACGCCTCGATCCTGTTCAAGGCCGCGGCCTGAGCCAGCGGGCCGCTTCGGCGGCCCGAATCGTTTTGGAGCCGGGTCGCCGCGCGGGTGATCCGGCCCACCGCCCGGCGCCATGGGGCCCGGGCGTAAGCACCCCTTCCGGGGGCGCGGCTCCCGGGGAGTGAAGGGACCGCCCGCTGATGCGCCGAGTGCTCCGCGCCCTGCTGATCCTTGTCCTGCTACTGGGCCTCGCTGGGGGCGGGGCCTTCCTCTATGCGCGGCATGTCTATGAGCAGCCTGGGCCACTGGCGGCGCCGGCGCAGCTGGTGGTGCCGCGCGGCGGCACCCAGGCCATCGGCATGGCATTGCAGGAAGCCGGGATCGTGGCCGATTCCCGTGCCTTCCTGGCGGCCGCATGGGTCACGCGGGGGAAGGGGCCGCTGCGAGCGGGTGAATTCGCCTTCCCGGCCGCGGCCTCGCTGTCCCAGGTGCTGGAGGTGCTGCGGACCGCACGGCCGGTGCAGCGGCGCCTGACCATCCCCGAGGGGCTGCTGGCCAAGCAGATCGTCGCGCTGATCGACCGCGCCGAGGGGCTGGTGGGCGACACCCCGGCGATCGAGGAGGGCGAGCTGCTGCCCGAGACCTACACCTATCAATGGGGCGATAGCCGCGCCGCCATTGTGCGCCGCGCGGGGGCCGCAATGGAGGAGGCGTTGCGCGAGGCCTGGGCCAACCGGGCGCCGGGCCTGCCCATTTCCTCCCCGCGCGAGGCGCTGGTCCTGGCCAGCATCGTGGAGCGGGAGACGGGGATGGCGTCTGAGCGGCCGCGCGTGGCCTCGGTCTTTATCAATCGGCTGCGGCGGGGAATGCCGCTGCAGTCCGATCCCACTGTCGCCTATGCCGCCACCGATGGGGCCCCGCTGGAGCGAGCCCTGACGCGGGCGGATCTGGACAACGACCATCCCTTCAACACCTATCGCAACCGCGGCCTGACGCCGGGCCCCATCGCTTCGCCGGGCAAGGAGTCGCTGCGGGCGGTGGTGCGGCCGGAGGAGACGGATCTGCTGTATTTCGTGGCGGATGGCAGTGGCGGGCATGCCTTTGCCCGTACGCTGGAGGAGCACAACCGCAACGTGGCGCGCTGGCGGCAGATCGAGCGCGAGCGGGCGACCTCGGCGCAGCCCACCCCCGCTGCGCCCCCAAGGTGAGGCGCGGCGCAGCGACGCTGGCTTGAGCGGAGCTGGCGTTCTGAAGGGCTGGCCGCTCTGGTGGCGGCTGCTGGTGATCTCGGCTTTCTGGGCCAGCGCTTTTCCGGTGGTGCGGTTGGCCACGCGCTCCATGCCGCCCTTCGCCTTTTCCTTCACCCGCAGTGTCGCGGCCTTCGTGGCAGTCATGGGCATCGCCTGGGCCACGGGCGCCTTCCGGGGGCTGAAGCTGGCCTTCTGGCGGCACGGGCTGGTGCTGGGCACGGCGAATGGCTGGCTGCCGAACTGCCTGACGGCGGTGGCGCTGATGTCGCTTGGCGCGGCCTCGGTGGCGCTGGTCCAGTCCACCACGCCGCTCTTCGTCGCGCTGCTTGCCACCGCCTTCCTGCCGGCGGAGCGGCCGGGACCGCGCACCCTGGCGGGGATGGTGCTGGGTTTCGCGGGAATTGCGATCGTATTGGGGCCGCAGGCACTGTCCGGTGCCGAGGTGCTGGCGGGGGCGATGATGCTGGTGGTTGCCCTCTCCTATGCCGCGGGCACCGTCTATGTGCGCCGGATGCGGCCGGGCCCAGTGATGGCCCTGGCTGCCGGGCAGCAGTTGGTGGGGGCGGTCGGCGCGGGGATTCTGAGCCTGGCGGCTGATCCGCCGGGGAGCTTCGACCAGCCCTGGTCTGTCTGGGGCGCGGCGGTTTGGGTTGGCCTCTTCACCTCGGCCTTGCCGCTGACGCTCTACCTCGCCCTGGTGCAGCGGGCGCGGGCGACGGATGCGGCCATGACGGGCTATCTGCAGCCGGGCTTCGCGGCTGTTTTCGCCGCGCTGCTGCTGGGGGAGTGGCCTGAGGCGCAGGTGTTCCTTGGCGGTGCGGTGGTGTTGGCCGGGGTGTGGCTGGCGACGGGCGGGGGAGGGCGCCGAGGCTAGAGCGGATTCATGTCCCAGGCGTTTCCGCCTGCAGCGATCCGCTCTGTTTACCCCGCCTGTCCGGTCGGGCCGGTTCCCGGATGTGCTGGCAGCAGCGATGCGGCGGTGGCGAAGAGCCTGATGCGATCCGTCACCGCTGCCAGCCCCGCCATCAGGGGGAAGGATTCCAGGCTGTAGTCCCAGAACTCCGTCTTCCTGCCGAAGCTGCGCGGCTTGATTATGGAGAGAAGGAAATCCGGGCCGAAATGCTCGGCCTTTTGAGCAATTGCCTTGTTCAGCACAAAGCTTGGCTTGTACTGCGGGGCATTGGCCGAGATGAGCCAGCCATTATTCCCGATCGGGATGAAGACGCCGCTTTGCCTTCCCGACGCCATGATGGGGGCAAGAAAGTCCTGTTCCATTTCGGAAAACAACTGGCTCGGGGTGAGGTGATCACGCAAATGTCGTCCCTGGCAGCCGCCTTGTTTTCCTTCGTGGTGAGGTCGTTTCCGCTGGCTGCGGCGTTGCCAGCCTCATGATCGGCTCTTTCAGGCCGATACCCGGTCCCCATAACAGGGACGCATTACAAAAAGGACATATTGGCGTCGTGGAAACTGAAGTTCTCGTCGCTCTTATCGCCTTGATTGGCATGGAAGTTGTCCTGGGGATCGACAACCTCGTCTTTATAGCGATCCTGACCAACCGCCTGCCGGTGGAACGCCGGCGTTCGGCTCGCCTGATCGGGCTGGGCCTCGCCGTGGGGCTGCGGTTGGTGATGCTTGCGGGTGTGGGATGGCTCATGTCCCTGACGCGGCCCCTCATCGGCTTCTGGGGTATGGAATTCTCCGGCAAGGATCTGATCCTGATCGCCGGCGGGCTGTTCCTCATTGGCAAGGCGGTTGTGGAGATCCATCACCGGGTGGACCCCGACGCCCAGGCTCAGGCCAATGCCGCCAAGGCGGTGACGGCCAGCTTCGGCGCCACCGTCTTCCAGATCATCCTGATCGACATGGTCTTCAGCGTGGACAGCATCCTGGCGGCCGTGGGGCTGACGCAGGTGATGTGGGTGATCGTGGTGGCGATCCTCGTCTCGGTCACGGTCATGCTGCTGTCGATGGATGCGCTCTCCAACTTCATGGAGAAGAACCCGACGGTGGTGATGCTGGCCCTCGCCTTCCTGGTGATGATCGGCATGGTGCTGCTGGGCGAGGGCTTCGGCTTCCATGTGCCGAAGGGCTTCGTCTACACCGCCATGGCTTTCGCGGCGGGGGTGGAGGCGCTGAATGTCTGGGCCAGGCGGGCCACCGGACATCGCACGGTGAGCCCCACGGGCTCCACCGTCGCGGCGGCAGGGCAGGCTTCGGTCAGCCAGGCGGCTGCGATGGATCCGGCGGGGCGCCCTTTGCGGGAAGGCGGCTGAGCCAGGCTGGCGGCACGGCGCCCATCAGCCGTGCCGCCGCATAGATGGGCCAGGGATAGACCACCCGGGCCTTGCCGCGCGCGATGCCTGCGAGGGTACGGCGCGCGGCCTTCTCCGGCTCCATCAACATCGGCATGGGGAACTCGTTCGGCGCCGTCATCGGTGTGCGGATGAAGCCAGGGCAGATGGCGTGCAGGCGCAGACCGTCATGCCGGGCGGTGGCGTCGGTCGCCTCGGTCCAGCGCTGCAACGCTGATTTTGAGGCGGAATAGGCCGGGGCACCGGGCGAGGCGAGGAAGGCGGCGATGGAGGCAATGGCGGCAATGCGGCCGCGGATGCCATCCGGGCCCGGTGGCTGGGCGCGTATCATCTCCAGTGCCGGCATGATGGTGTTCAGGGCGCCCGTGAGGTTCACGGCGAAGATGCGGGCGACCTGATCCGGCGCCTCGCGCGTGCCGCCCGTGCCGGCGGAGGTGCCGGCATTGGCGATGAGCAGGTCCAGGCCCGCGGTGCCGCGTACCCATTCGGTGGCGGCCGGGGCATCGGTCACATCGAAGGCGGATTCGGTGACGCTGGCTCCCGCTGCCCGACAGGCCTCGGCGGTGGTGGCGAGGCGGGCGGCATTCCGGCCGGAGAGGTGCAGAGTGCGGCCGGGGGAGGCGAGTTCCCGGGCCAGGGCGGCGCCAAGGCCGGAGGAGGCGCCCGTGATGGCCACGCGGCGCCACGGCCATGTCTGTCCAATGCCTTGCATCGCGCCCTCTCCCGCCGCAGAAGGCCGCGCATGTCCATCCGATCCATGACCGGCTTCTCGCGCGCCACCGGCACGATGCCGGATGGAACCCCCTTCACCTGGGAACTCCGCAGCGTCAACGGGCGCGGCCTCGACCTGCGCCTGCGCCTGCCGCCGGGAATGGACGCGCTGGAGACGCCGCTGCGCGAGGCGGCGGGCACCCGATTCTCACGCGGGAACATCACCGCCAATCTGAGTGTGAAGCGGGAGGAGCGGACGCCGAAGCTGGTGCTGGACCAGGCGGCGCTGGACCGCGCCCTGGCTCTGGTGCGGGAGTTGGCGGAGCGCATGCCGGGCGCGGCCGCACCGCGGCCCGAGGCGGTGCTGGGCCTGCCTGGCGTATTGCGGACTGAGATCGAGGTGCCGGACGAGGCGGCCGAGGCCGCGCGCCGCGCTTCGGTGATGGAAGGCTTCGGGGAGGCTTTGGCCGATCTGGCCACGGCCCGCGCGGCCGAGGGGGCGCGGCTTCAGGTCATTCTGGCGACGCTGCTGGATGAGATTGCGGCGCTGCGCGGGCAGGCCGTGGCCGAGGCGGCGCGGCAGCCGGAGGCGCATCGAGCGCGGCTTTCGGCAGCGCTTGCGGAACTGCTGGATGGCGAGCGGCGGGTGCCCGAGGAGCGGCTGGCGGCCGAGGTGGCGCTTCTGGCCGCGAAGTCGGATGTGCGGGAGGAGCTGGACCGGCTCGGTGCGCATGTGGAAGCGGCCCGCGCCTTGCTTGCCGAGGCGGGGCCGGTGGGGCGGAAGCTGGAGTTCCTGACGCAGGAATTCGGACGCGAGGCGAATACGCTGGGGGCCAAGTCCGGCAGCCTGGCGCTGACGCGGATATCACTGGAACTGAAGGCCGCCATCGAGCGGCTGCGCGAGCAGGCGGCGAACGTGGAATGACAATGGCGATGAAGCGGCGCGGACTCTGCCTCGTTCTCGTGGCACCCTCCGGTGCGGGGAAGACCAGCGTGTCACGTGCCCTGCTGGCGAGGGATGAGGAGCTGTCCCTTTCCATCTCGGCCACCACCCGTGCCGCGCGGCCGGGGGAGGTGCATGGCGTGCACTACCACTTCCACTCCCCTGAGGAGTTCGAGGCGATGGAGGGGGCCGGCCTGCTGCTGGAAAGCGCGCATGTCTATGGCAAGCGCTACGGCACGCCGCGCGCGCCTGTGGAGGCGGCGCTGGCCGAGGGGCGGGATGTGCTCTTCGACGTGGACTGGCAGGGCCATCTGCTGCTGCGCCAGGCGATGCCCGAGGATGTTGTGGGCATCTTCCTGTTACCGCCCTCTATCGCCGAGCTGGAGCGGCGGCTGCGCGCGCGTGGCACCGACAGTGAGGAGGAGATCATCCGCCGCATGGGCAAGGCGCGGGACGACGCCTCGCATTGGCGGGAATTCGACCATGTGCTGATCAACACCGACTTCGCCGAGACGGTGGATACGGTCAGCGCCATCCTGCGCGCCGCGCGGACGGCAAGGAGCCGCAATCCCTGGATCGGGGAGTTCGTGACGGGAATGGGCTGAAATCATGCTGGGCGTGCTGGGCCTCGTCACGCCCGTCTTTCTCCTGATCGGCCTTGGTTATGTCGCCGGGCTGCGGCGCGTGATCTCCGATGAGGGGCTGCGGGGCATCAACGACTTCGCCTTCTGGCTCTGCGCGCCCGCGCTGCTTTTTGTCTCGGCGGCCACCGGTGGCGGCGCGGGGGCGCATGGCGGGCGGCTGGAGATCGTCTTCTTCGGCAGCGTGCTGATCGTCTATGCCGTGGCGCTGCTGCTATCTCGCCTGGTGGCCCGGCGGGGGCTCGCGGAATCGGGGCTCTTTGCCCTGAACTGCTCCTTCGGCAACACGCTGATGATGGGCGTTCCCGTGGTGATGGCGACTTTCGGCACGCCGGGAATCGCGCCCGCCACGGCGATCATCGGCCTCTACTCGCTGGTGATGATGCCGCTGACCACCGTGGTGGCGGAGCTGGGGCTGAATGCGGGCTCTTCCCTCCGCCGGGTCCTGTGGACAACGCTGCGTTCTGTGTTGCGGAACCCGATTGTGATGGCGGTCCTGCTGGGCAATCTCTGGGCCTTGCTCCTGCCGCCGCCACCCTTCTTCGCCCGACGCTTCCTGGAAATCCTTGGGGGCGGGACGAGCCCTATGCTGCTCTTCTGTCTCGGTGCCTCGCTGCGGGATTTCCAGATCCGGCGGGACTGGGCGGACGCGGCGGTGATCAATGTCCTCAAGCTGGCCGTTCTCCCGCTGCTGGTCTGGGTGCTCGGGCAGGCCGCCGGTCTGCCGCCGCTGGAACTTGCCGTGGCGGTGACGCTGGCGGCCATGCCGACCGGGGCGAATGCCTTCCTGATGTCCCGCCGCTACGCGATCGGGATGGAGCGGGCCGGGGCGGCCGTTCTGCTGGGTACGATCGCCTCCGTGGTGACGCTGACCCTCGTGCTGGGCTGGATCGCCATGGCGCCCGGGAATCCGGCACCCTGAGGGCGCCGGGGGGGCTTCAGTGCAGGCGCAGCTCGCCTTCCGCATAGGTGAACTCGGCCGGCTTCCAGAGGGCCGCCGAGGCGACGCGGACCGAATGCAGCTTGCCTTCGATGTCCCGCTGCCAGAACTCCAGGAATCCGTGCAGTTCCGGGAAGGATGGGGCGCGATCAATCTTTTGCCAGATGAAACTTTGCAGGACCATTGGATGGTCCGGCAGGCGGTAGAGGATTTCGGCGGTCGTCAGGTGCCATTCGGGGATGCGGACGGCACGTTCGATACCCTGCAGAAGCATATCCCTTTCCTCCTGAAGCGAGCGGCCAATGTGCCGCCCGAAGCCGATGGTGCCATGCGGTCAGAAGCCTGGAACACAAAAAATGTTTCAGATCAGTGTATTGGCACTCTCTGATTGAGAGTGCTGCCGGGCTTGACGCAGAGAGGAAGCGCCCCTTAAATCGTTGGCACTCGCCGGGGGTGAGTGCCAAAGGCACCATCGGCCGTCCGGGTTCAACACAGATCAAGGCTCAGGAGAGGACCGCATGACGAAGTTCCGTCCCCTGCACGACCGCGTTCTCGTCCGTCGCGTGACGGCCGAGGAGAAGAGCGCTGGCGGCATCATCATTCCGGACACTGCCAAGGAAAAGCCCCAGGAGGGCGAGGTCGTGGCGGTGGGCTCCGGCGCCCGCAACGAGCAGGGCCAGGTTGTCGCCCTCGAGGTGAAGGCCGGCGACCGCATCCTGTTCGGCAAGTGGTCCGGCACCGAGGTGAAGCTCGATGGTGAGGAGCTCCTGATCATGAAGGAGTCCGACATCATGGGCATCGTCGAGGGCAACGCTGCCTCGGCGAAGGCCGCCTGAGCTAGAACGAGAAGCAGGAGAGCACATAGATGGCTGCTAAGGACGTTAAGTTCGGCGCCAATGCCCGCGAGCGCATGCTGCGTGGCGTGGACATCCTGGCCGATGCCGTGAAGGTCACCCTGGGCCCGAAGGGCCGCAACGTCGTGCTCGACAAGAGCTTCGGCGCGCCGCGGATCACCAAGGACGGCGTGACCGTCGCCAAGGAGATCGAGCTGGCCGACAAGTTCGAGAACATGGGCGCCCAGATGGTGCGCGAAGTGGCCTCGAAGCAGAACGACCTGGCCGGTGACGGCACCACCACCGCGACCGTGCTGGCCCAGGCCATCATCCGCGAGGGTGCGAAGGCGGTTGCCGCCGGTCTGAACCCGATGGATCTGAAGCGCGGCGTCGACAAGGCCGTGACCGTGATCGTCGAGGACCTGAAGGCCAAGACCAAGAAGATCACCACCTCCGCCGAGGTCGCTCAGGTCGGCTCTCTGTCCGCCAATGGCGAGACCGAGATCGGCGAGATGATCGCCCAGGCCATGGAGAAGGTCGGCAACGAGGGCGTCATCACAGTCGAGGAAGCCAAGAGCATCCAGACCGAGCTCGACGTTGTCGAGGGCATGCAGTTCGACCGCGGCTACGTCTCCCCGTATTTCATTACGAATGCGGAGAAGATGATTGCCGAGCTCGACAATCCCTACATCCTGATCCACGAGAAGAAGCTGTCCCAGCTGCAGCCGATGCTGCCGCTGCTGGAGGCGGTCGTGCAGTCCGGCCGCCCGCTGCTGATCGTGGCCGAGGATGTCGAGGGCGAGGCCCTGGCCACGCTCGTCGTGAACAAGCTGCGCGGTGGCCTGAAGATTGCCGCCGTGAAGGCCCCGGGCTTCGGTGATCGCCGCAAGGCGATGCTGGAGGACATCGCCATCCTGACCGGTGGTGAGGTCATCTCCGAGGATCTCGGCATCAAGCTCGAGAACGTGACGCTCAACCAGCTCGGCCGCGCGAAGAGCGTGCGCATCGAGAAGGAGAACACCACGATCATCGACGGTGCCGGCGAGAAGGCCGACATCCAGGGCCGCGTGGAGCAGATCAAGGCGCAGATCGAGGAGACCTCCTCGGACTACGACCGCGAGAAGCTGCAGGAGCGTCTGGCGAAGCTGGCTGGCGGCGTGGCCGTCATCCGCGTCGGCGGCTCCACCGAGGTCGAGGTGAAGGAGCGCAAGGACCGCGTCGACGACGCGCTGCATGCGACCCGCGCCGCGGTCGAGGAAGGCATCGTTCCGGGTGGTGGCGTGGCCCTGCTGCGCGCCTCCCTGAAGCTGGCCGACCTTAAGGGCCTGAACAACGACGAGCAGGTCGGCATCGAGATCGTTCGCCGCGCCATCCAGGTGCCGCTGAAGCAGATCGCCGAAAACGCCGGCAAGGACGGCGCCGTGATCGCCGGTGAGGTGCTGCGCACCGACACCTACGAGCATGGCTATGACGCCCAGACCGACGAGTACAAGAACCTCGTCGAGGCCGGCATCATCGACCCGACCAAGGTCGTGCGCACTGCCCTGCAGGATGCCGCTTCCGTGGCCTCTCTGCTGATCACCACCGAGGCGATGGTCGCCGAGCGTCCCGCGAAGGCGGCTGCTCCGGCCGGTGGCCCCGGCGGCGGCATGGGCGGCATGGGCGACATGGACTTCTGATCCTTCGGGACCAGGAATTCACGAGAGGGGGCGGCCCGGCGACGGGCCGCCCCTTTTCCGTTGTAGGATGGGCTGATTGCGGCAGGAGGTTTCGCGATGCCGACGGGAGTGGTGGTCTGGTACCAGCCGCACAAGGGATATGGCTTCATCCGGCCCGATGATGGTGGGCCGGATGTGATGGTGCATGCCTCCACCGTGGAGGCTGCCGGGCGGCGGGAGTTGAAGAAGGGAGAGGAGATCTCCTACGAGGTGGAGCAGCGGCCGAAGAAGCCGGCGCCCTCCGTCACGCGCATCCTGCCGGGCTAGGCTCCAGGCCTGCCCGGCGGCGCGCTGCCTTATTCGTCCCAGACGCGCAGGGCGGAGGCGTTGTTGAGAATGCCCTTCGCCCGCTCTGCCTGATCGACATTGGCTGCGGAGACGATCAGCACGGCCGCGGGCTTTTCGGAATCCGGCTTCACATCCGGATCTGCCGCCGCGGCCACGCCCTCGCTGGCGGCGCCGGCGCCCAGCCCGGCAAGTGCGGCCGCCGCGATGGCCGGCAGGGCCGCGCCGCCGGTGGCGATCACGACGCCCGCCGCCGCCATGCCGGCGCCTGAGGCCGCGAGGCTGGTGCCCATGGTGCGGAGGTTGCGATGTTCGTCCTCCTGAACCCGCCCTTCCATCTCATGCGGGGCATGGGGCGGTTCCTGGGTGACTTCGGCGGTACGAATGGTGATGCGGTCACGCGGGATCGCGTCCGCGTCGAGGTACTGAAGGGCGGATTCGGCCGCCTCTCGCGTCGTGAAAGTCGCCACGACGTGGCGGTAGATTTCCTGGTTCTGCGTCTCGGCCATGTCCTGCTCCCTTGGGAAGGTCATGCCGAGGAACGCAGTGAACTCACGGATGTTGCCGGTACCGGGTGATCGCCGTGCCGGGCGTCCCTGATGCGGCGTGGCATCAGGTGCGTGACTTCAGAGGATCTGGAACCGCGCCTTGGCCGCCCGTTCGATGGCGCCCGCGATCAGACGGTCGATATCCAGGGTGATGCGGAAATCCTGCAGGAAGCGCAGTTCCTCCTGCGTTGCGTCACCATCGGCGGCGGCGATCTCGCAGGCGAGGAGATAGGCCGTCTCGCGCAGGCGGGGCGGCAGGGCGTCACGGATCATTTCTGACGCGCGGTCGAGCCCATCCGTCTGATCCAGCAGCGAGAGCACCACCTCGGTGACGGTGCCGATCTCGTTGGAGTGGAAGTCGCTGAAGGCCGGCAGCTCCCGCACCAGGCGGGACATGGCGGCCAGCTCGGCGTCCGACATGCCGCGGTCGCTGACTCCCATCAGCACCATGGCACAGATCAGGGCTTCCTGCGCTGTGAAGCGCGTGGGGAGGTGAGGGCTGGGCTGGGCGTCCATGACGTGCGTGTCCATCGTGCGGGAAGGCATCGCTCTCCCCGATGGGCGCGTCAATCACCGAGGCGATCACCATTCAGGAAGCGGCGGGTTTCCCGCACCGCGTCGGCCAGGCCCATGCGCTGGGGGATGACGCCATCGGGCAGTCCGGCGAGGAGGCGGGAGGGGGCGCGGGCGTCCAGCAGAACGAAGACACCGCGATCATCGGCGCGGCGGATCAGCCGGCCGAAAGCCTGGCGCAGCCGGTGGCGCGCGATGGCGTCGTCATAGGCCTTTGGCCGGGCGCCGGAGAGATGGGTGCGGCGTTCCCGGTGCAGGATGGTCGGGCGGGGCCAGGGGATGCGGTCGAAGACCAGCAGGCGCAGGGAGCGGCCGGGCACGTCCACCCCGTCCCGCAGGGCATCGGTGCCGAGCAGGCAGGAATCCTCCTCGGCCCGGAAGACATCCACCAGGGTGGAGTTGTCCATCGCGTCTACATGCTGGGCGTAGAGGGGCAGGCCGGCGGCCTCCAGCCCCGGGGCCATGCGGGCATGGGCGTCGCGCAACCGGCGGATGGCGGTGAAGAGGCCGAGCGCGCCGCCGCCCGAGGCGCGGAAGAGCTGCTCCATCGCCATGGCGGCCTGTGGGCCCTCGCGGGCGACATCCGTCACCACGATGGCCAGGGTCTGGTTCGGATAGTCGAAGGGGGAGGGCACCGCCGCGCGGATGGCGGGGGTGGGGAGGTGGACGGCGCCGGTGCGCGTCTCGGCCTCCTCCCAGGCGGCTTCCGGGTCGTGCTCGCCACTGTCGCGGAGCGTGGCGGAGGTGATGAGCAGGCCATGCGCCGGGGCTGCGACGGTCGAGGCGAAAGGTTCGGTGGGGTCGAGGAAGTGCCGGTGCATGGCGGCGTCGATCACCCGGCCGTCGCGGCGGGTGATGGCGAGCCAGTCCACATGGGCTGGCCGGGTGCCGGGTTCCGGCGGGCGGTCGGATAGGGCCTTGAGCATGGCGCGCCAGGCGCCGAGCGGGCGCAGCCCGCGCCGGTCCACCGTGCGGCGGGCGGTATCGAGGCGGATGCGGTCGCCGGTCTCCAACTCCAGGTCCGGATCTTCCAGTAGGCCGGTGATGCGGGCGTGCAGGGCGCGGAGCGGGGTTTCGACAAGGGTGAGGGCTTCCTCCAGCCTGGACCCGGCCTCGGCGACGCCGGGATTCAAGGGGTGGAGGTCGCATTCGGCGTCGTAGCCCGTATCCGCCTCGGGGCTGCGGGCGAAGACCTGGAGGATGACGGCGCGGAGGAAGGTCTCGCCAGGGTTGGTGTCGGCGGGATGGCCGGGAAGGGGCTCCGCCTCCTCTTCCTCGTAGATGTCATGCGCCTCGGGTTCGCCGAGGCGGGATGACCAGCCTGGGCCCGGCAGGCTGCCGGCATGGCGCAGCGCTTCCTCCACCAGCGGGAGCAGGGCGGGGTGGTCGCTGGTGATTTCCTCAAGGCGGCGTCGGAGGCCACGGGCGCGGCCGCGTGAACCTTCGGCGCCGAGGAGCCAGCGGCGGAGTTCCGCCATCTCTCCACCGCTGACCTCGGCGGAGAAGGCGCCATCGGCGGCATCAAAGAGGTGGTGGCCCTCGTCGAAGACATAGCGCAGGGCCGGGCGGTCCTCGCCGCCGCCGAGGGCGGCCTGGATCATGACCAGGGCGTGGTTGGCGATGACCAGCCGGGCGGTGCGGGCGCGCCGGATGGAATGCTCCACGAAGCAGCGGCGCCAGTGCGGGCAGGCGGAATGGATGCATTCGCCGCGCCGGTCGGTGAGGCCGGCGACATGGCCCCAGGGGAAGAGTTCCGCGATCCAGCCGGGGAAGTCGCCGCCCTGCATGTCCCCATCCCGCGTGGCGGCGGCCCATCTGGAAACCAGGGAGAGTGCCAGCAGGCGCGATGGCATGGCGCCGTTCACCGCCTCCTCATGGTTCAGGAGGCAGAGATAGTTCTCGCGGCCCTTGCGGATGACGACATGGCGCCGCCGGTCCTCCGGATCGGGGTAGAGGCGGAAGAGCTCCTGGTCGATCTGGCGCTGGAGGTTGCGGGTGTAGGTGCTGATCCAGACCGGGGCGCCGTTGCGCTCGGCCCAGAGGGAGGCCGGGGCGATATAGCCCAGGGTCTTGCCCGTGCCGGTTCCCGCCTCGGCCAGGACGAGTTGGGGCTGGCCCTCGACCTCGCGCGGGGCGAAGGCCAGCGCGGCGGCGGAGGCGTAGTCGGCCTGGGCCGGGCGGGTTTCAGCATTGCCGCCCAGGATCTCGGCCAGGCGCTTGCGGGCTTCCAGCGGGGCTATGGGCAGGGAGGCAGGGGGAGTGGGTGGGGCCGTTTCCTCCCATTCCGGAAGGCGGCGCCAGACCTTCAGCGCATCGGTGGAGGGGCGGGGATCGGGCTGGCCCAAAGCGGCGAGGATGCTTGGGGCCCAGACCCAGTCCGAGGCATCGCGCAGGCGCGCGGCAAGCTGGGCGGCATCGCGGTTGAGCTGGGTGTGCCGGGTGGAGGCGAGGCGGCGGAGGAGGGTGGTCGCGATCTCCGGCAGCAGGATGGCCGCGGCCTCGTCATCCTTCGGGGCCTCCATCTCCAGCGCCTGGGCCAGACCGCGCGGTGTGGGAGCGGCCAACTGGGCGGGAAGGACGAAGGCGAAGAGTTCCAGCAGGTCATAGGCGACCGGAAAGGGAGCGAGGTTCAGCCGCCGCGCGGTGACGGGGGCATGAACCAGCAGCGGCGGCGGAAGCTCGGCAAGATGGCGGGCGAGGGCGCCGTTCGCCAGCGTTTCAATCTCGCCGTCAGGGGTGATGAGGGTGGCGCGGCCGATCCCGGCCACCAGGGCGGGCGCCTCAGGCAGCAGGAGGCGCGGCGTGGTGGAAGGGGACGACGGCATCGGCGGCTTCTTAGCGGGCTTGGGCGCTGGTGCCTATTTGTTCACTTCAGGGCAGCCAGGCGAGACTTGCTTTCCACGATTTATTGAGTGCGGCCGAGGGTGAGATTGCTGCAAGATCGAATCATCTTTGACCTCGTTGCGCCAAGTAAAACGGTGCGTTCGATATCGCGGAGGGCGCTTTGCGAGGGGCTTAGCCAGCAATCAGGAGGAGTAGTCTAACTATGGCGGATAAGATGAACGAGGGGCCTGGGCCCGGCCTGACCACGCGCCAGGGTCATCCTGTCTATGACAACCAGAACACGCGCAGTGTCGGGACACGGGGTCCCCTGGTGCTTGAGGACTATCATTTCCTCGAGAAGGTCACGCATTTCGATCGCGAGCGGATTCCCGAGCGCGTGGTGCATGCGCGTGGCGCGGCGGCCCATGGCATCTTCTTCCCCACCGGCATGGCCGGCGATGACCCGATCACCAAGTATTCCCGTGCCAAGGTGTTCCGGAAGGGCACGCAGACGCCGATTTTCCTGCGCTTTTCCACCGTGATCCATGGCGGGCACAGCCCGGAGACGCTGCGTGACCCGCGCGGTTTCGCCATCAAGTTCTACACCGAAGACGGCAACTGGGACCTGGTGGGGAACAACCTGAAGGTCTTCTTCATCCGGGATCCGCTGAAGTTCCCGGACATGGTCCATGCCTTCAAGCCGGACCCGATCCACAACCGGCAGAAGATGAACCGCTTCTTCGACTTCGTGAGCATGTCGCCGGAATCGACGCACATGATCACCTGGCTGTTCTCGCCCTGGGGCATCCCGGCCAATTACCGGCACATGCAGGGCTCAGGCGTGAACACCTACAAGCTGGTTGATCCGGATGGGAAGTCGGTCCTCTGCAAGTTCCACTTCCAGCCGCGCCAGGGAATCAAGAACCTGACCCAGGCGGAGGCGGAGGCGATCCAGGCGAAGGACTTCAACCACGCCACCGGCGATCTCTATGACACCATCGAGCGCGGCGAGTTCCCGGAATGGGACATGTTCATCCAGGTCATGAGCGACGATGAGCATCCCGAGCTGGACTGGGATCCGCTGGATGCCACCAAGCTCTGGCCTGAGGACCAGTTCCCGATGCTGCATGTCGGGCATATCCAGCTGAACCGGAACCCTTCAGACTACCACAACGAGGTGGAGCAGGCGGCTTTCGGCACCGGCGTGCTGGTGGATGGAATCGACTTTTCCGACGACAAGCTGCTGCAAGGGCGCACCTTCGCCTATTCGGACACGCAGCGTTACCGCGTGGGGCCGAATTACCTGCAACTGCCGATCAACGCGCCGAAATGTCCCTTCGCGACCAATCAGCGTGGTGGGCAGATGAGCTATCATGTGGATGGGGCCGAGCAGGGCGCCAATCCGCACATCAACTTCGAGCCGTCCAACTTTCACGGGCTACAGGAGCAGGAGCGCACGGCCCCGCCACCGCGCCCCTATGTGGAAGGGAATATCGGGCGGCAGAAGATCGAGCGCACCAATAACTTCAAGCAGGCCGGCGAGCGCTGGCGGGCCTTCACCGACGCGGAGCGGGACGATCTGGTGCTGAACCTGGTCGGCGCCCTTTCGGAATGCGAAGCGGTGATCCAGGAGAAGATGGTGAAGCATTTCACCCTGTCGGACCCGGAATATGGGCGCCGCGTGGCCGAAGGGCTGGGTAGGTCCGCGCCTTCGGCGCAGCAGGCCGCGGAGTGAGCTGATGGCTGTCCCGTGTGGCTGCCCCATCTGGCTGCCGGGCGTTCAATAGAAAGGGGGAGAGCCGGTGGCTCTCCCCCTCTGTCTTTCTGATGCAGGGAAGAGCGGGTTGCCCGCCCGTCCTCAGGCCGCCAGCTTAACCGGCAGGGCCTCGGCGATCTGCACCGCGTTCAGGGCTGCGCCCTTCAGCAACTGATCGCCGCAGACAAAGAAGTCGAGGCCGCAATCACCGAAGACGGGATTGGAGCGGATGCGCCCGGCCTCCACGTCGTAGCGGCCGCTGGCGGTCAGCGGCATCGGGTAGACGGCGTTCTCGACATCGTCGGTCAGCTTCACGCCCGGGGCGGTGGAGAGGATGCGGCGCGCGGCCTCCGGCGTGATGGGGCGCTCGGTCTCGATCGTCACGGCCTCGGCATGGGCACGCAGGGTAGGGACGCGGACGGCGGTGCAGGAGATCAGGAGATCGGGCATGCCCATGATCTTCCGGGTCTCCCAGGTCACCTTCATCTCTTCCCGCGTGTAGCCGTTGGGCTGGAAGCTATCGATATGCGGGATGAGGTTCATCGGCAGCGGGTGGCGGAACACGCTGTTCTTCGCCTGGCCGCCATTCGCCAGAACCTCGCGCAGCCCCTCTTCCAGCTCCTGCATGCCTTCGGCGCCGGCGCCGGAGGAGGCCTGGTAGGTGGAGACGATCACGCGCTTCAGCCCGAACTCCCGCTGCAGCGGGGCCAGCGCCACGGCCAGGATGGCGGTGGTGCAGTTCGGGTTGGCGATCAGCTGCGCACCCTTGGCGGCGGATGCGTTCACCTCGGGCACCACCAGCGGGACATCCTGCTCCAGCCGGAAGGCGGAGGAGTTGTCCACCACCAGGGCGCCCGCCGCGACCAGCTCCCTCGCATGGGCCTTGGACCATTCGCCGGAGACGGCGAGCAGGGCCAGGTCCAGTTTCGGCGGCTTGGCCGGATCGTAGACCTCGATGGTTTTCTCGCCGAATGGGGTCGTAATTCGGGTGCCCGCGCTGCGGGGCGAGGCGAAGAGGCGCAGCTCGGTCACCGGGTAGCCACGGTCCCCCAGGACCTGCACCAGTTCCTTGCCGACCGCGCCTGTCGCACCGAAAACCCCAACGCGCATGACCTGCCATCCTTTCGAGGCGTTGTTGAGGGGCGGACCCGTAGGGTCTACCCCTGCCAGAGTGGCATGGGCCTTATACAGATCACGGAGCCGGACGCGAGACGCGCGTTTAGAAGGGCAGGAATGCCAGCGCGTTGACCGGGCGCAGGCGCGGGGGCAATTGGGGGCCGCCATGGAACGTAACCCTGCCGATCCCTCCCTGCGCGACATCCGCGCCTGGCCCATCGAGGAGGCCGCGAAAGTCGCTGACCGCGCGGCGGTGAAGGCGAAAGGTGTGGCGTTGTTCGAGACGGGCTACGGCCCCTCGGGCCTGCCCCATATCGGCACCTTCGGCGAGGTGGCCCGCACCACCTGGGTGCGCCGGGCCTTTGAGCGCCTGACAGGGATGCCTTCACGGCTCCTGGCCTTCTCCGACGACATGGACGCACTGCGGAAGGTGCCGGACAACGTGCCGAACCCGGAGCTGCTCCGGGCCAATCTGGGCAAGCCGGTGTCCCGCATCCCCGATCCCTTCGGCACCCATGACAGCTACGGGGCGCATAACAACGCCCGGCTGCGGGCCTTTCTGGAGGCCTTCGGCTTCGAGTTCGAATTCGCCTCCTCGACCGATTACTACACCTCGGGCCGCTTCGATCAGGCGCTGCTGCGGATGCTGGCGGTGCATGAGGAGGTGCGGCAGGTGATCCTGCCGACGCTGGGGCCGGACCGCCGCGCCACCTATTCGCCCTTCCTGCCCATCCATCCGAAGACCGGCATCGTCATGCAGGTGCCGATGGAGGAAACCCGGCCCCAGGACGGGACCGTGGTCTGGCGCGACCCGGAGACGGGCGAGCGCTTCGAGACGCCGGTGACGGGCGGCCATGTGAAGGCCCAATGGAAGGCCGATTGGGCCCTGCGCTGGTATGCGCTGGGCGTTGATTATGAGATGTCCGGCAAGGATCTGATCGACAGCGTGAAGCTGTCCTCGGCCATCTGCCGGGTGCTGGGCGGCGAGCCGCCGGTGGGCTTCACCTATGAGCTGTTCCTGGACGCCCAGGGGCAGAAGATCAGCAAGAGCAAGGGCAACGGCCTGACCATCGAGGAGTGGCTGCGCTACGCCCCGCCCGAGAGCCTGTCGCTGTTCATGTACCAGCAGCCAGGCCGGGCGAAGCGCCTGCATTTCGACGTGATCCCGCGGGCGACCGACGAGTATCTGGCCAATGTGGAGAAGCTGAAGGCGGCCAATGATCCGGCGAACCCGGCCTGGCACATCCATGGCGGGACGCTGCCGAACGGGGCGGGCAGCCCGATTACCTTCACCCTGCTGCTGAACCTTGCCGTCGCGGCCAATGCCGAGACGCCGGAGATGCTCTGGGGCTATCTGCGCCGCCATGCGCCGGAGGCGACGCCCGAGGCCTCGCCGATGCTGGCGGTGCTGGTGGAGCGGGCGAGCGCCTATTACCGGGACATGGTGAAGCCGTCGAAGCGCTTCCGCGCGCCGACGGAGCCGGAGCGCGAGGCGCTGCTGCACCTGGCCTCCCTGCTGCGCGAGAACCAGGCGCGGATCGAGGCGCTTCCGGCGGCGGAGCGGCCCGTGGCCATCCAGGACCTGGTCTATGACGCGGGGCGGCGCGAGCCCTTCCTGCAGCCGGGCAAGGATCCCTCCCGCCCCGGCGTTTCGCGGGCCTGGTTCGCGGCGATCTACCAGGTGCTGCTGGGGCAGGAGGAAGGCCCGCGCTTCGGTGGCTTCGTTGCCCTCTACGGCATTTCCGAAACCATTGCCCTGATCGAGGGCACTTTGAAGCAGGACGCCGACAGCGAATGAACTGGGCGCTGATCCGCAAGCACGGACCAACCGTCTTCGGGCTGATCCTGCTGGTGGGGGCGCTCTACGTTGTTCAGCGGGAGTTCCGCAGCCTTTCGGTGGAGGATGTCACCCGGGCGCTGGAGGCAACTTCGTCGCGCCAGCTCTGGGTGGCGGCGGGCTGGACGCTCCTCGCCTATGGGGTGCTGACAATCTATGACCGGCTCGGCTCGGTCTATGCCGGCAAGCCGATCTCCTATCTGCGGACTTCGCTCGCTTCGTTCTGCGCCTATACGCTGGCGCATAATCTGGGCTTCGCGGCGGTTTCGGGCGCCGCGGTGCGATACCGCTTCTATGCGGCCTGGGGGCTGACTCCGCTCGAGATCGCCAAGGTCATTGCCTTCACCTCCCTGACCTTCGGCCTGGGTGGCTTCGCACTGGGTGGGCTGGTGCTGGTTCTGGAACCCTCCGTCCTGCCCGGGGTAGGGGCGGGGGAGCTGGTGCCGGAATGGGTTGCGCAGGCAGTCGGCGTCGGCATGTGGTGCATCTCGGGCACCTATGTCGTGCTCTCGCGCGTCTGGCCGCATTTCACCCTCTTCGGCCACAAGATCGACCTGCCGGGCTTCCGCATGGCGGTGGCGCAGGTGGTGCTGGCCAGCGTGGACGTGGCCGTGACGGCGGCGATCTTCTACGCGCTGCTGCCAGAGGCGCCCGGCCTGACCTTCTGGAAGTTCCTGGGCATCTACATCGCCGCCTATACGGCGGGGCTGGCGGCCAGCGTGCCGGGCGGACTCGGCGTGTTCGACGGCTTCATCCTGCTCAGCCTGGAGCCCTACCTGCCCTCCGCGCAGGTGGTCGGGGCGGTGCTGCTGTTCCGGCTCTACTACTACATCGTGCCGCTCTTCCTGGCCGGCGGGCTCTTCGCCGCCTTCGAGCTGAGTCAGAGGCGTCCCGTCATGGGCGCGATGCAGATCGAGACGCGGGTGACGGGCGCGCTGGAAGTGCCGCTGCTGGCCGGGCTGACGGGGCTGGGCGGGGTGGTGCTGCTCTTTGTCGGCGCGTTGCCGGCGCTTCAGGCGGATATCGCGCGCTGGGGCGGGGAATGGGCGGCGCTGGCGAGCCAGTTTGCGGCCTCGGTGGTCGGCTCGCTGCTGCTGGTGGTGTCCTATGGAATGCTGCGGCGGCTGGCGATCGCGTGGTGGGCCGGGCTGTTCCTGCTGCTGAACGCCATCTGGATCCTGGTGGTGCGGGGCGACCCCTGGTGGGTGGCGGCTGCCTATTTCGCCACCGCGCTGTTCCTGGTGATCATGCGCCGCGCCTTCTACCGGGATGCGCGGCTGACGGGAGAGCCGCTGACCGGATCGCGTGTCTTCTCCCTGGCGGCAGGCGTGATCTGCGGGTTGACCCTGGCGACGGTGGCCTACCATGGCCACTACTCGGATGCGGCCTGGTGGGAGGTGGTGTTCCTCGCCGATGCGCCCTTGCCGCTGCGGTTTGCGGTCGGCGTGTCCGTGGTCTTGATGCTCTATGCCGCTTTCCGGCTGCTGCGCCCGGCGCGGATCCAGGCCGAGGAATATGACGAGTCCTCGCAGGCGCGCCTGGCGGCGCTCGGGGCGCGGCTGCCAGCCTTCGCCGATGGCGTGATCTTCGCCGATGGGGGCAGGGCAGGCTTGGCCTTCCGGCGGCTTGAGGGAGTCTGGGTGGCGGAGGGCGATCCGGCTGGCGCCGCCGAGGCCCGGATCAATGTCATCTGGCGCTTCCGCGATCTGTGCGACGCGGCCGGTGTGGCGCCGGCCTTCGCCGGGGTCGGGCGCGGGATGCTGCAGGCCTACGAGCAGGCAGGGATGGCGGCGGTGAGCATGCCGGATGGGATGATCATGGCGCTGTCCGGCGACCAGGACCCCCAGGCGGTGCTGCGGCTGCTTGCGGCGGGGGCGGCTGCGGACTGAAAGCCGGGTTTGCGCCGGTCTTTGGGCCAGCTTTACTGGCTGGCCCAGACGATCCGGTGCATCCAGGTCAACTCCTCCAGCTCGAAGCTGTAGTTCGGGTGGGCCGGATTGAGGCTGGCCAACTCCACGCGCTTGGCGGACTGGCGCAGCAGTTCCTTCGCCATCACCTCGCCGCCGCGCGTGCGCACCACCACGCGGTCGCCGCGGCGGACCGGGGCGCTGGGGGAGACGATGATGACATCGCCGTCCCGGAACACCGGCTCCATGGAGTCGCCGCTGATCTCAAGGGCATAGGCATTGGGATCACCCACCTCGGGCAGGCTGATCTCGTCCCAGCTGCCGCCGACCGGATAGCCGCCATCGTCGAAGTAGCCGCTGCTGCCGGCCTGGGCGAGGCCGATCAGGGGGATGCGCCGGCTGGGGCGGCTGGCCGTGCGAAGAGTGCCGGTGATGAGGCTGGCGAACTCGTCCATGCTCGTGCCGGTGGCAGCGAGCACCTTCGCGACGCTTTCGGTGGAGGGCCAGCGGGCGCGGCCATCGGGGCCTGTCCGCTTGGATGGGTTGAAGGCAGTCGGATCGAGTCCCGCCTTACGGGCCAGGCCGGAGGCTGAAAGGCCGTTCTCCGCCGCCAGCGCGTCGAGGGCCCGCCAGATGTCGCCATGCTGCATGAGGGCATTGTATAGGCGAGGAATCTGGGGGCAACAGGAATTCCATCACAGAATCCACTTGACCGTAACAAGCTCGTGGGTTGATGTTCTTGTTGTGTTCACAGCCGGCGAGGATCAGCCCCCGATGACCCGTCCCGCTTCCGGTGCCCTCCGCACCACAGCGCCGACCCTTTCGAGCCTGGACAAGGCTCAGCCCTTCCGCAGTGCCGAGGAGGCCTGGTTCTGGACCATGGCAGCCCTCGTGGCCCGGCGTGACGGAGCGCGCATCGTTGCCGGTCGCGGTCTCGTCGCCCGGCCTTGCGAGCCGGATGATGTGGTGAAGTGCCTCGACCGGCTGTACCGGCAGCGCCGGATCGACCTGGCTCAGGCCCGCATCATGCGGATCTGGGGGGAGCGCGGCACGACACCCGATCCCTCCGTGCCGCGTGAGCGTGGCGACCACCGCCTGTGGCGCGAGGCGATGGAGCGGCTGGAATGGCCGCTGCGGATGAAGGGTATTGTGGTCGGGCCGGAAATCCCTGGCGGATCAGGCGAGGTGGTGGCCTTCACGGGGCCAAACTGACGCCATGCAGGGCGTGCCGCTCACATCGGCGCCGGATTTGCTCGCCGCCGTTCCGGGAAGCCGGGACGGCGGCGATCCGCATTGCGGGCCCGGCCATCGCCGGGCGGCGGAGGCGCGGCCGCAAATGCTGTGGATCGCCTTCGGCGGCGCCGCGGACCAGGGATGGCTGTGGTTGCTGCGGCCAGGCTTCCGCCACTGCTTCGCCGGATTGCGGGACGTGGAGGGGTGGACGGTGCTCGATCCGCTTTCAGGGCGGCTGCTGGTGACGCGGCTGGCGGTGGATCCGGACTTCGATCTGCCGGGCTTCTGGCGCCGTGCCGGGTGCCGGGTGCTTGGCCCCTTCCGGCCTTCGGCGCCGGCGAGGTGCTGGCCGGGGGTGGTGCCTTTCTCCTGTGTCTCGCTTTGCCGGGCATTGCTGGGGCCGGGAGCGCCCTTCGCGCTGACTCCTTATGGGCTGTTCCAGGCGTTAAGGAAAAAAATCAATAACAAGGAAAATGTTCTTGATGAGGGCCAATTCGCCCCGTAGCATTCCTCTTATCAACGGGCGAGCTGCGCCCGCTGGTCATCTTTCCTGATCCTCCTGAACTCACAGGCCCGGCACCGGATCCTTCCGGTGCCGGGCCTCTGCCTTTTCGGGCCTTTTCCGGCGGATCGGGAACCCCGCAGACAGGAGCGAGCAGGCCCATGGGCGACAGGACCGACCCCGCGCCGCAAGGTGGCGCGGCATGACGCCCAACGAAATCATTGCCCGCGCTGAGCGTGCGCTGGACCGACGCCGCCCCTGGGAGGGCGTCTGGCGCGACTGCTACGACCATGTTCTGGCCGCTAATCCCGGCATGGGGGGGCCGGCGCTGCATGACGGCACGGCGGCTGATGCGGCGGAGAATCTGGCTGCCTCCCTGCTGGCCGAGCTGACGCCGCCCTGGTCCCGCTGGTTCGGCCTGACCCCGGTGGATGAGGGCGCCGACCCCGAGCTGGCCGGCGTGCTGGAGCGTGCGGCGGAGACGCTGCAGGGCCATCTGGACCGCTCCAACTTCGTCCTGGAAATCCACCAGGCGTTCCTGGATCTTGTGGTGGCCGGAACCGGCGTGCTGCTGGTGGAGGAGGCACCGGCCGGTGAGGCTTCCGCCCTGCGTTTCACCGCCGTGCCGCTGCGCGAGGCGGTGCTGGAGGAAGGCAGCTCGGGAAGGCTGGATACGGTGTTCCGCCTGGTGGGGATGAGCGCCGAGGCCATCGCTCTGCGCTATCCCGGTGCGATCCTGCCGCCGGACCTTTCCCGGGCCGATGAGCCCGAGGCGACACATCGGGTGATCGAGGCCGTCTGGCCCAGCTCCGGCGGCCCGCGCTTCGCCGCCGTGCTGGAGCGGGATGGGCGGGGCATTTTCCTGACCGAGGGACGCTTCGAGGAGGCGCCCTTCCTTGCCTTCCGCTGGATGAAGGCGCCGGGGGAGACCTATGGGCGCGGTCCGGTGATGAAGGCGCTGCCGGATATCCGCACCGCCAACAAGGTGGTCGAGCTGGTGCTGAAGAATGCCTCCATCGCCGCGACGGGCATCTGGCAGGCCGATGACGATGGCGTGCTGAACCCGGCCACGGTGCAGCTGGAGCCAGGAGCGATCATCCCCAAGGCGGTGGGCTCCTCTGGCCTGACGCCGCTGGCGGCGCCGGGCTCTTTCGATGTGTCGCAGCTTGTCCTTTCGGACATGCGCGCGCGCATTCGCTCCTCGCTGCTGGCAGACCGGCTTTCAGCCCCGCAGCGCGCGAGCATGACGGCGACCGAGGTGCTGGAACGCAGCGCGGAAACGGCGCGTCTGTTCGGCGCCACCTATGGCCGGCTGCAGGCGGAGCTGCTGACGCCGCTGGTGGCGCGCTGCCTCTCCATCCTGCGGCGGCGCGGTGAGGTGCCGCCGATCCTGCTCGACGGGCAGGAGGCACGCATCGCCTATCAGTCCCCGCTGGCCCGCGTGCAGGGCAGGGCGGACGCGGCGAACACGCTGCTCTTCCTGCAGGCCGTCGCGGCGCTCGGCCCCTCGGCGGCCGCAGTGGTCGATCTGCCGGCCGCCGCGCGGCACCTCGCCCGCACCCTTTCCGCGCCCAGCGCCATTCTGGCGCCCCTTCAGGAGGAACCCAGCGCATGAGTGAGAACCTGCTGGAGGCTGAACCGGCGGCAAGCGCCGTTCCTGAGGTGCCGGTCCAGGCCGGACGGCCCGAGGATGTGCCGGAGAAGTTCTGGGATGCCGAGCGCGGCGCGTTGCGCGTGGATACGCTACTGAAATCCTACCGCGAGTTGGAGAGGAAGCTTTCCGCCCGCTTCACCCCGCCGGGCGAGGATGCGCCGGAGGAGGAGCGCATCCGTTTCCGCCGGGCCATCGGCGTGCCCGACACGGCGGAAGAATATGCGGTGCAGCCGAAGCATGATCTGATCGGCCCTGATCCGGAGGTGAACGCCGCCCTGCACCGCGCCGGCTTCACCCCCGCCCAGGTGCAGCTCGTCTATGATCTGGCGGCGGAGCGGCTGCTGCCGATCGTGGCCGAGGCGGCCTCGCAATTCGAGGCGGAACGGCAGCGCGACCGGCTGCGCGCCGAATTCGGGGGCGAGGAGCGCTTCCGCCTGGTAGCGAAGCAGATTGACGCCTGGGGCCGCACCAACCTGCCGGAAGAGGTGCTGGCCGCGCTCTCCACCACTGCTGATGGCGTGATCGCGCTGCATCGCATGATGGAGAAGGGCGAGCCCGCCCTGACCCGCCAGGCGGCGGCGCCCGAGGCCATGGACGAGGCGGCCCTGAGGAAGATGATGCGCGACCCCCGCTACTGGCGATCGCGCGAGCCGGATTTCGTGAAAAGGGTCACCGAGGGCTTCCGGCGCCTCACCGGAGGGTGATGCCGAGCCTCATCCTGGCCTTCAGGAATCCGGCCTAAGCCGCTGAAACCTGAGTCGGGGTCTCGCGTTTTTCCGATACCTCTCTGCGACGGGCGGTCCCCGACTGCATCCCCCCAAAGGGTGACCCCTGTTGCTGCCGGCCCCGCATCCCCCCTCATGCGGACCGGCTACGGGGGCGGGTGGCACCCCTACTTCCCCCTGGTGCCGCCCGCCCCCGTTCTTTTCCGAAAGGGCCTCCTCCGGAAGCGGGCGAGGCCCTTTTCGCATTCCGGATTTCCGGCCCGACCAACCCGCAACCAGCCCTGCCCAGAAGGCGGCGCTGGGCGCGGGCGCGTGCCGTTCCGCTTCCTGCCCGGCCCCATCTCCCTGGGATGTGCCAACCGGGCGGGACGCATTCCCCTGAACCCATCCCCGAAGGAGGACCTGCGTGTCCGCCACGATCGATCAGGCTTTCGTCAAGCAATTCCAGGCCGAGGTGCATGAGGCCTTCCAGCGCCAGGGCAGCAAGCTGCGCCCGACCATACGGTCAAAGACCGGCATTGCCGGTGCTTCCACCGTCTTCCCGCGGGTCGGCAAGGGCATGGCTGCGGCCAAGGCACGCAATGGCGTCGTGCCCGTGATGAACCTCGACTATTCCGCGGTGGAGTGCTTCCTGCAGGATTACTACGCGGGCGAGTGGGTCGATAAGCTCGACGAGATCAAGACGAATGTCGATGAGCGAGCCGTGGTTGCCAATGCCGGTGCCTATGCGCTGGGCCGCAAGACCGACGAACTGATCATCGCCGCTCTTGACACCGCGACGCAGGAAGCCGTCAGCACGGCTGCGGGCACCACCGATACGGATGGGCTGACCAAGGCAAAGGTGCTGATGGCCTTCGAGATGCTTGGTGCCGCCGATGTGCCTGATGACGGCAACCGCTTCGCGGTGGTGGGCTGGAAGCAGTGGAGCCAGCTGCTGCAGATCGAGGAGTTCGCCAACGCCCAGTATGTCGGCGATACCGACCTGCCCTGGAAGGGAATGCAGGCGAAGCGCTGGCTCGGCGCGCTGTGGATGCCGCATTCTGGCCTGACCAAGAGTGGCAACCTGCGCTTCTGCTACTTCTATCATCGTACCGCCATCGGCCATGCGGTGGCGCAGGATGTGGTGACCGACATCACCTGGCATGGCGACCACGCTGCGCATTTCGTCAACAACATGATGAGCCAGGGCGCCGTGATGATCGATGATCTCGGCGTCGTGCGCATGCGCGCCGCGGAGTAGCAGGCGCATACGCGCTGCGGAGTAATTTGCGGATGCGTGGG
This sequence comes from Roseomonas xinghualingensis, assembly GCF_025791835.1. Lineage (GTDB taxonomy): Bacteria > Pseudomonadota > Alphaproteobacteria > Acetobacterales > Acetobacteraceae > Roseomonas > Roseomonas xinghualingensis. Next base: position 245,712 of record NZ_JAOXLP010000002.1, read on the forward strand.
GCGACCTGTTCCACGTGAAAAGGGCCGCGCGGCGATTGTCTGTCGCGCGCGGCTCCTACCGGCAATTGAGATGATGCGCGTGCCGCCCACCCCCGGGGCTGGCACGCGCCGCGCGTGGGGCCGGGCGCATGGATGCGCCGCCTGTTCCGCGCCGGTTCCGGCGTGACGTTTGCGGCCGCGCCGGCGCCCGGCCCCCGCGCATTCCTTCCGAATCCTCGATCAGGGAGCCACGAACCGATGGCGCTTTCCGCCCTCGCCCTCTGCTCGCGCGCGCTGCTCAAGCTCGGTGCGCAGCCGATCGCCTCCCTTGAGGAAGGGACGGCCGAGGCGGAGGTGGCCGCCAATCTCTATCCGGGCACGCGTGACGCGATGCTCTCCTGTCATCCCTGGTCCTTCGCCACCGGGCAGATGAACCTCAACCGGCTGGAAGCGGCGCCTGTCGCGGATCTGGCCCATGCCTTCCAGCTTCCCGCCGATCTGCTGCGCGTGATTTCCGCGGGCAGCGGGCGGGGCAGGGGAGTGGCCTACCGCATCCATGAGGGGCGGCTGCATGCCGATCCCTTCCAGATGATGCTCACCTATGTCTTTCGCCCAGCCGAGAGCGAGTTTCCGCCCTTCTTCGCCGCAGCGCTCGTCGCGCGCCTGGCGGCGGAATTCTGCCTGCCGCTGACCGAGAACACGTCTCGCGCCGAGATGCTGCACAGGATAGCGGAAGCCGAGCTACGGCAGGCGCGTCTGACCGACAGCCAGCAGCAGACGCCCAGGGGCATCGAGGATTTCGCTCTCCTCAACGTGCGGGGCTGATCGCCATGCCCTCCATCAAGCGTGCCAAGAACGCCTTCACGGCGGGAGAGCTGGCGCCGGAACTGCTCGGCCGCGGCGATGTCTCGGCCTGGGTGAATGGCGCCGCGCGGCTGCGCAATGTCTTCATCCAGCCCACGGGCGGTGTGCAGCGCCGTCCGGGCCTGCGCCACCTGTCGATGCTGCCTGGCCCCGCGCGGCTGGTCCCCTTCGAAGCCAGCACGGAGCAGACCTATCTACTGGCGCTCGCCCACGGCGCACTCCTGGTATTCCAGGGCGACAGCCTCGTCGCGACACTGCCGGCGCCGTGGACGGAGGCGATGCTCCCGCAGATCGCCTTCACCCAGAATGCGAGCATGCTGTTGCTGCTCCATCGGGACATGCGGCCGCAGGCTGTCACCCTTTCCAAGGGCACCTGGACTGTCTTGCCCTTTGCCTTCAGCGCGGAACCGTTCATCCGCTACGTGCAAGGAAGCGCTCCTCTTGCCGTCAGCGGAACCAGTGGCAGCGTGATGGTGACCGCCACGTCACCTGTTTTCAGCACTGGTCATGTCGGCGCCACCCTCCGCATCGCCGGGCGCCGCCTGTCCGTTACCGCAGTCAGTTCGGCTGTGCAGGCAACGGCGACGATGCTGGACACGCTTGCGGACACCGGCCCAACCGACAACTGGGATGAATCCGCCTTCAGCGTGGCGCGTGGCTGGCCCGTCAGCGCCTGCTTCCATCAGGGGCGGCTGGTTCTGGGGGGATCGCGAGACCTGCCGAACAGGCTCTGGTTCTCGCGCAGCGCCGATGTCGGGAATTTCGATCCGAGAGAGGGGCTGGACGATCAGGCGATCGCCTTCTCTCTCGTCTCGGACCAGCTGAACGCCATCCGCGCCGTCTTCGCCGGGCGGCACCTTCAGGTCTTCACCTCCGGCGCCGAATGGATGGTCACGGGCGATCCGCTGACCCCCGCCTCCATTCAGGTCACGCGGCAGACGCGCGTGGGCTCCATGGTGGACCGCAACCTGCCGCCGATCGACGTGGACGGCATGACGGTCTTCGCCGCCCGATCCGGCCGTGCCCTGCACGAATTCTCCTATACGGATCTGCAGCAGGCCTACCAGGCGAACGACCTGGCGCTGATCGCGCGGCACCTGATCGTCTCGCCCGTTTCCATGGCGTATGACTCCGTCCGCCGCCTCCTGCATCTGGCGATGGCGGATGGCAGCCTCGCGACGCTGACCATCTACCGCGCCGAGGAGGTGACGGGCTGGACCCGGCAGGAAACCGATGGCGCCTTCCGCTCACTCGCGGAGACGGAAGGTGTTGTCTATGCCGTGGTGGAGCGTGCAGGCAGTTTCCGCCTGGAACGCTTCGATGACGGCATGCGCCTGGACGCGGCGATGGCAGGCGGCGGCACGGAATGGACCGGGCTGGAGCATCTCGAAGGCCGCAGCATCGCCGTGCTGGCCGATGGTGCGCCACGCGATCCCGCCACCGTCCTGAACGGCGCGATCAGCATCGAAACCGGCGCCGGCAACGTCCAGGCGGGCCTGCCCTTCACCCATCTGGTGGAGCCGATGCCACCCGACAGCGTCGCTACGTCTGGCGCGCGGATGGGGCCGGTGCGGCTCGTCGCCATCACCTTCCGCCTGCTGGAGACGGGCGCGCTCTCGGTCGATCTCGGCCAGGGGGCGCGGCCTGTGCCCTTCCGGCGGCTGGACACGCCGATGCTCGATGCCGCGCCACCCGCCTTCACCGGGGATGTGACGCTGCGTGCCCTGGGTTGGCGGCGTGATTCCATCGCGCCCCTCTGGCGTATCGCGGGCGATGCGCCGCTGCCCTTCACCCTGCTTTCCGTGACCACTGAGACGAGGATGACCGACTGATGGCGCAGCTCGCCCCCATCGTGACGCTCGCCGCCACCGGCGCCTCCATCTACGCGCAGAGCGCGGAGGCGAAGCGGCAGAAGAAGAACGCGCAGATCCAGCAGCGGAACGCGCAACTTCAGCAGGAGACGCAGCAGCAGGTCCTTGCCGTCCAGGCCACGCAGGATACGGCTGAGCGCCAGCGTGCGCTGGAGCGCAGCGTCGCCTCCGCCCGCGCCCGGTTGGCGGCTGGCGGCATCAACCCCGGCGAGGGCTCCGCCGCCGCCCTCACGGCAGGACTGCGCACCGCCGCGCGCGAGGCGCAGGGAGCGGATGACGCCACCTATGCCGCGCGCCTGGCTGCCGGCCGCAAGTCCCTGCTCGATCAGGATAGCTCGCTGCGGAACTGGGTGCAGGCAGGGCAGAGCGTCGGCCGCGTCGTCAAGAACCTGCTGGACTGATCCCGAGACACGCCCCCGCGGCAGAACTGGAGAACCCTGATGGCCGAGCACATCCGCATCGGCGATGTCGCGCCGCGCGTGCACTATGTGGCCGACGGCACGCAAAGCGCCTTCGTCTTTCCTTTTCCGATCTTCGAGTCCGACGACATTGAACTGCATGTCGACGGGCTGCACATCCGCACCGGCTATGCCGTCTCCGGCGCGGGCAACTCGGATGGCGGCCTGCTCACCTTCGCCCGGCCGCCGGCCAAGGGCGCGCGCGTGGTGCTGCGCCGCCGCCTGGTGATGGAGCGCGTCACCGACTACCAGCCCAATGGCGTGCTGCGCGCCAAGACGCTGAATGACGAGCTGGACCGGCAGATGGCCGCGCTCCAGGAACTGCGCGAGGACCATTCTGGCGCGCTCCGCCAGAGCCCTGGCGAGGCCGGTGGCCAGTTTGTCCTTCCGTTGCGTTCCGCCCGCGCCAATCGCCTTCTTGGCTTCGACAGCATTGGCAACATCGCCATTTTCCCTCGCGGGGAGGCGACACTTTCCGCCCCCTTTCCCGGCGCGATCCCGCGCACGGTGGAGGACAAGCTGGCCGAGCGCCTCTCCGCCCGCGATTTCGGGGCGACCGGCGATGGCGTCACGGATGACGGCCCCGCGTTGCAGGCCGCGATGAATGCCGCCGCCGCCTCGGGCAAGCATCTCGATATCGGCGAGGGCACCTACCGCACGACCATTCCGCTCACCCTTCCGGGCGCCGCCGCCGGCCTGACCATGCGCGGTGCCATCCTTTATGCCGGCCTGGGGGGCGAGGCCGCGCTGACCCTCGGCGATGGTGGCGACACACGGAACCGCGCCCGGCTCTATCAGGGCCTGCGCGTGCTGCGCGCCATCCTCTCCTCCTGGGAGGATGAGCGTGACATCGGCATCCTCATCCGCAACCAGGATTCCGGCCTGATCGACATCCGCCAGGTGGAGAACTTCACCATCGGCGTGCAGACCCTGGGGGTGGAGCGCGGATTCGAGGACAGCGTGGTGCATCTCGGCCGGATCGTGGACAACCGATACGGTCTGGATGTGCGCACCGCCAGCGCGGCGGGATGGAACACCTCTGTCCGCTACTATGGCGGCCACTTCGCGCATTCCCTGGCCACCTATCCGGAAAAGGACCGCTACGGCATCCGCCTCTCCGCAGCGGCGGGCGGCTATGTCGCGCATAACCGCCATGTCTTCGACGGGCCGGCCTTCGAGCTGCAGTCGCGTGACCGCCCGATGGATGGCATCCCCTTCCTGATCGAGGTGAATTCCCGCGCCGTCATCGCCCGCAACCTCCGCATGGAAGGCTGCGACCCCTATGTCGCCCGCCACACGGCCGGTGCGCAGGATCATGTCTATGAGGTGGCCTGGGCCAGCCAGGGCTACGCCATCGGAATCGATTACACCGCCACCGCAACCCGTGTTGGCAGTGTGGTGCGCGCCATGCACCAGGCTGCCGCGCATCGGGAGTTCACGCGCAGCATCGCCCAGGTCCCCAACCTGCGTGCCGCGGCGATCCGCTGGAACGCTGGCCAGACCGGCTTCGAGAAGCTGGCATGCCTTTCCAGCAACGTCACCGGATCTCCTGGCCTGCTGCAGCATTTCGCGCTGCCGGCACAGGACAGCTATGTGCTGACGGATCGCGGCGTGGTGCTGACCGGCGGGCGCGGATTGGGCTTCGTGGTGGATGCACGCCATTGCAAGGAATTCGCTCTGGCGGTGGATGCGGATGACCCGCGCATGGTCGTCCAGTGCTTCGGCGCGGGCAATGCGCTGCTGACAGCGGATCATGGCGAAATGGTCCGCGCCTCGGGCATGTCACTCACCTATGTACCCGGCGCGCGATGGTGGCAGGGCAATGCGGACAGCAACGATACCGGCCTCACCCGCCTGCAGGTCTTCCGGCTCGCACCGCAGGTGCAGACGGCAATCATCGGCGTGGTGCGCGTTGGCACGGATTACGAGGTCCGCAGCCTTCGCCTGGCCTGCGATCCAGCCTTCAGCCCAACCGTGCTCTACGGCACGCCGGAACTGCCGCATGGCACACGCGACCTGAAGGCGGAGGCCGTGTGGGACGTACCCTCGATCCCTGCCGGCGGCACCGCGCAGATCAACATCCCATGCCCCGGCGCCTGGCCGGGTGACTTCGTACAGGCGGCCTTCAGCCTCTCTACCACCGGCATCCTCTTTCTTGCCCAGGTGGGGGCGCAGGATGTCATCACGGTCACTGCCTGGAACCGAACAGCGGCGCCGGTGGATCTTGCGCCCGGCACGGTGCGTGTGCGGGCGGTGAAGTCGTGACCCCGCTCACCCCCGAGGAGGCGCGTCGCGCCATCCGCAAGGTGGTGGCGGATTACGAGGCCTTCATCGCGCGCGGCCCCGCGCCAGGCACGCATGAAGACCCGAAGGCCTTCACCGCCCATCACGCCGCCGCCCGCGCGGCGCTGGCGCATATCGAGCACCTGATGAAGCTGAACCGTGGCGCCGCCGAACCGGAGATGGCGGAGGAAACCGGCGCGCTGATCGCCGAGGCCCGCCGCTCCATCCAGGCTGCGGAACAGGAAGACCGAGAAGGCGAGGAGAGCCAGGAGGATGACGACGCCGTCTGAGGACACCCAGCACGATTTCCTCGAATTCCTCTATGCCTGGAACCTGCGCGCCGGGATTTCCACCCCCGGCGTGCACCGCCGCATCGCGCGCTGGCTGATGGCGCGCCATGCGGGTGAGGATCGCCGCCTGCTACTCATGGCCTTCCGGGGCTGCGGCAAATCCACTCTGATCGGGCTGTGGTGCGCCTGGCGGCTTTCGGTGCAGCCGGAACTGCGCATCCGCGTCCTGGCGGCGGATCATATGCTGGCCGCGCGCATGGTTTCCACCGTTCGGCGCATCGTGGAACGCCACCCGCTCTGCCGCCATCTTCTTGGCGGCGACGAGACCTGGGCGTCCGACCGTTTCACCGTGAAGCGCGCCGGCGCCATCCGCGAACCCTCGATGCTGGCGCAGGGCATCGGTGGCAATGTGACCGGCGCACGGGCCGAAATCATCATCTGCGACGATGTGGAGGTTGCCGGCAATTGCGACACGCCCGGCAAACGGGAGGAGCTGCGCGAGCGCCTCTCGGAATGCGAGTTCATCCTGACGCCGGGCGGCACGATCCTCTATGTCGGCACGCCGCATTGCGCCGAAAGCCTCTACGCGCCGCCCGAGGCGGAGGGCGCATACCTCGCCACCTATCGCCGCCTGCGCATCCCGCTGCTCGATGCCACCGGCCGCAGCGCCTGGGCGGACCGCTTCCCGCGGGACGGAATCCAGGCACTGCGCGACCGCGTCGGCCCGTTGCAGTTCCAACGCCAGATGATGCTGGAATGCGCCGCGGCCGGCGCCGCGCGCCTCGATTCCGCGCTCATCATCCGCTACCGCGAGGAACCCGATTACCGGGAGGCGAACGGGCGCCCGATCCTCTCCCTTCTCGGGCGCTGCCTCGTCTCGGGCGGCGGCTTCTGGGACCCGGCCTATGGCAGGCCGGGGCAGGGGGATGCCAGCGTGCTCGCCGCAACCTATGCGGATGCGGAGGGCAACCACTACCTGCACCGCCTTGCCTACATCACTCAGGACCCGGATGGCACGCCCGATCCGGCCACGCAGCAATGCCGCCGCGTCGCCGCCATCGCGCGGGAATTGCTGCTGCCGGTGGTGCGGGTGGAGACGAACGGCATTGGCCGCTTCCTGCCCGCGCTCCTGCGGCGGGAAATGGCGCTGGCCGGTGCCGCCTGCACGGTGGTGGAGCATGCCAGCCACCGCCCGAAGGCGGAGCGCATCCTCGGCGCGCTGGACCCCGCCCTGGCCGCGCGCCGCCTGCATGCGCATGAGGGCGTGTTCCGCACCGCCTTCCCGCAGGAAATGTCCGAATGGAAGCCCGGCGCCCATGGTGTCCGGGACGACGCCCTGGATGCGGTGGCGGGCTGCCTGCTGGCGGAGCCGGTGCGGATGCCAGGGCTTCCCCCGGTGCCGCGCGGCGCCTCCTGGCGCGGCTGACCCTAAGCCGCGACCTTCTTCAGCACCTCACTTGCGTGGCGCTTCGCCCCGTCATCGGTCATCGCGAAGCGGCCGGGTGACACTTCCTGGGCAAAGCCCATCCCACACAGCCGCCGCAGGCAGGCCTCGTCCGGCAACCCGGCCGGGCGTGTCCCGCCATGCGTCAGGAACAGCCGGTGCAGGGCCGACCGGCAGCAAGTCTCAAGATACGGCTCGTTCCACATGGCCCGCACAAAGCATCCCTCAAGGTGCCCCGGCAAGTCGGGGCGTCACCCCGCCCGATCAACCCCGCCGATTCCCCTCGTGATCAAGGAGGCCCCATGCCGTCCTTCAACCCCGACCCGCAGTGGATCGCCGCCGCGGTGGAAACCCCCTTCATGGCGCTGCTCGCCTGGATGCTCCACTCCCTCCGGCGCAGCATCGCCCAGGGTGAGGCCAATCCGCCGGAGCGCGAATGCGCCGACCTCTCGCACCAGCAGGCCGCGTTGGAACGCACTCGCGACGACTTGGCCGCCTTCAAGCTGGAAGTCGCCCGCACCTATGTCCCCCTCTCGCTGATCCGGGACGTGGACGGGCGCCTCACCGCCCATCTCATCCGCATCGAACAGAAGCTGGACGAGGCCACCCGCGCCGCGCACAGCACCGCTGCCCAGATGCGCGTGCTCGCCGAGGACCGCTGACATGAACGCCCTGGAAACCCTGGCCCTCACCCTCCATGCGGAAGCCGGCACCCGCCCCGTGCGCGCCGTCGAGGCCCTGGCCGCCCTGGTCATGAATCGTGCCCGCGCCGCCATGCCGCGACCCGGCCGCCAGCCCGGCGCCGCGCCCTTCGCCCCTGGCGGCCATGCCCGCCTGCCCGATCCCGATCCCCGCGAGGTCGCGGCGACCTGCCGCGATCCATTCCTCTTTCCAAGCTGGAACCCCCGCCATCCCTCCCATGCCCTGCTGGTGGAACCGCCGGAGGGTGATCAGGCGCTCGCCATCTGCCGCCGCATCGCCGCCCGCGCCCTGGCCGGTGCGATGCCGGACCCGACCGGCGGCGCCACCCATTGGCATGGCGCCGACCGCCTTCCTGCCTGGGCCATCGCACGGGATCACAGCACCGAGATCGCCGGGCTGATCTTCTACCGCCTGGAGACCGGGGAACGCCCTGCCCAGCCTGCCGCGCCCGCCCTGGTGGCTGTCGCCTGAAAGGTTAGAAGGGGCGCATGGAACCCCTGATCCACACCCTGATGCGCGGCGCCGACTGGCGCGCCGCGCAGGCGGCCGGCGCCTATCACGGCAGTGCCGACGACCGCCGTGATGGCTTCCTCCATTTCTCCACGGCCGCCCAACTTCGTGCCAGCGCCGCCAAGCACCGCGCGGGCGAAACGGATCTCTGGCTGGTCAGCGCCGAAAGCGCGGCGCTCGGCGCGGCGTTGCGCTGGGAGCCGGCCGCGGGTGGCAAGCGCCCCGGCCTCTTCCCTCATCTCTACGCCCCCCTGCCGCTCAGCGCGGTGCGCGGCGTGGTCTTCCTGCCGCTCGGCGCGGACGGGCTGCACCGCTTCCCTGCATGGGTGCCCTGAGGCCGCCGCTCAGCGCTTCACATTCACCCAGAGCACTGCCGAGCGCCCTTCGGCCGCATTGGCGAAGCCATGCGGGATGCTGCTGGCGAAGCGGAAGGAATCCCCCTCCGCCAGCATGTAGGTCTCTGTCCCCACGGTCAGGCGGATGGCGCCCTGGGTCACCACCCCGGCCTCCTCGCCCTCATGGTGGTACAAATCGCTTCCGGTATGCGCCCCTGGTTCCAGGCTCATGGCATAGAGCTGCAGCGCGCCGGGATTCGCGGGCGCCAGGGGGCGCTTCGTAACGCCGCTTGGGTGAAACGGAACGGGCGCCGTATCCACGCCGCGCCGCACCGGGGAGGTTTCATCGCCAGGGCCGGCGGGGCAGACGAGCGACAGGAAGTCCACCTCTAGGATTTCCGCGATCCGCACCAGTTCCCGAACGGCCAGGGAGGAAAGGCCGCGCTCCACCTGGCTGACGAAGCCCACGGATTTGCCAAGGCGCTGCGCGATCTCAGCCATCGGCAACCGCCGCGCTTCGCGCAGCAGGCGGATGCGGCGCCCGATTTCCCCATCAATCGCATCGGTGAGCGGCTGCTGTGGCAAGGCAATCCCCGATTTCATATAAATGAAATAGCCTTGCACCGTGATGAACGTCATGCCTAGGCTCGGTGCATGACTGAATCATGTCATCCCAGCCACGTCACCCAATGAGCAGCATCGATCCCGGCGTCGCCGCCTATGTCGCCAAGGCCCGCAAGGATGCTGGCCGGATGGCCGGCATCGTGGATCTCACTCCGGATGACCGCCGCCTGCGCGCCGAGATCCTCGCCCGGCTGACGGCCGAGCCGCATCCCGCCTGGCTCAGCACCCACACCACCTACATCACGCTTCCCGGCCGCGAGATCCCTGTCCGCATCTACAATCCGGGTGGGGAGGGACCCCGCCCCGCCATCATCTATTTCCATGGCGGAAGCTGGATCGCCGGCAGCCCGGAATCTCATGATTTCATCACCGCCAGCCTTGCCGCCAACACCGGCGCCATGCTGCTGAGCGTCCATTACCGCCGCGCGCCCGAGAACCCCTATCCGGCCCCGACGGAGGATTGCTACGCCGCCCTCCTCTGGGCCGCGGCGCGCGCGGAAGCGCTGGGAATCGACCCTGACCGCATCGCCATCGCCGGTGACAGCGCGGGCGCCAACCTGGCCGCCGCCTGCACCCTGATGACGCGCGACCGTGGCGGCCCCACGCTCTGCCACCAGACCCTTCTCTACCCCACGCTTGACGACGATCTCGACACGCCGAGCTATCTTGCATGCACGGATCCGATCCTGACGCGCACCGCCATGCGGGAGGCGCTGGACGCCTTCCTCCCGAACGGGGCCGCCGCCGATGATGGCTACGCCCTGCCCATGCGCGCGCCCAGCCTGCGTGATCTGCCTCCCGCCTGCCTCAGCATCGCGGCCCTCGATCCACTGCGCGACGACGGGCTGCGCTACGCGGCCCGGCTGGAAGAGGCGGGCGTGCCCGTGCTCGCCCGCGTCGGTCCCGGCCTCATCCATGGCTATGCCCGCATGCGCCGCATGAGCGCGGTGGCGGAGGCGGAATTCCAGGCCGTCTGCGCCGCCATCCGCGCCGCGCTGGATCTTCCCGAAGGCCCGGCATGGTGAAGGCCTCTCCCATCGCCACACAGGAGGAACGTCACCGATGAGCCAACCCACCCGCCGCCATGTTCTGCTGGGCGCAGCCGGGCTGTCTGCCGGGCTTGTCGGGGCGCCGCATGTCGCGCGGGCTGCCTGGCCGGACCGGCCGGTGAAACTGGTGGTGCCCTTTGCCCCGGGCGGCAGCTACGACACCACCGGCCGCTTGATCGCCGAGGGCATTTCGCCCCTGATCGGCCAGAATGTCGTCGTGGAAAACCGCCCCGGCGCCGGCGGCATCGTTGGCTCCGCCGCCGTCGCGCGGGCGCCGGGTGATGGCTACACCCTCGTTCTCGGTGGCCTCACGGCGCAGATCCTGGTGCAGGGCGTGAATGCCGATCTGCCCTTCAGGCCGATGGAGGATTTCGTCCCTGTCGCCCTGGTCGCGAAGGTGCCGCTCGTGCTCGTCGCCGCAAGGCAACTGAACGTCCGCACCGCGCAGGATCTCGCCAGCCTCGTCCGCGCCGCGCCCGGCCAGTACAACTTCAGCTCGGCCGGGAATGGCACATCGGGCCATATCGCCGCTCAGCACTTCTCCAATGTCGCGGGGCTGCAGGCGACCCATGTTCCCTATCGCGGCAGCGCGGCCGGCCTCGCCGATCTGCTGGCAGGGCGGATCGCCTATCTCGTGGATACCCCTTCGGTGGTCGCGGAACATGTGCGCACCAGCTTCATCACCGGGCTTGCCGTGTTGTCCGACGCCCGCACCCCGACGCTGCCCAATGTTCCCACCATGAAGGAGGCCGGCTTCCCGCAGGTGAACAGCCTGGAACCCTGGCAGGCCGTGCTGGCGCCTAAGGGCACGCCGCCCGAGATTACCACGAAGCTCAACCAGGCGATCAACGCGGTGATCGCCAGGCCGGAGGTGCGCGCACGCTTCGCGGCCATCGATCTGACGCCCATGTCCGGCTCTCAGCAGGAGGCTGCGCGCTTCTTCAGGGAGGAGAACGACCGCTGGGTTCCGCTGGTGCGTGAGATGAACATCACCGCCTGACGCATTTCGTGGGCCGCAGCGCGGCCCGCTCAGGCGGCGCGTGGGCGCTCAGTGCCCTCCGCGCCGCTGCGCCATGATCCCGGCGAAGGCCACGATCGCCGCTCCGGCCCAGACCCAGGCGGAGGGCCACACGCCCCAGACCGCCACATCTAGCACCACCGCATAGATCAGCGCCGAAAATTCCAGCGGCGCCAGCCTTCCCGCGCTCGCATGGCGGAAGGCGGCCGCCAGCGCCAGCATGGCTCCACCCGCCAGCACCCCATTGGCCGAAAGCGCGATGGCATCAGGCCAGCTGGGTGTCACCCATTCCGCCAAGGCCCAGGGCATCAGCGCCGGCAGGGCAGGGGCCGCGCCCCAGAACACCAGCCGCGCCACCCCCGGCTCGTTCCGCAGGCTGCGGTTCATCACCAGCACCATGGCATGGCAGAAGGCACCCAGAAGGGCCCAGGCATAGGCCGGCCACGATCCACCCACCGAAAGCCCCGGCCAGAGCGCTGTCAGCACCCCCAGGAACCCCACGCCGCACCAGCCCCAGGTCGAGGCCGGCACAGGTTCCTTCAACAGCACCCGGAAAAGCGCCAGCAGCATGAAGGGCGCGGTGAAATAGACGAGATAGCCTTCGGCCAGCGGCAGGCTCCGCAGCGCCATGAAGAAGCCAGTGCCAGACCCCACCATGAAGCCCGCGCGCAGCAGCTGCGACATCGGACGCCGCGACTCCAGCCCGCCGCCCGCGTTGCGCCAGACCAGCCGTGCCAGCACGAGCAGCCCCAGCAGCACCGCGTAGCGGAAGGCCAGCACCTGGCTCACATGATAGCCGCCGGACAGCAGCTTGGAATTCGCATCCAGCACCGCGAAGAGTGCCAGTGCGGCCAGCAGCAGCAATGGTCCGCGCAAGCGGCACTCCCCCCATCCCCCGTCGGCGCAGCTTCTCCCGTTCCCCTACCGTCCCGTCAATGTAACCCCGTGGCGCTCCGCGCCCCCTGGCCTCGCGCGCCGCGCTGCGGCACAAGCGGCGGCGATGTTTCCCGCCCTCGCCTCCGCCCTCATGCCGCTGATCCGCGGCCTCGACCCGGAACAGGCGCATGAGCTGTCCCTGCGCGCCCTGAACTGGGGCCTCGCCGGGCGCGACGGCACGCCGGACGATCCCATCCTCGCCAGCCGCGCCATGGGACTCGCCTTCCGCAACCCCGTCGGGCTGGCCGCGGGCTTCGACAAGAACGCCGCCGCCATCCTGCCCCTGATGCGGCTCGGCTTCGGCTTCGTCGAGGCCGGGACCGTCACCCCGCGTCCCCAGGCGGGCAATCCGAAGCCCCGCCTCTTCCGGCTGGAGGAGGACCGCGCGGTCATCAACCGCATGGGCTTCAACAATGCCGGTATCGAGGCCTATGTGGCCCGCCTCCAGGCCCTGCAGCGCCCACTGCCCGCCGTGCTCGGCGCCAATATTGGCATCAACAAGGAAGGCGCCGACCCGGAGCGCGACTACCCCGCCCTCTACGGCCGGGTCGCGCCGCTGGCCGACTACGTCACGGTCAACGTTTCCTCTCCCAACACGCCGGGTCTGCGGGACCTGCAGGGCGAGGCCCGCCTCGCCTCCATCCTGGATGCCACCCTGGCCGCCCGCGCCGAGCTGCGCCAGCGCCCGCCCGTGCTGGTGAAGATCGCCCCGGACCTCGCCGAGGCCGCCGTGGAAGCCATCGTCCAGACCTGCCTGGACCGCGACGTGGCCGGGCTGATCGTCTCCAACACCACCATCGCCCGGCCCGAGACCCTGCGCTCCCCGCGCAGGACCGAGACGGGCGGCCTCTCCGGCCAGCCCCTCTTTCACGCCTCGACGGAACTGCTGCGCCGCGTCCACCGCCTTGCGCGCGGCCGCCTCACCCTCATCGGCGCGGGTGGTGTGGACAGCGGCGAGACGGCCTATGCCAAGATCAAGGCCGGCGCCTCGCTGGTGCAGACCTATGCCGGCTTCGCCTATGCCGGCCCCGCCCTCATTCCCCGGATCAAGCACGAGCTCGCTGCCCTGCTGCGGCGGGACGGCGTGAAATCCCTGTCCGAAGCGATCGGAGTCGAAGCCTGATGCGCATCCTCGACGGCGTTGCCGAACTGACGGAGCGCTACCGCGGCTTCGTGCTCGACATCTGGGGCGTGGTGCATGATGGCCGCGCCGCCTTCCCCGGCGTGGCCGACGCCCTGACCCGGATGCGGGAGAAGGGCGCCCGCATCGTCTTCCTCACCAATGCTCCGCGCCGCTCCTATGTGATCGAGGGCCAGCTCACCAATTTCGGCATCGACCGCGGCCTGTACGATGCGGTGATGTCCAGCGGCGAGATCACCTGGCGCCTGCTGCGCGACCGCTCGCATCCCTTCGTCCGCGATCTCGGCCCTCGCGCCCTGCATATCGGCACCGTGCGCGACCATTCCGTCGTCGAGGATCTCGGTGTCACCCTGACGGACCGCGCCGATGAAGCCGACTGGCTCCTCAACACCGGCCCGTCGCCTGGGCCCGGCGCCGTCTCGGTCGATCCCTACCTTCCCGCGCTGGAAGCCGCCCGCGCCCGCGACCTGCCTATGATCTGCGTGAACCCCGACCGTGCCGTGGTGGTGGGCGGCAAGCGCATCATCTGTGCCGGCGCTCTCTCGGAGAGCTATCTCACCATGGGCGGCCGCTCCCTTGAGATCGGCAAGCCCGATATCGCCGCCTATGATCCGGTGATGGAGCTGCTGGGCCTGCCGCGCGACCAGGTGGTGGCGATCGGCGACAGCCCGCACACCGATCTGGCCGGCGCCCTGGCCGCCGGGCTGGACGCCGTCTGGGCACTGGGTGGCCTGGCCGCCGAGGAAGGCCTGGCCGATGCCGATTCCGAAACCCTCGCCGCCCGCGCGAAGGCGGAAGGCGTCGCTCCCATTGCCGCCCTCCGGGGCCTGCGCTGGTGATGCCGGTTTGAAGGAAGCAACGGGGAAGGGGCGCGCCGAGATGACACCTCCGGCGCGCAAGCCCGCCCTCTGGCTGCTGGTGGCGATGACCGGGATCGGTCCCTTCACCATGCAGATCCTGATCCCGGCCCTGCCGCGCGTGGCCGTGGATCTCGGCGTCCCCTATGCGGCCGCCCAGCTCACGCTCACGCTCTACCTGATCGGCGTCGCCCTCGGTCAGCTCATCTACGGCCCGCTGGCCGACCGCTTCGGGCGCAAGCCCGTGCTGCTCTGGTCCCTCCTGCTCTACCTGATCGCCTCGGCCCTCTCGGCCCTGGCGCCGGACATGACGTGGCTTGGCATCGGCCGGGTGGCGCAGGCCATGGGCGCCTGCGCCGGCATGGTGCTCGGCCGTGCCATCATCCGGGATGTCTGGCCGCGCGAGGAAGCCGCCAGCCGCATCGGCTATGTCGTCATGGCCATGACCATCGCGCCGATGGTCGCGCCCATGGCCGGCGCGCTGATCGAGGAGCGCTTCGGCTGGCGCGCCGCCATGATCGCCTGCCTCGGCTTCGGTGTGCCGCTGCTCCTCGCCATCTGGCGCCGCCTGCCGGAGACGCTGCGCGAGCCGCAGCCGCTTCCCGGCCTGCGCGGCATGGGGATGGCCTATGTGTCCCTGCTGCGCCTCTCGGCATTCCGCTGGATCGGCGCGGTGGGGGCCGCCTCCACCGGCGTGTTCTTCGCCTTCATGGCGGGGGCGCCGCAGGTGGTGGAGCATATGGGCTATTCCCCCCGCGCCTATGCCACCGCCTTCCTCGCCATCTCGGTCAGCTTCGCCTTCGGCTCCATGCTGGCCGGCCGCTACTCCATGCGCTTCGGGCTGGTGCGGATGCTCTCCGTCGGATTGTGGATCACCGTGCTTGGTGCGGCTGCGATGCTGGCGGTGCAGCTTCTCCTGCCGCACACCCTGATGGGCTTCTTCCTGCCGATGACGCTGGTCGCGCTCGGCAACGGCCTGTCCCTGCCCAATGCGGTGGCCGCGGCCATCAGTGTCCGCCCGGAACGCGCCGGCACCGCATCCGGCTTGCTGGGTGCCGTCCAGATGGGTTTCGGTGCGCTGATGACCATCGTGAACGGCGCGGTGGAGACGGGCTCCGGCGTGGCCACCGCCCTGGTCATGGCCGCCTGCGGCGTGATGGCCCACATCGCCCTCTCGGGCGCTCGCCGCCGCCTCTGAAGCCCGCCTCCGCGGCACGGAGGATCAGGGATCTTTCGCCCACCTGCGGTCGCTTCACATGCTCTGGCATGTTGTTTGTGGAGTTTGCGGACTTCGAGGATTCCCGCTTTCGGGTAATCCTGCCCATCAGCGGCTCTAACGCCGGTCCGGATCGACCCGGTTGCCCACCCAGTTCCCCGCCCGGTCGAGTGCCGCGCCGGTGTCCCGTGCGGCACCGCCCAAGGCTGAGCCCGTGCGCTCGGCGGCACGATCCACCGAGCGCCCAGCGCGTTCCGTCGGGCCAGGATTGGAACAGGCGGCCAGCACCATGAGCGCGAGCAGCGACAGGGCAGGGGGCGGGCGGCGCATGGGGCAACTCCATATGCATGAAAGGGCACGGCCAGGATGCCGCGCCCTTTCAGCCTCTGCCAGCCAAAGGGCCACTCAGACGATCGGGGCGCCCGCCCGCACTTCCTGCCAGGCAATGCGGGACAGCATGATCAGCGCCGCGCCGTAGTAGTCGGTGGCCTGGGCGACGCGGGGAAGGTTGTGCATCCGCATCCTGCGATCCTGCGTGGCGCAGGCCAGCTGGGCCACCGCCCGCACCCCGGCATGGCCGGGATAGGGTGCAGGGGTGTTGCTGCGCAGGTCGGTCCAGGCCGGGAAGCTGCGATTCGCCGGATCGGTCCAGAAGCTCACGGAGGCACGCAGCGCGGGGTCGTCCGAATGCCCCGCCCAGGCAAGATAAAGCGGCACGCGCACCGCATCCCAGGAGAAACGGGTCGGCCAGCCGGAGGCGAGGCGCGGCCTGAAGGAAGTCTCGCGGGAGAACTCGATCCAGTCCGCCGGCAGGTTCCAGCGCCCGAAACGTGCCTCGTTCAGGATCGCGCGGCCATCCGCCGCGATGCGCCGCCATTGCGGCCCGGATACCAGCTTCTCGAATTCCTTCAGCGCCGGGAAGACATAGTAGGAGGGATTGAGAATGATGTGGTCACGCTTCTCGAAGCCCTGAACGGCCGGAAGCAGCACCAGCTTTCCCGCCACCTCGCGCGTGCAATGGGCCAGGATGTCCTGGCATATCTGGGTCGCCTCCCGCGCCAGGGCGGGGCGGGAGAAGAGGTCGGCGCCACGCATCAGCGCCCAGGCGATCATGATGTCGCCATCCGTGGCGTTGTTGCGGTCCGCCACCGCATCCACCACGTCGCCGCGATAGCGCCAGGCATGCAGATGCCCATGGCGATGCCGCAGATAGCGGCGGGTCCAGTCCAGGATCCTGTCGAAGGTGGCGATGTCGCCCGCCTCGGCAGCGAAGAGCATGCCGAAACCCTGGCCCTCGGTATGGGTCTCGTCGCCCTTGCCGACATCGAGGACGCGCCCCTCGCGGGTCACGAAGCGGCCGCGGAACTGGGCCCATTCGGTCTTCAGCTCGGCAAGCCATTCCGGCATGCCCTGGGCCTGCGGCGCGCGTGGGGTGAGGAGGGCAGGGGCAGCGAGAAGGCCAAGCAGGCCGCGGCGGGCGATCGCCGCGGCGGGGATGTGGGAGGCCAGTCCGTCAGAATCGTTCTGCGTCATGGCGGAGCCTGCTGGGCCTTTGCGAGTGTTGTGCCCGTTCATTCACCACGCGTTAAGGTTGCAGGCAAGATGGGTCCATACTGCAGAGGTGGTGACAATTTCGTGCGCAATCCGTATCGGTGCGGCTCAATGTGCGATTCACCCGCTGCACGCAACGTTCCGCGTTGACCGCATGCCACTCAGGCGGGCAGTTTGCGCAAGTGAACGCGATTGATCTGGAAACGACCGGCCAGCTGGCCGCAGAACTGCCCCGTGACGTCTTCGTGGGTATTGTCCGCACCTTCGAGCAGGATCTCGCCCGCCTTGTCAGGCAAATGGTCGAGGCAGCGCGCGAAGGGCAGGTGGAGGAATACCGTCAGGCGGCGCATGGGCTGGCGGGCGCTGCAGGCTCGATCGGCGCGAAGTCCCTCGAAGCTCTCGCGCGGCAGGCGATGCGGCCGGATGATCGTGTTCCGGCCCAGCAGATGATCCTCAGCATCGGGGAAGAAGCAAAGGCCGTCCTGTCCGAACTGGCGGTGCTGGCCGGCTCCACCTGATTCGGGGCGGCGCCCTTTGCGTCAGCCGCCCTCTTTCACCTCCTCGTCCTGACCCGCCGCGCCAATCGGCGTCGTCAGCCCGATCGCCTGGCTGAGCTGTCCGCGCTGCACGGGCTTGGAGAGATAGTCGTTCATTCCCGCCTGGCGGCATTGCCGCTCGAATTCCACCCCCACCGCCGCCGTCAGCCCGACGATCCGGGTACGGCGGTTCAGCCCTTCCCGGCGGATGGCGCGCGTTGCCTCAAGCCCGTCCATCACCGGCATCTGCAGATCCATCAGGATCACGTCGAAATTGGTGGCGCGGCAGTGTTCCACCGCTTCGGCCCCGTTGCCCGCGACCGTCACCTTCACCCCGAGCCGGGCCAGAAGCGCCTGCATGAGGAGTTGGTTGGTGGCGTTGTCCTCCACCAACAGGACGCGCTGCGGGCGGTCCTCGACTCGTCCTCCCAACGGTAGCGAGAGAGGCAGGCCGCCTGCCGGCGCCAGGGCCTGCATCACCGCCTCCAGTAGCCGCTCGGGGAGGGCCGGCTTGAGCAGCATGGCATCCACCAACCCTGGCGGGGGGCCGCCATCCGGCATCTGATGCGCCTCGACTCCGAAGGAGCAGAGGATGAGGGCCGGATGGCCCAGTACCGCCTCCTCCGCCCGGATAGCCCCTGCTAACTCCAGCCCGCCCATGCCAGGCATGGAGGCGTCCAGCAGCGCGGCATGGAAGGCGGCGCCCCGCTGCGCCGCGAGCCGCAGCAGGTTCAGCGCCGCCGGGCCACTGTCTGCCGCCAGCACCGAGGCGCCATGGGCGCTGAGCTGGCGCTGCATCTCCTCGCGGTTCAGCGGCAGGTCATCCACCACCAGGAAGCGGCGCCCGGCGAGAAGGGAGGGCGATGGCTCCGGCTGCTCCATCGCGCCCACCACGATCCAGAAGCGGAAGACACTGCCGCCGCCCTTGCGCGGCGTCGCCTCGATGCCGCCACCCATCTGCTCCGCCAGCTTGCGGCAGATCGCGAGGCCGAGTCCCGTGCCGCCATATTTGCGGCTGATCGAGGCATCCGCCTGGGTGAAGCGTTCGAACAGCATCGGCACCTGGGCCGCATCCACGCCGATGCCCGTATCGGCCACCGAGCAGGTAAGCCGCAGTGCGCCCTCCTCCAGCGAGCTGGCGGCGATCGACACCTCGATCCAGCCCGTCTCGGTGAATTTAATGGCGTTGCCGACAAGGTTGAACAGGATCTGCCGGAACCGCCCGGGATCCCCCAGCACCTGCTTCGGCAGTTTGGGCGGCAGGGAGGCCACCATCTCCACGCCCTTGGAGGCCGCCCTTGCGGCGAAGAGCTCCACGATGGTGGAAACCTCGTTCTCCAGCGTGAAGGGGATGTTCTCATGATCGATCATCCCCGCCTCCAGCTTGGAGAAATCGAGAATGTCGTTCAGCACCATCAGCAAATGCTCGGCGCTGCCCTGGATCGTCTCGGCATAGCGGCGCTGGATGGGATCCAGGCTGGAATCCAGCAACAACCCGGTCATGCCGATCACGCCGTTCATCGGCGTGCGGATCTCGTGGCTCATCGCGGCCAGGAACTCCTCCTTGGCCCGCGTTGCTGCCCGTGCCTCCTGTTCGCTTTCGCCGAGCGCATCCCCCTGCGCCTTCAGCAGCGCTGCCTGGCGGGACATGAGCCAGAGCGCCACCAGCATGATCCCCGCGATGGTGACGCCGCCGCCGATCAGCAGCGTGGCGAGCCGCTCCACCCCCTCGAAGGCCAGGGCCTTCCGCCGGGCGGCCTCGATCACGAGCATTCCCTGCCGGATGGTCGAGAAGGAGGCGAAAACATCCTGCCCATCCTGGTCGAGGCCCGAGAAGCTGCCGCTGTCGCGCCGCGGCAGGAAGTCGCGGAACAGCCAGGCGGTGGGACTGGTCTCCCCCACCCCTTCCGCCCGCCCGTCCGAGCGCGCGAGCAACAGTCCGTTTAGCGAATGAATCCGCACCGTGACGCCGAAGGCATCCGCATGGCGGCGCCCCACCGAGATCAGGTAGTCCGGATTCAGCAGCGCGATCACCGCCCCGCTGAAATCTCCGCGCGGCGTGCGCAGCCCGCGGGCGAGGGGGATGGACCAAACCCCTCCCGCCTGGATGGCGCGTGCCTGCGTGGCGGGCGATCCGCCGAGGAAATGCCCAGCCTCCGGCGAACCCAGCCGCAGCGCGGATCCTCCCAGGCGCAGCAGGCGGAACCATTCCCGGTTCGCCACCGAGGCGCCGCGCAGGCTCTCCACGGTCGAGGAGGTCACGATGCCATTGGCATCCACGATCAGCACGGCCCGCAACTGCGGTACGTCGCGGATGCGACCGGCCAGGGATCGGGCTGTGCTGGCGGGATCGGCATCGCTTCTGCGCTCGGCCATCTCCAGCAGCACGAAGTCCACCGTCTGGATCGCGCGGGTAAGCTGGTCCGCCATGGCGGCTGTAACGCCGGAGGTGAGGCGCTCCGCCTCATTCGCCGCCTCCCGCTGCCCGCGGTCGAAAAGGATGAAATAGACGGCGGCGAAGCAGATCCCCACGACCAGCACCGTCGCGGCGAAGAGTCGCCAAGGGCGGGGCGTTGCCGGCGTTGCGGGGCCCAGCTTCAGAAACCGGCGGAGGAGCGAGGAAGCGTTCATTTGTTCTGCGACCGCAGTCATTATCGCAGTCGTGTCGCAATTTTGCGATATAATATCGATGTTCTAGAAGAAATTTGCGGGGATCAATGCTTAGTCTCTTATTCATACAACGCTTAGTCTCTTATTCATACAACCTATAGTTGCGTAAATGGTTCTGGCAATTCACGATGCGATAAAAGAATGAAGGCATTCCCTTTTACGCATCTCTGATAAGCGGGGCTGCCCTTGTAGCGAGCATGCGCCGTGGAAAAGGCGAGGTCTCAGCCTTCGCCGAGCGAATCCAGCCAGCGTCGCTTGCCGCCTTGCGCCACATGCGCTTCGCCCAGCGCCCGGGCATGCGCGGCATCGCCTGCCGCCACCGCATCCAGCATCGCCGCATGCTCGGCATTGCTTTCGCGCATCCGGACGGAGCGGGAGAGAGACCGCTGCCTCGCCAGATGACTTTCCTTCAGCAGGGATTCGTACAGCCCTGCCGCACGACGGTGCCCGGCCGCCTCGTGCAGTGCCGCGTGGAAGGCCAGGTTGCGCGCATAATACCCGGTCGCGTTACCCGCGCTGGCATCCTCCTCCATGGCGGCGACCTGGGCGCGCAACTCCTCCAGCACCCGGGCCGGCAGCGCCCTGTCCGCCACGCGCTGCGCCAGCCGTGCCAGGATGAAGCCCTGCAGCAGCGCGCGCATGTCGTAGAGTTCGGCCATCTCCTCGGGTTCGAGCCGCCGCACGCTCATGCCTTGCCCGGCGGGCCCCGCCGCCACCAGCCCGTCCCGTTCCAGCCCCCGCAGGGCTTCCCGTAGAGGCCCGCGCGAAAGGCCCAGTCGCGCGGCCAGCGCCACCTCATTGATCCGCGCGCCCGGCGCGATCTCGCCCGAGAGGATGAGTTGCTCCAGCGCCGCGCGGGCGCGTTCGGGCAGCGGCACCTGCAAGGGAAGAGTGTCCATTTCCGAAGCGCATCACAGGGGCACCAAACCTGTCAACAGCCTGTTGACAGCCTGTATGCAGAAGCCGCAGCCTATGCCGTAACGGAGGAACCCCCCATGCTCGATGCCCCGCAGTCGTCACCCGGCCAGGACACCAGCGGCACCGCCGGAGGCGCCCTTTCGCGCTTCACCGTGCTCGACCTCACCCGCGTCCGTTCCGGCCCGACCTGCGTGCGCCAGCTCGCCGACTGGGGCGCGAAGGTCATCAAGATCGAGATGCCGGAAGGGCTGGACCAGGGGGACCCGATGGGCGGCCCGCGCGGCGGCCCGGACTTCCAGAACCTGCACCGCAACAAGCGCGGCCTGACGCTGAACCTGAAGTCGCCCGAGGGCGTCGCCATCCTGAAGAAGCTGGCGCGCGAGGCGGATGTGGTGGTGGAGAACTTCCGCCCCGACGTGAAGGACCGCCTGGGCATCGGCTATGAGGCGCTTTCGGCCGAGAACCCGCGCCTGATCTACGCCTCCATCTCGGGTTTCGGCCAGGACGGCCCCTATGCCAAGCGCCCGGGCTTCGACCAGATCGCGCAGGGCATGGGCGGGCTGATGTCCATCACCGGCCTGCCGGGCCAGGGCCCCGTGCGCGTCGGCATTCCCATCGCCGACCTCACCGCCGGCATCTTCGCCGCCCAGGGCATCCTGGTCGCGCTGCTGGAGCGCGAGGTCTCCGGCAAGGGGCAGTGGGTGCAGACCTCGCTTCTCCAGGCTCAGGCCTTCATGCTGGACTTCCAGGCCGCGCGCTGGCTCCAGGCCGGCGAAGTGCCCAAGCAGGCCGGCAACAACCACCCGACGAGCATCCCGACCGGTGTCTTCAAGACGAAGGACGGCCACATCAACATCGCCGCCACCGGCAATGCTATCTGGAAGCGCTTCTGCATCGCGGTCGGTGCGCCGGAATGGCTGGAGGACGAGCGCTTCAAGGATTCCGGCTCGCGCTCCACGAACCGCGACGCGCTGAACGCCCTGATCGATACCAAGATCGCCGAGCGCACGAGTGAGGAATGGGTGTCGATGCTGAACGAGGCCGGCGTGCCCGCGGGCCCGATCTACAGCATCGACAAGATGTTCGAGGACCCGCAGGTCCAGCATCTCGGCATCGCGGCGACGCTCGATGACGGCAGCAAGGCCCAGACCTATGTCGCGCAGCCCATGACGCTGTCGCGCACGCCCAGCCGCATCGCCACCCATCCGCCGGCCATTGGCGAGCACTCGGCCGATGTGCTGCGCGAGATCGGCTATTCCGAAGACGAGATCGCGGACCTCAAGTCCCGCCAGGTGATCTAGGACCCATCACGCAGATGCCCGACGCGCTTCCGCCGCCCAACCCCACCCTCGGCACCGACAAGATGCTCTCCCGCAAGGAGGGCGGCGTCGGCTGGATGATCTTCAACAACCCCGAGCGCCACAACGCCGTTTCCATGGAGATGTGGATCGCGGCCGAGAAGATTCTCGCCGACTTCTCGGCTGATCCCGAGATCCGCGTCGTCGTCGTCACCGGCGCGGGCGGCAAGGCCTTCGTCTCCGGCGCCGATATCTCGAAGTTCGAGAGCGAGCGCGGCTCCAAGGAGGCGGTGGACGCCTATCAGGCGCAGACCGCCAAAGTTTATGAGGCGCTGGCGAACTTCTCCAAGCCGACCATCGCCGCCATCCGCGGCCATTGCATCGGCGGCGGCAGCGCGCTCGCGGTCTGCTGCGACCTCCGCATCTGCACGGAGAAGTCCTCCTTCGGCATCCCGGCGGCCAAGCTCGGCCTCGGCTATCCGCTGCCGGGCATCCGGCGCCTCGTGCAGCTCGTCGGCCCCTCCTTCGCCAAGGAGCTGTTCTTCACGGCGAAGAAGTTCAGCGCGGAGGATGCCCGCATCATGGGGCTGGTGAACCGCGTGGTGGCCGATGACGCGTTGGACGCCACCATCGCCGATTACGCCAACACCATCGCAGGCAACGCGCCGCTCACCGTCGGATCGGTCAAGGCGATCGTCGCCGAGGCGCTGAAGGCCGATCCGGACGAGGAGCTCTGCGACCGCCTCGTCCTCGGTTGCTTCGCCAGCGAGGACTACATCGAAGGCCGCCGCGCCTTCATGGAAAAGCGCCCGCCGCAGTTCCGCGGCCGCTGACACCGGACGGGCGGCGGTTCATGCCCGCCGCCCGCCCGCACAGCTTGAACCGGCCCCCTGAGAGAGACCCGCAAGAGACGGGGCGAGGGCGCCGCGAGAGGAGGAGAGTCCGATGATCCATCGCCGCACCCTGGTGGGTGCCGGGCTGGGGGGGCTTGCCCTCTCCATGCCGGCCCTGCGCGCCCGCGCCCAGGCTTCCTGGCCCAACAAACCCATTCGCGTCGTGGTGGGCTTCGCCGCTGGCGGCGCCACCGATATCAGCACCCGCGTGATGCAGCCGAAGCTTTCGGCGCTGCTCGGCCAGCCGGTGGTGATCGAGAACCGTCCCGGCGCCGGCGGCAACATCGCAACCGAAGTTGTGGTGCATGCCCAGCCCGATGGCCATGCCTTCCTGATGGGCACGATCGGCGCGCTGGCGATCAACCCCACCCTCTATGGCAACCTGCCTTTCAACCCGCAGACCGATCTCACCCCCGTCGCCATGGCGGGCAACGTGCTGAACGTGCTCGTCGTGCCCGCCGACCGCCCCTGGCGGAACGTGGCGGACCTGATCGAGGCGGCGAAGAAGGACCCGGACGGCGTCACCTATGGCTCCTCCGGCGTCGGCGGCGCCGGGCATCTGGCGGGCGCGCTGCTGGACCGGATGGCCGGGGTGAAGACTGTCCACGTCCCCTATCGCGGCGGTGGCCCGCTGATGACGGACCTGACCGGCGGCAAGATCGACTACGCCTTCTCAACCGCCCCCACCGCCCTGCCGCAGGTGCAGAACGGCCGGCTGCGGCTCCTGGCGGTACCGACCCTGCAGCGCGTGCGCTCGCTGCCCGACAAGCCCACGGTCGCCGAGACCCTGCCGGGCTATGAGGTCCAGAACTGGTATGCGCTGGTCGGGCCAAAGGGCCTTTCGCCGGCCATCGTGACACGCATGAACGCCGTGATGCGCGAGGCCCTGGCCGACCCCACCGTGGCCAGCGCCCTGGAAGGGCAGGGGGTGGAACCCATCCCCAGCTCGCCGGAGGAGCTCGCCCGCTTCATCCGCGAGGAAGCGACGAAATGGGCGCCGATCGTCCGTTCGACGGGAGCGAGGGCAGAGTAAGCGCCGTATCGGAATGTGGGGCCGCCGCGCATTGGTGAGCGGCGGCTCATCCTGCATGCCGATGTCACGCGCGAAGGGTGTCGCGGGCCGCAACGGGCCGTTCAGGCATCCGCCCGGAATGCGAGCGCCGCCAGTTTGGCGATGTCCGGTCCCACGCTCCGCACGCCTCCCACCGTGCCCCCGCCGAGCAGCGTGACAAGACCCGACAGCTCCACTAACCGCGCCGAGGCGGCCCCCGCCGCCCGGCTGGCTCCCACGACGCCGCCGAAAAGCGCGGTGAGATCGATCGGGGTGGCGGCGCCGGCACTTCCCGTCGCGCGATAGGCACCCACGGCCGCCGCCAGTGCCTGTGCCGAAAGCGCCGGCTGGCTGGGCCGGACGCTACTGGAAAGCACGGGAGCGGAGGCGCTGTCGTAAACAGCGGCGTCGCGGATGACGCGATCGAAGCCGGATTCCGCGGCATTCTCCATCCGCAGCGCCGCCAGCGCATTGATCGAGCGCGTGCCGGTGGCACGGGCCGTGATTTCCAGCGCCGGGCTGTCGGTGATGAGGCCGTTGGCGCCGGTGCTCCGCGCCACCACCAGCAGATCCTGCGCGCTGCCCTCCGGCCCGGCCTGGAAGAGCAGTGCCGCGAACTCAGCCCCGGTGAAATCCGTGCGTCCCGTCACATCTCCGCCGTTCAGGATCAGCCGTCCGCCAGCCGTGCCGGAAGGATCGTCCCGCATCGCCACGCGATAGGTCATGCCTTCGTCGAAGCTGCCTCCCGCCGTGTCGAAAAGCGTGTTCATCGAGAACAGATCGCCCGCAGCCGCGGTGAAGTCACCCACGGCCGAAAGCGCCGGAGCCTTCTGCCCGGCCAGTGGCGCGTGGACCGCCGCATCCTGCGCGATGCCCGCATAGGCATCCTCCGGCGAGGCATTCCGCAGCGCGGGCAGCGCATTGACCGAGCGCTCCCCAGTCACCGAGGCCGTGATCTGCACCGCGCGGCTGGCGATGATACCCGTGCCATCGGGCTTCGAGCTGCGCGCCACCACCAGGATGTCCTGCGCGCTGCCCGTGGCGCCCGCCACGAATTGCAGCGCATTGAATTCCTCCGCCGTGAATCCGATGCGATGGGTCACCTCCTCCCCGTTCAGCATCAGCCTCGTGCCCGAGGCCAGATCCTCGTCGCGCAGCGCCACGCGATATCCCGTCACCTCCACCGCCGCGCTATAGGGCGAGGTGAACAGGTCCCGCAGCGCGTATTGGTCCCCGGCGGCGGCGGTGATGTTCCCCGCCGTGGAAAGCCCTGGTGCCACCTGCCCGGAAAGCGGCGCGTAGAGCATGGCCTCCGATGCCACCCGCATGAACCCGGCATCCGCCGCGCCTGGCTCCACCGCCGTTCGCAGCGCCTCCGCCATGTTGAGGGAGCGCGTGCCCGTCACCGCCGCGCGCAGTGCCGCCGGGGCACTGTCTGCTATGGCCGTCAGCCCGCCAGCCTCATCCGGCGTACCGGCGCGGGCGACCACCAGGATGTCCTGCGCCCCGCCCTCAGGCCCCGCCACATATTGCAGCGAGAGGAACTCCATCGGCGAGAAGTCTGTGCGATGGCTGACATCCTCGCCATCCAGCAGCAGCCTGCCACCTGGGGCGCCGCCAGGATCGTCCCGCAGCGCCACGCGATAAAGCGCCACCTCCACCATGCCGCTGGTGGGAAAAAGATCGCGGATGGAAAGCGCATCCCCGGCCTTCACCGTCAGGTCACCGGCATCGGATATTGCGGGCGCCTTGCGCGCACCGGTTGCCGCGAAGATTGTCGCCTCCTGCGCGACCCGCAGGAACCCCGCATCCGCATCGCCAGGATCGACCACGCTCCGGAGCGCCGGCGCCGCATTGGCGGACCGCGCCCCGGTGACAGCCGCCGTGATCTGCGTTGCCGGGCTGTCCACGATATGGCGCCAGACGCCAGCCTCATCCTTCGTGCCGGCCCGCGCCACCACCAGCAGATCCGCCGCGCTGCCATCGGGCCCGGCCATAAACTGCAGGTTGATGAATTCCTCCGGCGTGAAATCGATGCGGTGGGTGACGTCCTCCCCCTCCAGCATCAGCCGCGCGCCCGGCACGGAGGCATCGTCGCGCAGCGCCACGCGATACAGCGCTGTCTCCGCCCCGGCGCTGAACAGGTCGTGCAGCGCCAGGCTGTCGCCCGCCTTCAGCGTGATGTTGCCGACGGTTGAAAGGGAAGGGGCCTTCCGGTCGCCATAAGGCGTGAAGACCGAGGCCTCCTGCACGAGTTTCACGAAATCCGCATCCGCCTCCCCCTCCGGGGCGCCCATCCGCAGCGCGACGGCGGCCTCGATGGAGCGGATGCCGGTGACATGCGCGGTGATCTGCACCGGATCGCTATCCGCGATGTTGCGCCAGACGCCCGCCTCATCCTTCGTGCCGGAGCGAGCCACCGCCACGATCTTCTGCGCGCTGCCATCGGCGCCGGCGATGAATTGCAGCTCGTTGTAGTCCATCGGATCGAAATCGACCCGGTCCGTCACATCCTCGCCGCGCAGCATCAGCCGCCCGCCACCTTCCCCGCGCAGTGCGATCCGCATCACCGCCGCATCCGGCGAGCCGAACAACTCCCGCACCGAATAGCTGTCGCCCGCGCGGGCGGTGAAGGAACCGGAGGGCAGGGGCACGCGGATATCCACGATATCCGTCACCGTGGAACCACCCGCGCCGCTGGAAGGGGCGGCGGGCGCATAGCCGCTGGGGTAGTTCGTATAGAAGGCGGCGTTCGCGCCGCTGATGGCGCCGGACACGGGGGAACCTCCGCGAAACCCCGCGAGGCTAGCCCCCAGCCCCTAACGCCGCATGAATCACCCCACGCGCAGCAGGGTCGGCCCGTGGCGCCGCAGCCAGTCCTGCGCCGCGTCCCGATGCGGCGTCAGCCGCTCCACATGGGCCCAGAAGCGGGAGGAATGGTTCAGTTCCCGCAGGTGTCCGACCTCATGCGCCACCACATAGTCGAGCACCCAGTCCGGGGCCATCACCAGCCGCCAGGAGAAGGCCAGCGTGCCATCCGGCGCGCAGCTTCCCCAGCGGGACCGGGTGTCCTTCAGCGTGATGCGCCGGACCTTCACCCCCAGCGTCGCGGCATGGCCGGCTGCCAGCACCGAAATGCGCCGCTTCGCCTCCGCCTTCAGGAAGTCGGCCACACGGCGGGCCAGGAACTCCTTGTCCCCCGCCACCACGATCTCCCCATTCCACAGGATGGCGGGGCCGCGCGTATGGGGATCATGCCGGATGACATGCGGCACCCCGCCCAGCGGCACGCGCTGGCCCTCGGCCAGCGGCACGGCGGGGGCAAGGCTGCCCAGCCTTTCCTTCACCCAGGCCGCATGGGTGTTCAGCAGGGCCATCCCTGCCTTGCGGCCGGAACGGGGCGGCAAGGTCACCACAACCTCCCCTGCGCGCGGATCGATCCGGAGCGAAACCCGCCGTGCCCGGGTAGAGCGGTTCCAGCGCACCGGAGTCGGCGTCGGCAGCGCCAGCGGATGGGCGCGGAGGGGGACGCTCTCGATCTCGTTATGTTCCATGAAGCCGAGAATGGACCCTGGGGGGGCTCCGGTTCAACGGCTTGACACGAAGATGGAAGGTCTTGTGGTGGGGGCAATTAAAAAGCCGGCCAGGATCAATATCTTGGCCGGCTATCTTCAAGGAATGTAGAGCCTGCTCAGCCCGGACGCGCCTTGAACTCGATCTCCACGAAGGAGAAGGGCACCGTTCCGGCATTGATGACGTTGTGCTCGATCCCGGGAGCGCGGGTGTAGGAGATGCCCGCCTTGATCTGGGCCTCCCGCGTCGTGCCGCCCGGTTCCTCCAGCAGCATGGTCCCATCCGTCACCGGCACCACGAGATAGCCCCAGCCATGGCGGTGCCAGCCTGTTTCGGAGCCCGGCGGGAAGTCCCAGCGGGTGACGCGGGCGATCTCGTCATCCGCCTGGACGGTGGCGACGGCGGGGATGCGGCAACGCAGAGGCTCGGACATGGAACTCCCTTGGCGACTCAGTCAGCGACTCAGACAGAAGCAACAAGGAGACCATGCTCGGCTAGGCCGGGAAGGGGAAGGGCGCCCGTCGCCTGCCAAGCGGCCCAGACGCCATCCGCCTCGGCCGGCGAAAGGCGGGTATGGGGCGGGCGGATATGGCGCCAGGCCTCGTCCCCCGTGCTGCGCGCCAGGATCTCCCGCAGGCCGGGGATCAGCGGCACGGTGCCCGCGGCGGCGCGGCAGGCATTCATCATGGCCTGGGCCGCATCCGCCTCCGGCCCCGTCCGCCTGGAATAGACCACCTGGGCGAAGCGGCTGGTCAGGTTGGTGGCCGCCGTGATGCAGCCCGCCGCCCCCAGACCCAGCATCCGCTGGAACAGGCTGTCGCCGCCCGGATAGACCTCGAATCCGCGTGAGGCGAAGGCAGAGAGATAGGCCTCGGCCTGGGCCGCATCACCCGTGCTGTCCTTGATCCCTCGCACCACGCCGGGGAAGGCTTCCAGCAGCCGCCCGATCAGCTCCACCGTCAGCGGCACCGCCGACTGGGCCGGGAAATGGTAGAGATAGAGCGCCAGCCCGCCGCCGATCCGCTCGATCACCTCGGAGAAATAGGCGTAGAGCCCCTCCTCGCCGGGGTTCTTGTAGTAGAAGGGCGGCAGCACCAGCACGCCCGGGCAGCCCAGGTCGCGGGCATGGCGGGACAGCTCAACCGTATCGGTCAGGCTGGTGCAGCCCGTGCCGGGCATGAGCCGCGTCACCGGCAACCCGTTCTCCACCAGCTTCTCCAAGATCTCCCGGCGCTCGCGCAGGCCGAAGGAATTGGCCTCGCCCGTGGTACCGAGCACGCCCAGCCCATCGCAGCCATGGGCCAGCAGCCATTTCGCATAGGCGGCGGTGCGGCGGTGGTCCGGCGAGAGATCCGCATGCATTGCCGTGATCAGGGCGGCATTCACGCCGCCATAAAGCGCTTCCGTCATCCCGCCTTCCTCCCTCGTGGCCCGGCGGCAGCCCCGGGCGCACGCGGCGCGCGGCGGCTGGGCCAGCGACCCGGCCAGGTCACCACATGATCCTCCAGCGCTCCAGCCTCGCGCTCGGACACAGCCTTACCGCGCACGGAAATCCCGGCGCGATGGACGCTCTCGGGATCGCCGGTCACCAGCGGATGCCAGTCCGGCAGGTCCTGCCCGCGGGCGAGGAGGTGGTAGGCGCAGGTCGGCGGCAGCCAGTCCAGCGCCGCCAGCATCTTCGGCTTCAACTGCACGCAATCCGGCACATGGGCGCGGCGATTGGCATAGTCGCGGCAGCCGCAGCCCTGGGTGTCCAGCAGGCGGCAGGCCACGTTGGTGAAGTGGATCTCCTCCGTATCCTCGTCCCGGATCTTGTGCAGGCAGCAACGGCCGCAGCCGTCGCACAGGGACTCCCACTCGGCCTTGGTCATCGCCGAGAGGGACTTACGCTTCCAGAAGGGGAGGGGGTCTGACACGGCGCCCTCCTACACCCTTGGCGGAGCGCAAAGGAAGCTTGACCTGCTCCCCGACTCGGCGTGAATCCGGCCGATGCCGCTGGACCTGACCATCCCCGAGCGCACCGCCACCACCTGCCGCGCCGCCATGCGCTTCTGCGCCCGCAACCGCTGGGCACCGCTGGCGGAAATGCCCATCCCCTGCGGCCGCCGCCTGGACATCATGGCGCTGACCCCCGAGGGCCACCTCATCGCCATCGAGGTGAAGTCGGGCCCGCGCGACTATCTTTCCGACAACAAGTGGCACGAATACCGGGACTGGTGCGACCGGCTCTATTTCGCCGTGGATTGCGACTTCCCGCAGGAACTCATCCCCGGGGATGTTGGCCTGATCGTCAGCGACGGCTTCGACGCCGTGATGATCCGCGATACGGAGCACAAGCCGCTCGCCGGCGCCAGGCGGAAATCCCTGATGCACCGCTACGCCGTGCTGGCGGCCGGGCGGCTGGCGGCCCTGTCCGATCCGGTCGGCGCGCAGGAGATGCGGGCCGCCCTGCTTTGCGAATAGGGTGGACGATCAGGATTTAACTGTTCCGGAGTACGGAACCACTACCCGGCCGCCCCGTTTCCCTCCGGCGCCCCACCCCCCCGGGACGCCTTCTGGGAGACACGCTATCATGCAACGTCGTTCGCTTTCGCTCGCCCTGGCAGGAGCCAGCCTCGTCCCCGTCGCCGCCATGGCCCAGGGTACCGGCAGCCGTGCCCAGGGTTCGGGCGCGACGCCGCAGGCCAATACCCCGCCCGCCAACCTCGCCAATATGCCGCCCGATCGCCTGGCGGCGATGACGCATGAAGCGGGGAGCTTCGCCCTGGCCACCGCCAAGATCGGGGCGCAGAAGGCGTCCAAGCCCGAAGTGAAGCGCTTCGCCAATTTCGAGGTGCAGGAGCAGGAGGGTGTCGCCCAGGCCATGAAGATGGCCGGGCATAACTTCCCCGACTATCGCCCCACCGGTGAGAAGGCGCAGGTCATCCAGCGCCTGCAATCCGCCAGCGGCGCGGATTTCGACAAGATTTTCCTCGAGGTGCAGGAGCAGGGCCATCAGGAGCTGCTGAACCTGACCACCGCCATGATGCAGAGCCGCGCTCCGGTCGCGGACCGGATCACGGCGACTCTGTCGAATGGCCAGATTAAGGAGCACCTGGTCCTGCTGAACGTCATGCAGGGCCGCGCCTGAGCAGGGCGGGGGATGGGCGGCCGCATGGCCGCCTTCCCCCGCGGGGTATCAGCCCCGGATGCGCGCCACGGTGGCGGTGGTGGAATTGCCCGGCAGCAGCTCGGCCAGGCGCACCACCCCACCCCATTCCTGCACCATGGAGCCGCCGACCACCTGGTCCACGCTGTAGTCTGCGCCCTTCACCAGCACATCAGGCCGCAGCGCCTCGATCAGCGCCTCGGGCGTGTCCTCCTCGAACAGCGTCACGAGATCGACAGTGGCCAGGGATGCCAGCACCGCCGCCCGCGCCGCCTCGGACTGCACCGGGCGAGTCGGGCCCTTCAGGCGCCGCACGCTTTCATCCGCGTTCAGCCCCACCACCAGCCGGTCGCACCAGCTGCGCGCCTGCTCCAGCAGATGCACATGGCCGGGATGCAGCAGGTCGAAGCAGCCATTGGTGAAGCCCACGCGATAGCCACGCTGCCGCCAGCGCTCGGCCTGCTCCACCGCTTTCATGCGGGAAACCACCTTGCGCAGCGCCCCGCGCTCGGCGCTCAGCGCCTCCAGCAGGTCGGTGTCGCGCGCCACTGCCGTGCCGACCTTTCCAACGGCCAGCCCGGCCGCGATGTTGGAAAGCCGCGCCGCGATCGGCAGGGGCAGGCCCACCGCCATGCCGGCCGCCACCACCGCCACCACCGTATCGCCGGCGCCCGAGACATCAGCCACTTCCGGCGCCTCGGCCGGGAAGTGATGGACGGCGTCCTCCTCCACCAGCGACATGCCGTCCTCGCTGCGCGTCACCAGCACGGCGCCGAAGCCATGGCGCTCGCGCAGCGCACGGGCGGCGGCGACCAGCGCCGGCTCGCTGTCGATGCTCATTCCCGTCGCCTGGCGCAGCTCCGCCCGGTTGGGGGTGATCAGGTCCGCCCCGGCATAGCAGGAATAGTCGTCGCCCTTCGGATCGACGATCACCTTGCGCCCGGCGGCACGGGCAGCGGCGATCAGCCGCTCCGGCACGTCCCCGGCCAGCACGCCCTTGCGGTAGTCGGACAGGACCATGACCTTGGTGGCCGCCACCGTGTCCTGCGCGATCCGCACCATCCGGTCCGACAGGCGGGGATGGATGGCCCGCGCCACCTCGTGATCCGCGCGCAGCATCTGCTGGCCGGCGGCGATGAAGCGGGTCTTGGTGGTGGTGGCGCGGCCGCCTTGCACCAGCAGCCAGGGCTCCACGCCCGGCTGGCCGCCGATCAGCCCGGTCAGGTCGGAACCCGCCTGGTCGTCGCCCACCACGGAAAGGAAGGCCACGGCGGCGCCCAGGGCCGTGAGGTTCCGCACCACGTTCCCGGCTCCGCCGGGCATGGCCACCTCGCGGTCCACGCTCAGCACGGGCACCGGCGCCTCGGGCGAGATGCGGCTCACATGGCCATAAACATAGCGGTCCAGCATCGCATCTCCGACCACAAGGACGGATGCGCGCTTGAGCGCCCGGACGGCCTCCGAAAGGTCGGCGGTCGTCATGGACGGGATCGGGGTATCGGGCGCTGGGCCGGTCATCGCCTGGGGCGTAGCCCGCCGCTGGGGCAAGTGGCAACCGGGCGTTGCGTGAGGTGACGCCGCGTTAACCTGGCGAGGCGCAGATTCCGGGCCGCGATGCACCCCGTCACCCTCCCGGCCCAGCATGGGCCAGCCCTTGCGGCGCTGCTCTTCCGGCCCGGTCCCCACCTGCCGCCGGAGGCGCACCGCGTGGCCCACGCCCTGCTACAGGATGCCGCCCGCAATCGCGGGGGGCGGGTCTCCTCGGCCGCGGATGGCACCTGGCGGCTAGAGGCCACGCCCCCCGCGCTGGAACACGCCCGCCGCGCGCTTGCGGCCGTCTTGAACGGGCGGGACGCGGTGCTGGTGACAGAAGCGGTGGCGGCACCTCCCGTCCCTGAACGCCCCGGCACGGGGCCGGAGGCCATCCTCGCAGCCAAGCCCCTCCACAGCCTGCTGGAACGCCGCCCGATCCTGGGCTTCGGCTCCGGCGGCATCCCCCGGCCTGCGGGCCTGCGCCTCCTGCCATCCGCCCCCGCCATCGCGGCCGCGCTCGGCACCGCCTGGGAGGGTTCCCCGTGGCAGGCGCATGGCTGGGAGGTGGTGGCGCGCCGCGCCCTGGCCTCTCCCCACCCTGCCGAGACCCCGTTGCATCTGGACCTGCCGCCTGAGGCCCTGCCTTTGGTCAAGGGAGCGGCCCTGCTCCCAGTCCTGCCACCCCGTATCCTGGCCCGCCCGCCCATCAGGCCCTTCGCCGTGGCCGGCCTCACCGCCGCGCATCTGGCGATACTCGATCCAGCCCATCTGCCCGGCACCGCCATCCATCTGAACCATGACCCCGCCCTCGAAGCCCTGCCGCCCGCCTTCTGGCGCGCCCTGAAGCCGGCGCGCGTGGTGCTGGAGGGCGTGGCCGATGCGGCCGGGCTGGAATGGGGACTCTCGCGCGGCATCGCGCGCTTCACCGGCCCGCAGGCGGATCGTCTTCTCGATGTCCTGCGCCGGAACGGCGGGACATGAGCCTCGCCCCCGATCCGCCGCCGCTGACCGGCCCCGATGGCGGCGCGGGGGAGCTGGCCGGGTTGGTCCGGCGCTGCATCGCCTCCGGTGCCGTGCGGGACATCCTATGGCTGCGCCTTTCCCGCCTTCCCAAGGGGCTGGACCGCCCGCATCACCGCCGGCTGCTGCGCGAGGCCCTGGCTCTGCCGCAGCATGCCCGCCGCGCCCGCGTCTTCCACCTGCCCGATGGCGACATGGCCGTGGCCACCGCCCCGCCCGACAGCCTGCGCCCCGCCGTGCTGCGCGTGCTGGACGGCGCGGTGGAGGATGCCGCCCTCGGCCAGATCCTCCGATCCCTGCGCCTGCCGGAGGAATCCGGTGCCCTGCTGGCGGGGCTGGAGGAAAGCCTCGGCCTGGCCCCCGCCATGCCCAGCGAGGCGCCCGAGCCACCTCCGCTGGAGGCGGAGGCCCTGGCCGCCATCCTGCCCAGCCTTTCCCGTGCCGATCCCGCCCCCTATCTCCGCCGCCAGCCCATCTGCCGCCTGACGCCGGAGGGGGACTCCGCCATCGCGGCCGAGGCCATCGCTCCCATGCCCGGCGCCCTGCGGGACCGGCTGCTGCCCGGGCGCGGGCTGGAAGCCGTTCCCATCCTGGCGGCCCGCCTCAGCCTTGCGCTCGAAACCCGGATGCTCGCCAGCGTCGCCCGCCCCGAATGGCTGGCGCGGCCCGTTCCGCTGCATCTTTCCCTTTCGGTCGCGGCCCTCACATCGGATGCCTTCCTGGCGCTGGATGGCCGCCTTCCAGGTGCCGTGCGCCCCATGCTCACCCTGGCCGTCCCCATGGCCGAGGTGCTGTCGGACCCCACCGGCTTTGCCCTGGGCCGGGACCTTGCCACCAGCCGCGGCTATGGCCTGGCGATCGAGGCACCGGGCGGCCCTGTCCTCGCCTTGCTGCCCCCCGCCCGCCTGGGCGCTGGGATGCTGCGGCTGGCCTGGGACGAAATCCTGCCCTCCGATCCCGGCCCGGTCGCCACCCTGGCCGGGGAGGGGATCACGGTGGTCCTGACCGGCGCCGACCGTGCCGCCGCCATCGCCTGGGGCTGGGAGAATGGCATCACCCATTTCCAGGGCCGCGCCACGGACCGCCACCTGCGCCGATGATGCAGGCGTGAAGCCGCCCGTCCTTCCGGGCAGCGCCGCACCGGCCTATGCGGACCCGATGCGCCAGCACACCGATCCCGCGATCCCGGCCATCGCCGCGGAGGGCCTGACCAAGCGCTATGGCGAGACGGTCGCGGTGGATTCCCTCAGCTTCACCCTGCCACGCGGCCAGACCTTTGGCCTGCTGGGCGGCAATGGCGCCGGCAAGAGCACCACCATCGCCATGCTCCTCGGCCTGCTCGTTCCCACCGCCGGCACCGCCCGGCTGCTGGGCCATGACATGGCCACGGACCGTTTTGCCGCCCTGGCGCGGGCCAATTTCTCCTCGCCCTATATCGCCCTGCCGCACCGGCTCAGCGTCGCCGAGAACCTGCGCGTCTATGCCCATCTCTACGACGTGCCCCGCGCCGGGGAGCGGATCGCGGAACTGGCGGAACAACTCGCGCTGACGGAATTGCTGGACCGCCCCGCGGGCGAGCTCTCCGCCGGCCAGAAAACCCGTGTGGCGCTGGCAAAATCGCTCATCAACCGCCCCGACGTGCTGCTGCTGGACGAGCCCACCGCCAGCCTCGATCCCGACACCGCCGACTGGGTGCGGAGCTGGCTGGAGCGCTACCGGGCCGAGAGCGGCTGCGCGATCCTGCTCGCCTCCCACAACATGGCGGAGGTGGAGCGCCTCTGCGGCCATGTGCTCATGCTGAAGAAGGGCCGGCTGGTGGACAGCGGCTCCCCCGCCGAACTTCTCGCGCGCTACGGCCGTGGGGACCTGGAGGAAGTCTTCCTCGACATCGCGCGCGACCGACGCGCGGCGGAGAACGCCTGATGCATGCCTCCCTGGACAATTCCCCGCGCGCCTCCGCAGGCAATTCCCCGCGCGCTTCCGCGGGCAATACTCCGCGCGCTTCCGCGCGACGCATCTGGGGCATGATGTACCGCCATCTCGCCCTGTTCCGCCGCTCCTGGCCGCGGGTGCTGGAGCTGATGTACTGGCCCATCCTCCAGATGATCGTCTGGGGCTTCGTCACGGCCTATGTCGCCGGGGTGCAGCAGAACACGGCCAGCCTCGCGGCCGGCGCGCTGCTGGGCGGCGTGCTGCTCTGGGAGGTGGCGCTGCGCAGCCAGATGGGCTTCGCCATCTCCTTCCTGGAGGAGATCTGGTCCCGCAATCTCGGCCATGTCTTCGTCTCCCCCTTGCGCCCCTGGGAGCTGGTGGCGGCGCTGGTGGGGATGAGCGCCATCCGCATGCTCACCGGCGTGCTGCCCGCGATCCTGCTCGCCTGGCTGCTCTACGGCTTCGACCTGTTCTCGCTCGGCCCGGTGGTCGTGCTGTTCTTCGCCGCGCTGATGATCATGGGCTGGGCCGTGGCGCTGGGCGTCACCAGCCTCATCCTCCGCCATGGCGCGGGGGCGGAGGCGCTGGCCTGGTCGGTGCTCTTCGGCCTCACCCCTTTCGCGGCGGTGTTCTACCCCGTCTCGGTCCTGCCCTGCTGGCTGCAGCCCGTGGCCCTGGCCACCCCCGCCGCCCATGTCTTCGAGGGGATGCGCGCCGCCCTGCTGGAGGGCCGCATCGCCTGGAGCCATCTCGGCTGGGCCTTCGGGCTGGACCTGATCTGGCTCGGCCTCCTGGCCTGGCTCTTCATGCGAGAGTTCCAGGGCGCGCGGGAACGTGGCGCGCTGCTGACCATCGGGGAGTAGGCGGGCCGCCCGTGGCGGAGTAGAGGGCCCCATGCCGGTCAGCACCCGAATCTTCCTCATCCGCCACGCCCTGGTGGAAGCCGCCGCGCGCCGCACCGTCTATGGCGCCAATGACGTCGCCCTTTGCGAGGAGACGCTGGCGCGGGAGCGCCCGGCCCATGCCTGGCTGGCCCGCCGCCTGCCCGCCGAGGCCCGCTGGTACTGCACGCCCCTGGCCCGCACCCGCGCCACCGCCATGGCCATCTTCGCCGCCGGCTATCCCGAGCAGGAGCTGACCGACCTGCCGCATTTCGTGGAACAGCACCTGGGCGAATGGCAGGGGCTGACCCATGAGGAGTTCACCGCCGTCCTCAGCGAGCCGCCGCACCCCTTCTGGGACCATGCGGCGGATGAGAAGCCCCCCGGCGGCGAGAGCCTGTCCGATGTGGTGGCCCGGGTCGGCCCGACGCTGGAGGCCGTGGCGGATGAGAACGAGGGTGGGGATGCCGTGATCGTGGCCCATGGCGGCTCGATCCGCGCCGCCCTGGCCCATGCCTGCAACTTCACCCCCTACCAGGCCCTGCAGTTCAGCGTGAAGAACCTCTCCGTGACGAGGCTGGAGCGGCAGAACGGCCACTGGAAGGTCGGCTGCGTGAACGAGGAGCCGCCCCTCTTCTGAGGCGCGCCGCAAGGCCACCCTGGCCTCGGCCCGCTCCAGCCGCTAGTCTCCCCGGCAGAGCAAGGGGTTGGGGGAAGAACTTCATGCGACGCAGGACCGTGGCCATCGGCACCCTCGCGGCCGGGCTGGCCGCCCTTCCGGGTCTCGCCTACGCACAGGCGGAGCAGCAGGCCCTCGTGGACCGCGCCACGCTGACGGTGCAGGAAATGCTGTCGGACGGCGACCCGAACGCCCTGCGGGACGCCAGCAGCACGCTGGCCCGCGCCCGTGCGGTCATCGTCTGCCCCCGCATCTTCCGCGCCGGCTTCCTTTTCGGCGGGCAGGGCGGCGATTGCGTGCTGACGGCGCGCGACGGCGCCGGCTCCTGGTCCTCGCCCGCCTTCTACACCATCGGCTCGGCCAGCTTCGGCCTGCAGATCGGCGTGCAGGACATGGCCGTGATGATGATGGTCCTGACGGAAAAGGGCCTGAACGCCGTCATGGACAGCCAGTTCAAGATCGGTGCCGACGCCTCCGTGGCGGTTGCCGCCATCGGTGCCGGCATTGCGGGGGCCACCACCGCCGCTGTGGGGGCGGATATCGTCAGCTTCGCCCGCACGCGCGGCCTCTATGCCGGCGTTTCGCTGGAGGGCTCGCTCCTCTCCAGCCGCAGCGAGTTCAACCAGGCCTATTACGGGCGCTCGGTCGCGGCGCGGCAGATCGTGGTGGACATGCAGGCCCACAACCCGGCCGCCGACCCGCTGCGCGCCACGCTGATGCGCTTCAGCACCCCGGGCGCCGGCGGGCCGCCCCCGATGGCCGCTGCCCAGCAGGGCGGCGCGCCTTACCAGGGCGGGATGCCGATGCAGCAGGGCGGCATGCCGACGATGCAGGCCGCGCCCAGCGGCACGGTCACGCGCGAGACGCTGCGCTAACCAGGAGCGGTGGCGTGCCGGAAGGGCACGCCACCGGCTCATTGCAGGATCAGGCGATCCCGGCGGCGTAGCCATCGCGCTGAGGGTCCGCGCCACCCTCGATCACGCCATCGAACATCGTGATCCCGTGCACGGCGGCGAAGGGATAGCTGGTGGGGTTGCGCCGCACCGGATAGCCCATCGCCTCCAGCGCTTTCTGCGTGGCGCGCGGGATGCGGTTGGAGATATCGACCGCGTCGCTGGTGGAGGAGAAGCGCGGCGCCATCACCGCTTCCTGCATCGTCATCCCCCAGTCGATCACGTTCAGCAGCACCTGCAGGATCGCGACCCCGATCCAGGCCCCACCCGGCGCCCCCAGCGTCGCGACCGGCGTGTTCCCATCGAAGACGATGCCCGGCGACATGGTGGAGAAGCGCCGCTTGCCCGGCGCGATGGAGCCCGCGCGGCCCGGCCGCGGATCATAGTTGTTCATGGCACCATTCAGCATGAAGCCCGTGCCCGGCGGGATGACGCCCGAGGGCAGGCCGAGCGTATGCGTCAGCGACACCACCATCCCATCCGCATCGACGCAGGAGATGGTGGTGGTGTGCTTCGCATCCGCGCCGATGCGCGGCAGCGACACCTTCTCGCCCGCGCGGATGCCGGCCGCGCATTCCTCCGCATAGGCATCGGAGAGCAGCCGGTCGAGCGGCGGCGGGATGAAGTCCGGATCGCCGATATGGCGGTCCTTGTCCCGCATCGCCGTCTTCATCGCCTCTGCCACCACGCGGATGTATTCGGGCGAGTTGTGGCCGAGCGCGACGAGGTCGAAGCGCTCCAGGATGCGCAGCATCTCCGCCACCAGCACGCCGCCGGCGGGCGGCGGGGGAACGGCGATGCCATAGCCGCGGTAATCCACGCGTAGCGGCTCCCGCCAGGCAGGCATGAAGTCCGCAAGATCTTCCGCCGAGAGCAGCCCGCCATGCGCCTGCATATCCGCCACGATCCGCCGCGCCAACTCGCCCGTGTAGAGCGTCTCCGCGCCCTCGCGCGCCACCAGCCGCAGCGTGCCGGCCAGCTCGGGATTGCGCACCAGCTGCCCCAGCCGCTTCGGCGCGCCGTCCTCGCCCATGTAGATGCGGCGCCCATCCTCGGTGAAGCCGAGCTTCGCCGCATAGCTCAGGCGGCCATAGGCCTTCTCGTCGAGATGGAACATGGTCGCGACATGCGGCCGCACAATCCAGCCTTCCTCGGCCAGCCCGATGGCCGGGGCGAAGAGGCTGTCCCATGCCACGCGGCCGAAGCGCTCATGCGCCATGCCGAAGACGCGCAGGATGCCTGGCGTGGTCACCGCCTGATGGCCCAGCTCGTTCACATGGTCCTTGACGATATAGCCGAAGCCGTCGGGGCATTCGCCCAGGTAGCGGTCGGCCCACATGTCCTCGCGGCAGGCGCTCGGTGCTGCCGAGAGGCCGTCCAGGATGATGTGCTGCCCGCTCTTCGGCTCCAGCACATGCAGCACGCCCAGGCCCCCGATGCCGCACATCATCGGGTCCACCACGCCCTGCGCCAGCGCGCAGGCGAGCACGGCATCCAGCGCATTGCCGCCGCCGCGCAGGATGGCCTCGCCCGCCTCCACCGCCTCGGGCTGCGGGGCGACGATCATGGCGCGGGCGGCGGGAAGGCGGCGGATCGGTCTGGGCATGCGGGACTCCTGGCTGCGGCGGGCGAAGATGCTCTGATTTGCCCGGCACGTCGCGCCATGGCCATGCGAAGCCTGTTCGTCACGCAAACGTAAGCTTGACGCGCTGCGGCGCCTGCGAGCGAATTTCCGCAACCGGAGGCCGTGAAGGACGTCCGGGCGGAGGAAACAGGATGATCTCACGCCGGCTTCTGCTCGGCCTGTTCGGGGCCGGGGCGCTCGCCCTTGGCGGCATCGCGGCACCGGCCCTGGGCCGCTCGCCGGAGGTCCGCACCTCGAAGATCGACGAGGCGCTCCGGACGCTGGTCGAAGGGCGCAGCACGCCCGGCATCGCGGTGCTGATCCTCCAGGAGGGCCGCCCCGTCTACAGCCGCAGCATGGGCGTCCGCGAAGCCGGCGGCTCCGCACCGATCGCCGAGACGGACATGTTCCGCTACGCCTCCATGACCAAGGCCGTCACCTCGGTCGCCGCCCTGATCCTCGTCGAGGAAGGGAAGCTGGGGCTGGATGAGCCGGTCAGCCGCTACCTCCCCGAATTCGCCAATCTCCGCGTCCGCGCGCCGGATGGGAGCGAGGCGGCGGCCACCCGGCCGCCCACGATCCGGGAGTTGCTGACTCATACCGCCGGCTTCTCCTACAACTTCATCAACCGCCCCCGCATCGCGGACACCTATCGCGAGGCGCGGGTCACGGATGGGCTGGACCAGCCCGATGTCACGACGGCCGAGGCGATGCGCCGCCTGGCCGCCGCGCCGCTGGGCTACCAGCCCGGCAGCGGCTGGGACTACTCGCTGGCCACCGATGTGCTCGGCGCCGTGGTCGAGAAGGTGACGGGCGGCACGCTCGGCGCCTTCGTCATAGAGCGGATCGCCAAGCCGCTGCGCATCGAAAGCTGGGTCTTCCAGGCGCCGGAGGCGGCGCGGCCCCGCTTCGTGGGCGTGACGCGCCCGGCGCAGCCCACGGGCGCGCTCGGTGCCGGTTACGAGCCGGTCAAGGCCGCCGAGGCCGTTCCCTATCCCTCCACCCGCGGCACCGCCAGCCTGGACCCGAACCGTGCCTTCTCCACCACCGCCTATCATTCCGGCGGCGCGGGGATGAGCGGCACGCTCGGCGACTACGCGCGCTTCGCGCAGATGCTCCTGAACGATGGCGAGTTGGACGGGGCCCGGGTGCTCCGCCCCGAAAGCGTCCGGCAACTTGCGACGAATGCCACGGGCAGCATGCCCACCCTGCGCGGGCCCGGCTGGGGCTTCAGCCTTGGCCTGGGCGTGCTGACCGACCCCGCCGCCGCCAAGACCGGCATGCCCGCCGGCAGCTATGGCTGGGGCGGCATCTACGGCACGCAGTTCTGGGTGGACCCGGTCAACCGCGTGGTCGGCGTCGTCATGACGCAGACCGCCGTCATCGGTTCCGGCCCGATCGCGAATGCGGTGCGCGAAGCCTATTACGCGGCTGATTGAACCAGATTGTCCGGGGCTGTGCCCTTCATCCCCATGCGGGGATGAAGGTGGCTCCGGGCCTCAGGCCGCCTGCGGCAGCGCCCGCAACCGCCGCGCGGGAGAGGCCAGGATCACCCCCGCCTGCATCATGAACCCCGCCGCCGATGCCGCGAGGCAGGCGCCCGCCCCATAGTGCGCCGCCAGGAGCGCCCCGATCGCGGCGCCCAGCGGCCGGGCACCGAAGGTTGCCGTCAGTACCACCGCCGAGACGCGCCCCAGCATCGCCTGCGGGGTCACCGTCTGGCGCAGGGTGGTGGTGTTGATGGTCCAGAGGATCGGCCCCGCCCCGAAGAGGAACATGGCCGCACCCGCCAGGGCGGCGGATGGCAGCGCCAGCGTCGCGAGCATCAGAAGCGATGCCACGGCCGCCATGCAGGGCCCGGTGGCGATCAGCCCGCCCAGCGTCATCCGTGCCGCCAGGGCGGGGGCCGCCAGCGCGCCCGCCACCATGCCGGCGCCGACCAGCCCGAGCGTCCCCCCCACTTCAGCCGCCGTGAGGCCGATGGAATGGACCGCATGGACCACATAGGCCGCGAGCAGGACGAACCAGGCCGTGTTGAACACCACCGCCGTCACCAGGATGGGCCGCAGCAATTCATGGGAGAGGACGAAGCCGATCCCCTCGCGAAGCTCCCGCCCCAGGTTCCGCCGCGCGGGAACCGCGCGAGGCGGCTCGGGCACCCCCGCCAGCAGCCCCGCCGCCAGGAAGGAAAGCCCCGCTGCCACCCCATAGGCTGGCGATGCGCCCAGCCAGCCGATCAGCGCGCCTCCCAGGGCTGGCCCGGCCGTGAAGGCGCCGCTGCGTCCCAGTTCGAGCCAGCGATTGGCGGCGGCAAGGCCCTCGCGCGGCACCAGGGCCGGGAGCAGGGCAGGGGCCGCCACCCCCTGCGCCACCGTGCCCGCCGCGCCCAGGAATCCCAGCGCCGCCAGGACAGGAAGGTCCAGCCGCCCGATGGCGGCCAGGGCGAGGATGGCTATCAGCACCCCCGCCCGCAGCGCCTCCGCTCCCATCATCAGCCGCCGGCGGGAGAAGCGGTCCGCCAGCACGCCAGCCGGCAGGGAGAGCAGCAGGAAGGGAAGGGTCTGCGCCGCCTGCAACCACCCCGTCTCCGTCGCGCCCGCGCCCAGGGCCAGAACGGCCAGCAGCGGCGCGGCCGCCAGGGCGACTTGCTCGGAGGACTGGGCCGCGAGGTTGGAGAGGACAAGGCGGCGGAAGGCATGGGGCATGGGAGCGAATCCGGCTGTGTCACCACAGCCTCCTCATGCCGTCCTCGCAGCGCTTCCCGTTGCTTGCGCCGCAATCCCTGGCAGGTTGCTTGCACGGCACCGCCGCCTGGCGCCATCTGGCCCCCGCCAGAATGCCATGCAGGCTCCCACCCGCCCTCAGGATGACGCAACCATGAGCGACAGCCCCAGGATCATGCTGCTGACCGGCGCCAGCCGGGGCATCGGCCATGCCACGGTGAAGCGCTTCCAGGGCGAGGGCTGGCGCATCCTCACCGTCTCCCGTCAGCCCTTTTCCGAGGAATGCCGCTGGCCCGGGGCCCGATGGGGCCATATCCAGGCCGATCTCTCCGATCCCGCCCAGGTGGAGGCAATGATCGCCGAGGTGCGGGAACGCCTGCCCGAAGGCCGCCTGCATGCCCTGGTCAACAATGCCGGCATCTCGCCCAAGGGGGAGGGCGGCGCGCGGCTGGGCGCGCTGGATTCAGATCACGCGGTCTGGACCTCGGTCTTCAACGTGAACCTCTTTTCCACCGCCGCGCTGGCGCGCGGGCTTTTCCCCGAGCTGAAGGCGGGGGGCGCCAGCATCGTGAACGTCACCTCGATCGTGGGCTCGCGCGTGCATCCCTTCGCGGGCGCCGCCTATGCCTGCTCCAAGGCCGCGCTGGCGGCGCTGACGCGGGAACTGGCCTATGAATTCGGCGCCCATGGCGTGCGGGTGAACGCCATTGCGCCCGGCGAGATCGACACCGCCATTCTCTCCCCCGGCACGGAGGACATCGTGGAGCGGCAAATTCCCATGCGCCGCCTGGGCACGGCGGACGAGGTGGCGGAGACGATCCTGTTCCTCTGCTCCAAGGCTTCGTCCTACGTGAACGGCGCCGAGATCCACATCAATGGCGGGCAGCACGTCTAGGATATCCGGGAACACCTGCGAGCGATCGGTCTGTGCCTGTTGCTTCACCAATCCCAATTGGCACAGCGTCCGTCACAGGCGGGGAGACTGCCGCATTCCGCGATGGACGACCGGACTTCGGAGCACCACCGCATGAGCATCCCTGAGCCGTACAAGAAGACGCCCGAGTTCGATCAGGAAACGCTGCCAGCGGGCATCCGGAATGCGCACAGTACGAAAGCCGGCGTCTGGGGCCTGCTGCGCGTGCTGGAAGGCGAGGTTGACCTGATCTTCCATGAACCACGGCGCTCGGTGCGTGTATCGGCCGGCCATCCAGCGACCATACCGCCCGAAGCCGTCCACCACGTCGAAGCCCAGGGCCCCATGCGGATGCGGGTGGAGTTCTACCACGAGCCGCCGCTCCCCTAGCCCCGGCGCAGGAAAGCCTGGAGCGGACAGCTTGCGGGCGACGCCGCCCGCAAGCCTGAACCGGTCCTATTCGACGCGCAGGTTCTTGCGGCGGATGAAGGCGCCCCAATCCGCGCTGTCCTTCGCCACGCTGTCGCGCACGAACTGCGCGCTGCCCTGCATCGGCTCCAGATACTGGTCGCGCAGGGCCTTGGAGACGGTGGGGTCCTGGAGCGCCTTGCGGATGGCCGCGTTGATCCGGTCCACCAGCGGCGCCGGCATGCCGG
This sequence comes from Roseomonas xinghualingensis, assembly GCF_025791835.1. GTDB lineage: Bacteria > Pseudomonadota > Alphaproteobacteria > Acetobacterales > Acetobacteraceae > Roseomonas > Roseomonas xinghualingensis. Next base: position 289,841 of record NZ_JAOXLP010000002.1, read on the forward strand.
CAGGCCCGACCATCGCGTACCAGCCGGGCATGACCAGCCCTTCCAGTCCCAGCTCCTTCAGCGTCGGCACCTCGGGCAAGGACGCCACCCGCTCGCGCGTCAGCAGTGCGAGGGCGGTGACATTGCCCGCCAGCGCCTGCGGCAGCGCGGTGACCAGCGGGATCACCATGCAATCCGTCTCGCCGGTCATCACGCTGGTCAGCGAGGGACCGGAGCCGTTGAAGGGCACATGCGTCATCTTCACGCCGGCCGTATCCGTCAGCATCTCCATGGAGAGATGCGTCGAGTTGCCGATGCCGACGCTGGCGAAGGTCAGCCGCTCCGGCTCGGCCTTGGCGCGCTCGATCAGCTGCGCGACGCTCTTGATGCCGCTCTTCGGCCCCGCGATCAGGACCAGCGCGGTATCCACCACGGGCGCGATATAGGTGAAGTCGCGCGCCGCGTCGTAGTTCAGCTTCGAGTAGAGGTTCGGGTTGAAGCTGAACAGCGAGACGCCGCCGAGGAGCACGCCGCTGCCATCGGGGCGGGACTGCTTCAGCGCGTTCACCGCGATCAGGCCGTTCGCGCCGGCGCGGTTGTCCACCACCACCGTCTGCCCCAGCTCACGACCCATCACCTCCGCGATCAGCCGCGCGATCACATCCGTGCCGCCGCCCGGCGGCTGCGGGACGAAGAGCCGCATGATGGAGGGAAGGCTGTCCTGGGCCGAAGCCGTGCCCGCGGCCAGGGTGCTCGCCAGCAGGGCAGCAGCGCCGCGCCGGGTGATGATGGGACTCATGGGCTGTTCTCTGTCTTTGCGAAAGGAATGGACTTGAGGCCGTGGCGCCGGCAGGGCCGGCGCCACCTGCGATCAGAGGATGGTCTGGGACGCGATGTCCTTGGGCGCACGGGTCAGCACCTCGGGGCTTGCCCCGACCACCACGGTGTCATCATGCCGGAAGCCGCCCAGGCCCCATTCGTAGAGGCCGGGCTCGGCCGAATACACCTCGTTCTCCAGCAGCGGGCGGCTGTTGAAGGCCATGTCCTCGGGGAACTCATGGCCCAGCGTGCCCATGCCATGACCGGTGCGGTGCAGGATCAGGTCGGCGCAGCCCGCGCGCTCGATCACCGCCTGGGCGGCCGCATCGATGTCCGAGACCGGGCGACCGGTCACCGCGGCCTCGCAGGCGGCCTCGTTCGCGGCGCGGGCCGTCTCGTAGAGGAAGACCTGGCGTTCGCTGGGGCGCCCGCAGAACCAGGTGCGCTCATTCTCCACCACCAGCCCGTTCACGCGCGGGATGACGATGTTCACCAGCCCGTCGCCCTTCTCGATGCGCGCGCCGGAGGAGCGGCCATCGCCATGCGGGGCGCAGCTCGCCGGGCCGGAAAGGGTCCAGCAGCGCATGATCTCCAGATGCTCGCCAGGGAAGCGCCGGGCGGATTCCTCGGCCAGCAGCGCCGCCATGGCCATGTCCATCTCCTGGACCAGCCGCCCGGGGCGGATGGCCTCGCGATAGCGGTCCTGCACCCAGTCGGTGAGGGAGGCGATCTGGCGCAGCAGCGCGATCTCCTCAGGGTGCTTCACCCAGCGGAGGGAACGGCAGCCCGCCGTCATCGGCTCAAGCTTCAACCCTGGCAGCAGGGAGGCCGCGCGGGACAGCGGGCCGCTGCCGGCATCCACCCCGATGCGGCCCCGCGCCAGCCCCGCGCGCGTCAGCCGGTCCGCCACCATATCCGCCCATTGCGGCATCAGCGGCACGCGGCGCGTCAGGCGCGGGTGCTCGGCATAGAACTCGGCATCCGTGACCCAGAGCTTCCCGGCCTCGATGCCGAAGCGCCAGTGATTGGTGGACAGCTCGTTGAGGACGACGAAGGGCGTCCCGTTGCGCGGTACCACGCAGACGATCGGCCGCTCCCAGACCTGAACATCGGTGCTGAAATTCGTGGCGAACTGGAAGAAATCCGCGCTGGTGAAGGCCAGTGCGTCCAGCCCGTGCCGGTCCATAAGGGCGTGCATCAGCCCCCAGCGGTGGTCACGCGCGGCATTGCCCAGGAAAGCCATCTGTTCGGAGATCCCTCACTTAACTAAATACAGACTGGCCTGTTTGTTTTAATCCGGTCAAGGTTCCGTACCGGCATCAAGCCGCACAGGGAGGAATGACAATCCGATGTCGAAGCCGCCGGAACCGCATGGAGCCGCCTCCAGCCGACAGGCGCAGCGATCGGCCGATATGCGGCGGCGCCTCTGCCAGGCCGCGATCGATGTGCTCTGCGATGTCGGCTACGAAAGGCTTTCAACGCCGCTGATCGCAGCGCGGGCCGGGGTGTCGCGCGGCGCGCAGACTCATCATTTCCCGGCCAAGGCGGACCTGATGGTCGGCGCCTTCCGGCATCTTCTCCAGAGCTGGGAGGAGGCGCGCGTCGCTACCTTCGGCACCACCGACCCGCCCCGCGTGACGCTGGAAACCTATCTCCGATTCGCCTGGCGCGAGATCTTCGGCAAGCCGAGCTATGTGGCCGCGCTGGAGCTGATGATGGCCGCCCGCGCCGATGAGCGGCTGGGCGGGCAGCTGCGCGAGGCGCTGGACGAATGGGCCGTGCGGCGCGGCGCGGTCTGGCGGGAGGTGCTGCGCTTCTCCGGCCTGCGGGACGACGATGCGTTCCAGCACATCAACATGTCCCTGCTGCGCGGCATGGCCGTGCACCGGGGCTTCAACCACGCCGAATCCGAGAATGAGGCGGTGCTGGATGAGTGGATCGCCCTGGTGCGGCATATGGGAGTGGTCCCGCCCGCGCCCTGAGACGGGCGTGCGGTCAGGCCAGCTGGTCCAGCCCCGCCCGCAGCGATCCGTCCGGGTCCTCCACCAGCCCTTCCCGGAGGAACAGGTCGATCAGCACCAGGTTCACATTGAACTTCACGCTGTCCGTGTCCCGCACCGCCTCCAGCACGCGCCGGATGGGCCAGAGCTCGAAGCGCTCCACCTCGTCGTCATTCGGCCTGGGGATCACATCCTCCGGCATCTCCAGGTCGAAGAGATGCAGCAGGTCCCGCCGCATCCCCTCATCGGTCCGCATGATGTAGGAGACCCGCCCCACTGGCCGTGCCTTCACCGCCAGATCGGCGGGGATGGAGGCTTCCTCCTCCGCCTCCTTCACCAGGCAGCGCTCCGGCGTGAGGCCGGCGGGGATGCCGCCCGCCACCACATTGTCCATCTGCCCCGGCGCCACCGCCTTGTCCTTCGAGCGCCAGCCCACCCAGAGGTGAAGCCCGCCATCCGGTCCAGGAGGCCGCCGCACCAGCCCGTTCACATGCACGCCCTGGCTGATGATGCCGAGCGCGGGCAGCACGCCCCGGTCCACCGTCGCCAGCACCGGCCCCTCCGGGCTGGCGCGCACGTCGAACTCCTCGCCCCGGATGCGCCCGAAGCCCGACTTCGCCAGGGTTCGCCCGATTTCCGCCAGGGCATGGCTGCGGGCGGCCACGCCTCGCACGCTCGCGGCCAGCGAAACCCCGCCCGGCCCGAAATGCACGGTCTTCGGCAGGAAGGTGAGGGCACGCGCCGCATCCGGCTCCAGCCATCCCACCTGGGCCTCCCCGATGCGGAAGGGCAGGTAGCCGGCCGGGGACGGGATGTTGTTGCAGGCGGCGATGTGGCGGCTGAAGCGTTCCATGTCCCTATTCTGCCCTGTGAAGCCCGCCCCGGCATCCCCGCCATGCGGCGCCGTGGCTGGCGCCGGAGCATGTAAGGCCCCATCTCCCCTCTCAAGGCCGTTCCGCCCCCGGCGGAGTCCGGCATCCCATACCGGTTCCGCCCATCGTGGCTCCGGCCTTCCACCGGGCCGCCCATGACCTGCCGCGCGACCGTCTCGGAGTTCTCGCGTGCCTCCCACAGCACCTGACCAAACCGCCCAGCGCGGCGATCTTTCCACCCTCCGGACCCTTGCCCCCTATCTCTGGCCCAAGGGCGAGACCGGGCTGCGCGTGCGCGTCGTCGCCGCGCTTCTGTTGCTGGTGGCGGCGAAGGTGGCGAATGTCCTCGTCCCGCTCGCCTATGCGCGTGCCGTCGATGCGCTGACACCCCATGTCGGCGAGGGGGCGGGCACGGCGGCGGCCGTTCTCACGGTGCCGGTGGCGCTGGTGGTCGGCTATGGCCTTCTGCGCATCGCCTCCAGCGCCTTCGGGGAACTGCGCGACGCCGTCTTCACCAAGGTGCAGGCCCGCGCCGCCCGGCGCATCGCGCTGCAGGTCTTCACCCATCTGCACGCCCTGTCCCTGCGCTTCCACCTGGACCGACAGACGGGCGGCGTCTCCCGCATCATCGAGCGCGGGACGAGGGGCATCAACTTCGTCCTCGACTTCATGCTCTTCAACATCATCCCCACCATCTTCGAGATCCTGATGGTGGCGGCGATCCTGTGGAAGCTGTTCGACTTCAGCTTCGCCGCCGTCACGCTGGGGACGATCGCGGTCTATGTCGCCTTCACGCTGTTGTTCACCAACTGGCGCCTCCAGTTCCGGCGCCGGATGAACGACACGGATCAGGAGGCGAATACCCGCGCCATTGACAGCCTGCTGAACTACGAGACGGTCAAGTATTTCGGCAATGAGCGCCACGAGCAGCGCCGCTACGACGCCTCGCTGGAACGCTACGAGCAGGCCTATAACCGCTCCGAGGTCTCGCTGAATGTCCTCAACATGGGGCAGGCGGCGATCATCGCGCTGGGCCTGACGGGCGTGATGCTGATGGCCGCGCAGGGCGTGGCCGCCGGGCGCATGACGGTCGGCGACTTCGTGCTGGTGAACACCTATCTCATCCAGCTCTACCTTCCGCTGAACTTCCTGGGCTTCGTCTATCGCGAGATGAAGCAGGGGCTGGTGGACATGGAGGCCATGTTCAGCCTGCTCCGCCAGTCCCGCGAAGTGGCGGACAAGCCCGGCGCCCCGCCCCTGCCGGCGGGCCCCGGAGAGGTGCGCTTCGAGGATGTGCGCTTCGGCTACAACCGCAACCGCGAGATCCTGCACGGGGTCAGCTTCACGGTGGAGCCCGGGAAGATGCTGGCCATCGTTGGCCCCACCGGCGCCGGCAAGTCCACCATCTCCCGCCTGATGTTCCGCTTCTACGACGTGTGGGACGGCCGCGTGACCATCGACGGCGCCGACCTGCGGGATGTGACGCAGGAGAGCGTGCGCGCCGCCATCGGCGTGGTGCCGCAGGACACGGTGCTGTTCAACGACACGATCTTCTACAACATCGCCTATGGCCGCCCCGACGCCACCGAGGAGCAGGTGATCGAGGCCGCGAAGCTGGCCCAGGTGCATGATTTCGTGATGCGCCTTCCGGAAGGCTACAAGACCCGCGTTGGCGAGCGCGGCCTGAAGCTCTCGGGCGGCGAGAAGCAGCGCGTGGCCATCGCGCGCACCATCCTGAAGGACCCCCGCATCCTGATCCTGGACGAGGCGACCAGTGCGTTGGACACCCGCACGGAGCAGGAGATCCAGTCCGCCCTGCGCGGGGTGGCGCGGGGCCGCACCACGCTGGTGATCGCCCACCGCCTTTCCACCGTGGTGGAGGCGGACGAGATCATCGTGCTCTCCGAAGGCCGCATCGCCGAGCGCGGCACCCATGCCCAGCTGGTCGCCGCAGGGGGCATCTATGCCGGCATGTGGCGCCGCCAGGCCCAGGCGGTGGCGCTCGCCGAAGCCGCCGCGGCGGCCCGCGATGCCTCTCCGGCGCCCGGAGATCTGGACACCTCATCGGCGATGGGGTCTTCCACCCCGGCATCCGCCTGACCATCTCACCGTAACTTTTGATATAGGAGGCCCCGGGAATGTCCCTGGACCCGCAAGGAATGGCACCCGAGGATCTGAGCCATGCAGGCTCGGTCACCGATAAGGCGATTGAATACATGATGGAGCAGGGCATCGCCCCGATCTCCGTGGCATCCGCCCTGCTGGGCGGCGCGCTGGGCCTGATGGCCCGCACCATGGAGGACCAGGCTATCGCCCGCGTGCTCCGCAGTGCCCTGATGTCGGTGGAGAGCGGCGAACTGCAGGAGATGCGGGCGCAGTCCGCGCCGCCGCAGGCCTCCTGACCGCCCTCATCCTTTGACCCTCATCACTTGACTCTGGGGCGCGGCGCCTCCATACGCCGCCCTTCCAGACAGTTCACCACCGTGCCCCGTGCCTTCATGCATGGCCGCGCGGCCCGAAGACCCAGGGGTTTCCACCATGTCGCGCCGCTGCAGCATCACAGGCAAGGGCGTTCAGGCCGGCAACAACGTCAGCCACGCCAACAACAAGACCCGCCGCCGGTTCCTGCCGAACCTTCAGCACACCTCGTTCTTCTCGGACGTCCTCGGCGCTTCCATCCAGCTGCGCCTTTCCACCCGCGGCATCCGCACGGTGGAGCACAATGGCGGCCTGGACTCCTTCCTGCTCGGCACGCCGGACCGCGCCCTGACCGTCGAGGCGAAGGTCCTGAAGCGCCGCATCGAGAAGGCCCAGGCGAAGAAGCAGGCGGCGTAAGCCCCTTCCGCCACCAAAGGCCAGTATTTCAAAGGGCGCGAGGAGCCATTCCTCGCGCCCTTTGCCTGTTCCGGGCGGCTTGTTAACCCTCCGGCAGCCAGCCCCTGGCAGGTTGCGCCACATGGAGATGCTGCCCATCACGCTGGCGGTTGCCGCCGCCCTCACGGCTCTGGCCGCCTGGCACCTGCTGGGCCGCGCCCGCGCCGCCGAGTCCCGTGCCGCCCAGGCGGAGCTGCGCCTGGGCACCGCCACCCGCTCCCTGGGGCTGCTGGCGAGGGAGCTGGAGGTGCCGGGCCTGTCCCTGCTCGGCCTCGCCGCCCGCCTGCCGCCCGAGGCCGCCTCCGCCGTCGAGGCGGAAGGCCGCCGCCTGCTCTCCCTTTCCGAGGAGGTGAGCGACCACCTCGCTACCCCCTCCGGCTCCCGGCGCATCATGGAAAACCGGATTCCCCTCGGCCCGCTGCTGCGCGAGGCGGTGGCGGAGATCGCCCTGCCGCTGGGCCAGGGCGCCCGCCACTGGTGGATCGCGCCCGAGGCCGAGTCCCTCATCCTTCTCGCCGACCGCCGCGCCCTGCGCCGCGCCCTTTCGCAATCCCTGGCCAGGGCCGCGCGGGAGACGCGCATGGGCGACCGGATCGCCCTGCGCTTGGTGCGCGCCGCCGAGACGGTGGCGCTGGTGATCGAGGATGAAGGCGCCGGCCTCTCCCATGGTGACCTTGCGGGTGGGGACGGCACCCGTGGCCTGTCTCTGGGCCTGTCCGCGGCGCGGGAGTTGATGCGTGCCCATGGGGGCGACCTCACTCTGGAAGCGGCGCCCGGAATCGGGGCCCGCACCTGGCTGACACTGCCGCGCGGGCGGGTGCTGGAAGGTCAGGCCATGGCCTGATCCCCCCAGCCCAGCACCATGAGCAGCGTGCGTTGGAACAGCATGGAATTGTCGTCCGAAACCACCGCCACCAGATCGCGCCCGTTGTGGCGGAAGGTGCTGATGCCTTCCCAGTTGTCGCTCGGCAGGGGCGCCGCCAGATGTGCCACGCCCTGGCCCTCCAGCAGGTCCGGTGCGGCCGGAAGGGGCGGCAGGCGCATGATCCTGGCCGAGAAGCCCTCGAAGGGCGTGAAGCGGCGCTCCAGCACCAGGGCGCCTCCATCCGGCAGGGAGCACAGGTCGCTGGGGTCATGCCCTGGGCTGGGACGATAGGCGAAGCGCTGCCAGCCGCGCGGGCCACCGATCCACGCCATGCGAGACGTGTCGTCGCCCGGCGGCTGCTGCGACTCCGCAATGGCCAGCCAGCGCCCATCCGCAAGCACGCCAAGCGATTCCAGCCCGCCATTCCCTGGCGCGCGGCGGAGTTCGCGCGGGGCGTCCACCGGCTCCCCCGGCCCGTCCAGGCGCCGGTAGCGCCAGATGCGGTGCAGCCTCTCGAATCCCACCAGCCAGGAGCCGTCGGGCAGGGACGCGAGGCATTCCGCATCGCTCAGAATGGCGTGGGGCAGGGGGCGGCTGGCGATGTCGCGCAAGGGCCCGGAGCGCGGCGCCTCCAGCCCCAGGGGCTTGCCATCCGGCGCCAGTACCAGCTTGGCTTGGCACCAGCGCCCGCGATCCGCGAGGGCCGTCAGGGTCAGGTCGGGCCCGATATGCAGCCCCGAGAGCCCATCCGCCCCCAGGATCCGGGTATTGATCGCCATGCTCCCGAGGGGCCGCAGCGGCGTATCCGCGGAAGCCTGGGGCAGGACCTCGGTCAGGCTGGTGAAGTTTGGTCTCTGGCAGGCCGTGGCGGCGAAGAGCGTCGCGAGGGCCGCCCGCCGCCGTACCACCAGCCTCTCGCGGGGACCTGGGGGCGCATCCGCCCCCGGGCGTAGGATGCGGGAGGCGAAGCCTCCCGGGATCACACCATCACCGGCGCCCGTTCCGCCGCCGCCCGCTGCCAGGCCATCGCCGCATCATCGTCGAACAGCTCCGCCAGCTTCTTCATCATCGTGCCGCCGAGTTCCTCCGCATCCACGATGGTGACGGCGCGGTGGTAGTAGCGGGTGACGTCATGGCCGATGCCGATGGCGATCAGCTCCACGATGTCGCGCCCCTCGATGTCATGGATGACCTTGCGGAGATGCCGTTCCAGGTAGTTCCCCGGATTCACCGACAGGGTAGAATCATCCACCGGCGCGCCATCCGAGATGACCATCAGGATGCGCCGCTTCTCCGGGCGGGCGAGCAGGCGCTTATACGCCCATTCCAGCGCCTCCCCGTCGATGTTCTCCTTCAGGAGGCCCTCGCGCAGCATCAGGCCCAGATTCTTGCGCGCCCGGCGCCAGGGGGCGTCGGCGGACTTGTAGATCACGTGGCGCAGGTCGTTCAGGCGGCCCGGATTGCGCGGCTTGCCATCCTGCACCCAGCGCTCGCGCGATTGCCCGCCCTTCCAGGCGCGGGTGGTGAAGCCAAGGATCTCCACCTTCACGGCGCAACGTTCCAGCGTACGGGCCAGGATGTCGCAGCACATGGCGGCCACCGTGATCGGCCGGCCGCGCATGGAGCCGGAATTGTCGATCAGCAGCGTCACGACCGTGTCGCGGAAATCCGCCTCTCGCTCGCGCTTGTAGGTCAGCGAATGGGTAGGGGAGGCGACGATGCGGGCGAGGCGCGCCACATCGAGCAGCCCTTCCTCCAGGTCGAACTCCCAGGCGCGCTGCTGCTGCGCCAGGAGGCGGCGCTGAAGGCGGTTGGCGAGCTTGGAAACCACGCCCTGCAAGTGGGAAAGCTGCTGGTCCAGCTGCTGCCGCAGCCGCGCCAGTTCCTCCGGATCGCAGAGGTCGTCGGCCGACACCTCCTCGTCGAACTGGCGGGTATAGGCGCGATAGGCGGAGGCGTCGTCCGTGACAGGCACTTCCTTGCGCTGCTGCGGGCCGCCCGGGCGGTCCTCGCCCTCGGCGGCGGCGCCTTCGTCATCCTCGTCCTCGCCGGCCTCTTCCTCGCCGGCCTCGCCCTGGGTCTGCTCCGGCTGGGCGCCCATCAGGCTCTCGGATTCCTGGGGCTTGCTCTCGCCCTCGCCCGACTGGTCCTGGGCGCCGGTGGTCTCGCTGCCCTCGTCCTCCTGGTCCTGGGACTCCTCGGATTCTGCTTCCACCTCGGCTTCGGCCAGGTCCAGCGCAGCCAGCAGCTTGCGGGAGGCGCGGCTGAAGGCGTCCTGGTCCTCGGCATGGGTGGCCATCTCGGCCAGGGCCTCGTCGGCACGGGGGCCGAGCGTGTCGCGCCACAAATCCACCACGCGGCGCGCGGCTTCGGGCACGGGCTCGCCGGTCAACTGCTCGCGCGCCAGCAGGGACAGCGCCGCGGTCAGCGGCAGCTGGTCCTTGCGCGTCATGCGGTCGTAGCCCTCGGCCTCCGCCTGCTCGGTGAGGCGGGCGCGGAGATTGGCGGCGACGCCGGCCATGTGGCGGCCGCCCACGGCCTCCACGCGGGCCTGCTCCAGCGCATCGAACACCTCGCGTGCCTCGCGGCGGCCGGGGGTGCGGGCGGCATGGGTCGCCTCGTCATGGTAGCGAAGCTTGAGGGCCACGGAATCGGCCGCGCCGCGCAGTTTCGCCATCTCGGTGGGGGGCAGGGCGCGGGTGGGAAGAGGCAGGCGGGCGCGCTTGCCCGCCAGGCCCGAAGGGCCGGGCTGGAAAGCGACCTGCACATCCGAGGAACGCGCCATGGCGCGTAGCGCGCCGGCGGTGGCGCGCTTGAACTCCTCCTGCCGGGTGGTGTCCTTGTTGCTGCCGCTCATGCCGGCGCGGCTCCCTTGCGAATAGCGGCCTGCCGGGCGGGGCGGGCCTCGATGGCGGTAAGGTAACGGGCGAGATTCGGGCCAGGCTGGAGCATGCCCCATTGCGCGGCATAGGCCAGCAGCCCGCCGACCGTGATGTCGGCCGCGGTGAATTGCGCGCCCAGGAGCCAGGGGCCGGCGGAGAGTGCCGTCTCCACGCGCTCCACGGCTTCGGGGAAGGAGGGCCAGCCCAGGGCGGTGGAGGGGGCCTCCTTCGCCCGGGGGAAGGCCATGTCGGACAGGGCAGGCTCGATCACGCCCGGTCCATAAGTCATCCAGAAGGCATAGGCGGCGCGGCCGGGCGTGCCGACAGGCGGCGCTAGATTCGATTCGTGCAGCGTATCCGCGACATAGGCGCAGATGGCGGCGGATTCCGTCACCACCACGCCCTTCCAGTCGCCCGCGGGGCCGTGATCCACCAGGGCGGGAAGCTTCCCGGCCGGGTTCAGGGCCAGGTATCCGGCGCTCTTATGGGTGCCTGCGGCGGCGTCGTGCCAGTAAAGGCCGTAATCGGCGCCGGCTTCCTCCAGCAGCCAAAGGCTGACGGTGGAGCGGGTCTTCGGCGCGTGGTGCAGCAGGAAACGTGGCTCTGCCATGCTCAGCGATCCTCGACCGCGGGCATCAGCTCGGGAGAGCGCTGAGGGCGGCACAAAGAAGAAAGGCGGCGCTCAGCCCCGTATGCCCGGTGGTGAACGCCGCCCCGATATTCAGGCCCCGGCGTCACGGCCAGCCCGCATCCCGAGACACCCCGCATCGCCGGGGCGTTCCGTGAATGGCCGAGCCGCAACGCCACGCGGCGGATTACCGCTTCACATAGAGACCCGTCGGGATCTCCTCGTTGAAGCAGCGCTGGTAGTACTCGGCCACCGTGGAACGCTCCGCCTCGTCGCACTTGTTGAGGAAGGAAAGGCGGAAGGCGAAGCCGACATCGCCGAAGATCTTGGCGTTCTCAGCCCAGGTGATGACCGTGCGCGGGGACATGACCGTGGAGATGTCGCCGGCGATGAAGCCCGCGCGGGTCAGGTCGGCCAGCGCCACCATCGCCTCGATCTGCTTGCGGCCCTTGGCGTCGTTCTCCGCCACGCCCAGCTTGGCGGCCACGATGGCGGTTTCCTGCGCATGCGGCAGGTAGTTCAGGGTCGCCACGATGTTCCAGCGGTCCATCTGGCCCTGATTGATCTGCTGGGTGCCGTGATACAGGCCGGTCGTGTCACCCAGGCCCACCGTGTTGGCGGTGGCGAAGATGCGGAAGGCCGGATGCGGGCGGATCACCTTGTTCTGGTCGAGCAGGGTCAGCTTGCCCTCGACCTCCAGCACGCGCTGGATGACGAACATCACGTCCGGGCGGCCGGCGTCATACTCGTCGAAGACCATGGCGCAGGGGCGCTGCAGGGCCCAGGGAAGGATGCCTTCCTTGAACTCCGTCACCTGCTTGCCATCCTTCAGGACGATGGCGTCCTTGCCGACCAGGTCGATGCGGCTGATGTGGCTGTCCAGGTTCACGCGCAGGCAGGGCCAGTTCAGGCGCGCGGCCACCTGTTCGATATGCGTGGACTTGCCGGTGCCGTGATAGCCCTGGACCATCACGCGCCGGTTGAAGGCGAAGCCGGCGAGGATCGCGAGCGTGGTGTCGCGGTCGAACTTATAGGTGTCGTCCACCTCCGGCACATGCTCGGTCCGGATGGAATAGCCCGGAACGGTAAGATCGCTGTCGATGCCAAAGACCTCGCGGACCGAGATCTGCCTGTCCGGCATGTCGATCATGGGGCGGCTCTCGGCGATGCTGGCGACCTTGTTCATGGGTGAATCCGGTTCCGTGAGAAGGTGGTAAGCGGCGTGCCTTTCGGGGTCAGGCCGCCTGACTCGGCTGCGGGGCAAGCGTCGCGAGGCGCTTGCGGATCAGGCTGTAGGCTCGGTTGATATCTTTCAACCGTTCCTCCGACGATTTATCGCCACCATTGGCATCCGGATGGTAACGCTTCGCGAGGTCCTTGTACCGCGCGCGCAGCCCATCCTCATCGAGCGGCCATCCAAGGCCCAGAACGTCAAGCGCGGCACGAAGCTCCGGCGGAGCCTCCTTCGCGGTCTTCTTCGGCGTCGGCTTGGTGTCGGCGAAGAGGCCAAGCGGATCGCGTAGGGCCTCGGGCCCTAGATGGGCCTGGGCACCCAGCCGGCCAAGGGGCCAGGTGGGCCGTTGCCAGCCGGAATCCGAGCGCAGGTTCTGCTCAATCTCCTCCGGGCTCATGCCGCGGTAGAAATCCCAGGCCTGATTGTAGGCCCGGACATGTTCCAGGCAGAAATGATAATAGTCCCTCAGGCGCGAGCGGTCGCGCGGGGCGCGGAACTCGCCCGGGGCCTCGCAGCCGGGGGCATCGCAGGGCCGCATGGAGCTGCTGGGGGAGGCTGTGGATCGGAGGGGCGTCGTGCCGCGTCGGGCCATGGTGGGGACCTTATGAGCGCAGCCGCCTTTGCGGGCAAGGTACGAAACGTCCCTTCACACCCGCCCGCAACACATGGAAAAGCCTCTTGAATGAGCACCACCAGCCCATCTCCCCGCGCCGAGCGCCTTCGTGCCACCCTGCTGCATGCCTTTCCGGGGGCGGAGGTCGCGGTACGCGATGACAGCCACCAGCATGCCGGCCATGCCGGGGCGCGGCCGGGCGGCGAGACGCATTTCTCCGTGCGGGTCGTTGCGCCTGGATTCGCCGGAATGACACGGCTGGCGCGCTCCCGTGCCGTGCATGCCGCATTGGAGGCGGAGTTCGGCGGCGGGATGCATGCCCTGTCCCTGGAGTTGCGGGCGCCGGGAGAGGCCTGAGGCGCCCGCGGGCTTCTCTCAGCCCGTCTCCACTGTCTTGAAGCGCCGCGTCACCACCGGGCTGTCCGGCGCATAGGCGTAGCAGCTGCCCAGAAGCCGGTCCTTCGCCGCCTCGGCGGCCGAGGGATCGGTCAGTTCCTTCTTCCGGCGCACCGGATAGATTGTCTGGAAGGCCACGGTGGCCATCTGGGCCAGCATCTCCCGCAGATGGGTGCAGCCATGCGCACCGCCCACCCGCTCCTTCACCACCCTGGTGAAGCCGGGGCCGATCCGCACCCCGGCCAGCGCCGCGAAATTCGGCGCGGCCTCGGGGCAGATGGAATAGGGGGAGAAGTCGGTGGCCGCCTCGCAGGAGAGGATCAGCAGATCCTCATCCACCGTGAGCCGGATCCACATGCCATGCAGCGCCTCGCCGGGCTGGATGGTACCGCGATCCATCATGTCGAAGGCGTAGCTCTTCGTATCGACGAGATGCCCCTCGATATCGAAATGCCCGTCGGAGCGGCGATAGCCGTTCATGATGATCTCGCGCCGGTGAAGGGGTTCCCGGGCGGCAGGGGATGAAAGCGGCATGGTGCGGCGCAGGATAGGGAGAGGGGAGGCTGGTTGCCAGGGGCGATCAATCCGCCCCTTCATCCCGCAGCAGCGCCTCCACCGCCCCGGGCGGCACATCGCCCGTGGTGAAGACCTCGCCCGCGCCCCGCATCAGCACGAAGCGCAGGGCGCCATCCCGCACCTTCTTGTCCTTGCGCATCCGGCCGATCAGCGCCTCCGCCGAGAAGCCACGCGGAAGGTCCTTCAGCCGGGCGGGCAGGCCCACCGAGGCCAGGTGCTCCATCACCCGCCCCGGCCATTCCTGCGAGCAATGCCCGAGCCGCGCGGAAAGCGCCGCCGCCAGCCCGAGTCCCACCGCCACCGCCTCTCCATGCAGCAGCGTGCCGTCATAGCCGCACTCGGCCTCGAGCGCGTGGGCGAAGGTATGGCCCAGATTCAGCAGGGCACGGCCACCCTCCTTCGCCTCCTCCCGCTCATCGGCCACCACCACCGCGGCCTTCAGACGGCAGGATTCCAGCACGGCATGGCGCAGCGCGCCTGGGTCGCCCTTCATGGCGGCCGCGCCATGGGCCTCGCACCAGTTCCAGAGCGGGCCCTGGAGAAGCCCGTGCTTCGCCACTTCGCCCCATCCGGCCCGAAGCTCGCGCGGGGGCAGGGTGGAGAGGGTGTCGGTATCCGCCAGGACGATGCGGGGCTGGTGGAAGGCGCCGGCCAGGTTCTTGCCCGCGCGCAGGTTCACGCCCGTCTTGCCGCCGACCGAACTGTCCACCTGGGCCAGCAGGGTGGTCGGGACCTGGACGAAGGGCAGGCCGCGCAGGGCCACGGCGGCCGCGAAGCCAGCCAGATCCCCCACCACGCCACCGCCGAGCGCGATCACCGCCGTGCCGCGATCGGCTCCGGCCGCCAGGATGCGCTCCAGCACATCCTCCAGCACATGCATGCGCTTGGAGCCTTCGCCGGGCGGCACCGCCACCTCGGCGCGGATGGTGAAGCCGGCTTCCTCAAGCCCGGCCCGCAGGGTGGGCAGGTGCAGGGCGGCCACGGCGGCGTCGGAGACGATGACGACATTGCGCGAGGGCAGGTGCGGCGCCAGCAGCCCCCCGGCGCGGGCCAGCAGCCCGGTGCCCACCACCACGTCATAGGCATTGGCGGAAAGCGCCACCGGCAGCCGCGCCGGTTTCCGCCAGGATGCAATGGCCTCTTCGGCGCGCAAGGTCGTCTCCTCCGGCGTATCGTCGCCGCAATCCAGCCAGAGGTCGGCTTCGGCATAGAAGGGGGTGCGGGCGGCCATCAGGCCGCGCAGAACCTCATCCGGATCCCGCCCGATGAAGAGGGGGCGGTTGCTGCGCCCGGCGATGCGGCGCTTGAGCACCGGGATGTCGGCGCGGATCCAGAGGGTGATGGCCCCCGATTCCCGCAGCGCCTGGCGGGTACGGGAATCGACGAAGGCGCCGCCGCCCGTAGCCAGCACCACCGGCGGCCCGGCCGCGATGCGGGAGATGACCCGGCGCTCGCCATCCCGGAAATGCGCCTCGCCATAGCGGGCGAAGATCTCGGCGACGGTCAGCCCGGCCGCGTTCTCGATTTCCGCATCGGCATCGAGGAAAGGCAGGCCAAGCCGCAGCGCCAGGCGGCGCCCGATGGCGGATTTCCCCGCGCCGGGCATGCCGACGAGCACGATGCTCCGGTCCGGCACGAAGGCCGGGCTGGGGGAGGGAGGCCCGGCGGGAGCCTCATCAAGGCCCGGCTGGGAAACGAGGGGATCGGCGAGGTTGCGTGACACGGCGTGCGACGCTAGCACAGCCTGGCCGCCGCGTCGTCCCGGCGGGCCGTCCACCAGGCCGGCCATGGCCGTCAAGCCGTTTTGGGAAGCCGATCCCGCATGTTCCGACGCCCCCTCCTGCTGCTCGTCATGCTCCTCATCGTTGCTGCGGTGGGAACGCTGCTGGCCGTGGGCGCCTTCCCCCCGGCCGTGAACCAGCAGCCGGTGGAGCGTGTGTTGCCGAACGAGCGCTTCGGCACCCGCTGACCCAAGCCCCGGCTTGAACCGCCACCTCGAGGCCTTCCTGGAGATGCTGGCGGCCGAGCGCGGCGCCGCCCGCAACACGCTGGCCGCCTATCAGTCCGACCTTGAGGACGCGATCGGCTTCGCCGCCCGCCAGGCCCACGAAGCGCCCGAGGCGATGAGCGCCGGCACGCTGCGCCGCTACATCGCCGGGCTGACCGATTCCGGCCTCTCCCCCCGCACCGCCGCACGGCGCCTGTCCGCCCTGCGCCAGTTCCACCGCTTCCTGGCGCGGGAGGGCGTGCGCGCCGACGACCCGACCGAGGCGCTGGACAGCCCGCGCAAGCCCGCCTTGCTGCCCCGCCCGTTGCGGGAGGAGGAGGTGGAGACGCTGATCGCCGCCGCCGGGCGCCTGGCGGAGAAGCGTGCCCCGCTGGCCGTGGCCGTCTGCGAACTCCTCTATTGCTCCGGCCTTCGGGCGAGCGAGCTGGTGGAACTGCCCGCCACCGCCCTGCGGGAGGATTCCCCGCTGGTGACCGTGCGCGGCAAGGGCGGCAAGGAGCGGCTGGTGCCGGTCAGCACCCGCGCCCGGGAAGCCGTGCTGGCGGCGCGGGCGGCCATGAAGGGCAGCGAGGCCTCGCGTTGGCTTTTCCCCTCGCGCGGAGCCTCGGGGCACCTGACGCGGCAGAGCCTGAACAATCTGCTCTGCGAAACCGCCCTGGCGGCGGGAATCGATCCGGAGCGGGTCTCGCCGCATGTGCTGCGGCACTCCTTCGCCTCGCATCTGCTCGGCCGGGGCGCCGATCTGCGCAGTCTGCAGGTGCTGCTGGGCCATGCGGATATCGCGACGACCCAAATCTACACCCAGGTGCTGGAGGAAAGGCTGCGGGCGCTGGTGGAGACCCATCATCCGCTGGCGAGGGATAGGGAAGGGGCTCACCCACCCCCTATCGTCCCCCCGCCATTGGGATGACCGCGCCCGTCATGTAGGCGGCCTCGCCGGAGAGCAGCCAGACCACCGCCTCCGCGCATTCCTCGGCCGTCCCGATCCGCCCGGCTGGCACGCTGGGCACCGCTTTGCTCAGCCGGTCGCCGACACCCGCGGCCTCATGGATCTCAGTGTCGATCAGCCCCGGCATCAGCGCATTCACCCGGATGCCCTCCGGCGCCAGCTCCTTCGCCAGCCCGATGGTGAGGCTGTTGATCGCCCCCTTGGCGGCCGCATAGGCCGTCCATTGCCCCGCGCCGCCGAGAACGGCCGCGATGGAGGAGAGGTTCACGATGGAGCCGCCTCCGCCGCCATGGCGGGTGGACATGCGCCGAAGTGCCGCCTGGGCGCAGAGGAAGGTGCCGGTGACATTCACGTCCAGGATGCGGCGGATGGTGGCCGCATCGTAATCCTCCGTGCGGCCGGCGGGGCCGGTGATGCCGGCATTGTTCACCAGCCCGGTAAGGGGACCGAGTTCCCGGTCCACCGCCTCGAACAGTGCCGCCACCTCATCCTCGCGGGACACGTCGGCGCGCGCCATCGCGGCCCGGCCGCCGCCCGCGCGGATCTCGTCCACCACGGTGCGGGCACGATCCTCCCGGTCGGCATAGTTCACGAAGACGGCGTGGCCGCGCCGTGCCGCCAGCCAGGCGGTCGCGGCACCGATGCCGCGGCCGGAGCCGGTGATCAGGATCGCGCCCTTCACCGGCCTATTCCACCTGCAGCCTCAGCTCCGTGATCAACGGGCGCACCTGGGCCATTTGTTCGCTGACCACCTGGCGCAGCTCGGCGGCGGAGGAGCCGACCGGCTCGGCTCCCACCTCGCTCATGCGGCGGTGGGCATCCGGATGGGCCGCCGCCTCCGCGATTGCGTGCTGCAGCCGCGCGATGACCGCCTCCGGCGTGCGGGCGGGAGCGAAGAAGCCGTTCCAGCCGCGAAGCTCCATGTTCGGATAGCCCTGCTCCCGCACCGTCGGCACATCGGGCAGAGCCGGGGAGCGCTGGGCAGCGAGGGTGGCGATCGGTCTCAGCGCCCCGCCGCGCACATGGGGCAGGGCGGTGGAAAGCTGGTCGCCGCCGAACTGGATGCGGCCGGCCACCATCTCCTGCACCAGGGGCGCCGCGCCGCGGAAGGGGACATGCTCCATGGCGATTTCGGCGTCGCGCTTCAGCACCTCGCAGGCCAGGTTCATGATGCTGCCCGGCCCGGTCGAGCCATAGAACAGCGCCGCCTGCTGCGGCTGCCTGGCATAGGCGACGAACTCGCGAAGGTCCTGCACCGGCAATTGCTTCGAGGCGATCAGCAGCATCGGCACATTGGCCGCGAGGGAAACGGGGGCGAAATCCCGCTCGATGTCATGCGGGGCGCGGTTGGCGAGCTGCAGCGCCGCCGTGGTGGAGCTGAAGGTAAGGTTGTGGAACAGCAGCGTGTAGCCGTCCGGCGTCGCCTTCGCGACCGCATCGGCCCCCACCGAGCCGCCCGCGCCGCCGCGGTTCTCCACCACCACCGGCTGGCCCAGCCCCTCGGTCATGCGTTGGGCAAAGAGGCGGGCAAGCATGTCGGTGGTGCCGCCGGCCGGAAAGGGCACGATCACGCGGATGGGCCGGTCCGGAAAGGTACCCTGGGCATGGGCGCCCATGCGAGGCAAGGCGGCGCCTGAAAGGGTGGCAGCGAGCAGCAGGCTCCGGCGGCGGGTGAGCAAGGCCATGGCGATCCTCCGTCCGCCCCGCGCCGGGCGGTTGCGGAGAGCCTATATCGTTTCTGTTTATAAATGATATGGGATTGCGCTGCTGATGGCGCAGCCCTGCGATACAGGCTGAGACTGGCGTCCCGGGGCGCCCTGCGCTAAGCCCGCCGCGCCCCCGAACCGGACTTTTTGATGCGTCATTTCCTGGATTTCGAGAAGCCGATCGCCGAACTGGAAGGCCAGATCGAGGAACTCCGCCGGACGACCGATGCCGGCGGCATCGATGTGGCCGATGAGATCGGCAAGCTGCGCGACAAGGCCGAGAAGCTGCTGGTCGCGACCTATGCCAAGCTCACTCCCTGGCAGAAGGCCCAGGTGGCGCGGCATCCGGACCGGCCGAAATGCCTGGCCTATATCGCCGGGCTGATCGAGGACTTCACCCCGCTGGCCGGTGACCGCGCCTTCGCCGACGACCAGGCGATGGTGGGCGGCCTCGGCCGCTTCCGGGGCCGCTCCGTGATGGTGCTGGGCATCGAGAAGGGCTCGGATACCGAAAGCCGGATCAAGCATAACTTCGGAAGCCCCCGGCCGGAGGGCTACCGCAAGGCGCGGCGCCTGATGGAACTGGCGGCCCGCTTCAACCTGCCCATCCTCTCCTTCGTGGATACGGCCGGTGCCTTTCCGGGCGTGGAGGCCGAGGCGCGCGGCCAGGCCGAGGCCATTGCCCGCTCCATCGAGGCCGGGCTCGATGCACCGGTGCCCTTCGTCGCCACCATCATCGGTGAGGGCGGCTCGGGCGGCGCCATCGCCATCGCGGCGGCGGACCGGGTGCTGATGCTGGAGCACTCCATCTACAGCGTGATCAGCCCCGAGGGCTGCGCCAGCATCCTGTGGCGGGACGCCGCCCAGGCGCCCACCGCCGCCGAGGCGCTGCGCCTGACCGCCGATGACCTGAAGCGTCTCAACCTGGTGGATGCCGTGGTGCCGGAGCCCATGGGCGGCGGGCATCGCGAGCCCGAGGGCATGGTGAGCCGCGTGGGCGACCGGATCGAGGCCGCGCTGGAGCCGCTGCTGGCGCTGGATGGCGCCACGCTGAAGGCGCGCCGGCGCGAGAAGTTCCTTGAGATGGGGCGCACCGGGCTCGTTTGACGCCCTGGCGTCCGGCGCCGGGCGTCCGGCGCTCAGCTGGCCGGTGGACGAACGCCCGGCAACCAGCCGGGGCCTGGGGGCGGGCCACCACGCGGACCAGGGGGTGGGCCAGCGCGCGGGCCAGGGGGCGGACCGCGAGGTGGGCCAGGGGGCGGGCCGCGATAATAGCCCCGGCCACGATAATAGCCGCGGCCACGATAGTGCCTGGGGCCATAATAATACCCGTCGTCCACGCTGCTCGCGATGGCTGCGCCCGCGACAGCGCCCAGCACGCCCGCCGTCACCGCGGTGCCGACCGTGGCATCCTGCTGTGCCTGCGCCGCCTCCGCATTCGCGATCGGAGCAAGGTACTGGTAGTCGTAGCAGGCCTGCTGGATGCCCTGCTGGCAGGCATAGGCGGCGCTGTCCGCCTGCTGCTGATAGGGGCCGACGGCCGGAGTGCAGGCGGCCAACATGGTTCCCGCCGCCAGCGCCGTGGCTGTCCTGAAGGCGAAGCGTTGTCGGGACATTGCCATGACGGCTGGATTCCCTTGTGATTCTTCCGAAGATTCAACGCTTGTTCAGCCCGGCGGTTCAGGCCTTCGGGAAGAGATAGATTCTCCGGGATGCAGCCGCGGCTCCTGGACCGCAGCCCATTTCACCCCGCGCCCGCCTTTTCGCGCGCCAGCAGGTCACGCTTTCGCTCGATGCCCCAGCGATAGCCTGAACGGCCCCCATCGCTGCGCAACACGCGATGGCAAGGAATGGCGACGGCGATGGCATTGGCCCCGCAGGCCGTCCCCACGGCGCGCACCGCCTGGGGGGCACCGATGCGCCGGGCGATCTCGGCATAGGTGACGGTCTCGCCCGGCGGGATCTCGCGCAGCGCCTGCCAGACGCGTTGCTGGAAGGCGGTGCCGCGCAGGTCCAGCGGCAGCTCCAGCCCGATGCCCGGTGCCTCGACGAAGCCGACCACCCGGGCCACCATCGCCTCGAACTCCGCGTCGCCGCCGATCAGCCGGGCGCGGGGGAAGCGGTCCTGCAGGTCGCGCAGCAGCGCGTCGGGATCGTCGCCGAGCAGGATGGCGCAGACACCCCGCTCGCTGCGCGCGACCAGTATGGCGCCGAGCGAGCATTGCCCGACGGCGAAGCGGATTTCCGCATGGGTGCCGCCCGCCCTGTAGTCGGAAGGCGTCATGCCCAGCATCCCATCCGCCGCCTCGTAGAACCGGCTGCTGGCGTTGAAGCCGGCCCCGTAGATCGCTTCGGTCACGCTTTCCCTGCGCTCCAGCGCGTCCCGCACGCGCCGGGCGCGATGGGCGGCGGCATAGGCCTTCGGAGTGAGGCCGGTAACGGCCCGGAAGACCCGGTGGAAATGATGCGGGCTCAGCCCCGCCGCCTCGGCCAGTGCGGAGAGGGAAGGGGGTTCCTCCGCCGTCTCGATCATCCGGCAGGCTTCGGCCACCAATGTTGCCTGGCGTGCGCGGGGCGAGGCCTCGTCTGGCCGGCACCGGCGGCAGGGTCGGAAGCCGGCGGCCTCCGCCTCCGCTGCGGTGGCGTGGAAGCGGATATTGCGCGGGTTGGGGCGCCGCGCGGCGCAGCTGGGGCGGCAATACACCCCTGTCGTCCGCACCGAGTAGAAGAAGCTGCCTTCCGCCGCCGGATCGCGGGCGGTGAGGGCGGCCCAGCGGGGATCGCGTTCCGCCCGGATGCCCGGTTGTGGCTTCGTCATGACGTTCATGGCCGATGCCTTTCCCATGCCGTGGATATGGACCCCAATCTGGCCTTCCGCAGGGGGCGGCGCACTCCGCCCCTTGCGGTTGAATCGAGGTCCACGACCCGTCAGGGCATGAAGGTCTGGCTCGTCTTCGCCTCGGCCTCGATTCCGCGCCAATCATAGCGCATCGGCACCATCTCGCAGGCCGACCAGGGAATGTTCTGGTCAGTGTAATGCGGACTGCCGGGCTGGCCGGAGACGCCGTGGAAGACGGCCCAGCGGCTGGCCTCCCAGTTGCCGACATCGAAGGCATAGCGCGCCAGCGGCCCATAGGCGGCGGTGGGGCCGGCGGTGCAGATCACGCCATCGGCCAGCACCGTGTCGCCATCGCCACCGATGGGCAGGGCGGGCGGGTCCAGCAGCGCGGCCGCTTCCGGGAAAAGGGGCGACAGAGGATGGGTGAGGCGGGGCCTATGCGCCTCGCCCCAGGGCTGCGGCTGGGTTCCCGCCGCCTGGGCCAGCGCCGCCTCCAGCGCCTGCGCCCAGTCCCAGCCGCCGAGCAGGGAGACGTCATCCTTCCGCAGCAGCGTCGGGAGCGTCCACCAGAGCTGGTTCTGCGGCGCGATGCCGGGGGAGGGGGAGAGCCAGGGATGGCCGGAAAGCCGCGCAAGGCCGCTTCGCTCCGCCAGGATGGCCGTCAGGGCGCGGCGCAGGGCG
Organism: Roseomonas xinghualingensis; assembly: GCF_025791835.1. Lineage (GTDB taxonomy): Bacteria > Pseudomonadota > Alphaproteobacteria > Acetobacterales > Acetobacteraceae > Roseomonas > Roseomonas xinghualingensis. Next base: position 311,762 of record NZ_JAOXLP010000002.1, read on the forward strand.
ATATAGGCGGTGGCTGCCTCGCTGCCCGCATCCATCCGTCCGTCCCAGTCCAGCAGGAGCTGCCACAGTGCGGCCTGCGCCGTATCGGCGGGGGCGGGAAGGGCGGCCAGCCTGTCCCGGAACAGCAGCGCGATGGGGGAGAGCGTGTCGCCATGGATGGCGCCCGCCGTCTCCGGTGCGTGGGGCGCTTCCGCGAGCAGTTCCGCGATGCGGCGCGCGCGGTGCGGTGGATGGCAGTCGGTGCAGAGGTAATCCGGGTGGTCATCCGCCACCACGCGGTTGTTGGCAGTGACGATCACGCCACCCGGCGGGTCGATCGCCACCGGCATCTCCTCATGCGCGATCCAGCCCTGCCATTCATGCGCGCCGGTCCAGCCCGGCACCGGCAGCCAGCCATTGCTGCGCGGCCGGCGGGGCATCCGGGCGCGCACGAGATGGCCGATATGGCCGTCCACATCAGCGGCGACGAGGTTGTGGTCGATCACGCCCCAGCCACGCGTGGCCTTGTAGAGTTCCTCCACGCCGCCCGCGCGCAGCATGCGGGGCAGGCAGTCGAAGGAATGATCCGTCTCGGCGAATTGCACGGAGCGCAGTGCCAGCGCCGTACCGTCGCGCGGGTCTCCGGCGATCACTGGGCCATGCATGGTTTCGACGATTTCCACCTCGCGCGGGGCGGCGCCGCGCACCTGCACCGCTTCCGTCCGGCGCGTCACCGGTGCCCAGCCATCACCCGTCTGCGTCTTCGCGCCAGTTGCGTCGAAGCGCTCCAGAAACAGGTCGTGGATGTCCATGAAGGCGTGGGTCACGCAATAGGCGACGCGGCCGTTATGCGCGAAATGCGGGAAGCCGGGCACGCCAGGGACCGTTAGGCCGATCACGTCGAAGGCCTCGCAGGCCAGGTGGTGCTGCGCGTACATGTTCGGGATTTCGAAGACGCGGTGCGGGTCGCCTGCCAGCACCGGGCGCCTGGTGGCACTCCGCGACGGTGCCACCGCCCAGTTGTTGCTGCCACCGCCGGTGACATCGGCGCTGGATGCCTCCAGCAGCGCGGCGATGGCCGGCGCCAGCGCCTTCAGATCCGCCTGCCAGCGCTCTGCCTCCACGCCAGGCGGGATGCAGAGCAGGTCGCTGCCGCCATCGTCGTAGCGCAGCTTCGCCGCGCCCTCCGGGCCGACCACGGTGAGGGCGGCGGCGCGCCAGAGCTTGAACCAGACCGATCCCATCAGCAGCCCCAGGCGACGCATCACCGCGATCGGGTGCCAGGGCTCCCAGGGCTCCGGCTCGGCCTCCAGCAGCGCGTATTCCACCGGGCGCGGCACGCCGGAGCCAAGATAGGCGTTCACCCCGGCCACATAGGAGGAGAGCATGTCCCGCGCCTCGGGCGAGGCGGCCTCGTAGTCACGGCGGCTGGCGGCCTCGATGCCCAGGCGGCGGGCCAGCGCATCACCATCGGCGGCCGGCGCGCCCAGCCATTCGGCGGAACGGCCCAGGGCGCGCCGGCGGTTCAGTTCCATCTGGAACAGCCGGTCCTGTGCATGCACCGCGCCAAGGGAGAACCACGCATCGGCCTCGCTCCCCGCGCGGATATGCGGGATGCCCCAGGCATCGCGATGCACCGTTACCCCGGCCCTCAGCCCAGGTAGGCGAAGCGCGCCGGAGAGCGGCGGCAGCGCCGCTTGCAGGGTGGCGGGATCGAGTGGATGAGGCATGGACGAATCCGGAGGCTTGTTGTTCTCGGGATGATATATCAAATAGTGAGTGGAGCCGAAGAGACTGTGGAGACCCTTTCCTTGCCTGTGGTGCGCGCCTGGCCCGGAGGTCCGTTGTGAACATGGACCCTCTGGGCTCGCTGGTCCCGGTCGGCCGCGACAACCTGGCTGGCCGCGTCTATGCCGAGTTGCGCTCCGCGCTGATGGAAGGACGCATGGCGCCGGGGCAGCGCCTCAAGATCCGTGAGCTTGCCGCCGCCATGGGTGTTTCCGAAACCCCGGTGCGGGAAGCCGTGATGCAGCTGGTGCGGGAGCGGGCGCTGCGGATGGAGGCGGCGAAGGCCATTACCGTCGCGGGACTGACGCTGGAGCAGTATCTGGAATTGCGGACCATCCGGCTGGAACTGGAGGGGCTTGCCGCCGAGGCCGCCGCGCTCCGCATCAGCCCGGCTGCCATCGATGAGCTGGCGGCGGCGCATGAGGCGCTGGTCGCGGCCGAGGCCGCCGGTGATGCGCCCGCGGCGAACCGCGCCAATTGGGCTTTCCATCACGGCATCCATCGCGCCGCGCAGATGCCCGAGCTGCTGGCGATCATCGAGGGGATCTGGCTGCGCAACGGGCCGACCCTCGCGCATCTCTATCCGCATGCACCGCCCACCTATCCCGGCCGCCACCGCCACCTGGATGTGCTGGACGGGCTGCGGGCGCGCGATCCGGCCGCAACGCGCGCGGCCCTGGCGGCGGACATGACCGAGGGCGGCGCGGGACTGGTGCGCCGGCTGAAGGAGCTGGAGGACGCGGCGCGGCTGATGCCAGCCACGCCGTGACGTGCAGGGAAGGGCGTGTCCCCGCCTGAGGGACGCGCCAGGGGGAAGCCCCAGGGGGGAAGCCAGGGTGAAGCGCCAAGCGATCCGCAGCGAAACCGAGTGGTTCCGGCTGGAATCCGATGAGGCGGACTGGGCCGCGGAGAATCCCGCCGACCTCGCGCGATGGATGGAGCAGTTGCTCGTCATCCGGCGCTTCGAGGAGAAGATCCTGGAACTGCATGGCCAGGGGCTGGTGCATGGCCCGGCCCATGCCTCGATCGGGCAGGAGGCGGGGGCCGTTGGCGCCATGTCCATCCTGAACAGTGGGGACAAGATCAACGGCACGCATCGCGCGCATCACCAGATCCTGGCGAAGCTGCTGAACCATGCGACGCCCGCGGGATATGATCCACGACGGGACGCGCCGGCCGCCGGGGCGGGCGCGCTGGTACAGGGCGCGATGGCGGAGATCATGGGGCTTCGCACCGGCTTCTGCGGTGGGCGCGGCGGGTCCATGCATATGCGCCACGCGCCATCCGGCGTGGTGGGCAGCAGCGCCATCATCGGCGGCAATGTGCCCCATGCCGTCGGCTACGGGCTGGCGGATAAGGTGCTCGGGCGGGACCAGATCTCGGTCGCCTTCTTCGGCGACGGCACGCTGATGGCCGGGCAGACGCTGGAGGCGATCAACCTCGCCGCCCTCTACACCTTGCCAGTGATCTTTTTCCTGGAGAACAACTTCTACGCCGTCTCCACCCATGTCAGGGAACAGACGCGCGAGACGCGGCTGACGGGGCGCGGCGCCATGTTCGGCGTACCCTCCATCGAATGCGACGGAATGGATGTGATCGCCGTGCGCCGCGCCATGCAATGGGCGGCGGAGACGATCCGCGCCAGGGGCGGGCCGGTTTTCATCGAGGCGATCTGCTACCGCTTCCTGCACCAATCGGGCCCGCTGCATGGGAGCCAACTCGGCTACCGCTCGAAGGAAGAGGAGGCGGAGTGGCGCGCGCGTGATCCCTTGCTGACCATGCCGGCGCGGCTGAAGGCGCTGGGCGTGCTGGACGATGCGGGACTCGTGGCGCTTGAGGCGCGGGCGCGGGCTATGGTGGAGGATGCCGCCGCAGCGCTGACGGAGACCGATCCCGGTGCCAATGCGCCGCGCGTGCGGCCCGGCCTCTATCCCAGCCCTTCCGAGGTGGACAAGGGCATCCGGGGCGATCTCTCGGAGCTGCGGGGCGAGGCCTTCCGTGAAGCGGCGTCCGTACCCGCGGAGGCGGTGCGGGAGATGAAGTATATCGATGCCGTCGCCGCCACGCTGGTGCGGAACATGGAGCGCGACCCGCGCATCGTGGTGATTGGCGAGGATGTCCACAGGCTGCGCGGCGGCGTCTCCGGCTCCACGCGCGGGGTGATGGAGCGGTTTCCGGAACGCGTCTTTGCCACGCCCATCTGCGAGAACGGCTTCACCGGCATGGCGCTGGGTGCCGCGCTCTGCGGGCTGCGGCCTGTGGTGGACATCATGTTCGGCGACTTCACCATCGTGGCGGCCGACCAGATGTTCAATGGCATCGGCAAGTTCGCCCATATGTTCGGCGGTGGCTTCGGCATCCCGCTGGTGGTGCGGGCGCGGGTGAATCCCGGGGCGGGCTATGGATCGCAGCATTCCATGGACCCTTCGGCGATCTTCGCCATGTATCCGGGCTGGCGCATCGTCTCGCCTTCTACGCCGCATGACTATGTGGGGCTGATGAACAGCGCGCTGCGCTGCGAGGACCCGGTGCTGATGATCGAGCATCAGGACCTGTTCCAGACCACGGGGCCGGTGCCGGAGGATCTCGACTACTGCGTGGAACTGGGGAAGGCGCGCATCGCCAAGCCGGGCAGCGCCTGCACGGTGCTGACCTATTCCGCCATGGTGCGCGCCAGCGAGGAGGCGGCGGTCGAGGCGGGGATCGACGCGGAGGTGATCGACCTGCGCACGCTCGATCCGCAAGGGATCGACTGGGCGGCCGTGGAAGACAGCATCCGGCGCACCAACCGCGTGCTGATCGCCGAGCAGACGGCGCGCGGCACATCCCATGGCGCAAGGTTGGCGCAGGAGGTGCAGGAGCGCTGCTTCGACTGGCTGGACGCCGAGATCCTGCGCGTCTCCGGCAGCGAGTCCGCGCCTGTCGTCTCGAAGCCGCTGAACATGGCGGCCCTGGCCGATGCGGCGAAGGTGGCGGCGGGTTTACGGCGGCTGCTAGCCTGAAGGGATTTCCCCTTCAGGCCTTTTCTTCTTCAGCCGCCGCGCAGCTTCAGCCCCTGCACCCGCACCAACCCATCCGGCAGCGCCCGCATCCCTTCCAGGCGCGCGGTGGCGCCATGCAGGATGCGGGAGTGCCAGAGATAGATATAGGGCCGGTCGTTCAGCAGCACGCGCATGGCGCGTTCATAGGCGGCGGGACGCTTTTCGGGGTCTACGCTGGTGCGGCCCTCGCGCAGGGCGGCGTCTGCTTCCTGCGAGCAGTATTTGCCGCCGTTCAGGCTTTCGCCACAGGCATTGAAGCCCCAGAGATTGCCATCCAGGTCCACGCGGCCAGACCAGGCGATCAGAAGGCTTTCGAAATCGCCAGACGTCCATTGGCGGAGAAGGGTGGCCGTCTCGATCACCTGCAATTCGATGTCGATGCCGGCTTCGGCAGCCATGGCCTGGATGACTTCGGCGGCCTGGGCGTATTCGCTGGTGTTGGGCACCGACATGCGCATCTTCACGCGCCCGGTGACGCCCGATTCGCGCAGCAGCGCGCGGGCACGGTCCAGGTTGCGGCCGGGAACGGGGAGCGATTTTACGTAGTTCGGGCTGGAAGGCGAGACGGACTGGTTGCCCGGGATATACTGGCCGTCGAAGGCCACCTGCACGAGGGCGGCACGATCGATGGAGAGTTCCAGCGCCTCGCGCAGGCGGCGGTCGCGGCCGATGGGCGTGTCGGCTCTCGCTCCATTCGCGACATTCACCGCGATATAGACGCTGTTGAGGCTCGGCACGGTCGCGATCTGCACGCGGCGGTCGCCGCGAAGCTCTGGCAGGTCGTTGGCGGCCACGCGCTCAACCACCTCCAGCGTGCCGGAGCGGAGATTGGCGGCGGTCACGGTGCTGTCGGTGATGGGGCGATAGACCAGGCGGTCGAAATGGATGTTCGCGGCGTCCCAGTATTCAGGGAAGCGCTCCAGCTCGATGCGGTCCTGCGCCACGCGGCGGACGAAGCGGAAGGGGCCAGCGCAGGCGGGCTCGCGCGCGAAATCCTGGTTCACCCGGCCGGCGGCGCGTGGTGAGACGATCATGCCCGCGCGGTCGGAGAGCGCGGCGAGGAGGGGAGCGAAAGGCTGTTCCAGCCGCAGCGTCACTTCCAGCGGGCCGGTTGCCGCCACCTCGCGCACCGGGCCCATTTCCCCACGGCGGGTGGAGCCTGGGGTTTCCAGATGGCGTTTCAGCCCGGCGGCTACGGCATCGGCATCCATCGTGGCGCCGTCATGGAAGCGGACATTGGGCCGCAGCGTGAGGATCAGGCTGCGGCCTTCATCCTCCCAGCGCCAGGCGGTTGCGAGCTGCGGGACGAAGCGGAGATCGGCATCCACATCGATCAGCTTGTCGCACATGGCGGCGAAGACCTGCCGCGCCGCCAGGCTGCGCGACAGGGTCGGGTCCAGCACATCCGGATCACTGGCAATGCCGATCCGCAGCGTCTGGGCCGGCGCGGCGCCGGCCCAGAGCATGGCCGTCAGTCCGATCGCGGCAAGGCGGGACCATTTCATGCGGATGCCTCATCAAGAGGCGCGGCGGAGGAATCGCCCGCGCCTTGTGACCCAACAGGAAGAAGCGCGGCGCGTCCGTCCAACGGGATCAGACGGACACTTCCCAGAAGATCGGGAAGCTGGAGCGCGGCAGGTTCTTCAGGCGGTTCCGGTAGCCTGCCGGGCGCGAGAACTGGCCCCACATCAGATTCGGCACCAGCTCATAGGCGATGGTCTGGATTTCCGCCGCGATCTGCTTCTTCTCTTCCATGCTCCCGGCCTTGGCGAATTTCTCGATCAGCGACGGGATGCGGTTGTCGCAGCTCCAGCCAGGGTAATCGTTGCAGGTGCTGGCGATGTAGAAGTGGTTGAGCGGGGAGACCATGTCGATCCCGTTGGAGTAGACGGGGAACAGGCTCCAGCCTTCCTTGTTGCCGCGGCGCGCGAGCACCGTGCCCCAGTCCATCACCTGCTCATCCACCGTAAAGCCAGCCTCCTTCATGGATTGTGCGAGCACCTGGGACGCCGTTTGCGAAATGGAGCCGGAAACCTGTAGCATGACCACAGGCGCGCCCTTGTATTTCGTGCGGCGCAGCGCCTCGCGCGCCGCGGCCACGTCGAAGCGCGCGGGTTCGCTGCCGGCGGTGGTCTCCAGCGGCGCGTCGCACATCCAGAAGGAGGCACAGTCGGCGCGGGCGAAGCGTTCCGGGATGCCGACGGCCTGCATGATGCCCTTCTGGTCCACCAGCTTCAGCATCACCTTCCGCACCTCGGGATCGGCGAAGGGGCCGCTGGCGTGGTTCAGGCGGAAATTGCCCTGGAACATGTGGATGCCGGTAAGGCCCATCAGCTCCACGCCGCGCGCCCGCTCCAGCCGGGGGAGCTGATCGAAGCCGAGATACTGGACGTAATCCACCTCGCCGGCGGAAAGGGCGCTGGCGGCGGTGCCTTCATCGGGCATGACGCGCAGCACGAGGCTATCCACCTTCACGCGCTTGCCGCCGGCGAGGAAGTCGGGCGCTTCCTCGCGCGGGACGTAGTTCGTGTTGCGGTCCAGCACCATGCGGTCTCCGGCACGCCACTGTGCCGGGCGGAAGATGAAGGGGCCGGAGCCGATGATTTCGGTGATGCGCCCGTTGCCGGCGGATTTGACCACGCGTTCGGGCAGGATGAAGGGCACGGGGGCGTTGGGCTTGCCCAGCACATCGAGCAGAAGCGGGAAGGGTTCCTTCAGCGTCAGGGTGAAGCTGTCCGCGCCCTTCGCCTCGATGGAGGCGGTGACGGTCTGGAGCATGCGGCCGAGCGGATCGCGCGGCATCCAGCGGTTGAGCGAGGCGACGCAGTCGGCCGCCGTGACGGGCGCGCCGTCATGGAACCTCAGCCCTTCGCGCAGGGTGAAGCTCCAGTTCAGCCCATCGGGCGATGTGGTGTGGGAGCGCACCATCTGCGGGCGGATCTCGCCATTCTCAGCCATGGAGAAGAGCGTGTCCCAGACAAGATAACCGAAGGTGCGGGTGATCGCCGCCGTGGTCGCATAGGGATCGAGGATCACCACCTCGGATTCCAGCACCAGGTTCAGCGTTCCGGCGGCCTGGGCAGGGCGGATGACGGCAGGGAAGCCGGCGGCTGCGAGTCCGGCGGCACCGGCGCGAAACAGGGCGCGCCTTCCGGGAAGCGGCGTCAGCATGGGGACCTCCTTGGCGTTTGGCAGGGTGTTGCGCGCACAGGAGGCGGTAGGCCGCGGGTTGCACGGCGGCGGAGAGGCTGGACGATCCTGGACGCGAGGACGGGCACGCGGTGGCTCCTTGGAAGCCTTTCCTTGACGATATATCACATATCGGTCTGACTCCAGCGGGATCAGCAAGGAACGCCTGGCGAATGTCCGGTCTGGGGAAACAAGAAATGCCGAATGACGATCTGCTCTTCCTCACTGCTGCTCAGGCAGGGGCACTGATCCGCAGGCGAGCGCTGTCACCGGTGGAATATGTCGATGCCGTGCTGGCTGCGGCGGAGCGGGCGCAGCCAAGGCTGAATGCCTTCGTCACGCTGCTACCCGAGCAGGCGCGGGCGGCGGCACGCGCGGCCGAGCAGGCTGTGATGGATGGCGTGCCGCTCGGGCCACTCCACGGCATTCCCGTCAGCATCAAGGATCAGGTGGACACGGCTGGAATCCGCACCACTCATGGTTCCGCGATCTTCGCGGACAACATCCCCGCGCGCGATGACATCATCGTCACCCGGCTGCGGGAGGCCGGCGCGATCCTGGTCGGCAAGACGCGGATGCCGGAATTCGGGCACAAGGCACTCACGGATGGGCCGGGCTTTGGCGTCACGCCCAATCCCTGGGATCTTTCGCGCACCTCCGGCGGATCGAGCGGCGGCGCGGCCGCGGCCGTGGCAATGGGACTGGGACCAATCGCCGTCGGCACGGATGGCGCGGGCTCCATCCGTATCCCGGCGGCCTGCTGTGGCGTGGTGGGGCTGAAGCCGACACTGGGGGCCGTGCCCTGGGAGGCTGCGTCGGATGCCTTCGGCAACTACACCTATGCCGGGCCGATATCACGCAGCGTGACGGATGCGGCTGTGATGCTCGGCGTGATGGCCGGGCCCAGCCCGCGCGATCCCTGGAGCATGAACGGGCCTTCCGTTACCGCGCTGTCGCCGCGCCTGATCGGCGGTGACCTCTCTGGGCTGCGCGTCGGCTATATCGCACAGGCTTCAAATCCGCGGCTGGACCGGGAGATGGAGGCCAATACGCGCGCCTCGCTGGATGCGCTGGCGGCTCTGGGCGCGGAGGTGGAGCCTGTGACGGAGGTGATCGACTGGATCGAGTTTCCTGGCCGCATCATGTATCAGGGCAACTTCGCCGTCGCGATGGCGAAGCATCTGGCGGAATGGCGGGACAGCATGGACCCGGTGCTGCTCGCCTTCATGGAGCGGGGGGAAGGCTTCAGCCTCGCGCAGTTCCGCCAGGCGCAGTTCGCGCGCACCGGCCTGTTCCGCGCGATACAGGGGCTGCTGGAGCGCTATGACGTGCTGGTTTCGCCAACGCTGACGCGCACCGCCCTGCCTGCCGGTTTCGATGCCGCGCATGACGAGGTGGAGGTTGAGGGCAAGAAAAGCGGCATCACCCGCCAGGGATGGAGCGCCTATGTCTATCCCTTCAACCTCACGGGCCATCCGGCGCTGACGGTGCCCTCCGGCTTCGCCTCGGATGGCTTGCCCACGGGCGTGCAGATCGTGGGGCGCTGGGGTGCCGATCTGGATCTGCTGCGGCTTGGCGCGGTGCTGGAGGCGGCGCGGCCCTGGAGCGGGCGCCGTCCGCCGGGGGTGTGATGCGCGGCGCGGCACCCTATGATCTCGGCTCCTTACAAGGGAGCCACGCCATGGATGACCAGGGCTTGAAGCTTGCCGTTCCAACGCGCCGTTCGCTGCTGGCGGGCGCCATACTGGCAACAGGCGCAGCACCGGCTCTCGCACAGACTTCGCCTGCGGAGGTGGTGGGGCGCTTCCATGCCGCGCTGATCCAGGTGATGCGGGATGCCAGGCGGCTTGGTGTGCGCGGAAGGTACGAGCGGTTGCGCCCGGTCATGGAGGCTGCCTTCGACCTTCCGGCCATGACCCGCATCGCGGTGGGCCCGCCCTGGAACCGCATGACGCCGGACCAGCAGGCGCAACTCACCCAGGCCTTCTCCGAATGGTCGATTGCGAGCTACGCGAAGAACTTCGATGGCTATTCGGGCGAGAGCTTCGTCACCACCGGCACCACCCCGCTGCAGAACGGGGACCAGATGGTGCGGACCGTGCTGAACCGCCCGAACGATGCGCCGCTGCAGTTGAACTACCTGATGCGGCGAATGGCGAATGGCGGCTGGCGCATCGTGGACGTGTATCTGACTGGCTCGATCAGCGAGCTGGCCTCAAGGCGTTCGGATTTCGCGGCCATTCTGCGCGAAGGCGGTGCCGATCGGCTGACGGCGGAACTGCGCCGGCGTACGGCGGAGCTGTTGCGGAGCTGAGGGGCGCTACTGCGTGGCGCCCGGATCCTCCAGCACGTCGAGGCGGTGGCCCGTGTCGCCGATGGCGTTCAGCTCAGCATTCCGGCGCTGCTCCCAGACGCTGCGCAGCCTTGCGTAGAAGTCGAGCGAGCCGCTGCGCAGGGCGTCGATGCTCTCGATGTTCTGCTCCCTTGTGTCCACGCTATCCACGACGAAGCGTGACACATCCGCCTCGATTGGCATCAGCCAGTTGATCGGGTTCAGGAAGCCGTCGCTTACCCGCCCCACCAAGTCGCGCGGGTTGGAGGGGCCTGCGATGGGCAGCATGAGATAGGGACCGCCATCGACGACGCCCCATCTGTGCAGTGTCTGGCCAAAATCACCGCTGCGCCGCGCAATGCCCCAATCCGTGGCGACATCGAAGAGGCCGCCGAGGCCAATGGTGGAGTTGAAGACGAAGCGGAGCGTGGTGTGGCCGGCATCCAGGAAGCGGCCCTGGAGGATGTTGTTCGCGAGGATCCGTGGTTCCTGGATGTTGGCGAGAGCGTTCCGTATGCCGGTGCGGGCGAATTCGGGCACCACCGCGCGATAGCCGACGGCAACAGGACGGAACACGGCATCATCGAGCGCGATATTGACGTCCAGCACCTCACGGTTGAGTGGCTCGAGCGGATCGCCAGGCGTGCTCGCCTCCATATCCCCGTTCCGCGTCGCGCAGGCCGCGAGGGACAGGCCAAGGGCAAGGATCAGCGGGAGATTCCGGGGGCGCATGGCAGGAGCATAGAGGCCGTCCAGGGCAGGAACATCTTCCATCTGTGCACGAGCCTGTGATGTGCGCATGTGTTACGAGGCGGGTGGCTTCGCGAGCAGGGCCGGGCGGAAGATCAGCGTCACCAGCAACTCCCAGCCCAGCGAGACCATCAGAAGTCGGCCCATGCTGGCCGTGCCGGGATGGCTGGAGAGCCAGAGGGCGCCGAAGGCAGTGGCGGTGGTCATGGCGCTGAAGACCACGGCGCGGGTGAGGCTGGATTGCAGCAGCCCGTGTTCCCCCGCGCGCCAGGCCATGACGAAATAGATGTTGAAGGCCACGCCGATGCCGAAGAGCAGCGGCAGGGCGATGATGTTGGCGAAGTTCAGCGGCAGGTCGAAGACCACGCAGGAGGCGAGGGTCAGCAACCCGCTCAGCAGGACGGGCAGCATGGTCAGCACCACGTCCCGCGCCCGGCGCAGCACCAGGGCAAGCAGGAGGGTGATGGCGAGGCCGGAGAGGATGCCAGCCTGGAGGAAGGCGGTGACGATGCTGTCCCCGGCCTCGCGGATGGAGATGGGAGGGCCCGTGGCGTCGGGCGCGACGGACTGGATGGCTTCGGAGAAGCGGCGGAGGGTTTCGTTGTCGTTCGAATCGCCGCTCGGGGAGAGTTGGAGGCGCGCGCGGCCGTCCTGCGTAATCCAGTCCGCGACAAGATCGGGCGGCAGGGTGTCCCGCGTGATCGGGGCGGCCTGGAGCATCGCGCGGGTCTGGTTCAGCAGGACGCGCAGGGGCGTGACCAGGGTTTCCGCCGCCGCGGCGCGGGCGGAGGGCGGAGCGGCCCGCAGGCGGTCCAGCAGTTCGGCGAGGTGGCGGGCTGCGAGGGAGGGCGGGTCCTGTGCCTCCCCCGCCGTGCGGCGCAGGGCATCCGCCGTGGTGGAGAGGGCCCTGATGACTTCCTCATCGTTCGGAGGCGGCAGCGGCTCCACGGCTTCCAGCACGGGCTGGAGGAACATGGCGGCATCCTGGATCAGGGCCAGCTTCTCCTCCTGCCGGGAGGGGATGAAGGTGCTGAGCGTGATGGTGCGGGAGACCTCTGGAAGAGCCGCCAGGCGCTGCGCAAGGGCATCGGCCTCTTCCAGCGAGGGAGCGAGGATGCTGATGGTGTTGGGCGTGCGGTCCTGGTCCTTCATCAGGTCCTGCAGGGTGGACATGGATTCCACCCTGGGGCTGCGGAGATGCAGCGGGTTGAAGTCGAAGCGCAGCAGCGGGAGCAGGGCAATGCAGCCGAGGGCTGCCAGGGCCGAGATGGCCAGCACCACCCGGCGATGGCGTGTGAGGGCTGCCTCGACCGGGGCCAGCGCAGGGTAGCCTACCTCCGCCTGGCCGCCCGGCGGCGGGCGCATCAGGACCAGCAGCGCAGGCAGCAGCGTGACGCTGAGGACGAGGGCGACGATCATCCCAAGGCCCGCGATGGCGCCCAGCTCGGCAACGCCGATGAAGGTGGTGGGCAGGAAGGCGAAGAAGCCCGCCGCGATGGCCACCGCCGCAAGAGTCAGGGCGCGTCCGACACTGCGGCCGGCGGCCGTCAGCGCATCTTTGAGGTCGGGGCGTTCCACGCGCTCGGCGAGGCAGCGCACGCTGAACTGGATGCTGAAATCAACGCCAAGGCCGACGAAGAGCGGAATGAAGGCCACCGAGATCAGGTTGAAGCGGCCGGTTGCCATCAGGCCAAGCCCGGCGGTGATGACCAGGCCGAGCAGGGTGGTGGCGAGGATGGCGATGACGAAGCGCGCGGACCGGACGGCGAGCCAGAGGATGCCGACCAGGGCGAGGAGCATGGCGCCGGTGACCAGCTCCGCATCCTCTGCCAGGGAGGCGAATTCCTCATCGGCCAGGGGTACGGAGCCGGTCAGGCGCAGGGTGACGCCATGGGCGGGATCCAGGCCGAGTTCCCTGGCGGTTTCGCGGATGGCCCTCGCGGCGGCGGCGCCGGGCTGGAGGGAGCCGTAATCCATCACCGGCTGCACCAGGAGGAAGCGGCGGGTTTCCCTGGTGCCCGGGTCGGTGCCCCTGAAGAGGCTGCGCCAGGAGAAGAAGGCTGGCCGCCCTTCCACAGCCGCTTCCAGCGGGGGGGCGAGGGCGGTCATGGCGGGTTCGATATCGGCCAGGGACGCATCGCCGCGCCTGACGCCCTCCAGCACGTTGGAGAGGCTGGTGAGCACGCCGCGGAGGCTGGGATCGGCGGCCAGCGGCCCCAGGAAGGGCTGGGCCTCGATCAGCTTCTCCGTGGTGGCCTGCACATCTTCCAGCGGCAGGAGGAGCAGGCCGTTGCGGGCGAAGAAGGGGCCTCCCTCGGCCTGCCTCACGCTGCGGAACAACGAGGTTTGTGACTCCAGGGCTTTGGCGAGGCGGGTACTGGCGGCATCGGCCAGTTCCGGGTTGGCGCCGTCGATCACCACCAGGGTCAGGTCGCTCTGCTGCGGAAAGGCCGCGGCATAGGCCAGTTCCCGTTGGCGCCAGATCTGGTCGGTGGAGATCAGCTCGGCGGTATCGGTCGTCATGGCGAAGTGGCGCGTGGTGTAGAACAGCGCACCGGATGCCAGGAGGAAGGCCAGGAACAGGGTGAGCCAGGGGTGGCGGCAGCTGGCCGCGACGATGCGGCCGGTCAGCGAAGACTGGTGGGGCACGTCGGCGCCTCGCGGAATGGGCGATCGGTGGTCAGGGCCGCGCGGCGGGCCGGATTCCGGACGTGCGGGCGGATTCCCGGATACAGGATCGCCGGCTGGCAGGCCACGGAGGAAAGGTGGCTCCTTGGGGTACCGCTCTTTTGTGGTTCAGGCGCGCGCGGGTTGTTGTGTGTTGTTGTGTTGTCCGAGGGCCTGTCGTGCGGCCTGGGCGATCTGGGGGGCGTTGAGGCCGGCGAGGTCGTACTGCTTTTTGGGTGTGTCGTGGTCGATATAG